>CAWJBI010000031.1:0-363719 GCA_963841065.1 uncultured Gammaproteobacteria bacterium | reverse complement strand
CTTCGAATAGGGGGAACCCTGGCCTGGCAAATCCAGGCCAGGAGGATCAGTAGACCCTAATTGGTTGCAGCCAGGGCCTGGGCCAGGTCCTCGATGATGTCGTCGATATGCTCGATGCCGATGGAGAGACGGATCATGTCCTCCGCAACACCGGCGCGGGCCAGTTCCGCCGGGGCGAGCTGGCGGTGGGTGGTGGTGGCCGGGTGGCAGGCCAGGGTCTTGGCGTCGCCGATGTTGACCAGCCGCACCGCCAGCTTGAGGGCGTCGATAAACTTGGCCCCGGACTCCAGACCACCCTTGATGCCGAAGGACAGGATGCTGGAGGCGCGGCCGCCCATGTACTTGTCCACCAGGGGCTTGTCCGGGTGATCCGGCAGGCCGGCGTAGCGTACCCAGGCCACCTGGGGCTGCGCCTGGAGGTATTGGGCCACCGCCAGGGCATTCTCGCAATGGCGATCCATGCGCACGTGCAGGGTCTCGATCCCCTGCAGGATCAGGAAGCTGTTAAAGGGCGAGATGGCCGCGCCCATGTTGCGCAGCGGCACCACCCGCGCCCGGCCGATGTAGGCCGCCGCCCCCAGGGCCTCGGTATAAACCACGCCGTGATAGGAGACGTCGGGCTCGTTGAGACGGCGGAAGCGCGCCTTGTGCTCGGCCCAGGGGAATTTGCCCGAGTCCACCAGGGCGCCGCCGATGGTGGTGCCGTGGCCGCCCAGGTACTTGGTCAGGGCATGGACCACGATGTCGGCCCCATGCTCGAAGGGCCGGCACAGGTAGGGCGTCGGCACCGTGTTGTCCACGATCAGGGGGACGCCGTGGGCATGGGCCATGTCCGCCAGGGCGCCGATATCCGCCACGTTGCCCGCCGGGTTGCCGATGGATTCGCAGAAGACCGCCTTGGTGCGCCCGTCGATGAGGGCCGCCATGCCCGCGATGTCGTTGGGAGCGGCGAAACGCACCTCGATGCCCAATTGCGGCAAGGTGTGGGCAAAGAGGTTGTAGGTGCCGCCATAGAGCGTCGAGGTGGTGACCACGTTGTCGCCCGTCTCGCAGATGGTGAAGAGCGAATAGGTCACCGCCGCCATGCCCGAGGCCAGGGCCAGGCCACCGACACCACCTTCCATGGCCGTCAGCCGCTTCTCCAGCACGTCGCTGGTGGGGTTCATGATGCGGGTGTAGATGTTGCCCGCCACCTTGAGGTCGAAGAGATCCGCCCCGTGCTGGGTGTCGTCAAAGGCGTAGGAAGTGGTCTGGTAGATGGGGGTGGCGACGGACTTGGTGGTTGGGTCCGGCTCAAAGCCGGCATGAATGGCCAAGGTCTCGATCTTCATGGAATCTCCTGGATGGTGGGATGGGATGTTGGCTTTTTGTCAGGGCCCCGCGGTCGGGCCAGGGCAGGCGGCGCACGGTCAGGGGTGATCTTGGATAAGATCCTAGCGGGGACCGGATTTATTGGAACATGTCGGGATTCACGTATATTTCTACCCAGGCCGTCGCTGTATCATCCCAGAAAGCAGAGTACTCATCACCCACCCATCTTCTAAGCGAGAGGGATCCTCACCCTATGGCCACCGCACCTACGCCGCCCCTGGCCGGGCGGCCTGGTAAGCACCCACACCCTTTAGGAAACCCTCTTCACCCTGGTCCGTGACCAGCCGCTCGCCCTGCTCCCGGCCCTCACCAGCCTCCGCAGCGGCCGCGCCGTCTCAAGGCCCATCTGGTGACCCGGGTGCCCCTGGCGGTCGCGGGACTGCCCCTCTCAACAGCCCCCTGATTCGACTGTTGTACCAGGAAGGCGCCACCGTCCGCCCCCTGGACCGGGCCACCGCCACCGACCAACGGGTAGTCAGGCACTTGCCGACCGCGTCGGCCTTTTGGCCCAGGTCCTCGCCAGCGACGGCCACCACAACCTTAAGGGCCCCGCCAAGACCGCCGCCCTAGTGGCGTGCTTTGGTCAGGGGGCTTCGACTATGTCGGTGATACCCGCGGCCGATCTCGCCGTCTGGGCCCCCGCCCTGTGGCGCGCCCTGCGCCTCCATCAGTGGGCCAAGTACCTCCTGCTCTTCCTACCCCTGCTCGCCGCCCACCAACTCAGCGACGGCACCCCACCTGCTCGCCGCCGGCCTCGCCTTCCTGGCCTTCGGGCTTACCGCCTCCGCCGTCTATCTGGGTGATCGCCCTGCTGGTCGTGGGTGGCGCGGACTTCGACACGGAGGTGCTGGCGACCTTCATCTGCCGGGCGGTGACCCTCTGGTTCGCGGTGGCGCTGGGAATTGGGGCAGTGTATTTAATGGGATGCCGGTGAGGCGGTTCAGCCATGATCAGGCCCGTGAGGCACCCTGAAGACCCTGGAAAATCCCTAGAAGAGATGCCCCGGAAACCGACGAATGCAGGATTTTGACAGCCTTTACACCCCCGCTTGAGTTAAGTTCGACTGCTCCTCGACGAACGCCATGGCCTGATCCTGATAGTGATAGCCGGGCCGCTCCATGTCCTTCTTGACCCGCCGATAGAGGCGCCAGACCCGCCAGGCATAGGCGAGCAAACCTGAATAGGTGGTCCAGATCTCACCGAGGCGACGGGGGTAGAAGACCCAGGGCGATTCGAGGGGGAGTTGCGGCCGGCGCTCGGTGCGGACCTTGCGGCGGAGGAAGCCACCTTGGAGGGGATGCACCCGCTCGAACTTGAAGCAGCCATAAAATTCAAGCGCTATCTCCATGATGCGCTTGGGATTGCGGTCGAAGGCCGCGGCCCGGCGCATCAGGGTCTCCAGATGATCCAGGGCGTAATAGGAGTCCCAGGCCTGACGATAAATGTCTTGCCACTCCGTCTTGGTCATGCGGGGATGGGTGGTGCAGACATGCTCCAGGTCATAGAGGTTCAGGTCCGGCTCCAGGGGCGCGCCCCGTTGGTAAAGCGCCAGATGATCCGCCGAGCCCGGCAGGGGCGTCAGGCAGAAGAATTCCAGGATGTCGAGGGGCAGTTCACGCTTGATGGTCTCGATGTCCTTGAGGATGCTGGCCGGGGTGTCGTCCGGGAAGCCCAGGATATAGCCGCAATAGGTGGTCACCCGCTGCCGCTGCCAGGCCAGGAGCATGTCGCGGTAGTTGGCGATCTTGTTCTGCTTCTTGTTGGCGGACTTGAGGTTGTCGGCGCTGACGGTCTCCAGGCCGATGAAGACCCGGGAGACGCCCGCCGCCCGGGCCTTGGCGACGAAGCCCGGCAAGGTGTGACACATGGTGTCCACCTGGATGGTGAAGTTGAACTTGACCCCCAGTTCCCGCCGAACCTGCGCGATGCGGTCGAAGATGGGCTCCCAGTTGCGGTTGCGGGCAAAGTTGTCGTCGGTGATGAAATAGTGACGGATACCATGGGCCAGGTTGGCCCGCAGCAGTTGCTCGATGTCGTCCGGGTCGCGGAAGCGGGACTTGCGCCCCTGGACATTGATGATGGTGCAAAAGCTGCACAGGAAGGGGCAGCCGCGGCCGGCATCGAAGGTGCCCGGCATGGGGGCATAACGCCGCGCCACCTCCGGCGGCAGGTAGGGCAGGGCCTGACCCTGGAGCCCGGGCAACTGGGCCATGAAGTTGTAGATAGGCTCCAGGCGCCGCTCGTAAGCCGCGCGCAGCAGGTCCGCGAAGTGCTCCTCTGCCTCGCCGGCGAAGAGGGTGATGCCCAGATCCAGCGCCTCTTGCAACTCCCCGGGCAGGTCCGGGAGCATGGCCAGACAGCCGCTGACATGAAAACCGCCGATCGCCACCTGCAGGCCCGCCTGACGAAAGCGGCGCGCCAGGTCGAGGGCGCGAGGATACTGGTTGGACTGGACCCCCACCAGGCAGACCAGCCCCTGCCCACCGTTGGCCTGGAGGCGGCGGATGATCCGCGCCACCGGCACCACGGCATTGGTCTCGTCATAGGCCTCGATGCCAATCTCCACCCCCGCGCCGAGCACCTCTTGCTGGTTGGCGGCGCGGGCCAGTCCAAATAGGCAGGCCAGGGAATTCGAGGGAATCCAGGCCTTGACCCATTGAATGATATAACCCTCATCGTCGTAATGGGAGGGCTTGATCAGTTCCACCTGAAAGTGGCGGCGGACGGGCTTGTGGCTATTCATGAGGGTCCCGTGGCAGTGAAATCGGCGGGGCCGCCCCGGCGCCAGGCCTATCTCACCTGATAACTGGGGGGTGCCTAGCGTGGCCGAAAGAATTGATGTCCTTCAAAGGACAGGGCGACGCCGTCGGGCAGAATCTCCTCCACCAGGATGCCGCCTCGGGACGAGTCGCCTTGGCGCAGTTTGCGGCCGTCGATCACGACAAAACGCTTGGCCGGTTCCGCATCGTAAATATGGACGGTGAGGAGGAAGGACGGCAGACGCTGCTCGACCTCGCGGGGCAGGCGGCGTTCTTGGGGGGAAAGCTGCTTCTGAGTGCTGGCTTTTTTGGCGGCCTTGCCACCCTGCCCTTCCTTGAGCTGTTCCTTGAAGGACTGGATATCCTGACGCAGATCCTCGGGGATGCCATCCGGCGGGCTGGGCGCCACGACGGAACCTTCGTTGCTCCCCTCGGGTGCGTCGCCGGTCTCGTCGAGCCGAGCATCAGCCAGCGCTTCATCCTCTCGCGCCGGTAACCGAACCGGGGGCGGGGCGGGTGGCGCCAAGCCAGCGGTGGCGGCTGGGGGGGCGGCGGGGACCGGAACCGTGCCCGGTCCGGCTAGGGGCACGGGTGATACGGCGGGTGAGACCGCCACGGGCGCCGCGGCAAGAGGGGGAAGGGTCGGAGCCGGGGTCGCCGGGAGCGCGGGGCTGGTGCCAGGCGCGGGCGCGACAACTGGGGCGCCGACCGGGTCGGGTCCCGCTGTCTGGGTCATGGGCGGAACCGGGGTGCTCGCCGGGGGCGCAACCTCGGGGCCAGCGCGCAGGGCGGCGTAGAGGGCGATCGCAACGGCGAGGCCGGCGAGGGCCACCGCAGCCAGCCCCCGGAAATTGCCGCCGCTTTCCTGACTCATGAACAGGGGTTGGGTGGCCAGGGTCGGCACTTGCCCGATCTCGCGATCCTGCTGGGATTTGCGCAGCGCTTCAAGGATATAGGACATGGTGTCAATCCTTGCTGGTGAGTTTGGGCAGACCCGGCATGTCCACTGCGGTGGCGAGGCGGATCAGGGTGCGGGGGCCCGCCAGGCCATCGACTTCCAACCCGGCTTGGGTCTGGAAGCGGCGAACCGCCTTTTCGACGTTGCGGTCGAACTTGTTGGAGCCATCGTCCTTGAATTCCAGCCCCGGCACCTGGGTCAACAGATGGCGCAACCAGCGCACGGCCTCGCTCGAGGAGCCCGGACGGATGACGGTGCCCCCCACGGGCGGCGGCTGCCACACCAGGAGATAGTCGCCCGTCCATAGGCCATCCAGGGCGGCCAGGGACAGGGTCTCGCTGCCCTTCGGCAGTTGCAGGGTGCCCTCGTTCTCCCCCAGGCCGACCAGTGCCGCCCAGCCTTCCTGGCCGTCCTTGTCCTGGAGATGCAGCAAGACCGGCAGGTTGTAGTCGCGCACCCGGCTCCAGCCGCCGCGATCCAGTTCACACTCCAGGCCGAAGGTGCTCAGGCGGGCGCAGGCTTCCCGACCCGCGAGCTGGCCCAATTCCACGCTCCATTTTTGCAACAGGAGGCGCAGGGCGGTATCCCGCGCGGCCAGCAACTCGCCCTCCGCCAGCAAGTCCCCGATCCGTTCGTCCGCGACGGCCTTGGCCAGGGCGATGCGCGCCGGTTCCTCGTCCACGGCGGCCGCGGTCACCGCCTCAGGGCTGGGGGGCTCGGGGGGAGCTTCCAGCCCCAGCAGACTGGCCAGATAGGGCGGCAGGTTGGGTCGGCCCGCGTATTCCCAATAGCCCCAGCCGGCGCCCATGGCGACCACCAGCAGCCCAGCCGCCAGAGCGGCCCAGCGGCCGGCACGGGAGGGCTTACGCCAGGAGTGGCCGTCCTGGACCTCGGCAACGGCCTTGTCCAGAATGCGCCGGGTCACCATGTGGCCGCGGGTGACGCAGGCCCCCAGCAGGGCGCGATCGCAGAAGATATTGATGAGGCGCGGCACGCCCTTGGACTGGCGGTGTAATTGGCGCAGGGCCGAGCGCGTAAAGAGGGGCCGATCCACCCCCGCCACGGCGAGTCGGTGCTGTACGTAGGCCGCCGTATCCTGGGCACTGAAGGGATTGAGATGATAACGGGCGGTAATGCGTTGATTGAGCTGCCGCAAACCCGGGTTATGAAGCATCTCCCGCAACTCCGGCTGCCCCACCAGAAAGATTTGCAGCAGCTTGTGCTTGGGCGTCTCCAGATTGGTCAGCAGGCGTATCTGCTCCAGGACCCGCGGCGAGAGGTCCTGGGATTCGTCGATCATGAGCACGGGCCGTCGGCCCTGGGCGTGGGCCTCCAGCAGGTAGCGGTGCAGTCGGTCCACCAGGCGCTTGGCGGTCCGATCCTCCTCGAGCAGGGGGATGCGAAACTCCTCGCAGATGGTGCGCAGGAGCTCGGTCGCCGACAGGGCGGGATGGAGGATGAGGGCCAGGTCCACATGCTCGGGCAACTGTTCCAGGAAGGCCCGGCAGACCGTGGTCTTGCCCGTGCCCACCTCCCCGGTGAGGAGCACGAAACCGCCATTCTCGCCGGCGCCATAGACCAGATGCGCCAATGCCTCCCGATGCTGATCACTCAGGAAAAGGTACTGGGGATCGGGCGTGATGGAAAAACTGGGTTCCTTGAGGCCGAAATAATTAGCGTACACAGCAATCGTGAATCAGGGCATCGGGATGCGGCATGGCAAGATGGGACGAAGATTAGATGCTAGCGGATGGGGGGGACGCGCTCAATTTGATCAGACTAGGGGCGCTGGGGGCGGACGTCAAGGGTCGGCGGGGCTAGCTTCGGCACCCTCACCCAGGATTCCGGCTCGGGATCTGACCTCGGTCATGCCAGTCCGGCCCGGATTTTGATAATTCTGCTGGTTGCAAGAACTCCCCCGATCTCATAATGTTTAAGATGATCGCAAGAGATGAAATTTCTTGCGGTCATTGCCGCCGTCCCGCCTCGCCGCTGTTTGTGCGACTCGACGTAACGCCAAAAAACAATGACGATCCCTCGGCGAACCGCCGATGGCAGTGGCTCATGCCCCCTTGCTCCAGCGGTTTCGCTAACTCCACACAACGTCGGATCAGGAGTTTTGGAGCATGAAACACACCCTGACGCGATCGCTTCTCGTCTCGCTCGTGGCCTTGACCCCCTTTACCCTTCAAGCCGAGCCAGACATGGAGCGCGGCAAGGCCCTCAACCGCCAGTGCGCCCTTTGTCATGGCTTTCATGGCCAGGGCATCCTGGGCGGCAAGTACCCCCGCCTGGCCGGCCTGCCAGAGTATTACCTGGTTGGCATGATGGACAAATACAAGAAGGGGGTCCTCGACTACCAGGCCATGACGGTCGTCGGCGGCCTGCGCAACCTGTCCGACGCGGATCTCCAGAGTCTCGCGGCCTATCTCTCCGACGTTGACCTGGGGGCGGTCTCCCCCCTGGACATCCCCACCCCCGAGGGCGTCGATCTGGAAAATGGCGAGGACCTCTACCAAGGGGACTGCAAAACCTGCCATGGGCGTAAGGCCGAGGGCATGAAGCGCAAGGAGTCCCCGCCCCTCGCGGGTCAGTACTCCGAATATCTGGCGCGGCAGATCGCGATGTTCAAGAAGAAGGAGCGCATCCACGCCAACGACGAGGAAGACGAGACTTTCGCCGAATATGAGCCACAGCAGATCAAGGACATCCTCGCCTACATCTCGACCCTGGACGATAAATAAGCGGACCCCTTGTCCCCCTTCGCATCGCAGCCCATAGGAAACCGACCATGAAATTCCTCGCTTCCTTTCTCGCGCTCGCCCTCGCCTGGCTGCCCGCCGCCCAGGCCAAGGACCCCGACGTGGAAATGTTCGATATTAGTCAAACCGTTATCAAGATGGCCCTGGCGGAGGGGGTGACCTGGGACGCGGCCTCCGAGGCCATGATGTCCAAGGCCGCCGAACTCAATATGAAACTGGTGGGCCGCCAGAACGTCGGCAAGGAACTCCAGGCCCGTGGCATCCCCTCGCCGAATCTGGAGATTTTCCAGTTCTGCGACCCCGAGGACGCCATGAAGATGGTGGCCTTCAATACCATCTATGCCGCCTACATGCCCTGTCGTATCGCCCTGGTCGAGGATGCCAACAAGCGTAATTGGCTCCTCATGCTCAATCTGGACATGGTCATCAACGCCTTCTCCCTGCCCGCCGAGTTGCAGGCCATCGCCATTGGCGTCAATGGCGAGATGCTCTCCATCCTGACGGCGGGCGCGACCGGTAGTTTCTGATCTCCCGGTCACCGCGGCCGAGGTCGGGGCCACACAGTCCCGACCTCTTCTCACCGCTTCAAGATCCTTCCCAGCGGACCCAGCAGGTACTGGCTGAAACCCCAGCCCAGGGCCGCAAGGCCAAGGGCCATTTGCAACCCCCTCGCCCCGGCGTAACCCCCGTCCGACAGGATCAGCATGACGGCGGCGCCCGCCGCCAGTAGGGCGCAAGCCAGATGCACCCCCAGATGGACCGCCGCCCCTGCCCAGCGTTGGGACAACCAGACACCCAGCCAGGCCGCCAGCCAGCCTCCCGCCAGCCCGGCGGCCACATCCACTGGCCAGTGCACCCCGACAGCCACCCGGCTGAGACCCACCGTCAGCGCCAGCGCCATCAACAGCAGCCGCGCGGCCATCCCCTGGATGAAACAGAGCCAGACGCCCAGCAGCACCGCCGCCGTCACCGTGTGGCCGGAGGGAAAGCTGGACTTGCGCAGGGCGGGACCGATCAGGTGAAAGCTATCCAGCGCCAGCACCGCCGGGGGCCGCCCGGCCGAGACCCAGGGCTTGAGGCCATGGGTAAAGGCGGTCGCCACCAGGGCCGCCAGAATCAGGGCCCAGAAGAGGCGCGGGTGGCGCAGGCTGAAAAAAAGCGACAGGGCAATGGCCAGGCGGGCATCGCCCAGCACCGTCAACCACTCCCAGAACCAGGGCGGCCAGTTCGCGGCCAGGTGGTTGAGGGTGAGAAAGCCCGCCTGGTAGCCGCCGAGGACGAAAAGCGCCACACCCACCAGCGCCGCCGCCAGGGCGCTCCACGGTAACCAGGGGCAGCCGCCGGATACCAGTCGGTCGCGCTCCAGCCCCGCCGCCAAGGCCAGGCGCAGATCGGTGGCCAGGGCGGTGGCCAGGGCCGGGGGTCCAGCCTAGCCATGCCCGGGCCCCGCCTGGTGCCGATCCCCGTGCCGTGCCCCTGCCCTCCCGGCCCTTCTGGCACACGAGTCTCTGCCCGCCGCCGCCGTCATCCGTCGGACCCGCGCATCTGTCGCCGACCGACGGGATAGAGGGGCGGCTCCCCGGGCGGCCGGGTCTTGAAGCGCCGATGCACCCAGAAATACTGGGCCGGCAGGGTCCGGATCAGGCCCTCGATCACCTGGTTCATGGCGGTGGTGTCCGCGACCTCGTCGCCACTGGGAAAGGACGCCAGCGGCGTGCCAAAGATGACCTCCAGACCCTGGCCCCAGGGCCGGTAACGGGCATGGATAGGGATCACCACGGCGTCCGCCAGTCGGGCGAAGCGCCCCAGCATGGGGTAGGTCGAGGCCTGGACGCCGCAGAAGGGCACGAAGATACCCGCGCCAGCGACCGGCGTCCTGATCCGGCAGGTAGAAAAAGGGGATGCCCTGGCGAATCTTGCGCACCAGACCCCGCAGGTCATCCTGACGTTCCACGGACAGGGCGCCAAAGCGCATCCGGCCGGCTCGCATCCGCGCATCGATCACCGGGTCGCGGATGCGCTGGTACATGAACATGCCCGGGTTGACCAGGGCGGTGAAGGCCGCCCCCCCCAATTCCAGGCCGATGAAGTGCGGCAGGAGGACGATGACGTTTTGCCCCCGAGCATGTAACTCATCGAAACGCTCCCGGTTGCGGAGCTGGACCAGCCGCGCCAGCCGGCGGCGGGAGGCGCCCCATACCAGGCCCTGCGTCAGGGCGGCGACACCCAGATAACCAAAATGCCGGGAGACCAGCCGCTCCCGCTCGCGCGGCGATAGCTCCGGCAGGCAGAGTTCCAGGTTACGCCGGGCCACTCGGCGCCGGCCCAGGGCGATCCGCCCCACCAGTCGCCCCAGCCCCATGCCCAGCACCCAGAGGAGGGGAAAAGGCAAGAGGCCGAGCAGCCGTACCAGCCCCACCGCCAGCCAGCTTGGCCAGTATCTTGGGGATAGGAGGGAATGCATGTCAGCCCGGCGGCTGGTCCAGGAAGCGGGCGGCCCCGAACAGGGGCGTGTGGGGATTCAGGATGACCTTGACAGGCATCCGTCTCAGCAAGGGCGCCATGCGGCCCTTGTCCAGGAAGGCGGCCAGAAAGTCCGGGCCACGCAACAGGTCCAGGTTTTTGGGGGCTATGCCACCCCCCAGATAGACGCCACCCAGGGCCAGGTGCTTGAGGGCCAGATTACCGGCCTCGCGACCGTAAAGTCTGACGAAGAGGGTCATGGTCGCGACGCAGAGGGGACAGGTCCCCGAGGCCGCACCCGCGGCGATGGCCGCCCCCAAGTCGTCGCCCGCCGCCTCCAACGCGCTGTCGCCCGGGCCCAGGTCCTCCTGGCTCAGGAGAAATTCGTAGATGTTGCGCAGGCCGAGCCCCGAGACCAACCGCTCCCAGCTCACATGGCCATGACGCTGGCGCAGCCAGCCCAGGAGCGCCTCTTCCTGGGCCGTCGCCGGGGCAAAATCACCGTGGCCGCCCTCGGTCGCGAAGGGGTGATGGCGCTGGCCATCCCAAAAGAGCCCCGCCTGCCCCAGGCCGGTGCCGGCGGCGATGACGCAGGCATTGCCCTGGGCACCCTCCTCCCCCGGATGCAGGACCGCCAGATCCTCCGGCCCCAGGGCGGGGATGCCCCAGGCCACGGCCTCCAGGTCGTTGAGCAGACCAACGTCGCGCCAACCGAAGGCCGCCCCCAGACGGCGGCTGTCGATGATCCAGGGGAGATTGGTGATCTCGCTGTGGCCGTCGCGCACGGGACCGGCCACGGCGAAGGCCGCCCGGTCGGGGGTCAGACCCGTCTCCGCCAGATAGTGGCGGACCAGTGCCTCCAGGGACGCAAAGTCGCCGCTCGGCAGACGCAGCTCCCTGTCCAGATGGAGACGGCCATGCACCCGCTCCGCCAGGGCCAGGACCGTCTTGGTTCCCCCCACATCCCCAACCAGCACACCCATGGACTTACTTCCTTAAAACACTATCAGGGCCTCAGCAGGCGACCGGTACGCCCATCCCGGATGCTGGAGCATTGGGCCCGGCCACCGCAGGGCCCGGCCAGGAGATAATCCCCCGCCCCGCCCAGGCGCAGTCGGACCTCCAGGGCGGTGCGGGCCGGGAGTCGGGTGGCGCGATTGGCGCTGGTCGAGACCAGAGCCCGGCCCGCGGCCCGACACAGGGCAGCGGCCAGGGGATGGGCGGTGACCCGCACCGCCAGGGTCGCATGCTCGCCCCTCAGCCAGGGCGGGACCTCGGGACGGGCCGGCAGCAGCCAGGTGTAGGGGCCAGGCCAGGTCGCCAGGATCGCCGCCATGCGCTCCGCCTCCAGAGGCACCACGAAGGGGGTCAATTGCTGGAAAGTCCGCCGCGATCACAATCAGGCCCTTGGACTCGGGCCTCTGCTTCAGGGTCAGGATGCGCCGGGTCGCCTCGCCATTCCAGGGGTCGCAGCCCAGGCCATAGACGGCCTCGGTGGGATAGGCGACGACGCCGCCGGCCTTGATCCAGTGGGCCGCGAGCCGCAGCCGCTGCCCCAGGCCAGCTATCCGGGGCACTGGCCTCGTCAAGCCTTGGCGTCATCGTCACCCGCCGCGCGCGGGCCCTGGGCCGCGTCATCCAGGGGTTCGCTGTGCTTACATTCCGGCTGCGGGCAGACAATCTCGGCGCCCTTGGCCTTGGTGACCTTGAGGGTGAGGATGGGCCAGCCACAGCGGGGACAGGGCCCGGCCACCGGCTCGTTCCAGGTGGCGTAGTCGCACTTAGGATAGGTGGAGCAGGAAAAGAAGATCTTGCCCCGCCGCGATTTCTTTTTAAGGAGGGTGCCCTTGTTGCACTGGGGACAGGTCAGGCCCGTGTCCTCGGGACGCTCCAGGGGCTCGATATGACGGCATTTGGGGTAGCCGGTGCAGCCGATGAACTTGCCGTACTTGCCACGCTTGATCTGGAGGGGCGAGCCGCAGTCCGGGCAGGCGCGCCCCTCGATCAATTCCGGCGCCGCTGGTTCCTGATCCTTGCCCTCGCCCAGATCGCGGGTGTAATCGCACTCGGGATAATGGGTACAGCCAATAAAGCGGCCATGCCGGCCCAGCCGGATGGAGAGGGGCGAGCCGCACTGGGGACAGGCCTCGTCCAGGGCCTCCTGGGTCACGTCGCTGCGCTTGACGTGCTCCTGGATGTGATCGATGCGCTCCTTGAAGGGCCGCCAGAATTGTTCCAGCAGGGGCACCCATTCTTCCTCGCCGCGGGAGACGGCATCCAGCTCGTCCTCCAGCCGGGCGGTGAAGTCGTAATCCACGTAGGCGGTGAAGTGTTCAGTCAAGAAGCGGTTGACGACCCGTCCGACATCGGTGGGCAGAAAGCGCTTGCTATCGAGCAGGACATATTCCCGCTCCTGCAGGGTCGTAATGATGCTGGCATAGGTGGAGGGCCGGCCAATGCCGTACTCCTCCAGGGCCTTGACCAGGCTGGCCTCCGAGTAAGCGCGGCGGCGGCTCGGTGAAGTGTTGCTCGGGGCGGATGCCCGAGCAGGTCCACGTGTTCCCCGGCTCCACGAGGTTGGGCAACTGACGCTCCTCGTCGTCATCCGCCCCCGGGCATCGTCCCGCCCCTCCAGATAGACGCCATGAAGCCGGGATCGGTCGACAGTGGAACCGGTGGCGCGCAGTACATTGCCCTGGCCCCGCCCCCAGGTCCACGGCGACCGTGATCGATCAGCGCCTGCGCCATCTGGCAGGCCAGGGTGCGCTTCCAGATCAGCTCGTAGAGCCGCCCCTGCTCCCGGGTCAGGTGGGCCTGATCTCCGTCGGCTGGCGGCGAATGGAGGTCGGGCCGGATGGCCTCGTGGGCCTCCTGGGCATTCTTGGCCTTGGTCTTGTAGAGACGCGCCTCGGGCGGGAAGATGATTCAGCCCCGTAACGTTCGGCGACGATAGCCGCGGATCTCGTCCAGGGCCTCGTTGGGCCAGATTGACCGAATCGGTACGCATGTAGGTGATGAGACCGATGGCGCCACCACCGATATCCACCCCCTCGTAGAGCTGCTGGGCCACGCGCATGGTGCGCTAGGTGGTGAAGCCGAGCTTGCGCGCCGCCTCCTGTTGCAGGGTGGAGGTGATGAAGGGCGGGGCCGGACTGCGCTTGCGCTGCTTGCGCTCGACCGATCCACGCTGAGCCGGCCGCCGGCGGCCACGCTCAGGCCTCGCGCACCTCCCGGGCCCGGGCCTCGTCGGCGATGGTGAATTGCTCGACCTTGGCCCCCTCGAACTGGGTCAGGCGGGCGCTCGAAGCCCTTGCCCTCCTTGGCGGCATCGGCCTCGATAGTCCAGTATTCGCGGACCTTGAAGGCCTCGATCTCCAGCTCGCGCTCGCACGATCAGGCGCAGGGCCGGGGACTGCACCCGCCCGGCCGAGAGTCCGCGGCGGACCTTCTTCCACAGCAGGGGCGAGAGGTTGAAGCCCACCAGATAGTCCAGGGCCCGCCGGGCCTGCTGGGCATTGACCAGGTCCGTCGGAGATTTCCCGCGGATTGGCCACCGCCTCCTGGACGGCGTGCTTGGTGATCTCGTTGAAGACCACCCGGTACACCGGCCGGTCGCCGATCTGGCGGCGGCTTCTTGAGCAGTTCCATACAGGTGCCAGGAGATGGCCTCGCCCTCGCGGTCCGGGTCCGTCGCCAGGTACGAGCGCCTGGCCCCCTTGAGCTTGCTGGCGATGGTCTGGACGTGCCTTTCGTTGCGCTCGATGACCTGGTAGGTCATCGTGAACCCATCCTCCGGATCGACCGCCCCCTCCTTGGGCACCAGGTCGCGCACATGGCCGTAGGAGGCGACAACCTCGAAGTCCGGGCCGAGGTACTTCTTGATGGTCTTGGCCTTGGCAGGCGATTCGACGACGACCAGATTCATACGGTGATGAGCATCCAAGCAGGGTTAGGGGGTTCTGGATGCGACTCCGGTCAAGGTTGGCCCTGACGCGAGTCGCCTGGAAGGCTCTTAGCAAATACGATTCCCAGGCACCCCGTCAAGGGGAAGATGGGCCAGGGGTGGTTTTTTTCTGGCAACATTTTTCGGGCAAGGAGTTGAGGAATGCCAGGGTTCCAGTGATGATGAGTCGTATGTGCCGCCGGCCAGGGCGGGCTAAAGCCCCTCCTCCCCGGCGGATTTGGCTATGGGGATAAAGAGGATGAATGGCAAAAACCCGCTGATAACCGCCTTCTTGGTCATGGTGCCGCTATCCAGCCAAGGCCTGGACTTTACCCACCAGAACGCCTGCACGATCCGGGTCGAGGGTCGCAAGCCCGTCAACACCACCTGTGTCTCCACAGGCTGCCTGAAATGCGGGAAACTGGATGTCCAGGTGAAGACGCCGGATGGCAAGGTGTTTGCCATCACCCGGCGCCCTCATCCGGTCAATATCGAGGAGGATGCCTACAGCCTGCAAGAGGGCCCCGCCCGCCTGCGCAAAGGCACCCTGGGGGAAGACTCCGTCTGCTACCAGCGCCTGGATAATTCCCTGGAGATCTGTATCGGGCCCTATAACTGACCCCGTCTCTTCAGGCCCCGCGTCCGCCAACCCGGCTATAGCGCCCACCGGGACTGGCGGCGATCCAGCCGTCCAGTTCGAGCATGAGGAGCATGGAGGAGATGTCGTTGGCCGCCAGGCCGGTGCGCTGGACGAGGAGATCGACATGCGCCGGGTCCTGGCCCATGGCGTCGAGGAGGCGGCGATAGTCGGCGTCCAGCCCGATGCCGCGCCCGCCGGCGCCTGGGGTCTCGTCACCGCCCGTGGCGTCCAGGTCGGACGGCGGGTCCGGGCGCAGGTAGCCGACCAGCAGGGGCCCCAGTTCCTCCAGGATGTCCTGGGCGGTCTCCACCAGTTTGGCGCCTTGCTTGATGAGGGCATGGCAGCCCCGGGCCAGGGGGTTATGGATGGAGCCGGGGATGGCGAAGACCTCGCGGCCCTGCTCCGCGGCCAGGCGGGCGGTGATGAGGGAGCCGCTGCGGGGGGCGGCCTCCACCACCAGGGTGCCCAGACTGAGGGCGGCGATGAGGCGGTTGCGGCGCGGGAAGTTCTCGGGTCTGGGACCCATGCCGGGGGGGAACTCGGTGACCAGGACGCCCTGGGCGGCGATCCGGCGCGCCAGGTTGCGATGGGCGGCGGGATAGATGCGATCGGGACCCGTGCCCATGACGGCCAGGGTGCGGCCTGTCTCCAGGGCGCCTTCGTGGGCGGCGCCATCGATGCCCAGCGCCAGGCCGCTGGTGATGGTCAGGCCACAGGCGGCCAGGTGGCGGGCGAAGGCGATCGTCGTCTCCCGCGCCCCGGGTGTGGGGTTGCGGCTGCCGACCATGGCCAGTTGGGGGTCGCGGAGGACCTCGGGATCGCCCCGGACGTAAAGCACCAGGGGGGCGTCCACCAGTTCCGCCAGCCGGCTGGGATAGCGGGGATCCGAGCGCGCCAGGATATGGGTGCCCTCCCCCTGGGCCCACGCCAGGGCCGCATCCACCAGGTCGGGCCTGGGGGTGCCCAGGGCCTTGATGAGGCTGGGCCGGGCGCCGGCGGCGGCCAGGACCGGGACATCCGCCGCCAGCAGGGCCGCGGGATCGCCAAAATGGGCCAGCAGCCGGTTGACCCCCCGGGGGCCGGCGCCCGGGGCATTGGCCAGGGTCAGCCAGGTGCGCAGGCGCTCCGGGTCCGGGGTGGCCCCTGCCGCTGTTTGGCCCATGTCCATCAATTCCTCGGCGCCAGGACCCGGTCCTGGATGTGCATGGGCCGGGTCGCCTCCATGACCAGGGCAAAGCTCAGGCGCGGAAAGGCGCGAAAGACCATGAGGGTGCCGGCCCTTTCCAGGGGCAGGAGAAAGTCCTCGCCCAAAGGGCTGGCGCCCCGATGGAGGGGGAGAGGCATATTGGGATCGGGTTCGTCGCTGATCCAGCGGTCGGTGCGGAAATCCCCGTACCAGAATTCCTCCGACCAGAATTTCTGGTCCTTCCAATCCCAGTCGTCCGCCTGGGCGCGCACCTTATCCCGGATCTGCTCGCCACCATTATAGATATCGAAGAGGTGGCCCGGCTCCACGCCCTGGTCGGTACCCAGGTCGATGACCACCACGTTGAGGCTGCCGATCTGGGAGACGCCATTGAGGACGGCCAGGATCTGGGCCTGGCGACCCCTGGGTCCGGGCCTGGGCTGGAAGGTCAGCAAGGGCTCGTTACCCGTCGTCGGCACCAGGCGGTCACCGGTGGCAATCTCCTGGCTCATGCTGTCGATCCGCAGGACCGCGGGGTCGCCGGGCCGTTCCAGGGTGGCTTCGGCCACCTGCTGAGCCTGATAGCCCAGGACCTCGCCGGAGGCGGGGTCGCGATAGGGCCCCCCGGGCCTCACCAGCCGGTAGCGCCCCTGAGCTTGCGGGCCCAGGCCGCGGACATAGACCTTATCCCCGGTCCCGCCCAGGACCCGCCGGTCCGGAAAGGCGACCACATAGGGGGCCTGTTCGATCGCCTTGGCGTCCAGGACGTAGGCGTGTTCGATGAAGGGCCGAATGGCGCCGATGGGGATGACGGGATCGGGCGCCGCCAGGGGCGTGACCCGTGCCTTGGGCGACAGCTTGACGGTCCTGGGCGGATTCGAGGGCGTGGACCTTCCCCGGGGCGGCTCCTGCCCGATTTGCGGCTCCATTTGGGCCCGGGCGGGCAGCATGGCCAGCAGCAACGGAAGGGCGAGGACCAGCCTGATCAGGGTAGCTCCGCCCAGACACTGACGGGAGATGGCGGGCTGGAAAATGGACATGAGCAACCCCAAGATTGGTTGGCGGGTGATACCTGCCGGGGCCTTCCTCCTCAAGACGAAGCCTTGTTTTTGCGGGACCCTGATCGGCAGTGTAGTATGCCGGGGCATACTAGCGAGCATTCGCCTACCTTGCCAGGGGTGCCCGACCTTTTGATGACAGGGGCTTGGGGTGAATCATGGCTATCAGGCCCAGACTCGCGCCCTAAGGCCGACCATTCAGTGGGGACTCCCAAATGAGTCAACTCGAAATTCTCACCTTCCCTAACCCACGTCTGCGTAACGTGGCCAAGCCCGTGGCCAGGATCGATGACCGCATTCGCCGCCAGATTGATGATATGTTCGAGACCATGTACGCCGCGCGCGGCATTGGCCTGGCGGCGATCCAGGTTGATATCCCGCTGCGGATGATCGTCATCGACGTCTCCGAGCATCACGACGAGCCCCTGTGCCTCATCAATCCCGAGATCCTCTGGCGCGAGGGCGAGGAGGAGATGGATGAAGGCTGTCTCTCGGTGCCCGGATTTTGGGAGCCGGTGACGCGGGCGGAACGGGTGCGGGTGCGCGCCCAGGACCGCCAGGGCCAACCCTTTGAATTGGAGACGGATGGTCTGCTGGCGGTCTGCATCCAGCACGAAATCGACCACCTGGATGGCAAACTCTTCGTCGATTATCTTTCCTCCCTGAAGCGCCAGCGCATCCGCCGGAAACTGGAGAAGGAGGACCGCCAGCGCAAGCCGGAAACCGCCGAGCCCCGGCGGGCGGTCATTTGATGCCTCCTCTGCGGATCATCTTCGCCGGGACACCGGACTTCTCCGTACCCTGCCTCCGGGCCCTGCGAGACGCCGGCCATGAGGTCGTGGCCGTCTATACCCAGCCGGATCGGCCCGCGGGCCGGGGCCGCAAGCTGAGCCCGGGTCCCGTCAAGGAGGTGGCGGCAGCCCTGGGGCTACCCATCCACCAACCCCCGACCCTACGCGACCCGGAGGCCATCGCCACCCTGCGGGACCTGGGCGCCGATCTCATGGTGGTGGTCGCCTACGGCCTGCTCCTGCCCCAGGCGGTCCTGGATATCCCCAGGCTTGGCTGCGTCAATGTCCACGCCTCGGTGCTGCCCCGCTGGCGCGGCGCGGCGCCCATTCAGCGCGCTATCCTGGCCGGCGATAGCGAGAGCGGCGTCACCATCATGCGCATGGAGGCGGGGCTCGACACGGGCCCCATGTACCTGATCCGGCGCCTGACCCTGGACCCCCGCGAGACGGGCGGCAGCCTGCATGACAAGCTCTCCCTACTGGGGGCCACCGCCCTGGTGGAGGCCCTGCCGGGCATCGCCGCGGGCAGCCGGGTCCCGGAGATCCAGGACGACAGCCAGGCCAACTACGCCCACAAGCTGGCCAAGGCCGAGGCCGAGGTCAATTGGTCGCGGCCGGCGGTGGCTATCGACCGCCTGATTCGCGCTTTCGACCCCTGGCCCGTGGCCCAGACCCAACTGGACGGCGCCAGTCTGCGCCTCTGGGGCTGCGACCTGCCAGACCTGAACCCGCCGCCGGGTGCCGAGCCTGGCCAGGTGATTGGGGCCTCCAAGGCGGGCATCGCGGTCGCAACCGGGGCCGGCGTGCTGCGCCTGACCCGCCTGCAGCCCCCGGGCAAGCGGCCCATGTCGGCCGCTGAATTCCTCAACGCCCGCCGTCTGGATGGGGTCAAGTTTGGATAATCCGCAACCCCGCCCCTGGCCTGGCCGTCAGTCCCCGCAAGAACCCAAGGCCAGCGTGGCGCCCTCGGAGGGCGCCCGCGCCCGAGCCGCCGCGGCGCGGGTCGTCCAGGCCGTCCTGGGTCGCGGCCGCTCCCTGACCGAGGCCCTGGAACAGCTTGACGCCCTGGACCAGGAACGGGACCGGCCCCTGGTCCAGGAGCTTAGTTATGGTGCCTTGCGCCTGCTGCCACGCCTGCGCGCCATCGCGACCCAACTGCTGAGCAAACCCCTCAAGCCCGAGGATGGCGACTTGGAGGCCCTGATCCTCATCGGCCTCTACCAACTCCTTGCCACCCGCATCCCCCCCCACGCCGCCGTCGCCTCCAGCGTGGCGGCGACCCGCGTCCTGGGCAAGGGCTGGGCGGCGAAACTCGTCAATGCCCTCCTGCGGCGCTTCCAGCGCGAGCGCGCGGCCTTGCTGACCCAGGCGGACAAGAGCGAAGAGGCCCGCTGGCTGTTTCCCGCCTGGTTGCTGGACCGGCTCCAGACGGAGTGGCCCCAGGATTGGCAAGAGATCGTCGCCGCCAGCAATACCCAGGCTCCCCTCTGGCTGCGGGTCAATCGTCTCGCCGGCGACCGGGAGACCTACCTGAAGCAACTCGCCGCCGCGGGTATCGCCGCCCAACCGGCGCCCCATGCCCCGCAGGGACTGGTCCTGGACCAGCCGTTGCCCATGGCGCGCCTGCCTGGCTTCGCGGCGGGTCAGGTCTCGATCCAGGACGCCAACGCCCAACTGGCCGCCCCCCTGCTGGGGGTCCGCCCGGGCGAGCGGGTCCTGGATGTCTGCGCCGCGCCGGGCGGCAAGACGGCCCACCTGCTGGAACTGGCGGACGGCCAACTGGAGCTTACCGCCCTCGACATCGACCCCCAACGCCTCGACCGGGTACGCGACAACCTCCAGCGCCTGTCCCTCGTCGCGACACTGCTGGTCGGCGACGCCACCGAGCCCGCCGGGGCCTGGGCCCAGGGCACTTATGATCGCATTCTCCTCGATGTCCCCTGCTCCGCCACCGGGGTCATCCGTCGTCATCCGGACATCAAGTGGCTGCGGCGGCCCGGGGATATCGAGGCCCTGTGCGCCCGCCAGGCCCGGATGCTGGAGGCCATCTGGCCCCTGCTCGCCCCGGGCGGCACCCTGGTCTATGTGACCTGTTCCCTGCTGCCGGACGAGAATGAACGGCAGATTCGCGCCTTTCTCTCCCGTCACGGCGACGCCAGCGAGGCCCCCATCGCGGTGGACTGGGGCCTGGCGCGGACGAGCGGCCGCCAGACCCTGCCGACGGTGGGTGGCGGCGATGGCTTCTATTTCGCCCGGCTGCACAAGGCAACGCCATGAGGACCCGCATCCCCGGCCAGCCGACGCCCTGGGGGCTTGTCCTCTGGCTGACCTTCCTGCTGCTGCCCAGCCTGGGCAACACCAAGCCGGCCTTCCCGATCGAAGACGTCGAAGATTCGCGCCGTGGGCGAGGAGCTGGTCATGGATGTCCGGTTTGTCCCGGACCTGAGCCCCGTGGCCCTGGAGGCCCTGGACAATGGGGTGCCCCTCACGCTGGAGGCGCACATTCAGGTCCGTGAAACCGATGCCTGGGTCTGGGATTCCAGCCTGGTGGATCGCCGCCTGCGTTATGAGATCCGTTACCAACCCCTGGCGGAACGCTACCTGGTGAGTCCGGTGCCCGGAGGGGCCGGTCACAATTACGTTACCCGCGACGCCGCCATTGCCGCCCTAGGCGACCTGCACGACCTGCCGCTGCTCAACCGGGGGGAACTCGCGGCGGGCAAGGATTATCGGGTCGATCTCAAGATCGCCCTCGACATCGAGGAACTGCCCCTGCCCCTGCGGCCCACGGCCTATCTCCTACCCTCCTGGAAGCTCTCGTCGGGCTGGACCACATGGCCGTTGCGACCTTGATGCGTTGGCGCCGGCCGGGCCTGATCCCGGTGATATTACTGTTGGTCGTGCTCCTGGTCGCCCTGGACCTGATGAGCGGCGCGGTTCAGAACTCCGAATCCCTGAGCAGGGCCTTCGTGCCCCTCATGTTCATCGTCATCCTCGGCCTGCTGGTGCTCGCCGCCATGGTGCTGACCAATCTGGTCAGACTGGTACAGGGCTACCGTCACAAGGTCGCCGGTTCGCGCCTCACCGGCCGTCTGGTCCTGCTCTTCGCCCTCATCTCCCTGCTGCCCGTGGGTGTCGTCTATTACTACTCCCTGGGCTTCCTGTTACGGGGCATCGACTCCTGGTTCGATGTCGAGATCGACCAGGCCATGGTGGATGCCCTCACCCTCAATCAGGCCTCCCTGGATCTCAATCAGCGGGTCTTGATGCGCTACACGGAACAGCTTCTGGCGGGCATCGAGGACAGCTCCAGCACGGCCCTGGCCTTGAGTCTGGGCCAGTTGCGGCAACAGGCGGGGGCCCTCGAGATCGCCGTCTTCGGGGCCAATGGCCAGGTACGGGGCAATTCCAGCGAGGACCCGACCGTCCTGGTGCCCAATCTGCCGGATCGCGAGTTGCTGCGGCGGGCCAGTGGCGGCGCCAATCAGGTCGAGCTGGAGACCGCCGCCAACCAGGAGATGGTGGTGCGGGTGCTGGTGGCGGACCCGGTGGGGCGCAACCTGGTGATGCAGGCCATCTTCCCGACCTCCGAACGCATCAGCGAACTGGCGGCCAATCTGGAGAAGGCCTACAACCGCTACAAGGAGTTGGCCTATCTGCGCCAGTCCCTGAAGCTGAGCTTCTCCCTCACCCTCTCCCTGGTCTTGCTGTTCGGCCTCATGGCCGCCCTGCTCGCCGCCTTCCATACCGCCTGGCGACTGGTGGAGCCGGTGGCGGCCATTGCCCGCGGCACCCGCGCCGTGGCGGCGGGGGACTACGAGCAGCGCTTGCCCTTGCCCGGTCACGAAGACGAACTCAGCTTCCTGGTCGCCTCCTTCAATTCCATGACCCGGCGCCTGGCCCGGGCCCGGGACGCGGCGGCCCGCTCCCAGCAGGCCGTCGAGGCCGAGCGCGTCTATCTGGAGACGGTGCTGGGGCGTCTCTCCTCGGGTGTAGTCGTTCTCGACGGCGAACATCGCCTGCGTACCGCCAACCCGGCGGCCCATCAGATCCTGGGCCTGACGGAACCGGACATGAGCGATGGCGGCCTGGACGCCCTCAATGCGACCCATCCTGGCCTGGTGGCCTGGGTGGACGCGGTGCGGACCCATCTGGAGGGGCACGCCGAATGGCGTCAGGAGGTCGTCCTCTTTGGCGCCGAGGGCCGCCAGGTGCTGATGTGTCGTGGCAGCCCCCTGATCCATCCCGATGGCCAGGAGAGTGGCCATGTGGTGGTCTTCGACGACATTACCCGCCTCATCACGGCCCAGCGCGACGCCGCCTGGGGCGAGGTGGCCCGGCGCCTGGCCCACGAGATCAAAAATCCCCTGACCCCCATCCAGCTCTCGGCGGAGCGCCTGCGCCACAAGCTCTTGACCAAGCTGCCGGAGGAGGACGCCCGGGTGGTGGACCGCGCGACCCATACCATCGTCCAGCAGGTCGAGGCCATGAAGGCCATGGTCAACGACTTCTCCAATTATGCGCGCTCCCCCAAGCTGGAGCCGGAACCCCTGCGCCTGGATCGGCTGGTGGCCGAGGTGATGGAACTCTACCGCGCCGTCCCGGCGATCAAAATCGACCTTCAGGTCGGCGAGGCCCTCATCAAGGGGGACCCCCTGCGTTTGCGCCAGGTCATTCACAATCTGGTCAAAAATGCCCTGGAGGCGGTGGAGGACAAGCCCGCGGCCCGGATCCGCATCGCCACCCGGCGCCTGGACGACCAGGACCGGCCCCAGTTGGAGCTCTCGGTGGAGGACAATGGCGGCGGTATCGACGATACCCTCATCGACCGCCTCTTCGAACCCTATGTCACCACCAAGGCCAAGGGCACAGGGCTGGGCCTGGCCATCGTCAAGAAGATTATCGAGGAACACGGGGGTATCATTTGGGCGGAGAACGCCAAGGGCGGCGCCCGCGTGGCGACGCGCCTGCCCTTATGGCGCGATGAACATCACGAAGAAGTTCCCAAGGAAGCGCCGGTTGCCCTGGCCCCCCAGGCCCCAAGCGCCCACGCCCACCCAGACCGAGAACAAGCATGAGTGCAGCCTACATCCTGGTGGTCGATGACGAGCCCGACATCCGCGGCCTGGTCCAGGAGATTCTGGAGGACGAGGGCTACGCGGTGGCCACCGCCGAGAACGGCGGTGCCGCCCGCCGCTCCCTGCGCGAGCGCCGACCCGACCTGATTCTCCTGGACATCTGGATGCCCGATCTGGATGGCATCAGTCTCCTCAAGGAGTGGTCCGAGGACGAGGGCCTGCCCTGCCCGGTGATCATGATGTCCGGTCATGGCACCGTGGAGACGGCGGTGGAGGCGACCCGGCTGGGGGCCTACGACTTCCTCGAAAAGCCGCTGTCCATGGCCAAACTGCTGCTGACCACGGAGCGTGCCCTGGAGGCCGACAAGCTGGTCCGCGAGAACATTGGCCTCAAACGTCGCACCATCATTGCCCATGAGCCCATCGGCCGCGGTACGGCCATGCAGCGCCTGCGGGAACAGGTCAAGCGCATCGCCCAGCACGATACCTGGGTCCTGATCACGGGCGAGGCCGGTAGCGGTCGCGAGACCTTCGCCCGTTACCTCCACTCCCAGAGCGCCCGCCGGGATCGGCCCTTCATCGACCTCGGCGTCTCGGGGATCGCCCGGGTCAACGCCGCCCGGGAACTCTTCGGCAGCGAACAGGATGGGCATGTCCACTATGGCGGCCTGGAGAAGGCCGCCGGGGGCACCCTGCTCCTCGACGAGGTCGGGGACATGGACCAGGGTGTCCAGGGCCAGTTGCTCGGTGCCCTGGATACGGGTTCCTTCCTGCGCGTCGGCGGCACCGAACCGGTCAACATCGACGTGCGCCTCATTGCCGCCACCCAGCACAACCTGGAGGACGAGGTGCGGGCCGGACGTTTCCGCGAGGACCTCTTCTACCACCTCAACGTCGTGCCCCTGAGCGTCCCCGCCCTGCGGGATCACAACGAGGATATTCCGGAACTCCTCAACTATTACGTGGATTACTTCGCCACCCACGAAAAGCTGCCCTACCGGCGGTTCAGCGTCGGCGCCCAGAACTACATGCGCAATTACCCCTGGCCGGGGAATGTGCGCGAACTCAAGAACCTGGTCCAGCGCGTCCTCATCCTCGGGGCTGGCGACGAGATCTCCCAGGACGAGGTCGAAAATACCCTGGGGGCCACCACCAGCACCCCGGCGCCGAACCTGGAGGGCCTCATGTCCTTCGACCAGCCCCTGCGCGAGGCCCGGGAACAGTTCGAAAAGACCTATCTCGAATACCAGCTCGAAAAGCACGGCGGCAATGTCAGCAAGATGGCCAAGGAGGCGGGTATGGAGCGCACCCACCTCTACCGGAAGCTGCGCTCCCTGGGGATCGAGATCAAGGAGAGGCGTTAACCATGAAGATCATCATCCTGGGCGGTGGTCAGGTAGGCCGGTCCGTGGCGGCGAACCTGGCGGGCGAGGCCAACGACATCACGGTCGTGGATCGCGATCCCGAAATACTCCGGGAACTCCAGGACCGCTTCGACCTTCGGACCATCCTGGGGCATGGCGCCCATCCCGACGTGCTGCAACGGGCCGGGGCCGAGGACGCCCATATCATCCTGGCGGTCACCAATAGCGACGAGACCAACATGGTCGCCTGCCAGGTCGCCTATACCCTCTTCCATACCCCCACCCGCATCGCGCGGGTACGCTCCCCCGGTTTCCTCGAACATCCGGAACTCTTTGCCCCCGGTGCCCTGCCCATCAATGTCTGCATCAGTCCGGAGCAACTCGTCACCCAATACATTCTGCGGTTGCTGGAGCACCCCGGCAGCCTCCAGGTGCTGGATTTCGCCAACGGGCGGGTGCGATTGGTGGCGGTCAAGGCCCGCGAGGGTGGCCCCCTGATTGGCCATGCCCTGCGCACCCTCTACGATCACATGCCCGAGGTCGAGACCCGGGTCGCGGCCATCTACCGCCAGGATCGGGCCCTGGAGCCAACGGGCGACACCGTCATCGAGGCCAACGACGAGGTCTTCTTCGTCGCCGCCCCGGCCCATATCCGCACCGTCATGGGCGAATTGCAGCGGCTGGAAAAGCCCTACAAGCGCCTCATCTTCGCGGGCGGTGGCAACATCGGCACCCGGCTCGCCCGCGCCACCGAGAACGACTTTCGGGTCAAGGTCATCGAGCGCGACCTGACCCGCAGCAAGCAGATCGCCGAGACCCTGGAGCGGACCATCGTCCTCCATGGCGACGCCGCGGACGAAAACCTGCTGCGGGAGGAGAATATCGAGGATACCGACGTCTTCTGCGCCGTCACCAACGACGACGAGGACAATATTCTCTCCGCCCTCCTGGCCAAGCGGCTGGGGGCGCGCAAGGTCATGGCCCTCATCAACCGTCCGGCCTACGTGGATCTGATGCAAAGCGGTGGCATCGACGTGGTCATTTCCCCCCAGCAGGCGACCATCGGCAGCCTGCTCAAGCATGTGCGCCGCGGGGACGTGGTGGCGGTGCATTCCCTGCGGCGCGGCGCGGCCGAGGCCATCGAGGCCATCGCCCATGGCGACGCCAAACTGAGCAAGGTCATCGGTCGCTCCATCGACCAGATCAAACTCCCGGCCGGGACGACCATTGGCGCCATCGTCCGGGGCGAGGCGGTCCTCATGGCCCACCACGACACCCTCATTCAGGCCGAGGATCACGTCATCCTCTTCCTCCAGGACAAGCGCCGGGTGGCCGAGGTCGAGAAGCTGTTCCAGGTGCCGGTGACCTTCCTGTGATGGCCTCGGGGTTAGAAACGAGCCCCCGGGGTCTGGCCGCGGGCGGTGGCGGGGCAACATGAAGCCCTTCGCCGTCCAGAAGGTTCTAGGGCTGCTGCTGATGCTGTTTAGCCTGACCATGTTGCCGCCGCTACTGGTGTCCCATCTCTATCAAGACGGCACGGCCCAGCCCTTCCTCGGCGCCCTCCTCCTCCTCCTCGGCCTGGGCGCCATGATCTGGCTGCCCGTCTGGCAACGCCGCGAGGAACTCAAGCTACGGGACGGCTTCATGGTGGTGGTCCTCTTCTGGACCGTACTGGGGCTGTCCGGCGCCCTGCCCTTCATCCTGTCGGACGAACCTAACCTTTCGGTGACGGACGCCGTCTTCGAGTCCGTCTCCGGCCTGACCACGACCGGGGCGACGGTCATCGTCGGCCTCGACGACCTGCCGCCGTCCATCCTCTATTACCGCCAGCAGCTCCAGTGGCTGGGCGGCATGGGCATCATAGTCCTGGCGGTCGCCGTCCTGCCCATGCTGGGTATCGGCGGCATGCAGTTGTACCGGGCGGAGACGCCTGGGCCCATGAAGGACAGCAAGCTGACGCCCCGCATCACCGAGACCGCCAAGGCCCTCTGGTATATCTATCTGGGGCTGACCATTGCCTGCGGTCTGGCCTACTGGCTGGCGGGCATGACCCCCTTTGACGCCATCGGCCATGCCTTCGCCACCGTCGCCATTGGTGGCTTCTCCACCCATGACGCCAGCATCGGCTATTTCAACAGCGACCTGATCGAGATGATCGCCGTCATCTTCATGCTGATCTCTGGCATGAATTTCGCGCTGCATTTTATTGCCTGGAATCGCAATAGCCTGCGGGGCTACTGGCTGGACAGTGAATTCCGCTTTTATCTGGCCCTCATGGGGGCCACGACCGCCGTCGTTTGCCTCGGCCTCTATCTGTCGGGCACCTATGCCGGCGGGTACGACTCCTTGACTCAGGGCCTGTTCCATACCGTCTCCATTGCCACCACCACCGGCTTTACCACGACCGCCTTTTATGACTGGCCGGCCTTCCTGGGCATCTTGCTGATCTTCAGCAGCTTCGTCGGGGGGTGCGCCGGCAGCACGGGCGGCGGCATCAAGGTCATTCGCTTTCTGCTCCTCATCAAGCAGGGCCTGCGCGAGATCGAACGCCTCGTCCACCCCAATGCCCAGATCCCGGTCAGGGTTGGTGGGCGCAGCGTCAACCACCGCGTGGTCGATGCCGTCTGGGGCTTCTTTTCCCTCTATGTCGCCAGCTTCACCCTCATGTACCTGGCCCTGGCCGCCACCGGCCTGGACCTCACCACCGCCTTCTCCGCCGTCGCCGCCAGCATCAACAACCTGGGCCCCGGTCTGGGCGATGTCGGCGCCCATTTCGCCGATCTCGGCACCACCGCCAAGTGGATCCTCTGCTTTGCCATGCTCCTCGGCCGGCTGGAGGTCTTCACCCTCCTGGTGCTGCTGACGCCCGCCTTCTGGCGGCCCTGAGCCCTCAAGGCGCCCGGGTAGCGAACCGCTCCACCCATTGACTGGTGGAGGCGCTCAAGATGTCCAGCACGCCAGCGGGATAAAGGCCGGCGGCCAGGATGGGGAGGCTGAAGGCGATGGCCACCAGGAGTTCCCGGGGGCGCAGATCGACGGCGGCCGCGATGGCGTTGTTACCCAAGGGACCGAAGAAGGTCCGCCGATAGCCGTCAAGGACATAGGCCGCGCCCAGCACCATGGCCAGGAGGGCGGCGAGCCCAGCGCCGGTATGGATTTGCAGCGCGCTCATCAGGATCAGAAACTCCGCCGGGAAGCCGGAGGTGCCGGGTACCCCCAGCGACGCCAGGGATAGAAAAAAGAAAAAGGCGGCCAGCAGGGGCATGGAACGGGCCACGCCGCCGAGGCTGATCAGATCGGTGGACCCCAGGCGCAGATTCAGGAAGCGGGTCAGCAGAAAGAGCCCGCCCGCGACCAGGGGGAAGTTGAGGAGCTGGAACAGAGCCCCCTGGACCCCCGGCTCGCTCAGGGAGGCAATCCCCAGCAGTACCAGCCCGACATGGCTCAGGGAGGCATAGGCCAACAGGCGGCGCAGGTTGGTCTGGCCCATGGCCGCCAGGGCCCCATAGAGGAGGCCGACCGTGCCCAGACCGGCCAGCAGCCAGTGGAATTCCTGGGCCGCGCCGGGCGCCAGGGGCAAGGCGAAGCGAATCAGGCCATAGGCCCCCACCTTGAGGCCGGTGATGAGGGCCGCCACGGTGGCTGGCCCCTCCATCGCCACCACGGGCAGCCAGGTATGCAGGGGGAAGACGGGGGTCTTGACCGCAAAGCCGGCCAGCAGGAGCAGGAAGACGCTGGTCTCCAGGCCCTGGGCCAGGGGTGTCGCCAGCAATTCCCGATAATCCCAACTCAGCCCCGCCGGGACCCCGGCCCCGGTGACCTCGGCGTGATTGAAGGCCAGCAGGATGAAGCCGAACAGCAGGGGCACCCCGCCCGCCAACATGAAGAGGCTGTAGTTGACCGCCGCGTAACGCCGGTGGGGCCCCGGTCCCCAGAGGCTGATGAGAAAATAGAGGGGGATCAGGGTCATCTCCCAACAGAGGAAGAAGAACATCAGGTCCAGGGCGCAGAAGATGCCCAACAGGGCGCTGGCCAGCAGGAGCATGAGGCTATCGTGGAGGCGACGCAGGGTACGGACGCCGGTCCAGGAGGCGAGGATGGTCCCCAGAAAAAGCAGGAGGGTCAGGGGGGGAAAAGGACCGAAATACCATCCACGCCAATCAGGTAATGGACGTTCAGGCTCGGAATCCAGGTCGTCTCCTCCACCAACTGGAAGCCCGCCTCGGCGGGATTGAAACGCCAGACCACCGCCAGGGAAAAACCCAGCGCGATCAGCAGGCTGCCGGGCATGACCCAGCGCGACAGGCGCGCCCCGGGCACCAGCCAGACCACCAGGGCCCCGACGAGGGGGGTCAGCAACATCCAACTCAAGAGGGGCCAGTGGGACAGGAGGCTCGGGGTATCAGGCATGGTTAGGCCTCAAGCGCCGGGGGGTATCGCTCGGCGGGACTATAAAGACGCCCCCGGGGCCCAGGACGCCTGGCAACCGGCGCCGCGGTGGCGAGCAGGGTGTCAGGGCCAGCCGCGGCCGGCCATCGGCATCAGGGCTGGGCATAGTGGGCGCTCAAGGTCGCCAGGGGCACATCGATCAACTCCAGCCAGGGATGGGAGTAGAAGCCCACCCCCAGCAGGACGGCGATGACGGCCCCGGATACCAGCCACTCGGCCAGGCCCAGGCGCTCCACCGGGGCCTGGCCCTCCGGGCAGGGCCCCAGGAAGGCGCGCTGGAAGGCCCAGAGCAGAAAGCCCGCCGCCAGCAAATTCCCCAGGGCGGCGGCGATGGTCAGCAGGCCGCCAAAGCGCGCGATGGAGGCCTCCAGGACCAGATGGGCGGCGTCGAAGCCCGGCGTTCCCGGCATGCCGATGATGGACAGGCCCGCCACCAGAAAGGCGATGCCGACGAAGGGGATCTGGTCGAAAAGCCCACCCAGTTCGGTGAGTTGGGTGGTTCTGGTGCGGCGATAGACCAGACCGGTCATGAAGAGCAGGGCCGCCACCGCCAAGCCGAAGGTCACCGCCAGCATGACGCTACCCTGAAAGGCCAGATGATCCAGGGTGAACAGGCCAAGGACGATCAGGCTGGTATGAGAGACGACGGCGAAGGCCAACAGCCGGCGCAGGTTCTCCTGCACCATGGCCAGCAGGGCCGCGTAGAAGATACCGACCACGGCGAAGGCGACCACGAAGGGCTGCCAATACTGCACCGCCTCGGGTACAAGGGGCAGGACGAAGCGGAGCAGGCCATAGATGCCGATCTTGAGTCCCAGGAGCAGGGTCGGGGCCACGGCGATGTTGCCGTGCTCGGCCACCTGAGGCAGCCAGCCGTGCATGGGAAAGAGGGGGGTGCGGATGGCCAGTCCGTAGAAAAGCAGGAAAAAGACCAGGGTCTGGAATTCCGGCCCCACCCGGGCCCGTTGGAGCTCCAGGAGATCGAAGGTCCAGCCGCCGCCGACCGACGTGGGTATGGCCCCAGCCCAGGATCAGGGTGCCGGCCAGCAGCAGGGCCAGGCCCGTGCCCATGAACTTGATATAGGTTTTGATGGCCTGTTCAATGCGGGGCGAGGTCGCCCATAACTTCAGCAGGAGCCCGATGAGGCCCGTCTGGAGGGCGGCGGCGAGCACAAACCACAGCAGGTTCAGGGTCGTGAACATCAGCATCAGGCTGGATTCGATGGCCAGGATCAGGGCCATCAGCCGCCAGGGAGGCCCCAGGCCCCGCAGGGGCCCATAGAGGGACACCAGCAGGATGATGAGGGCCGTCAGCAGGATAAAGAGGATGCTGACACCATCCACGGCGGCGTGGTAGTCCAGCAGGCCTGGCAGGCTCAGGTGCTCGGCGAACTGCATGGCGGCATTAGTGGGGTCATAACCTCGATAGAGGAGGATGGCCAGCAGCAGTTCGAAGCTGGCCAGGATGACCCCGGCGAAGGTCGCCAGGGACCCGCGGCGCAGGGCCAGCACCACCAGGGCCCCCAGCAAGGGCAGGAGTTGCAGGACCGCCAACAGTGGCCAGGCGGCCTGGCTGTCCCAAGGGATGCTGATCGGGTTCATCTCAGAGAATGACCGCGAAGGTGGCGAGAATCATGAGGACGAGGTAGCGAGGCCGGGCGAGCAAATCCTCGACCTGGTTGGCCTGCTCGCCCAGGCGGCGGATGGCCTCCAGCAACCCTTGCCCGCCACCACGCAGCACCAGGCGTTGCTCGAACCAGTAGAGGGCATTCGCCACCCGCTCCAGGGTACGCCCCAGGAGGCCCCGGCCGCGCACGATGGTCTCATCCGCCGTTGCCATGAGCCAACCCTCCTCCCCATCCGGCGCGATGCCCAGGGAGGAAAGTTCCAGGGCCTGGCCGGGCAGGCCGACGATGCGACTGACCACCTTCCCGTCCAGATCCATGACGTCGCGGGCCATGGCCTGGGCGGGTCGCGCCAGGAAGGCGTCCGCCAGGGCATCGAGCCAAAAACCCTGCAGGGCCGCCTCTTGCAGCCCGCGCCGCCTCGCCAGCCAGGCGGGGACCGGCCGCGCGGGCCGGCTGACGCGCTGCATCAGGGCCGGGGCATGCAGGAACTGATAGGCCCGCCAGAGGGCGTGCAGGGCCAGATGCCAGGCCGCCAGGCTATACCAGCCCAGGCCGATCCAGAGAAACATGAGGCCCACCTGAGCGGTGGTGGAGAACATGAGGGAACTCTTGACGTCCGTCCGTGCCAGGCCCACCAGCCAGCCATAGAGGGCCGTGAGGGCGCCCAGCAAGGCTATCAGGCTGGCGATGGCCGGGGCCGTCTCCAGCAAGGGCTCCAGACGGATGAGCAGGTAAACCCCGGCATGCACCATGAGGGCGCCATAGAAGATGGCGCTGGAGGGGGTGGGTCCCTCCAGGGCGCGGGCGACCCAGGGGGCAAAGGGCAGTTGCGCCGACTTGGCCAGGGCCGGTAGCAGGAAGGCCAGGGCGATGAGATCCCCCTTGATCGGGTCCAGGGTCTGATCTGGCCGGAGGGGCCAATCGCTACTGCCCATCCAGAGATAGGCGAACGAGATCCCCAGCAAAAATCCGGCATCGCCGATGCGGTTCGCGATGAAGGCGCGCTGGGCATTAGTGACCGCCACGGGGCGCTCGAAGTTATAGGCGATGAGCAGATAGGAGGCCACCCCCGCCAACTCCCAGCCGATGAAGACCAGCACGGCGTTGCCCGCCATGACAATCAGTTCCATGGCCCCCATGAAGAGCGACAGCAGCAGGAAAAAGCGCGGGAAGCCCGCCTCTCGGTGCAGGTAGTTCACCGAGAACCGCAGGGTGATCAGGGCGACAAAGGCCACCAGCAGGAGCAGCGCGAGCCCCAGCGCATCCAGGGTGAAGGCGATATCCACCCGCAAGTCACCGCTGACCAGCCAGGACCCGACCCGGACCTGACCGGGAGGCCCCATCACCAAGGCCTGAATCCCGGTCAGGACCGCCAGGCCGAGGGACAGGGCCGCCGCCCCAACCGCGACCCGCGCGGTCCCGCGTTCCCCTGCCTCTCCCCGGTTACCCAGGAGGACATAAGCGCCGGCTATCCAGGTGGCGGCCAGCAGGGGCAAGAGGGGTATCAGCCAGGCAAGTGCGAACATGGGATCAGGCTCAATCGCCAATCAGAATGGGGTCCAGGGGTTCCATGAGGCCCATAAAGTGGGCGGAGGAACACGAAACCCGCGCCAAGGGTCGCCCGGGGCCCTGCCACTCGACCCAACCCCGGGCCGGTTCGAATATCCGGATCTCGGGGGAATCCGGATCCTTGGCAGGCGAGCAGGAGCCAGCCATTGCCGATCAATTCCTGGAGTGGCGGCTGACGCTCATAGATGGCCGTCAAGACCCGGGTCTTGGCCTCCACGATCACCAGCAGCCGCATGGCCTCGTGAATCTCGATCATCTGGCGGGGGAGACCGGTGCGCAGATCGGAACCAGCCCCATCCATAACCCCGAAGAAGCCGGCGACGTTATGGGTGATCTTGGAGCCGGCCCCGTAACGCTCATTGTCCACGGTCGAGAAGTAATACTCCAGGCTGATGCCAGCCCCCACGGGCCCGTTGGCCAGGAGCAGGGGCTCCAGCAGGGTGCCATCTGGGTCCTTGGTCGCGTCGTAGGAGATGAGGAAGGCCCGGCGATCAAAAAAGACGCCTTGGCTCATGGCCCGCCGGCCGATGAAGGCGCAGGCGTTGGTGGCGTGGCCGAGTTCCGGCCGCGCCTGACTGAAGTCCAGGCCACGCCCCAGGACGTGGGCCAGGGCCTGGTCCGGGGTCGGCTGGGCCGGCGCGGAAAAGAACTTGCGGCAGCGTTCCTGGGCATGGAGACGGACCGCCCGCCCCAGGCTGATCTCCAGCCGCTGGAAGTCGCCCGCCTTGGTGACGGGGAGCCGATCCAGATCGTACCAGAGGATGGCCTCGCTGCAGGTGTTGTGCTCGGCCCCCAGGAACCAGCAATCCTCGGGGATATCCAGGCCCTGCTCCCGCAGCCGGGCGCGGGTCTCGGGCCGATTGGCCATGGCGGCGAACAGCCGTGCGTTGGGGCCGCTGTGGTTGCCGCTACAGGCCCCGCAGTCATAGGCGGCAAGGTGGGGGTTGTTATCGCTGTCCGAGCCATGGCCCATGATGACTACCAAGGGGGCAAAGCCGGTATCCAGGCCCATGACTCTCAGGAGGCCCGCCACCCGTTGCGCCTGTTCCGCCGTGACGAAACCTGGTTGGACATTCTCCGGACTGGGCTCGCCCTGGTAGCGATCCACCGTGGCGGCCAATTCCGTGGGGACACTCAAGTCGAAATCACGCCGCAGTCGCCCGGCCCACTCGCCAAAACGCCGGGGGGCGGCCACCTTACCCACCAAGGCCAGGGTCGCCGCCGGCGCGGCCAGCAGGATGCCCAGGGTCGAGGTCACCAGGTTACGGCGGAGTTCCTGATGCAGGAGGTCACGCAGCCACAACCGCCAGCCGCGCCGGCGGCGATGACGGTCCAGCAGGTCCGCCGCTCCGGTTTGGGCCACTTCCCGCACCAGGTGCGAGGGCGTCAGGACCACGGGGCAAAGGGCGGTGGCCGACCCATCGTCCAGACCCTGCCACCAGTGGGACACGCCGAAGTGGGCGGCGGCTCCCAGGGTCTCTACACCCGGATCGACCTCCTCCAAATGCCGACGCATACCCTCCTCCCGATCGTCCATGCAGAAAACCAGTTGCGCGGAGGGGCGACGGTGCCGGTTGTTCCAGCGCCCCCGGCCCTGATTATTGACGAGGGCGTTAAAAATCTGGTCCCGGTAATGATTCTCGAAGGCCCGCAGCCAGATGAAGCCAGCGGTCCCTTCATCCAGGCGATCAAGGCACTGGAAGATTAGGGGCAGCCGGGCCGGGTCCAGATCCCGCAGGGCCGCGCCCGACATCCCCAGATGCTGGGCCAGCCGGAAGAGGGGCCAGGCGCGATGAAAGAGATCCCGGCCCAGACGCACCGCCGCGGGGCTCCAACGCCAGGCCCAGATGAGTTGGGCCAAGGGGTGCCAATGCTCGGGGCGGGCCTGTTCCAGCGTATCCTGCCGGGACCTTACCAGGCGCTGGGCACGGCTGGCCAGATATTCCGGCAGGGGCCCGCTGAACAGGGACCAGCGCACCAGGAATTCCGCGGGGTGGTTGCCGAAATGCTCGCTCAGGGCCCCGAGGTTGGGCGCTATCTCCCACTCCTCGGCGCAGAGGCGCCGGCTGTAGAGGCGCTCCAGGATGAGACGCACCGCCAGATAGTCCAGCATGCCCACCGGCTGACCCCAGCCCTTATAGTCCGGATGCCGGTGGCGCCACAGCCAGATGCCGGACCAGCCCGGTAACTCCAGGGCCAGGCGCTCCAGATAGCCGGGCCAATCGGTCGGGGGGCAGCCCCAGGCGCTCCAGTTCCGCTATCAGGGCCTCCAGGGGGTCCTCGGGCAGGTCATCGAGGTCTCCGGGTCCAGTCCCCCAGCCCCAGCAGCCGCCAGCCCGGGTTGATCCGGGCCAGTTCTCGCCAGCAGGCATAAAACCCCGCCCCCCGGTGGGCCGCATGCCAGGCGGCCAGGCCCTGGTCGAGGAAGTTGGCCAGTTGCCGGATGAGGTAGGGTCGGATCTCGTCCAGCAGATCGCGGCCCGTCAGTAGTCTCAGGAGGCCGGTCAAGGTGAGGTCCTGGCCAATGCGGTCGAGCAGGGCCTTGAGTTCGTCCCGCGCCAGGCGGCTGATGCGCCGTTGTAGCAGGTGATGGGCGCCCTCGCTGGCCCCCTCCCCCTGCAGCTCCATTTGCATGGCCTCCAGGCGTTCCGGGGTCAGGTCCACCAGCTCCTCGGGGTGAAGCCGGTACCAGCTCAAGTCCAGTCGTTCCAGGCAGGCGCTCCAGAGGTCGGCGATGCTCTCGCCCTCCCCCAGGCCACTGGCGGCCAGCAGCCGGGCGCGCACCTCCGGGGGGACATCCGCCTGGAAACGCTCCAGGGCGCCCATCTCCTCGAGTTCCCAGGCCAACTGGTTATTGGCGATGGGCTCCAGGGGGTAAAGCAGGGCCAGCAGGTAGATGTCGCGGCTCAGGACCGGACCCGTCGGGGTCGTGAAGAGGTGTTCGCCGGGGGCCAAGGCCGTTTCCCCGTCCAGGACCTGCACCAGATCCTGCCGCTCGATGCGGCCCCGACGATAGTAGGCGCGGAATTGCTCTGGGCTTAGGTAGCCTGCGGCGCCGTTCAGGCGATGGGCCTGGGCCAGGGCCTCGGAAAAAGGCAGATGCTGGAAGCCGTGGAGGGTGTTGTGGTGGACAAAATCCTGGAGCGGGGCCTGACCGGGCAGGACGTGATCCAAATGCTCGATAGCGGCCAGGATTCGCGCGCGGTTGTCGGTCTCGGGCTCCCCCCTGGATGCTGGACGCGGATGGGACAAGGTTCGATCCCCTTCAGGAGGCCGCGAGGACGGCGCCGAAACGAGCGACGCTGGCCCCCACGAGCTGCAGGATGGCGGCGGGAAAGAGCCCCAGCAGCAGGAAACCAGCGGTGAGCACGCCGGCGGCCAGTAATTCCGTGGGTCCCAGGTCCGGCACCCCGGCCATCTCCGGGCGCACGGGCCCCGTGAAGAGACGTCCGACGGTGCGGATGGCGTAGGCGGCGCTGATGAGGACGCCCAGGCTCAGAATCGCCACCCAGCCACCCCAGACCTGGAAGCCGCCGATCAGGGCATGGAGTTCGGCGATGAAACCCGCCGTCCCCGGCAGGCCGACGGCGGCGACGAAGGCGAGGATGGTGAAGAAGGCAAAGCGCGGCATGACCCGCACCAGGGAGCTGTAATGGCCGATCTCCCGGGTGTGGGTGCGCTCGTAGAGCAGGCCGATGAGCAGGAAGAGGGCCCCCGCCACCAGCCCGTGGGCCACCATCTGCAGCAAGGCCCCGGTGAGACCGGCGACATTGAGGGCGGCGATGCCCAGCAGCACCACCCCCATGTGGCTCACCGAGGAGTAGGCCACCATGGCCTTGAGGTCCGTCTGGCGCCAGGCCAGCAGGCCGCCATAAATGAGGCTGATCATGGCCAGGACCACCAGCAGGGTCTGGAGCGCCATCACCGCCTCCGGCAACATCTGGGCGGCCCGGATCAGGCCATAGGAGCCCATCTTGAGCAGGATGCCCGAGAGCAGGATGGAGACCGGGCTCGGGGCCTCGACGTGGGCCAGGGGCAGCCAGCCGTGGATGGGGAAGATGGGCATCTTGACCCCGAAGCCGACGAGCAGACCCAGGAAGATCAGGACCTGGGTCTCCCGGTTCAGACTCGGCCCGCCCGCGGCCAGGTCCGCCATGGCGAAGGAATGGACGCCCACGGCATCGAAGACCACCAGCAGGGCGATCAGCATGAAGACGGAGCCGCCCATGGTATAGAGGACAAAGTTCAGCGCCGCGCCATGGCGGTTCTTGCCGCCCCAGCCGTCGATGAGAAAGAAGAGGGGGATCAGGACCAGTTCCCAGAAGACGTAGAAGATGGACCAGTCCTGGGCCATGAAGACGCCGAGGGTGGCCGATTCCAGGATCAGCATCAGGGCATAGTAGCCCTTGACCCGCTCCCGGATGCCGCGGGAGGCCAGGAGGGCGACCAGGCACAGCAGGGTCGCCAGCAGTACCAAGGGCAAGGAAAAACCATCCAGCCCCAAGGCAATGGCCGTGCCCATGCGGGGATTCCAGCTATAGCGCTCGAACCACTGGACGCCCTCCGCCCGGGCGTCGAACCATCCCAGCAGACCCCAGGCCAGGACCAGGGTCAGGAGGGCGACGAGGATGGCGGTCCAGCGGATGAGGGCAACGCGGCCACCCGGCAGCAAGCCCACCAGCAGGGCGCCGACGACCGGGAACAGCAGCAGGATGCTGAGGACGGGGATGGAGTTCATCCTGGCAACCCGGCGACGCGGCGTCGCGGTGATGCCAGCGGCATGGCGGACCGGGCGGGCATCAGACCGCCGCGGCCCCTTGGCGGATGTAGGCCAGTGCCCGGTCGATGCGGCGCAAGGTCGCCTCCTTGCCGACCAGATTCAGGGTGATGTCGATGCCCGGCGAGGCCGCACGGCCGACGACGGCGACACGCAGGGGCTGGGCGACCTTGCCCAGATTCAGCCCCAGTTCCTCGGCCACCCGGTGCACCGTATGTTCCAGGGTCACCGGCTCCCAGTCCTCCAGGGCCAGCATGTCCAGGCGGTCGCGCAGGCGCTCCAGGGGTTCCGCCGCCACCGGGCGCAGGTGCTTCTTGGCCGCGCCCTCCTCGTAATCGTCGAAATCCCGATAGACGAAGGCGCTGATGCGCGCCAGTTCCACCAGGGTCTTGGCCCGGGCGGCCTGGGCCGCGACGACGGCCGTCAGGTCGGCGCCCACGGCGGGATCGATCCCCAGATCCCCCAGATGGGGCCGCAGCAGGTGGGCGATGCGCCTGGGATCGGCATGTTGGATGTAATGCTGGTTGAGCCAGTCCAGTTTGTCGGTGTTGAAGGCTGCGGCCGCCTTGTTGACCTGGCCGATGTCAAAGAGCTCGACCATTTCCTCCAGGGAGAAGATCTCCCGATCGCCATGGGACCAGCCCAGGCGCACCAGGTAGTTGAGCAGGGCCTCGGGCAGATAGCCCTGATCCCGATAGGCCACCACGCTGACGGCGCCATGGCGCTTGGACAGGCGCGAGCCATCGTCGCCCAGGATCATGGGGACATGGGCGTAATGCGGCGGCTCCTTGCCCAGGGCGCGCAGGATATTGATCTGGCGCGGGGTGTTATTGATGTGGTCGTCACCGCGGATGACGTGGGTGATGGCCATATCCGCGTCGTCCACCACCACCGTCAGGTTGTAGGTGGGGGCGCCATCGCTGCGGCGGATGATGAGGTCGTCCAGTTCCCGGTTATCGAAGGCCATGGGCCCCCGGATCAGGTCGTCCACCACCACCTGGCCCGTATCCGGGTTGCGGAAGCGGATGACGTGGGGCTGACTCGGGTCCAGGTCGCGATCGACGGCAGAGGCCGTCGTAGCGCGGTTTGAGCTTGGCCGCCATCTGTTCCTCGCGCATGGCGTCCAGCCGTTCCTTGGGGCAGTCACAGCGATAGGCCAGGCCCTTGGCCAGGAGTTCGTCGATGACCTGGTTGTAGCGGTCGAAGCGGTGGGTCTGGTAGAAGGGCCCCTCGTCGTACTCCAGTCCCAGCCAGGCCATGCCCTCCAGGATGGCGTTGACCGACTCCGCCGTGGACCGCTCCAGGTCCGTGTCCTCGATGCGCAGGATGAAGCGCCCTCCGTGCCGGCGGGCAAAGAGATAGGAAAAGAGCGCGGTCCGGGCACCGCCGACATGGAGGTAACCGGTGGGAGACGGGGCGAAACGGGTTCGGATGGTCATGGCAATCCAGGCACTGACAGGGAAGGCGGGCATTCTAGCAAAAGCCGAGGCGCGGGCGGGGGAGGATCGGGTAGCGGCTGGCGGGGGGCGCCGTGAATACGTCCCTGTAGGCTTGGCGACCGCATCCCTGCGGTCGACACCCCCGCCAGCCGCTACCCGACCCTCCTTGGCCGGCCGTAACCTGGGCTGATTCTGGCATAAAACCCACGACCCATGGCTTGAGTCAGGGTCCGAGGTAATCAGGCCCAGAGATCGCCCAGGGAGAGCGGCACGGCCTCAAAGGGAGGCGCGGCAATCTGGGTATCGCCACAGGCCACGATGGGATGTCGCCAGGCGCCGGCCTCCAGCACAAACACCTCGATGCGGTGTTTCAGGGGATCGATCAACCAGACATGAGGCACGCCATGACGAGCATAGAGGGGCATCTTGACATGCCGGTCCCGGCGCTCGGTAGAGGGCGAGAGAATCCCGCAAACCCAATCGGGTACTACTTCGAAGCGTTGATCGCTGGGTAATCTCGGCAGTCGTTCCCGCCGCCAGCCAGCAAGATCCGGAACCGAAACCTCCTGATCGCGCAGGAAATGAATCTCCGGCTCGACCAGGATTCGCCATCCGCCCGGACCGCCGCGGCCACGATCAAAAGGGCCGCCAAGCTCGATCTGCAGGGCGGATTCAACGCCCAGGTGGGCGCCTGATGGCCGTGGTTGGGTATGGAGGCGGCCATTGAGGATTTCGCCGGTCAGGCCCTCGGGCAGGGCCATTAGCCGGTCGTAAAGAGAGTCGGGGATGGCGGTTTGCCTGGCACTCGGCATCGGGTCAAGTCTCCGGTGGCGATCGGCGGTCATCGTCAGCGGCGGGGTTCCCAGGTTGCTAGGCCTCTGGGAACCCCGTCCGCTGGTCAGGCCCGGGTCAGACCGAGTCTTTCAACATCATTTCCTTGATGTGACCAATGGCCTTGGTGGGATTGAGGCCCTTGGGACAGACCTCGACGCAGTTCATGATGCTGTGGCAACGGAAAAGCTTGTAGGGTCCCTCCAGGAAGTCCATGCGCTCGGCGCTGGCCTGGTCGCGGCTGTCGGCGAGGAACCGATAGGCCGTGAGCAGAGCCTGGGGGCCGAGAAACTTCTCCGGGTTCCACCAGAAGGAGGGACAGAAGGTGGAACAGCAGCCGCACATGATGCACTCATAGAGGCCATCAATCTTGTCGCGGTCGGCGGGGGACTGGAGGATCTCCTGCTCCGGCGTGGGCTCCTTGCGCTTGAGCCAGGGTTCCACGGCCTTGTATTGCTCATAGAACTGGGTCATGTCCACGACCAGGTCGCGGACGACGGGCCGCCCCGGGAAGGGCCGCACCTCGATCGGTTCCTTCAGATCGGCGATGGCGGTGACACAAGCAAGCTTATTGGTGCCATTGACGTTGACGCCATCGGAACCGCAGACGCCCTCGCCGCAGGAGTGACGGAAGGCGAAGGTCTCGTCCTGGGCCTTGATGGCCTTGAGGGCATCGCGCAGCATCATGCCGCGATGGGTCTCGACCTCGAATTCCTGCATGCGGGGCTTCTGGCCCAGCTCGGGATCATAGCGATAGACACGGAATTTCATGTTTTTCCCTCCACCTGGCTCAATAGACGCGCTCTTTCGGCGGGAAACTCTCCACCGTCAGGGGCTTGGTCCGCACCGGCTTGTAGTCCAGCCGGTCGCCCTCCTGGAAGTAGAGGGTGTGTTTCATCCAGTTGACATCGTCACGTTTGGGGAAGTCGGGACGCGAATGGGCGCCGCGGCTCTCCTGACGCGTGAGGGCGGAGGCGGCGATGGCCATGCCGACGTCGAGCAGATTCTCCAGCTCCAGGGCCTCGATGCGGGCGGTATTGAAGACCTTGGAGTGGTCGGTGAGCCGCACCTCGCCGAAGGCGTCCCGGATCTCCTTCATCTTGTCCAGGCCTTCGGACATGATCTCCTCGGTGCGGAAGACGCCGGCGTGATCCTCCATGCAACGGGTCAGCTTCTCGCGGGTCTCGTGGACACTCGGGCCATGGCTCCGCTGTTCCCAACGTGTCAGCCGCCCCATGGCCGCCTCCAGGCTGGCCGGGTCGATGGTGCGATGGAAGGGGTTTTCCTTGACGTAATCGATGATGTTCTTGCCCGCCAGGCGGCCAAAGACCAGGATGTCGAGCAGGGAGTTGCCACCCAGGCGGTTAGCGCCATGGACCGAGGCGCAGGCGCATTCACCGGCGGCATAGAGCCCCGGCACCGCATCCTCGCCGCCGCCGGCCGGCGTCATGACGCGGCCAAAGCGGTCGGTGGGGATACCCCCCATGAGATAGTGGGCGGTGGGGAAGACCGGAATGGGCTCGACCACGGGATCGACGCCGGCGAAGATACGGCTGCTCTCGCGGATGCCCGGCAGGCGCTTGGCGATGACGCTCTCGCCCAGGTGATCGAGCTTGAGGAGGACGTGATCGGCCTTGGGCCCAGCGCCGCGCCCTTCCTTGATCTCGGTGACAATGGAGCGGGAGACCACGTCGCGGCTGGCCAGGTCCTTGGCCTTGGGGGCATAACGCTCCATGAAGCGCTCCCCGCGCCCATTGAGGAGATAACCGCCCTCCCCACGCACGCCCTCGGTGATCAGCATGCCCTTGCCAGCGATGCCGGTGGGATGGAACTGGAAAAACTCCATGTCCATCAGGGGCACGCCGGCCCGCAGGGCCATGGCCATGCCATCGCCGGTATTGATGTGGGCGTTAGAGGTGGTACGGAACACCTGACCGCAGCCGCCGGTGGCCAGCAAGGTGGTCTTGGCCTCGATCAGCAAGGGCTCGCCGGTCTCGATCTCCAGGACCAGGGCGCCGCAGATCACGCCCTCGGCATCCTTGACCAGATCGAGGGCGAAGAACTCGTCGAAGAAGTGGGTCTTGGCGCGGAGGTTCTGCTGATAGAGGGTGTGGAGGATGGCGTGACCAGTACGATCCGCCGCGGCGCAGGTGCGGGCGGCCTGGTCACCACCGAAGTTTTGGGTCATGCCGCCGAAGGGGCGCTGGTAGATTTTGCCATTGTCCGTGCGGGAAAAGGGCACCCCCGCATGTTCCAGCTCATAGACGGTGGGGATGGCCTCCCGGCACATGAACTCGATGGCATCCTGGTCGCCCAGGTAGTCCGAACCCTTGACGGTATCGAACATGTGCCAATGCCAGTTGTCCGGCAGGACATTGGCCAGGGCCGCGTTGACCCCACCCTGGGCGGCGACCGTATGGGAGCGGGTCGGGAACACCTTGGAGACCACCGCCACGCGCAGATCGGCGTTGGCCAGTTGGATCGCCGCGTTGAGCCCGGCCCCGCCCGCGCCCACGATCAGGGCGTCGAAGTTTCGCTTGTTTAATGACATATCATTCTCGCATTCAGTTCTCGCCTGGCCCTAGCCCACCAGGACGATGACTTTGAGGGCCCAGAGGCCGCAGCCAATCAGTCCCAGCGCCAGCAGGCTCAGGGCCGTGACGCGGATGGCGGTGGGGTGCACATAGTCGATGATGGCGTCACGCACGCCAACCCAGGCATGGAGCAAGAGCACGCCGACAAAGATCAGGAAGCCCATGCCGACCAGGGGCTGGCTCAGCCAGGCCACCCATTCGGCGTGAGTCGCCGGCGGGCCAAAGGCGAGGGAGAGGATGAGATAGGGAAAGTACAGCAGCAGGGCGATCGCGGTCACGCGCTGGAAAATCCAGGCCCGCAGTCCCGAGGCTTGACGGCTCATGACAGTGCTCCCAACAGGATCAGGGCCAGGACGGGGCCACCCGCCAGCACGCCCCAGGCCGTGTGACGGTACAGGGGCTTCTCGATACCGACGTCGATATCGAGCATCAGATAGCGGATGCCCGCGAGGAAATGGTGCATCAGCGCCCAGAGGAAGAGGAAGAGAAAGGCCTTGAAGGGCCAACTGGCGACCATTTGTGCCGCCGCCTCAAAGCCCGCCGGGTTGGACACCGAGAGGGCCAGGATATGAATGAAATAGGGCAGGGTGAAGACCATGGCCACGCCGCTGATGCGGTGACCAATGGACATGACCCCCGCCACCGGGAGCCGGATCACCAGCAAATTCAGAAAGAAAGGTCGCTTTTGGGTGGTAATCATCGTTACATTCCGGTTTTTTTTAACCAAACCTCGGGACCCGCCCTTCCTGGTCCAGCCCCAAGCCGCAAGCGGCACCCGAGGTGCCGCTGACGATCCGCGCCTGACTCCATTTCTCAGCCATCTGACGCGCGTCGAAGGGAGCAGAGAATGTCTAGGAGACTCCTTGGCCTGACCTATCGCCGCCTGCCTTTAACGTCGTAACAATCGCATATTTGGTGCGCCGCAGCAATCCCGATTTAATCTCTGGATTATCCTTCGGGATTTTTATCGGTATTTTAGAGAGTTATTGCTCCAGGCCCTGAATATCCACATTACCCCGGCCCGGGCCTGTTAGGGAGCTGGTCCGGCCTGCAGGTGTCGTCCCGCCAGCCAGACCAGCAGCAGCACGGGTACACCGATCAGGGTAGTGAAGACAAAGAAGGCCGGATAGCCGATGGCCTCGACCATGGTGCCTGAGTAGCCGCCCAGGACCTTGGGGAGCAGGGTCATGAGGGAGCTGAAGATGGCGTACTGGACGGCGGTGAAGGCGACGCTGGTGAGGCTCGACAGGAAGGCGACGAAGGCGGCGCTGGCGAGTCCCGCCGCCAGATTGTCCGCCGCCACGGCCAGATAGAGGACGGCGGCATCATTGCCCACCCAGGCCAGCCAGACGTAGATGAGATTGGTCGCCGCCGAGAGGATGGCGCCGAGCATGAGGATGCGCATGACCCCGTAGCGGTTGGCCATGAGGCCGCCGAGGAGGCCGCCCGCGATGCTGACGACGACTCCAAAGGTCTTGACCGCGGTGGCGATCTGGGTCTTGGTGAAGCCCATGTCCTGATAGAAGACATTGGAGATCACCCCCAGCACGATATCCGAGATGCGGTAAAGGCCGATCAGGGCCAGGAGCAGCAGGGCCGTGCGGGTGCCATAGCGGTCGAAGAAGTCCAGCACGGGCGCGATCCAGGTCTCCCGGGCCATGGCCTGGTCCACCACCCCCAAACGCACCAGCAACCAGCCGGTCAAGCCCGCCGTCAGGATCGCCAGCAGGAAATGCAGGCTCTCCAGCAGGAAGCCGGCCAAGGGCCCCTGCCCCATCGGCCCCTGGAGCGCGGCGAAGCCGTTGCCGCTCAGGAAGAAGGTCGCCACGAAGGCCGTTGCCGCGCCGGCGAAGACGATCACCAGCCGGAAGTAATCCCAGGCCCCGTAGCGCCGGGTATCCAGCCGCCCGGATACCGGCTCGGGGATCAGCAAGGTGGTGGCGATGCCCACCAGCGTGGTCCCGGCCATGGCGATGTAGGTCCAGCGCCAGGCCGCGAAGACATAGTGCTCCGCGGTCGAACCCAGGGCGGCAGCCAGGTAGAGGGCGCCGGCCCCCGAGACCACCATGCCGACGCGATAGCCGGCGATATAGGTCGCCGACATCATGGCCTGGAGGCTGGTCTCCGCCGCCTCGATCCGGTAGGCATCGATGACGATGTCCTGAGTCGCCGCCGAGAAGCCGAGCATCACCGCCGCCAGGGCCATGTGGGTCAGGCTGCTGCCGCCTTGCGCCGGGTCTATGGCCGCCATCAGCAGGATGGCGCTGGCGATGGCCAGTTGGGCGACCAACAGCCAGGAACGGCGGCGCCCCAGCCAGCGTGTCAGGAGCGGTAGCGGCAGGCGGTCGATGAGCGGTGCCCAGACGAACTTGAAGGAGTAGCCGAGGGCCGCCCAACTGAAAAAGGTCACGGCCCCGCGATCCACCCCGGCCTCCCGCAGCCAGAGTGACAGGGAGGAAAAGATCAGCAGCAGCGGAATCCCGGCGGAAAAACCGAGAAAGCACATGGCGATGACGCGGCTATCGAGAAAGGGGCGCAAGGCAGCTAGCCAGGAGCCGTTGGCGGGTTTAGGCTCGGTCGTCATGTCAAGCAAGAGTTTTCATTTCCATAACGATTTACCGGGCCCGCATGAGTACGCCCCAGCCTCGATGCAGACCGCCGAAGAGCTCGTCGAGGCTCCCGGCCCCGAGGAGGCGTTCGGACCACTGCAGCAGGGCCTCGGTGTCGGCGCTGGTTAGAGATACTGTCCCCTTATAATACCTGGGGTGGCTGGACGCCAGGGACTGCGCCGCGCCACCCCACCGGAGGGACGGCTCAAGGCAGCCAATCCTGACTCAGGAGGTCCGCCACCGCCCAGGGACATTCCTCGGGAAATCCGCCCATCCCGGTCTCTTCAATGGCACGCGTGATGGCATCCGCCCAAATGGCCCCCAACCACTCGGCATCGGCCAGCCGGGTTTGCAGACTGGGGACTTGTTTTAGATGGAAGGTGAGCGCCCGACGCTGCTCTTTGATCGTGCGTTGCCAACTGGCACTCTGGCGTTCCGGCTGATAGTGCCACTTGAGTAGGTGGGCCATCAACACCGCCAGGCGACTGGCCAGTTCCCGTTGTTCGCTTTTGCCCACGTCTTCTATTTCCTCGGCGATATGTTCCAGGTCGAGCAGGCCGAATTGACCGGCACGCAGCAGCCGGGCCTGTTCGTTCGACCAAGCCAGCACATCGGTTTCGTAACGGGTAGTCGTCATATTTGTTACCGATCGTTGATGCAGATGCCTACGGGGTGGGTGCCCCCAGCATCACCCGCGGCAAGCCACCGCCGCCCCATGATGCGGGAGGCCATCCTCTCACTACAAATCACTACAAACGATTCCCACAGCCTCAATGCAGATCGCCGAAGAGTTCGTGGAGGCTCCCGGCCCCGAGGAGGCGTTCGGACCACTGCAGCAGGGTCTCGGTGTCGGTGCTGGCCAGGCGCTGACGCGTGACCGGCGTGGGCGGACCAAATTTGGCGGTCACCAGACGCAGCAGGGGGTCCGCGACGCCTTCCTGATGGCCTTCGCCGAAGACCTCCTGATAGAAGCAGGATTTCTTCAACTCCATCTCGGGTGGCGGCAACATGGCGCGGATCTCATCGCGGGACAAGGTGGGAAATTTATAGTCCAGAATGGTTTCGACCAGATCCAGGACCTCCAGGGGGTCGGCGCGGGACGCGGGGGCGGCCACCAGGTCGCGGGCCTCGGCGGGGGGCCTGGGTGACCTCCAGTATGATGAGGCGCGCCAGCCGGGCATCAAAACCCAGGTCCTCCCGGCCCAGAGGTCGCAGAAATAAACCCGCCGGAACAGGCCGCAGGCGATGAGGCCTTCATGGGGCGGGACGACGCCAGTATCGACCTTGGGGTGAGGAAACACCACCAGAACATGACACTGGTCGATGGCGCGGTAATATAGGAAAATTGGCTAAACATGGCAAAGGAAATGCGCCGTAGGCCAACTTGGTAGATGTCAAGCCCCGGGAGATTATTAACCCCAGAATCGAACCGGTCTGGTTGCTTTTGATACCCCTGCTGGAGCGCTTCCAGAGGGCAGAAATGGCTAAGTACCCCCTGGGGAAGGTGACTATGGTAGACCTTGACTTAGCGCTGAAGGGTGTCCGCCAGGTGTTCCCCGGAGCGGAAGCGGTTGGTCGCCAAAACCTCGCCGATGCGACCGTTAAAGCGTTCGACAAGGTGCATGGCTCAGGTCTCGTGTCTGGTGACTACAGGTCAACGGTGACGGATAACTCCGATCCGCACCAGTCACCCTTCTGGATCAAGGCGGTGGGGCCATGCCGTTGGGGCATGGACACCTGGCCCCTGGCTCGCGGGTGCCCCAGAAAAACGTTGGTGCCCCACCCAGGCCCAGGTGGTCCGCGAAGGCGTTTAGTGCTGGAGGACGTACTGCCCCGGCGCCGCCTCCAGGGGCGGATACTCGTCATTGCCCAAGGTCGGTGGCGGCCCTAGGGGACCGCAGCGTTCGCCCAGCCACTGGGTCCAGTCCTCCCACCAGGAACCCGGCCTCTTGTCGATGCTGTCGAGCCAGCTTTCCGGGTCGCGCTGGCCGGTGGCGTCACCCACCCAGTAACGCCGATTGGGGGGGGTCGCGGGGGGATTGATGATCCCGAGAATATGACCAGAGGTGGCCAGCACATAGCGGGCAGGCCCGCCCATCAGGCCACAGAGCCGGAAGGTGTGGCGCCAGGGGGCGATATGATCCTGCTCCGCGCCGACGGCGTAGAGAGGTTGCCGGATCGCCCCCAGGTCCAGGGGGCGCCCGCCCATCTCCAGGCTTCCCGGCTCCACCAGCCGGTTATTCAGGTATAGCTCCCGCAGATAGAACTCGTGCATGGCCGCGGGCATACGGGTGGAATCGCAGTTCCAGAAGAGCACCTCGTTGGGGGCCAGGGCCTCGCCATACAGGTAGCTGTGTACCACGTAATGCCAGATCAGGCTGTTGGGTCTTAACAACCTAAAGGCGCTGGTCATGTCGGCCCCATCCAGGTAGCCCGTAGCGGCCATGCGCTCATGCAGGAAATCCAGGCTGCCCGGACTCAGGAAGGCCCCGATGGCGCCGGGATCGCTGAAGTCCACCAGGGTGGACAGGGTGGACCAATGGGCGACGAGATTATGACGGGCATCCTGGCCCACGGGAGCGGCCGCAAGCCAGGCCAGCAGCAAGGCCAGGGCGGTGCCACCCAGACAATAACCCGCGGCGTGGACCTGGGGAACGCCGCAGATGGCGCGAGCCGCTTCCAACGCCGGCAGCACGCCACCTAGTACATAATCTTCCAGGGTCGTCCCCTTGGCCTCTGGGCCGGGATTCCGCCAACTGGTGACAAAGACGCTAAACCCCTCACCAACCAGATAGCGGACCAGACTATTGCCCGGACTCAGGTCCATGATGTAGTACTTGTTGATCCAGGGTGCCACCAGCACCACCGGAATGGCATGGACCGCGGGGGTCGCAGGGGCGTACTGAATCAGCTCCAGTAATTCGTTACGCAACACCACTTGACCGGGCGTGATCGCCAGGTCCTTGCCGACTGCGAAGGCATCCGGTTCCACCATCCGCACATCGCCCGCCGCCGCCTCGCGCAGCCAATGATCGAGGCCATACACTAAGCTTAATCCCTGGCTGGCGATGGCGCGTCGCAGGGCTTCCGGGTTGGTCCAGAAGAAATTGCTGGGAGCCATGGCATCCAGCCATTGCCTCAACCAGAAGGCCGCCCGCTCACGCTGTTTGGGGTCCATACCCTCGGTGGCGTAGATGGCATCCTGCAACCAGCGACCGTACAGGAGGTACATATCCTTGAGAAAGCAGAATCCGGGCAACTCGGTCCAAGCGGGATCTTGGAAACGTTCGTCGCGGACATGGGCATCCAGCGCGGGTTTGCTGGGAATATTTAGGGCGGTTTGGATAAAGTGATCACGAATCTGGGCCGATTCGAGGGCCAGGTCTTGCAGGCTGGCGGTCAACCGTTCGGGATGCCTCAGCCAGGCTTGTTGCAACGCCAGGGTGGACCCGAGGATATCAAACGGATCGTAGGGCAGCGCGATCGGGGGTGAAGGGGTTTGGCCGGGCGATGGGGGGGGCATCTGGGTCTCCTGCTTCGCCGCGGGTGTTGGGCGAGGTAACGTCTTCTAACCTCTCGGTTTCCTGGCGACATCCAACCTGCCACCGCGAAGCCGCCTAGGCAAAGTCTAACAGAATGTTTCCCGGGACCGCTGGTGGCGCCAGAATCCGACCCCATTCGTGATTATTGAGGTTACCATGTTAGCCCAGTCGCGATACCCAACCGCCGCCAGCCAGTGCCCCAGTTCTGGCGGCCCCGATCAGCCGGAATCCCTATGCCCGATCCCAACCTCTTCGACGAAGGCGATCCCAGCCAATGGCGCCTGGCCATCCGGGTCTTGGCCATGCCCGCCGATACCAATGCCGCGGGTGACATCTTCGGCGGCTGGCTTATGTCCCAGGCCGACATCGCCGGAGCCACGGTTGCCGTCCAGGCGGCGGCGGGTCGGGTGGTCACGATTGCGGTCAATGAGTTCCGCTTCGTCTCCCCCGTGGCCGTGGGCGATCTGGTGGACATCTATGCCCGGGTGCAGCGTTTGGGCACCACCTCGGTGAGCGTCGAGATTCGGGCCTGGGCCCGCCGCGAGATGGATCCCGAGAGCCGCCATCATGTGGCCGTCGCCAACATCACTTACGTCGCCGTGGGCGCCGATGGGCGGCCAAGGCCCATCGCGGCATCCCGCAAGACTAAGTAAATAGAAAAAAATAAAAGGAGATATCTATGTTTGAAGCCATCAAGCTTGGCCGTAAGGTCGCTAAGGAGACCTTCAACACCGAACAGGAGGAGCTGCGCACCCAGTTGCTCCTGGTCCAGCGCGAGCTGTTGCAGACCGACATCCCGGTCATCATCCTAGTCGCCGGGGTAGAGGGGGCTGGCAAGGGCGGGGTGGTCAACCGGTTGCACGAATGGCTCGATGCCCGCGGCCTCCAGTCCTTTGCCTATTGGGATGAAACGGACGAGGAACGTCAGCGTCCACGCTACTGGCGTTTCTGGCGCTCCATGCCGCCACGCGGCGAGATGGCCATCCTCTTTGGCGGCTGGTACCTGGCACCCCTGGAGCACCGGATCCATAACCTCTGTAGCGACGCGGAGTTGGACGGCGAACTTAACCGCATCGTCGAATTCGAGCGCATGCTGATCCAGGACGGGGCCCTGATCATCAAGTTCTGGTTTCACCTGTCCGAGAGAGAACAGCAGGACCGCCTCAAGGAGTTGGAGCGCGACGACCGCAGCCGCTGGAAGATGCTGCCGCAAAAGGGCAAGGAACGGGAACACTATGCCCACTTCGAGTATGTGGCGGAGCGCATGATTCGTCACACCGATCGGGGCATCTCACCCTGGTACCTGATCGAGGCCGGGGACACTCGTTATCGTGACCTGACCATGGGTAAGACCTTGCTCCATGCCATCAAGCAGCGTTTGAGCGAAGCGCCGCCCATGGAGCCGCCCGCCACCTCGGGCCAACTGGAACTGCCGGCCAGCCCCGAGGCCCGGATCACGGTCCTGGATCATCTCGATCTGGAGCAAAAGCTGGCCTGTGACATCTACCGTACCGAATTGGCCAAGCTACAAAGCGAACTCAATGGCCTCTGCTGGGAGGCCTACAAAAAGCGGCGTTCCCTGGTTATCGTCTTCGAGGGCGCCGACGCTGGCGGCAAGGGGGGCGCTATCCGTCGTTTCACCACCGCTATCGATGCCCGTCTCTACCGCGCCATTCCCATCGCCGCCCCCACCGACGAGGAAAAGGCTCACCATTACCTCTGGCGCTTCTGGCGCCATATCCCCCGCTCCGGTTACATCAGTATCTTTGACCGCTCCTGGTATGGCCGGGTGCTGGTGGAACGCGTCGAGGGCTTCGCGACCGATGCCGAATGGCGCCGCGCCTATGAGGAAATCAATCAATTCGAGGAACAACTGGTCGAAAGCGGTGTGGTCCTGGTCAAATTCTGGCTCCAGGTCAGCGACGAGGAACAGTTGCGGCGTTTCAAGGAACGGGAAGCCGTACCTTACAAGAAGTATAAGATCACCGCCGAGGACTGGCGCAACCGGGACAAGGCGCCCCAGTATCGCACCGCCATCAACGACATGGTGGTCTATACCAGCACGGAATCCGCCTCCTGGACCCTGATCGAGGGCGATGACAAGCCCTTTGCCCGCATCAAGATCCTGACCACGCTCCGCGACGCCCTGCGCACGGCCCTTGAGGATGGCAGCTTCAGTGGCAACAGCGGTTATGTCGCCTGCGTCAAGCGCCCGATAGAAAATGATAATCCGGTAAGGGAGAATCCAGGGAAAGAGAAGAAGGCCAAGAAATAGCTCAAAACGACGAGGAAGACCCATGGATAGCGCAACCCTGGCGGCGGCCAATTCCCGCTGCCTGCTGGCCGTGGCCAATGCCCTGATCGTGGATCGGGGGCTGATCACCTTTCTCAGCGATCTAGCCCCCCAATGGGGCTCCACTACCGGCAAGACCCGCTCCTACGGCGGAATGGTGAAACTGGCGCAGGCGGATACACGCTGCATCCTGCGCGTGGACTCGCGCACCGCCATCCTGCTGAACGAGGCCCTCTATCGGCACGATGGCCCCTCTCGCGCCGCCGCGCAAATGGCCAATGCCCTGCGCCATCCCGCGATCGATCCAGACGGCACCCACTGCCGGGTCGGCGGCGCCGAGATGACGCCCTTCATCATCGGCATTACCCAGTACGCCGACGCCGATGGCCAGACGGTTGCGCCGGATTCCCCGCGCTTTCACCATCGGGTGGTGTCAATATTGCCGGCTTGAGCCACGGTAGCTTTCCAGCCTCGGGCCACGGGCTAAGCTAAGCACCCGACCTGAGCCCGTCTCGGAGAGTGGCGTAATGTTCCGCCACATACTGATCCACCATGTGAATAAAGTCCTCGGCAATGCCCTCCCCCTTCAGCGTGGTCACCTTCTCGCCATCGATATAGACGGGGGCGGCGGGCCTCTCGCCATTGCCCGGTAGGCTGATGCCGATGTTGGCGTGCTTGCTCTCACCCGGGCCATTGACGACGCAGCCCATGACGGCCACCCGCATGGCGACCACGCCGGGGTAAGCCCGGCGCCATTCCGGCAGGCGTTGCCGTAAATGATTCTGGATGTCCAGGGCAAGCTGCTGAAAGGCGGTGCTAGTGGTGCGTCCACACCCAGGGCAGGCGGTGACCTGGGGGGCGAAGGCCCGCAACTCCAGGGCCTGGAGGATCTCTTGGGCGACCTCCACCTCGCGGCTACGCGGCGCGCCAGGCTCGGGGGTCAGGGAGACGCGAATGGTGTCCCCGATACCCTCCTGGAGCAGCACGGCCAGCGCGGCGGTAGAGGCAACGATACCCTTGGCGCCCATACCCGCCTCGGTCAGGCCCAGGTGCAGGGCATAATCACCCCGCTCCGCCAGGCGGCGATAGACGGTAATCAGGTCCTGGACCCCGCTCATCTTGCAAGAGAGGACGATGCGATCGCGCCCCAGCCCGATGGCCTCTGCTTGACGGGCACTCTCCAGGGCGGAGGTGACCATGGCCTCGTAAGTCACTTCACGAACCGCCGCCGGCCGGGTCAAACGGGCATTGGCGTCCATGAGGCGCGCCACCAATTCCGGGTCAAGGCTGCCCCAATTGACCCCGATCCGCACCGGCCGCTCATGGCGAATGGCGAGTTCGATCAGGGTGGCGAACTGGCTGTCGCGCTTCTCGCCGCGGCCCACATTGCCCGGGTTGATGCGATACTTGGCCAGAGCCTGGGCGCATTCGGGGTAGTCGCTAAGCAGCCGGTGGCCATTGAAGTGGAAATCCCCGATCAGTGGGACATCCAGCCCCAGGGCGTCCAAGGCCTCGCGAATGGCCGGGACGGCGCGGGCGGCCTCTTCATTGTTGACCGTTAGGCGCACCAGTTCCGAACCGGAGCGGGCCAGTTCCGCGACCTGGCGCACACTGGCGGCGACATCGGCGGTATCCGTATTGGTCATGGACTGGACCACCAGGGGCGCGCCGCCCCCGATCTGAACAGGGCCGACCTGGACGGCGGTAGTGGGATGGCGATGAGGAAACATATCTGACCTGGCAATAGCTTAAGTTTGTTTCTTGAGGCCTGGCTGGAAGTCGGCCCATGGCTCAGGGTAAGGGCGACCTTAGCCCCTGGATCAGATCCAGGTAATCCGGTTCGTCCGGCCCGATGAGGCCATGGCGGATCAGGAAGTCGATGATGACCAGATTGCAGTTTATCTTGAAGTCTTCAGTATCCCGGACCCTGGCCATCACCTCCTCGATGGGTTGCAACTCGAACCCCGCCACCTCGCCATCCGTGTTGACGGGCAGGAAATCCGCCGGCAACTCCAAGTCGTAGCAATACATGACATCTGGCTTGAGGCCATGCTGCCCCTCCACGCAATAGGTCACGGCTCCGACCGCCACCGCCTGTGACGAGAGGGACTCGGGCATCCCCGCCTCTTCCTGACACTCCTTGCGGATATTCTCCGTCAGACCCAGGCCCCAAGGCAGACCACCCGCGGCAAGATTATCCAGATGGTCGGGAAACACGCGGCGGTCGGGGGCGCGGCGCGCGACCCACAGCTTGAGACCATCCCGCGAACGCACAAAGCCGTTGAGGTGTTGCCCATAAGCCCTTACGCCAAAATAGGGTGCGGCGGAGCGGTCGATCAGCAGCCGCGGCTGGAGCCGGGTCTTGGCGGAGATCGGGTAGCGCTCTCCATGGATGTGGCCAATGATGCCCTGGGCATGCAGGTCCAGGAGGAGTTCATGCAGCACCCGGGATCGCTCCTCCAGCCCTGTCGCCGCATGTACCCAATCCACGCCCTCCTCTCCGGCGCTCAGGACGTCCGGGCAGTCACGCAGATGGGGGACAAAGTCGCGGCGGATCAGACCGACCTTTTCACCATCGACCCGGAATGGCACGAATTGGCGGGGGTCCCAGCGGTTGCAGGCACGGACGTGGTCGAGGTAGCTCATGGGAAAAAACCCTGAGGAATTTAAATCAAGAAATCGATCTAACAGGCTGCTGGACTTGTGATAAATATAATAGCAGACGACCAGGAAGCCCCGGGGACACCCCTACTCGGCCGCCTTGGCGGCCGCCCAGAGACGCTCCATTTCCGCCCTGACATCGATACCTGGCGCGCGGCCCTGGTCTCGCAGGGCCTGCTCGATATAACGAAAGCGGTTTTCGAAGCGATGATTGGCTGCGCGCAGGGCCTGCTCGGCATCCACGCCGAGATGGCGAGCCAGGTTGACGGCGACGAAGAGCAGATCACCCACCTCGTGGACACGAGCCCGATGGCTGGCGCCCTCGGCCAGGGTCTCGGCGCACTCCTCCACCTCTTCCCTCACCTTGTCGAGTACTTCCGTTGCCCGATCCCAGTCAAAGCCGCCGCGCGCCGCGCGCCGCTGTAGCTTTTCCGCCCGAACCAGGGCCGGCAAGGCCTGGGCCACGCCATCAAGCAGACCCGGTGGAGCCTCCGCCGGTTGTTGTGCCCGTTCGCCAGCCTTGATCGTTTCCCAATGGGCAGTCACCGCCGCCACATCCCCGAGTTCCAGTTCAGCAAAGACATGAGGATGGCGCCGGATCATCTTGGCGCAGATGGTATCCACTATCTGCTGGAAATCGAAATGGCCACTCTCTTGTCCCAAGCGAGCTTGAAAGGCGATCTGGAACAAGAGATCACCCAGTTCATCGCGCAAGGCAACCATGTCCCCTTGGTCGATAGCCTCGGCAACCTCGTAGGCCTCCTCCAGGACATAGGGCAGCAGGCTACGAAAATCCTGTTGGCGGTCCCAAGGACAGCCCCTGTCGGGGTCACGCAACCGCGCCAGGATGCTCAGCAGGTCATCCAGGCCATAGGCTTCGCTCTCGGCCACCGCCTAACCTAAAATTGCCCCGTGCGCAGCAGTACCAGGGTGCAGGCCCGCTCGCTGGGGATACCCGCCAGGCTCAGGGCCTCTTCAAGCTCCGGCGATTCGGTACCAGGGTTGAGGATCACCCGACCGGGCGCCAGGGCAACGATATCCGTGATCAGGTCGCGACTGCGCTCGGGCCCGACATAAAGGGTCAAGGTGTGAACCGGCTCCCGGATAGCGTTCAGGCTCGGCGTTACCGGAATCTCGTCGATAAGCTCGAAATTGGGATGCACTGGTAATACCCGGTAGCCCATGTCATCCAGCAGCCGCAAGGCCTGATAGGCATAGCGGGCTGGCTTCGGGCTCGCCCCCAGGACCACAACACAATGCTCGGAAGGAGTAAGAGGTAACTGCACGCTAACACCTGTGGGTCTGTCCACCATGACGCCATGGTAGCGAAGCCTGAGATCAGGGTCCATTCTTGGTTCGGGCGAAAACCCACGCCGCGCTTGACGGCCTTTCGCCCCTTCGGGATAATAAACCGCTTAAACACGCGCCCGTAGCTCAGTTGGATAGAGTATCTGGCTACGAACCAGAGGGTCGGGAGTTCGAATCTCTCCGGGCGCGCCAATTAAAACAAGCGGGTAGCCGCGAATATTAAAGGGCCGAAGGGCCCTTTTTTGTTGCGTACCCCCATTTGTGCCCCCCATGCGGGCCGCGATCTCGGGGTGGCCGGCTTGAGGCGGTCAGGATGAGGAACCGTCAAGATTGACGGCTCTAAACTGGCTTGCCCTCACTCGCGTTAACCTTGAAGCCACCCAACTCCCGCAACGCCACCACGCCAATGGATTAGCGCCAGTCACGGTGCGCGGATCATCCTTTTTTAAGGGTTTTCGGAGTCCCTGGAACCTCGGAGAAGGCGAAATTACGAAACGAACCCATTTTTCGACCTCGCCGAGAATCACCTAGGCCGCTAGAGTCGGTTCTTGTCCTGGACAAACCTCAGGCTGGGCAGATTGGCACGGCCTATGACGTGCAGGACGATGCCGACCCCGACGAAGAAGACCAGGCTGGCCCCAAAGCTGGCGATCACGGGGTGCTCGCTCCCCAACTCGCCGTGCCAGACAAAGATGGCGGCCAGGCAGAGGATGGCGCACAGATAGGACCCCAGGGCTACCCCATAGGCGATGCGCTGGCCCAGGCCGCGCCTTGATTCCAGGGAAGAGGTATCGGCCAATAAGATATTTTTCATGGATTAGGAACCAGGCTAGGAAGGGGCAAGAACCCGGGATGGCGGCGGCCCTAACGGCCAATCTCGGCGTCCGTGAGATAGCAGCCGGGGTCCTCGGCCCAGGGGTTCCCCGTGACCTGGAAGGCCCGGGTGCGGGTGTTGCCGTTGCAGATAGCCAGATGGGCGCAGATGCCGCAGCGCCCCCGCACCGGGCGTGGCCGCTGTTTGAGCCCCGCCATGAGGGGATCGGTCCGGTCCTCCCAGATGGCGGAAAAGGGACGGTCACGGACATTGCCCAGGGGATAGTTCCACCAGAAGCTGTCGGGATGGACCTGGCCCAGGTTGTCGATGTTGGCGATATGCTGGCCCGAGGCATTGCCGCCCCACTTGACCAGGACCTGGCGCAGGTCCTCCAGCCGTTCCGGCAAGTGCCGCTCGGCCCAGTGGAGCAGATAGACGCCGTCCGCGTCATTGTTGCCCGTCACCAGCTCGACGGCCTGGCCACGCTGGATACGCGACCAGCCGGTCTCGATGAGGAGATCCATGGCCGCGCGGGTCATGCTGGCATAGGCATCCCGTTCCCGGTGCTTGTTGCCGCGCCCGGCATAGTTGAGGTGGGACAGATAAAACTTATCGATCCCCTCCTCGCCCATGAGATCCAGCAGGGCCGGCAGGTCCTGGGCGTTGTCCTGACAGAGGGTGAAGCGCATGCCGACCTTGAGACCGGCCTCGTGACAGAGGCGCAACCCCTGGAGGGAGGCCTGAAAGGCGCCCTGGCGGCGGCGAAAGCGATCGTGCGTCTCGGCCAGGCCATCCAGGCTGATGCCCAGGTAGTCAAACCCTACCGCAGCGATGGGCGCCACCTGGTCCGCGTCGATGAGGGTGCCGTTGGTGGACAGGGCCAGATAGAAGCCCAGGGACTTGGCGTGGTGGGCCAGTTCGAAGATATCGGGGCGCATCAGGGGCTCGCCCCCGGAGAGGATGAGGACGGGGACCCCAAAGGCCCGCAGGTCCGCCATCACGGCCTTGACCTCCGCCGTGGTCAGCTCCCCGGCAAAGTCCTTGTCCGCCGAGGTCGAGTAGCAGTGAGCGCAGGTGAGGTTGCAGCGCCGGATCAGATTCCAGATCACCACGGGGCCGGTGGGGGTGACCGGGGGCGCGGCGGCGGCCTGGGCCAGGCGCTCGGGGTCGGCGAGCAGGTGGAGGTAGCGGCTGAGTCTGAACATCAGAGGGTTTCCTGGGGTTGGAAGCGCAAGCCGGTCTTTTTCAGCACCGCCGCGCTGAAGAGGACCTCGTGGCCATGGCAGTGGTCGGCCACCAGATCCTGGACGCGGGCGGCGGCGGCCAGGACCTCGGCGCGATCGCGCCCATGCAGCATGGCGAAGAGGTTATAGGGCCAGCGGGGTAACCGGCGGGGACGGCGATAACAGTGGCTCACGCCCTCCAGGGCGCCGATCGCGGCCCCCAGGCGGTCCACGGCCTCGTCCTCGATATCCCACACCGTCATGCCATTGCCCCGCAGCCCCAGCCGGTAATGATTGGGGACGGCGCCGATGCGGCGAATGGCGCCCTGGGCCAGCAGCGCCGCCAGCCGGTCCAGGACGGTCGCGGGGGCTTGACCGAGGCGGCGCGCGATCTCGGCGTAGGGCGCGGCCACCAGCGGCAGGCCGCCTTGGGTGGCGGTTACCATGGCCAGGTCCAGCGCGTCCAGGGGGACGGGACTGGCCGTGGGGCTCCGCACCCAGCGGCGCATGCTCAGGCCGCCATCCTCCTCAAGCTGGAGCCAGAAGCCCAGGTGATACTCGGCCAGCTTGGGAAAATCCAGCACCTCCAGGCCCGTCAGATCCTGGAGATGAGCCAGGGCCTGTCGCAGCGACTCCTCGCTGGGGGTGGCGAGCACGCACCACATATTGAGGGCGTGATCGCGCCGGTAGTTGTGGGCGACCTCGGGCAGGGCGGCGAGTTGGGCCGCCACCCGGTCGAAATCCGCCTCGGGCACGGCCATGGCGGCCAGGGTGAAGCGGCCGCCCAGGCGCTCCGCGTCAAAGAGGGGGCCAAAGCGGCTGAGCAGGCCGCTCGCCAGCAGCCCCTGGACCATGCGGATCAGTTGCGCCTCGTCGGTCCCCAGCTCCTGGGCGACCGCCGCGAAGGGGCGCTCGACGAGGGGGAAACCGCCCTGATAGCGATTGATAAAGGTCCGTTCCAGGCTTCCCAAGATCAGGGGCGCGGGGACGCCTGGCCCGGCCTCGGAACTCATGCCGAGGCCTCGCTGGCCCGGACTTGCAGGGGACCCAGGGCGGTCCCTAAAGCGATACCCCAAACCGGGTTCAAGGCAGGGACGGCCAGCGCCCGGGGCAATCCCCGCGGCGGGCGTGGCCGCGCGGAGTTCACCCCCGCCGTCTCCGGGTTATCGGTGGCGGGTCGGACCTCCGCCAGGACCGCCGGCTGGTAGTAGGCGCCCCGCTGCTTGAAGCGCTGGCCGCTGAACAAGACCTCGCTGGGGACGGACCCCAGGTCGAAGTCCGCCTTGATGGCCGCGACCTGCGCCAGCACCGCCGCGCGATCGCGACCATGGATCATGGTGAAGAGGTTGTAGGGCCAGGCCGGGAGGCGGCGCGGCCGGCGATAGCAGAGGGTGACATAGGGCACGTTGGCCGATGCGCCGGCCCAGGGCATCGACGGTCGCGTCCGGCAGGTCCCAGACCACCATGGCATTGGCCCCATAGCCCAGCTCCTGATGACGGACGACCACCCCCAGGCGCTTGATGGCGCCCGTGGCCATCAGTGCCTGGATACGGGCGATCACCGCCCCCTCTTCCAGGCCCAGTGCGGCGGCGATGGCGGCAAAGGGCCGCTCCACCAGGGGCAGGCCGCCTTGAATGGCCCGGATCAGGGCCGCGTCACCCGGCTGGCCAGGGCCGGGCCCGGCTGGCTCATTCATGTCCATTGCAGTGGAAACCCCAGATCGATGTGATATTCGGCCAACATGGGCAGATCCAGGACCGGCAGGCCGGCGCGGCGGCCGATCTCGTCCAGGACCTGCTCCAGGCGGGTCTGATCCGGCGCGGTGAGGACGAACCAGAGATTGAAGTCGTGCTCCCGCTCGTAATTGTGGTTGACCTCCGGAAAGCCGTTGACCAGGGTCGCCACCTCCGCGAGGCGCTCCGGGGGCACGGCCATGGCCGCCAGGGTGCTGGCACCCACCTGCCGGGGCCGGAAGACGGGGCCCACCCGGCTGACGGCGCCGGCCTCGGTCAGGCGTTGCAGGCGGGCGATGACCTCGGCCTCCGCCACGCCCAGTTGCTCCGCCATCAGGGCGAAGGGCCGGGGCGCCAGGGGGATGCCGGACTGGAAATCATCCAGCAGGCGCCGGTCGAGGGCGTCGAGCCGCTCCAGGAGTGGGGTGCCCGTCATAGCCCGATGCGGAAGGCGCGGTCGGTGAGAAAGATGCCGCTGGGTTTGTTGGCCGGGATACTGGTGAGGCGCGCGAAGGTCTGGGTGTCATAGACATCCACGCGATCCTCGTCCCGCACCGAGATCCAGATCTCCTCGCCCCGGGGCTCGAACTCCAGGTGCAACACCGCCTTGCCGGGCTGGAGTTCATGGATCACCGCCAGGCTCTCGGCATCGATCACCTGGACGCGGTCATTGTCCGGCAGGGCAAAATTCACCCAGATCTGGCGACCGTCCGGCCGGGCCATGACGAAGACGGGCTGTCCCGCCACCGGGATGCGGCCCACCTCGACCCAGGTGTCCATGTCGATGACCAGCACCTCGTGACGGCCAATGGCGGGGACGAAGACGCGCCGACCCGCCACCGCCCAGCCCTCCAGGTGGGGCATCTTGAAGACCGGCAGGGGCTCCTCGCCCCGCCCATAGCCCGGTAGGACGCGCCGCACGCCTTGCTCCGGGTGCCAGAGATCCAGCAGCGCCAGGCCATCCTCGCCGAAGAGGCCCGCGAGATAGTAACGGCCGTCGGGGGTGATGAGGTCGTCATAGGGCTGGCGGCCGATGCCGCGATGACGGGTCACGCCGGGCTTGGCCGGGTCCGTCAGATCGGCGACCCAGATCTCGCCCCCATCCCAGAGGCTGAAGACGAAGCGGTTGCCGGGGGCGTCCACCAGTCCGACCACCTTGGAGGCCGGTTTGCCCTCCTCGTAAAGGGCCGGGATGTCGGCCACCTGATCCAGGGTCTCGGCGTCGAAGACCCGCACCCCGCCGGGCTCGTAATTGGCGACCGCCACCAGCTTGCCGTTCTGCGAGATGGCGCCGCCAATGGAGTTGCCCGCCTGCATCACGCGCCGGACCACCTTGCCCGCCAGCAGATCCACCTTGGAGAGGCCGCCATCGCGGCCAAAAATGAAGGCGTAACGTCCGTCCCGGGAGAAGACCGCCGAGGCATGGGAGAGGTCCCCCAGGCCCTCGATCCGGCCCAGGGCGGTGTTGCCGCTGGTCTCGATCAGCAGCAGGGAACCCGAGCCCCGCTCCACGATGATACCCAGGTCACCCGTCCCGCGCGGTTGCGGACAGGGGGCGGCGGTCGGGGCCTCGGTCTGAGCCGCGTCGGGGGCGATGGCCTGGGCAGGGATGGGGGGCTCGGTTAGGGCGTTGGCCGTGCCGCTGGTTGCGGCTGCCAGGGCCGCGGGACCGACCAGGAGCAGCGCCAGGGTCAGGTAGAGGGTGGGGTTCATGGGTTTTCTCCGCGGAGTTCGCGCGCCAGCCATTCACCCTCTGCCTCGGTAAGGAACCGGGACCAGGGGGGCATGGCGGTCCCCGGCCGGCCGTTGAGGATGGTGTAGGCCAGATAGGGCACCGGCTTGTTGGCGACCTGCTCGCGCTGCAAGGGCGGGCCCAGGCCACCGCCCAGGGTCAGGCCATGGCAGGAGCCGCAATCCTGGGTCAGGAAATGACGCAGGGCGACGGCCCGCTCCCGGGAGACCGGGGCGGGGGCGGTTACGGCTACCTCCGCCGGGACCGGGGGCGAGTCCAGGACCGGCGGGACCGCCGCCAGGGCCGCCAGGCTGGCCCCGGAGAGGACCGCCAGCCAGCCAGCCGTTCCGGCTGTCCAGCCAAGAAAGATATTCAAGCCTGACGGCATGGCCCTGACTCCTCGATGCGAATGTTTAACCCCAGCCAGCGTCCGCCCATCGGCAGGGGCTGGACGGAATTGGCATGGGGCCTAGGCTAAAGACTTTTGACGCCCTCCGCCCTTGACTCAAGTCAAACCAGCGCGGTTCCCACGAGGCGCCGCCGGGGCGCGTTGGCGCTGGCGTGACGGCTGGCCCGAGGGCACCGACCCCGTGCCAGACAAGTTTAGCCAGAACTCCCAGACCGGGAAGCATCCAGGCGGCTGATGGCTTTGACCTCCATCAAGGCCGGCGGCGAAGGATTGACATAACATATTGTTTTAGAATTAATCCCGCTGGAAATCCCCCGATGAGCACGGCAGTGAGCACCCCGGCGGCAGGGCGTTACCCTCCCGGCGACCTGGCGATCTGGATCTTCATCCTGGCCGAGCTATCGGTCTTCGCCATCTTCTTCGTCGCCTATGCCTTTACGCGCATGAACAACCCGGAGTTGTTCAACCTCTACCAGGCCACCCTGGACCGGGGCGCCGCCCTGATCAACACCCTGGCCCTGATCACCAGCAGCTATTTCGTGGTGCGGGCCCTGGCCGCCATCCGGGTCGGCGAGGGTGGGCGTTGCGCGCGCTGGCTGGGGCTGGCCATCCTCATGGGCCTGGTCTTCCTGGGGGTGAAGGGCCTGGAGTACGCCCATCACTTCGGCCAGGGCATCACCCTGTCCACCAATCGCTTCTACATGTTCTACCTGTCCCTGACCTTCTTCCACTTCATGCACGTCATCCTGGGGCTGGTGATCCTGCTGGCGGTGGCCCTCAAGGCCCGCAAAGGCGACTATGATGCCCAGGAACACACCGGCGTGGAGACCGGCGCCTCCTACTGGCACATGGTGGACCTGGTCTGGCTGATCCTCTTCCCCCTGGTTTACGTGATGCACTGAGGACAGACGCCATGAACAGCACCTCCGCTTTCCTCCGTCCCTGCACCTGGGTCTATGTGGTCCTCATCGCCCTCACCTTCACCACCTACGCCGTGGGCGAACTGGGCCTGGGCGGACTCTCATTTGCCCTGCTAGTGCTCGGCATCGCCCTCGTCAAGGGGCACCTGGTGGGCGACTTCTTCATGGGACTCCATGGACTGAGCGGCCCCTGGCGCTGGGTCATCCTCATCTGGCTAACCCTGATCGGCGGACTCATCAGCCTGGCTTTTACCCGGACCTCCTGATGGGACCGGCCGCGACTTGACCCAGGTTAAGGAGTCTGCGCCCCCGGCATCGGACTATCGGCCTACGCGCGGGCCGGGACGGTCCCGGATGCCGCGGGTAAACCCAAAACCTCACGCCCTTACCACCCAGGAGACACCCCTCATGCGCTACCTCCCCATCCTGGCCGGCGTCCTGACCCTGGCCACCGGTCTGGCCCAGGCCGCCACCCCCGCGGACGTCCAGGTGGCGCGTTGGGCCCCTTCAATCCGGCACCGCTAGATGGACGCTGCTACCGCCCTCGGCGCCACCCTTCACCCCGGATTCGGGTATCCACTACCAGCCCCAGGGCCGGGAAGTGGCCCTCTTCGAACACGCCTACCACAACCGCCTGCCGATGATGATCAAGGGCCCCACTGGTTGCGGCAAGACCCGCCTGGTGCGCTACATGGCCGAGCGCCTGGGCCGGCCCCTTTACACCGTGGCCTGCCATGACGACCTGACCGCGGCGGACCTGGTGGGGCGCCACCTGATCGGCGACGCTGGGACCTTCTGGTCCGATGGCCCCCTGACCCGGGCCGTGCGGGAAGGGGCCATCTGCTACCTGGACGAGGTGGTGGAGGCGCGCAAGGACACCACCGTGGTCCTGCACCCCCTGACCGACGACCGCCGCATCCTCATCCTGGAGCGCACCGGCGAGACCCTGGAGGCGCCGCCCGGCTTCATGCTGGTGGTCTCCTACAACCCCGGCTACCAAAACCTGCTCAAGGGCATGAAGCCCAGCACCCGGCAACGTTTCGTCGCCCTGAGCCTGGGCTTCCCCCATCCCGAGCTGGAGATCGCCATTCTGATCCGGGAGACGGCCATCGACGCCGCCCTGGCGAAGCGACTGGTGGTCCTGGCCTGTGCCCTGCGCACCCTCAAGGATCACGACCTGGACGAAGGCGCCTCCACCCGCCTCCTGGTCTATGCCGCCACCCTGATCCGCAGCGGCATGCCCATCCTGGACGCCTGCCATGCCGCCCTGGTGGAACCCCTCACCGACGATGCCGAGACCATCGCCGCCCTGCGGGAGGTCATCCATGCCAGCCTTGGCGGCCAAGCCTGATGGAAGAGCAGGTCGGCGCCCTCTGGCACCGCCTCATCACCCGCGCCAGCGAACGCCGGTTCCCCGAGGCCGCGGTGCGGTTGGAGGACATGGCCGGTTTAATCGGCATCTTCTTCCGCGCCCTGGGGGGCGACGCCGGCCTGGAGGTCAAGGCCGCCGATGAGCACCGGCACGGCGCCCGACGCGGCCTGCTAGCCCGTATCGCCGGGGTCGGCGACAAGATGGCCCTGGCCTGGCGGGATGATCGTGCCCTCCTCCTGCCAACCCTCATTGACCGTTTTCCGGAGCCAGGGCTCAACCGGGACCTCTATCTCTGGCTCGCGGCCCTAGCCACGGGAGAGGCCCGGACGGACGACGATTGGCTGACCGGTAACCAGCACCTGGCCCAGACGACCCTGGCCCGTTTCCCCGGCCTGGGCGACCGCTATCGCCGCCTGGTCGCCGCCCACCTCGCCGAACGCCCGGACCCGGCCCGCTTGCCGCGCCTGGAGGCCGAGGCCGAGGTGCTCATCCGTCAGGCCCTGACCGCGCCCGGCGGCGTCACGCGCCTGCCCCGGGGTCGCCATCCCCCCATGCCCGTCCCCCTCTGGCTGCATCCGGAACCGCCTCTGCCCATGGGCAGCGCGACGGCGAGCCAGGACGGCGACGAGCAGGAGCGGGCCCCGGATGACCCCAGCGCCGACCTGGGCCGGCGCCGCCGTCAGGCCGAACGCGCCGAGATGCCCCACAAGGACGCCGGCTTCATCGGCATCCGCATGGAGAACATCCTCACCTGGGGCGAATACGTCCGGGTGGACCGCGCCACCGACGAGGAAGACGACCTGGAGCGCGCCAAGACCGCCGCCGAGGACATGGACCGCATCGCCGTCGCCCGCGACCGCAAGGCCGGCGGGGCCCGCCTGCGCTTCGACCTCGACCTCCCCGCCGCCAGCGAGGACGACCTGGTCCTCGCCGACGGCGAGCGCCTGCCCGAATGGGACTGGAAGCAGCGGCGCCTGCTGCCGGACCACTGCCGCATCCAGGAGATGCTGGCCGCCGAGGCCCCGCCCTGCCCGCTTCCGGAGCATCTGCGCCGCACCGCCCGCCGCCTGCGCGATCAATTCCAGGCCCTGGCCCCGGCCCGCACCTGGCTGCGCGGCCTCCCGGATGGTCAGGCCATCGACCTGGACGCCTACCTGCGCTTCGCCACCGATCGCCACGCCGGCGTCCACGGCGACCCCAACCACCTCTACGCCGACATGCGCAGCGGCGCCCGCGACCTGGCCTGCCTGCTGCTGGCGGACCTGTCTCTCTCCACCGACACCTGGGTCGACGACCGGGGTCGGGTCATCGACGCCATCCGCGACAGCCTCTTCCTCTTCGGCGAGAGCCTGGCGGCCACCGGCGACCGTTTCGCCATGCTCGGCTTCAGCTCCCGCCGCCGCGACCCGGTGCGGGTCCACCAGATCAAGACCTTCGCCGAGCCCTATGGCGCCGTGATCCGGGGCCGCATCCAGGCCATCAAGCCCGGCTATTACACCCGCCTCGGCGCCGGCATCCGCCATGCCGCCCAGCGCCTGGCGAGGGAGGGCGCCAGCCGTCGCCTGCTGCTGATCCTGACCGACGGCAAACCCAACGACCTCGACCGCTACGAGGGCCGCTGGGGCATCGAGGACACCCGCCACGCCGTCGGCGAGGCCCGCCGCCAGGGCCTGGAGCCCTTTTGCGTCACCATCGATCCCGAAGGCAACGACTATCTCCCTCACCTCTTCGGCACCGGCGGCTATGTGGTCATCCGCCACCCCGCCGAGCTACCCGCCCGCCTGCCCCTGCTTTACGCCCGGCTGACCGCGGGCGGCTAAGCCGAATTCCATCACCCCAACCAGCCTACCTGAGTAACTCATGCCCCTCCCACCCTTAACCCGCCGCGCCCTCCCCCTGCTCGGCTTTCTCGTCCCCCTGGGGGCCGCCTTCCTCTGGCTGGCCCTGACCACGGGCCCCCTGGCCCCGGTGCCGGTGACCCTGACCACCGTCACGGCGGATGCCATCACCCCCAGCCTCTTCGGCATCGGGACCCTGGAGGCCCGCTACACCTATCGCATCGGCCCCACCTTCGCCGGCCGCGTGAGTCGGGTGGAGGTGCAGGTGGGCGAACGGGTCAAGGCGGGCCAGTTGCTGGGGGAGATGGACCCGGTGGACCTGGACGACCGGGTCGCCGCCCAAGAGGCGGCCCAGCGCCGCGCCGAGTCCGGGATCGAGGCCGCCCGGGCCCAGACCGACGATGCCCGGGCCCGGCGGGAATTCGCCACCGCCCAGGTCAAGCGCTACGAACAGTTGCTGCTCGCCAAGACCGCCAGCGAGGACTCGGTGGAGGCCAAGCGCCAGGAATCCCAGGTCGCGAAGGCCGGGCTCCAGGCCGCTCAAGCCAACCTGGAATCCGCCGAGCAGGAGCTCAACCGGGTGCGCGCCGAACACGAGGCCCTGGTGCGCCAGCGGGCCAACCTGCGCCTGCTGGCCCCGGTGGATGCCCTGGTGGTCTCCCGGGACGCGGAGCCGGGCAGCACCCTGGTGGCGGGCCAGTCGGTGGTGGAGGTCATCGACGCCGAGCAACTCTGGGTCAATGCCCGTTTTGACCAGCTTGGGGCCGGGGGCCTGGCCGCCGGCTTGCCGGCCCGGGTCAGCCTCAGGTCCCAGCCCCTGGTGATCCATGCCGGGCGAGGTCGGCCGGGTGGAGCCGAGGGCCGACGCCGTCACCGAGGAACTGCTGGCCAAGATCATCTTCGCGCCCCTGCCAGACCCCCTGCCCCGCCTGGGCGAACTCGCCGAGGTGACCGTGCTGCTGGCGCCCTTGCCACCCACGCCCTGGGTGCCCAACGCCGCCCTGCACCGCCGCGACGGCCAGCTCGGCGTCTGGCGGCTGGAGGACGATGCACCCCGCTTCGTCCCCGTGGAGCGCGGGGTGGCCGATCAGGACGGCCGGGTCCAGATCCGGTCCGGCTTGAGCGTCGGCGACTCGATCGTGGTCCACAGCCGCTCGCCCCTTGGCCCTCATAGCCGCGTCCAGGTGGTGGCGTCCATCCCCGGAGTGCCCCAATGATCAGTCTCGCCGGACGGGACATCCTCCACGCCTGGGGCAAGTTCGTCTTCACCGGCCTGGGCCTGGGCCTGCTCATCGGCGTCACCCTCTCCATGGCCGGCATCTACCGGGGCATGGTGGATGACGCCGAGATCCTGCTGGACAACAGCGGGGCGGACCTCTGGGTGGTGCAACGCGATACCCTGGGGCCCTACGCGGAGTCCTCCAGCCTCCAGGATGATTTGTATCGGGGCATCCTCACCCTGCCCGGCGTGGTCCGGGCCGCCAACGTCACCTATCTCACCATGCAGGTAGGTCAGGGCGATCGGGAGCGGCGGGCCATGGTGGTGGGCGTGGTCCCGGGCGGTCCCGGGCGAGCCGGGTCAGCCGCGCTTCCTGGTCGCCGGGCGCCACATCACCCAGGGTCATTACGAGGCGGTGGCCGACCTCGCCACCGGCTTTCGTCTCGGCGAGGAAATCCGTATCCGCCGCAACCTGTATCGCGTCGTGGGGCTGACCCGCCGCGCCGTCTCCTCCGGGGGCGATCCCATGGTCTTCATCCCCCTCAAGGATGCCCAGGAGGCCCAGTTCCTCAAGGACAACGACGCCATCGTCCACCAGCGCCAGCGCACCCTGGCCAATCCCGCCCTCAACCGGCCCGGACAGCCGGGCCTGCTGGGGGCGGTTCTAGCCTCCCAAACGGTGAATCCCTCGGTAAACGCCATCCTGGTCCGCGTCGCCCCGGGTGTCGACCCGGACGCGGTGGCCGGCGAGATCCGGCGCTGGAAGCGCCTCACGGTCCATACCCGCGCCGAGATGAACGAGATCCTCCAGGCCAAGCTCATCGCCACCTCGGCGCGCCAGATCTTCATGTTCCTGGTCATCCTCTCGGTGGTGAGCGCCGCCATCGTCGCCTTCATCATCTACACCCTCACCCTGGGCAAGATCCGCGAGATCGCGGTGCTCAAGCTCATCGGCACCCGCAACCGCACCATCGCCGCCATGATCCTGTGGCAGGCGCTCGGTCTGGGCGCCATCGGCTTCGTCGTGGGCAAGATCGCCGCCAGCCTCTGGGCGCCCATCTTCCCCAAGTACGTCCTGCTCCTGCCCGGGGACGCCGCGCGCGGCTTCGGGATCGTCATGATCATTTGCGTGCTGGCGAGCCTCATCGCCATCCGCGCCGCGCTCCGGGTGGACCCGGCGGAGGCCATCGGTGGCTGATGAGCTGACGAATGGCACCCACGGCATCCGCATCGAGGGCCTGCGTAAGCGCTTCGGCTCCGGCGATATGGCGGTGGACGCCCTCAAGGGGGTGGACATGGCGGTGGCCCCCGGCGAGGTGATCGGGCTGATCGGGCCCTCCGGCTCGGGCAAGAGCACGCTCCTCAAGTGCCTGGGGGCGGTCATCGAACCCACCGGCGGGCGCATGACCCTGGGCGCGGAGGTCATCTACGACGAAGGCTGGCGCCTGACCGACCGCCGCGCCCTGCGCCGCGACAAGATCGGCTTCGTCTTCCAGGCCCCCTACCTGATCCCCTTCCTGGACGTCACCGACAACGTCGCCCTGCCCCTCATGCTGGCCGGCCAGCCCAACGGCAAGGCCCGGGACCAGGCGCGGGAACTGCTGGCGGCCCTGGACGTGAGCCACCGGGCGACCGCCATGCCCGCCCATCTCTCCGGCGGTGAACAACAGCGCGTCGCCATCGCCCGCGCCCTGGCCAATCGCCCCCCGGTGATCCTGGCCGACGAACCCACGGCCCCCCTGGACAGCGAGCGCGCCCTGAGCGTGATCCGCATCCTCAACCGCATGGCCCAGCAATACCAGACCGCCGTTATCGTGGTCACCCACGACGAGAAGATCATCCCCACCTTCCGCCGGATCTATCACATCCGCGATGGCCGCACCCACGAGGAGGCGGGCGAGGGGCGGGAGATCGGCTAGCCAGGCCGGTGCCGGTGATTTGACACGGAAACGGTGTGAAAAACCCGAGCGCGGATAGAGGCCCGGGTGCGGCGGCATCCAGCTCCGGCGCGGCAGCGCATCACCGAAGATCGCCAGCGCCGGCCCGCCGCCTTGCGCCGCCCGGATCGCCAGCGGGATCGGATGCGTTTCGGGGTCCATGGTCCGCGCCGATCTCACCCTCGGGGTCGGCACCGGCGGCATTGAACCAGCAACGCCGTCGTGCCGGCCGGGAAGCCGGCACCCAGTGCCAGGGAACCTCGCGAAAGGCAAATCGCCGCCCCGCCCACCGCAGCCTACCATCCCTGGCCTGGATACCGGCTTCCCGGCCGGTATGACGGAAATGGCATGCTTGGCAAAATGTTCACGCAAGGGCAACGGTTACGACTACGCCCCCTTGGAGAGCTTCTGGGGCAGTCTGAAGCACGAGATGATGCACCCAAGGTTAGAGTACAATGTCCGGCGTCGCGGTCGGGGAAGCGCCCTTTGGAATTGCTGCACCCACGCCAGCGCACGCCCCGCCCGGCGACCCCATCCATCCCATGACAAAATCTCAATTCACCCAGCTACTCGCCTATGTGACCCCCCACCGGGGCGTCTTACTGCTGGCCGTGCTCCTCATGGTGGGGGAGAGCGCCATCGCGCTGGCCAATCCCTGGATCGCCGGCCGCTTCACCGAACTGGTGATTCATCCTGCCGCCGCCCCCGGACTCCTAGACCTGATGTTCCTGTGGGCCTTTCTGCTGGCGCTTCAGAGCGGTCTCGGTTTCGGCAACGGTTACCTCCTCGGCAGTACCGGCGAGACCATGCTCGCCGGTCTGCGCACCCGGCTCTACGATCACTTGCAATCCCTACCGCTAGCCTACTTCCACGAGCGACGCCGCGGTGAGGTGCTGGCGCTGCTGGGAAACGATGCGGGGCACATCAGCCACTTCGTGACCGGCACCCTGGTGAGCCTGCTGCCCTTGCTGGTCACCTTCGCCGGCGCCTTCTACTTCCTGTTCCGGATCAGCCCGTCCATTGCTAGCTTGGCCGGCCTGCTGGTCCCGGTCTTCTTTCTGGCCATGAAGCTGATTGGCCGCCGCATTCGGCCCCTGACGTCCGAATGGGTGCGCACCCACGCCGAGATGTTCGCCACCCTGGAGGAGAACATCGGGATGCTCCCCGCCATCAAGTCCTTTACCCGCGAGGAACACGAGTCCCGCCGCTTCCAGCGCAGCAATGTCAAGCTGCTGCGCATCGCGAAGCGTCAGCTCCTGATCGAATCGCTGCTGAGGCCAGCGGTGAACCTGTTGGCTGGGCTGGGTCTGCTCCTGCTGCTGTACCTGAGCACCCTGCAACTGCGGGCAGGGGTGCTGCAGGCATCGGACATCGTGAGCATCCTGCTCTACGGCATGCTCCTGACGCGGCCCATGAGCGGTCTGGCCGGGGTCTACGGCAGCGTGCAGACCGCCCGCGGTGCCGCGGCACGGCTCATCGAGGTCTTCTCCGTGCGCGCCGAGCCGGATGACGCGGGGGCGCCCGCCCTCGCCCCGGTGTCCGGCCATCTGTGCTTGGAGGATGTGCACTTCACCTACCCGGGACGACAGCAGGTCCTCGCGGGCGTCAACCTGGAGATTCAGGCGGGGGAGACCGTTGCCATCACCGGGGAGAACGGCTCGGGCAAGAGCACCCTCATCCACTTGCTGATGCGCTTCGCCGACCCGGACGCGGGCCGCGTGGTCATCGATGGGACCGACATTCGTGGCGTGAGCATCGCGAGCCTACGCAGCCAAATCGGTCTCGTTGCCCAGCATGTGCTGTTACTGAACGGGACCGTGCGGGAAAACATCGCCTACGGACGCCCGGACGCGGCGCTCGCGGACATCGAAGCGGCGGCAAGGTCCGCCCAGGCGGACGCGTTCGTGCGTCGGCTGCCCCAGGGCTACGACACCCTCATTGGCGACCAGGGCATCCGACTCTCCGGCGGCCAGCGCCAGCGCATCGCCCTGGCGCGCGCCCTGCTGAAGGATCCGCCCATCCTGATCTTCGACGAGGCGACGGCCATGTTCGACCCGCAAGGCGAGATCGCCTTCATCGAAGAGTGCCAGTCCGTGCTGGCGCAACGTACGGTGATCCTGATCACGCACCGCCCAGCCAGCCTGGCCCTGGCCGACCGCGTGCTGCGGCTGGACAAGGGTTGCGTTGCCCCGGATGTTCGTCGGAATCCCTGACCTCCTGATCAAACCACAGCGGGGCGAGGCCCTGTTCCCGGATGAACACCGCCAGGCCGGGCGCTCCGATGATGGCGGCCGACTCCAAGGGGCGGATCCCTGGGGGGAAGAGGCTCGGTGAGCTTCTCTGGCGTGGGTACGCATGGCGCACACCCTGTCTTACGCCGGGCTGATCAGCCCCTGGGCGGCCAGCTCTTGCGCCAGCTTGAGGGTGTCCCGTTCCAGCTCTTCGCGCGACACCTCGTACTCTTCCAGCATCTGGCCGCAGATCTCGGCGAGGGTCTTGCCCTCCCCCATCAGCCCCCATATCCGTGCCCCCACCGGGTCGAGCCCAAAATAGGTCCCGCTGGCGAGATCCAATATCACGGTTTCGTCGCCCACCGTCCGAGCCATCACCTGCGCGGGGATACTCACCCTATCTGACAAATTCATACTGTAATGCTCTCATCGCATGCATGTTCCACAATGGCCTGGCGGATACGCGCCAAGTCCTCGAAACGCCTCGGGTAATCGAGGCGGTAATGGATTGGCTGATTCGCCAGTGTCGCCACCTGATCGAAATGGGAGGCCAGCCTGGGTCTTGCTTCCACATCGAGCAGGAAGGAGTGCTTCACCCACTCCACCAGGGTCTCGGCCGCGCTCAGGCGTTGAAATACCAGGGTCGTGGCGCTGCCGTCGCCCAGGAAATACACCCGCCGCAAGGGGCGGGGCTGGTCGCAGAAGCGGACGGCATCGCCGGCCAGAAAGCGTGACTTGGAGGTAAACGACAGGGCGGGTGCCGTCTCGACCCCCGGCGCGATCAGCGCCTCCTCGCTATCCGCCCACAAGCGGATGGAAGGATGGCTAGGCAAGACCTCAAACCCTTGTGCCGCCGTCTCGACCACCAGGCCGTCATCGGTCAGGAACCGAAACCCGCTGACCGCAAAACTCGCCGCCAGCGTGGACTTGCCCCGACCGGACTCGGCGGCGAAGGCGATGGCCCCCCCCGCCACCTCGACCGCGCTGGCGTGAAACACCAGCTTGCCGAGCTTGCTCAGCACCAACGGCAGCACCTGGTTCAGGTAGAGATGCTGGGAGGTGGCTTCCGACACCTCGGGCGCGGGGAAACAGGTGACCTCGAGTCCGTCCGCCGAGACCTGAAAGTCCGCCAGCTCGGGAAAGCGCAGCAGATACCCCCCACCCAAGCGATAGAACTCGGTCCAGGGCGTACCGTCCGGCAATCCCCAGGCGTGGAATGGCTGGATACCCAAAGGCGCCTGCCAACGCGCCACGGCGACGTGAAATATGACCATTAAGGCTTGCCGCCCATACCCGGATGCTTCGGGAATCAGGGTATCAAATTAAGGTTGCGGGTGAAACGCCAAAGCGGTCACAAAGCGCCTCGATGGGTGCCTTCTAAAGTGGACCCCGAAAACCGGACAGCAGTTTAAGCTAGCCGCCTAATCTGATCTTTCTCACACTAGACTCACCCCCCCATGTCACCCCGAATCCTCCTCATCCGGCCGCAGGTAGCCCAGTGGGTATTCGCTGCGCATCGCGCTGTGCTCTTCCGGGCGGTAGATCGAGATACATGTCGATGGCCACGTCGAGCTTCTGGATGCCATGCCACAACACTTCCACCCCCGGGTTGCCGTCGGATGTGCGACCCTGGAAGCCGCCCTTTTGGCGCTCCACAACACGGCTTCCTTCAGGGTCGGCACCGGTCAGCGAAGATTTGTTTCTCGGCTGAACGGATACCTGCGGCGGTGAGCAGTGAAGTGGACTCCATCCAATGGATAGCAGTCGCCCGGGGCGGGTGCATGCAATGCTCAACCGGCGGGGTCCTGCGACCTGGTCGATGCCGGCAGCCGCAACAACCGTTCGCTGCGCCAGACACGCACGATGCGGATGCGCAGCGGGTCCCGACGATAGACGATCCGGAAGGGCGGGTGGATCAGTTCGCGCAGAAAGGGTTGGCCAAACTCCGGAACGATCCGCCCGAGGTCCGGGTGGTCGGCGAGGACGTCCACGCGTTGGAAGACCTCGGCGACGAGTCGGTCACCAATCTCCGGCACCCCTTCTGTGGCGTACCATGCCTGGATGCCCCCCAAGTCGCTGAGCGCGGACTCGGCGAAGCTAACCCTGGCGACGGTCATGTCCCTATGCCAAGCCGAATCTGGCCTTGGCCTCGGAGAGGGAGACCTCGCGGCCGGCGTCCAAGTCGGCTAATCCCGACGACCACCGCACGCATGAAGGCGCGCTCCTCCGCGGCCAGCTCGTAGTCGGACACGGACTGCATGACGGCGACCCCACGCCCTCCGCGGGTAAGCAGCACCGGCCGATGGGCCTCGGCAGCGTGTTTGACCACGCGACCCGGGTTGACCTTGAGGTCAGTCAACGGGACCACGTCTTCGGAGAATTTCATGCTCATGGACGCCTATCTCTGGGCTTGCTTGGCGCGGACAGTAGCACCTGTTAAGAGGTCTGCCAACATAGCTGACAGATAATTCTCGGCATGGACCTCGCAGAACCCGAGGTCTAGTTGCCCGTGCGGGATGTCCGGGACATGTTGTGGCTTAAGGCTCACTCCGGCCCGGGGGGCAGGCCGGCAGGCGCCCGGACCGGGGAGCGCCAGCCAGCGCCCGGGTCGTGGGATGGCTCGACGGAAAGATGGCTGGCCCTCCCCGCTGGTCCCTAGCTATCAAGACCCGTGAGATTGTATACCCTCATTTTAAACAGCTCCGGGCCTTTCTCTTGCCAATCTTTCAGGGCCTGAACGGGCGCGATGTGCCCTAACGCGCGTTGTGGAATGTGGTGATTATACCGCCGTACCTAGCGGCTCAGGGTGTCCTCCAGGCTCTGGGCCGCATCGAAGCGGCTGGTGGCGAGCACCTCACGGATGCGGCCAATTGAAGCGCTCGACCATGCTATTGGGTTTGGGGTCTACCATCGGATTTGTAGGTAGCCGGTAGACCCCTCCTGACCTGACCCCTCCTACCTCGCTCCTGTTGTAGGATCACTCGGCATCCCGGCCTAGCACCTGCGCCACGAAACGGCGGATCTCTTCGGGGGACGGGAACAAACCGGGATGGTCGCGCAACACCGCCTGTTCGATCTCCCGGGCCGTGCGTCGGCCGTCGCAATAACCCAGCACGGTATTACGCGCCTGGCCTTCGCGGCTCAACCGCGGCACGCGGTCCGGTTGGGCCCGGATCAAGTCCTCCGGCGCCAGCAGCAACCCTTGCCAGGTCGAATGGCTGAAGCGCCGCCCGCTGGCGGGAAACTCCACGACCCAGGCGATGAGGTGCTCGGCCGGCCGGGCCATGACCGTCGCCTTGACCCGGTCCCCTGCTTTCACCGGAACCGCCTCGTCGATGGGCAAAAAGGCCTGCGAGCGCTTGATGGGCCGCTCCGCTAGCGGCGAGTTGGTCATCCACACGCCCTCGGCCAGCTCACAATCGAACCAGCCGGCCAGGCCGTGTCCCGGAGCCGCAGCCAAGGTCGGCAACGCGGTCCCCCGCCTTGATGGTCATGGCAATGGCGGCCTGGAACCGTTCGAGCCTGACGCGGTCGGCGACGTAGCCTAGGTGTTCTTCCAGCATGGGACTTGAACTCAATGATCGTCGCCGGGAAAGCGCTGTGCGAGAGGCCTACTTTGCTTTAGCCCGTTGCCTGGGTGGCCGCGTTGCCAATAACCTGCCATCGTGCCTCAATGGTGTCGGCTGATAAATCAGCGCCACAATCCCATTCGACAAAGTATCCACCATTGAAAACCTTCATGAAATTCGCTGTGGATCTCGAAGGTCTTCAAACGCCTCATATTCTAGATAAGGACTGACATCAAAACTGCCAACACGCCCATCGTCTGCAACGATGGATAACACCCAATTGGGCTTGTGGAGAGAGTTCCGCAATTTTCATTGGTCAAGTCCTTTGATTGGAAATGGCTTTTTGCCGTTTACAGCCAAGCTCCAGTCGGCAAGCAAATCTTCCTGATGAATCTCGATCCATGCGACGACCAGTTTGTGCTTGTTCGGTGGTAATTCACCGGCCAGTAGTGCTCCGTCAGGAATTGAGTACACTGCTACATTGCCTTGGTAATCGGCATGTATATGTGGCACATGATGTTTCTCGATATCTCGAAAGAACATCCGAATGAGAATACCATAAAACATGGAAATTGTCGGCATTTTGATTTCGCCTTATATTATGTTGTCCGATGTGCCAAGAATTCCATGAAATATGCTACGTTTCGTATTGCCCTCTGCCTCCACCTGCGAAATCCATTTCATCCGGCACGAGGTCTGCGAGGTCTGAGTCTGAGGTCTTGACTTATGCCTTGGCGCGACTGCCAAGCTGAGGTGCCGGGCGGATGACCTTGCTGATGCGCGACTGGCTCAAACCGAAATAGTCGCCGATTTCCCGCATGGTGTACCCTCCGCTCGCATAGGCAGCTTGAATCGCTTGATCTCGATCGGGATTCGCGCGCTCATACTCGGGCAACGACCGCGGAAGGGGCCGACGCTTGGCCTGGGGTACCTCGCGCAGGTCACGGTCGCGCGGTACCTTCCGCTGCATCGACTCGACGAAGGCATCCGAGCCCAAAAAGACCTGCTGCTTGACGTACTCCCAGCGGCGAAGGCTGCCCTTTGCCCGCGGCCACGAACGACCGGTAGCCATCGGTGGCCTCCGCTTCCGTTGGGCCGAACGCCGCGAGGATCGTCCTCGTCTCCAGCCACTCAGGAGCTGCGTCCTCGCCGGTCATCGCGCGATAGCTGCTCCAGGGGTAGTCCCCCGCCGACCGAACCATACGCGCGCGGACCGGATTGAGGACGACGTAACGCGCCACTTCGAGCAGGTACGCCTCCTTTTGCACCAGGATCGCTTTGTAGCGCCCCTGGAAGACGTGTCCCGTCCGCCCATAAACGCGGTTGAAGCGTTGGGTGTACAGACCGTTGAGTTCGCGCATGCCCTTAGCGAGATTGCCATCCGGCGTCTCGACAAGGAGATGGTAATGGTTGGTCATCAGGCAGTAGGCGTGTATGGCCCAGTTGAACCGTCCCCATACGCCCGCTAGCACATCGAAAAAAAGCCGGCGGTCACCAACAGCCCGAAAGATATCCTCCCGTCCGTCACCGCGCGACGTGACGTGGTACAACGCACCGGCAAACTCAAGTCGCAACGGCCTGGCCATGCCCGCAAGGCTAGCTCAGCAAGGGAATAAGTCAAGACCTGACCCCTGCCACGACCCCTGCTGCAGTTGAGGCGCGATTCAGGAAGGGTACTCGCGGTCGCTAGATTCCCGTATCCGACTGGGTGGATCCCGCTGCTCCCCCCGTATCGTGGGCGTGGTCCGAGCTTTCGTCCCAGTTTGGGTCCAGCCAACACGTAACGCTAGACGTGCCTTGCCCGAAACAGGCGCCCGGGCGTATTCCAGAGTCATCTTGGAACTCATGGGTTGCATTCATGTCCTGTCGGTGTATCGTCCAGCCCGACGTCATCTCCGCGCTTGGCTTGCACAGTTTGCCGGCATTACTCGAGTGTTACAAAAACTCAGCCGGATCGCAGTAAGTACCCCACGGTGGCTCGAACAGTCCGCCGCTCCATAAAAATAGTCCGTGGCTGATCCCCAGCATGGCGTAGTCGACCACTTGAGGATCATCCGAATCCACGAACTGGCTTCCGGCATGCCTTTTCAACCTCGCAGTCATCACACCGAATTGTCATCCGTGGCCCGAGACATCACGGGATTCGGGTCTTACGCAACACGTAGTAGATCAACTGCTCGTAAAACTTCGGTCCCGGGTGCCCACGATTTCGCGTCTCCACCGTACAACTTCTGGGATCACCGCCTCATGCATTTTCGCAAAGGGTACTTGTACCACGGTGCGAATAACTTCGCTTCCGCAGGCATTTGGATAGCGTACTCAATCATTCTACGGTCCGAAAACGGACTGCGTGGCTCTACCCCAAAAGACAAAGCTATTGACCCATATACCTCGTGCCCAAAGGAAAGCAATCCAGAAGTGAACTGCCGCTCCTATCCTCTCCCAGTATCGTAATTCCGCGATAGCATTCGCGCTTGATCGCGATTTGACTGCCTCCTCGCTAAAATTTGCCTCCTGATTTCCCCGCGCAGCATCCACAAATCAGCACCATTGAGCCACTGCTTATCTCTTAACCACTGAAAGCTCGTTCGCGCCATATCAGGCGCAGCAACTCTTACTGATCTCCATAGTAGGCTGCGAATGCCGCCTTTAACGCCATGCCGACGATAGGCTGCAAGCAACCCCGCAAGCCGACCAAACATCCTTTCGGAATATGCAGTCAAGGCTGCGACTATCGCTATAAAGTAGTGATCGCCCGCCATGCCATCAAAAACGACACGGCAACCGTTCTCGCGAGCCACACGGTAAATGAGCGAATAGGTGAAACCATGGGAAAATGCAAATGGCTCATCTGCGTTCGGGAGTATGTCGAGAAAGCTCTTGCAGCCATTATCCCCCAACATCTGACGTAATGATGTGTGGCACGATCCAGTCGTCTTCCTTTAGCATTTCCCGGACGCTATAGCCAGTCCGGGCAGTTCTCCCGATCATGCGAATCAGTGAAAACGTGCGCAAAGGTTGCTGCAGTTCACCCCGGAACTCCTTGCTGATCAAGCCGACGATCGAGGAAGAATCCAGCCCACCGCTCAACATCGCCCCTACCGGGCCGATGCTACGCAAGCGGCATTTCACGGCAATGCGAAGTTGCTCCAGGAATGCTTCCGCGCATTCGTCCAGGGATGCAAAGCGGTTCGCCGGTAGATTCCCGGGATTCCAATAGCGCCAGGCTTTTGCGCCATGCTCCGTGGCCCACATCGCATGACCCGCTGGCATACGATTAATATCTTGATAAAAGGTGCCGACCTCATCATCCCGGTCGAACTCGACCACGAGATAATCCAGCAATCGGGATTCATTTAATCGGGGCTCAATACGCTCCAGCGCCAATAGCCCCTTGATCTCCGACGCAAAGCCAAACCAGCCATTGCCAGCATGATAGTAAAAATGTCGTGTTCCCGCGGCATCCCTGCGCCCCGAACAAGCGCCGCTGCCGAGCATCCCAAATGAAGAAAACGAACTCACCGATGATCCGGTCCGGGCATTCCTCACCCCAGACTTCGTAGGCCCGCAGCACCAGCTCGGCATCCGAGCGATTGCGCAGCACCGCGCCACGCCCCAGCAACTCCCGCCGCAGTTCCTCCCAATTGTCCACCCGCCCATCCATGACCAGCACCAGACTCTCGTCCTCGTTGGTCAGCGGCTGGTGCTCTTCCAGCGACTCCGGCGTGGTGCGCAACATGCACTGACCGAGCGCCACCGATCCCTTGACCCAGTGATTGATGCCGTCCGGCCCGCGATGGGCCATGGCGCTGGTCATCTTCTCGATCAGCCCAGGCTCAACCGGCTTGCCGTCGAAATGGATGATGCCGGCGATGCCGCTCATGGCGACGAAACCAACCGGGTGGACAGGAAACCGTCAAACGGGGCAAAGCGTTCGGCCACGTCCGGCGCGTCGTTGACGGGTTGGCCGTCCACTTCCACCCAGGCGTGGGCGGTAAAGCCCTCCTGCGTCCGGACCCCAATGCGCAGTTCCGCGGGCATGCCCTTGCGGCGCAGCAGCCACCAAACCAGCAGCGACTGCCGCAGGCAGGAGCCGTTGGTGGGCACGTAACGCCCGGCCATGCGGGCCAGGCGGCCCAGGCGCAGGGCGTAGGACATCGAGTCTTCGGGTAAATCGACCCGCGGGGGCGCGGCCGGTGACCAGCGGGAGAGGAGACGCAGGGTTCGCGGATAATCGAGCAGGCGGAGCGACGCGGCGACCAAGGGCAGCAGGGACCACAGCTTGAGGAACAGAACGCGGTCCTCCGGGCTCAGCTCCAGAAACTTGCGCAGGCACCGGGTCACCGGGCCTTGCGCGCCGGTCCCGCTTGTTTCTGCCGCTGCTGAGGGAGACATGCTCAAAGCCTACTTACCCTAACGTATGAGGGGAATCGAGGGAGGGCACCTTTATCCGTACACAAATTTTAAAAATTTATATTTTAATACTACAAAAGTTTTTGCTGTGTGACAACCATCACAATTCCAAAAACATCAACTCGGGCCTGTCGATCCACCTGATCGGCATCGAGTCCAGCCCCGCCCAGCGTACGGTGGCGGGCTTCGCGGTCGCCCCGCTGACGCCGGTTACCTAGCAGCCTGCCGGACTTTTCCGCTCCCGAGCTTGACCTTGGTCAAGGTTGCGGCGGGAGGCTTCCTCTCAAATGGTCCCCGGCCGCAACTGCTTCCAGAGGACCAATCAACATGGCGCAAACCTTTACCAAAACGATGGCGCGGAACATCTTCTATGGTGGCTCCGTATTTTTTTTCCTGCTTTTCCTGGCCTTATCCTTCGATACGACCATGGCGCTGCCCGATCGTGATCGGCGCGAGCTGCTCGATCCCAGCACGGAACTCGGGCGCCAGATCGCCCATGGCAAGGATCTGTGGGAGACCAATAACTGCATTGGTTGCCACTCCCTGCTGGGGGAAGGCGCCTATTTCGCCCCGGAATTGGGCAATGTCTATGTGCGCTTCGGTAACAATACCGACGCGATCAAGGCCTTCATCCAGAGCCGCCCCGCCGACGGCATTCCTGGCCGCCGCAGCATGCCGCAATTCAATTTTGCCCCCGCCGAGCTGGAGGCCATCGCCCAGTTCCTGAAGTATGCCTCGGAGATCAACACCGCCGGCTGGCCACCCGAACAAGCAGGGCTAATTGGATACCAAACCTAGGAGTATCGAATGATGAAGTATCAATCCCAAGGCGTGGCCAAGCTGTATTTCATGGCCGCCATCGCACTGTTCGTCGCCCAGATCCTCTTCGGGCTCATCATGGGCCTGCAGTATGTGGTCGGGGACTTCCTGTTCCCCGAAATCCCCTTCAACGTGGCGCGCATGGTCCATACCAATGCCCTGATCGTGTGGCTGCTCATGGGCTTCATGGGCGCGGCCTATTACCTGGTGCCCGAGGAGGCGGAACGGGAATTGGCGTTACCCCCTGGCTGGCCATCCTCATGTTCTGGGTCTTCCTGATCGCCGCGGCCCTCACCGTCGCGGGGTATCTCCTGGTGCCCTATGCCGGTCTGGCCAAGCTGACCGGCAACGACATCCTGCCCGACCATGGGCCGGGAGTTCCTGGAGCAGCCCACCATCACCAAGGTGGGCATCGTCATCGTCGCCCTCGCCTTCCTCTTCAACATCGGCCTGACCATCCTCAAGGGCCGCAAGACCGTGGTCAATCTGGTGCTGTTGATCGGACTCACGGGGCTGGCGGTCTTCTTCCTCTTCGCCTTCTACAACCCGACCAATCTGGTGCTGGATAAGTTCTTCTGGTGGTGGGTGGTGCATTTGTGGGTCGAGGGCGTCTGGGAACTCATCCTGGGCTCCATCCTGGCCTTCGTGCTCATCAAGACCACGGGCGTGGACCGCGAGGTGGTGGAGAAGTGGCTCTATGTCATCATCGCCATGACCCTGATCACCGGCATCATCGGTACGGGACATCACTATTACTGGATTGGCGCGCCGGAATACTGGCAGTGGTGGGGCTCCATCTTCTCCGCCATGGAGCCGATCCCCTTCTTCATGATGACGGTCTTTGCCTTCAACATGGTCAACCGGCGCCGGCGTAATCACCCCAACAAGGCCGCCGTCCTCTGGGCCCTGGGGACCGCCGTCATGGCCTTCCTGGGGGCCGGCGTCTGGGGCTTCCTGCACACCCTGTCGCCGGTGAACTACTACACCCATGGCACCCAGATCACCGCCGCCCATGGCCACATGGCCTTCTACGGGGCCTATGTGATGATCGTTCTGGGCATGATCTCCTACGCCATGCCGATCCTGAGTGGTCGTCGAGGCCAACAGCCAGCGCTCCCAGGTGTTGGAGATGTGGTCCTTCTGGCTGATGACGGTCTCCATGGTCTTCATCACCCTCTTCCTGACCGCCGCCGGCATCCTGCAGGTCTATCTGCAACGCTTCAGCGACGCGCCGCTCCAGTTCATGCTCGTCCAGGACAAGATCGCCATCTTCTACTGGCTGCGTGAGCTGACCGGCCTCGTCTTCCTCGTCGGCTTGATCCTCTATATCTGGAGCTTCTTCGTCGCCGCCAAGGAACCCGGTCTCACGACCTCCACCCAGGACTTGCAAATCGAGGGAGCGGCCGCGGCCTAAAGCGGGAAGCCCGTAGCGAATTACAGGAAAATCATAAGGTCAGGGATGACCCTCTTTCCCGATAATTAGGACCCCGAGCCCCCATGCTCACCGGATGGGCTCGGGGGACGGCCCGGAGCGGTGCAGCAATCTGCCCGTGCGCCGTTACAGTCCCGACCTGCTGGCCGCTGAACTTGGCCAGGGGTTTGAACTCATCCAATCCCTTCGTGAAACCCATGTCACCCCGGCCCAAGGGGAGCAGAAATTCATCTATGGGGTTTTTCGCCGTTGCTGACCGCCTGCTGCCAACCGATCGGGCGCAACGCGAAATTGTTGAGTCTGCTTGACGATCCCGTCCTCGGCATAGAGGCTGGTGTTTTTCAGTTCGCGACGCTCCCCGTCCATGGTGACGAGGATCTCCGCTTTTTTGGCGAGCAGGGTTTTCATGGTTCTGGGGTAAGTCAGGCGTGCGCGGCGGCATATTCGCGGGCCGTCGGCAGGGCGCGTGGCAGGGTTTTAGTCTGGGGTCGCGTCGCTTCCCAGCCTAGGCAGCCGAACCAAAGAGCGCGTGGTATGGGTTTGTGAGCCGTGCGGTAGTAGCTGACCATGCGGCGGCTGATCCCCAGAGCCTCGGCCGCCAGGCTGAGTGACAGTTGGTTGCGGTGCATCCAGTCACCGAACATTTCATGGCTGACCTCCCCGGCCTGCTCCTTGGCCCAGGCATAGACGTTATCGGCGCCAAACTCCTCGTCAAGCCACTCGATGCTGTTGCCCCACTCGCCAAGGTGTACGCGGGCGAATACCTCCGGGGAGAGGATGGGGGCGAGGACGGGAATCCGCCGCAGTACGCCTTCCACATCGACCTCCAGCACCTCGCCCGTACTCCAGGTGGTGCGCAGATGATAGGGCGCGAGCGCCTCGACCGCTTGTAACTTGGGAAAAAAGTAAGTGCTCATGGGTTGTACCTCCGCCATTCGTCGAGCAGGAATCTCCGATGCGCCGCAATCCAGGCTAACTCGTCCCGAATCTCACGAGTCGCGATGCGCCCCTGAATTTTCAGGGAGTCGATCTCAACCCTGCACTCACGGCCATCGCGCAATTTGATGTGGACGTGAGGAAGCAGGTGGTCATCGGCATAAATCAGGATGCGCGAAGCCGGAAAGCGTTGCAGGATCGTCATAGGGGGGAATCTAGGGCAAGGGTTGCCCTACAGCAAGGCATTTTTCTCTGTGCCATGGGTGGATTTCCCACCATGATGCACAAATGCCACATGTTGCGACTTGAATAATTCCGTCGAGGGGTCCATTATTGCTGCACTGCACAATAACGCCCGGCCTTGGCGGCGATCCCGCCCAAGCTCGGGCCCTACCTTACCGGTAGGAGGTTTACCATGTTCGACCGATCTGACCCTGATCGCCCGATCGCCAGCACAACCCAACTGGCCGATGGTTCGACCTATTTGATCCGGGCTCAAAGCCCGGACGACCGCGATTTGCTGCTGAACTGCTTCGCGGCCCTCTCGCCACGTTCCTGGCGCCTACGCTTCTTCATGGAAAAATCGGCCCTGACTCCGGAGGAACTGGAGCGTTTTCTCAAGGTGGATGGGCATGACCACATCGCCTTCGTCGCGATCCGGCTCGATGCGAGGGGCCAGGAACTGGAACCGCTGGGCTTCGCCCGCTGCCAGCGTTTGAAACCGGGGGGCGAGATCGCCGAACTCTCCATGGTCACCCTGGACCAGGTGCAGGGCATGGGGGTGGGCTTCGCCCTCCTCTCTCGTCTGATCGTCGCCGCCCAGCGCCAAGGCATTAACCGCTTCTGGTTCGAGGTGCTGATGGAAAACAACGGCATGCGCCGGCTGGCGCAAAAAATCCACTCCCAGGCCCAATGGGCGGATGACGGCACCCTGGAATACGACTGCCTCCTGGCCGACGCCCTCCCAGAGGTCCTCCCCGCGGCCGCTCCCAACCTGGAGACGCAACGGCCCGCCAAACCCGCCCGGCCCGAGCCCAGCCGCGACTGGCCTTGGTACCTGGACCCCGTTTTCTGGATGGAGCCCTGGACCGAGACCTGGCGATCCGACCTGGCCAATTATCTGAGCCTGCTGGAGGCCGCCAACGAGGATGCCAGCCACTGGCTGGGGTGGCAAGGCCCCCTGCCCCTCTACGGCCAGGTCTGGTGGGCCGCGGCCTAAATCGCTCTGAGGCCCCCTGTCACAATGACCGGCCCGTCGCGCCTCAAGGCGCGGCGGGGGTCTTTGCCGCACCTGGCCCCGAGGCCCTGGCCAACCAGTCCAGCACCCGACGCTCCTGATAGTCATAGAAGGGGTTGTGCCTTTGGCGCAACAGCCAGTTACCGGGGAGTTTGAGAACGCCGTTTTCTCCCCTGATGGCCAGTTGACCGAGAAAGACCTGGTTGGGGTCGGCGGGGGGATAGCGGCCGTAGAGGGGATCATCCGGAGGAAAGGGCAAGGCGACATGCGAGAGGGCGATGACGTCATCGGGCCAGGCGGTATCCAGGGGCTGGCTGGCCTGGAATCCAGCGGTGAAAGGCGGCTTGTATTCGGCCAGGGTCTCGCGGCTTTCGGGCGCGGCGTTGCGGACAAAGGTGATGGCAAAGGGCAGGGTGGCATCCGCCAGCAGGCGTGAGGTCAGGGTCCCGGCATCGGCGACGAGCAGGGGGGCATCGAGGGCAAAGCGGTTGATGTCGTAAAGCACGAGTTCGTGTTGTTCCGGGGCCAGATGCTTGAGCAGCCCATCGGCCACGGCCTTCGCCGACACCGTGGCATCCACCGCCGAGAGCAGGACCAGGGTCGGGGGAAAATTGGCGATGGGCCCTGGGTGCGCGAGCCGCCTCAGCCGCCCCGTCACCCCCTGGGTCATGCGATGGACCTGGAGGCTGGCATTGGCGGTGAAGGAGTTGTACCGGAAGGGATCGAACTCGGGCATGATCGAGGTCCAGGCCAGCCGTTCGAGGCCCGGCAGATGACCCAGACGTTCCAACCAGGGTGTCAGGCTGGCCACGCGGGCGAGGCCGACGGCCGGGGAGATCAGCACCAGGCTGGCGGGCTCTGGCTCCGTGCCGCTGGCCCGGGCGTCGAGGCTGTAGTCCAGGGCCAGGGCGGCGCCCATGGAGTAGCCGATGATATGGATGGGCTTGCCTGCCATCACCCCGGCCAGGTGCCGCATGCCCAGGCGCGTCGCCGCCGCCAGGTCTTCCCAAGTCAGGCTCAGCAGCCCGGCGGGGATGGCGCCATGGCCCGGGAGACGGAGCCCAAGGACCCGGTAGCCGGCCTGGCCGAGGGCCTCGCCGAAGGCATGGAGACTGTAGGGGCCATCCGACATGCCATGTAGCAGCAGGACGGCGCCCCGGGGGTTCGCCGGGGTAATTTCATAGCTCTGGTTCCAGTTGGGTTCCCGCCCACGCGGATCGGCGGCACTGCCAGTGCTGTAGCGCACCATGGCCTGCGCCGGGCCTCGGGCCGTCTCCGCATAGACCTGTTCGTCCATTTGGGCAAAAAGGCGCGCCTCCAGGGCCCGATAATCGGCGAAGGTCCGCACCTGATCCGCCTGATCGGCGGTGAATTCCTCGCTCAGTTCAAGCTCGTGCCAGGGCTGCATGGGGGGACCATCCAGTGCCCACAGGACATAGAGGAACTGCACCCCGACCAGGAAGCCCAGACCGGCGATTCCCAGATAGAGCCCCAGCTTTTTGGCGGAACGAATGGCTAGATTCATGGCGAGACTCGGCGATGAATAGGCGAGGGTCTAGGATGCCGCCCCATTAGTGGCCTGAACCGGTGGCCCCATGAGAAGGGCAATGGGCCGGGGCTGGGCGCCCATCCGGGAACTCAGGAGCAGGAAACGCTCCCGATAGCTGGGCAGGCTGTCACGCAAACCCTCCAGGGCGCCGGTGGTCATGAGCAACAGGATGCTACCCAGGTCCATGAGACAAGAATAGGATGATGGGGAGGGATATCCACTTGGGCACGAGGTGGGGGCCCATCAACGTCGCCTAGTGATCTCGCGTCAGCACCGAGTACTGCTTGCCTTCGGGTGTGCGAAAATCTAAACGCAGCCGGTTGAGTGGCGTCTCCGGGTTGGCCAGACGCAGATAGATGTCGTCGAAAAACTCCGGGACCTCGAGACTGAAATTATGGAAGTTGCGCGTCCGGTTCACCGGCGTCACATCCACCAGGGAGACCCGATGGCTGCCGGCCTCCACCATGCCCAGCCAATCCTCGGCCCCGCTGAGCAATTCCGCCGTATCGACATTCAGGCTGCTCTCGCCGAGACGGCGCTCGCGATTGACGAGGCGGCTGAGCAAGAGGGCGCGATCGTTGGAGGAGACATAGACGGTGGTGTTACGCGCCAGGGCCTTGAGGTCCTGCTTGAAACGGTCGTTGAAGTCGCTCTTGCTCACATCCGGGGCGGTCAGCACCACCTCGTCGATCTCGTGATCGGCGTCGGCGAAGGTGGGGTCCTGATTGAGATGATGGAAGGCCTTGACCACGACCTGGGACCCCAGGCTGTTGGCGAAGATCCAGAGGCGCTCCGGGCGGATCTCCTGGGTGATGAAACTCAGGATCGCCGCCAGATCGGCGCCGGAGGCCGAGGCGATCTCCTGGGCTCGCCGGTAGGAGCGCGGGCTGCCGCCCTGATTACCCGGCCAATCGAAGACCATGACGGGGACATTGAGGTCGAGGACATGGGCCAGGAAGGCCGTACCCCGCAGGGCATAATCGATATCGGTTCTTAATCCATGCACCAGGAGCAACAGCCCGCGATGGGGCGAGGCCTCCACCAGGGGCCGCAGACGGGCGGCAAAGTCGGCCCGGTCGGTGCCCTGGACATCCAGGACCTTGATCTCCTCCTCCATGAACCAGCGGCTGGCGTTCAGCCAACGCCCCAGCCCCAGGGAAGGCTCGATGGCAGTGTCAAAATAGCCAAGGCGCCATTCCGGGGCGCGTTCGGTGCCAAAACGCTCCTTCAGGGGTTTGTCCTCGGCCCCGGCCACCGGGTTGCGATTGGTGGCGAAGAAAAAGCGGATGCGGTTCTGGTCCCCCAGGCGGGACACTACCATGTGCCGAAACTGGGCGCTTTCCGCCCGTTCCAGCGCCTGGCTGGTGGTGGCATAAAAAAAGTAGGCCCCCAAGCCGATCAGGACCAGCAAGCTGCCAAGCGCCCAGAGCAGACGTCGGGTGGAGGATTTCATGGCGCCGCTGGCACGCTTTTCGTACCTGAATAGAAGGAATCAGTGACCCGGCCGGGTTAGGATCACAATCCTAGCCAGGATGGCGGTCCGCCGCAAGGCAAAGGGGAACCGCTACCAGGAGTGGCGGTCCCACAAGTGGCGGAAATGGCGGGGCTTGCTTATCATCCGCACAGGATTTAAAGGCGTGACGACCCGGCCATGCCAATACCCTTGAATCCACGCCTCGCCAGCCTTCACAATGACCATTCTCATCCATTCGGAGCTTGCATCATGACCACCCAATTTCGGACCCTGCGCGGGGCCAGCCTGATACTGCTGGCGTCCACCCCCCTCATCCTCGCCGGCTGCGGGACGACCACCACCAGCCGCGCCGGCAGTGGCGCCGCCTTTGGCGCTGTCAGCGGCGCCGCCATCGGTTCCCTCAGCGGTAACGCTGGTCAGGGCGCCCTCATTGGGGCGGGCGCGGGCGCCTTGGGGGGCTTTCTCTATGATCAGCATCGCAAGGGCAACATCGACTGAGGCCTCCTTCCCAGGGCGGCGGCAGGGAGCAGCCCCGTCAGGGGCCGTGAAATTCAGACATGAGGGCGTAGAATGGCCACCCTCAATCTTGCGGGCCTGGCCCGCGCTAACGTGCGGGAACAGTCCGCGCACCAGACCCACAAGCGAGACCCGGAGCCTAAGCGAGCATGACGACAGTCAAATTTTACGGCGGTGAAGCGATTCCCCTGGAAATGCACAAGGTGCGCATCGTCCAGAAACTACACCTGCCACCGGTGGAACGTCGCCTGGACGCCATGAACGAGGCGGGCAACAACACCTTCCTGTTGCAGAACGTCGAGGTGTTCATGGACATGCTCACCGATAGCGGTGTGAATGCCATGAGCGACCAGCAATTGGCCGCCATGATGGTCGCCGATGACAGCTACGCCGGCAGCGCCACCTATACGCGCCTGGAGAGCAAGCTGCGGGAACTCTTCGGCATGCATTACATCCTGCCCACCCACCAGGGCCGCGCCTGCGAGAACATCCTCGCCCAGGTGCTGGTGTCGCCGGGTACCGTGGTGCCGATGAACTATCACTTCACCACCACCAAGGCTCACATTACCCTCAATGGTGGCAGTATCGAGGAACTGGTTGCCGAGGAAGGTCTGGAGGTCGTCAGCGTCCATCCTTTCAAGGGCAACATGGACATCGCCAAGCTGCGGGCCGTCATCGCCAACCATGGCGCCACCCAGATCGCCTTCGTGCGCATGGAGGCCGGCACCAACCTGATCGGCGGTCAGCCCTTCTCCCTGCAAAATCTCGCCGATGTCCGCCAGGTGTGCGACGAGCATGGCCTCCTGCTGGTCCTGGACGCCAGCCTGCTGGCCGACAACCTCTACTTCGTCAAGGAGCGCGAGGAAGCTTGCAAGGACATGAGCATCCGCGAGATCACCCGCCGGTTCGCGGACCTCTCCGATGTCATCTACTTCTCCGCCCGCAAGCTCGGCTGCGTGCGCGGTGGCGGCATGTGCATGCGCTCCGAGGAGCTGTATCGGCGGATGCGTGGCCTGGTGCCGCTTTACGAGGGCTTTCTCACCTATGGCGGCATGTCGGTGCGCGAGATCGAGGCCCTTACCGTCGGTCTCGAGGAGACCATGGATGAGGACATGATCAACCAGGGGCCCATCTTTATCGCCTATATGGTGGAGGAGCTGGAGCGGCGCGGCATCCCCGTCATCACCCCGGCGGGTGGGCTCGGCTGTCACATCAATGCCCTCAAGTTCCTCGATCACATCCCCCAGTCCGAGTATCCCGCCGGCGCCCTGGCCTCGGCCCTTTATATCGCCAGTGGTATTCGTGGCATGGAGCGCGGCACCCTGTCCGAGCAGCGCGAACCCGACGGCACCGAGGTCTTCGCCAACATGGAGCTGTTGCGCCTCGCCCTGCCCCGGCGCGTCTTCACCCTCTCCCAGGTGAAATACGCCATCGACCGCATCCAGTGGCTTTACGACAATCGCCGCCTCATCGGCGGCCTGGTGTTCACCGAGGAGCCCGAGATCCTGCGCTTCTTCTTCGGCCGCTTGACGCCGGTTTCCAATTGGCAGCAGGAACTGGTCGCCAAATTCCGCCAGGACTTCGGCGACAGCCTTTGATCCAGGGTCAGCCCCCCTGCTCTCTTTAGGGATCGCCGGGGGGCGCCCGCCGGTTGTTGGCGGCATCCGTCCATGACCCAAGACTACCGTATCGACATCGAACTGCCGCGTCATGACGCCAGTCTCGGCGCCGTCCAGGCCCTGTTCGCCAACCTGTGCGGCAGCCTGGGGGTGCCCGACCCGATCCGCCGGGAGGTCGAACTCGCTCTGGAAGAGGGCCTGATCAACTTCTTCAAGCACGCCATCCCGGAGGGGGTGGACACCCCGGTTCGTCTCCGGATCGAATTTCACAACGAGGCCATCCGCCTGGTGGCGCGGGCCGCCGGCCGGCCCTTCGACTTCGCCCGTCTGCCCCATTACCAGGTGCCTCGGTCCCTGGAGGAGACCCCCCAGGGCCTGGGCACCTTCCTGATTGCCAGGACCATGGACAGCGTCAAGTGGCGCTATGTCGAGAAGGAGGGGCAGGAATTCGAACTGATCAAGCGGCTGCCGGCGCCCCTGCCGCCGGGCCACGGCCATGACATCCTGCATCCTGACCAGCGCCAGGTCCGGATCCAGGGCGAGATCCGTTACCGCCGCCTCCAGACCGTCGAGGAGGCCCTGGCCCTCGCCAGTGCCGCCTGGGACCTCTACGGCTATGGCTACAAGGACGTCATCTACTACCCTGATCGGGTCCTGGAACAAAGCCGCACCGGCCAACTTCTGTCCTGGATCGCCATCGACGAGGCCGGCACCGTCATCGGCCACTACGCCATGATGCGCCACCGCCCGGATGACCCTCTGGGCGAGATGGGCGCCGCCTTCGTCCTGCCCGAGGCGCGCAAGGGCGGGGTCTTCCGCCAACTCTCGGACCAGTTGCATGCGGACGCCAGCCAGAGCGGTGTCCGCGCCCTCTATTCCCTGTCGGTCACCCATCACGTCGCCACCCAAAAGGCCAGCGAGGCCCTGGGCCGGATCACCGTCGGGTTGCGCCTCGCCTCCAGCCCCGCCGTCTTCGTCGATGGGGCCCGGCCCGGCGACCGCATCACCACCACCTTCAACTATCACCAGGTGGTGCCGCGGGGCCCCCGGACCCTCTACCTCCCAGAACGCCACCGGGAGATGATCCTCCATAGCTACGACTGGCTGGGCCTGGATGTGACGGAGGCCGATCCCTCCGCCCTCCCGCGTTTGGGCGGGGATGACTTTCTGGAGTGTCACCGCGACCTGACCTGGAACCGGGCCCTCATCGAGGCCGCCGGCGGCGAGGCCGTCCACTACAAACTGGCCGCCTTTACCGCCTTCCTCCTGGAACAAGGCGTCGCCTGTATCCTCTTGTCCATCGACCTGGAGGACCCCAGCGCCCCCGCCCTCACCGTGGCCGCCGAGGCGTTGGGCTACTTCTACTCAGGCATCTTCCCCGAGAGTGGCCGTCAGGGTCACGATGTCCTCGAACTCCAGTTCCTGAACGGCATCAGCCTGGACCCCAGCCAGATCCAGCTTCACCAGCCCTCCGCCAAGGCCATCCTTGCCTATATCCTGGCATTGGGACCCCCGTGCCTGGCTGCCCTGGCCAGCGCGGAGGCTGGCGAGGGTGCGCGCTAGCCGGACGGCGCCCCTGTTCCGATACACCTCCGACGTGAGCCGCCAGGTCTTGCGGTTCCTTAAACCCTGTTTTCACAAACCGGCCTCGCCTGGGCTCTATGAATATGAGCTTCAGCCCCTAGGGGCAAGGGGGCGATGCCTACTTTCAACTCCGGTGATGATCCGTGTGGAGGTCCTGGGTGATGATCCAAAGCAAACCTATTGATAGATATGGCAAGATTATGCACCGAGGCGCCATCCTGGCAACCTTGTTGCTCGTTGCCAACCCGGTCATGGCCCGCGAGCCCTGGGGCGCGCCCTTAGCCAGGGGTGGGTGGGTCGAGGTCGACCCCCGGACCAACCGCCCCCTCCTCATCCAGGATGGTCGTCAGACTCAGCTCTGGGACGGCGTGCATCGCCTGTTGGATGGCTCGGTGATCCAAGTTCGAGGGGGACGCGTGGTGCCGACGTTGGAAATGCTATCTCCGCCCCGCGCCGCGAGCCTGCCGGATCAATCCAACGCCCCGCCGACCAGCGATCAGCCCGGCGCCGAATACATCTCCGGGGCGTCTCCCTGTGCGCAACTGATCCTGAGAACCTGTGGCGCGGCAAATCACTGCTGGGCGGCGCCAGCTTGCGCCGCCGCGCGCCAGCTCCTCGAGATGGAGCATAGAGACTGGCCCGGCGCCGGTCCCGGTTTCATCACGGACACCGGGAATCAATGTCGCGAGGCCATGAGCAACCGTTTCTTTGCGCCCTGTCGGTGACCATGCAAGAACGCCCTGTGTTCAACAAATGCTCCTTCACGAGATCCAGGGATCCTGTCCCTGGCCCTTGGGCTCCTCCTTCTTATCCGCCTCCTTATCCGGCGCCCTTCTTCCCGATTTCTTCCTCGCTCCTTCTCCACTTAGCGAAGGCACGCTGGGGTGATTTTCTCCAGAGACCGTCGGCGGAAAAGCAACCCCAGCCCCAGCGCAGCCAATTGAGCAGGCTGTTGGCGAGCCAGAGCGCCCAGGCGAGCATGAGGAGTCGATAGACCCAGAGGGGGACCGAGATGACCCAGGGCCGAGGCAGGGTATCGCCGGCGCGGTCCTGGTACCAGAGGAGATGCCCGGCATGGGAGCCATTGCCGGCGATCTGCATGGCGGGTTGCCCCAGCAGGCCCTCGGCTACCGCCGCGGCCAGGGCGCTCAGGGCCTGGAGGCTGAGCAATACCAGGCCAATCTGGACCAGATTGAAGGCGCCATTACTCAGGGCCTGGCCTTTGGCCCCGCGCCAGGCGAGGGCCAACAGCCAGCCGACGACCAGAATGGCACCCAGGGGTGGCGCCTGACTGAGACCCAGCAGCAGCAGGCCCCATTGCCAGGTGCTGGCGGGACTGAGCCGCAACCGGCCCAAGCCCAGGGCGACCAGGACGATCAACGGGATCAGGCTCCAGAAGAGCACGGCTGGACCCAGGGTTGGACCCCCCAGCCACAGCACCCAGCGCTCCGGGCCTAATTCGATGCGGGTGGTGGCATTGACGCTGGGCGCGCCCAGACCTACGGCGGGCGTAACGAGGCGGGTGTCGATGCCCACCTCCTGAATCCAGGTCAACACCGCCTCCTGGGTACCCGGATGGACCGGCAGGAGGACTTGTCCATCCTCCAGACGTATGGGCTGGGCCACGCCATCCAGGGTGACGGACTGGAGCCGAGCGCCCTCGGGCAGGCGCACCGGCTGCTGGCCTCCCCGCGAGGCGCGCAGGTCCAGCGTCAGGGTGGCCTCGGTGGAACGATCACCCGGTCGCAGCCGCAGTTCGCTGGCATCCAGGGTCAAGCTGGCCCCGGTTGCCCCCGGGGGCCGGCTGATACTCAGGTTGAGGGCTTCACCCGCCCAGGGTCGCCATTCGGGCCACCACTGGCCCGTTGGGCTCTGGTGATGGACCGGGGCCAGCCCCGCGAACTCGACATGCCAGAGGGGGCTGGCGTCCAGGCGCCAGATTTCGTTCCAGTCCCGGTTCGTGGGGGCCATAAGGGTCAAGGTGTCCCGGGGTTCCAGCTTGGATTCCCAGACCAGTTGACTATGACCAGCGGGCAGATTGGCGGTCAGGCGGCCATCGGTCACCTTGATACCGGGCGTGAGCACGGCCTCGCCGGGCAGCAAGGGGATCTCAACCCTGACGGGGACATCGGCGGGCGTCAGGCGCCTGAGATGTGTCTCGACCCGCCAGGAAAGGCCCAGCACCAGGGTGCGGTCCAACTCCAGAAAGGGCGGTAGCGCGACGGATGGCGGGACCTGGCCCGCCTGGGCCCCGACCCCGACGGTCCCGCCCTCCGTAACCGTCTCGCGGATGAGCTGGAGCTGGACCTCCGGGACGCCATTGTCACCGATGCCGGAGAGGCGCCAACCGGTGGTCGTGGCCGAGACCTGGCGCGGCTTGAGGGGCAAGGGCAATGCGATGCGGTCACGAACTGGCAGGGCGCCGGCGAGGCTGATGCGATGCCGACCCGCCGCCACCAGGACCCAGGGATGACCCTCCTCGCCACGCATCAGGGCCCTGGCGGGCTGGCCGTCGATTTCGACCTGGGACGGCAGCCACTGCCCCACCTGGGCCGGCAAGGGGATGCCGACTGGATCCTGGACGTCGATCTCCAGGTCCAGCCGCAAGATCTCGGGGCTGGCGGTCAGGGCCAGGTGCGCTATCTCGGCGCACTGGGGATGGCAATCCGGCGGCGCCAGCAGGCGCGCCTTGAGTTCGTTCAGCATCTCGGGGCTGGGGAAGTCACCGGCCCGGGCGCTGGGTACGAGGGCAATCGCCAGCATGACCAGAAGCAGTCCGCCACCCAGGCGCGACCAACCGGGCTTGCCCTTGGCCAGGCCACCCGCGAGGAGGAGGGCCAGACCCAGTATCAGGACTACCCGCAGGACCCCCAGGAGCAAATTGCCGGCGGGCGGGATCAGAAGCAGCCGTAGCTCCTGGCCGCTTTGGACCGGGCCCTGCCAGTTCAACGCCACCCGGTTCCAATGCCAATTCGGCATGCCGGGCCCGGTTTGGGTCAGGGCATCGGGATCCATACGGTTGATGTCCGGGCGCGGACCGCCGGGAGCGGCACCCGCCTTCGGCGATGGGGCGCGGGGGCTAGAGGAACCAGCCCGTCTTTCAACTCCCGACGCTGATTCCAACAGGGCCAACTCCTGGTCTGCCACGATTTCCATGGGCGCCATGGCCCCCACCTTATCTTTCACCAGGGCCTGGGTTGGCGCGGGCTGTTCCAGATAGGGATTCTCCAGTTGGGGATAAAGACCGAGCCGTAACTGACTAGCCATGAAGGGAATAGCGATGATCGCCAGGGCCAGGATGGATAGCAGGCGATAGGCCTTGACCCAGCCCGCCAGGATCCCCGCCGGCAGGACTCGTTCCAAGGCGATAGCGGCCAGGAGGTTGAGCCACGCATAGCGAGGCGCGTCGGGTTCCTGCCAGATGAGCGCCAGGGCGACCAGGGCCAGGGCGGCGGTACCCCAGCCATAGAGTCGCCCCATGGCCAGGGTGATGACGAGGACCACGAAGAAATCCAGGAGGGTCCAGGCGGCCAGCCAACTGCCCTGGGCCTGATCCACGCCAAGGGCGGCAAAGAGGCGCCAGCCTGGGGGCAGGTTCAGTACCGCGCCGACCTGGTGGAAATCCCGTGCCCAGCCCGTCGCCGACAGGGGGGTGGCGTCGGGCAGACGACTCTCGGCCGTCAGATCGAGTTGACCGCGCCGCACCTCCACGCCCAGGGCACCGGAGACCGGATTCAGGGTGATCGACTGGGGCTCGCCATCGCTGTCAACCCGCCCCAGGGCCATGCCCGTGCCGGCGTCGAGACGCCAGCCTTGGGTCATGGTCCCACCGATCCGATCCCGCACGCTGTAGCCCTGGCCATCGAAGTCGAGCCAGATCTGGCGCCGCAGGCTCAGTCGATCCGGCTCAGGGATGGGATCGCCACGCCGGATCACGTTGAAATTCAGGGTCACGTCCTTGCTCAGACGGTAGGCTGGGAGAGACCGCCACTCCTCGGGCAACTCGGTCTGGCGGGGGTCCACCGCGGCGGCGTCCAGGATCTCGACGAGGCGGATAGCGGGATTGGCCTGGTAGGCCCAGATCTCCTCCGCAGGCCAAGGCTCCGGGAGCGGCGCGAAGGGGAAGGAGGTCCGGTCACCCTCGTAACGGGCTTGAATATCCAGGACCCAATGACCGGGCCGCGCCTGCAGGAGCAGGCGACCATCGGGCTCCAGGCGCGCGGCCAGGGGGCTCTGGATCGCCATGGGAATGGCGCCCTCGGGCAGGGTCGCGGGCAGGACGATCTCGCGGGGACCGCCGGCGATATCGAACACCAGACGGCTACTCAACCGCATCGGCACCCCCTCCTCCAGACGCCGGAAGACCTGGAGCCGCAGGCTGTCCTCCGGCGTGGCGGCGAGGGGGCCCGTCGGACCCGTGGCAGAGAGCCAGACCTGGCCCTGATCGTTCAGTGGTGGAAAGGGAAGCGGGGCGCCATTGATGCTCACTTCGACCAGGGCCAACCGGGGTGGCAGGGTCAAGGCCGTCGGCAAGCGGTCCCAGCGGAAGCGGCCGCCGAGGCTATGCTGGCCTGGCGGCAGCCAGACGACGGGCCGGCCCTGGTGGCTGACCACCGGCGCGGGCTGGTCCTTGGCCATCACCCCCAGGGGCCAGTGATCGCCATCTCCCGGCAAGGGGATGGGCTGGTCCGCGAAGGTCTCGACCTCCAGGTTGAAGGTGCCCCCGGCATCGTCGAGGGCCAGTCGCAGGCTGGCGGGCCAGACGCAGGGGCGGGTCTGGGTGTCACCCGTGAGCCGGGGGCAGGCATGGCTGGGATCACCCCACAGGACCCAGGAGGTCCAGTCCTGCAACGGCCCGGGCACCTGGCTAGGGTTCAAGGGGGCGGCCTGGGCCTGGCCGAGCAGCAGGAAGCCGCCGAGTAAAAGGGCAAGGAAGGGACGATGGACCATGCTTCAGCAGCCTGTTGAGGATAATGGGATAAGTCTAGCCGCCGCGGCCACCGCCTGCCCGAGGGCAAGACCGCCATCGTTGGCGGGGACCTGGCGATGGGTCAGCACCCGCAGGCCTTGTTGGCGCAGGCGCTGGGCGATAGCCTCGAAAAGGGTCTTGTTCTGGAAGACACCGCCGGAGAGGGCGACGGTGGCGAGCCCGCGCTCGGTGGCCAGCCGGCCCGCGAGATCGGCCGCGGCCTGGGCGAGTCCGAGATGGAAGCGCAAGGCCATGCTTCCCCGGTCCTGGCCACTGGCCAGGTCAGCCAGGAGGGCTTGCCAGAGGGGTGCCGGGTCCAGCAGCCACTGGTCACCCGCCGCGACCAGGCCAAAGGGATAGGCCCCGCCCGCCTCCCCCCTGGCGGCCCCCAGCGCCAGGGTCTCCAGTTCGATGGCGGCCTGGCCCTCGTAGGCGATGGCATCGCGGCAGATACCCAGGGCGGCGGCGACGGCATCGAAGAGGCGGCCCGCGGAGCTGGTCAGGGGCGAATTGAGACCCCGGGCCATCATGGTGTCCAGGGTGGCGAGGGGCTTGGCGGCCAGGTAGCGGGTCAATTCCAGGTCCGGGTAGGCGGTGGCACAGGCCTCCCAGCCCAGGCAGGTCGCGAGCTGGGCATAGAGGTTGCGCCAGGGCTCGCGCATGGCGCGCGTCCCCCCCGGCATGGGCACGGGACGGAGATGGCCGAGGCGCTCCCACCCCCGGTAATCGGCGAGGAGGAATTCCCCGCCCCAGACGCCGCCGTCCTCGCCCCAGCCCAGGCCATCGAAGGCGAGGCCCACCACCTGACCGCCATCCAGCGGCCAGCCCGCATCGGCCATGACGCTGGCCAGGTGCGCGAAGTGATGCTGGACCGCGATGACCTCGATCCCCTGCTCCGCCGCCAGGGCCCGGCCCACCCAGGTCGAGCGGTAGTCTGGATGCCGGTCCAGGGCGATGGCCACTGGCTCATGCTGATAGAGCTGTCGGTAAAGGTCGAGGGTTCGCTCGAACTCGTCGGCGGTGCGGGCATCCTCCAGGTCGCCCAGATGCTGGGAGAGGATGGCCTGGCCGGGGCGCAGCAGGCAGAGGGTGTTCTTGAGCTCGCCCCCCATCGCCAGGATGGGCGGTGCGGCCTCGAAGCCGGGCGGCAGGGGGATGGGCGCGGGGGCCAGGCCCCGTGCCCGCCGCAGGGGCTGGGGCGCCCCGTCCATGAGCCGCATCACCGAGTCATCCACCCGATTGAGGATGTCGCGGTCGTGGAGCAGCAGCACATCCGCCAGCCCGGCCAGGCGCTGGCGGGCCTCGTCGTTGGTGATGCACTGGGGCTCCTCGCTGCGGTTGCCGCTGGTCATGACCAGGGGGCGGTCCCAATCCTGGAGCAGGAGATGGTGCAGGGGGCTGTAGGGGAGCATGAAACCGAGGGTGGTCTGGCCTGGAGCGACCTCGGGCGCTATCAGGGCTGCCACCTCCGACGCCCTTAAGTCTGCCGCCTCGGCCTTGGGCAGATTAAGGTTATAACCAAGAGCCGTGATTGCTGGGTTATCCGGGCCGGGTGACGGCGGGCGGGGGGCGCCGTGAATACGTCCCTGTAGGCTTGGCGACCGCATCCCTGCGGTCGACACCCCCGCCCGCCGCCACCCGACCCTCCCGGTCGCCGCCGAGGATGCACGCGGTATTTTCTGGACCCTTAGGGACGGTCGCAACCTTGGCCGCCTCCTGGAGCTGGATTCCTGGCTTCCAGCAGTACCACCGGCGCCGCTGGGCTTGTCAAGAGGCGGGCCTCGGCCTCGTCCAGGTGGGCATAGCGGCGGATGACCTCCAGGTCGCGCGCCATGAGGGCGAAGGGCTTGCGATAGCGGCCTTTGCGCTGGCGCAGCGCGGCGACGGCCTGGGCGTTGCTGGCGTCGCAGGCGAGGTGAAAGCCGCCAATGCCTTTGATGGCCAGGATCCTGCCTTGGGCCAGGAGCCGACTGGCGGCGGCCACGGCGTCCTGGGCGCCGAGGGTGGCGGGGTCCAGCCGCGCGAAGGGGAGAAGCTCCAGCATCGCAGGGGTCGCGCGGGGCGCCAGGAAGGTCGGCCTGGGGGTGATCCTGGTCCTGGGGGCCGTCACGGTCGCGCGGGGCGCCAGGGTGGTCGGTGTTGGGTAGGTCCTGCCGCCGTTCGATAGGCGCGGAAGCAGGGTCGCGCTGGGCGCCAGGGCGGTCGGTGCTGGTGAGGGGGGGCGAAGGCTCGGTCACCCCGGACGATAGCGGTCCCCTGTCTGGCTCGGCGAGACCTTGGGTGCCCTCCAGCCACACCCGGGGTCCGCACACCGGACAGGCGATGGGCTGGGCATGAAAGCGCCGATCCGCCGGGTCTTCGTACTCCCGCCGGCAGTCTGGACAGAGGGGGAAGGCCGCCATGCTGGTGTTGGCGCGGTCGTAGGGGATGGCGCGGACGATGCTCAGGCGCGGCCCGCAATGGGTGCAGTTGGCGAAGGGGTAGCGATAACGCCGGTCCGCCGGGTCGGCGATCTCGGCGGCGCAGGCGGCGCAGGTGGCGGCGTCCGCCACCACCCCGGTAGCGATGGGGCCGGCGGCACTGGCCAGGATGTGGAAGCCGGCCCCGGCCAAGGGCTCGGTCAAGGGTCCCCGTTCCACGGCATCGATGCGGGCCAGAACGGGACACTCTTCTACCAGCCGGCGGCAAAAGGCGTCCAGGTGCTTCTGGTCCGCCTGGACGCGGATCAGCACCCCCTCGCCGTCATTGCGCACGTCCCCCGCCAGGCCCAGGTCCCGCGCCAGCCGCCAGACGGTCGGCCGGAAGCCGACACCCTGCACCAGGCCGCGCACGCGGATGCGCTCGGCCACCAGGCATTGACGGTCATCGGCCATACAGAATCCTCCCGCGACGAGGGCGCCGGCGTTTTGCCTAGTTGCTCCAGGCGCGACGACCATACCCGAGGGATGCCGTGTCAGAGCTCGTTGCCCCTTCGTATCCCGCCCAAGGGGCCAGATTCGAACATTTCTCCATGACCGAAGCCAGCGGAAGGCAATCGAGCCTGGCCCCTGCCGGGCCGCCGTAGGGTTCACCCGAGGGCTTAGCCCACGGGGGGCTTGCTACCAGCCGGGTGCGCTCTCGACCCTGCCAGCGGCGATAGCGCGCTGGAGTTGGGCGTGATCGCGCTCGTTTTGGTCGGCATACTGGCGAGCGAAGTCGCGCAGGGCGGTGACGAACTGGGAGCTTTGGCCGAGGTAGGCGCTGATAGCCACGGCATCTCCCGTGCGAGCGTGGGCCCGGGCTAGCGTCTCGCCGCAGGCGGTGGCGAACTCGACCAGGACGGGGGCGAGCAACTGGATGTCGGGGACGATCTTCATGTCGCGGAATTGCCGCACATAGTAGTCCCGGCCCTGGAACGAGCCCCAGCCGACGAAGATGTCGGTCGCGCTTTGCAGTGCCCGCTTGCCGGCGATCACCCGGGCACCCTGGTTACCCTGTTGGCTGGGGCCGAGATGGGACTCGTATACCGACCGGCCAGCCTGCTTGATCTGCAGGAAGAGGGGGTCGTCGCCGCTGCGGCCCTCGAGCAGGGCGAGATAGACCCGCATGCCCACGCTGCCCACCCCCACGACCTGGCGGACCAGGTCCACGAGCGTAAAGCGATCGAACAGGTGGCGCCGGTCCTCCTGCAGGGTCAAGCGGTAGCCACCCAGGCACTGGTCGGTCACGGCGTCCTGTTCGTCGTCGTCGATGCGGGTGCGGAAGGGTGGGTCCTCGTCGATCCGGGGCTGGCCATGGACCATGGCGGTGAGCTTGGCAAAGGCGCCGCGGTGGGTGCGGCGTTTGGACTCCTTCTCGATGTGGACCGTCAACTGCCCCCGGTCGGCCGGCGCGAAGTATTTGATCAGGCTATCGACGTGAGTCCCGTCGTACCAGAGGTCGAGCTCCTTCATCCTCGCGTAGCGGGCCATCCGGTCCCGGTAGGCCTTCCCGGCGGCGACCACGGCCTCATCCGCCCTGGCCGGCTTGAGGCCATCCTCCCGCGCCGCCACCACCAGGCTGGCGGCGAGACGCAGCAGGTCCCACTCGAAGGGTCCGGGCAGGGTCTCGTCGAAGTCCCGCAGGTCGAACCGGAGGTTGCGCTCTGGGGTGGCCCAGAGGCCAAAGTTGAGGACGTGCGCGTCGCCACAGAGTTGGACCCGCAAGCCGCTGTGGGGCCGGGACGCGAGATCGGCGGCCATCACCGCAGCCGCGCCGCGGTAGTAGTGCCAGGGCGAGGTGACCATGCGCCCGTGGCGAATGGGCAGCAGTTCCGGGACCCGGATCAGGTTCTGGGCAAGGATCGTCTCCAGCGCGTCGTGGCCGCGCGCGGCCTCGTCCCAATGCCCTTGCGCACTCCGCGGCGCCTGCTGGCGGGCGGCCTGACCGGTCGCGCGTCGCTCCTCCAGGGTCTCCCGCAGGTCGCGCACCGGGGCTGGGGCGGGAGAGATCGTGGTCGGGTCGGTATCCGTCATGAGGGTCGGTCCTCGAATTCCAAAAAATATCCTACCCTTGGTAGCGGAAGCTAACCTTGGGCTGGAGACGCTGTTCGGAGCCTCTGCCTGGCATGACTCTAGTCGAGGCGCGGGGCGGGTGCAACCTTACGGGGTGGCTACCACCCCGCCCGGCCCCGTTCCCATCCGGCCCACCCCCCAGAAGGCGGCCGGTCATCATGAACCCTGGCCCACCCCCCGCCACCGGACAGAGGTAGATTGAAAATCAAACCGGCCATGTCGGATTTACGCGTCACACCGCACCCGCGGGTTACGTATCCGTTGGTTGGCGCTCCATACCATATGAGATTGTGAAAGTATTCGCCGCCAAACTCCAGTAAGACGCTCTGCCGCCTATGGGAGGGCTCTGGACGCTCACGGACAGCCTCAGGGGCAACCGGGCATGGTGACGGCGAAGTACCGCCCCAAGTCTTTTATCCGGCCTCTGAATACCAAAAAAACAGATGCTTACGCCTCATGCAGCAACCACGGCCTGGGTTATCATCCAGCCGCTGGGCAAACGCTGGGCGCAATAATCTCTGAACGCCTGCAAACCGAGGATGTTGATCACCCTGGTCAGATTATAGCCGAGCACCATCAGGCTCATCCCGCCGCGGACTTTCTCAAAGCCGCGCACCAGGAAGTGGTCCCAGCCAAACCACCGCTTGAGGGTGCCGAAGGGGTGCTCGACCAGGCTCGCACGCTGGCGCATGCGCTCGGCCCCCTCCTCCACCATGCGGCGGCGGTGGGCTTCCGCCACCGGGGCGTGCTCGGAGCGGTAGATTTGCCGCCGCCCGGTCTTTTCCGGGAGGCAGATTCCCTTGGGCGGGCAGCACTGGCAGGCGCGGGCCGAACGGGTGTAGCACTGGCGCAGGATGCCGTGGATGGGCGCCGGTTTGCCCTGCGGGCGCAAGACCTCCCCGCCGGGACAGACATAGACATCGGCGCCTGGGATGCAGTGGAACTGCGCGCCGCTGAGACGGCCCTCGGCCGTGATCGCCTGATGCTTGTCGGGGGTGGCGGTGATAATGGCCTGTTCGCAGGCCGCCAACTGCGCCTCGCTGTAGAAGCCGGCATCGGCCACGGCGATCAGGCTATCGACCCTCAGGACCTCTTTGGCGGCAGTGGCCTGCCGGGCCGCTTGCCCGGAATCGTTGCCGTCGTTAGTCACCTCATGGTGGACGAGGAGCTTGTGCTTGGCGTCCACGGTGTTCTCGACGTTGTAGCCACGGTCTGCTGGCCGGCCTTACGCAGGGCGCGGGCATCGGGATCGGTGCGCTAGAGTTGGGTCTTCCGCTGTCCTCCAGGTGCTTGATCTGGGACTGTTTGCGCGCCTGGCGCACCGTGAGCTTGGCGAGCTTGGTATCCAGGGCGCAGGCCGTGCCCAGGTCCACCGCCGCGCCGCTCTCCTGTTGGTCCCGCGCATCGAGCCCTGTCAGTAAGCGTCGATGTCCAACTCGAGCTGCTTGAGATCCTTCTCCAACCGCGTCTTGGTGACGACGCTCGCGTCGCTGGCAGAGGCGTTGAAGAAGGCCCCGTCGAGGGCCACGACCTCCCCCCCCCAACAGATCGAGCTCCTGGCACAAGGCCACGAAGTCCTTAGCACGCCGCATTGAGCGCACGGCTGTTGCTCTTGCGGAACTCGGCGATGGTGCGATAGCCCGGGACCAGGCTCTCCACCGTAGGGCCGACGAAGGAGGCCCAACAATCAGTAGCTTCGGCGGCTTCCGCTGTTGGGCTTCGTTCCTCAGCCCTACGATGAATTCTCGCCCAGTCCGGGAGCTTGGGAACCAGTCAAGCACAGCGCAGACCACCAGCCAACCGTAGCCACCGGAGCCTGGATGCCGTTGGCGCCGGCGTCGCGGGTCTAGCCGTCGTCGAGGACGACCGGGCAGCCCTCGAGCCCGGCCGCGACCGGGAATGTCCTGACCTCGAAGCCGGTGCCGGTGAAGTAGTGGCAGACCAGCTCGCGCCCCTGCGTGCCGGTGGCGGGCGGCGCTGAGGGCTGGATCGCGCTGACCAGGATGCGGGTGCGGGTGACGACGATCAGCAGATCGACCAGCACAAAGGAGACCAGGGTGCCGATGAGGACGTATTTGAGCCAGGGTTTCTTCTTCATGCGATTCGCAGGATAGGGAGGGATAGGGATGATACGGTAGCACATGTGCACCCTGGACAAGGCCGACGGCTCGCTCGTCTTGCCGAAGCCCCATCCGCCCTGTGGGCGCCGATGGGCGCACAATGCGCCGCCGCCATCGGTCCTCGCCAAACCCGGAGAACAGACGTGACCCCAGACCAGGCCCCGTAGGGCGGATGCCCGATGGGCGATCCGCCATCGTCGCCACCGGTCAAGAAGGCGGAACCGGCTGCGGCGTTCCGACCTACGGAGTTTCCTGGTTACGAAGCTCCAGCTTCGTAACTCCGGCCCCATGAAGCTCCAGCTTCACGAGGTTCGCAGCCGAGTCTCCGGGGTGGTTGAAATCCTCAGTGCTGAGGTTTCCAGGAGCAGCCTGCCGTCCTGGGGTCCACCCGAACGGCCCGAGGGGCCTGCACGGTTCTGCGGAAGCTGGAGCTTCCTGACGAGAGGCAACGGACTCAGTGCGCGTCAGGGATGTAGTGCAGCCCGTAGGCGCGAAAGTCTGCATCGATCACGAGGCACAGTGCTATCCCCAACCGCTGTACGAGCGCGAAGCTGGTGCAGTCCGTAAAGCTGAAGCACTTGTCGCTGTAGCGCGAGAAGATCGCCCAAGCGGCCGTCTCGTCGATCAGGGTGACCGGCTCTACGTTGGCCACGCGACCGGCATGCAGTTGCTGCCCCAAGCGGTTGGCGACTTGCCACCCGAGACGCTCGGCCCGCGCCAGGTAGCGGTGGTTGGGACCAGGGCCGTTTGAACAATAGGATGCGCACCCCGGTCTGACCCGCACCGGAAACTCGCTGATCCCCCTGGCGCTAGTCGACCTGCCCGGTGCATCAAGAAAGCGGGGGTCGCACACGAGCGGAGATCAGGCCTTGACTTGTGCCTCTGGCACAAGTGAAGACGTAAGTGCCAACTAGCCGGCCCTGCCGGCAATTCTTCCGCAATGACGAGGGGATGTTTGCGACTTGTGCCGGAGCCTCGTCAACGGCCCAACGCGATGCCCGCCGCGAGGCCTAGGGTCAGGGTCAAAAGGGACAGCCCTGCGATGGCCCATTGGCGCAGCGCGGCGTCGGTGCGGGTGACGATCAGCCCCGCCGTCGGCAGGCCCTGGCGCTTCAGCAGCAGTACCAGGGCGGCGATCCCCAGCACGGGTGCGATGGACCCCGTCAGGCTATCCCAGGTCCAGGCCGAGGCCAGGGCCCCGACGACCAGGGCCGCCGTGTCCAGGTCCTGCCGGCCGACCCCGATGAGCCCGAAGACCTCGGGCGGCAGGAGTCCCAGGAGGAGCGAGGCGAGGGCCAGGGCCAGGACCAGCCACTCCTGGGGCCGGCTGGGGCCTTGGACGAGGCTGGGCCTGGGGCCGCTCAAGGCACAGGCCAGGACCCGCACCAGGTAGGCCGCGGTCAGCAGGCCCCCGGCCAGGGGAACCAGGGACCAGGCGCCCTGGCCCGTGAGGTCCGCCGCCGATTGGAGCAGGGCCTTCACCAGGTAGCCGCCGCTGGGTTGCAGCCCCACCAGGGACAGCCCCGCCAGGGCGAAGCCGAGCACCGTCACCGGCAGGGCCCGGGCTATGCCCCCCAGGTCGCGCACCCGGTCGTGACCCAGGGCGTAGGCGATGATGCCCGCCGCCAGGAACATGGCCGCCTTGGCGCAGGCGTGGGAGACGATCTGGAGGGTCCCGGCGGTAAGCGCCGGGCCGGAGCCTGCCCCCACCGCCAGGGGGAAGATCAGGAACAGGTAGCCGATCTGGGCGACGGTGGAGTAGGCCACCAGCAGCTTGAGCCGCACCTGACCCAGGGCGACCAGATTGCCGAGGAGTATGGCGCAGGCCCCCAGTACCCCGAGGACCGTTGCGGCGGGCAGCCCTGGCAGGCCCGGCATGACGTCGAACCAGAGGCGCAGCACCAGGAAGAAGGACCCCTTGACCACCAGGGCCGAGAGGACCGCACTGGCCGGCGCCGGGGCCCCGGCATGGGCTGGCGGCAGCCACAGGTGCAGGGGGAGCAGGGCGGTCTTGGCCATCAGCCCCGCGGTCATCAGGGCCGCGGCGAAGGCCACCGCGGGGGGCAGTGCGTCGGCGGCGGCGATCCGCCCGGCCAGCAGGGGGATGTCCAGGGTGCCGAGGCTGCCGTAGAAAAGCACGGCGCCGAGCAGGTACAGGACCGAGCCCAACAAGGCGAACAGCAGGTAGCGCAGGGCCGCCTGAAGGGTCTCGGGGCGCCCGTCCAGGGCCACCAGGGGCACGGCGGAGAAGGTCAGGAGCTCCAGGGCGACGAACAGGGTGAAGAGGTCCTGGGCCAGGGCGACGGTGTTGAGCCCGGCCCAGACCCCCAGCAGCAGGACCCAGAAGGTCAGGGACTTACGCGTCTCCTCGCCCCCGTCCGCGACCTGGAAACCGCGCCGGGTATAGTGCCCTACGGCCAGGAGCACCAGGGGGCTGAGGAGCAGCAGGACGGCGGACAGCCCGTCCGCCTTCAGGGTCACGCCCAGGGGCGGGGCCCAGCTCCCCAAGGTGTAGGAGAGGGGCTCGCCCCCCTGGAGGACGACGGTGGCGATGGCCAGGGCCACGGCGAGGCCCAGCCACAGCAGGGTCAGGGCGAGGTGCCTGGCCCAGCGCCCGCCCAGGGCCAGGGCCAGCAGAGCCCGGCCACCGGCAGCATCAAGGGCAGGACCAGAAGACCCCCGCCGAGGGCCGCGATCTGCGCGTAGAGCGATTCCACGGGCCCCATCACGATCCCTGGTCCCCCGGCGGTGCCTGGTCCAGGGTGGTCTGTCGGCTCGCCTCGGCCAGGCGCCGTAGCAGGGCCACGGCGATGGCCGTGGCGGCGAAGGCGACCACCAGACCGGTGATGACCAGGGCCTGGGGTACCGGATCGCTGTCCGCGCCCAGCCCCGCCGCCGCCAGGGCGCCGCCGCCGCGCTGGGCTATGACCCCGAAGAGCAGGAAGACGCCGCCGCCGAGGAGGTTGAAGGCGAGGATCTTGCGCAGGGCCCCGGGGTGGCAGATGAGGCCGTAGAGGCCAAGCCCCACCAGGGCGGCGCCGCACAGCCCGTAGAGGGTGGTGGCGGTCATGCCCCGGGCCCCCGGTCTGCCACCGGCGGACCCAACAAGAGCAGCCCCAGGATGGCGGCGAGCGATGGGGTCAGGAGGATCTCGATGACGAGGATCATGGGCTTGGCCAGGCCCTCCGGGTAGGCCAGAAAGGCCCCCGCGAGCCAGATCCCCGAGAGCCCAATGGCGATGAAGACCAGGGCCCCCAGGACGATCAGCCAGCGCAACGGCCGGGCTGCCAGGGCCGGGGGCCGCCTGAGCCCCGCCACCAGGACCAGGACCCACATGGCGGCCAGTACGACTGCCCCCTGGAACTTGCCGCCGGGGGCGTCGGCCCCGACCCAAAGGAGGTGGACCCCCACCAGGATGCCAAAGGGGGGCAGGACCTGGGCCAGCAGGGTCAGGGCGCTGCCCGGCACCTTTGGTCCGGGGGACGCCGGGCGCCCGCCCCAGGCCGGGTCCGTCGCCAGGGACCAGACCGCGACCAGGGCCGGCACCAGGACCACGGACTCCAACAGGGTGTCTACGGCGCGATAGCCAAGCAGGACCCCGGTGACCGGGTTCTTGACCCCGAGCCCAGGCAAATGCTCGGCCACCGCCGGGCCCAGGGTTGGGGCCGGCTCCGGCAGGAGCAGGACCACGGCGGCCAGCCCCGCCGTCACCGCCGCGCATAGGGTCCCGACCAGCAGGCGCAGCCAGGGACCGGGCCGCCCCCGGCGCTCGGCCGCCTCCAAAGGGGCCAGGTGTGCCGCCGCCCCGAGGAGCAGGAGCCCGGTGAGCCCGCTGCCCAGGGACGCCTCGGTCATGGCCACGTCCACCGAGCCCAGGCGCACCCAGACCAGCGCCACCAGAAGCCCGTAGGCCACAAAGCCAACCACTGCGCCATAGGTCTGGGACGCGGCGATGGTCCAGAGCGCCAACCCCAAAATCAGCAGGGCGAGGACGGCATCGGCGGCCAGGGCGAGGCTCATGGGGCTGGCTCCTCCATGGGGGTGGCGCGGACGCCTGGGGTACCCGGCTGGGGCCGCACGGCGGCACCCAGGAGTTGTCCCACCGTGGCCCCGGCCAGGAGGGCGAACAGCCAGATGGCGATGAGCTTGAGGGCACCCAGGGGCCAGGCCACCTGGGGCAGGAGACCGAGCACCACCAGGCCCAGGCCCAGGTTATCCGCCTTGGTTAGAGCGTGCAGGCGGGTCAGGGTGTCTGGGAAGCGCAGCAGGCCCAGGGTTCCCGCCAAAAAGAAGACCGCCCCGAGGGACACGCAGATGACCGTAAAAATGTTCAGTGCCAGGGTCATGCCTTGTCCGGCGCCTCCCGGCTGTCCGGGTCCATGTCCCGGATGGGTGCCGCCGGACCTGGGCGCTTGGCGCCGGTCACGAAGGCCACCGAGGCGAAGGCGGCGAGCAGGGCTAGCAGCAGGGCCAGGTCCCCAACCGCATTGACCCCGTTGGCCACGCCCAGCAGCAGGAGGGACGCGACGCCGCCGGTGCCGAGCAACTGGGCCGCCAGCATCCGATCCGCATCCTCGGGGCCGCGCAAGACGCGGATCAGGCCCAGGGCGACGGTACCGAGCACGAAGAGCGCCGCGGCAAGCAGGAACTCAGTCATCGGCGTGGCCCCCGCCTTGGGCCTCGATCAAGAGGGCCTCGTCCGCGGCAAGCCCCTCCGCCACCGGTCGGCTCAGGTCGAGGCAGTGATAGACCAGGGTGTCCCCGGGACCGGCACCAACCGGCAGGGTGCCGGGTACCAGGCTGGTGAGGGCCCCGAAGAGGGCCCGCCCGGGACCCGGCGGGATCCTCACCGGGTAGTTCAGATAGCCGGGTCGCAAGGCCAGGCGCGGGGCAAAGGCCAGTCGCGCCACATCGATCCCGGCGACCACCGATTGCCAGAGAAAGCGCCAGGTGAGTCGGACCAGGGCGCCGTAGCGGACCCGTCCGGGACCCGGCGGCAGCAGCCGGAGACTGACCCAGGTGGCCGCGGCGGCGGCCAGCAGGCCCACGACCAGATCGGCGATCAGGTTGGCACCCGTGCCAAGGGTGGCGAGCAGTAGCCAGCAACCAAAGAATCCGGCCGCCCGTGCCAGGGCTACGCCGTTCCCGGATGGCGTGGCCGCCTCAGGGCCGCCCATCGGACACCCCGCCGAGGCCAGGCGGCACTGCCGAGTTGTAAAGGCGTGAGGGGGTCATGGCCATAAAAGTATGTTATTGAGGGTAAGGCCGAAACAGATCGCATTCTGCTTCCAACTGTAATCGATCCAACCATGCCTATCCGGTTGGCTCAGGTAGTCACTACGGGTCATTTAGCGTCTTGCCCGGCAGGCCGTCAAGCTGTCGATAAACAAGTTGTCTCATCATTAGGTAACGCCGCCGCGATGTCCGGGCCGAGCAGAATGGCAATCGGGCGGGTCAGGGGGCTGGCATCCAGGGCGATGATCAGCACCATGGTCAGCGGCACCGACAGGAACACCCCCACGGTGCCGAACACAAAGCCCCAGAACAGCAACGAGAGAAAGACCGCCAGCGTCGAGATGCCGAGGCCCTTGCCCATGAACCTGGGCTCCAGGATGCTCCCGATCGCGGTATTGACGACCAGATAACCCAGCGCGACCATCAGGGTGGTCTGGATGTCGGTCTGCACCAGGGCCAGCAGGACGGCCGGGACCGCCATCAGGATGGCGCCGACGAAGGGGACGAAGTTCAGCAGGAAGGCGAGCAGGGCCCAGAGGATCGGCGAAGTCGAGACCGAGATACCACAGCCAGACCCAGATGAGGACTGCGGTGGCCAGGCTGGCCAGGGTCTTGATCACCATGTACCGGTTGATGGAGGACAGCATCTTCTGGATGCGTGCCTCCGTCTCCGCCGTGGGGTTGAAGGCCGCCTTCAGCTTGGCGGGCATGCCGGCCGCCTCGAGCAGGATGAACAGGACGGTGAACAGGACCAACAGGCCGGTGGAAAAGATGCCACCGATGTTGGAGAGAAAGGTCCTGGTGAGGGCCATGGCCAAGGCCCGGGTCCAGGATGTCGGGCACCGCCTCGCGCGAGTTCGGCATTCCCAGGCCCTCAAGCCAGTCCCCGAGTTCCGCACTCAAGAGCACCAGCCGCTCCTGGTAGCTCGGCAGGCTGTCCCTGAAGCCTTCCAAGGCCCCGGTGGTCGCCAGCGCGAAGAGGCTGCCGAAGTCGAACAACAGGAACCCGATGACCAGCAGGGCGGCCCACTTGGGTGCGCCGTACCTGCGCATGAGCCGCAGCGGCGGCGTGGCCACCACGGCGATGAAGGCCGCGAGCAGGATGGGGCCGAGCAGGGGTGCGGCCCCCTGCAGACCCGCCAGGACGACCACGACGGCAGCGGCGACGATCAGGCCGCGGGCCGGGGTGCTCCATGTGGCATGGGTGGTCATGGTCGGAACTCCATGGTATCGAGAAGGTCGCGTCGCCGGGATGGTATGTCGGGGCTGATTCCAACGTCAAGGCGACTGCTGGCGGCTGGACTCACCGGGGGTTGGCGGTCAGGGAGTTCAGCCGGTGCCCCACGGCCAGTCTCGTAGACCCCGAGGCCGAGACGGAAGAGCGCGGTGAGCCGCTGAACCAGATTCACCCCCTGGGCGCCATAGAGTCTTGGCAGGCTCTGTCTTGCCTGCTAAGGGCCGGCAAACGGCTGCGACTCCGTATCGTCGGAGAGGAAGGTGGACAGCAGGGCTTCAAGGCGCACCGGGATGCCAGGCACGGCGGTCGGGGCGAGATTGCGTCCAGTCGGCCCCGACGGTCGTTTGATCCCTTCGTCGACCCGTTCGAGCAGATAGGGGAAAAACGGATTGGATGGCAGGCGCGTCAGAAAATCCTGGTCGACGATCAGGGTGCCACGCTCGCCACGCGCGCTCATGGCACCGAGACTGAAGCCGAACTCGGGCTGCGCCTTGGGGTCGGGCTGGAGCCCGTACAGCGGGTCGTCCATGGGAATCGGGATCGCCAGGTGGGACAAGGAGAAGATGCCGGGGGGATAAGGCAGATTCAGTGCGCGGTCCTCTGCTTGCAATTGGCCAGGCCCGATGCTGCGCTCGACCGTGGCATCAGTGTCGTCGCTCGCATTCACGATCGCCGTGAAGCGATATGGCTGCGGGGACGTCGGCGTCAACTGATCGAGCGCCACATAGGCGGAGGGGCGCAGCAGCGGGCCGAATTTCAGGGTCCGGTTCACGTCGAACAGCACGATCTCACTGCCATTGTCGGGCAGGAGCGCATACAGCGCCGTCAGGATGGCCGGGGTGCTGACGGTGAAATCGATCACCGACTGAAAGGTCAGCACCGGCGGCAGGCCGCCGAGCTGGCCGGCACGCGCGAGGCGCTGGATCTGGCTTTGCAGCGCATCGGTCAGGCGGTACGATTGGCGCGCACCGTTGACCGGGAACGAGTTGTACTTGAAGGGATTGAACTCCGGCACGACGCTGAGCCACGCCGCGTTCGCAAACGGCGGCAGCACGGCGGGCAGACCGGCCAGACCCGCAAAGCGCGCAAAGCGCGTGATTCCGATCATCGGCGTGACCAATATGATGCGATCGGCGCGTGGCAGCTCCGGGTCCATGATCACGTCGAGCGCATATTTCATGGCGAGCGCGCCGCCGTTCGAAAAACCGACCAGGTGCAATGGCCCGGGGGCAGGCACACGCTGGCGTGCCTCGCGGACCGCAAGCCGGGTGGCGGCCATCCAATCTTCCCAGCGCACGTCGGTCAGGCCGGCCGGCACGGTGCCGTGCCCCGGCAAGCGAATGCCGATCGCGACGAAGCCGCGATCGCGGTACAGCTTCGCAATGTGCCGCAGGCTGTAGGGTGAGTCCGTCAGCCCATGTAGCAGCACCACGGCCCCGATCGGCTTGCCGTCGGGTTCCATGACATAGGATCGGTTCCAGTCCTGGGCGAAGCGCGCCGGATAGACCGGACTGTCCTCGAAGTAGCGGTTGATCGGCACGCGCTCGTCCGGATCGAGCTTCTGGCTGACCTCGGCGCGAACGCTGTCAAAGATCGATGCCTCCTGTGCCTGGTAGCGCGACCAGTCCGCCGCGTCGAGCTCCCCCTCGCGCAGTTCAGCCGGCACGAAGGTGTGCCAGGGATGGAGCGGAGGGCCGCTGAGGGCCCGATACGACCGCAGCGCGAGCAGGGTCCCGCCGACCACAACGACCCCGATCAATACCCGCTTCAGTAGCCTGTTTATAGCCATCTACATCATCTCCCTATTGCGGCGAGGCGCATTTATCGCGGTCGAGTTCAGGTTAAAGAAGCCCAAGCCGCACACACCTCAGGTGCGGTTGTCAGGCTGAGCCGCCCGCCATGGCGCCCATCCTTGCCACCCTGCGCCAATGGACCGCCCCACGAATTGCGGTGGGGACCGACCGCCAAACCGGAGTCGTGGCGCCAGGCCCGGTCTTGCTCTGGCGGTCTCCACCACCTTGGCACCTCGGCGATCCGGCGAGGTGGGGTGCCAGGGCGGTAGGCCGACCCGCGCCTCCCTTGGTGATGCGGGAGACGTCCAGGTCATCGGAAGGCTATACAGACAGTTCGCCGGCGAGCGCGCCCCGTGGCAGTACCGCAATCGCCATGTGCTCGGACACGCTGTAAACGCGCCGCAGCTTGTCGAGCATCTCGAACTGCACGCGGTGCTTGAGCAGGCGGTCCGGGTCGTCCAGGGCGAGACGCACGGACTGATGCCTGAGCAACTCGGAGGTAAGCTCCAGGATAGCGTCGCGATTCGCGACCACGGTCTGCGCCGCCCGCTCGTCACCCTCCACCAGTGCCAGCAGCGCGCAATGCGCGGACTCCTGTATCGTCTGAAACAGCCGCTTCAGCAGCTCAGCGGTCTCTTCCGACGGGGTGATATTCGCCTCCTTGCGGGACTGGGCCAGCGGCGCCAGGTCGCGGCTGATCGCCGCACTCAGGTTCTCGATCTCGCCGGTGGCCGCGACCAGATCGGCATGCTCGTCCGCTTCGGCGTCGCTCAGCTCGCCGCGCCCGACGCGCTGCAGATAGGCGACCACCGCCTCTCGCAGCACCACCACCTGGTCATGTTGCTGCGACAGTTCGCTGAGATCCCTGGACTTGAAGGCCGACTTGACCTTCGCCAGCATCGCCTCGGTCAGCTCACCCATGTGCCCGAGTTCCATCCGCGCACGCTCCAAGGCCATCGCTGGCACCTGGATCAATTCGTCGTCGAGATACCTGGGCCGGATGATGGCCTTCTCCTCGATCGCCCGGTCCGGGATGATCTTGATCGCCATCTTCGCAAACAACGCGGCGAACGGCAGGAAGATCACCGCATTGGCCGTGGCCCAGATGGTTGCGGCGTTGGCGATCTGGCGCGGCACCTCTTCAGCGAGCCGCTCCACTCCCTGCAGATGCGCGGCCACCGGCGAAACCGCCTCGGCGAGTCCCGCGAGCGCAGCGATGAACGGCAGCCAAATCACGGCCCCCAATACATTGAACAGCACATGCACGGCTGCCGCGCGTTTTGCATCCTGTGGCTTGCCGATCGCTGCGAGTATCGCCGTTATCCCAGTTCCGATCTTTGCCCCGAACAGGATCGCGATGCCGGCTGGAAGGGAAAGCAGCCCCTGGGTCGCCATGACAACCGCGAGACCTATGGTTGCCGAGGACGATTGCACCAGCGCCGTAAACACCGCGCCGGCCAGCATCCCCAGGATCGGATTCTGCAAGGATTGCAGGAGCTGCGCAAAGCCCTCGTGCGTGCGCAACGGCGACATGGCCGAGCCCATCGTCGCCATGCCATAGAAAATCAGACCAAGCCCCATCAACATGGCGCCATAGTGGCGCGCGACGCCCTGCTTCCGAAACGAAGGTCATGACAAACCCGATGGCGATCAGCGGATAGGCCAGGGCGGTCGTGTTGAACGCCACGATCTGCGCCGTCACCGTGGTGCCCACGTTGGCACCGAAGATCACCCCGACCGACTGCACCAGGGTCATGAGCCCGGCACTGACGAAACCCACCACGAGTACCGTGGTCACCGAGGAAGACTGGATCACCGCGGTCACGATGGCTCCGGTGATGGCACCCAATACAGGGTTACCTGTCAGTTTGGCCAGCAGCGTGTTCATCTGCTTGCCAGCGGCGGCCTTCAACCCGTCGGTCATCTTCTCCATACCGTACAGGAAAAGCGCGAGCCCACCGAGCAGCTCGATGGTCATGGTCAGGGGGTCTAGCTCAGTCATGCCCAACCTCTCTGTTCGCCAGTGCGGCGCAGTTGTGTGATCAAGAACGCCGGCTGGAAGCCAGTCCGACCAGGCGGGCGATGATTATGGCCGGAAACAGGATGCCCAGAGTGGACAAAAAAGTGGCCAGCATCTTGGCGGAAGTGCTCACAGCATAGATGTCTCCGAAACCTACGGTAGTCAGTGAAGCCAAGCTGAAGTAAATGAGGTGAACATAGTCATCGTCCTTTCCACTCAGCACGACATTGCCGCCTATGGAAACGCCGGTAGCGGCATGAATGACTTCCAAAGTCAGCGCCCCCATGAGCGCCAACAGAAGGTAAACATTAACTGCTCCGACAATCCGGTAAGTGTTCACACTCTGGTCGCGAAACAGCAGCGGTGCGCGGAGTCGCAGCGCCAGATGAATGCTGAACAGAATTGCGGAGACGGATATGAGCCCCACGCTGCGGGTTGAGAATATCCCTGAAAAGAAAACGCTGAGCAAGAGGATGTTGAACAGCAGTACCCCGTGACCACTGATTTCCATGATGACCGGCAGTACGAATACTGCGGTAATGAGCATGGCCTGAGGTGGACCCCTCTGTCAAGACAGCACCCCACCCAAAATAAGATATAAAAAAATTGGTGGTGGTTGCGCCGCAGGCATCCTCATTCTGAGGGAGGGGTCGCGCGGCGGAGTGGGGATAACGGGTGAATGAGTGGGGGCAAGGTGGGGGCAACCCGCGAAGTGGGTTGTCCCCGGCTTGTCCCCACGGCCGCTTGTGGCATTCACGCGTTATCCCCACGGCGTCCGCCCCTACCGCCCTCAGGCCGCCAGTTGGACCGCGCCGCGATGGACCTGGACCGGGGTGGCCCCCGCCAGGCTTTGATGCGGCCGCTCATGGTTATAAAACCAGAAGTAGGCTTTGAGGGCGGCGATCAGGTCGCTGACCCGCCGGTACTCCTTGAGGTAAATCTCCTCGTACTTCACCGTGCGCCACAGACGTTCGACCATGATATTGTCCATCGCCCGGCCCTTGCCATCCCTGCTGATCCGCACCTCGGCGGCGTTGAGCACCGCGGTAAAGGCCTGGCTGGTGAACTGGGCGCCCTGGTCGCTGTTGAAGATCTCCGGCCGGCCGTGACCGCGCAAGGCGCTCTGCAAGGCGCTGATACAGAACGCTTCGGTCATGGTCACCGAGACCTCCCAGGACAGTACATAGCGGCTGTACCAGTCCATGACCGCCGTGAGGTAGACGAAGCCATGCGCCAGGCGGATGTAGGTGATGTCGGTGCACCAGACCTGATTGGGCCGCACGATCGCGAGCCCACGCAGCAGGTAGGGATAGATCGGGTGCGCTGGCGCGGGCCGCGAGGTGCAGGGCTTGGGCGCCACCGACTGCAGGCCCAGGCGCCGCATCAGGCGCCGTACCCGCTTGCGGTTGACCGCATACCCCTGCCGGCGCAGCCAGGACGTCATCTTGCGGCTGCCGTAGCAGGGGTGGCGGGTATATTCCTCGTCGATCAGGCGCATCAGCCGCAGGGTGTCCGCGGGGTCCTGGGCCAGGGGCGCACCGCGGTAGTAGCTGGCCCGCGACAGCCCCAGCAGCGTGCACTGTCGGGCGATGCTCAACGGGGGGTGTCCGGGCTCAACCGCCCCGCGCTTGGCCGCCAGGCTCAGAGCAGCTGACCCGATTTTTTTTTGAGCCACTCCACCTCGACCTGGAGCTTGCCAATCTGCTGGTAGAGCCGATCACGCTCCGCTTCCCGTTCCTCGGCCGCGCGGTGCTGTCGCTGGCCGAAGACCTCCGGGAGGGCGGCCAAGGCCTGTTTCTTCCAGTCATTGATCTGGCTGACAGGGATCTCGTACTCCGAGGCTAGCTCGTTGGCGGTCTTCTGCCCTTTGATCGCTGCGATGGCCACTTGGGCCTTGAACGCTTTGCTGTAGCGTTTGCGCTGCATCTTGAGAACCCCTCTTCACGGTCGCTCTATCTTAAGGGGCTGTCTCAAATTCGGGGTCCACTATAGAGGTCGGCATCGATACGAATCGACTCATTGGGCCTGCGCGGCCTCTGCCCCACCTGGGGTCGGGCTGGGTCCGCCCCTGTACCAGGTGACATAGAGGACCGGGACGAAGACCAGGGTGAGGAGTGTGGCCACCAGCAGACCGCCCATGATGGCGAAGGCCATGGGCCCCCAGAACACGGTCGGGGCTATGGGGATGAGCCCCAGGATGGTGGACAGGGCGGTGAGCATGATGGGCCTTAGGCGCGAGGCGCTGGCGTCCACTACCGCCGCCAGCAGGGGCTTGCCGGTCTCGCGCTCCTGCTCGATCTGGCTGATCAGGATGACCGAGTTCTTGGCGATCATGCCGATCAGGGCGAGCACCCCGAGGATGGCGACGAACCCCAGGGGCTGGCCGGACAGGAGCAGGGCCCCGACCACCCCGATCAACCCCAGGGGCACGACGCTCAGGACTATGACCAGCAGGGGGAATTTCCCCAGTTGGAACATCAGCAGCGAGATCATGAGCAGGAGCATCAGCGGCACCACGGCCATGACGGAGGCCTGGGACGCGGCGCTCTCCTCCACCGAGCCGCCGACCTCGATCCAGTAGCCCGCGGGCAGGCGGGCGTTCAGTGCCTCGATGGCCGGGGTCAGGTCCGCCACCACCGCATCCGGCAGCAGCCCTGGGGCCACATCGGCCTGGACCGTGAGGGTCGGCACCCGGTCCCGGCGCCAGATCATCGGGTACTCCTGGCCGTAATCGAAGCTGGCGAGCTGGTCCAGGGGCACGGTGCGCCCGTCCGGCAAGGGGACCTCCAGGGTCCGCAAAGTGGCAAAGGACACGCGCTGTCCCTCCCGCTCCCGGGCCACCACGTTGATCAGATAGATGTCGTCGCGGACCTGGGTGACGGTGGTCCCGGTGATGTGGGTGTTGAGCACCGAGGCCACCGCCGCAGAGGACAGCCCCAGGCGCCGGACCTGATCCTGGTCGATGCGGATGCGCAACTGCCGGCCGGGCTCCATCCAGTCGAAGTTCAGGTCCCGGGTCCCGCGGTGCTCGGCCACGATCTGACCCAGTTCCAGGGCGATCTCACGCAACTGGTCCAGGTCGTCGCCCAGGACCCGGTACTGAATGGGCCAGCCCACCGGGGGGCCAAGCTCCAGGGGGGCGACCCGAGTGATAGCCTGGGGGACCTCCTCCTTGAGGTACTGGTCGAGCTTGACCTCCAGGCGCTCCCGGGCGGCCACATCCTTGGCGACCACCACCGCCTGGGTGAAGAAGGGGTTGGGCAACTGGACGCTGAGCGGCAGGTAGAAGCGTACCGCCCCCCAGCCCACATAGGTGCTCCAGTGGGCGACGTCGGGGTCGGCGCCGAGCATGGCATCGAGCCGATCGGCCTCCCGGGCCGTGGCATGGATCGAGGCGTTCTGGGGCAGGCTGACGTCCACCAGCAGGTCGGTGCGGTCGGAGGCCGGGAAGAACTGCCGCGGCACCAGGTCCATGGCCCAGAGCGAGGCGGCAAAGGCGGCGGCGGTCACCGCGATGGTCAGCCAACGCAGCCGGATGGCGCCATTGAGCAGGGCGCGGTAGGCCCGCAGCACGACGCCGGGCTTGGACTCGTCGGTCTGGGTCTTGGGCGGGACCAGGAGCAGCATTCCGAGCAGGGGGGCGAAGACCACGGCCACGAACCAGGAGACCAGCAGCGTAATGCCGACCACGGCGAAGATATCGAAGGTGTATTCACCCGCCGAGCTGGCGGCAAAGCCCACCGGGACGAAGCCGGCGATGGTGACCAGGGTGCCGGTCAGCATGGCGAAGGCCAGGGTCCGGTAGGCATAGGTCGCCGCCGCCTCCTTGGAATCGCCGATGGCGAGCCGCCGTGACATGGCGTCCACCGTGGTCAGGGCATCGTCCACCAGCAGGGCCAGGGCGATGATCAGGGCGCCCAGGGAGATGCGCTGCAGGTCGATGTCCAGGATGTTCATAATGGCGAAGACGGTGGTCAGCACCAGCGGGATCGCCAGGGCCACCACGGTGCCGGCCCGCACCCCGAGGCTCAGGAAGCTCACCGCCAGGATGATGGCGATGGCCTGCCAGAGGGATGTGGTGAAGTCATTGATGGCCGCGTCCACCGTCTGCGGCTGGTCGGCGACCCGCACCGCCTCGATGCCGATGGGCAGATCCGCGACGATTCCCTGCATGGCCTGCCGGATGCTGTCCCCCAGGGCGAGGATGTCGCCGCCGTCGCGCATGACGATGGCCAGCCCCAGGGCGTCCTGGCCGTTGACGCGGAACATGGGCTGGGGCGGGTCCGCCAGGCCGCGGCGGACCTGGGCTATGTCCCCCAGCCGCAGCATGCGCTCGCCGATGGCGAAGTTGACCGCGAGCAGGTCCGCCTCGGAGCGGAAGGACCCGGATACCCGGAGCGATATGCTCTCGTCCCCGGTCTGGATAACCCCGGTGGGGCGCACCACGTTCTGGGCCGCCAGGGCCGCCACCAGGGCGCTGGGGTCGAAGCCCAGACCGGCCAGGGTGCGCATATCGAACTCGACGAAGATGCGCTCGTCCTGGGCCCCCAGGACCGAGACCTTGGCGACATCCGGGACCCGCAGCAGCTTGGAGCGCACGGTCTCGACATAGTCGCGCAACTCCCGGTGGGTGAAGCCATCCGCGGTAAAGCCGTAGATGATGCCGTAGGTGTCGCCGAACTCGTCGTTGAAGCCCGGCCCTATGAGCCCCTGGGGCAGAGTGTGGCGCATGTCCCCCACCTTCTTGCGGACCTGGTACCAGGTGTCTTCTACGGCCTGGGGGTCCGTGTCCCCGGTCAGGTCCACGAAGATGGTGGTGCTACCCGGCCTGGTGAAGCTGCGCAGGTTGTCCAGGTTGGGGACCTCCTGCAGGGTGCGCTCCAGGCGCTCGGTGACCTGCAATGTGGTCTCCTCCAGGGTCGCCCCGGGCCAGGCGGCGCTGACCACCATGGTGCGGAAGGTGAAGGGGGGGTCCTCGGCACGCCCGAGCTGATAGAAGGCGCTGATCCCGGCCACCACCGAGACGATCATCAAGAAGACCACCACGGAGCGGTTCTTGATGGCCCATTCGGAGAGGTTGAAGCCGCTCATCACTTGGCCTCTGCTTCTTGCGGAGCCGTCGGCGGCGGGACTATGGCCTCGACCTTGGGCTCGGTATCGGCCGCCGACGGTGGCGGCGCACCCAGCAGGCGCACCCGCTGGCCGGGCCTCAGGGCCTGGACCCCGGCCGTCACCACCAGCTCCCCGTTGCTCAGGCCCGCGGCGATCAGGACCTTGTCCAGCTCAAACCCGGCAATCTGCACCGGGCGCAAGGCCACGGTACCGGCCGCCGGGTCCATGACCCACACGGCGGGCGCCCCCTGGCTGGCGGTCAGGGCGGCGGCGGGGACGACCATGCCCGGGTTGCCGCCCAACTGGACGGTCCCGGTGACCGTGGAGCCCAGCCGCATGGCCTCCGGCGGGTCGGACAGGCCCACCCGGACCTTGAAGGTACGGGTCACCGGGTCGGCCTCGGGCGAGACCTCCCGCACCCGGCCAGTGGCCGCGACCTGAGGGTCTGTGCTCAGGGTCACGGCCACGTCGAGGTCCGCGTGGCCCTGGTCCTTGACCCGGGCGGGGACATCGAAGACCGCATCGCGCCCGCCCTTGCGGGCGAGGCGTACCACCATCCGTCCGGCGGCCACCACCTCGCCGGGCTCGGCGCCGCGGGCCGTGACCACGCCCGGGCCATCGGCCAGCAGGTCCGTGTAGGAGAGCTGGGTCTCGGCGGTGCTGACCTGGGCCTCGGCCGCGTCCACCATGGCCTGGGCCGCGTTGCGGGCCTCGACCGCCTGGTCGAACATCTGGCGTGAGACGAAGCCCCGCGGCAGCAGGGGCTCGAAACGCTCCACCTGATTGCGCGCCTCCACCAGGCGCGCCATGGCCGCGGCCCGGTTGGCGCGGGCGGCCTGCACCGCATCGCTCCAGGTGGAGGGGTCCAGACGGGCGACCACCTGGCCGGCGCTGACCTGATCGCCGATATTCACCGAGCGCTCGACCAACTGACCGCCGATGCGGAAGGCCAGGGCGACGTCCTCCTGGGCCTGAACGGTCCCGGTGAGGGTCACGGTCTCGCCGCCCGGGCGTTCCTCCACCGTCACCACCCGCACCGGCCGGATCGGCTCGGGGGCGGCGTCGGGTGCGTCGGCGGGCTTGCAGCCGGGCAGAAGGATCAGCAAGGCCAGGGCGCACGAGGCCAGGGCCAAGGGCCAGGGGCGCACGGGGGCGGTAGGACCACGGGCGGCCAGGGTCGAAGTTTCCAAGGGGATACCTCCAGGGGATGAGAGCGCGGTTCGCATCCTAGCCTGAACCGAGGGTTTCTTCTAGCCTGTCGGCCCACTTCGCCCCGAAGGCGCCGACAGAGAGCCATCGAGTGCCATCCGCTATCTGTCGCGGCCAATCTGAAACTGGCAGAAATCAGACGACCTGAAATATGCCTTTGCCGATCTGCGCCGCGTACTCGCCAAGGATCTCGGTGGCCAGGGTTTCGGTATCGATTGCCGCGTTCCCGGCAACGCCACGCGAAATCCGCTGATCGCCACGGTTATGGACCTCGTGGAAAAGTACGAAACTTCAGTTGCTTAGGCCATCTCGTTCAAACGTCCGTCACGACGCCGGAGCACCAGCATCCGAAGAACGACCAGGCCCGCGATCGCCGCGGCCACGTGCTTGAGGGTGTGACCGCTCACCAGGTGTCCGACCGCGAGGAGTTCCTTGTCGAAGGTCTCGAGGAGCTTGGACAACACATAGGCCGTGAATACCCAATAGATATCGTTGCCGCGCGTATAGCGCGATGGATATAGCCAAGCAATCGCGAGCAGCATCACCACCGAATAGGCTTGCAGGATGCCGTAGGGCACCACATTACCCGCCCCAGCACGCTCCGTCACGAGCCAATAGACGGCGGATGCAATCCCGATCAGCAACATCGGCAGCAGCAGCAACAGGCCCACTCTGACGCTGATGCGATCGACGATCTGGGCTGCGATCAACGACATGAAGGCGATGGTCATGGGTAGGCGGTCCCAGAACAGATGCTCGTTGTCCGGCCGGAGGTGATAGTAGCCGGAGCCCAGTGCCGTCAGCACCAGGCCAACAAAGAAGATGGCGTATGGCCAACGTTCGCTGTTGTGCTCGAATGGCGTACGTGGTTTTAGAACGACAAACAGGCCGGCGACGCCCACGAGCAGGAAGCCGGCGTTAGACGCGACATCGAGAAAATTCGCAACCCCGAATAGGTGTCGTTGATCGGCAAAGTCATGATATTCAATGGGCTGCGGCATCGCAGGCAGCAGGAAGGCCGCCGCGACGCTGAGTGCCGTGAAACCAAGGATGATCCAGGTGCGGGTCGTCACAATGCTGCGCCTCCGGGTGAAGCTGTGGTGTTGGTCGGGTCAAGCGGGTCCCTGGCATTCTTAGGGCCGCCGCCGTGGGTCCGGTGTAGGGTTCACTGCCTGGTGTAAGATGAGGGCCCGCCCTGGGTTTGGGCGAGGCAGTTTACCAGAGGGCGCCCCGAGCGCTCGAATCCTTGATTCAAGTCGCGTGCCGCGGTCGAATAGCTACAGAGTACACAGAGCAATGTTGAATCGCATTCAAACCTTCTTCGATGAATACCTGGCAGCGGGCTCCCGGATTGCGGACGACCCGGACGCGTCCGCGCGCTGTGCCGCCGCCGCGTTGCTTCTGGAAATGGCGCATATGGATGACACCATGGCGCCCATGGAGCAAACGGCGATCTTCAGTGCCGTGCGGGAAAGTTTCGAACTCTCGCCGGAACAGACCGAGGAGTTGATTGCCTGCGCCCACGAAGAGCGGGAGCAGGCGACCGACTATCACCAATTCACCTCGCTCGTCAACGCCAACTTCGACGCGGCGCAGCGGGCGGACCTGATTGAGCGGCTTTGGCAGGTCGCCTACGCCGATCAGGTGTTATGCAAACACGAGGAGTATCTGGTGCGCAAGGTGGCGAACCTCCTCCATGTGCCGCACAGCGTATTTATCTCGGCCAAGCACCGGGCCAGGCCCAGCACGTCGGATTGACCCTAGGAGTTGTGCATAATTGCCGACCCCTGCAAGGCTGTCAGTCCGCATCGCGACCCACTCGGGGGGTCGGATGACTGCCCGATCAGGCAGCGCCTTGGGGAAGCGGTCAGTCGATATTGCCCTTCCGCTGCTGATCCTAGAGGGAGAAGCCTCCTGCCTGCGCCCGCCCCCCGTTGCTTGGTCCTCCGGGCGGCGCGTTGCTCCCTGGGCTCACGTCGCTTCCGACCCGGAAATCAGCGTCCGCGGCACGTCCGTCGATTGGCAGGATGGCGGTTTTCTCCCCGCCGCGCCAACCTGTGTCCTTGCCAAGGATATTGCTTGACCCTTCCTGAATTGGTATCGTCCCCCGCACCCCAGCCGTCATGCGGATGGATTTCCTTTCAGAGGAGAAACCCTGTGAGCGCGGATGGGGGCGGTGCAATTGGGGCCGGGACGGCAGGGTGTCTGCTCCTGGCGGCGCTGCTGCTCGGCGGGGGCGTTCAGGGTGCGGAGACCGCCGCGGCCGGGACCGCGGCAAACCCTGTCGCCACCCACCTGGAGCGCGGACAGGCTTATCTGGAACAGGGTGAGTATGCCAAGGCGGTGCTCGAGTTCAAGCAGGTCCTGCGCTTCGACAACCTCCCCCCGAACCTGCGCGAGCAGGCCGAGATCTACTCCCGCGCGGCGCGCGACTACCGGGAGGGCAAGCGCCTGAGCGCCTTCGGCTATGCCGAGACCGGTGGCGGTTACTATCGGGAGAACGTCACCCGCTCCACCAAGGTGGCGGGCGGGGACCCGGCCCGGGACTGGTTCTGGAATGCACGCATCGGCGGCGGATTGAGCTACATCGCCACTGACAACATCACGATTGATGGTGGCCTGGACTATCAGTTCCGCTACTACGACGACACCGATCGGCGGGACGACTCGGATCTGCGCTGGAACGTCGCGGTGATCCAGTCGCTCCCCGAGGGTAGTCAGTCGATTGGCCTGCGCGGCGCGGCTAGCTACCAGGGCGATGACGGCTATCGCCAGGACTATGGCCTGTTCGTCAATCGGGTCTTTGCTCTGGATCCGGACAACCAGATCATGCTCGAGGGAGAGATCCGTTCCCGCGAGTATCCCTCGGGCCCCGAGCGCGAGAATAGCCGCGATATAGGCGAGATCTGGTTGGGCTGGACTCGAGCCCTATTGGGCGGTAAGGCGGCCCTGACGATCACCCTGAACGGGGGTCGCGAGTGGGCGACCCATGATAGCGCCGAAGGTGACCAGACCTTCTATGGCGTGACACTCGATTGGAGCTTAGACTTCAACGATCGACTCGGCATCTTCCTGTTTGGTATGTGGGAACACAACGGCCAGCACGAGGACATCCCCTACGATGACGAATTCGAGACATCGAGGGCTCTCTCCCCCGACCTTGATATCTACGAGCTCGGCGGCGGGTTGACCTATGCGTTCGCCCCTGGCTGGTCCCTGCGGCCCGAGTTGCTCTATATCCGCGACGAAGGCGATACGCCGTTCAGCGACTACAGCTCGACCGAGATTTGGATCAATGTGCGCAAGTCCTTCTAGGAGAATACGAGATGACATACTGGGTGGCCACGATTCTGTTTGCGCTTCTAGCGATGCCAGCGGCTCAGGCGACGAATTACATGGAAGCCTTCCCGCCGGCTGAGGCGGGCATGGTGCGTTATGTCATGGAGGTTCCGAAGCAGGAAGATGAATCGGCCTTCAAGGTAGAATTGGCAGTCGGCAAAACGGTTCAGACTGACGCGCAGAATCGTTACTTCCTCGGTGGCGGAATCGTCGAGGAGACGATCGATGGTTGGGGCTTCCCGCGCTTCGTGGTCAGAGAGCTCGGGCCTATGGCCGGCACTCTGATGGCCGTGGATCCCGATGCGCCCAAGGTGTCCAGGTTCATTACCCTGGGGGGCGAGCCCTTTCTGATCCGCTATAACAGCCGCCTGCCCGTTGTGGTCTATGTCCCGGAAGGCGTCGAGGTGCGGTATCGCATCTGGACCGCGGGGCCGGAGCTAAAGCCCATGGAACAGGGTTGAGGTCGACCCGCGTTTGTCTCCTCGGGGATCGACCGAGCGAGTGAGGTCCATCGTCTTGGGGATCAATGGGTGGCGGCTTGCGCTTCACCCAACCAAATACACCCTCGACAGGGAATCATGTCCGAGTCGACCCCGAGCGCGACCACCCAATCCAAACCTTCGAGACCGGGGTTCCACTTGCCCAGCGCCGTGACGACACTGGTAATCGTCATGGTCCTGGTCTGGGCGGCCGCCCTGTCAAAGCCGGTGAGGTCCAGTGCCGACAAGCCTCGTTACCTGCGCCCACGAAGAGCGGGAGCAGGCGACCGACTATCACCAATTCACCTCGCTTGTCAACGCTAACTTCGACGCGGCGCAGCGGGCGGACCTGATTGAGCGGCTTTGGCAGGTCGCCTACGCCGATCAGGTGTTATGCAAACACGAGGAGTATCTGGTGCGCAAGGTGGCGAACCTCCTCCATGTGCCGCACAGCGTATTTATCTCGGCCAAGCACCGGGCCAAGCCCAGCACGCCGGATTGACCCTATAATTGCCGACCCCTGCAAGGCTGTCAGTCCGCATCGCGACCCACTCGGGGGGACGCCGCCCTGATCCCGCCCCCTTGATAGGCACCGCCACCGCTGCCAGGGTGTGCAGAATTGCAACAAGCGAGACTTCCACACGATACTTGGCTCAAAATTGCTTAATATTATGGTTGGCCAGTTGCTCCAACCGCACCTTTTTTGACCAACCGATACCCAGAACAAGGAGAGGAAGACATGAGAAATTTATGGGTCTTGGCCCTGATGGGCTGGTTATTGATGGGCTGCCAAGCCATGCCGAACGACCCATCCATGCCCAACGACTACCCTCCCCCGACGAACAATATCGTCCCGGGGTGGTGGGCCTATGAGGCGGGGGAGAGATATCGGATGCAAGGTAAGTGCAAGGAAAGCGTCGCGATGTATAGAGAGGCGCTGTCCTTGAATCCTGGGCTGCTGGAGGCCAGCGAGGGCCTGCGCCGTGCCCAGCGGGAGATCTGTCGCAGTGGCGTTAGTAGTAGTAGTGGTGGAGGCAAGCGTCCACCCCCGGTTGAAAAAACTACGGAGTTCATGGGTGGAGGCCGCGCCCTGAGGCCAGGAGAGTGGTAAATCCTGGCTGATGGCCTACCCCCGTCTGCTTGAAGACGGGGGGCACCCCACCCACATCCTCCCGACTGTCCACTCGGGAGGAAACCTCAATGCTATCGACCAAGATCACGCTCGGGCGCACGACGGCCCAGCCTGCTGACCGCATACCTGCTCGTCCCCCTGATACTCGCGACCTCGGCGGTCGCGGATGAAGGCCAGATCACCGTCCAGTGGTTCGGCCAATCCGCCTTCAAGATCACCAGCGTCACGGGCAAGGTGATCATGATCGACCCCTTTCTCACCAAGAACCCCAAAACCCCGCCCGAGCACAAGGACCTCGCCGCCCTCGGCAAGATCGACCTGGTCCTGGTCACCCACGCCCATGGCGACCATGTGGGCGACGGACCCGCCCTGGCCAAACAGCACCAGGTCCCCCTCTACGGACCGGCCGGCCTGAACGACACCCTGGTCGCGCTGGGCGAACTGCCTCAGGAACTCGCCCCCCGCTTCAACAAGGGCGGCACCATCCAGCCCTTGGGCGAGGGTATCCGCATCACCATGACCCGCGCCGAGCACAGTTCGGAGTACCGCTGGACCAATCCCGAGACCCAGCAACCGGAAATCCACGTCGGGGGCGAACCGGCGGGCTTCATCATCGAGCTGGAAAACGGCTTCAAGATCTACCACATGGGCGACACGGGGCTGTTCGGCGACCTCGGCTTGATTGCCAGCCATTACCGCCCGGACCTGGTCTTGATCCCCATTGGCGGGCACTTCACCATGGACCCCAAGGACGCGGCCCTGCGCGACCCGCGAGTTCCTCAAGCCGCGCTACGCGATTCCCATCCATTACGGCACCAATCCCGCAACTCAAGGGCACGCCCGCGGAGTACCGGCAGGCCCTTGGGGAGACCCCCACGCAGGTGCTGAGCCTCAACCCCGGGGAAAGCGCGCGCTTCTGACTGGGCCCCGGCCCGAGTCCCGGCGGACCCATGGCCTCAGTCCGGGATAGCCAGGGTTGGCGGCTCAGGGCGCCACCGATGGCATCCGTGGCGGGGCCGTGCGCCATAGGATCTCAATGTCGTCATCGCTCAACCGGTAGGCCTGATTCACCAAGTCGGACAGGCGGCGCTCCAGGTCGCGGATCTCGGCCGCCCGGCGTTGCAGGGGCTGGGCATAGTGGGCATGAGTGGCGATCAGCTCGGTGATAGTGGCGGGGCTCAGGCGCGGGGCGCCCTTGGGGCGGCGCTTGCGAACCTCGGCGACGAAGGCCTCGCCGCTCAGGCGGGCAAAGTCCTCCAGATGCTGGCCCGGTTTTTCGAGCGAAATTTCCAAACGAAGCCATTTCAGCAACTCTTGGGTCTGCTGACGGGATGCGGTGGTCAGGGCGAGGAGCGCGGCGACCCGCTCCTCGATCTCGGCGCGGATCGCCGAGGTGGGCTCGGCGATGGGCAGGACCTCCATGCGAAAGCCGGCGGGATTCAGGGCCTCGTCCTTCATGTGTGGCAGGTAACGCCAGTTGTGCCACCACAGCAGCGGGGAGTTGAGGACCGCGAGGAGGTAAAGGTCGGCGGTCGGCAGGAAGAAGACTTTGTTGTTACCGTAAAGCGGCCCTTCCGATAGGGCGTACTGGGGGTGGAACTGGATTTCCTGATAGACGATCTTGGGCTGCTCGAAAGCGGCGTAATAATCGCAGGATCGCAACTCCCACCAGTACCGCCCTTTGTCCTGGCGGGCCATGAGGCGTTCCCTCAAGGGCTGCATGTGCCTGTTTAGGCTTGGGTAGCTCCGGGCGAAGAGCGCCTCGGCCTCCTCCCCACCCCCGCTCCAGGGCCAGGCGTGGTTGCCACTGGAGGCGAGCACGATCATCCACAGCCCCTGCCAGTCCGGCGTCCAGCGCCCGATGTCCTGGCCGCGCAGATAGGGCTTGATGATGTCGGCGCAGGCCGGGTCGTCGCGTACCAGGGCGACGCGGGTGGCATCGTCGATGAGAAAGGCCTCGTTGAGGCCAGTCTTGATGCCGTACATGGGTTTGCAGCCAGCGAATTGCCCCAGCGGCACGCCGCGCTCCCGCAGGCGGCCCATTAAGGCCTCGACCTCCGGAGATTCCAGGCTCCAGGGGCTGGCGTCGTAACGACTCCAGGGCACGGGGTAGGCGTGCTCGTGAACATAGTGCTCCAGTGACAGCTCGGGGGCGCGGTCACGGGGGACGGGGCAGACGCTCACCATCGGCGGCTCATCCCGCGCCCCGGCTGCGGTGGCCATGCCGGCGGATGGACTCGCCGTCCCCACCGGCGGTGCTGGGCCTGGGGATGCGGCGGTAGCACCCAAGACGCCAGCCTCCCGAGAGGCGCTCGCCCCCGCGCCCACCTGTCCGGACCTGGGCCCCAGCAGGAGGATGCAGGGAAAGGTATCGGCATCCTCGAAGATGGGGGCATGGCCGAAGTCGATGATTTCCTCCAGGACGGCGCGCTCGCTGAAGAGCCGCCGGAGGGGCTCGCCATAGCCGGCGCGCAGCCACTTGTTGGTCACGATATAGCTGAGCTTGCCGTCCGGAGCCAGCAGCTCCAGGCCGCGCTCGTAGAAATAGACATAGAGGTCGGCGACGCCGTGATAGCTGGCATAGCGCTGGGCCAGATAGGGCTTGAAGGGGCCCAGGGCCTCCTGGCGCACATAGGGCGGATTACCAATGACCACATCGAAGCCGCCGACGGCGAAGACTTCCGGGAAGGCTGCGCACCAGTCGAAGGGGTGTGTGTCGGCCGGGAGTTTGTCGAAGGCAGCCACCAAGGCGGAGCTGGTATTGGGTCCGGGTGGCGCGACTAGGGAATTGCCGCGGCGGATGTTAGCGTCGAGGTTGCTCAAGGGTCGGTCGCGGCGGGCGGTCTTCAGCCAGAGGCTAAGCTTGGTGATCTCCACTGATTCCGGGTTGAGGTCAACGCCAAACAGGTTGCCTTGCAAGATCTGGCGGTCAAGGTCGAAGAGCCCTAGTTGGCCCGGGGCACCGGTCAATTCGCCGATGGCGCGGTTGACGCGCTCGTACTCGGCGAGCAGATAGTCGAAGGCCGCCACCAAAAAGGCCCCGGAACCACAGGCGAGGTCCAAAACCTTGATGTGTTGCAGCACCTCCAGGTAGTTCAGCCAGATCTTGAGCCGGGTCTCGTTGGACAGAGGACCCGGCTTGCCGGTGCGATAGCGGGCCTCGATCCCGGCATAACGCGCCGCCAGCCAGCCGCCGATGGCGCGGGCGACCATGAAACGGGTGATGAGATCCGGGGTGTAGAAGATGCCGTCGCGCTTGCGCCGCGACTGTTGCTGGTCAGCCACCCCGCCGCGAATCTCGGCGCGGATCTGCTCCAGATCGGTGATGGACTGCTCGAAGATGTGACCGAGGATGTTGACGTTGAGGTCGGTCTCGAAGTCATGGTCCGACAGGGCGCTGAAGCTGTCGAGACTGGCCTCGCTGACGATCAGGGCGTCGAGGGCCGGATCCGGGGCGAAGAGGCCGCCGTTGTAGGCGTGGATGCCCAGCGCCGGCAGGCCCTTGTCCATGGCGGCGAAGAGCCCACACAACTGTTGCCAGCGGGTTACCTGGACGAAACCCTCGCTCTTGGTAGTCAGGGCCTTGCGCAGAACCTCGGCCGGCAGCAGCCGGAGATCCTCGCAAAAGCAGATGAAGAGGCAACGGTCGAGGAGCTTTTGGGCCTGCTGGAGGAGGCGCGTGGCATGGTCCTCGGGCGCCACCCCGCCGGGGGCGGCATTGTCGCGCCGTAATTGCCGGAAGAGATCGAGCCGCAGGTCCCGATAGAAGACATAGAAGGCCTTGGTGATGCGCTCCTCGGTGACATGGGTATGGCTGGCCAAGCGCTCGACCGGGCTGGCGAGGTTGGGATCAGTGCCAAGCAGGGTGGCACGACCCAGGAGGAAGAGAAAGGCGGTCAGGCGCTCCGGATCAATTAGCTCGGCCAATCGAAAGCGCTGACTGTAGCCCTGGCCGCGATCGGTGCGGTAAAGCCGCACTTCCAGGAAGTTGCTGACGATGACCCAGCGACAGCCATCGACCTTGGCGGCGTAGCCGAAGGCCTGCTCAACCGGGGTGAGCTTGCCATAGCCAGCCCCCTGCTTGGCGTCCAGGTCCGCGCCCGGGGCTTTGAGTTCCAGGACCGCCCGGGTCAGGTCCACCTTCTCCCCAAACCAGCCAAGGCGGGCATCCGGGGGGCGATAACCCTTGACCACTTTGGAGCTGGTCTCAGGCTCCATGTGATGCTCCCCGTCAGAGCCGACGAGCTGATGGTAGCCCAGGAGGCGATCGAACACCTCGCTCAGGAACTGCCCTTGGAGCGGCTTTTCCTTCTGGCTCAGCAGGCTGCCATTGACGGCGCTGGTGGCCCAGCTTGTGGCGAGGGCCAACTGGGCCGCGTCTGGCCTGGGCATCGAATCGCCAAGGGCCTCGGCAAGCAGGCGCTTATGGAAAAGGGGTTTGAAATAGTCTGGCACACGAGCCTCCGATGGCCCCGGTAGCGGGCCGGGCCATGGTATTCCATTGGTGATTCAGTCAACACTGCCCCGGATAAGCAACGAAGAGGCATGACGAGATGAGTACGCCTTAGTCGGCATCTTCAGTGGGCATCGCCAAAAGGTAATGCGTGCCCCGCCCCGCCCCTTCGGCCTTGCGCAGTGCGCCCGATTCAATGAGGGCCAAAATGTCGCGATAGGCGGTATCCTGGGAGCACCTCGCCAGCTTGGCCCACTTGCTGGTCGTCAGCTTGCCCTCGAAACCATCCAGTAAGCGGTTGAGCACCTTGATTTGGCGAGCGTTCATGGGGGTACTGGCGTAACGCTCCCAAAAGCGGGCCTTGCCGAGCACGGCGGCCAAGCTATTCTCGGCCCGCGCCAGGGCCCGCCCCAGGCAGGCCAGAAACCATAACAGCCACTCGGTTACCTCCAGATCACCCTGTTGGGTGCGTTCCAGAATGGCGTAGTAGTCTTTGCGATCCTGCTGAATCTGGGCTGACAGACTATAAAAACGTTGTGGCGTCCCTTCCGAACGCGCCAACGCCAGATCAGCTACCGCGCGGGCAATGCGGCCGTTGCCATCGTCAAAGGGATGCAGGGTCACCAGCCAAAGATGCGCCAATCCCGCCTGGAGCACGGGGTCCAGGTCACCGGGATGTTCGAACCAGCTCAAAAAGCGGTCAACCTCGGATGCCAGCCGCTCCGCGGGTGGCGCGGTGTAGTGCACCTTTTCCCGACCGATCGGGCCGGAGACGACTTGCATCGGTCCGGTGGCATCGTCGCGCCAATCGGCGACGCGGATGGCCACCAGCCCACTGCGGCCCGTGGGGAACAGGGTACCCTGCCACGAGCACAGCCTGGCCGCCGTGAGCGGGCTGGCATAGTGCCGGGTGGCGTCGAGCATCAGTTCCACCACGCCTTCGACGTGACGATCCATGGGCGCCATGGCGCCGATGTCCAGCCCCAGGCGTCGGGCAATGGAGGAGCGCACCTGATCCCGGTCCATGAACTCGTTCTCGATCTCGCTGGTCTTGACGACATCCTGGGTCAAGGTCTCCAGCCAGGCCTCGTCTCGTAGTTTGAAGCCGAGGGATTCCGCCCGCCCCAGTAATCGGCCCTGGGCATGGCGGACCTGGGCCAGGGGGGTGGCCAGGCGGGTCAGGTCATAGCGCCAATGGGGCCAGGCAGGGTGTTGCCAGATATAGGTGACCACAGGTATCTCCGCACTTGATGCGGATATTTTCGGGGGTTATCTCCGCAACCGCAAGCCGGGTCGCCAAGGGGGAGCTTGCGTCACTTTTCCCCCGCAGGGCTGGGGGCCGGAATGAACTCCAGGGCATTGGCATCCGGGTCCCGGCAAAAGAGGGCAGCCCGGCCCGAGCGGCTGCGGGTATAGGGAATCCCCGCCTGTTCCAGACGCCCGGCCAGTCCGTCGAGATCCTGGACGTGCAGGGCGAGGTGTCGGTCCCGGCCGCCATGGTCCGGGCGGCCCGTCACCGGGTCCGGGTTAGGGAGCTCCAGCAGATGGATTTGTTGTGCCCCGACCCGGAGCCAGGCGCCCGGGAAGCCCAGGTCCGGGCGCTCGACGATGACCGCCAGCCCGAGCAGATCCCGGTAGAAGGCCAGGGCCCGCGCCGTGTCGGCGACGAGGAGGCTGGCGTGGTGAATCCCCATGATTTCTGACATCGGCCTGAGTCTCCGGCTGGTGGTTGATCCGTAATCCGCCCCTGATTGGCTGATATACTAATTGACTTTCGATCCTCGGCGACAACCCCGGCATCCCGCATGAATCCCGATCTGGCCCGGCTCCAACCCTACCCCTTCGAAAAGCTCGCCGCCCTCAAGGCGGGCATCGAGCCACCGGTGGGGCTCGGCCACATCGCCCTCTCCATCGGCGAGCCCAAGCACCCGACGCCGAAATTCATCGTCGAGACCCTGATCGCCCATCTGCACCTGCTGTCCGCCTACCCCACCACCCGGGGTTTGCCGGCCCTGCGCCAGACCATCGCCGACTGGCTGACCCGACGTTTCCAGTTGCCCGCGGGCGGCCTGGACCCCGAGCGCCAGATCCTGCCCCTGAACGGTACCCGCGAGGGGCTGTTCGCCTTCGCCCAGGCCCTGGTGGACCGCACGCGCCAGCCCCTGGTGCTGATGCCCAATCCCTTTTATCAGATCTATGAGGGCGCCGCCTTGCTGGCGGGGGCCGAACCCCGCTTCCTGCCCTGTCTGGCCGAGAAGGGCTTCATCCCGGACTTCGCGGCCGTGGACGCGGACACCTGGCGACGGTGCCAGATCCTCTATCTCTGCTCCCCTGGCAACCCCACCGGGGCCGTCATCCCGCTGGCGACCCTGCAACGGCTGATCCAGTTGGCCGAGGAATTCGATTTCCTGATCGCCGCCGACGAGTGTTACTCGGAGCTCTATTTTGACGAGGAGCGGCCGCCGGTGGGCCTGCTTCAGGCGGCCGCCGCCCTGGGCCAGCTTGATTACCGGCGTTGCCTGGTCTTTCACAGCCTGTCCAAGCGGTCGAATGTCCCGGGCCTGAGGTCCGGCTTTATCGCCGGCGACGCCGAGGTGATCGAGCGCTTCTTCCAGTACCGCACCTACCACGGCTGCGCCATGCCGGTGCAGCATCAGCACGCCAGCATCGCCGCCTGGCGCGACGAGACCCATGTGATCGCCAACCGGTCCCTCTACCGCGCCAAGTTCGATGCGGTCCTGGCGATCCTGGGTGACGTCCTGGAGGTCGCGCGCCCGGACGCGGGTTTCTATCTCTGGCCCGTCACGCCCATCCCGGACCCGGATTTCGCCCGCGACCTCTTTGCCGCCGCCCATGTCAGCCTGCTGCCGGGCACCTATCTCTCGCGGGTGGTCGCTGGCCAGGATCCTGGCCACCGCCGCGCCCGCCTGGCCCTGGTCGCGCCTCTGGACGAATGCGTCGAGGCCGCCTGGCGCATCCGGCGCTTTGTCGAATCCCTATGAACCCCCTGGCCCCCTGCCCTCCCACCCTTTTGGAGTATACCCATGAGCGATAACCGCCAAACCATCGAAGAGGCCTTCGAGCACCGTGCCGAGATCACCCCCCGGAGCGTCGAGACCCTGGTCCGGGACGCGGTCCAGGACACCATCGACCGCCTCGACCGGGGCGAGATCCGGGTGGCGGAGAAACGCGACGGCGTCTGGGTGGTGAACGACTGGATCAAGAAGGCGGTGCTGCTATCCTTCCGCATCGAGGACAACGCCTTCATGAAGGGCGGTTTCACCAACTATTACGACAAGGTCCCCTCCAAGTTTCAGGACTTCAACAGCCGTGACTTCCGCGACGCCGGGGTGCGGGTGGTACCCCCGGCCACGGCGCGGCGCGGCGCCTACATTGCCCCCGGCTGCGTCCTCATGCCCTCCTATGTCAACATCGGTGCCTATGTCGATTCCGGCGCCATGGTCGATACCTGGGCCACCGTCGGTTCCTGCGCCCAGATCGGCAAGAACGTGCATCTATCCGGCGGAGTCGGCATTGGCGGCGTACTGGAGCCGGTCCAGGCCGCGCCCACCATCATCGAGGACAACTGCTTCATTGGCGCTCGCTCCGAGGTCGTGGAGGGGGTCATCGTCGAGGAGGGGGCCGTCATCTCCATGGGCGTTTATATCGGCGCCAGCACCAAGATCTATCATCGCGAGACCGGGGAGATCATCTACGGCCGCGTCCCCGCCGGCGCCGTCGTCGTCCCCGGTAATCTGCCCGCCAAGGACGGGAGTCACAGCCTCTACTGCGCCGTCATCATCAAGCAGGTGGACGCGCGCACCCGGGGCAAGGTGGGCATCAACGAATTACTGCGGGATATCTAGGGGCGGCCATGATCAGGCTCTTCGGTATTCCCAACTGCGAGACCATGAAGAAGGCGCGGCGCTGGCTCGAGGAGCGGGGTATCGCCTATGACTTTCACGACTATAAGAAGCAGGGCCTGGACGAGGCCCAAGTCCGAGCCTGGGTCGCCGAGCTGGGTTGGGAGCAGCTGATCAACCGTCAGGGCATGATGTGGCGCAAGCTGCCGGTCGAGGTCCGAGAGGGACTGGACGAGGCGGGCGCCATCCGCGTCATGCTCGCCACGCCGTCCATCATCCGCCGGCCCCTGATCGACACGGGCAAGGCCCGCTATCTGGGTTTCTCCGAGGCCGCCTACGCCGAGATCTTCCCATCATGACCCCCACGGTCGCACTGGCCCAGGAACTCCTGCGGCGCCCCTCGGTCACCCCGGAGGATGGGGGCTGTCAGGACCTGATCGCCCAGCGCCTGGCCCCCCTGGGTTTTCGCATCGAGCCCATGCCCTTTAACGAAGTTACCAATCTCTGGGCGCGCCGGGGCGACCGGGCCCCCCTCTTCTGCTTCGCCGGTCACACCGACGTGGTCCCACCCGGACCTCGGGAAGACTGGGACTCGCACCCCTTCCAGCCCGAAATCCGTGACAGTCTGCTCTATGGTCGTGGCGCCTGCGACATGAAGGGCGAGATCGCGGCCATGGTGACGGCTGCCGAGGACTTCGTCCGCGACCATCCGCATCATGCCGGCTCCATCGCCTTCCTGATCACCAGCGACGAGGAGGGTCCCTCCGTCGATGGCACGGCGCGGGTGGTCGAGACCCTGGAAGCACGCGGGGAGAAGATCGACTGGTGCCTGGTGGGCGAGCCCTCCAGTCACGAACGCCTCGGCGACACCATGAAGAACGGCCGCCGGGGTAGCCTCAGTGGCTTTCTGAAGGTCATTGGCAAGCAGGGTCATGTCGCCTACCCGCACCGCGCCCTCAACCCCCTGCACGCCCTGGCCCCCTGCCTGGTGGCGTTGGTGGACGAGGAATGGGACCAGGGCAACGCCTTTTTTCCGCCCACCACTTTTCAGATCTCCAATCTCAACACAGGCACCGGGGCCGAGAACGTGATCCCCGGCACCCTCACCGCCCAGTTCAACCTGCGCTTTTCCACGGAACTGGACGCCGAGACCATCCAGCGGCGGGTCGCCACCATCCTGGACCGAGGCGGACTCGACTATGAACTCACCTGGCGCCTGTCCGGCAACCCCTTCCTGACTCCCGCCGGCGACCTGGTCGAGGCCGCATCGGCGGCGGTGGAGGAGATCATGGGCTACCGGCCCGAACTCTCCACCGTCGGGGGCACCTCCGACGGCCGCTTCATCGCCCCCACCGGGGCCCAGGTGCTGGAACTGGGCGCGATCAACGCCAGCATCCATCAAGTCAACGAGTGCATCGGCGTCGAGGAACTGGATCAGCTCTCCACCATCTATCGGCGGATTTTGGAAAAGTTGTTGGGATAGGGAGCGAGTTCCCTGATCGGCCATTGGCATCAACCCGGAGGGAGACTTCGCTCCGGGGTATGCCGCACTGATGGTGCTGATCTAACCGACTTAACAACCACCGGCTGAAAGCCGGTGGTTGTTAATCTTTAAGTTAAGCATTTATTTTTCTCCTTGAAAATTTATTAATAACTACAGAAAATATCACATAAACTAAACTTACTAATATAATGTCAAAAATAAAATTAAATAAATACAGTTGTTTTGATGTATCTGCATGCCCATTTCCTACGAATGGCATTGGGAATTGAAGAACAGCTAGGAATAATAAGCACCAATATAGATAAATCTTATCTTTTATTTCCTTAACATTTTTGTTTATTAAGAAAATAAAAGCACTAACAGCTATTGCAATAATAAATATGATTGAAATAAAGAAGAGGCTTCTTGGCATAAAGTTTTCTCTTATATATGACCAAGTTGTAAATCTCTTAAATTCTGATGTTGGTTCACTTACTTCACTTTGCGAGTATTTACCTAAAGCAGTGCTTGTGTAATATGCACTATCTGTTGTATATTCCATCCCCTCAAAAAATCTTTTGGGATGAGTTAAATAGAATTTAACTAATTTTCCTCTACTCATATTTTTGTAGAATACTTCTTCTGTAAGTGGAGTTCTTGGAACATACTTTTTATATTTTTCTGTTGGTTCATAAGCATGTTTACCAGCTTCAGAAGCCAAATCTGGATCAAGACCCATGTCAATTAAATCCTGTATAGGATCTGGTGAATCCTTTAACACCCCATAGAATACTGAGTTGTAATTATTATCTTTGCTTATACCAACATTATTTTTGCTAGCATTTATTGGGTAAATGATAACTCCAATTAGCATTAGTGCAAATATGGCAATAGCAAATTTATTCAGCACTTTTCTATTTTCATATAGAGCTTTAATTACTATAAATAACACTACAGGAATTGCAGTCATTAATTGAAGCTTTGAACCTAATAATAAGAATGATGATGATATTATAAAGAAGATTCTTAGAGTTACATTCTTATCACTTTTTACTGTATTTTTATAGTGCAGATAATATAGTGTTGATGCAAGGAACAGTAGTAATGAAAGAAGCATCATTGGTTCACCATATAAACTATTAAACCAAACTAAATAATTACCATCAAAGAAAACAAATAAAGTTAATGCAGAAAGCAATATCAATTTTAAGTTGTTTTTTATGTTTAGATATTTAAGTATTAAAACCATGGATAACAAGTAAAAAACTGCATAGAAAATTGCTAAATAAACTAGTTTTAAAAATTGAAGTTCCAAATATACCACAAATAAATGAAATTAAGTATATCGGAATTGCCATTGTTGTATTTGTTATTGAATAAATTATTTGACTGAATGATTGATCTAAAATTTGATAATCTGTTACAATGTATTGAAAGAACCTATTAAAATTTGGGTTATTTTTAACGGCATCAGTTAACCCTAATCCTGATGAAGCCATAACTCTATAAAAATCATCTTGATCAGCAACCCCTGGATAAGGGGCTTTGAATAGTACAAATCCAATGATTACTATTGATAAAATAATAAAGCATGTGATAATCAAATTCTTTTTTTTATTAGACATTTCTAACCTCCTATCGTTGGTGCATAAATAAATTGAAGGGTATATTCCTCCCTTTCCCATTTTCTCAGGGCAGACCAACCCCTACCGGCTCTGAGACCGGCATGCCGAGAGCGGTCGTGGTATCGAGTACGCGACGCGGATCTGGACCTCCGCGACTTGGATGTCGAAGCGGCGTGACGCCAACCGCTCGCCAAACAGCTGTTTGAGGGGATACCTGGCATTTTCCGCCAGACTCCGGCGGGTGGTACTAGGTGCGCTGTTGCCACGCCGCCAGGCCCTGTTCGGCGATCTCCTGAAGGGCGCGGATGATCGGCTGCCCAAGGGACCGCCGACGCGCGCGGTGGTACCACCAGATCGGCGCCCGGGGCTATCGCGGCCTCATAGGTGGCGTGGTTGTCGTAGGCGCTATCAGCATCGATCTGCTTAATCGGCCCCTCGATTTGGTCCAGCAGGTCGGCACCGACTTCACCATCGATCCAGTCGGCGGTCGTCACTGCCACCGCGACGATCTCCAGGCGGTGGGTATCGACCGCCAGGTGGATCTTCCGCCAGATTCGGCGCTTGCTCGCCCCATGCATACCCACCTGCCATTCGCCCTCGCCATAAATTATTATCCCCGTGGCATCGATGGCGATGTGGCGCGGTGCCGTCGCGCCCCGGCGCGGCAGCCGGACCGTCAGGGTCTTGGCACGGCGCGACACCTGGGTGTGATCGGGGATGGGCAGGTCCGCGCCCACCCTCGCCATCAGGGAACGGCCGAAACCTGCCACCATCCGGTACGGCAGTTGGAACAGCACCTTCAGGGTCAACCGCGTTTGGATGGCGACCTCCGAATAGCGGCAGGGGGCACCGCGCCGACCGGTCGGCGCGGGACGCCAGTGCTTGCTCAGGAATGCTTCATCAAACCACGGCGTCAGGTTGCCCCGCTCCACCAGGGCGCGATCGTACTCCGGCCAGTGGGTTACCCAGTACGTTTAGCCTTGGCGTACTTGTCGGTCGCGGACGGTTGCTGGGTGGTGGTCAGGGTACTGCCTCTCGTGTGGGTATCTCGCCTTTAGACCGTGGGGAGGGGGGTTGGTGCACCAACGCCCTAGATCATTTTTCATGGTTAAATCATTTTTTCGATGATGTAACGAGGACGACGTTTGGTTTCGGAGTAGATTTTAGCTAGATATTCACCTATAATTCCTAGACATAGTAACTGTATACCTCCTAAAAAATAGATAGGTAAAACAGTGGAGGCCCAGCCAGGTATCGCATCTTGAGTAAACAGACGTACCGCAATTGCCCAAAGTGTAATCAAGAAACTAATCAGCGATACTAGCAGCCCAATACCTGTAATAAGACGCAAAGGCAAGTCCGAGAAGGATGTGATGCCTTGCCATGCGAATGAGAGCATTTTTTTCAGCGGATATTTTGATTCGCCGGCATAACGTTCGGCACGGTCGTAATATACAAGAGCGTATGAAAATCCTAATTGTGGAATTATGCCGCGAAGAAATAAATTAACTTCGCCAAATTCTCTCAGCGCCTCAATGACTTGCCGACTCATCAACCGGTAGTCAGCATGATTATAGATAATTTCCACCCCCATGATGCTTAACAGACGGTAATAGGCTATTGCAGTAAAACTCTTAAAGAACGTATCGGCTCTACGGGCGGCACGAACGCCATACACAATATCGTAGCCTGCCGCATAGAATTCAATCATTTTCTTAATCGCGGACAATTCGTCTTGCAGGTCCGCGTCTATGCTGATTATTACCTCTCCTTTCGCCGTTAATAGACCAGCCAATAAAGCATTTTGATGGCCGCGATTGCGTGACAGCTTGATTCCGTGAATGAATTCGTGGCCTTCAGATAAAAACTCTATCAACTCCCAGGTCCGGTCACGGCTTCCGTCGTCGACATAATATATGCGGCTATTGGGCGTAATCTTGTCTTCGTTAATAAGTTGCCGGAACAGATCTTCCAACTGGCGGGTCGTTTCCAGCAATACCGCTTCCTCGTTATAGCAAGGCACAACAACACTTAGATCTATCATGCGGGAAATCAGGGGTTTCTTGTTAAAAACAGTTGCCTCGTGCGCATGGATTATTGTCGCTTCTATGCCTCCCTGTGTACGAAAAGCGAAATAACGGCTGCCCATAAACCCTATAGCCGTATAGGGAATAACTCCCAGCGCTTGAGCTATATAAGGATTTAATCCGAAATGGGAGTTCGAAATTATAACTGTAGCCAGATTAGCAAGATAGCCTACGGCAAGTACCAGTAAATAACGCAGGAAACTATAAATAACCTGATCGTTATTTCTGAAAGTCCAAGCCTTGTTCAGCCCGAAACTTAGCAATATACCCACCGAATAGCCGAGCGCGTTTGCCTGAAAAATATCCAGTCGCAAAAAATACATAGCGAAGTAAATGGCGCCTAATCCGACCAATGTATTCGCAACACCAACGAGCAAATATCGTATAAGAACCATTAGGTTTCGTTGACATTCAGTTTGATATAGTGGCATAAATGTATGTTATGGAATCATCAAAATGGTTAGAAAGATACTACGCGACGACCAGTGGAACCGCATCCAGGGGTTACTGCCGGGCCAGGCGACTCATCCGGGCCGAACGGCGGCGGCCAACCGTGTGTTTGTCGAGGCGGTGTTGTGGATCCTGCGCACGGGCGCACCCGGGCGTGACCTGCCGGACGCCTTCGGCAATTGGCATAGCGTGTATCGGCGCTTGGCCCGCTGGCAGGTCTGCGGGGTGTGGGAGGCCGTGTTTGGCGCACTCGCACAAGATGCCGATTTCAAAGATATTTTCATAGAAAGTTCGGTGATTCGTGTGCATCAACACGGTGCCGGGGCGGCGAAAAAAACGGCCCCCCAGGATCGGGCGCTCGCGCGGTGGCTTGAGTACCAAGATCCACGCGGTCGTCGATGCCCTCGGCAACCCGGTGCGAGGGCTCCTGACGGGTGGGCAGGTGCACGATGTCACACAGGTCGAGCCGTTGCTTGAGGACCTGCCCCTCCAGCAGGTCGTCGCCGATAAGGGTTATGACTCCCAGCAGTTGATCGACTTGATTCATGCCCGTCAGGGCAAGGCCAATATCCCCGCGCGCGCCGGCAACCACTACCCGCGCGAGTTTGACGCCCATGAGTACCAAGCGCGCAACTTGGTCGAACGGTTCTTCAATTGCATCAAACACTTCAGGCGCATCGCCACGCGTGACGAAAAGCTCAACGCGCGCTACATCGCCATGTTGTCCATCCTGCTCGCCCTAATCTGGCTGGCGTGAATGTCAACACGAACTAAAACATCGCCGCCTCTACGGAGGCACAATCGCGCCTAAGCCTTACGGGGACTACCGACTTTCGCTGCGCTTTTACATGGCCGTCAGGGTAAGTAGGTATACAATCCGAGGATGAGATTCACTTTTCTATTATAAAGCCTATGATCTCATCCGACGCTAGGCCCTACGCCGATCTGAGCCCGGACCGCATTCTGGACGCGATCGAATCCCTGGGGCTGGTCACCGATGGCCGGCTGCTGGCCCTCAATAGCTATGAAAATCGGGTCTATCAGGTCGGCATCGAGGAGGGTCCGCCCCTTATCGCCAAGTTTTACCGGCCAGGCCGCTGGTCGGACGCGGCCATCCTGGAGGAGCACGCCTTCACCCTGGAACTGGCGGAACGGGAGATCCCAGCGGTGCCGCCCCTGGCCATCCAGGGGCGGACCCTCCACGCCCATGGCGGTTATCGCTTCTCCCTGAGCCCACGCCGCGGTGGCCGGGCGCCGGAGTTGGGTGACCCCGTGGTATTGGAGTGGATAGGGCGCTTCCTGGGTAGAATTCACGCCCTTGGGGAGATTGCGCCCTTCCATGCCCGGCCTACCCTGGACATCGCCAGCTTTGGGGAAGAGCCGCGGGCCTTGCTGCTGGAACAGGGCTGGCTCCCGCCGGAACTGCGGACCGTCTATGAGGGCGTCTCGGCTCATGCCCTGAACGAGGTACGGCGACTCTTCGATCGGGCAGGCCCCATCCGCTACCTGCGCCTGCATGGCGATTGCCACGCTGGCAATCTCCTGTGGACCGACGCCGGGCCCCATTTCGTTGATTTCGACGACAGCCGCATGGGGCCAGCGGTGCAGGACCTCTGGATGCTGCTGTCCGGAGACCGCCAGGAGATGTCCGCCGGATTGGGCCATGTTCTTGCTGGCTATGAGGATTTCCGCGATTTCGACCCGCGCGAGCTGCATCTGCTCGAGGCCCTGCGTACCCTACGTCTGCTTCATTACAGCGCCTGGATCGCGCGCCGCTGGGAGGACCCCGCCTTCCCCTTCGCCTTCCCCTGGTTCAACACCCAGCGTTACTGGGAGGACCGCATCCTGGAGTTACGCGAGCAGATTGCCACTATGCAAGAGGGGCCCCTGTGGACCCTTTGAGCCCCTGGCCTAACGCAGACACAAGCCTTTGGCAGCGAGACCATTGGCTGTAAAACTCCCACCCTAACCCCAGGAGACTCCATGAGCGATCCAGACCACCACCGCAAAGTCCTCCACGAGGAATTACCCCAGGAACATGAAGACCCCCTGATCCGCCACCTGCATTTCCTCATCCGGGCCGGCATCCGGGTGCTGGCGGTGCTCATGGCCCTGGTCATTATCTGGGGCGTGGCGGATGTCATCTGGATCCTTTACCAACGGCTGAGCGAGCCGCCCGTCCTGCTCCTCGACATCAGCGACCTCTTCGAGACCTTTGGCGCCTTCCTGGCGGTCCTGATCGCCATTGAAATCTTCATCAACATCCGCCTCTATCTGGGGGCCGATGTCCTGCCGGTGCAACTGGTCATCGCCACCGCCCTCATGGCCATCTGCCGCAAGATCATCGTCCTGGATTTCGAGAAGGTGTCCCCGGACTACATCCTGGCCTCGGCGGCGGCCGTCCTGGCCCTGGGCCTGACCTACTGGCTGATCTCGAAAAAAACCTAGCCAGTCCAGGTGGTTGCCGGGGCCGTCTCCGGGTGGGCCAGACGCAGGCTCACCTCGCCACTATTAAAGATCCGGGTCTCGCCGGCGACCTCCAGCCTGAGGGTACCCTGGGCCGTAATACCGGACTGGATACCCCGGATGAGGCGATCGCCCAGGCGGATCTCGACCTCTTCGCCCCGATAGCGGTCATACCTTTCCCAAAGAGGCAGGAAGGGGGCCAGCCCCTCCCGGCCATAGGCCTCCAGGGTGGCGGTCAGGGCCTCCGCCAGGTGAGCGGCCATCTGGTTGCGGCTATAGCCACGGGGCCCCAGGATTTCGTCCAGATCCACCCAGGGCTGGTCGATGCCCTGGACCTGGTCGCCCCGCAGTTGGGTGTTGAGGCCCAGGCCGACCACGACCAGGCTCGGCCCCTGGGCCTCGGCGGCGACCTCCAGCAGTAGCCCCCCCAGCTTGCGGCGTCGCCAGAGCAGGTCGTTGGGCCATTTAAGCCCGATGTCGGCCACGCCGGCGTCCTCCAGCACCCGAGCCAGGGCCGCACCGGCGGCCAGACTGAGGCCACCGAGTTCCCCTGGACCGCCCGGATACCGCCATAGCAGGGATAGATAGAGGTTGGCGCCGAAGGGCGAGACCCAGGCACGGCCGCGCCGGCCGCGACCGGCTGTTTGACGCTCGGCCAGGCAGAGGGTGCCGCTGGGGGCGCCGGCCTGACCCGCGCGCAAGAGATGGGCGTTGGTGGAATCGATGTCATCGAAGAGGTCCAGCCGGCTGATCCGGCCCCGCCCCGCGGGGCTCATGGCGCCCAGCAATCGCTCCGGGTCCAGCAATTCCAGGGGTGCCGTCAGCCGATAGCCTTTGCCCCGGCGCGACTCGATCGCCAACCCCAGACGCTCGCTGGCCTTGCGCACCGCCTTCCAGATGGCGGCGCGGCTCAGGCCCAGGGTGCTCGCCAAGGTCTCGCCCGAGTGATACTGGCCATCCGCCAGGTGACGCACCAGCCGCAGATGGGTCTCCACGGCGACCTCAGCCGCGCGGCCCTAGCCAGGCGGTGCGGCGCCGGCGGCTCTCCTCCGGGGCGTCCTCCAGCAGCCAGAGTTCGCAGGTATCCCGGGGGGCTGGGGCGAGCAGCGCCCGGCGGACCTGGAGTTCGTCGCGGCGGAAGGCATGGATCTCGACCTCGGTGCCCTCCCCCGCCGCCAGCAGCAGCTTGTCCAGGTTGTCGCGGGTAACGCGCAGGCCATCCAGGGCCACCAGGGTATCCCCGGGCGCGAGCCCGGCCGCCAGGGCCGGTCCGCCGGTGAGGACGTGGGCAATCTGGGGCTCGCCGCCATCGGGCCGCAGGCGCAGGCCCAGGGCCGGCGGCACCGGGGTATCGGCGTCACCGCTCTGCCAGACCGCCGAGATCCTTGGCATGACGCGCCGCCCGCAGGCGCATCCCGATGCCCATTTCCGCCAGAGGCCCGGCCAGGTCCAGGTCCTGGGTGGAGTCCAGTGCCATCTGGAAAAAGGGCCCCAGTGTCAGGCCCGTCACCTCCGACGCCAGGGCCTCGAGGCCCCGTTCCTCCAGGCCGATGCCCAGTCCGGCCATGGCGTTCCCAGAGGGCGCGCATCACGTCATCCAGGGACCGGGCACCCGCCGTGTCGCGGCGGATCATCAGATCCAGCGCCAGGGCCACCAGGGCACCCTTGGCGTAATAGCTGACGATGGCGTTGGGGCTGTTCTCGTCCTGCCGGTAAAACTTCGTCCAGGCATCGAAGCTGGACTCGGCCAGAGTTTGCATCAGGCGCCCTGGGGTGCGCAGGACCCGGCTGATGGCCTCCGCCAGCAGTTCGAGATACCCCGCCTCCTCGATACAGCCGCTGCGCACCAGAGCCAGTTCATCGTAATAGGAGGTGATGCCCTCGAAGACCCAGAGCAGGCGCGTGTGAACCTCTTGCTCCAGGCCAGCGCCCACGAAGGCATGGGGGCGAATGCGCTTGACGTGCCAGAGATGGAAATATTCGTGGCTACAGAGACCCAGAAAACGGGTGTAACCCGGGGTGGGCTTAGCCATGCCCACCACCGGCAGGTCGTCGCGCGCGCAGAGCAGGCTGGTGGAGTAGCGATGCTCCAGGCCACCGTAACCATCAGCCGTCACCTGAGTCAGGAAGAGATAGCGGTCGATGGGCAGTTCCCCAAAGAGGGCGGCATGGGTGGCGCAAATGCGCGGCAGATCCTGCTGGAGCCGGGACTCGTCGGCCCAATGCCGGCCGGTCAGGGAGATCCAGTGTGGTATCCCAAGCACCTCGAAGGGAATCAGGCTGAAGAGGCCCATCTCGACGGGGTGATCGATGAGGTCCTCGTAGTCGTCGGCCTCATAAATGCCAAAGCCAAAGGGCTCGGCCTCCCGAGTTTTGAGACTGGTGGCCAGACGCCAATGCGCATAGCTATCCCCACTGGGGCGGCGGATCTCCACCTGACAAGGGGCCCTATCCAGGCCGCTGACACGCAAAAACAGGCTGGCGCCATTGAAATAGCCATGGCTATCGTCCAGATGGGCCGAGCGTACACTCAAATCGCCGGCATAAACCTCCATCCGCACGCTGACGGGATTCCCGCGCGGGACCAGACGCCAGGTCTGTTTGTTGAGCTTCTCCAAGGCTAGCGATCCCTCCTCATCCACCGCCTCCATGCAGAGGATGTTGCGGGCAAAGTCCCTGATCATGTAGCTCCCCGGGGTCCAGGCCGGCAAGGACAGCATCAGGGGCTCGGCTGGAGTCGTCTTGATGCGCAGTTCCACGGCGAACCGGTGCGCCTCCGGCAAGATCGGCTGAACGAGATAGAAAAGAGGAAATTTCGGCATGGATGAGCCCTGACTAAGCGGGTCTTGATAGGATCTTGGCAAGGAGTAACTCACGGCTGATTGCTACTGAGGGCATCAGGGGCGGGATTAGCGGCATCCCGGAGGCACGGGTGCGGTGGTATCCAGGTGGACATTAAGCTGGGGGATGGCTAGGGAAGAAAATCTGGAAAGGGTCTTCTTGGACACGGAGTCATGCCATGCGGGGCAAAATCAGGAAATCTTCATGGCATTCTATGCCCTCCGCTAGCACCCTGTCGTCAGCGGCGGACCGGCAAGGGGAGGTCATAAGCCGACGGGCGCTTGTTTTCAAGAAAGCCCATGATCGGGAGTGGGAAGGCGAGGCCTCCTTGCCAGGAATGGGGCCGGTAGAGGTAGAATGTCGTTAAGTTCAGCCGGAGTGAATGTCCATGTCACCGAAAATACCCCTCCATTGGTTATGCCTTGCCCTGCTGCTGCCGGGCTTGGTGCTTGCCAACATCGAGGCGCCCGCGGTTGTCTCCGCGTCCGACCCGGCAGCCACGCCCTTGGCGGAGGTCTCGGAGGCTGCGGTCACCGATCCCAAGCCGGTTCCCGCCCGGGCGGAGATCGACTCCATGGTCGAGGCGGCGGCCAAACGTCACGGCGTTGAGTTGGCCCTGGTCAAGGCGGTGGTGGCCGCCGAATCGGCTTACGATACCCAGGCCGTGTCACGCGCCGGCGCCCTGGGACTCATGCAGATCATGCCGGGTACCGGTGCCGATTATGGGGTGACTGAACGGGAGAAGCTCTTCGATCCCGAGACAAACCTGGACACGGGCACCCGCCACATCAAGCGTCTGCTTGGCAAATATAAGAATGACTACGGCCGGGTCATCATGGCCTATAACGCCGGTGAGGGCGTGGTGGATCGTACCGGCAGCATGGTTACCTATGCCGAAACCCTTTCCTACACCGAGGCGGTGATTCGCCACTATCGTCGCAATGGTGGCACCAAACCCACGGACGAGGCCCTAGGCAAGGTACGCCAGCTCCGCAAGCTCAAGGGCAATCAGGCCAAGCAACTCCTCGCCCGCTATCTCGACCTTAATCTGCCCTCCCTAAGAGGCAGTTCGCGCACCATCCGCGTGGTCGCGCCCGGCCTCGACGAAAATGGCCCCAAGCGTCGGCCCATGATCGTCCTGGAGATGAAAAAAACCGACTGAGGCCCTCCCCAGGTTCCGATGGTTTTGCAGCTCGCCAACGGCTGACGGCAGCCATGCCGACCTGCTGGCTCTGACCGACCTAACTGGTGAGGGGGACGGCGGGATCGCTCGACTTCATGCTTGGGACCCCGCGGGTACGTGCGTAATTATCCTGACCCTATTCAGACGGCGGGGCTAATGTTCCAGGCCTACCCCGTCTGGCCCCCTCCCCTCGCGCCTCGGGTCTTCTTGAGCTAGGCTTTGACCATCCCCTCGCCAGCCCCGACCCGGAAAGATCATGAACGCCGCCATCACCCCTCTCTGTCTCCTGCCAGCCTTGCTATGGAGTCATGCCACCATGGCAACTACCGCCGAAGAAAGACGCAGCACCCTGGATGACCAGACCGCGGTCGCGGTGACCATCTACAACCAGGACCTGGCCCTGGTGAAGGACCGCCGCCGCCTGGAGCTGCCGGTCGGGGGGCTGGATCTGGCCTTTCGCGATGTCAGCGCCCGCATTCAGCCGGAGACGGCCTTGCTGCGGGGCCTGACCGAGGGGGCCAACCTCAAGGTCATCGAGCAGAATTTCGACTTTGACCTGCTCACCCCCGGGCAAGCTGCTGGAGAAGTACGTCGGCCGCCCGGTCGGGGTCATCAAGGTCCACCCCACCACCGGCGAGGAGACCGAGGAGGAGGCCACGGTGCTCGCCGCCGCCGAGGGGACCGTGCTGCGCATCGGCGACCGCATCGAGACCGGGCAGCCCGGCCGCATCGTCTTTCGCGAACTGCCGCCCAACCTGCGCGACCGCCCGACCCTGGTCATGAAGCTGGACAACGGCCTGGCCGGCCCCCAGGAACTGGAGTTGTCCTACCTGACGGCGGGCCTGTCCTGGAAGGCGGATTACGTCGGGGAACTCGCCGCCGACGACAGCCATCTCGACCTCACCGGCTGGGTCACGCTCAACAACACCAGCGGCACCCCTTACCGCGATGCCCAGCTCCAGCTCGTCGCCGGGGATGTCAATCGGGTGCGGGACCTGCCCAGCCCGGCCATGCAAAAGGAGGGCATGCGCATGATGGCGGCCGCGGCCCCCATGATGGAGGAGGAGGCCCTGTTCGAATATCACCTCTACAGTCTGGCCCGGCCCACCACCATCGCCGACAACCAGTCCAAGCAGGTGGCCCTGCTGGCGGCGCAGGGCATACCCGCGCGCAAGGAGCTGATCTTCAAGGGCAACGATTATTACTATCGTGCCCAGCAAACCGAGATCGGCGTCAAGCTCAAGGCCAGCGTCTTCCTGGAAATCGATAACCGCGAGGAGGCCAACCTGGGGTTACCCCTGCCCAAGGGCCTGGTCCGCATCTATAAGAAGGATTCCCAGGGCAAGGCCCAGTTCGTGGGCGAGGATAGCATCGACCACACCCCGAAAAATGAGACCCTGCGCCTCAAGCTCGGCGAGGCCTTTGACGTGACCGCGGACAAGACCCAGACTGACTTCGTCAAGCTTTCCGGCACGGGACCCTGGCAGTACCAGTTCGAGACCGCCTACCGCCTCCACCTGCGCAACGCCAAGCCGGAGGCCGTCACGGTCAAGGTCCGGGAACCCATACCCGGCGATTGGAAGATTCTGGAATCCAGTCATCCGCACCAGAAGGTCAGCGCCAACCTGGCCGAGTGGGAGATCAAGATCCCCGCCGAGGGCGAGACGGTGCTCACTTACCGGGTGCGGGTGCGGTTCTGAGCAAGAGGCTCAATCCTCCGGCCGCATGTGCGGGAAGAGCAGGACGTCGCGAATGGAGGCGGAATCCGTGAAGAGCATGACCAGGCGGTCGATGCCAATGCCCTCGCCGGCGGTGGGGGGCATGCCATGTTCCAGGGCACGCACATAGTCGGCGTCGAAGTGCATGGCCTCCTCGTCGCCGGCGTCCTTTTCCTCCACCTGTTTCCGGAACCGCTCGGCCTGGTCCTCGGCGTCATTCAACTCGGAGAAGCCATTGGCCAGCTCGCGGCCGCCGACGTAAAACTCGAAGCGGTCGGTAACGAAGGGGTCCTGATCGTTACGCCGCGCCAGGGGCGAGACCTCGGTCGGGTACTGGGTGATAAAGGTCGGGTCCTTGAGTTGGTGCTCGGCGACCTTGTCGAAGATCTCCATCTGCACCTTGCCCAACCCCCAACTGGGTTTGAAGGTGAGTCCTAGCCGCTTGGCCAGGGCGCGGGCCGGCTCCAGGCTGTCGATATCCTCGGGCGCTATGTCCTCGCCATAACGCAGGATGGCCTCGCGCACCGTCACGCGCGTGAAGGGCCGGCCAAAGTCATAGGTCTCCCCCTGGTAGGCGACTTGGGTGGAGCCCGTCACCTCCTGGGCCATGCCGCGCAGCAGGTCCTCGGTCAAATCCATCAAATCCTCGTAATCCGCGTAGGCCTCGTAGAACTCGACCATGGTGAACTCGGGATTGTGGCGGGTGGAGAGTCCCTCGTTGCGGAAGTTACGATTGATTTCATAGACCTTTTCGAAGCCGCCCACCACCAGCCGCTTGAGATAGAGCTCCGGGGCGATGCGCAGGAACAACTGCATGTCCAGGGCGTGGTGATGGGTGACAAAGGGCCGCGCCGCCGCGCCGCCGGGGATCACCTGCATCATGGGCGTCTCCACCTCCAGGTAGCCGCGGCGGTCCAGATAGCCGCGCAGGTACTGGATGATGCGGGTGCGGGCGCGGAAGGTCTTGCGGGCGCACTCGTTCATGATGAGGTCCAGGTAGCGCTGACGATATTTGCTTTCCTGGTGAGTCAGGCCGTGGAACTTCTCCGGCAGGGGCCTCAGGGCCTTGGTGAGGAGGCGCAGGGTCTCGACGCGGATCGACAACTCGCCGGTCTTGGTCTTGAAGAGGACGCCCTCGGCGCCGAGGATGTCCCCCAGGTCCAGATCGCGCTTAAACCAGCCATAGTCCTCCTCGCCCAGGGTGTCGCGCTGGACGAACAACTGGATTTGGCCGGACATATCCTGGAGATGGACGAAGCTGGCCTTGCCCATGACCCGCCGGCTCATGAGCCGCCCGGCGACCTTGACCCTCAGGCTCAGGGCCTCCAGTTCCTCGGGCTCCCGGTCGCCATACTCCGCCAGCAGTTCCCCCGCCACCACGTTGCGGCGAAAATCATTGGGAAAGGCAATGCCGTTCTCGCGCAGGGCGCGCAGCTTCTCCCGCCGCTGGGCGATGAGCTTGTTTTCGTCGAGGGCTTGATCCGGGTTGTTCATGGGAATCCGTATTTTCTGTGCAGGCTCTTGCCTGGGACATGACTGATGGGGTGTGTACCGCTCGGGTAACCTGCCTGTCACGGGTACCCGGACAGGTCCCCAGGTGCCGGCGGCGACTAGCTGGACATTATGGCCCAGAAGCAACCTTGGGCTCTAAAGTAGAAGAATTTCCCCGCTCCTGCGAGTCCGGCCCTACCGCATGCCCCCGCGGCACCAGCCGCTTCAGCAGCTTGAGCAGGTCATCGACATAGGTGAAGACCACTGGGATGACGAGCAAGCTAAGAAAGGTGGAGGTGATGAGCCCGCCGATGACGGCGATGGCCATGGGGGCACGGAAGCTGGGCTCGGCGCCCAGACCCAGGGCCACCGGTAACATGCCGGCGCCCATGGCAATGGTGGTCATGACGATGGGGCGGGCGCGTTTGTGGCAGGCATCCAGGATGGCGGGGCGGCGCTCCATGCCGTGCTCCCGGCGGGCGACGATGGCGTATTCCACCAGCAGGATGGAGTTCTTGGTGACGATGCCCATCAGCATGAGGACGCCGATGATAGAGGGCATGGAAAAGCTGTTGCCGGTCAGCAGCAGGCCCAGGAAGGCCCCGCCCAGGGACAGGGGTAGGGCGGCCAGGATGGTGAAGGGCTGCAGGAAATCATGAAAGAGCAGGACCAGCACCGCATAGATGCAGAGGACGCCGATGAGCATGGCGGTGCCAAAGGAGGCGAAGAGCTCGGCCATGCGCTGGGCATCCCCCTGCTCGACCCGGCTCACCGCGGGCGGCAGATCCTGGAGTGCCGGCAGGGCATTGGCCTCCGCCAGCACGGCGCCGAGCTGGCGCCCCCCCAATTCGACGTCGATGCTGACATTGCGCATCCGATCCACCCGATCGATCTGGGCCGGGCCGCTCCCCAGGCTCAGGCTGGCGACGGCGGATAGGGGCACCGACCCCACCTTGGCGGGGACGCGCAACTGGGCGATGGCCTCCAGGTCCGTGCGCATGGCCCGGTCCAGGCGCACCCGGATGGGGATCTGACGCTGGGGGAGATTGAGCTTGGGCAGGTTGACCCGAAGTCCCCGGAGGTCGCCACCCGCACTGCCCCCGCCAGGGCCGAGGTGGTCACGCCCAGGTCCGCGGCGCGGGCGAAGTCCGGCCGGATCTGGATCTCGGGTCGCTGCAGGCTGGCACCGGAGGTGACGTTGCCCACCCCTTGCAGGGTGCGCAGGTCCCGCTCCACGGCCTTGGCGGCGGCGGCGAGGGCAATGGGGTCATCGCTCGCGAGGGATATCTGCAGCTTCTCGCCGGACTGAGCGGCGCCGACCGCGACCCGCACGCCGGGCAGGGCCCCCAGGCGCTCCCGGATCTCGCGTTCCAACTGGGCTTGGGTGCGGTCACGGTCATGGCGATGGACGAGCCGCAGGGTCAGGGTCGCCAGACGCACATCCTTGGCCCCGCCCATCGCCAGGGGGCCCTGGCCCGCGGTGCTGCCCACGGCGGTGAAGATGCCCAGGATCTCCTCCATGGGCATTAACAAGACCCGGGCCCGCTCCGCCGCCGATCCGGGTGTCATCCAGGGAGCTGCCGGGCGGCAATTCCAGCTTGATGCTGGTCAGGCCACGGTCCGCGGCGGGGACGAAGCCCTTGGGCAGCAGGGGCAAGCAGTTGCATGGAACCGACAAAGAAGAGGATGGCGGCCAGGGCCGTGGTCTTGCGGTGATCCAGGCACCAGCGGGCCGCCGCCAGATAGCCGGTCATGATGAGGCTATCGCGGTTGCCCTCCGGGTGGGCCTTGAGAAAATAGGCGGCCATCATGGGGGTCAGGAGGCGCGCCACCATGAGGGAGGCGACCACCGACACCGCGGCGGTGATGCCGAACTGGACGAAGAACTTGCCCGGCACCCCGCCCATGAAGGCCGTCGGCAGGAAGACCGCCACCAGGGTCAGGGTCGTGGCGATGACCGCCAGCCCGATCTCGTCCGCCGCCTCCATGGCCGCCTGGAAGGGCGGCTTGCCCATGCGCAGGTGGCGGACGATGTTCTCGATCTCGACGATGGCGTCGTCCACCAGGATGCCCACCACCAGGGCCAGGGCCAGCAGGGTCAGGATGTTGAGACTGAACCCCAGCCACAGCATGGCCGCGAAGGTCGGGATGATGGAGAGTGGCAGGGCCACGGCGGCGATCAGGGTCGCGCGCCAGTCCCGCAGGAACCAGAAGACCACCAGGATGGCGAGGAGCGCCCCCTCGTAGAGCAGTTCCATGGACCCCTGGTAATTGTCCAGGACCGGATCGACGAGGTTGAAGGCCTCCTGGATGCGCACGTGGGGATGCAGGGTCTCCAGGCGCGCCACCGCCGCCTGGACGGCCTGGGCGACCGCCACCTCGCTGGCCCCCCGGATACGGGTCACCTCGAAGGCCACCACGGGGGTCCCGTCCAGCAGGGCGCTGGAGCCGCGTTCCGCATAGGAGTCGCTAACGGTACCCAGATCCCCCAAGCGTACCCGCCGCCCATCCGCCAGCGGGATGATCAGCTCCGCGATATCCCCCACCGTATCCACGGCGCCCAGGCTGCGGACCGACTGCACGGCGCCGCCGATATCCCCGCGCCCGCCCGAGGCGTCCTGCTGGACCCGCTTCAACTGGCCGGAGATGGCCTCGGCGGTCACCCCGAGGGCCTGCATGCGGCCGCTGTCGAGATCGACATGGACCTCCCGGTCCACCCCCCCGACCCGGGCCACCTGACCCACGCCCTTGACCGCCAGCAGGGCCTTGGCGATCTCGTTGTCCACGAACCAGGACAGGGCCTGTTCGTCCAGGCGCTCCGAGGCCACCGTGTAGGTCACGATGGGGGAGCCGGAGGTGGTGACCTTGGAGACCACCGGGTCCGTCATATCCTGGGGCAGGTCGGCGCGCACGCTATCCACGGCGTTGCGCACCTCATTCAGGGCCACCTCGGTATTCTTCTCGATCTGGAACTCGACCCGGATGGTGGCGCTGCCATCGCTCAGGGTGGTGCGGATGTGCTCGATCCCCCCCAGAGTGGCGATTTTGTCCTCGATCTTGCGCGCGACCTCGGTCTCCAATTGCGCCGGGTCCGCCCCCTCCAGGCTCGCGGTAACGGTAATGGTGGGCAGTTCCACGTCCGGGAAGTTCTGAATCCCGAGGGCGTGAAAGCTCATCATCCCGATGATGGTCAGGAAGCCAAACAGCAGGATGGCCGGGACCGGGTGGCGGATGGACCAGGAGGAGACGTTCATTGGCCAGCGCTCGCGGACGGCATCTGCCCCTTATCATCAGGGGCGGTCGCGGGCGGGGACTCGACCCGCACCCGGTCGCCATCGTTGAGGAAGGCCCCACCCGCCGCCACGATCCGGGCCGCCGTATCCAGGCCGGACAGGATCTCCACCCGACCCTCACCGCGGCGTCCGGTCTCGATCTTGCGCTGGGCAACCCGGTCCTCGGCCTGGATCTCGAACACAAAGCTGGAGCCATCGCGCAGGACCACGGCGGACTCGGGAAGGGTCAGGGCCTGACTCACCCCCACCTGGATGTGCCCCTGGGCGAACATGCCCGGGCGCGCCGGGCCGCCGATCGGGAGGTCCACATAAACCAGGCCATAGCGGCTGATGGGGTCCAGGGTCGGGGACGGCATCCGCACCTTGCCGGTCACCGTCTCCCCGCCGGGCAGTCGGATGAGGGCCTCCTGCCCGGGCTTGATCTGGGCGAGTTGCTCGGCGGTCACCTCCGCGCGCCACTCCACCCGCCCCTGGCGCACCAGGCGGAACAACTCGGTGCCGACCTGGACCACGGTCCCCAGGGTGGCACCCCGGCTGGCGATGACCCCATCATCCACCGCCAGGATCTGGGTCTGATTCAGGCGGATCCGTTCCATTTCCAGGGCCGCCTCCGCCGCCGCCAGATTGGCCTTGGCGGCCTCCTCGGCGATCAGGTATTGGGTGATTTGCTGCTCGGACATGGCACCCTTGTCCTTGACGCTGCGCGCCCGGTCGCCATTGGCCCGCGCCTCCGCCAGGGCGGCCCGGACCTGGGCCACCCGCGCCGCCTGCTGGTCCAGATCCGCCTTGACCGTGTCCTGATCCAGGACCGCCAGCACCTGACCCAGCTGGACCTTATCACCCACGTCCACCGCCACCTCCATCACCCGCAGACCACCGGTCCCGGCGGCGATGACGCCCTCCTGCCAGGCGAAAAGACCGCCGCTCGCCGCGATCACCCGGGGCCAGTCAACCGTCTGGGGACTGACGAGATTCACGGCTAAGGATGGGTTAGGCGAGGCGTTGGGTAGAGCCTTGCCAGCCTCCGTTTCGGCACCGATCGCGCGGTAGGAGGCCAGGGCGGCCAGCAGGCCAGCCGCGACCAAGGTGATCAGGACCCAACCGGTCTTAGCTTTCATGCGGGTTCTCCCATGCTGGCCCCGACTGGCGCGGGGCCTGAACGACATCCCTTCGATGACAAGGCGATAATAATGCTGATGACGCGGGAGACTTGATCCCGGAGGTCCTGCGCTTAGGCATTCCCGCCCCGAGGATGCCGGCCACGACCCAGAGGGTCAAAAACCGCTCTTCAGACTGGCCTCGATGAAGGGATCGAGATTGCCGTCGAGCACGGCCTGGGTGTTGGCGGTTTCCAGGTTGGTGCGCAAGTCCTTGATCCGCGATTGGTCGAGGACATAGGAGCGGATCTGGCTGCCCCAGCCGATATCGGATTTGGTGTCCTCGACCGCCTGCTGCGTCTCGCGCCGCTTTTGCATCTCCAGTTCATAGAGCTTGGCCTTGAGTTGTTTCATGGCCTGATCCTTGTTCTTGTGCTGGGAGCGGTCGTTCTGACACTGGGTGACCAGACCCGTGGGCAGATGGGTCAGGCGCACGGCGGATTCGGTGCGGTTGACGTGCTGGCCACCGGCACCGCTGGCCCGATAGACATCCACGCGCAGGTCCGCGGGATTGATGTCGATCTGCACCGTGTCGTCGATCTCCGGCGAGACGAAGACGGCGGCGAAGGAGGTATGGCGCCGATTGCCGGAGTCGAAGGGGGACTTGCGCACCAGGCGGTGTACGCCCGTCTCGGTGCGGAGCCAGCCAAAGGCGTAATCGCCCTCGAAGCGGATGGTGGCGGACTTGATGCCGGCAACCTCGCCGGGCGAGACCTCCATCAGGTCCGTCTTGAAGCCGCGGCGCTCGCCCCAGCGCAGGTACATGCGCAAGAGCATCTCCGCCCAGTCCTGGGCCTCGGTGCCGCCGGAACCGGACTGGACGTCGAGAAAGGCATTGTTGGCGTCCATGGGCCCCGCGAACATGCGCCGGAACTCCAGGTTCGCCACCTGGCGCTCGAAGTCAACCAGATCGGCCGCCACCGAGTCCACCGTTGCCTCGTCGCCCTCGTCCACCGCCATGGCCAACAGGTCGGTGGCGTCGGCGAGGCCGGCCTCCATGCGGTCGATGGTCTCGACCACCAGTTCCAGCCCCGCCCGCTCCCGGCCCAGGGTTTGGGCCCGCTCCGGATCATTCCAGACCTTGGGGTCCTCGAGTTCCAGCCGGACCTCGGTCAGGCGCTCCTGCTTGTTTTCATAGTCAAAGATACCCCCTAAGGGACGCTACGCGGCCCTTGAGGTCATTGATTGCGCCCACGATGGGATTGATGTCCTGCATGCTAGCCTCCGGGCCGAGAAAACATGGCATTTTAGCCGATCCAGGACCCGCGGGCGGATGATTCTGATGATCTTGCGACGCCTGCCCACTGGCCAGGTCTTCCTGCCTGTGTCCTAACCCGGAAAGCAGTCGCCAGGGACGCAGGTGTTCTTGCCATCAAGGCGAGGTGCACTCGATGCCGGCCCTGGTCGCCTCATCCTCCATGGTATGCAGGTCGCGATGCTGGGTTTCCTTGCTGAGCAGGAGGGCGATGAAGGTCATGCTCGCGAGCATGACCAGATAGAGACCGACGGCCCCGGCGCCATGGTCCCGGGCCAGCCAGGCGGCGACGAAGGGGGTCAGGGCGGCGCCCAGGATGGAGGAGAAATTGTAGGCAACCCCGGAGCCGCTATAACGGCGATTGGTCGGAAACAGCTCGGGCAGCAAGGCGGACATGGGGCCAAAAGTCAGCCCCATCAGCGCCATGCCGATACTCAGAAAGGTCAACATGAGCCATTGATTGGCCTCCAGGCCCGTGCGCATGACCTCGGGGGCCAGGAACCAACCGAAGGAGAAACCAAAGAGGATGATGCCGGCCGTTACCACCAGCAGAAAGGCGCGGCGGCCAAAACGATCGGCGAGGCGTCCCGAGAGGGGGATCATGGCCGCGAACCAGAGTACCGAAATGAGCTGCAGGATGAGGAAATCACGATAGCCAATGCCGAGAAACCCCAACCTTACGCTCCCGATCGCGTAGGACAGGATCCAGGTGGTCATCAGATAGAAGAGCCCATAGGTGGCGAGCATGATGAAGGTGCCAAGAATCAACTCCTTGTAATCATGACGAAAGAGTTTTACCAAGGGAAACTTGAGTTTTTCACCACGTTCGACGGCGTGGGCAAAGACCGGCGTCTCCCGCAACTTGAGCCGCACGTAAAGTCCCACCAGCACCATAAGAATGGAGAGCAGGAAGGGAATGCGCCAGCCCCAGACCAGGAAGGGGTCTTCCAGGCTGGTCGCCTTGGAATCGTACTGAAACCAAAATGTCAGGAGCAGGAAGAAACCATTGGCAAGAATGAAGCCGAAGGGGGCGCCGAGTTGGGGCCACATCGCCGCCTGGGCCCGTTTACCCTTTTCGGCGGTTTCCGTAGCCAGCAGGGCCGCCCCGGACCATTCACCGCCGAGCCCCAGACCCTGGCAGAAGCGCAGCAGGGCCAGCAAGGCGGGGGCGAACAAGCCGATCTGGTGATAGGTCGGCAAGAGGCCGATAGCAAAGGTCGCCAAGCCCATGAGGAGCAGGGAGCCCAGGAGGGTCGCCTTGCGGCCGGCCCGATCGCCAAAATGACCGAAGAGGAGCGAGCCGATGGGACGCGCCACAAAGGCAACGCCAAAGGTCGCCATGGAGGCCAAGAGCGCCGTGCTGCCCTCCCCCGCCGGAAAAAATAGCAGGGGAAAGACCGATACCGCCGCCGTCGCGTAGATGTAAAAGTCGAAGAACTCGATGGTGGTGCCAACGGTGCTGGCAATAATGATGCGGTGGCGCGGCGTCTCGAATTCGTTGGTGGCCAAGGTCGTTCCCAATCAGAAGGAGGCAATGGAGAGGGCGGGCCAGCGGTCATTCAGCCTTGGAGGGGCCCGCCAGGGGACAGTCTAGGTCAAGCCGAGGATTAGGGCCACCGGACCGAGGATACCCTATGCCAGATAGCACCAGGGAGACATGGCCATGCCTCGCATTCAAGCCCGGATAGCATTCCACCTCGGTCTGGTAGTACCCTTACCAGTTCGACATTAACCCCACGAATAATATAAAGAAAGTATAAATGTCCGCTAATGAGCACAAGAGTAGTTCCTCGGCGCTGATCCTCGGCACCATCGGCGTCGTCTTTGGTGATATCGGCACCAGCCCCCTCTACGCCCTCAAGGAAACCTTCGCGGGGCATCACCCCATGACGGTAGACCCCGCCAGTATCCTTGGCGTCTTGTCGTTGATCTTCTGGACCATCATGGCGTTGGTGTCCCTCAAGTATGTGGCCATCATCATGCGCGCCGACAATCACGGGGAAGGGGGCAGCTTGGCCCTGCTCGCGCGTGTCACGGAATTGACCCGAAACTCCCGGGCCACCTGGTTCGTGACCATGCTGGGTATCTTCGCCGCCGCCTTGTTTTACGGGGACAGCATGATCACCCCCGCTATTTCGGTGCTGAGCGCGGTCGAAGGACTTGAAGTCATTGCCCCGCAGCTCAAGGAGTACGTCCTCCCGGTTACCGCTGTGGTACTCACCGGCCTCTTCTGGATCCAACGCCATGGCACAGGCACGGTCGGCAGATTTTTCGGCCCGATCATGACCGTCTGGTTTGGCATCCTGGCACTCTTGGGTTTGATCAACATCTGGCAAGCCCCCGCCGTACTGATCGCGCTCAATCCGATTTACGCCTTGGGATTCCTGGTCGGCCACCCCGGTGAAAGCTTCCTGGCGCTGGGGGCGGTGGTCCTGGCGGTGACGGGGGGCGAGGCGCTGTACACCGACATGGGCCATTTTGGTAAATTCCCGATCCGCGCCGCCTGGTTCGGATTCGTCCTGCCCGCCCTGGTTCTCAACTATTACGGCCAGGGTGCCCTGCTGCTCACGGACCCCACCGCCATTCAGAGTCCCTTTTATCTATTGGCGCCCGAATGGGCCTTGATCCCCATGGTGGTGTTGGCCACGGCGGCGACCGTGATTGCCTCGCAAGCGGTGATCTCGGGCGCCTTCTCGGTGGCCCGGCAGGCGGTGCAACTCGGCTATCTGCCGCGGATGAGGATCGTCCACACCTCGGATCGAGAGTCGGGCCAAATTTACGTGCCCTTCACCAACTGGACCATCTATGTGGCGGTCATGGCTCTGGTTTTCGGCTTCCAGTCCTCCAGCAACCTGGCTGCGGCCTATGGCATCGCGGTGACCGGCACCATGATGATCGACACCATTCTGGTGTCATTCGTTGTCTTCCTCGCCTGGCGCTGGAATCCCTGGCTGGCCGCGCCCCTGCTCGGGGCACTGCTGATGATCGACTTCGCCTACTTTTCCGCCAACGCCATCAAGTTGCTGCAAGGGGGCTGGTTCCCCATTCTCGTGGCGGTGGCATCCTTCAGTACCCTGACGACTTGGAGGTTGGGCCGGCAACTCCTGCTCCGGGAAATGGGCAACCTGACCATGCCTCTCGACCAGTTCATTGCTTCCATCGGCATGTCACCCATCAAGCGGGTGAGCCGAACCGCCGTCTATTTGACCAGCCGGTCCGAGGGCGTGCCTTCGGCCCTGCTGCACAACCTCAAGCACAACGAGGTGCTGCATGACCGCAATGTGCTGGTCACCGTCCAAACCGCCGAAGTGCCCTATGTGGCGGCCCAGGAACGCATCAAAGTCATCGATCTGGGCCAGCATTTCTACCGGGTATTCATGAGCTATGGCTTCATGGAACAGCCAAACATTCCCAAGGCGCTTGAGGGGTGCGGCGAGCAGGGTCTCGCCATCAACCTTCACCATACCTCGTTCTTCTTGAGCAGAGAGGTGGTGCTGCCCAAGATGAGGCCTCCGATGACGCTGTGGCGGACCCTGTTTTTCATTTGGATGCTACGCAACGCCCAAAGCGCCACCGAATTCTTCCGTATTCCCAGCAATCTCGTGGTGGAACTGGGAACCCAGGTAGAAATCTGAAGCCACTGACTCGGCAAGCACCCACTATTTGACGAGGGTCACCGGTATCTTGGTGCCATGGATGACGTCGGTGGCCACCGAACCCATGAGGAGGTGCTTGAGCCCGGTCCGGCCATGGGTGCCCATGACAATGAAATCGCAGCCATGCTCCTCGGCGTAGTGGGTGATGGCCTCGGCCACCTGGCCGTCACCGACCAACACCTCATAGCGGTAGGGGATGCCGGCGGCATCGAGCAGGGCACGGCAGGCCCGTAGTTCCTCCTCCCCCTCGTGCCGCTGCATGTCGGCGATCTCCTCGGCGGTGAGGAAGCGACGCACCTCCCAGGATTCGATGGGGGGGCGCACGTGGAGCAGATAGATCTCCGGGGGGGCCTCCGGGTGGATAAGCTTGAGGACATGCTCGATGGCCCGCGTCGAGCTCTCGGATCCGTCAACCGGTAACAAGCATTTCATGGGGTTCAACACTCCGAGGAAGCGCCCTGGGGGCTGGTGATTGCTGGGAGGAGTTGGCAGGACCCGACCGCCTGTCCAATCCGGCCACCTGCCTCGGCTGGCGTGGTGGGGGCAGTGAGGTTGCCACCCCAGGGTCAGCATCAAGGCCAGGAAACCGATGACATAGGCCAGAGTCACGTGCCAGCCGTGGGTTAGCCAGGCCCCGACCGATTTGGCCTGGGGATAGAGATTGGAGAGTGCCACGCCCGCGGAGCTGCCAAACCAGATCATGGATCCGCCGAAGCCCACCGCGTAGGCCAACATGCCCCAATCAAAACCACCCTGCTTGAGCGCCAGGGCGGTCAGTGGAATATTGTCGAAGACCGCTGACACGAAGCCCAGGGACAGGGCCGAATACCAGGAGGCGGGCGGGAGGCGCTCCACGGGCATCATGGAGGCACACATCACCAGGGACAAGAGGAAGATACTGCCCTTGATGGTCTCCGGCATCAGGCTCCATTCCGGCCGGCGGATGCCTTGAGTGGCGAGGATGACGACCCACACCGCCACACCGAGGAAGGGGAAACTGTCCGCCAGGTCCTTGAAATGGAGATTGACCAGGACATTGGCGATGATGGCGATCACCAGGATCAGGGCGACGATCCCCACCCGGGCCCAATCCACTCGTGTCCCTTCCGGCACATCCCGCACGACCGGTTGATAGCGATGCTGCTGGATGGCCGCGGGGATGCCAAAGATCACCAGGGCCACGCCCGCCGCCACATAGGCGTGCAAGACGTCCAGGGGGGCAACGCCGGAGATCCACATCATGGTCGTGGTCGTGTCCCCCACCACGCTGCCGGAACCGCCGGCATTGGAGGCGGCGACGATGGCGGCCAGAAAGCCGATGTGGACCCGGTAGCGGAAGACCCCGGCGGCAATGGTGCCGCCGATGAGAGCGGCGGCAATGTTGTCCAGGAAGCTCGACAGCACGAAAATCATGATGAGCAACACAAAGCCGCCAAGCCAGCCCTCAGGCAGAAAACGCGGCAAGAGTTGGGGGATGTGACTGTCCTCGAAATGGCGGGCTAGCAAGGCGAAGCCGAGCAAGAGCCCGAGCAGATTGGCGAGCAACACCCATTCGTGCCCCAGATGAGTGACGAGCCCCCCCAACCCCGGCCCGGCCGCGAAACCCGTAAAGATCAGCTTGAAGGCGACAATGACCGTCAGCCCACTCAAGGCGACCAAAAGGGTATGGTTGTGGAACAGGGCGACGCCCAACAGGGTCACCGCGAAGAGGATGAATTCCACGGGGGTACAGAACTGGATCAGGCTGGGCTGGTAGCCACCTTCGGTGGCGAACAGGAGGCCGGGTAGGAGTAGTAGGCCCAGGAGCGCGACCAAGAGGCCTCCGCGCGGGATGGAGGGGTGAGGATGGCCCCGTTTTCCGGAGTCGGGGTGGCTAGCCGATAGGGGGGGCGTCATGGCGGGTAATATCATTAATTCTCTCGCACGGATACAAGGAGCTTCAGCCATGCCGTGGCCTCGGCTCGAGGTTTAATATGCCGAAAGGGCTGGCCTCAGGCCTTATCCCCGTCGCCCGTCCTGGGCGCTTGATCCCGGGCCGCCGTGGCGCTGGCCGGGGGGCTGTTGGCAAGGGGGGGCTGAATCGCCTCTTGCCGCTTGGCCGATTCCTCTTCCTCCACGTCGGCACCGCTCATGGCGGAACGGAAGCCCTTGATTGCGCCACCCAAATCAGAGCCGATGGTCTTGAGCCGTTTGGTGCCAAAGAGCAGCATCACGATCACCAGAATGACCAACAACTCCGTCATGCCAATACCACTGATACCCATCGATTACTCCCGCTCCGCTAGCCTAGGTTGCTATAAGCCGCTCATTACAATCTATTCACCGCGCAACCGCAACGGCCCATAAGCAGCGTGAAAAGAGCCGCTAATCTGTCCGGGGTTGTAGCACCTGGTATGTTCGGTTCATCTCATCGCCGAGAAGGTGCGAGATGACACCACCAGTGACCGCACGCTGCGGCTGGAGGCGGTTACCGAGCAGGCGGCCGAAATGCTCGGCTCCTGGTAAGCCGCCGAGCGCTGGCTGGCGTCTCCGGCCATGGGACTCGATCAGCGCCGGCCGATCGATCCGCTGCAAAGCTCGGAGGGCACGGAACTGGTCAAGACGCTGCTTGCCCGCATGGACTACGGAGTTTACGCATGACGCCTTTGCCGGTGGCGCTGGGCGGCACGGGCCTGGCGAGTTGGCGACTGGAGCGCGAGACGCCTTGCTCGACCGGTACCTCTTGCCCATACCCCGGCGCACCCCCAGATATCGTCCACGCCATAACAACCAGCCTGTCCACTCTTGCGGGTAACCCATGATCGAATCCGTCGGCTCGCCCCTCCTCTATCTCAGCTTCACCCTGCTGGTAATCGCCCTGCTGGCCGTCGATTTCCTGGTGCTCAAGACCCAGGGGGCACACCGGGTCAGCATTAAGGAAGCGGCTACCTGGTCGGTGGTCTGGATCCTGATCTCCCTCACCTTCTGCGCCTGGTTCTGGTGGTACCTCGATGGCCAGTTTTCCCGGGAGGTCGCCAACGAAAAGGCCCTGGAATTCCTGGCCGGTTACCTGATCGAGAAGTCCCTGGCGGTGGACAATGTCTTCGTCTGGATCACCCTCTTCGGCTTCTTCGCCGTTCCCCCCGAACTCCAGAAGCGCGTCCTCCTTTACGGTGTGCTGGGGGCTATCGTCATGCGGGCCGTGCTCATCTACGTCGGCGCCCTGCTCCTGGCGGAGTTTCACTGGATACTTTACCTCTTCGGCGCCTTCCTGTTGTTCACCGGCGTCAAGATGCTGATCTTCGCCAGCCATGTACCCGACCTCAACCAGAACCCCATCCTGCGCTGGATGCGGGGCCATATGAAGATCGCCGAGACCTACCAGGGCGACCAATTCTTCGTCTTCCAGCAAGGCGTACGCTACGCCACCCCCCTCTTCGTGGTCCTGGTGCTGGTGGAGGTCACGGACCTCATCTTCGCGGTTGACTCCATCCCGGCAATCTTTGCCGTCACCAGCGACCCCTTCATCGTCTTCACCTCCAACATCTTCGCCATCCTGGGGCTGAGGGCCATGTACTTCCTGCTGGCGGACATGGCGGACCGCTTTCATCTCCTCAAATATGGCTTGGCCTTCATCCTCATCTTCATCGGCGTGAAGATGCTACTGCTCGACTTCTACAAGATTCCCATCGGCATCGCCCTGGGTATCGTGGGGGCCATCCTGGCGATCTCCGTGGTAGCCAGCCTCCTCACCTCGCCGTCCAGGGATAGCCTTTCAGGCAATAGGGATTGAGAAACTCAAGCCAGTCCATGCCTGGTAGCCGATTAGAAACGGGAACTCGGGCGTCGGAGGACGCCTATTTACGAGCGCGGGAACGCCGAGTACGCTCGCCCAGGCCTTGGCCTGCCAAAAAGCAAACTACGAAACAATTCATCCTTTTTGGGGCCCTGCTATATCTGGCCTCGTGGGGACTGTCGCCAGGGTGCTGTGACGATAGGAATAGGCAAAGTACACCAGGAGGCCGAGGGCCATCCAGATGCCAAAACGCAGCCAGGTCACCCAGGGCAAATTCGCCATCAGGAAGAAACAGGAGGCGGCCCCTAACAAGGGGACCAGGGGTGAGAAAGGGGTGCGGAAGGGTCGGGGCAGATCCGGGTGCTTGTAACGGAGCACGATGACGCCGATGCAGACCAGAAAAAAGGCGGCCAGGGTGCCGATGTTGACCAATTCCGCCACGTCACCGATGGGGGTGAGTCCGGCGATGGCCGCCATCACCAGCCCCGCCGCCACGATCACCCGGATCGGGGTCTGGGTGCGCCGGTTGACCCGGGCGAAGAGGGGCGGCAAGAGGCCATCCCGGGCCATGGCGAGGAAGACGCGGGTGAGCCCGTAGTACATGGCCAGCATGACCGTCGTCAGGCCGGCGATGGCCCCGGCCGCCACCAGGCCGGCGCCCCAGGGATACCCCAGGCGCAGCACCACATCCGCCACCGGCGAGCCCACGTTGAGGGTGGTGTAGGGGACCACCCCGGTCAGGAGCCCGGCGGTCAGGATGTAGATGAGGGTGCAGAAGGCCAGGGAGGCCAGGATGCCGATGGGCAGGTCGCGCTGGGGGTTACGGGCCTCCTCGGCGGCGGTGGATACCGCATCGAAGCCGAGATAGGCGAAGATGACCAGGGCCGCCCCGCCGATCACCCCGCTCCAGCCGAAGGGCATGAAGGGGGTCCAGTTGGCCGGATCGACATGGGAGAAGGCGATGGTGATAAAGACGCCGATGGCCAGCAGCTTGACCAGGACCATGGTGGCATTGAAGCGCACGCTCTGGCGCACCCCCAGCATCAGCAGGAGGCCCAGGATCAGCACGATGGCCGCCGCCGGCAGGTTGATGAGTCCGCCTTCCAGGGGCCCCTTGAGCAAGGTCGGCGGCAGCGCCAGACCCGCCGCCTGGAGGGCATTGTTCGCGTAGGCCGACCAGCCGATGGCAACCGCCGACACCGCGACCGCGTACTCCAGGATCAGGTCCCAGCCGATGATCCAGGCCACCAACTCCCCAAAACCCGCGTAACTGTAGCCGTAGGCGCTGCCGCAACCGCCAATGGCCGCGGCCAGTTCCGCATAGGCCAGGCCGGCGAAGGCGCAGGCCAGGCCGGCGATCACGTAGGAGAGGATGATGGCCGGCCCGGCCTGGGTGGCGGCGGCCACCCCGGTCAGGACGAAGATACCCGCGCCGATGACGGCGCCGATACCGAGCAAGGTCAGGTCCAGGGGCCCGAGGATGCGCCGCAGACCGGTGTCGGTGAGATGGTGATCGGAGTTGATCGCCTTGGTACGCAACAAACCTTTCATGGCGGGGGCCTAGGAGGACAAGGCCTGACGGGCGCGCCGTTGGGCAAGCAGGTACTCGACGACCATGGGCATCACCGAGACCAGGACGATGCCCACCACCACCAACTCGAAATGCTGGTTGACCCAGGGCAGATTGCCGAACCAGAAGCCGGAAAAGAGACAGACCGCCACCCAGGCGATGCCCCCCGCGACGTTGAAGGTGGCGAAGCGCGGGTAACCCATCTTGCCGATGCCCGCCACGAAGGGCGCGAAGGTCCGGACGATGGGGACGAAGCGAGCCAGGACGATCGTCTTGCCGCCATATTTCTCGTAAAAGTGCTGGGTGCGCACCAGATGCGCCTTATTCAGGAAGCGGGAGTCCTCCCGGTTAAAGACCTTCGGACCCAAATGGCGCCCGATCGCATAGTTGACGGCATCCCCGAGGATCGCCGCCAGGGTCAGCAGGAGGAACAGCAGCCCGATATCCAGGGGTCCGGTCGCGGCCAGGGCCCCCAGCGCGAACAGGAGCGAGTCACCCGGCAGAAAGGGCGTCACGACCAGCCCCGTCTCGGCGAAGATCACCAGGAACAGGAGCAGATACAGCCAGGGGCCGAGCATGATCGTCCACTGGTCCAGGTTCTCGCGCAGGTTAAAGAAGATATCCATGATGAACTCGAACGCTTCCATACGGGTCTCCGGATCAATGGGCCTAGGTTGGCCTATGGTCGGGAGCAGCCCCGAGCCTGTCAAGAAAATCAGGCGCGGCGCCTGACTCGGTCGGCACGAGTCCTTACGGGCCTCGGTGTCCCCCAAGCCCGGGCCAAGCGCGGCACGCAGCCAGGATTTCCTCTACGATGACGATGGACTGCCAGGATGATCGCGGTCGATACCTCAGCCCTGATGGCCATCCTGCTGAACGAGCCCGAAGCGGATACCTGTATCACGGCGCTCGCCACCGAGGCAGACCTGCTCATTTCCGCCGGCACGGTGGCGGAGGCGCTGATCGTGTCGGCACGCCGCGGCGTTGGCGAGGCGATGACCCGCCTGATCGAGGAGTTGGGTTTCGAGGTGGTGCCGGTGACCGCGGCTTCGGCCCGGCGCATGGCACTGGCCTACGCCGCGTGGGGCAAGGGCAGCAACCCCGCCGCCCTCAATTTTGGGGACTGCTTCGCCTATACGCTAGCCAAGGAACAGGGGTGCCGTCTGCTGTATGTCGGTGGCGACTTCAGTCGGACCGATATCGACAGGGTGCCATGAGGGAGACAGGCCGCCGGCATGGGTACCAGAGCCGGAGCTTGATCCGCGTGACGCGCCCCAGGAGGCCCTGGATCGTCCCAGGTGTTGGCCCACGGCCTTCCTGGGGGACATCGGCCGACGCCAAGTCGGATAGGGTCGAGTAACATTAACGAATTACCCTTGCCTGCTGCTTGTACCAAGCCGACGAGCGCGGTCATGCCGCAAGCCTTTTATGCCTCAAGCCCAAGAGACGGCTTGTCTTACCGCCCAGTTATACAAACCCACACCATGGAAATTGCCTTACTACTTGCTCTCATCCTGATTAATGGCCTCTTGGCCATGTCCGAAATTGCGCTGGTCACCGCCCGCCGGGCGCGGTTACAGAAATTCATCGATCGGGGCGACAAGGCGGCCGCCGCCGCGGTCAAGCTGGGTGAAGACCCGACCCGATTTCTGTCCACCATCCAGATTGGCATAACGGCAATCGGCGTGCTGAGCGGCATCGTGGGCGAGGCCGCGCTGGCGGACCCCATGGCGGGCTGGCTGATGTCCCTGGGCATGGCCGAGGACTACAGCCTCATTACCGCCACGGGTCTAGTCGTGGTGGTCATCACCTATTTCACCATCGTCGTGGGTGAACTGGTGCCTAAGCGTATCGGCCAATCCCACCCCGAGACCCTGGCGCGGCTGGTTGCCCGACCCATCGAATGGCTGGCCATGGCTACCAAACCCTTCGTGCTGCTGTTGTCCTTATCCACCCGCGGTTCGCTGCGCTTACTGGGTGTCAAGGAGAACACCACAAGCCCAGTAACCGAAGAGGAAATTCACGCCATGCTGGCCGAGGGCACGACCGCTGGTGTTATCGAATCACATGAGCACACCATGGTCCGCAATGTTTTTCGCCTGGACGATCGCCCCATCGGCTCCCTGATGGTGCCCCGCGGGGATGTGATCGTGCTCGATCTGGAGGCCTCTTTCGAGGGCAACCTAGCCCGGGTCGAGTCCTCGGACCATGCCCGCTTCCCCGTGGTGCATGGCGACTTGAACGAGGTGGTTGGGGTCGTGGATGCCAGCAAATGGCTCTGCAACGCCCTGCGCGGCCACGCCGCGGGAATTGGCCGACCAGTCGCTCCAGGAACCCCTCTACGTACCCGAGACCAGCAGCGGCATGGATCTCCTCGATAACTTCCGTCAGTCCAAGGTGCACATGGCCTTCGTGGTGGACGAGTATGGCGAAGTTCTGGGTATCGTCACCCTTCAGGACCTGATCGAGGCGATCACGGGGGAGATGAGCCCCACGGATCCCGAGACCTCCTGGGCGGTGCAACGGGAGGATGGCGGTTGGTTGCTGGACGGCCATATCCCAGTGCCCGAGCTCAAGGATCGCCTCGGCCTCGAGGCCGTCCCGGAAGAGGAACATGGCCGCTATAACACCCTGAGCGGCATGATGATGCTACTCACGGGACGCCTGCCCGCGGTGGCTGACGTGGTGGACTGGGAAGGTTGGCGGCTGGAGATCGTGGACATGGATGGCCGGACCATCGACAAGGTCCTCGCGACCCATTTGCCAGAGGACGAGGATCAGGACAAGGGATCGGAACACCCCTAGAGAGAAAAGACCGCTGGCGTGGGTCTGGGCGCCCATGCCAGCGGTCGCGGTTAGCCTGGATGGGCCCCCTACATCATCCCGAGGGTCCTGGGCAGCCAGAGGGACAGTGGCGGCCAGTAGGTGATGATCAGGAGGAAGAGCAGCATGGTCAGCAGCCAGGGGAAGCAGGCGATGGTGGTCTCCGTCATGCCCATCCTGGAGATGCCGCTCGCCACATAGAGATTGAGGCCCACCGGCGGCGTGATCATGCCGATCTTCCATGTTGACCACGATGATGACCCCGAAATGGATCGGATCAATCCCCAGGGCCATGGCCACGGGGAACAGGATGGGGGCCGTGATCAGAATGATGGAGGAAGGCTCCATGATGTTGCCAGCCAGCAGCAGCATAAGATTGCACCACCAGCAGGAAGCCGATCGGCCCCAGCCCCGTGCTCCACCATCCACTGGGCCAGGGCCTGGGGGATGTTCTCGTAGGTCAGGAGGAAGGAGAAGAGCACCGCGTTGGTGATGATGTAGAGCAGCATGGCCGACATGTTGGCCGAGTCCAGCAGGACCTTCGGCACACCGCTTGAGCGTCATGTCCTTGTAGACGAAGACGGCGACGCAGAAGGCGTAGACCGCGCTCACCGCCGCCGCCTCGGTGGGGGTGAACATGCCGGAATAGATGCCGCCCATGACGACCACGATCAGCAACAGGCCCCAGACCGACCTTGCGGAAGGCCTTGAGCCACGCTCGCGCCAGTTGGCCCGCGTCAGGCGCGGATAATCATTGCGCCGGCGATGTACCAGGTGGTGAAGCCCAGCATGCAGGCCAGCACCAGTCCCGGGAATGATGCCGGCCATGAAGAGGGCACCCACCGAGGTATTGGTGGAGACCGCGTACATCACCATGACGATGGAGGGCGGTATCAGAATGCCCAGGCCGCCGGCGGTGGCGATGACGCCGACGCCAAAGCGTGTCGGGAAGCCCTGCTTGACCATGGCCGGCAACAGGATGGAGCCGATGGCCACCACGGTCGCCGGGCGAGGACCCGGAGACGGCGGCGAACAGGGCGCAGGCCATGACCGCCGCCAGACCCAGAGCCCACCATGGTAGTGACCGACCATGCTGGTGGCGAAATTGATCATGCGCCGCGCCACCCCGCCATGGGTCAGGAAGTTGCCGGCGAGGATGAAGAAGGGGATCGCCATGATCTCGAACTTCTCGATGCCGGTGAAGAGCTTGAGGGCCACCGACTCGATGGGCACCTCGGTCAAGGCAGAAGAGGAAGGTGAGCACCGTCAGGCCGAGGGCGATGGACACCGGCATGCCGGTGAGCATCAGGGCCACCAGCAAGCCGAAGATGATGAGACCGTTCATGGACGCTCTCTCCTTGCTCGCCGGCCTTGTGGCCCGGGAGTGCCGTCCTCGAGCGGTCGGGCTCCGTGGATATGCTCGCGCTCCTCGGTGCAGGTTGTCACCGCCTCGCCGACATCAGACTCGTTCCTCGCGCCCCAGGGTTTGGGCCGGCTCGACCTCCTCTTCAAGACCCTCGACGTGGGCGTGCTCGTGCTGGGGCAGTTCACCGGTCGTGATAGAAGGACCAGGCGACCTGCAGGAAGCGGAAGCACATGAGGTAGGAACCCAGGGGAATGGCCGAGATAGACGATCCAGATCGGCATTTCCAGGTCCGGGGTGGTCTGGGCGGTATGGGACAGGTGCCAGACGAAGGTGACGCCGAAGGTGCCGACGATGCCGGTAAAGAGGGCCCCGGCGAAGAGCCCGAAGAGGACGAACTTGGACCTCAGCCGCTTCTCATTGAGGTTGATTGATGAGGACATCGACGCCGACGTGGATACCAGTACGCACGCCATAGGCGGCGCCGAACTTGGCCATCCAGACGAACATGATAGATGGTGAGTTCCTGGGCCCAACCCAGGTTGATGGCGAAAGAGGGCAGTCGTAGAGGGCATCCCAGCCCCAGTCCGCCGCCATATCGAGGGTGTAGCGATGGACGACGGCGACGAAGATGATCAGGGTGGCTGCCCCGATGAGGAAGGCGATCAGCCATTCCTCCAGGTGGTCGAGGATTTTTAACACGGCGAATCTCCGGTGGGCCGGGATCGGGCCCCGACCCTGTGTCAGGCGATGAGCGGCAGTTTAGCGTGACGCTCGGGCAGGCGCCTGGCCGGAGGCGCAGGAACCCGCGCCCCGAGCCCGGTGCCGGTTCAAGAGCTTGCTCATGTCGTTGCCGGTGGCCTTGTAGATGGACTGGATCAGGTCCGCGCCGACGCGCTCCGCCATTTCCTTGTGGACCTTGGCCAGGGTCTTTTTCCAGCTCGCCTTCTGCTCGGGGGTCAGCTCGATGATCTCGCTCTTGCCGCTCTCCTTGACCTTGGCCAGGGAGTCCTCGTTCTCCTGCTTGGCGATCTCATTGGCGTACTCGGTCGATTCGGCCATGGCCTCTTCGAGGGACTTGCGGATGTCCGCCGGCAGCCCTTCCCAGAAGGCCTTGTTGACGATGACCGCATAGCCCAGATAGCCGTGGTCGGACTTGGTCACATACTTCTGCACCTCATACATCTTCTGGGTGTAGAGGTTGGACGGCGGGTTCTCGGTGCCATCCACGACGCCGGTCTGCAGGGCCTGATAGACCTCGGAGAAGGCCATGACCTGCGGGCTGGCCCCCAGGGCCTTCATCTGGGCCTCGAGGACCTTGGAGGACTGGATGCGCATCTTCTGGCCGCGGAAGTCCTTGACCTCACGCAGGGCCTTGTTGGCGCTCATGACCTTGAAGCCATTATCCCAGTAGGCCAGGCCCAGAATACCCTTGTCGGCTCAGCTTGGCCAGCAGGTCCTTGCCCACCGGGCCCTCGAGTGACGGTATGGAGCTGTTTGTAGCCATCGAAGATATAGGGCAGGTCGAAGACCTCGAACTCCTTGACCCCCAGGGGGCCAAACTTGGCCAGGGAGGGGGCCAGCATCTGCACCGAGCCGAGTTGCAGGGCCTCCATCTCCTCCTTGTCCTTGTAGAGGGTGCTGTTGGCATAGACCTCGACCTTGACCTTGCCCTGAGTCTTTTCGCTGGCGAGCTTGGCGAAATGTTCCGCCGCCTTGCCCTTGGGGGTATCCGCCGCCACGACGTGGCTGAATTTGATGACGATGGGTTCCTCGGCCTGGACCACGAAGGCGAGACCCAGACACAGCAGGCCTAACAGGATGGAAGTGCGTTTCATGGTGATGTGGGCTCCTCATTGTGATGGTTTTTGATCGCCACCGCCTCCGCCTGGCGCCAAGCCAGGGGATGGTGGCCGTGACCGAGCGGAGTTTAGCCCAGATGACAATGATGTTACTAGCCGAGCGGGCGATTACTTTGCCGCTCCGGGGCCCGGAATTGGCGGCCGCGCCTTTCGTCCCTCAATTCAAGTAACTTTTGGCCTCCTCGCCCGGATTTGGCAGGCCGGCAATGCGCCAGATAACCAGGCAACCGCCGAACAAACTCTTGATTTGCGACCGGGACAGTTCGGTGCCACGGCAGACCTGGCGCAGATTGGACGGGGCACCTAGTCGCAGGAATTTATCGCGGATAAAGCCGATGACCCGCCAATGCTCTGCGGTGAGTTGCTCCAGCCCCTCTTCCTCGGCCAGGGTCCGGGCAAGCTGTTCACTCCACAGGGAGGGGTCGATCAGAAAACCATCCTCATCGAAAAGCTGGTGGGCAAGGTGGGGCTGGGTGGCAAGGATTTGGCTGTGAAGGTTGGGCATGACGATCAACTCCCGGGTTATCGCGTTGAGGTGTTTGCCGCGTTAGCGGCTTGTGCAAGGAAGTATGGTTCGGGCTTTTGATAATGTGAAATAATGAATTTCAATTTTTTATCATGAATCATGATATGGAACTGCGCCAACTCCGCTCCCTGATCGCCTTGGTGGAGGCCGATTTCAACGTCAGCCGCGCCGCGGACCGCTTGAGCCTGGTGCAGCCAGCGGTCTCCCAACACCTCAAACACCTGGAGGAGGAACTGGGCGTCCCCCTGATTCAGCGTCATGGCAAGCGGCTGCTGGGCCTGACCCCCGCCGGGGACGAGGTCCTGCGGCATGCCCGCGCGACCCTGGCGGGAGCGGCGAATATCCTCGCCATCAGCCAGGACCAGGTGGAGGATAGCCGGGGTGTCCTGCGGATTGGCACCACCCACGCCCAGGCGCGCTATGTGCTGCCCCCCCTGATTCGCCGCTTTCGCGAGCCCTTCCCCGAGGTGGAAATTCAACTTCACCAGGGTACGCCGAGCCAGTTGGTGGCAATGGTGCTGCGTGATGCCGTGGACCTGGCGATCTGCACCGAGGCCATTGGCAATCACCCGGACCTGATTTCCTCGCCCTGCTACCGTTGGAATCGCTGCCTGATCGCGCCCCGGGATCATCCCCTGCTGGCGGCGCGGCCCATCAGCCTGGAACTACTCGGCGACCAGCCCCTGGTCACCTATGTCTTTGGTTTCACTGGGCGCGGACACTTCAGCGACGCCTTCGCTCGCGAGGGCCTGAGGCCCAGGGTGACGGTGAGCGCCGCCGATGCGGACGTCATCAAGACCTATGTCCGCGAGGGCTTTGGCATTGGCATCATTGCCGACCTGGCCTATGACCCCCACCTCGACACCGATTTGGGCCGCCGGGACCTCAGCCATCTCTTCCCTTGGGAGGTGACCCGCATGGCCCAGGCACGGTCCAAGTACCCGCGGACCTTTCAGCGGGCCTTTATGGAACTGTTCCAGCAGGAGGCCGCCACCCTGGTTCGGGAGCGGCAACGGGGGGAATGAGGGGTAAGATCGGCGAGGATTTCGAGAATCCTTAGCCGCTTCCCGTTAAACTATGGATGAGGAGTGCCCCTAAGCCCCTCCCAATGACCCACCACTCAATTAGGAAAGACCAGATGCGCACATTCGATGCCGAACCTCAGGTCCTCCAAGACATGCGCGAAGAGAGCGAGATCGTCACCGCCCAGGCCCATCAGGATTTCAATGTCTGGGCCGTGCGCCACCCGACCCTGGGCAAGTTGGTGATCATCGAAGGGCGGGATGGCAGCGGCGTGATCGTCGAGACCGAGGAATGACCCCTTCTCATCGCTCTTGCCCATGGCGCTAGGCGCGCCAGGGCGCTGAGGCGAACTTATCGTTGTAATGGCCGCCGCGATGGCGGTCTTGATCTTGCCCGTTGCCAGCCAGCGGCGGGATCCGAGCCCAGGATACTGCGATGGCCAAGAAAATTGCCGAACCCAAAAAGCCCGCGATCAACCCGACGGCCACGGCTAAACCGGCTCCACCGGCGGTCCTGATCCAGACGCCGGCGGCGGTGCCCCCGGAAAAGCCAGTGCCACCGGCAAAGGTCGCACCCGAGGTCCCCAAGGTCGTTCAGGGCGGTCAGGGGGTTGTCACCGCTCCCCTGGCCCTTGATCTCAGCGAGCTGATTGCCACTGCCCCCGAGTTACCGCGGGCCGAACAGGAGATCCCACCCGCCCCCCTTTCCATCAGGGTCAGCGTTGCGACCCCCGCCACGCCTTTGCCCCCCGCCCCCAAGTTCGTTGAGTCGCCGCCAGCCAGCCCCCAGCCAGATCTCCCGGCGGAGGCCATTCCCGCACCCGCGCCCCCCCAAGAGGAGCCGGAATCCGTCCATCTGGTGGAACCCCTCCCCTACGAACCGCCCGCCGCACCGAGCCAGGAGCCCTCACCCTACGCCTACCAGGGCCCCAGCCTCTATGTGGTCCACATCACCCCGGAAATGGCGCCGGTGGCCAAGGTCGGCGGCCTGGGTGACGTAGTCTTCGGTCTGTCACGAGAATTGGCCATCCGCGGCAATCATGTCGAGATCATCCTGCCCAAGTACGACACCCTGCGCTACGACCACATTTTTGAACTCCATGTCGCCTTCCAGGATCTCTGGGTGCCCTGGTACGAGGGGGCCATTCACTGCACTGTCTATTTTGGATTTGTGCACGACCGCAGATGCTTCTTTATCGAGCCCCACTCCCAGGACAACTTCTTCAACCGGGGCGCCATTTACGGCTTCAGTGACGATCTCTTGCGCTACGCCTTCTTTTCCCGCGCGGCCATGGAATTCCTGTTCAAGTCCGGCAAGCACCCCGACGTCATCCACTGCCACGACTGGCAGACGGCCCTGGTGCCGGTCTTCCTGTTCGAGATTTACCAGCACCTGGGGATGACCCATCCCCGCGTCTGCCTCACCATCCACAACTTCAAGCACCAGGGAGTCACCGGTCAGGAGACGCTGCGCGCCACGGGTCTGCGCCGGCCCGAGTACTTTATGGACTACAACCGGCTGCGCGACAACCATAACCCGCAAGCCCTGAATCTCCTCAAGGGCGGCATTGTCTATGCCAACTTCACCACCACCGTATCGCCGCGCTACGCCTACGAGACGCGCGACCAGGGCCAGGGTTTCGGCCTGGAGCCGACCCTGCACACCCATCACCTGAAATATGGTGGCGTGGTCAATGGCATCGACTATGACGTCTGGAATCCGGAGGTCGATCCCCTCCTGCCGGCGCGTTATGGCATCGAGAACCTGGATGTCAAGTACGACAACAAGCGTGCCCTGCGTCACCGCCTGCTGCTGGCGGACAACGAGAAGCCCATCATCGCCTTCATTGGCCGTCTCGATCCGCAAAAGGGTCTGGAACTGGTGCGCCACGCCATCTTTTATGGCCTGGAACGGGGTGCCCAGTTCGTGCTGCTCGGTTCCAGCCCGGACGCTGGCATTAACGCCGATTTCTGGGGGCTGAAACGGATGTTGAACGACAGCCCCGACTGCCACCTGGAGATCGGCTTCGACGAGGACCTCTCCCACCTCATCTACGCCGGCGCCGACATGATGCTGGTGCCCAGCCAGTTCGAGCCCTGTGGCCTGACCCAACTCATCGCCCTGCGGTATGGCACCATCCCGGTGGTGCGCTCGGTGGGCGGCCTGGCCGATACCGTCTTCGACAAGGACCACGCCCAGCGCCCCCTCCACGAGCGCAACGGCTACACCTTCCAGAACTACGATCAGGCGGGCCTGGAATCCGCCCTGGGCCGCGCCATCGCCTGCTACTACCACCACCCCGATCACTTCCGGGAGCTGATGAAGAACGCCATGCGCACCGACTATTCCTGGAACGTCCCGGGGAAGGACTACCTGAATATCTACGACTACATCCGGAACAAATAGGGGTTAACCGCGCTCAGGCCTGCTGCCGATAGGTCCCCACCAATTCCGTCCTGGCCAGGATGTGGCCCTCCATGGCCGTGAGGAGCTGGTTTTTATGGGGCGTACCTAGATCCGGCAGCCGTGTGTCCAGGGCGTAGAGGATATGGAAATACCGGTGCTGACCGACGGGCGGGCAAGGTCCCTCATAACCGGTGCGACCCCAACTGTTGAGCCCCTGGCCGGTGCCAGGCGGCAGTGATCCCTCTTTCAGGCCGGCGGGAAGTCCCCGGCATTCCGGCGGCAGGTTGTAGAGCACCCAGTGGTCCCAGACCATGCGTGGCGCCTGGGGATCGGGGGCGTCGGGGTCGTCGATCAGTAGCACCAGGCTCTCGCAACCTTCCGGCACCCCACTCCAGGCCAAATCGGGAGAGACATTCTCACCCTCGCAGGTATGGCGTCTCGGGATTTCGCCGCCCTCGGCAAAGGCGGCTGAAGTCAAGGTCAGGCTCATCGCGTCTCATCCTCTACCAGGGTCGTTTTAGTGCATGTATAGTCTGTTTATAGACCAAGCAAGCGCTATCGTCATCACGCCAGCAGGTTAGGATATACTTTGGCAATCGGCCGCCGCCAAACCTGGCGGCGCCATTTTCACCAACCCCGCCCCCTGCTTGGAAGGTTTGCTCCATGTCTGATTACAATGCCGAGGACGTCCGCAACATTGCCCTGGTGGGTCACGCCGGCTCTGGCAAGACCACGCTGGTCGAGGCCCTGCTCGCCGCGACGGGGGTGATCCCCGCGCCGGGTAGCGTGGCCAGGGGCACCACGGTCTGTGACTACGACCCCTTGGAAAAGGAGCACAGGCACTCCCTTGACATCGGCATCACCAGCTTCAATGCCCATGGCAAGCATGTGAATTTGCTCGATACCCCGGGCTTTCCTGACTTCCTGGGCCGCAGCGTATCCGTGCTGCCGGCGGTGGAGACGGCGGCGGTGGTCATCAACGCCCAGGCGGGGATAGAGCGGATCACCCAGCGCATGATGACGGTGGCGAAGGATCGCCAGTTGTGCCGCCTCATCATCGTCAACAAGATCGATGCCGAGGGGGTGGACCTGGAAGGCCTCACCGCCCAGATCCGCGACACCTTCGGCCCCGAATGCCTGCCCATCAACCTGCCAGCGAATGGCGGTAAAGAGGTCGTCGATTGCTTCTTTCAACTCAGCGGCTCGCCCACCGATTTCTCGAACGTCGCCGAGGCCCACGGCCGCATCATCGACCAAGTGGTCGAGGTAGACGAGGCCCTGATGGAAATCTACCTGGAGCAGGGCCAGGAGCTGCAACCCGACCAATTGCACGACCCCTTCGAGAAGGCCCTGCGCGAGGGACACCTCATCCCCGTCTGTTACCTATCCGCCGAGACCGGCGCCGGTATCCCGGAATTGCTGGAGATCCTGGTACGCCTCATGCCGAACCCCTCGGAGGGCAATCCCCCCGCCTTCATGAAGGGCGAAGGCGCCAGCTTGACCCCGGTGGTGATCAAGCCGGACCCCAACCTGCACGTCCTGGCCCATGTGTTCAAGATCATCAACGACCCCTTCCGCGGCAAGCTGGGCATCTTCCGCATCCACCAGGGCCGCATCACCCCCAACAGCCAGCTCTTGATCGGCGACGCCCGCAAGCCCATCAAGGTCACCCATCTCTACCGGCTCCAGGGTAACGAGCAGGTCGAGGTCCAGGAGGGCGTGCCCGGCGACATCCTGGCCATAGCCCGGGTGGACGATGTCCACTTCGACGCCGTGCTCCACGACTCCCACGACGAGGACCATCACCATCTCCGTTCCATGGAGTGCCCGGTACCCCTCTACGGCCTCGCTATCACCCCCAAAAAGCGCGGGGACGAGCAGAAGCTGACGGACGCCCTGCACAAGCTCGAGGCCGAGGACCCCTGCTTCCACGTCGAGCACAACGCCTCCACCAACGAGACGGTGATGCGGGGCCTGGGCGAATTGCACATGAAGGTCCTGCTGCGGCGCCTGTCCGATCAGTTCCATGTCGAGGTGGATACCCGCCCGCCGAGCATTCCCTACCGCGAGACCATCTCCGCCAAGGCCGAGGGCCATCATCGCCACAAGAAGCAGACCGGTGGCGCCGGCCAGTTTGGCGAGGTCTTTCTGCGCATCGAGCCCCTGGAGCGCGGCGGCGGCTTCGAATTCGTGGATGCGGTGGTGGGTGGCGCCATTCCCAACCAATTCATCCCCTCGGTGGAGAAGGGCGTGCGCCAGCTCCTGGACGAGGGCGCCATCGCCGGCTTCCCCCTCCAGGACATCCGCGTCACCCTCTACGATGGCAAGTTCCACCCCGTCGATTCCAAGGACATCGCCTTTGCCACCGCCGGGCGCAAGGCCTTTATCGAGGCCATCGACAAGGCCAGGCCCGTGATTCTGGAGCCCATCGTCAAGATCCGCATCCTGGCCCAGAACAGCGCCATGGGCGACCTGGCGGGCGACCTCTCGGGCCGTCGGGGACGGGTCCTGGGCAGCGATGCCACCAGCATGGGTCAGATTGTCATCAACGGCGAAGTGCCCCTGGCCGAACTCGAGGGTTACGAATCCCGCCTCAAGTCCATCACCGGCGGCGAAGGCACCTACTCCATGGAACTCAGCCACTACGAGGCCGTGCCGCCCAACATTCAGAAGGAACTGCAGGACGCCTACCAGCGCAACGAGGCGGACTGAGCCTCGGGGCGACGAGGGCCAGGCGGGCAATCCCCTGGCCCTCGTCGCGTTCGGGCCGGGGATGGCCCCCACCAGCCGACAACCAGAAGGAGGCGAAGGACCATGAATCGCTTTGTCCTCGATACCAGCCTCTTCACCAATCCCGATGTCTTTCGTGCCTTTGGCCCGGATGCCCAAGAGGCCATTCGTGTCTTCAGTCGCCTGGCGCGGGCCACGGGGCGTGACTTCTTCATGCCGGGCTCCGTTTATGAGGAACTCGGCAAGATCAAGGACCTGTCCGAGGTCGGGGCGGACTTCGAATCCGTGGTACGGCTGCGCTCGCCGCGCAAACACGAGATCACCATCCCGGGCACTCTCCTCTACGAACTCATCGAGGAGGTGCGTTATCGCATCGACCGGGGGCTGCGGATCGCCGAGGAGGCGGCCAAGGAGGCGGCCCAGTCCCTGGACGACCCCGGCAAGCTCATCAACCGGCTGCGCGGGCGCTACCGTGAGGCCCTGCGCCAGGGCATCCTCGATAGCAAGGAGGACGTGGACGTGCTCCTGCTCTCCTTCGAGCTCGACGCCACCCTGGTGTGCGCCGACGAGGGGCTGCGTAAATGGGCGGACAAGGTCGGCATCGAGGTCATCCATCCCCTGAATTTCCGCGCCATCCTGGAACGACTGATCGAGGTGCCGGGCAGTTCCGGAGGAGCTTCAGTCCAGGAGCGAGGCGCCACGGAAGAGCTGATGCAGTAGCCCGGTGAGCTTGGGCACCTCCTTCTCGAACTCCAGCACCCAATAATCCCCCTCCTGCTCCAGCCGCCGCTGGGCAAGATGGGTATGGCCCAGGATGGCGCTCAGATGGGCCATGAAGGCGATGGCGTTCTCCCGGTGGCGGAAACGGCAGCGGAAGTCGTGAAAGACATGGCCATCGCGCTTAAAACGCGCCACCGAGCGCCCCAGTCCTTCCAGAAAGGCCCGGCCCAGGTCCCGTAGCAGCGGGTCGTCAGGCACCCGCCCAGCCTCGTCCAGGTACAGCGCCAGGCGCAGGATGCGGCCCGTAAAGAAGTCCCCCGGCAACTCCACCGTATCTTCCGCCCGCACCGCGATGTCATAGATGCCGGACCAGGCAGTCACGAACTTGGTGCGATGTCCCCCCGGCCCCTCCTCCTTGAAGACCGCGCCCTCCCGCCCCTGCGCGTCCAGTTGCTCCACGACGCCGAGCACCGTCCGCCAGTCCGCGGCCGTAAAGCGGCCAAAGGCGCGGGCTGTCGGCAGGCCAAAGGCCGCGCACAGTTCCCAGCGCTCGTTCTGGGAGAGAAAGCCCGGCTGGCCCAGGCGCATCATGTCGAAGACGAAGAGCCGCACATCCTCCCTGACGAAGGAGGGGCCGCCCTGGGTATAGGGATTGTCTGGCCCGGCGAGCTCGGCGCACAGCACCAGGTCGGGATGGGCCTCGAACAGGGCCAGGGGGAGAAAATCCGGTACCCGGTCGGTGGCGAAGGGGCAGACGTAGCCGCCCCGCGACAAGGCCAGCATTTCGCCGTCGGAGCAAAAGATGCGGACATTGAAGCCATCGATCTTCTCCTCCATCCAGAAGGGTCCGGCAAACTGCTGGGCCAGTCCCTGTTCCAGGCGGAAGATCCGGCCTATGCGGGGATAGCCGGGGATGATGTGGCCCTGCCAGGCCAAGGTCCCCTTGGGGTAACCACGAAAATCGTCCGTCAGACGCAGATAGCGGCGGTCGCCATAGGACTCCCAACGGGCCTTGCGGCGTTCAAGGGCTTCGGGAAAGGGATCGGGGGGAATAGGCATTTTTCGGTCGATAGCCCGGATCTAACCTTAAAACCGATGGTATACAATGGCCCAGTGACCACCCCGCCCGCCGAGAGGAATCGCCAAGCCATGTCCCAAACCCCTCAGCCCCGCCTGCCCCGCCTGGCCCTGTTCGTGGCCGTCCTCGTGGGCGGCGCGGCCTTTCTTTACATGGTCAAGCTCATGCATGACATGACCTTCCACATCAGCCAGATGACGACCGAGATCAGCGCCATGTCCGCCAATATGGGCAAGATGCAAACCGACATGGCCTCCCTGGCGCGGGACGTGGGCGATATGCGCCAGCAGGTCGCCTCCCTGCCCGGCATGGCCGCCGACATGCAGCAGATGCGCCGTTACCATGGGCCGCATGTCCGGCCTGTTCGGTGGCGGCGAAACACTGCGCCAGGCAAATCCCGTCGAGATCATGCAGCAATTAGTGCCGGGCGCTGACCGGCGCTAAGGGCGCCACCGCCAAGGCCCAACGCCAGGGTCCGGCGTTCAGGGCGCGGGCTCCGGCCATCCCAAGGAGGGCCGCCCGACGGCCTCCTCAGGTCGGGGCCTTACCCGGGCTCCGCGGCAGGCCAACCTGCTTTATCGCCTCAACCCGCGCCCCCTCCTCCTCCAGGCCGCTCATGGCGGGCATGACCCCGACTAGGCTGGCGGGTAGCCACTGCATGGCGCTGATCAGGGAGACCAGGACGGAGGCGAAATAGGGGATGGACTGGACCAGGAGGACCGCCACCCAGATCTTGAGATCGAGCTGGTAGGCGTCGTAACGCAGGGTCACCAGCATGGCGCCGAGCCAGAAGGCGATGACAAAGAACCCTTCCTCGCGGGCGTCGGCAAGGGCGCGGATCAGGGCCGGTGCCTGAGCCAGCTTGGGGGTGCGGTAAAAACCCAGCTTGTCCGAGAACATGCCGGCGATCATGGCCCGCGAGATGGTATGGGACAGGGCCAGGCCCGCCAGGGCCGCGGCCAGGCTCTGGCGCAGGGTGGCATCCACCCGGCGCCGATACAGGAAGAAGCTCTTGGTCACCTTGAAGGCAAAAAGCACCAGCGGGATCATGGCCACCGTCATATAGGGCGGCGTGACGTAGAGCTCGAACATCACCATGGCCACGGTCCAATAGCAGGGCCGCCAGGTTGAAGAGCAGGTTGAAGCCGTCGGCGAACCAGGGCAGCCAGCCTGCGGCAAAGTGGTAACGCTGGCCGGCGTCGAGCTTGGTCGCCACCGTGCCCAGGAATTGCCGGCGGTGATGGGCGAGGATGCGGACCGCGCCATAGGCCCAACGATAGCGCTGCTTCTTGAAGTCGCTGAAGCTGTCCGGCATCAGGCCGCGGCCATAGGTAAAGGGAATATAGAGCGCCTTGTAGCCGGCCTCGAAGAGCCGCAGCCCCAGTTCCGCGTCCTCGGTGATGCACCACTCGGCCCAGCCGTCCATCTCCACCAGGGCCGAGCGCCGGATCATGGTCATGGTGCCATGCTGGATGATGGCGTTGCGCTCGTTGCGCGTCACCATGCCGAGCAGGAAGAAGCCGCGGTATTCGGCCATGCACATGGCCTTGAAGGCGTTCTGGTCGGCATCGCGATAATCCTGGGGCGCCTGGGCGATGGCCACCTCCGGGTCCTGGAAGGCGGGCACCAGATCCCGCAGCCACAGGGGATGCACCACATAATCGGCGTCGATAACCGCCACCACCTCGGCGGCCGGGTCGGTCTGGCGCAGGGCATAGTTGAGGGCACCGGCCTTGAAGCCCGACAGGGGATCGACATGGAAGAAGCGGAAGCGTTCCCCCAACTGGGCGCAATAGGCCTCCACCGGCTCCCAGACCGCCGGGTCCTTGGTGTTGTTATCGATCACCAGGACCTCGAAATTGGGATAGTCGAGGGCCGCCAGGGCGTCCAGGGTCTCTTTCAGCAGTTCCGGCGGCTCGTTGTAGGCCGGGACATGGATGGACACCAGGGGCAAATCGCCATCGCCCACCAGGTGCCTGGGGAAGGGCCGCCGCCACTTGCGCAGCCAAATCGACTCGGCCCATTCGTGGGCCTCGGCCATGATGAACAGGATGACCCCCAAACCGCCCACCAGGAGCAGGAAGCCGGTGATGGCGGTACCGATCGTCATGTACTGGCGCGTGTAGTCATAGACGATCCAGACCACGGCCGTGGACAAGCCATAGACGACCAGGGCCAGAAAGCCCTTGCCCTGGTGGGACAGGCTGTGAACTATCCCGATAGAGGAAGACCAGCAGCAGGACGGCCATGACCACCGACAGACCCGCCAGTTCGCGCCAGTGGGGGATGCGCACCACCGGCTGGGTGAACTCGAACTTGGGCTCGCGATTGGCGTCGTAAACGCCCCAATAGGCCCCGGTGGCCCCCTCGATACCCATCTTCCAGGTCTGATCGAAGGCCTCCATGACGTAGTAGGTCACGCCCAGTTGCTCGGCGCGCGCCAGGAAGCGGCGCAGGAAGCGGATCTGATTGGCCGGAGTGGCCTCGGCCCCGCCGCTGGTCCGGCCATTGCTTGGCCAGCCGACCTCCCCGATGATCACCGGCTTGCCCGGAAATTGCTTTTTGATGTCCTCCAGCCGCGCAAAAACGTGATCGACCGCTTCCCCGATCGGCACTTCCTCCCAGTAGGGAAGCAGGTGGATGGTGATGAAATCGACGTGCTCGGCCAGTTCGGGATGACGCATCCAGATGTAGGGGGGCTCGGCGGTGCTCACCGGCAGGGCGGTGCTCCGGCGGACGCGGTCGAGGTACTTGATGAGTTCCGGGACGGTGACATCGCCCCGCAACAGCGCCTCGTTGCCGACCATGATGCGCACCACGTTGCGGTTACCCTGGGCCAGGACATCGCTCAGACGATCGAGCTCCTTGTCATTCTCCTCCAGATCCGTGCCGATCCAGGCCCCCAGGGTGACGTTCAGCCGGTGCTTCAGGGCCAGGCGCGGCACCTCCGCCAGGGTGTCCTTCACGGTATAGGTACGCACCGCATGCACCGTATCCCGGAGCAGCGCCAGGTCTTCGTCGATCTCCTCGACCTTGGGGTAGATGTCCTTGGAGGGATCGCTCTCCGCGCGCATGGGCGCGAAGGAAAAGCCTTGTAACTTGGCTGGCCAGGTCGGCTCCTGCTTCGGCTGGTTGAGCAGGGCCCAGGCCGCCACGGCCAACAGGGCGATCAGGATCGGGAACAGTAGGTTGCTTGACGGCCTCATCGGGCACCTGAGTCTTTGGAGTTTCACAGGGGCGCCCGGGAGGCGCCAACAGAGGAAAACAAAGCGATGGCAAGGCCCGGTCGACCAAAATCCGCCCCAAACAGCCACCGAACCTAGGCGGCGGATGGCGATTTACAGGGCTAAATGCTGGTGGCGCGTCCCAGAGAATCCGGTCGGGCACACGATCGCTTAAGCAATGGAATAATATCCACGACCAGCGGCAAAAAAGCCAGTTTAGTTTAGGTTCCTGTTAGTTTACGTTTCGGCGCCACGAACCCCAGGACAGAGGCATAGGAACCTCCCTGCCCCTCCGCGGCCAGGCAAGGCCAACCAGTGGGCCATGCTCAGGCAGCATTCGAGATGCCAATAGCAGCCGAACCGGGTAAAATCCTCCTAAGCGCAGGTGGCGGAATTGGTAGACGCCCTGGATTTAGGTTCCAGTGGGGAAACCCGTGCGGGTTCGAGTCCCGCCCTGCGCACCACCCTCCCCGTCATGGGATTCACGGCCCCAGCGCCGCCATACCTGGCAGCCTGTCTGCTGGCTCGACTTCCCGGATCACCACCAGCCGTAACTAGTTCCTCCGCGTGGCCCATAAGTCACCTACAAAAAGTTACCATAACATTGCTAGGTTGCAGGGCGTTACTGTAAGGATGCCTCATGATCTTGTTACGTGGGGCCTTATGCGATGTTGCGTGTGATGGTCGTGAGTGATCGCCAGGCATTGCAACACTTGGTCAAGCACGATCCCAACTGGCGGGTCCGGGAACGCGCACAGCGCGTCTTACTGCTCGCTTTGCCTGGCACGTCCCGGGAGCCCTAATATAAACGCCCTTGCCTTGGCCTGCCGTCAAGCTCCGAACGTCCCCGTCGGCGGAATGGCGGATGCGCTTCCTTTTGCCAACGGGACCTTCGACTGCGTCATCGCCGTCACCAGCCTGTGTTTCATGGCAAGGCCGGCCCAGGTCCTGCGGGAGTTGTGGCGGGTCGGCCGGCGGGCGGTCGTAGCCGTCTGCCTCTGCCAGCCTGACTCGGCGAGGCGGACCTGACCCCAATCCTGCATCACGATGAGCACCGCAGACACCATCCACGACCGCGTCCGACACTATTACATTGAGGCCATCCAGGGCAGCGCCGACTTGCTCACCGATGCCTACAATAGTCGGCTTTGAGTCCCCGGAACGCGTGCCAGATCGCCAGGTCATAGACGATTTTCAGCCCACCGCAGGCGATCAGCGGAGCCGCCAGCCAGCCGGCGGCGAATAGTGCGCCACCGATGGCCGGGCTGGCGGCAGCGGCCAGACTGCGTGGCACCGCCGTGAAACTGGCGGCGGCGGTCCGTTCCGCCGGCGTGACAACGGCCATGACGAAGGCGCTGCGCGTCGGCACATCCATCTGCGACAGCAGGCTGCGCAGCAACAGCAAGGCCAGTGCCCATTCAAGGTTTGGCGCCAGGGCGGCGAGGATCAGGCTGATGTTGGCGGGAATATGGGTGAAAACCATCGTGTTCAGCAGGCCGATGCGCCTGGCCACCCAAGGGGCGGCCAATTGCGAGGCAGCCGTCAGCAGGCCGGCCCAGAAGAAAAAACTCCCGGCGGCGGTAAGCGATAGACCAAAGCGTTCGAACAACCAGAGCGCCAGCAACGTATTGATGACCAAACCGCCGGCGAACGCATCAAGTGAGAACAAGGCGGCGAGGCGTACAACGATGCCGCGCGACGGTCCGAGGGGTTTGGGGTTCGTCGATGGTCCCGGCGCGTGCTGTTCCGGTAGCCGGCGGTACAGCAAAAAGATCGCCATGCCGGTTGCCCCATACAGCAAGAACATCAGTCGCAGCCCATCCAGTTTAGCCAATCCAGCTTGCACCAGGAGGTCGGGAATCATCGTGGCAAGGGCACCAAAAGCCGCACCGAGCGCCCCGATAAAGGTGTAGCGGGCGAAGAGCGATGTTCGCGTATCGCCTTGCGCGGTCTCTGCCAGGCGGGCATGCTCCAGCGGCAAAAAGACGCTGACGTCACCCGAACTGGGGTTCATGGTCCCGACAAAGGCGACCAGCAGCAGGGGCCAGAAGCTCGAAAAGCCGGCCAGCAGCAAGCCGGTGAAAAACATCAGCCAGGCCGCGAAGAGCAAGAGATGCCGCCGTGGGTAGCGATGCCCCCATTGACCCACGGCCAGCGTCATCAGTGCCGAACCCAGCAAGGTCGCCGTGCTGATCAGTCCAACCTCCCCTTTGCCCAAACCCAGCGCGAGCAGGTAAGCCGGCAGCAGGATGGCGACAAAGCCGTCAGTGAAGGCGCGGAGCGCGCGACCGATGAGCAAAAGGCGTGCTTCCGGTGCGACACCGGCCGGGAGCAGCATTACATCAAGCCGAACAGTCCGGGGCCCTTCTTGATTGGGGTCTCCGCACACCAGGCATAGAGGGCGTCGTACATCACCATGCCGTGCTTAAGCATCTCATGGTCGTCGGCAAAGTTGAGCGACAGCCCCTTGGAAATCGCCAGCAGTCCGGCCGCTTCCCGTGCTAAATCCGGCGCCGCGCAATCAGCGGCCCTAACAATCAGGGCAAGTTTGCCCAACGCCGGATCATCCAGTTGGTATTTGCCGATGAAGGCGTCAAAGCTGCACCGGTCGCCATGATGCCCAAGCTCCACATCTGGAACATCATAAGGGATGGCGCCCGTCTCCTGAGCGACGCGCAGGACGTCGCCACCCGGCACGTAGAGAAATTCCGGGCTTTCATCCACGAAGCGCGTTACCAGCCAGGGGCAGGCAATACGGTCGATCTTCGGGCGTTCACGGGTAATCCATTTCATTTTGCTTTCATCTCGCCACCGGCCGTCTTCCAGCCCTCGATGCCCCCCTCGATGAAGCACGCATTCAAGCCTTCCGCGTGCAAGGCATCGACCACGCCGTTGGAAACCGATCCGCCTCGCACGCAATAGAGAACAATAGGTTTATCCCGCGGCAAGTTCTTCGCCCATTTACCCAGTTGCTCGGGATCATGCCAGGTCGCGCCTGGGATGGACTCCGATGAGGCGTCCAGTCGGCCTGGCGCCGCACGTCGATAAGATGCTTATCGGCCAAGATGGCCTTCAGGGTTGCGGGTTTGATAATACGATCCATGAGAGGTCCTCACATAAAGAAGGAATAGACCAGCCCCAGCAGCGCGCAGACACCGATCACCCGCATGATGTCCACCTGATATTTCCATAGCGCGACAAAGGCGGCGAGGGCGATGACGACCAACAGGGGCTCGAAGGGGCCGGCGAAGGGCGTGGCCGGGGTGCCTTGCGGCCAGAAGGTATGCCAGGCAAAGAAGGCGGCGAGATTCAGGATGACACCGACGACGGCCGCCGTGATGGCGGTCAGGGGGGCCGTGAACTTGAGCTCGCCCCGCGTCGCCTCGACCAGCGGGCCACCGGCGATGATGAACCAGAAACTCGGCAGGAAGGTGAAGAAGGTCGCCACCGCCGCCCCGGCCAGACCGGCGGCGATGGGCGTGCCCAGGACGGACTTGGCGACGCCGCCCATATAGCCCACCCAGGTGACGATCATGATCAGGGGACCAGGCGTGGTTTCCCCCAGCGCCAGGCCATCCATCATTTGCGGACCGGTCAGCCAGGCGAAGTATTCCACCGCCCCGTGATAGACATAGGGCAAGACGGCGTAGGCGCCGCCGATGGTGAGGAAGGCGGCCTTGACGAAGAATGCGCCCATGTTGAACAGATCGCTGCTGCCGCTCAAGGCCAGCAGCGCGGCGGCGCCGATCACGACAAAGACCAGGGTGGTCACCACCAGCTTGAGCCAGGTGAAACGGGCGTGCGCCGGGGGCGGGGTGTCGTCGTCGATCAGCGCCGGGCCATACTGCTTATGGGAGGCACCGTGGCCACCGCCGCTCTGGAACTGGGCCGGCATCAGCTTGCCGCCGATGGCCCCGAGGATGGCCGCGGCGAGCACGATCCAGGGAAAGTCGATGTCGAAAAAGAAGATCCCGATAAAGGCCAGGGCGGCGATGCCGCCCAGCAGGCGGTTCTTGATCGTCCGCGCCCCGATGCGCCAGGCGGCGAAGAGCACCACCGCGACCACGGCGGGTTTGATGACATGGAAGATGCCCTGCACCGCCGGCACGTCGCCAAAGTGCAAATAGACACCGGCCAGCAGCGACAGCAGCAGGAAGGCCGGCAGGAAAAACAGGACCCCGGCCATGACCGCGCCCTTGATGCCGTGCAGGAGCCAACTGATGTAGATGGCGAGCTGGATGGCCTCCGGCCCCGGCAGCAACATGCAGTAGTTGAGGGCGTGGAGATAGCGGTGCTCGGAGATCCAGCGGCGCCGCTCGACCAGCTCCTGGTGCATCATGGCGATCTGCCCGGCGGGGCCGCCGAAGCTGATGAAACCGAGCTTGAGCCAATACTTGAAGGCCTCGCCCAAGGTCGGGGTTGGCGGTGGTGTACGCGGGATGGCGTCATTCGTCACGGGCGTGTTCCTGTTGGTAGTGGGTGAAAAGATTGTCAAAGAGGCGGCACGCCTCGCTCAGGAGTTGGTCATCATTGGCCGCGGTGGCCCGGGCGCCGGCGAGGACGGCCTCGATACCGGCGGCCTCCGCCACGGGCACCCCACCCACATCCAGAAAATGCACGATAGCGGCGATGCGGCCTAGGGCGGGATCGTCGGCGAGGCCGAAGCTTGCGGCCAGGACCTCGAAGGTGACGCGACCCTCGACGTGGGTGAAGGCCGCGCCGTCGAAGTCGAAGCCCAGTGCCTCCGGAGGGCAAAGCCTGGGGTCCGCGAGCCAGACAAAGCGCGCCCGAGGGTCGATGTGGCGCTGAATGAGCCAGGCCGAGGCCAGGCGATCCACCCAGGGGTGGTGGCGGGTTGCCCAGGTGCGCCCCTGAAAGTCGGCGCCGGCGAGCCGGCGAATCCTGCCCGCCGCGTCCAGCGGTTCGCCGGAGGCCCGCGCTTGGAGTGCCGCCAGGGCTTCTTCGGCCTGCCGTTGGGCCTCTCCCGGAAAGAAGTCGATGGCGGCCAGGGCCGAGAACTCCCGCTGCAGGGCGCGCACGGCCTTGGCCGCGGCGGGATTCGCCGCCTGAATCGCCTTGAGGAGTCCGGCGTAGTCCCCCTGGCGATCAAAGAGGGCCATGAGGGTTTGCCCTTGGGCTTCATCCCTGCCTTCGAGGCAGTAAATAGCGGCGGTGCCCTCCACGCTTTTCACGTCTTCGGCAATAGACCCCAGCGCTTGCGCGTGGGCGGGCGAGTCGGGCAACAGATAAACGCCGTCGCGCAAGGTGGCGCTCCCCAAGGCGCGCAAGGCCCGCCAGACGCGCATGCGGCCGGCGGATTGCTGGGTGGGGAGCGTGACAAAGAGGGCCAGGAAGCTCATGGGAAGGCGATACTACAATAAAGTAACGTTAAATCTATCACAATAATGTGTAGATGTAACTATTATTTCGATGGGGTATCGCCTGTCATGACGGATCTCATTAGGACGCATGCGTCGGGTCCGAGGTTGCCACCCATAGGCCGCATCCGCGTAATGCCGGGAGAAATATGCTGCTTCGCTTCGAGCCAAGCCAGACCAGGGTCGATCTTGAGCCGATTCGCGGCGAAATCATCAATGACTAATGGCTATGACGATGATGAATATCCGGAAAATGGGGATGTTGGTGCGTCACCACGCTATGTTGGTGAAGGTGGCCGTGCGGTTCCTTGCCATCCCATTCAGGGCCGTGGTCGTGCCGGTGATGCTCGTCGTGCCGATGGGGATGGCGATGTTCCAGGGGTTCGTGGGCGTGCTCGTGTTCGTGCCGCTCCATCAGGTGCAGCCAAACACCTAACGCCATCAGTCCACCCGCCAGCCAGAAGGCGGGTGTAGTCGGTTCATCCAGCAGGACCAGCGCCACGACCGCACCGATGAAAGGCGCTATCGAAAAGTAGGCCCCGGTCCGCGCTGTCCCTAGCCCACGCAGCGCCAAGACGAACAGCACCAGGCTGAGTCCATAGCCGAACAAGCCCACCGACATCGTCGCCAGCAGGATCCCGGCATCGGGCAGATGCGCGCCCAACGTAAGCGCGAGGGAAGAGTTGACCACGCCCGCGATCAAACCCTTGGTCCCGGCGATGAACAAGGCATCGGTCGCTGAAACATGGCGGGTCAAGTTGTTGTCGATGGCCCAGCAGAGGCAGGCGGCAGCGATCGCCAAGGAGCCTGGCCAATGGGAGGCGTTGGCCTCGCCCGACGGCCAGGACAGCACGACACCTCCGGCAACGATGGCCACCATGCCCAGCACGATGCGGTGGTCTGCGTTTTCTCTGAAGGCGACCCAGGCGAGCAGGGCCGTCAGGACCGCCTCCAGATTCAGCAAGAGGGATGCCGTCGCGCCACTGGTGTAGGTCAGGCCAAACATCAGCGCGACCGGACCGAGCACCCCCCCGAACAGGATGGCACCGAGCAGCCAGGGCCACTCCTGGGGGACGAGGCCAGAGGCCCGCCAGGCGCGATCGCGGAGCAGGCGCGCGATGGCCAGCCCGACCCCGCTGCCAAGATACAGCAGGCCCCCCAGTAGCACCGGAGACATTTCCCCCACCAGTAACTTGGCAAAGGGGGTGCTGGCACCGAACAAGGCGGCAGCCAGTAAGGCCAGCCAGACGGCAGGAACGAAGGTCATGTCGGTAATACCGTCGGCGAGGGGATCAGGAGTTTATCCCACCTTTGACGAAGACATCCTTACTTCGCAACCATCGAGCAGCCTTGAAGGGTCCAGCCCACATAGGATCATCACCGCCATCGGCGACAGGATTGCCCTGCCCGACTGGCCGGCCGCCTCCGCTAAGGTCACCCGGGCTCGTCCAGCCCCTAACCGGGCAAAAACCGATTGACCATCGGTCTTTGACGACAGATACTTCGCGTCCTACCGTTTCTCTGGGATTTTCACGCGTGTCGTTTGTTACAAGACTGTATTTGGGGGTGCTCGAGCTTGCCGTCCTCGAAGCGCTGTGGGGGCACGGCGGAGCGTGACGCCAAGTCGGTGCACGGCGAGATCGGTTTGTGCCGTGGCATTTCGCTCAACACCGTGCAGTCGACGCTGGAGCGCCTGTTCCGCAAGGGCCTGCTGCGGCGCGAGAAGGTGAGTCACGCCTACCTCTACACCCCGGCACTGCAACGCAAGGAACTAATGGAGCGGCTGATCGGCGACGTGGTGGAGACGTTCTCGGACGGTCGCCCGGAGCCCATGCTCGCGGCCTTCGTGGACCTCGCGGCCCGGGTGGACGAGGAGAACCTGGCTCGGCTGGAGCGCTTGCTGGCCGAGCGCCGCGCGCAGGGTGTGGAGGATGCGCGATGAGTGGGGGCCTGGGCCTGATCCCCGCCTCGGTGCTGGTCTTCGCCGCGGCCGCCCTGCTCCTGTCTCTTCTCGGCGGGGCCCTGTATATGCCGATGCGGCGCCTCCTTCGTGAATTACCGCCGGCCGCCGAAGCGGGGTTACTGCTCGCCTTCGCCGGCGCACCCGCACTGGCCGGGCTCTCGCTGGTCGTCTTGGCGCTGGCGCCCTCCCTGGCGCATCTCATCGGAATCGGGATCGACCACTGCCACGAGCACGGGCACCACATCCATTTCTGCTTGATTCATTCCGACCTTTGGACCGGCAGCACAATGGACTGGCTGGTCCTGCTCTTGGCCGGGCTCGCTGTCGTCGCATTCGCCGGCGATCTACCGCAAAGGTTGTGGCGAGCGCACGGGGTCGCCCGGACGCTCGAGGCAATCGCGCTTCCCACCCCGGCCCCGAGGTCCTGGCGCGTGGTCGACATGGACAGCCCGCTCGCTCTGACGGCTGGCCTGATCCGTCCGCGGATCTACCTCTCCAAGAGCCTGCTCGATGACCTCTCGCCCGCTGAGCTGGCCGCTGTCGTCGGGCATGAACAAGCCCATCGGCGGCGCCGCGATGCCGTGCGGCAGTTGGTCGCCGAGGTGCTTGCCCGGCTGCACCTGCCGCCGATCCGCCGACGCCTGCTGGCGGATCTGTCGCTGGCCAGCGAGCGCGCCTGTGACGAGGAAGCGGCGCTCTCCGGCCATGGCCGGCTGGGCGTCGCCGGGACGATCCTCAAGGTGGCCCGTTTGAATGCCGCGCACCAACGGCCGACAGACGCACTGCTTCCGACTTTGACCGGGGCGGATCTGGAGGCACGGGTCCAGGCACTGCTGCGACCTGCCGCGGAGCGGCAGGTCCCGCCCTGGTCGCTGCTCATCCCCGGTGCCGGCGTCATCCTGGCGTTTGGCTGCCTCTATTCGGACCGGCTCCATCACGACGTCGAGTCGGCCCTGCACCTGCTCATTTCCTGATCCCGCCATGACCCATTCTTTTGATCGTTCGACCAAAAAACCGACCTTGACTCGGTCTTTGCGCCGGGCATCCCGCAAGGCGCCTGGCGTCTTGCTGATCGCGGCCATTCTGGCTTGACCGGATGCGATCTGCCGCAGGGCCTGGGCTTGGGCCATGGTCACGACCACGAGCCTGGGACCGGGGACGACCACGGCGCCGAGCATGCTCCGGCGCACGACGACCATGGGGTTCATGACCCAGAGCAAGGGGCTCACGACGACGAGAAGGGTCACGGGCATGAGCCGGGGGCCATCGCGGTCACCCACTTCACCGCGCTCACCGAGCTATTCGTCGAGTTCCCGCCGCTCACGGTGGGGGAGGAGTCGGGTTTCGCGGCCCATCTCACCCGGCTGGACGACTTTCGCCCGGTCGCCGAGGGTACCGTCAGCGTGCGCCTGTCCGGCGGCGGACTGCCGGACGAGGTGTTCAGCGTGGATGCGCCCTCGATCCCCGGCATCTTCCGTCCGGTAGCCCTTCCCGAGCATGCCGCAGAGCGCCATGTTGCGCTGACCCTGGAGTCGCCGGGGTTGACCACCACACACGATCTCGGGACCTACCGGGTCTATCCCGACCAGGACAAGCGCCTTGGCCGACCGGCCCCCCAAGCAGGAGGCGGGCGACGAGATCGGCTTCCTCAAGGAGCAGCAGTGGAAGGTGGATTTCGCCACGGCGGAGGTGCGGCGGCGACCGCTCCATGCCTCGGTTCGGGCCACCGGTATGATCAAGGCCCGCAAGGACGGCGAGGCGGTGGTCGGCGCCCCGACCGCCGGACATCTCCTCGCGAGCGACGCCTTTCCCCGGATCGGGACGCGCGTTTCCGCCGGGCAACCGCTGGCGACCATCCTGCCCAAGGTCGCGGGCGACCAGGTCGACGTCGCGTCCCTGGAGTTGGCGGTGGAGCGCGCGCGCTCCGAGCACGAGTTCGCCCGAGCGCGAGCAGGAGCGCCTGAAGCAGCTCGTCGCCCAGCGCGCGGCGTCCACGCGGGATCTGAACGAGGCCGAGAACGCCGAGCGCGTGGCCAAGGCGGAGCTGGTCGCGGCCACCGAGCGGCTCGCCCGCCACCGGCGCGCCCTGGGCGGCGATGACTCGACCGTAGACCTCGGCATTCAGGTGCGCGCCCCGATCGCCGGCACGCTGGCCGAGATCCTGGTCACCGCCGGCAGCTACGTGAACGAGGGCGACGAGATGTTCCACATCGTGGACACGGAGCGCCTGTGGCTGGAGGCGAGCGTGGCGGAGGCCGACGTGGGCCGCCTGCGCGACCCGCAACGGGCCTGGTTCTCGATCGAGGGGTTCCCGCAGAGCTTCACCATCGACCCGGCGACCGGCGGGCAGCTCGTCGCCTTCGGCACCCTGGTCGATCCCGTGCGCCGTACCGTGCCGCTGGTGTTCGAGCTGCCCAATCCGGATGGTCTACTGCGGGTCGGCATGTTCGCCGACGTGCGCATCTCCACCGGCGAGCGTGCCGAGGACGCGGCCCTGCCGGTCTCCGCCATCGTCGAGGAGGCGGGCCAGGACGTGGTCTACGTGATGCTCGGCGGCGAGTCCTTCGAGCGGCGCGTGGTGCGCCTGGGCGTTCGCGACGGCGACTTGGTCCAGGTCGTCGAGGGCATCGCACCCGGGGAGCGCGTGGTGACCCGCGGCGCCTATCTGGTCCGGCTCGCCGGGGCATCGCCCGGCGGCGGCCGGCCACGGCCACGCGCACTGAGGCGGCCATGATCGCAAACATCATCCGCTGGTCGCTGAAGAACCGCCTGTTCGTGCGTGGTGGGCTCGCTGCTGCTGCTCCTGTGGGGCGGCTACGAGACGCTGCGGATGCCGGTGGACGTCTTCCCCGACCTGACCGCGCCGACGGTCACCGTCGTGGCCGAGGCCCACGGCATGGCGCCCCCAGGAACTGGAGACCCTGGTCACCTTCCCCATCGAGACGGCGCTGAACGGTGCCTCCGGGGTGCGCCGGGTGCGCTCCTCCACCGGGGTCGGCATCGCCGTGATCAACGTCGAGTTCGAGTGGGGCACGAACATCTACCAGGCGCGCCAGATGGTCGCCGAGAAGCTCCAACTGGTCCGCGGCGCGCTGCCCCCGGAGATCCCGGCGCCGATCCTGGCCCCGGTCACATCCATCATGGGCGAGATCATGTTCATCGCCCTGACCTCGGATCGGCATGACGAGCATGGAACTCAAGACCACCGCCGACTGGACCTTGCGCCAGCGCCTGCTGGCCGTTCCGGGCGTCGCCGAGGTCATCTCCATCGGCGGCGAGACCAAGCAGTTCCAGGTGGTCCTCAAGCCCGCGCGGCTGGCGGCCTACGGCATCGCCGTCGACGAGGTGATCGAGGCGCTGGCGCGCTCCAACGAGAACATCTCCGCCGGCTTCTATGCCGAGGGCGGGCAGGAGTTTCTGATCCACGGGCTCGGGCGGGTCGCAGTCCCCGGCGGACATCGCCGACACCCTGGTGGCCATGCGCGACGGCGAGCCGGTGCTGGTCAAGCACATCGCCGAGGTGCGCATCGGGCCGGCCCTTAAACGCGGCGCGGGGGCGGCCAACGGCGAGCCCGCCGTGGTGATCGGCATCCAGAAGCAGCCGACGGCGAACACCCTGAGCCTGACCCGATCGCATCGACGCCGTGCTGGCCGACATCCAGACCGCCCTGCCCGAGGGCATGAACATCGAGACCCACATCTTCCGCCAGGCGGACTTCATCAGCCTCGCCATCGACAACCTGATGCACGCCCTGCGCGACGGCGGCCTGCTGGTGATCGTCATCGTCTTCGCCTTCCTGGCGAGCCTGCGCGCGACCCTGATCAGCCTGATCGCGATCCCGCTGTCGCTCGTGACCGCGCTGCTGGCCATGAAGCGCCTGGGCGCCACCATCAACACCATGACCCTGGGCGGCATGGCGATCGCACTGGGCGCCCTGGTCGACGACGCCATCATCGTGGTGGAGAACATCGTGCGCCGGCTGCGCGAGCGCCAGCGCCAGCCCGAGGGCGAGCGGCCCGCGGCGCTGGCAACCGTCTACCACGCGACCCGGGAGATCCAGGGCTCCATCGTCTTCGCGACCCTGATCATCATGCTGGTGTTCCTGCCGCTGTTCTTCCTCTCCGGGGTGGAGGGCCGGCTGCTCGCCCCGCTCGGCTTCGCCTACGTGGTCTCGCTGGCGGCCTCGCTCCTGGTGGCCATCACGGTCACGCCGGTCTTGAGCGCCCTGCTGCTGCCGGGATCGAAGGTGATCCGCGACGCCAAGGAAGGCGCGCTCGCCCGGCTGCTCAAGGTGCTCTACCGGCCCGTGCTCGACCTGACCGTTCGGCGCTGGCTGCCGGTGACCCTGGTCGCCGTGGCCGGCTTCACCGTGGCCATCGTCTACCTGCTGTCCGCCGGGCGCTCGTTCCTGCCCGACTTCAACGAGGGCACCCTGACGATCAGCGCGGTCACCCTTCCGGGCACCGCGCTGGCGGAATCCGACGGGCTCGGCCGGATGGTGGAGGAGATCCTGCTGACCCAGCCCGAGGTGGTCGCCACCGCCCGCCGTACCGGCCGCGCGGAGCAGGACCCCCACGCCCAGGACGTCCATGCCTCCGAGATCGAGGTGCGACTCGCGGATGGGCGAGCGCGGCAAGGACGACTCTGCTGGCCGCGCTGCGCGAGGACCTCACCGCGGTGCCGGGCACCAACATCGTCATCGGCCAGCCGATCTCCCACCGCATCGACCACATGCTCTCGGGCACCCGGGCGAACATCGCGATCAAGATCTTCGGCCCGGACCTCTACGAGCTGCGCCGGATCGCCGCCCGCATCGAGACCCTGGTCAAGACCATCCCCGGCGCCGTGGACGTGGCCGCCGAGCAGCAGGCCGACATCCCCTTCCTGACCGTCGAGCTCAAGCGCGCGGCCATCGCGCGCCACGGTCTCAGCGTCCGCGACCTCGGGGAGGCCATCGAGACCGCCTTCGTCGGGCTTGAAGTCTCCAGGGTACTGGAGGGCGAGACGACCTTCGATCTGGTCGTGCGCTACGACCCGGACAGCACCGCCGACCTGGACGCCATCCGCTCGACCCTGATCACCACGGCCGACCGGCGCGCGCCTGCCCCTGCACGCGCTGGCGGACATTCGCAAGGACCGCGGGCCGAACACCATCAGCCGCGAGAACGTGCAGCGCAAGATCGTGGTCATGGCCAACGTGGCCGGCCGCGACCTGCAAGGGGTCGTCGACGACATCCGCCGGGCGATCGCCAAGGAGGTGCCGCTGCCGAGCGGCTATCACATCGACCTACGGCGGTCAGTTCGAGAGCGCCGAGCAGGCCTCGCGTACCCTCTTGATCCTGGGCATTGCCGTGACCATCGGGATCTTCCTGCTCCTGTTCGTCGCCTTCCGCTCGGCCCGCGACGCCCTGCTGGTCATGCTCAACCTGCCGCTGGCGCTGATCGGCGGCGTGATGGGCGTCGTCGTCTCCGGCGGCGTGCTCTCGGTGGCCTCGATCATCGGCTTCATCACCCTGTTCGGCATCGCCACCCGCAACGGCGTCATGCTGATCGCCCACATCCATCACCTGGTGGAGCACGAGGGCGTGACCGATCCCCTGGAGGCGGTGAAACGCGGCGGCGACGGAGCGGCTGGTCCCGATCCTGATGACCGCATTGGCCGCCGGCCTCGCCCTGATTCCGCTGGCGCTGGCGGTCGGTCAGCCGGGCAGCGAGATCCAGGCGCCGATGGCGATCGTCATCCTCTTCGGCCTGCTCACCTCGACGGCGCTGAACATGATCGTCGTGCCGGCGCTTTACCTGCGCTTCGGGCAGATCGATTCCAGCGCACGGGCCGCGCCCGATCCCTTCGGCGGCGAGTTGGAGGGACTTGGGAATGCGCCGGGCCAAGGACGGCCGGTACCGCAAGCGAAGGCCTCGTAAAAGCATCGGGCAAGGACCCCTGCGGCGCAACCACCGCCAACTTTTTATAGCTTATTTTGGGTGGGGAGTTGTCTTGACACAGGGGTCCACTTCACGACCAGCTCGGCGATCGGCTGCTGCCGGCCAATACTGGCCCCAGTGGTCCACATGGGCGTTCTCAGGTCCGCGCTGCGCTTGCTCCCTGCCTTGCCCGACGATGTGGTCGGGTCCCCGATCGAGCTCGATTTCGCGCGCACCATCGACCTGGCTCTACGCCTGCACCCAGGCGCCACCCGACTGGTCCTGGTGACGGGTACCGCATTACCGGATCGGAATTTCGAGGCGCGACTGCGCGAGGAGGTCACCCGTTTCCAGGACCGCGCCCAGCCCGAATTCCTCGCCGGTCTGCCGACGGCCGCGCTCGTGCGGCGCCTCGGTGAATTGGGTCCCGACGCAGTAGTCTTCACCCCCGGTTACTTCCAGGATGGCGCCGGCCGTCACTTCGTGCCCCGGGAGGCCGCCAGTCGCCTGGCCGAGGCTTCGGGGGCGCCCGTTTACGGGCCCTTTGATACTTTCATCGGTACCGGGGTCGTCGGGGGCTATATGCAGGATTTCGCGGCCATGGGACGGCAAGCGGGTCAAACAGTACAGGCCCTGCTCGCCGGGACCGCCCCGACCGCACCTGCCGGAAGTCATGCCGACGACCCTGAACCTGGATTGGCGCCAAGTCCTGCGCTGGGACATCAACACGGCAGCGATTCCCGCGGATGCGGTCATCCTGTTCAAGGCACCATCCTTCCTGGATGAACATCGTCGCGAGGTGATCGCCGCCACCGCCCTGTTCCTGCTTCAGAGCGGCTTGCTCGCCTGGCTCCTGATCGAGCATCGCCGCCGTCGCCAGGCCGAACTGGCACTGCAACAGCAGCGCTTCGCGCTCGCCCATGCCTCGCGACTCGCCATTGCCGGCGAGTTGACCGGTGCGATCGCCCATGAAATCAATCAGCCGCTCGGTGCGATCCTGAGCAATACCGACGCCGCCGACATTCTCCTTGATGCTTGCCGCGACCCAGGCACCGATAAACGCCCCGAATTGCGCGAGATCCTGGCAGATATCCGTCGCGACAACCTACGTGCCAGCGAGGTGATTCGTCGTCTGCGCACCCTGCTTGATCGCAACGAGGTCGAACGTCAGCCTTTCGACCTGAACGAGGTCATCCGCGATACCCTGGCCTTGCTCAGGACCGAGGCACGACAGCGACGGGTGACTATCGATGCCCAAACCGACGCCGGAAGCCGCGACCTTGGTCGGCGACCGGTTCCAGATCCAGCAGGTACTGATCAATCTGCTAATCAACGCCATGGAGGTAATGACCGACCTACCCGAGGAACGCCGGGAGATTCTGGTTGCAGTGGTAGCGTGCCCGGACGGCCATACCCTGATGGTGCGCGATGCCGGGCCAGGGATCGCTCCCGAGCACCTACCCAAGCTCTTCGAATCCTTTTTTACTACCAAACCTACGGGGATGGGGCTCGGGCTGTCGATTGCGCGTACTCTGATCGAGGCGCATGGTGGCCGCATCTGGGCCGAGAACGCGGCGGAACGGGGCACGATCTTTTACTGTTGGTTTCCCGTGGCGGCCACCGTGGGCAACCAATCGGCGGGGCCGTCATGAATACGAGACCTCTGATCCACGTCGTCGATGATGACGACTCACTACGCACCGCCTTGCTCCGGCTGCTCGGCGCATCGGGCTACGAAGCGCAGGGTTACGCCTCCACGGGGGACTTTCTGCTATCCCCGCCGCCGGACCGCCCCGGTTGCCTATTACTGGACGTGCGGATGCCCGGTCCCTCCGGACTGGACCTACAAGCGGCCCTCCAGCGTCAAGGGATCGGGCTGCCAATCGTCTTCCTGAGCGGCTACGCCGATGTGGTCACCAGCGTAAGGGCCATGAAGGCCGGCGCCGTGGATTTTCTGACTAAACCCGTCACGCGCGAGGACCTGATGGACGCACTCCACCGCGCGCTGGAGCGCGACGCACTCCAGCGCCAGGCGCGCGCGGATGCGGCGTGGTTGCGAGCCTGCTTTGCCAAGCTCACGGCGCGCGAACGGACCGTCTTCGATCGCATCGTCGCCGGTCGGCTCAATAAACTGATCGCCGACGAACTCGGCATCGCGGAGCGCACCGTCAAGCTGCAACGGGCGCAACTCATGGCGAAGCTCGGGGTCCGCTCCGCCGCCGAGCTCGGTCTGCTGGCGGAGCGGTTGCGTCACCTACCCGACTGACGCCAGCCCCGGCAGAGCGGCGCCCCGGCTTCTTGCACCTTTGGGCAACCCAGGTTGCCCCTTATACCCCTAACGCATCTTGTCCTGCCTGGGCGATGATATTCGCACGTCAATCCGAGCGAACCCACATCCGCTCGCCAGGTTCGCCATGGCAGCCTGGCCCAAGGGTCCTGGTCATCGAGGATGTCGATGGCATGCGGCAGGTGAATGAGCGCCCGCGGGGCACCGCCGGCTTGCTAGCGCCATCAAGAAGCTCAAGCTCAAGGGTTACGAGCGTTTCCCTTCCCAGCGAAGTTTTCAACCAGATCAACTCATAAATCGAGGCGTTAGGATATGCACAATCAACGAGCGATTAGGACTCCAGTCCTCCTCACCCGGGGGATCAAGACCGGCTGCCTGTCCCTGGCCCTGACGGCCTGCCTTGCCGTCGGCAACGCCCAGGCCGCCGACAAGGGGCCGCGCCATCATGCCCAAGGCCAGTTCGACACGGTCACCGCCACCTACCTGGTGGTCGAGGGCGACGACCTGATCGCCATCGGCGAGCGTTTCGAGGTGCCGGTTGAGGCCCTGAAGGCGCACAACAAGCTGGCGTCGAACGAGGTCAAGGTAGGTCAGAAACTGGCCCTGGCCGCGCCCGCTGCCGCCGCTCCGGCCGCTGCCAATGGAAAGCAGCCCAACATCCTGTTCATCATGGGCGACGACATCGGCATCATGAACGTGGGCGCGTATCACCGCGGGCTCATGGTCGGGGAGACGCCCAACATCGACCGGATCGGGCAGGAGGGCGCGCTCTTCCAGACCTATTACGCCGAGCAGAGCTGCACCGCCGGGCGCACGGCCTTCTTCACCGGCATGCACCCCTTGCGGGCCGGCATGATCATGCCCCAGTTGCCGGGCGCGACCAGTTCCCTGTTGCCGGGCACGCCAGCGCTCGCCAAGATGCTGCATGACCTCGGCTACAACACGGGTGAGTTCGGCAAGAACCACCTCGGCGACAAGACGGCCTCGCTGCCGACGGCCCACGGGTTCCAGGAATTCTGGGGCTATCTCTATCACCTGGATGCGATGCAGGGGGTGAGCTTCCCCGACATCAACAAATCCCCGACCGAGCAGAGCGTCGTTCCGCCCTGCAAGAACACCCCGGTCCCCGGACTCTCCGATCCGCCTGGGGCGGTCGACCCGAGGACCACGCTATGCATGACGCCTCCGCGGCCCATCATCGCCTGTACCTCCGCGGACGGCACGGAGAAGAACCAGACCTGCAAGGACGAGGGTCCCCTGACCCTGGAGCGATCGAAGACCGTGGACGAGGAGATCTCCGCCAAGGTGATCGACTATCTGGACCGCAACGACCCCAAGAAGACCGGCAAGCCCTTCTTCGTCTGGTACAACCCGGCGCGCATGCACATCACCACCATGCTCTCGCCCAAGTACGAGGCCATGCTGGGCGAGCCAGGCGGCAAGGATTGGGGTATCAACGAGGTCGGGATGAAGCAGCTCGACGACAACATCGGCTATGTGCTGAAAAAGCTCGAGGACATGGGCCAGCTCGACAACACCATTGTCGTCTTCACCACGGACAATGGGGCCGAGGCCATCACCTACCCCGACGGCGGTGTCACACCCTTCAGGGGCGGCAAGCTCACGACCTGGGAAGGCGGCATGCGCGCCCCGCTGGTCGTACGCTGGCCAGGGCACATCAAGCCCGGCACGGTCAAGGACGAGATCTTCTCCGCACTGGACTGGGTGCCGACCTTGGTCAATATCGCCGGCGGACCCAAGGGCGATGGCCTGAAGAAGGAGATTGAAGCCGGCAAGTATCCCGGCATTGTCAAGACCACGCTGGATGGCGTCGATCAACGCGCCTACCTCGAAGGGACGGGCGACTCCGCACGTGACTACCTGTTTTACTACTCGGGTACGCACCCCTCCGCGGTTCGGTACAAGAACTGGAAGTTCTATTACACCATGGCCCCCTCATCGGCGACCGGTGGCCTGACCGGCGTCGAGACCTATCACTGGACCCAGGTGAACAACATCAAGCGCGATCCCTTCGAGCAGGCCGTGGCGGAGGATCAGAAGACCCTCCTGGGGTATGGCGGCGCCCTGGCCGCGCCCAGCACGGCCTACATCTACGACTGGAACCTACTGCCGATCGGCCAGTTGCTCTGGCTGAAGGAGCTTGAGACCTACCGCAGCTTCCCGGCGTTGCAGGCCCCGGCCAGCTACAACCTCGACCAGATCATCCACGCCATGCAAGAGGCCCGGCATATCAGCCACGCGGGCGATTAGGCGCGGGAAGCGCAGTGCCGATGCAATAGGGTGGGCGGCTCGCAAGGGCCGCCCTTTTTCAATCGTTCAGGGGGGCTCACCCATGCAGCCTAATCGCTTCCTGTCTACCTTCGCCCAATGCTTGGCACTCACCGCCATGCTTGCGGTCGGTGCGCCGTCGTACGCCGAGATCGATCCCTTGCCATCCTGGCACGACGGCCCGGCCAAACAGCGGATCATCGAGTTCGTGAAGGCCACCACGACCGACGGTGCCCCGACCTTCGTCCCTCAGGCCGAGCGCATCGCCACCTTCGACCAGGACGGGACCCTGTGGGTCGAACACCCCATGTATACCCAGGTCGATGTACTGCCTGGAGCGGGTCCCGGCGCTGGTCAAGGCCAAGCCCGAGCTGGCCGAGGTCGAGCCGTTCAAGACCGTGCTCTCGGGCAACCGCGAGGCCATGGCCAAGCTCTCGATGAAGGACCTCGAAGCCATCCTCGCCGCCACCCTCACCGGCATGTCGGTGGACCGATTCCAGGCCGAGGTGAAGCAGTGGCTGGCGGAGGCCAAGGACCCGCGCTGGCACAGGCCCTTTACCGAACTGACCTACCAGCCCATGCAGGAGCTGTTGGCCTACCTGCGTGCCAACGGGTTCAAGACCTACATCGTTACCGGCGGCGGCCAGGACTTCGTGCGCGTCTATTCCGAGGCGACCTATGGTATCCCCCCGGAGCAGGTGGTCGGCACCGCCGGCGGCACCCATTACGAATACGACAAGCACGGCAAGCCCGTCCTCATCAAGGAGCCCAAGCTGTTGCTCAACGACAACAACGCCGGCAAGCCCGAGGGCATTCATCTCATGATCGGGCGGCGCCCCCTGGCCGCCTTCGGCAATTCCACCGGCGACCAGCAGATGCTCGAATACACCCAGGCCGGGGCAGGGCGCACGGCTGGCCATGCTGGTACTGCACGACGATGCGGTGCGGGAATACGCCTATGGCCCCGCCCAAGGGCTGCCGGAGACCAAGGTCGGGACCCTCACCGAGAAGCTGTACGACGAGGCCAGGAAGCAGGGCTGGACCGTCATCAGCATGAAGAACGACTGGAAGCGGATGTTTGCCTTCGAGCCCTGAGGCCCGGACCGCTTTCCCTGGCCCTGGGCCCCGCCATCCTGCCGGGACGATGGTGAAGTGGTATGCCCCCGCCGCGTCGGTCCGGCCAAGTCGCTGGAGCCCCTACCGCACGGTTCTGGCTGAGGCCCGGCGCCGGTCACCCCGCATTAGAGCAGCGCCCCCGCCAGCAATTGCAGTATCTCCCCGACCGGCATCACCAGGAAGATGAGCGGCAGGCCGGGGAGGCAGGCCACCACCGCGATCTGCAGGATCTGCTGCTGGCTGAAGGGGAAGATCTTCATCTCCCGGATCATGCCGAAGCTGTTGCCCAGGTCGGCCAGGGACTGGATGTCGGCGCTGCCCAGGAGGGGCTCGTCCGCTGGCGGCGGACCCGCCACCCACTTCTGGTGGAAGGCGCGGTTATAGTCGTTGGCCAAGAGGCTGTATTGGCGTAGCCCTTGCCGCCGGGCGCGGGCCAGCAAGGGGGCGAAAATCAGCAGGGGACCCAGAATGAGCAGCAGCATGGCCACCAGATAGACCGCGAACACGACCTTGAACGACATGACGGGGACCGCCTCGAAATAGACCTGGAAGGCCACGTGGGCGCTCAGGACGCAACTGAAGGCAAAGGGGAAGATCGCCAGGGACAGATGGGCCCCCCCGAGAAAACCCAACCCGGCGGCCCGGTCGGGATGGGTGGGTACCAGATCCAGGTCAAGCCGCGCCATGTCGCGCAGGAACAGGGTCCAACTAACCAGACGCCAGATCCAGCGGAACACGAAGAACTGCAGGAGAGGTACCGCCACGAAGTAGTACCAGAGCCCCGCCCAGGTGAAGCTGGTCCCGGCCTCCGTCACGCTGGTCCGCCAGGTGGTGGCACTCACCGCACCGACCCAGGTATCCATGGTCAGTTGCCAGGCCCCGATCAAAGCCACTCCCAGCATGAGCAACTCCGGCAGGAGCGCCTCGCGGCGTCCCCAGGCCCGGAGGATGGCCGCCTCGACGGCGGGCATCTCCTCCGGGCGGACAAAGTTGCCCCGCACGAAATTCAACCCGGCCGTCTGGAGTCGGGGCCCGACGATGACCTCCGAGAGGAAGAGCAGGGGAACGGCCAGGAAGAAGCGGGCGTAGGTCGGGAAGTCGAGCAAGAGGGATTCCCGGGGCGTCGGCCCCAGTGCCAGGCCCTCGCTCAGGGCCAGGATGAGGAGCGGTACCCAGGTGATCAGCAGAAAGCCGATCATCCGCCGCCCAAGGGAGGGACCCTCGCCCCGGATGAGGCCCAGGCGCTGCATGAGACGGTAAGCCGGCCCACCCAATTGGAATTCCAGCTTGGACTCCAGATTCAAGATACTCATCGCGGCCACCAACCAGGTTAATGAATTCGAAAGGATGAGTGATGTGGGCCGATTGCCCTGTCTATCGCAAACCAAGATTCACAGCCCTCCCCCCCACCGATATTGCCAGGCGATGCCCAGCAGGTCGAAATTGTTCCCGGTACGGGCCGCTACCCCCGAGCTGGCGTAGAGCTTGATGGAGTTGCGGATATCCAGGGGTAGGGATAGCGAAGCCCCCAAACGCCAGTTGCGCTGGAGGTCATCGTTGAGCCGGTCCTCAAGGGTGGAGCGGCCACCCGTGAAGTAGGTGGCATCGAAGGAAGACCAGATGCCCGAACGAAAGGCGTAAATCAGGTGTCCCTGCAGCGAGTAAAGCGGTTCCTGAGAGCGGGTGCGCCCATTGAAAAAGTCCGGGTTGTCCGTGAAGAGGGTTACCGCGCCAGCGAGTTCCAGGGTCCAGGGACCCAGGGCCTTGGACACGCCGATCTCGGGCTTGAAGAACCAGCGGTTGGTGCCGAGGTTCACCACCCGGCTGTTGTCATACTGGCCGAGGGGTACCGAGACCTGCAAGCTGGCCCCCACGATCAGGTCTTGGTGATATTTCGCGAACTCCTTGAGCGTCAGCGCCGGCGCCCCATAGAGGTTGACCGACAAGCGCAGCCGGGGATCGCCGAGGCCATCGACCAGGCGCTCGATAGGCTCCCCCGCATATTCCGCCGACCCCGAGAGCCAGGTATAGGGCAGGATGACATCGAACTTGGCGGACTGGCCCCCCAGATCGAGCACCCGCACATAGCCGAGGGCGGCGCTGGAGGTGGTGAACTGGGCGGCCGTTACCGGCGCCGCCGTGTCGGTCGCGAGCGCGCCCCGCGTCCAGGCATAGCCGCCGATCAGGAAATTAATGCCGATCGGGGCGTTGGCATAGGCACGCGGCTCGATATCCTGGGCCCGCGGCCCGGACAGGGGTCCCAGGCCGAGGCCGACCAAGAGGGCGACGCGCACGCCAAGGCGATGCATCCCGGACAGGCCGGGACGCCAGCCCGGACCCCGGGTAAGCCTGGCCCGGCGGCCCAGGCGGTCGGCGTCATGCCGCCTCCAGTCCGCGGAGATCTTCATCCGATGTCGGTAACGGGTATCATGCGCGGGTGACCCGGCTGGTTGCGAGTTCGAGGATTTTATCCCACTAACCGCGCATAATCGACGCAGTCTCTGGAATTTCGTCCTCGGCGGTGGATGAGCGCCAGGCGGGCCCCAGGTGGAAATCCGCAGTCTCCCCTAACCGGGAAACCCAGTAAAATAGCCTCGGCTAATCACCGGGCTGGGGGCCATGATGACCAGCAAACCGGCTGGAAATGTCACGACAGCCCCTGATGAGCCTGGTACCTTTCCCAGGATACTTGAGACAAGGCACGCCTCCCGCCCGGCGGTACCGGCCCCCAGATTCCATGCCCCCGAGACCGGAGACGGACATCCTCATGATGCAGAGGCCAACCAAGATGAGACTCAGGCTTGACCCCGTTTTAATCTTCATGGCCACGGTGCTGTTGCTCGCCCAGGGGTGCGCGGGGCCGGTGCGCCAGGCGGCGGTACCCCCGGCCATGACCGCCCAGGCCGTCATCCCGGGACTGGAAGAGGTGCGTTACCGCATCGGCATCGACAACAAGGCCATCGAGCGCGAGAGTATCGCTTCCCTGCGGCGTGAGCAGGCCTATCGCGCCGCCAGCGGCCAGCGTGGTCCCCTGCCACCGGCGGCCTTCCTGGCCATATCCGGCGGCGGTGACAACGGGGCCTTCGGCACCGGGCTCCTGAATGGCTGGACGGCCGCCGGCGACCGGCCGGAATTCAGGCTGGTGACCGGTATCAGTACCGGCGCCCTCATCGCCCCCTTCGCCTTCCTCGGTTCCGCCTACGATGACAGGCTCAAGCGCCTCTATACCAATGTTTCCCCCGCCGACATCGTGACGCGGCGGTCTCTGCTCGCCGCGCTCACCAACGATGCCCTGGCGGACAACGCCCCCCTCTGGAGACTCATCGAAAAGGAGGTGGACCAGGCGCTGCTCGACGCCATTGCCCGGGAATACGAGAAGGGCCGGTTGCTGCTGGTCGGTACCGTGGACCTGGATGCCCGCCAAGGCGTGCTCTGGAACCTGACGCGGATCGCCGCCAGTCGCGATCCCAAGGCGCTACCCCTCTTCCGCTCCATCATGATCGCCTCCGCCGCCATACCCGGCGCCTTCCCGCCGGTGCTTATCGACGTCGAGGCCCAGGGCCAAGCCTTCCAGGAGATGCACGTGGACGGCGGGACCATGTCCCAAGTCTTCGTCTATCCGCCCAAGCTGAACCTGAAGGAACTGAGCAGACAGCACGGGATTAGCCGCGAGCGCCGGGTCTATGTGATCCGCAATGCCCGCCTCGATCCCGAGTGGGCCCAGGTCGAGCGCCGGACCATGAGTATCGCCGGACGGGCTATTTCCTCCCTCATCCACGCCCAAGGCCTCGGCGACCTCTATCGTATCTATCTGACCACCCAGCGTGACGGGGTGGACTTCAATCTGGCCTATGTCCCCGCCAGCTTCAATGCCCCGCACCCCGAGGAGTTCGACCCCGACTTTATGCGGGCCCTCTACCAGACCGGCTACGAGATGGCGGTCAAGGGCTTTCCCTGGGAAAAGAAACCGCCAGGCTTCTGATCAGCGGGGGTTCTGGTCGCCCCTGATTCTTCCCCTTGCATTAGCGGCGCACAGGCCGGGATGGCACCTCCCCGGGCCAGCTTCCTAGGGGAAGCTGACCCGGAATAGCCGATCAAGAGGCCCTCATCCCGGGTAAAACCATCACGCGGTCGGTTATCGGGGAAAATATCCCGGTCCAGCTAGATTCCTCGGGCAAGACAGGGTTTGGCGCCCTTTTCGAGCAGGTCTAGGCATCATCAAACCTGACCCGATCCGTGGCCTCCGCCGGGGCCGCATACCAGTCCCCCTTGGCCACCCACACCTTCTGTTCGGGCTGGTTGACGAAATTCGGGGACATGATCTGCACCCCATACTCATTGAAGACGTCCTGGATATGGGCGTGCAACTCCGACAGGACCAGCCCCCTTTGCTCCGGCCGGTCGATATGCACGATCAGCTCGTACTCGGGGTAGAAATCCGCCAGGGCCCGCTGCATGACAAAGGGCGCCGGCTCCTGGCGCACCAGGGAGGCCCGCTGGGCGGCGAGGGTCAGCATGGCATGGACCTGACGCCAGGGGGTGTCGTAGCCGATGGTGACCTTGGTCCCGACGATGGCCCCGCGCTCGTCCGCCAGGCGGGAATAATTGGTGATGGGCGAGCTCACCAGCACCGCGTTTGGCACGGTGACGGTCTCGCGCTTGGGGGTAATCACCTTGGTCGAGAGTATATTGACCTCGCTCACCGTCCCCAGGGTGTTACCTAACTGCACGAACTCCCCGGCCTTGAGCGCCCGGCTATAGGCCACCACCAGGCCACTCATGACCTGATTCACGAGCCCGGCGGAGCCGAGGGACACCATCAGACCCACAAAGACGCTGATCCCCTTGAAGGCCTCCGAATCCGAACCCGGGATGTAGGGGTAGGCGACGGTCACCGCGAAAATCCAGATCAGCACGACGGTCAGCCGGCGGGTCGCCTTGGCCGTGTCCGCTTGCAGCCAGGACACGGACATGGCACCGCGCTCCACGGTCTGGTAGAAGCCGTCCACCGCCCGGACTATGATCCGGGTGAGGACAAAGATCACCAGCACCGTGAACAGCCCTGGCAGTGCCTGGAGAGCCCCGGCCGCAAAATCGGTCAGCATATGCCAGAGAAACCCGGCCAGCTTCTCACCCCAGGGCCGCGAAAAGGGGAAGCGGCCAAAAATATAGGTCAGCCAGAGATAGACGGCGATCGCCACCAGACCAAAGCTGGTCGCCTTGATCGCGGCCCGTTCCAAGCCGCTGAGGATGGGTCGCAGGTGCAGACCGCCGACCTTGACCAGGGCCGGGGCGAGCAGACTCTGACGCCGTAGGGCGCGGGCGTGGAGTCTGGCCACGCCCCAGAGCAGCACCCCCAGCAGCACCGTGGCCACCGCCGCCAACCCCACCCCCTCCAGGATCAGAGGCAGACTGCTCTGCTCGCGGCGGGCGTCGAGTGCCTCCTGTAGCGCGGCGACCGTCCGCCACACATGCGCATCCAGGGTTTCGCCCGTCATGCCATCCGCATCCTCGGGCACCAGTCCAAAGGCCTGAACACCGTCGATCTGGATCCAGTAGCCGGTGAGATTGGCAAAGGTCCCCGGGAAGGCCTCTGCCTTGTCTCCCGGCTTGGTCCGCCAGGATAAAGGCGATCTTGTCCTCGATACGACGTACCCGCTCGGCGGGCGAGATGCCGTCGATCTCGGCACGCAAGATCGCAACCTCCCGGTTCCAGAAGGTCAGAGGGACGGGCTCGCCCTGATGGACCTGGATCTGCCCGGACTCGGGCTCCGGCTCGACGGCCATGGCGGCGCCCAGGCCCAAGGCTAGGAACCAGACCAGAGAGACGAGAAAAAGACGGCGGACGGACCGGCACAAGGCTCGGCGGAGGAATCGGCATGGGCAGTTCCTAAGGGGTGATCGGGGGTCGGGAATACGACTAGCAGGGTCTCGAGCGCGCCTTGATGGGCCGTCCCGGGCCCGGCGCGCTAGGGCCGGGGGCTCAATCCACGGCAGCCCGCCAGCCTTCACCCGGGTTATAGGCATCGATGGCCGCGGCGAGGGTGGCAGTATCCTCACCCAGGTCCTGCTCGTAAACCATCCCCTTGTGATTGACCAGGAAGGTCATGATGCCGGAGTGGCCATAGCTGGCGGGCCAGGCCAGCAGGGCAACGCCTTGCGTCAGGCGGCCCTCCTTGAGATAGCTCATGGCCCCGCCCGGGGCTTGATCCCCCTGGGCGGTCAGGATCTTGTAGAGATAGCCATGGAAAGGCCGGGGGCCCTCGCCCGAGGGGGAGGCCCCATAACCAGCCCCCACCGCCTCCGCCACCAAGGGCCCGAGCGGACTCTCGGGCTCTCCGGGCTGGGTGGGCCAATAGAGTCCATCACGCTTACCCTCGGAACTGAGGATGCGGTCCGCGAAGACCGGGGTCCCCTGCCCCATGGGATCCGCCGCGGCATACTCGCGTTGCGCCTCCACGAAGGCGCGCAGCGCCGCCAGGGTGTAAATCTCGTTGAGCCCAATGCGCCGATTCAGCAACTCCTCCAGCCCCGCCGCCGTGTCGAAGAACCAGCCCTGGTCATCCTTGGCGAGCGGGATGGGGAAGGGCCAGTCGTCGGGGCCAATGACCAGTAGGGCACTGTCGCTGCTCTCATCCTCGATCTGGGCGGATAGCCGGGCATTCTCGACGAACCATCCCCGGTTGGCGGCATCCGCCACCGGGTCGCCGGAGACCATCTCGGCCAGGTCCGGACCCAGGACGGCGAGGAGCAGGTCGGAGCCCTCCGCGGCGGCGGCCTCGATGAGGGCCAGGGCGGCGGCGTCCGGGGTCTCGAAGCGCATCGCCACCGGCTCGGTGGCCGGCTCAAGGACGGCAGGGGCGCCACCCGCTGGTTGGCTGGCCCCCGGCGGCGAGCCGGCGGCGGGCGGGGAGGTCTCGGTGGCGGGCAGGGTGCCGGCGAGCAGGAGTCCGGCCGTCAGCATCAGGATCGGGATGAGGGTCTTATTCATGGCTTGGATCTCGCGTGAGGAGCAGGGATGAGGTTGGGCCGCGGGCCACGTCGGGCCCGGCGCGGTAAGCGGGGCCGTCGGTGCGGCTGGGCTAGGTGAGTCAGCGTCCCCGACCGCCTCCGCCGCCAGCACGACCGCCTCCGCCGCCAGCACGACCGCCTCCGCCACCCGCCCGGCCACCGCCACCTCCAGAACTGGCTCGCCCCGCCGAGGATCGACTCGCCGCGCCCCGGTTGCTGGCCGCCCGATCCACCTGGGGTCTGCTGGACTTGAAGGCCCCACTAGCCGCCGGTGCCGATCGCGCCTCCGGGCGCTGCGGTCTGGCGGCGGCACCCTCGGGCCTGGAGGGGCGCTGAGCCTTGCTGTCCGCCACCGCGGGCCGCTTGGCCGCTTGATTCACCGGACGCCGGTCGGCCGCGGCGGCATTGGCCTTGGGTTTGGCCTTGGACACCGCCTTATCCTTGCCCTGCGCCTTTGGACGGGCCTCACCCGCGGCTGGCCGATCCCTGGCGCTATCAAGCCTGCCCTGCCCGCCACCCTGGCGGTCCTTGAGATCAGTCACCTTGCCGCCGGCCGCCCCCTCCGCGCGCACCCGGTCCAGATCCGGGGCCTTGAGGGGCCTGTCTCCGGGCCTGTCCCCGTCGCTTAGACGCCCACGCGCCTCATCCCGGTCGATGCCGCCCGGCTTGCGCTGTTCCGCAAAGCGCGCCTGGGTGGTCTGATCCCGGTAGCGCACCCCGCCGCGACGCTCGGGATTGTGGTTCCAACGATTGATCTCGTTGCCGGAGATCCCTTTGTTGATATTGATGTCGCCGGTATTGACACGGTTGCGATCGATGTCGCGGTTGATATTGATGTTATTGGCGCTGCGCCAGCCGTTGTTATTCCAATAGTTCGGCTGACTCCAGTAGGAGCCGCCACCCCAGCGGCCCGCACCCCCCCAATAGATGTGGTCATCGTGGTCGTCCCACAGGATGGCGGCCGTCAAGAGGCCGCCTACCAGCGCCCCCGCCCCGAAGCCGATCAGTCCCTCGTTGTAAGAATTATCGGTGGTAACGACGGTGGTCGCGGTTGGCTGGGTGGCCGCATAGCCGTAGGCCGCGTCGGTATAGACGGCCGGGTAATACTGGGTGGCCGGTGGCGTGGTCTGGCCATAGACCTGCGCCGGGTCGTAAGTCGGCACATAGACCGTCTCCGCGCTGGCGGGCTGGATGACGATGGTCTCCCCCGCCTTCTCGACCCGCTGCTTGTCGTTGCTCTTCAGATTGCCCGCTAACTCCGCCTCCCGGCGCAGCTTCTGGATGGCGTCGATCACATCCTGCATCTGGGCCAGAACGGCGTCACCCAAGTCCTGGGTCCAGTCCAGATTGTCGCTCATGAACCCTAGCACGCTAGGGAACTGGACCAGGACCTTGACGCTTTCGTCCCAGGGCTCGCCCCGAACCGCCATGTCTAGGGCCTCGCCCTTCAGGTCCTCATGTTCCTCTTGCCAGCGATCGGCCTGCACCAAGTCCAGGGGATAGGTCGAGGCCATCAGAATCTGCGTGAGCAGGGCGTCGGGGTAGAGGGCGATGGGGGCAACCATCTGCTCGATTTGGGCTATCGGGATAGGGTCTTTCGCCGGCTCGGCGGCCAGGCCGAGGGGGCCGAATCCTAAGGTGGCAGCCACCAACAAGGCCGTAAGCAGGCGTGACAGGATGGACATGAGAGAGACCCTCCGATTATCGAGGTCGTGATCTGAAGAGGCAGGGGCCGCCCGAGAGCAGGACCCGGCGGCAAGGACACTCGAAAGTATAGCTAACCCCGCAACATGCACAAGCAAGGCATCGGCGGGGCTATAAGGACTTTTAACACAGGCAACCATTGCGCTAATAGGGAACGCGGTCGCCGTGTCCGCCTGAATGCACCAGAACCTCGTCCGGGTCCAAGATGGCCTCTTGCTGCAACCCGGAGGGGATTCAGTGCCCTGTTTCACTCTTCCCCCTCCCCTGTTGCCCGCTGGAGCGAGCCAGGTTGAGGGCCAGCAGGCGCCTCAGGATCTCCGCGTCAGGCAGGGCCGGGGTGTAGTCCTCCCAGCCATAGGCGACGGCGACGGCGGCATCGAGGGCCTGGTGGGCATTGTCCAGCCAGGCCGGACGGGCGTTGTAGAGGTTGGTGAGGGTGCGCTTCTTGATCTCGACCGCGTGTTCGGGCTTGGGGATGATGCGGTCCGGGTAGCCGGGGACGACCTCCGGGACCCGCTCCACCCATTCCGGCGGGTTCAGCCAGTTCTCGCGCAGGCCGTTGAGCCGATGGGCCGCCTCGGCGATGGCCAGCGCCGCCTGGCGCCGGCGTCAGGAGCGACGCTGGGCAGGATGATGCCGTCGGCGTCCAGGGTCTCCACCGGGCCACCGGTATCGGCTGGCGTCAGGCCCTCGGGGAAGGGGAAGGTCTCGAAGGTGGTGGTGGGGGTGTAGCGGGGTCGGTCTTCCAGAGCTGGTGCCCATCCGCAGCGACCACAGCTCATGAAATCGCGAGTGCAGGATGCCGAAGGTGGTGTCGTCGGCGCGCGTGCGACGATGAGCTATCTGGTCGGGGAGCAACGCGTGCGGCAGACCCAGACGAACAGCCGATGCTTCGCTACCGTCGGGCGTGGCGATGTAGCGTGCCAAGGTCCTGACAGGGCGCTGAGCGCATGTCCGGGTCGGCGCTCGGCGTGCCGCCACCAGTAACGTCGGTAGGCGTCGACGTTGTTCTGCCGTCGTACCGGCTCGACCTGCTCCAGAACATAGGCGAAGGGCGTTTCGTACAAGGCCGCCTCGCTGCTTCGGCAAGTCGCATTCCGAAATCAACGATCCAGATCTCCCGAGGCGCCGGGTCAGGTCGATCCCGTTGCCAGAGCGGCACGCAGCACCTCGGGAGTTCGGTTGTCCGTTCGGGTTCGGCAGGGTCAAGCCATTGCCGCGCCAGCGTTCGCCGGGATGTCGAATGGCCCTTTTTGCGTGGCGCCCATGAAACAGGCGTCGGCGTTGTCCAGCAGCCGCTTGGGCCTGCGTCAGGTCCGCGTCACTCGCGCTGCCGCCGCGAGTCAGGTCGGCGTTGATCGTCGCCACGGTTCCATCGAGCCCCCATCACGTGCACCCCTTCGTGCGTCGCATGTCCGAATGCCACCAACGACACCCGCACCGCCGCCCCCTCGTTGATCCAGGGTTCATCCGCCCAGGCGTTGAAGATCGCCCCAGTTTCCGTGATGCGCTCCAGGACCTTGCGGTTCGCCCCACCCCGGATGCTGTTGGTCGCCACCAGGCCGGCGGAGCTTGACCCTGTCCGGCTCGATCTGCGCCCGCGCCTTCTCGAACCAATAGGTCACCAGATCGGCCCCAGCCGGCACGCGCCCGGTATAGATACGCTCAAGCGGCGCTCGAAATAGGCATCGCCCAGGGCACCGACGCATCTTGCTGCCACCCAGGAACGGCGGATTGCCGACGATCACATCGGCCGCGGGCCACTCCGGTTCCGTGCCATCGGGGTTGAGGATGGCATCCCGTAGTTGAATGTTGTCGAGGACTTTGAGGATCGGGTCGCTTGGACAGGGCGAAGCCATGATTCAGCATCCACTGGATCTCGCCGATCCAGATCACGACCCGGGCCAGTTCCGCCGCGAAGGGGTTGATCTCGATGCCCAGCACATTCTCGGGTCCGACCAGGGGGAAGGCCCGCGGTAGGCCCATGGCCTCGGCTTCGAGGATAACCTGATGCTCCAGATCCTTGAGACCGAGCAGGGCCAGCAGGAGAAAATTGCCCGAACCACAAGCGGCGTCGAGCACCCGGAAGTTGCGCAGCCGCTCCAGGTAGCCTTGGTAGAGCCCCAGTGCGGCCTTCATGGCCTTGGTCCGGGCGCCCGCGCTCTTGGCGGCATGGGCCTTGTCGATCTGGTCATGGATCTCGACCTGGGTGCCTGCCCACTCGGCCCGCAGCGGATCGAGGACCACCGGGTTCACCAGCCTCATGATGGTTTGGGGGTCGGTGAACTGCGCCCCGAGCTGGGCGCGCATCGCCGGGTCCAGGCCGCGCACGAAGAGGGTGCCGGCGATGGTGGGATCGATGGCGGACCAGTCCAGACTCGCCAAGGCGAGGAGCTGCTGAATGTCGGACGGTTCCAGGGGCAGGGCGGCGGCGGTGGCGAAGAGGCCGCCGTTGAACCAGTCGATACGGTCGAGCCCCAGCCGCCCACCGGTGGCCATGACGCCAAACAGGGACTCCAGCAATTCCTGGGCGCTGGCCGGCTCCTCGCGCGCCGTGCGCAGCAACTTGGTGAAGAACTCATCCGGCAGCAGGCCGATATCCTCGGCGAACAGGCAGAACAGGATCTGCTGGCAGAAGTGCGCCACCCGGAAGGGATCATGCCCACGGCCGCGCCAGGTCTGGGCCAGGGCACCGAGCTGGCTGGCCGCCTGTTCGGTGAGCTGATCACGGCGGACGATCGGCTTGAGTTTGTCGGGTGCGGTAAAGGCCCACTTCAGCAACTTCCGCGTGGCGGGGTCGCGGAGGTCTTCGATCCCGATTTTGTACGTGACCGGTACCAGACCAGTGAAGGCGGTATGGATGCGGATGGTCTGGATGTCCGAGACGATCAGGAGCGGTGGATACTCCAGAGCCGGGGTGTAGAGCTGGAGTTGCTTGAAGGCGGCATCCAGGTCCTTACCGGGGCCTTTGTACTCCCAGCCGAAACAGCCCCTCTTCCAGACATCCGCCCAGCCATCGCCGCCCCCGGCCTTGCGGGCACCCTTCTCGAAGGCGTACCAGACACCTTGAGGATCGGCCGCGGTCGGGGTTTGCTCGCCCAAGAGACGGCACAGGTCGATGAAATGCTCTTGGGACGACGCCCGTTCCGTCAACGTTACGCCCCGCCACTTGCGAATGAAGTCGTCTGGGGTCATGGGCATCTCCCCTGGCTGGGATGGAGGCTTCATCCTGCCGGTAATGCGAGGACAAGTCCTGGCGAGGCTGATGAGCCCCGCCAGGGTCAGGCGCCCTGGCCAAGGCCCCCCATTTCAGCAGCGGCCGCCCTACTCCGCGGTGCCGTGGAACTTCTCCCGCAGGCGTTGAAAGACGACATAGAGCATGGGGATGAGGAAGATACCCACCAAGGACGCGGCCAGCATACCGCCGAACACGGCGGTACCCACGCCGCGTTGGCTCGCCTCGCCGGCACCGCTGGCGATGACCAAGGGCACCAGACCCAGGATGAAGGCGAAGCTGGTCATGAGCACGGCGCGGATACGCAGCCGCCCGGCGTTGGCGGCGGCCTCCAGGATGGTCCGACCTTGCCGGCGCTCGTCCATGGCGAACTCGACGATCAGGATGGCGTTCTTGCTCGCCAGGCCGATGAGCACCACGATGCCGACCTGGGCATAGAGGTCGTTGGGCAGCCCGCTGACCCATAGGGCCGCCATGGCACCGAGGATGCCGACGGTGACCGACAGCAGAACCGCGACGGGCATGGACCAGGACTCATAGAGGCCGACCAGGAAGAGGTAGGCAAAGAGCACGGCCAGCCCCAGAACGATGGAGGTCTTGCCGCCGGCCTGTTTCTCCTGCAAGGCCGTGCCGGTCCACTCGAAGCCGAAACCGGCGGGCAAGGTCTTGGCGCTGATGTCCTCCATGGCCACCAGGGCGTCGCCGGAGGACCTGCCCGGGGCCGGGCTACCCTGGATGGTGGTGCTGCGGAAATTGTTGTAGCGCTGGATCAACTGGGGTCCGAGGATCAGCTCGGGCTCCATGAAGGCACGCACCGGGACCATCTCGCCCTTGCTGTTGCGGACGTTGATGCGGTACACGTCGTCGAAGCGCTGACGATCCCCCTCCTCGCCCTGCACCTGGACCTGCCAGACGCGTCCGAACTTATTGAAGTCGTTGACGTAATAGCCGCCCAGAGTGGATTGCAGGCCCATGAAGATGTCGCCCACCGCGACCCCCAGGGTCTGAGCCTTCTCGCGGTCGATGTGGAGGAAGACCTGGGGATTATTGGTGGCCCAGGTGGAAAAGACCCGTTGCAGGGTCGGTTCCTGATTGGCGGCGAGGACGACCGCGCGCATGACCGCCGCCAGTTCCTCCGGCGGACGCCCCTGCAGGTCCTCCAACTGATACTCGAAGCCGCCGCCGGTCCCGAGTCCGATGATGGGCGGCAGGTTGAAGGGCATGACCCGGGCCGACGGCGATGGACGCGCTCTCGCGCGCGAAACGGTCGATCACCGCGGCGACCTTGAGGTCGGGGGTCTTGCGCTCCTCGAAGGGCTTGAGTCGGCCGAGGATGAAGACGCTGTTGGACTGGACAACGCCGTCGATGATGCTGTAGCCGGGTACGGCCAGGACATGCGCGATGGCCGGGTCCCGCATCAGGATCTTCTCGACCTGCTTGGCCACCTCCAGGGAGCGGTTGACCGAGGCACCCTGGGGCAACTGGACCTCGGCCATGAAGGCCCCCTGGTCCTCTTCCGGCAGGAAGCCGGTGGGGGTGACCTTGAACAGCCAACCGGTGGCAAACGCCGATGCCGGCCACTAGCACCAGCACCAGGATCGAGACCCGCACCAGCCGGACCGACGATGGCGGCATAGCCATCGCGAATCCCATCGATGCCGCGCATCACCATGCCCATGAGCCCGCGCCTGTGGCCGCCGTGCTTGAGCAGGATGGCGCACAGGGCCGGCGACAGGGTCAGGGCGTTGATGGCCGAGATCAGCATGGAGAAGGCGACCACGGCGGCGAACTGCTGGAAGAGCTGCCCCGTGATGCCGGGGATGAAGGCCACCGGCAGGAAGACCGAGAGCAGCACCAGGGTGATGGCGATGATGGGCGCGGTGATCTGGGTCATGGCCTTCTTGGCCGCCGCGCGGGGGTCGAGGCCCTCGGTCTCCATGATGTGCTCCACCGCCTCGACGACCACGATGGCGTCGTCCACCACGATGCCGATGGCCAGCACCACCGCAAGCAGGGAGATGGTGTTGGCGGAGAAGCCGATCATGAGCAGGAAGGCAAAGGTCCCGATCAGGGCCACCGGGACGGCGATCAAGGGGATCAGGGTGGCCCGCCAACTGCCGAGGAACAGAAACACCACCAGGATGACCAGGACAAAGGCCTCGAACAGGGTGTGGATGACCTTCTCGATACTGGCGTTGACGAAGTCCGTGGTGTCGTACATGACCACGTAGTCGAGGTCGTCCGGGAAGCGCTCGGACAGACGCTCCATGGCGGCCTTGATGCCCGCGGCGGTGGCCACGGCGTTGGCCCCGGGGGCGAGATAGATGGCCATGGCCGCGGTGTCGCCAGCGTTCGAGTCGGCTGAAGGAGTCGCGCTGTTTGGAGCCCAACTCCACCCGACCGACATCACTGACCCGTACCGTGGAGCCGTCCGGGTTGGCGCGCACCACGATCTTCTCGAACTCCTTGACGTCGGTCAGCCGGCCCTGGGTCTGGAGGGTGATCTGGAACTGTTGGTCCGGGGTCATGGGCTGGGAGCCGATGCGCCCGACCGCGGCCTGGATGTTCTGGCCCTGGATGGCGGAGATCACGTCGGCGGGGGTCAGCCCCAGGGCGGTCAGCCGGTCCGAATCCAGCCAGATGCGCATGCTGTAGTCGAGGGGACCGAACAGGAAGACCTCGCCGACGCCGGAGACCCGCGCCAGGGTATCGACCACATTGATGGTCGCGTAGTTACTCAGGAAGAGGGCGTCGTAGGACTCCTTGGGCGAGGTCAGGGCCACCACCTGCAGCATGGCGGTGGACTTCTTCTTCACCGTCAATCCCTGGCGTTTGACCTCCTCCGGGAGCTGGGCGGTGGCCTGGTTGACCCGGTTCTGGACATTGACGGTGTTGATGTCCGGGTCCGTGCCCAGGGCAAAGGACACGGTGAGCGTATAGCTGCCGTCGTTGGCGCTGCTCGACTTCATGTACAGCATCTTGTCGACGCCGTTGACCTTCGACTCGATGGGCTGGCCGACGGTGGACTCCACCACGGCCGCGGAGGCACCCGGGTAGACTGGTGGTCACCGAGACCTGGGGCGGAACAATGTCGGGAAACTGGGCCACCGGGATCGCCGTGATGGCGATCAGCCCGGCGATGGTCAACACCACCGAGATGACAATGGACAGCCTCGGGCGGTCGATGAAGACGTCGGAGATCATTCGGAGTTACCCCCGGCTTCCGCCGCCGGTGCCACCCCTACCGCGGGCGCCACGGCCTGGGGCGGCGCGGCACTCACCACCTGCCCGGGTCGCACTTTCTGGATGCCCTCGGTCAGCACGAGCTCACCCTCCTTGAGCCCACTAAGCACCACCAGTATTCGACCCTTGCATGGGACCGGTCTGGATACGTCGGATCTGCACCTTCTGGTCGGCGTCCAGGACCAGGACATAGACCCCCTGCTGATCGACCTGCAGACTGGCCTGGGGAATCAGGATGGCCGACTCGGGCTCTTCTTCCGCCAGGAGGACGCTGAGATACTGGCCATCCGAAAGCAGACCATCCGGGTTGGGAAATGCCGCCCGCACCAGCACGGTGTCGGTGCCTGGGTTCGTGGTCACATCGACAAAATCGAGGCGACCGGGCTGATCGTAGAGGCTGCCATCCGGGAGCCGGCCGTGCGCGATCAACTCCTTGGCCTCGCCGCCGTTGGCCGCGGCGCGTTGCCGCGCGTCCAAGAGTTCACGCTGGGTCACCGGAAATAAGACATGAATGGGGTCCTGACTGACCAGGGTGGCCAGAACCCCGGAGGCGGGGCCGACCAGGTTGCCCACCGTCAGCGCCGCCCGGCCAATGCGCCCCGCCACCGGGGCCTTGATCTGGGTGTAGTCCAAATCGAGCCGGGCCGCCGTCAGGGCCGCCTGGGCCTGTTCGCTACTCGCCACCGCCACCCGATGGGCGGCGCGGAGCTTGTCCACCTCCGCCGCCGAGATATTTTTCTGCTTGAGGAGCTCCTCGCCCCGGGCAAGCTGGGCGCGGGCATTCTCCACCTCGGCCTCGGCCTTGGCCAAATCCGCCTCGCGCTGCTGGACGATGGCCTGATATTGCTCGGGCTCAATAGCAAAGAGGACCTCGTCCACCTTCACCTCCTCGCCCTCGGTGAACCGCCGTTCCTTGAGAAAACCCTCGACCCTAGCCCTCAGTTCCACCTTGTCCACGGCCGCTACCCGGCCCATGAAGGTCACCTGCTGTTCGATCGGCTTCACGACAGCGGCCATGACCTCGACAGTGGGAGCGGACGTATCCTGAAGCGCCGGCCCATCCCCCTTGCCGCAACCGGCAACCAGGAGGGGGATGGCGATGGCGACTAGCCTGAAGGCGGAGCGGGTGGGGGGCTTGCGGGGCATGAGAGGCATGGAGGTACTCCGGCGCGGACGGGTCAATGAAATTATTCTCACACATCCCCTAGCCAATCGCGAGTGTTGCTTGCCGCTTGACGATAGCCCGCACCAGTGCGATGGTTCGCCCGGGCGTAATGAGGTTCCCGAAACTTTAAGCCTATTAATCAGAGGTGAAAAATGACGAATTCGGAAAAAGATGCTGGTCTCATCGAGGTATTGGTCCAACGGCTGGAGCAACAGCGCCTGCCCCGGGCCCTGGATCTCAAGGCCCTGGTCGATCGCGGCGAACGCCTGAGCACCCTGGATATTGCCTTCCTGGACGAGGCGCTCCAGGATGCCATCGAGGTCAAACCCTTTTTTGACCAGCACCCCGAGTGGCAGGACCTGGCCGGGCGCATCGTCCACCTTTACAAGGAAATCACCACCAAGGCCTTGGAGAATGAACAAGGACCTGGCTAGCCGCCTGATTTTCCTGATCTGTATGCCTTTTGAAGGGAGGGCCTGGAGATGACTGCAAGCGAGAGCCATGGCTCTGTTGTTCCTGGATTCATGGGACAGGTACGTGGTTGGCTGGCGGCGCGCAGCGCGGCGCGGCAGCTTGAGCGCGAGCGGGCCAAGGCCCTGGCCGAGGCGGTGGAGGAGGTCGTCTCCGGCGTCGAGCCCAAACTCAGGGCCGTCCGCGGCTATCAAGGCAAGCTGGGTCCGGAAATCCAGCGCTTCCTGGATTTCGTCACCGCCATCATCGCCCAACTGCCTCCGGCCATCGAACTGAGCCGCGCCGCCTGGCAGAAGGATCCCCAGGTCAACGCCTTCTTCGCGGCCGCCAAGGACCTGCCCCTCTGCCTTTCGCGCGCGCCGGAACTGCGTGACTACTTCGAGCGCGAGCCCCTCGCTACCCAGGCTTATTGCATCATGACCTCGACCCGCGCCGAGCGGCAAGTCTTCGGTATCGGCCTCCAGGGGGATATGCTGCAACGGGATCTGGCCCAGACCAGCGTCGGCTTCGTGGAACCTCTCATCCTGGCGCCCTCGCCTTCCGAGGCGGAGGTGCGCAAGGAGGCCCTGAACCGCGCCCTGCACCTCTTTATCGGCTTTGCCCAGGCCCAAGTCGCGGAAACCCTGGGGCAACGCGAGGGGCTGAATCATGAGCGCCAGATCCAGGAGGTGCGCCTGCGCAGCCTGCGCACCCGCTCGCGCGGCCTGGACGCGGATGGAAAGATTCGGGACGAGATCCTGGCCGTCGAGCAAAGCCTGGCGGAAAACGCACGCGAGATGGAGGCGTTGGGCGGTCCCCTGATGAGTCTCGATGCCACCCTCGAACAGGTTCGGGCCCTGTTTGCGGCACCCGGCGATCAGATTCACCTCGCCCACATCCCCCTGCGCCTGGACCTTTTTGGAATCAAGCTCGACGAGGCCGCGCAGGACGAGCCGCAGGCGCAGGTCAACGAACTCTCCCTGATCGAATTCACCGTCGGCTCGCGGCGGCGCGTCATCACCCTGGTGCGCTGCCCTCGGGAGGAAATGCTGTCCCGGGCACAAGTAGTCGAGCAGGTGGACCCCTTCCTGGCCTCCCAGCTCGGCATCCGGGGATTGTGAAATCATCGGAGCCCGCGTACCTTGCTAACCATGGCGCCCTTAGCTGGGGTTGCTAGGGACCTAAACTACCTCGGGGGTGCCCGTGCGGCCTGGTAACTTCACCCTTATCGCCAGTCTCCTCGTCCTGACCCTGGGCCTTTCCCCCCTGCTGGCGGGCGAGATCCTGGAGGGCGTCAAGTCCCGTGGCGTTTTGCGATGCGGCGTCAGCGAGGGCATCCCCGGCTTTTCGGAGCGGGACCCCGGCGGTCGCTGGCGGGGCCTGGACGCCGACTTCTGCCGGGCCGTGGCCGCCGCGGTGATTGGGGACGGCGAAAAGGTCAAGTTCGTGCCCCTGTCGGCCTCCGAACGCTTTCCGGCCCTGCAGGCCCGCAAGATCGATCTCCTGACGCGCAACACCACCTGGACCCTGGTCCGGGAGGCGGTGATGGGGGTGCAGTTCACGGCCACCCTCTTTTACGACGGCCAGACCTTCATGGTCCCCGCGGCGTCGCCGATCCAACGGGCCACCGATCTCGACGGGGCCACCATCTGCGTCCAGAAGGGCACGACCAGCCTGCGCAATCTCCAACCCTACTTCACGCGCCAGGGGCTCACGGTCAAGCCCCTGGTCATCGACTCCGCCAAGGAGGCCGCCGAGGCCTTTTTCAGTGGCCGCTGTCAGGCCTACACCTCGGACAGCGGACAACTCGCGGGGGTGAGGATCCTGGCGCCCGCCGGACGTTTGGCCTACCGCATCCTCCCCGACGCCATCTCCAGCGAGCCCCTGGCCCCAGCGGTCTGGGGGGGTGACCAACAGTGGGCCACCATGGTCCGCTGGGTCCTGTTTGCCCTGGTTCACGCCGAGGCTCTGGGTATCACCCGCGTCCAGGCCAATGACCCGCCTCCGGACTATTTCGCCTCCCTGCTGCGTTGGGACGAGCAGGAGGTGGACGCCCTGGCCAAGACCCTGGGGGTGCCCAAGGGCTGGGCGCTGCGCGCCGTGGCTACCGTCGGCAACTACGGCGAGCTCTTCGACCGCAACCTGGGGATCGGCAGCGAGATCGGCCTGGAGCGCGGTCTCAACCGGCTCTGGCTGGATGGGGGCCTCATGTACGCCCCGCCCTACAAGTAATCAGGCCAGCGTATGACCGACTTACAGATCTACCTGACCATCGGGGTCTTCGCCAGCGTCATCCTGCTGATCGCCCTGGATGTGATCGACATGACGGTGGCCGCTCTGCTGGGCCTGTCCGTCCTGGTCCTGACGGGGATCTTCGACCGGAATGACCTGATGGAGACGGTCCGGGTCGCCAATGGTCCTATCGCCCTGCTGTTTGGCGGCATGGTCGTGGCGCGCGTCCTGGCCAAGACCGGGCTATTTGAGCGGCTGGGCGCCTCCTTTCTGCGCGCCACCGGTGGCAGTGGCAAACGCTTCCTGCTCCTGCTGGTCGCCCTGGTGGCGCCGATTTGTGCCCTACTGCCCAACGCCACCACCGTTATCCTGGTCGCCCCCATCATCCTGAGCGTCTGCCGGGCCCTCAAGATCGACTTCGTCGGCCCCCTGATCCTCACCGCCCTCATCAGCAACTCGGCGGGCATGTTGACCCTGGTGGGTGATCCGGCCACCTTCCTGGTCGGTAGCTCCATCGGCCTCACCTTCGGGGAATATTTGCGTACCGTGAGCCTGGGCGGCCTGCTGGCGGTCCTGGCTATCATCCCCCTGCTGCCCTGGCTGATGCGAGACATCTGGCGCCTGCGCCTGGAACTGCCCGACCCGGAACCCCCAAGGCCCATGGAGCACCCGGGCTTCGGGATCTTCGCCTTGGGGGTGCTCCTGGTCATGGTCGCGCTCTTCCTGTTTGGGGAGAGCCTGCCGAGTTCGGTCCCGCCGCCCTCCGTCGCCATCATCGCCGCCAGCCTGGCCTTGCTGGTGATTCACGGCGCCCGGGTGGAGCCCGTGGACAACGTGCTGCGCGATGTGGACTGGAAGACCCTGATCTTTCTGGCCGCCATCTTTTCCCTGGTCCAGGCCTTCACCAAGACCGGACTGCTGCAGGGCATGTCGCTACAACTTTATACCTGGTTTGGCGCCGAGATCACCCTGGTGGCCCTGGTCATGCTGGCCGGCATTGGCCTGCTATCGAGCCTGCTGGCCAACATCCCCGTCGTGGCCGCCTCCCTCATCATGGCCAAGGGCTATCTGGTGGCCGCCCAGGTCGTTCCGGAGTTTGCCCTGGCCACCAGTTTTACCGACTGGCCAGCGGCGACCCTGCCCCTCTTCATCGCCATGATGTTCGGCGCCACCCTGGGGGGCAATGCCACCCTGATCGGGGCCTCGGCCAACATCATCAGTGTCGGTATCTGCAACAATCAGGGCGCCCATGTGACCTTCCTGCGCTTCGCCCGCTATGGCGTGCCCATCACCCTCGCCCAGCTTGCCATGGGCGCCCTTTATGTCCTGGCCTTGACCAGCATCCTCGGCGCCGAGCCCCTACCCCCCTTGACGGAGATATTGCCATGAAACCTGTCCTCCTCCGGCTCGTCCGGCCGCTCCCAGCCCTGACCCTGGCCCTGCTGGCCACGGGTTGCGCCAACACCCCGGACTCCGGGTCCTCCGCCGTCCTCGGCAGTGGCACCGATGTCACCGTCAGCGATCCAACTCGCCTGACCCGTAGCGGCTTTCTCAGTGATTACAAGCGACTGGCCCCCGTGCCCTGGGCCGATGGCGTCCAATGCTGGAGCAATCCGCAACTGCGAACAGGGACCTATGACCAGGTGCTCATCACCCGCATGAGCGTCAAGCTCAAGGACGGCCAGGGGGATGGCATCGATCCGACCGACCTCAAGGCCCTCACGGACTATTTCCATCAGGCCCTGGTCAAGGCCCTGTCGCCCAAGATCAAGGTCGTTGACAAGGCTGGACCGGGCGTGCTGGCCCTGCGTATTGCCTTGACCGATCTGGTGCCGACCAAGGTGGGCGAAAGCGCCCTCGGCACCCTGGTCCCCTATGGCTTCGTCGCCGAGATCGGGTCCGGGGCCGCGACCGGCCGACCCGCCGGGTCCACCCCCTACCTGGGCGAGACCGGTATCGAGATGCAAGTCATCGACGGCGGCGACGCAAAAGGTCATCGCTGAATGCCGCGATACCCAGATCGGCCGCAAGTACGCCGCGGACGACAAGAATGGCGTCGGTGGCGCCGTCCAGACCTGGACCAGCGGCTATGTCAACTCCTTCCAGGCCTGGGCCTACGCCAAAAACGCCTTCGACAAATGGGCCGCCCTCATTGTCGAGCGTCTGGGCGCCCTGCGCGGGGCAAAGCCCAAAACTTGAAGGAGCTTGCTCCAGTTAGCGCCCCTGCCACTGAGGCCGAGAGACCTTCAGTTTGGCATGGGCCAGCCAACAGGCCCGGAGATACCACGCTTTTTTCGGGCCCTTACCCAGAGCCGCTTTCAACACCGGGATGATCAATCCGTCTCCCAGCCCCGCTCGGTCCCCGGGCGGGCATGCTGGGTGATGACCCGGGGTTGCGGCCCCGCCTCCAGGACCTGAATCGGCTTGTCGCGACGACCTAGCCGCGGCAGGTCTTCCCCGTTGGCCAGCCGATCCTGGCGGGCGCGCACCCCATAGCCAATCGCGGCGCCTCCGGCGGTGGAGAGCGCCAGCACGCCCAGGGAGATCATCTGGGTCATGAGCAGCAGCAGTCCCGCGCCCACGCCGCCGGCAATGATGAGACCGGTCTTGGCCTGACTACCAAACCGGGCGCGTTGCTGTTGACGTTGCGCCTGGCGCTGGGTGTTCTTGATCTCCCGGATTTTTTCCTGCTCCACCCGCACCCGGAGTTCTTCCTTCTCCCGTGAAAAGCTGGCCTGGGCCTTGGCCAGGGATTCCTTGCGGGCACCGGTGGCGATAGCGTTGAACCAGAGGGTGGTCATGGCCGCGACGGTAACGCCCAGGGCGCCGAAGAGAGGCCAGGTTTGCGTCAGGTCCGTCTTCAGGGCGGTATAGACGATCAAACCCGTGGAGCCCTGAAGGAAGAAGATACCAATCAGGAACTTGACGAGACTGGAAAGATGCAGGGAGAACATGGCGGGTCTGGGGGATAGGGAGCAAGGAGGAATCTTAGGATGATAACGGATTCCAGACCCGGAAAGGCCTGGCAGATGAAGGGGCCGAGCCCGGGAACCGTCAAGGCCCCGAGGTAGTCGTGCTCGCCCTGAATTGCCACCCGGATCGTCAGGGACTAAACTTCGCCCTCCCTAGCCGGGCGGGCTTGGGGCCGGCAGGGCGCGACCGCGCCGACGGGCTTCCCCGCCCTTCCCTTCTCAACCCACCCAGGCAGTCTTCGCCCCATGGCTATCGAACGCACCTTTTCCATCATCAAGCCCGACGCGGTCGCCAAGAATCACATTGGCGACATCTATCAACGTTTCGAGCAGGGCGGCCTGCGCATCATCGCGGCGCGCATGCTGCACCTGAGTCGCGAACAGGCATCGGCCTTTTATGCCGTCCACCAGGCGCGCCCCTTCTTCGGCGAACTGGTCGATTTCATGACCTCCGGGCCCATTATGGTCCAGGTCCTCGAAGGCGAGAATGCCATCGCCCGCAACCGGGAACTGATGGGCGCCACCGACCCGGCCAAGGCCGCTCCCGGCACCATCCGCGCCGACTTTGCCCAGGAGGTGACGGAAAACGCGGTTCATGGCTCCGATGGCCCGGATACCGCTGCCGTCGAGATCGCCTTCTTCTTCCCCGAGGGCGTCTGCGCGCGCACCCGCTGAGGGCCTCACCTGGCTGCGCGGGTCGGGTATCTCTCGCCCCGCCAGCGCGCCGCCCCGGATCAAGCTGACGTTAACGACCTGAATAGCGGGTCTAGCCTACCCCGTCAGTTCCCCTCCCCGCTTATCCCGCGCCGAGGCCCCCGTGACGCATCCCACCCTGGTACTGGCCTCCACCTCCCCTTTCCGCCGCGAACTCTTGCAGCGACTGGGCCTGCCCTTCCTCACCGCCAATCCGGAGGTGGATGAGGCGCGCCAGATGGGTGAGTCCCCGGAGGCCCTGGTGACGCGACTCGCTCAGGCCAAGGCCCAGGCGGTGGCGGCGGCCTTCCCCGCGGCCCTGATAATCGGCTCGGATCAGGTGGCCTGCGTCGATGACGAGATCCTGGGCAAGCCCGGCAATCGCGAGCGGGCCCTGGCCCAGCTCACCCAGGCCGCGGGCAAGGCCGTGGTCTTTCAGACCGGGCTGTGCCTCCTGAACAGCGCCACCGGCCGGGCCCAGGTTACGCGTGAGCCCTTTCGCGTCCACTTCCGCGCCCTGACCCAGAACCAGATCACCAGCTACCTGGACCGGGAACGGCCCTACAATTGCGCGGGCAGCTTCAAGTCAGAGGGGCTGGGCATCGCCCTGTTCGAGCGGTTGGAGGGCGACGACCCCAGCGCCCTCGTCGGGCTGCCCCTCATCCGGCTGATCGCCATGCTCGAGGCCGAGGGTGTCGTTGTCCTCGGTGATCCGGACTGAATTCGGTCTAGCCGTTACCGGTTTAGACGCGATCCCTCTCGATTACCGGGCCATGGGATAGGCGCCGCCCGCCAGCTCAACGAAGGCGTTGACCATGGCCGTCCCCATCCGGTCGGCCAGGCGTTCGAACAGATCCTTCTTGGCGGTAAACTCCACAATCTTCTCGGCCCCGATCACATCGCGGGCTACCGATTCCGTGCTGCCGAGCTGGTCCGCCAGGCCCAGCTCGAGGCTGTCCTCGCCGTTCCAGAAGAGGCCGCTAAAGAGCTCCTCGCCGCCCTTGAGCCTGTCGCCCCTCCCCGCCTTGACCACGCCGATGAACTGCTGATGCAGTTGATCCAACTGGCCCTGAAGAAAGACTTTTTGGGCCTCGGGCAAGGGCGAGAAGGGGTCGAGGATGCCCTTGTTGGCGCCGGCGGTCAGCAGACGGCGCTCGATACCCAGTTCCTCGATGGCCTGCTGGAAGCCAAAGGCATCGATGCGCACCCCAATGGAACCGATGAGGCTGGCCTTGTCCACATGAATGGCCTCCGCCGCCACGGCCACATAGTAGCCACCCGAGGCGCAGAGATCCGAGACCACGGCATGCACCGGGATAGCCGGGTGCTTCTCCCGCAGGCGGCGCACTTCGTCATTGATCTGGCCCGCCTGCACGGGGCTGCCGCCGGGGCTATTGATGCGCAGGATGATGCCCTTGGTGTTTTCGTCCTCGTAAGCCTTGTCCAGGGCGTCAATGACATCCTCGGCGGCGGCCTGGGTACCCGCGGCGATGACCCCCTTGATATCGATGACGGCGGTGTGCTTCTCGGCCGGGGTCAGGCGATCGACGAGCTTGTCTTGCCACAGGGCCCCCAGGAGGATAAAGAGATAGGTAAAGATCAGCAGTTTGAAGAGGATGCCCCAGCGCCGGCTCCGTCTCTGCTCCCGCAGGCTGTCCGTAACGACCCGTTCCAGCAGGGACTGTTCCCAGCCCGCCTCTCCCGGCCCGGGTCCCTGGGGAGGACCCTTCTTCCAAAATTTCAGGTTCATGGCGTCTTCACTTGCTCGTTTTGAGGGAGGCCGCTGGCAGGGCGGCATCAGTTGGCGGTGGCCAAGGGGGTGATGGCCCTGCCGTAGGCCGCCGGCAGTGGCAACTTCAAGGTGCGGCCCAGCAGGATGCGCGTCTCCAGCTCCCGCAGACCGGAGCGGCCAAAGGCAAAGGGCGGCAACTCCTCGATACTCTCGAAATAGGTCCGCAGGGCGGGTAGGTCTTCCTCGATATCGTCCGCTCGCCCCATTATGAGGGCATCGCGGCCGACGAAAATCGCGGGGTCATGGCGGAAGGCAAAGTGGCGCTGGTCCTGGCCGAAGACGACGACGGGCAGCGCATCCCCCAGCGCATGATCGATCTTGCCGGCGGTGATCCAATGCGGTACCACCACGAACAGCTCCGGGCGATCCAGCAGGCCACGCGCCTGGAGTTCGTGGCGCAGGGGCGTCCACTCCAGTGCCTCCAGGGTCGGATCCTTGGCGAGGAGACCCGGGAACCAGACGCGGCCCAGGCCCGTTGCGGCATGGCCGACGATGATAAAGATGAGACCGACCAGGGCGGCGGCGGAGGTGATCGCCCACCGCCGGGGCCAGCCTGTCACGGCGGCCCGCGCCAGGTAAGCCCCCAACACCGGGTAGAGCAGCAGCCAGCCGGGCATTTGCCAATGGGGCAGGCCCCGGCTACCCCAGAGCGGCACGATGGTGAAGAGGGTGATGGCGGGCAGGGCCAGGCAGAGGCAATACCAGGAGCGCTCCGCCCCGCGCCCGGCGCGCAGGGCGCCCCAGGCGGCGATGACCAGCGGCACGAAGATCCAGGGCAGTATCCACACCATCTGGCCCGCGATATTGGCGAAAACCTGGCCGACCCGGAGTCCTTGGGGCAGGCCGCGTCCCGTCTGGAAGGCAAGGGATACCCATTGATGTTGCATATTCCAGATGAGGGCGGGCGACACGACGATGAGAGCGATCAAGGCCCCCACCCAAGGGGCCGGGTGCCGCAACAAGGACCGCCGCGCGGGCACGCTGATCAGATAGATGATCAGACCCAGCGCGAACAGGGCGGCATGGTATTTCGACAACCCCGCCAGCCCGAGCCACAGCCCCGCCAACAGCCAGGTCGTCCAGGGCGAAGGCGGGTCCCCGGCGGGGAAGAGCCCCCGGGCCAGCACCAGGGCGGCGGCCAGCAGAAAGAATTGCAGGGGGCCATCCGGTACCAGACCGCCACCGGACAGGGTAAAAAAGGCCGATAAATTGAGCGCCAGCACCGCCCAGACCCCCGCCTGGGCGCCAAAGAGGTGGCGGGTCAAGGCGAAAAGCAGCCAGGAGGAACCCGCGAATAGGAGGATGAAGGGCAGACGCGCCGCGCGGCCCTCGCCCAGCACCGGCACGGTGAGATGGATGAGCCAATAATGCAGGGGCGGATGATCGAAATAGGAGAGGGAGAGATCCCGCGCATTCGCCAGGGTGTAGGTCTCGTCGACGCCCAGGCCGAGGGTCGCGGCCAGGATCAGGCGCAGAACCAGGAAGGCGCCAATGAGCGCCAGCACGGCCCTTACGGGTCGTTCAAAAATCAGATCGGGGTTCGTCGCCCGGAGGGCTGAGCTCCTAGGGGTGTCGCTGGAGGGCGAAGGGTGAAGGGTCATCGGCGGTTATCCGGGCGGGAGCAGGGCCGCTCCCGGCTCGGGAGGGGGCGAAGACAACAACCCATCCAGCCAGTAGGCCAGGAGGGCGACAATAAACCAGGAGACCAGGATATCACTCAAAAAGTGGCCGCCCGCGGCCAGGCGCGCCCAGGCGACGAGAAGGCTATAGCCCAGGGCCAGCCAGAGCCAGAGCCGGCGCCGGGGGGCCAATACCAAGGCGACGACGACCCAGTAGCAGGAGCCGGAGGCATGACCCGAGCTAAAGGAACGCCCTCCCTGGTCGGAGGGGACGAAGGCGGGGCTAAAGGCGCGGGTGCCGCCGAATTCCTGGCAGTCCAGGGGCCGGGCGCGACCCCAATGCTCCTTCAGGATGCCGTTGACCAGGAGCCCCGGTCCCAAGACCAGGACCAATAGCAAAAAGGCCAGGTCCCGACCCCCGATCCCCAGGCCCCGGAGCGAGCCCCGGAGCCAGCCGCGGCGATGGGCTAGCCACAGGCCCACCATGGCTGGGGTGCCCAGAACCAGGAACCAGTAGGTGGATTGATGTACCAGCCGCTCGAACCAGGTCCCACGGGCCGTGAAGCCAACCCCCGGGCTATAGAAGAGGGCGGAGACGGCGAGATCCAATTGGGGCAAGAGGATGAAGATCACCCCAATGCCCGCGAAGGCCAGCCACAGCCAGACAGGCGCGTTCAGGAAACGGCGGCGCGGGCCGGACTCAGGTTGAGGGATCGGGGACATAATGCAGCAGCCACCAGCGATGGATCGGTTCGGTGCAGGGATCTGGCTGGCCGGTAGTGGCCTCCAGCAAACCCTCCCGCAGGCAATCATACAGGAGCCTCTGCCGGTCGAGCCGGAAACCCGGGATCACGGGCCGCGGCGGATTGCGGCTCAGCAGCCACCAGCCTCCCGCCCGGGCGATAGCCTCCCGGTCCACCGGTGGGACAAGCTGGCCGCGCACATATTCCGATGCCCGGAACAGGCCGGGCCATTGGGTGATTTCCAGACCCGGGGCATAAAACCGGGTCATGGCCACGAGCTGGTAGCGGTCGGCGAAAACAGGCCCGGACAGACCCTCCAGTTCCCTGGCCAGGGCCTGAAAGCCATGGGTCTCGTGCAGGATGCGCTGCTGGTTGTCGGGCAGGGGCAGGATGCCGGTTCGGGCGTGAAGCAGATAGAGGCTGACGAGGAACACATTGGCCCCGGCCGCCACCAGCAGGGCACGGCGATAACCCGCCGAGGCCAGGACCGCCAGGGGGATCCCCGTCAGCAGGTAGAGCACCGCCCAATTGGGCTGAACGGCACTGAAGGCCGCCACCAGACCAAAGAAGGCCAAGGGGAAGACCGTTCCGGCGACCAGAAGGGCGCGAGCACCCCGGTCTGAAACCCAGGGCCTGGCCTGGGCACGGAGGCGCCACCCCCGCCAGAGACCCGCGACCAAGGGAAAAAGCATCAGGCCCCAGAGGGCGGCCTGAATACCCAGGAAGCTCAGGACCGCCAGCAGGCGCTCGCCCAGGCCGGCCTGTTCCAGCACGGAGGCCCGCTCGGGCAGGGCCAGGGCGGCCCCGACGGCGTCGGCCGAGAGGGCGCCGGCCGAGGTGGAAAAACCGTGGCCGAACTGGAAGCGGATGGTGAGCCAGTCGTTCTGGGCATTCCAGATGAGGTTAGGCGCGAAGAAGAGCAGGGCCGTCAGGGCCCCCAGGTAGGGCCAGGGCGTGCGCAAGGCCTTGGGGTCCGCCCAGAGGATGGCCCAGAGAAAGACGGGGCCAATAAGGGCCATGCCATACTTGCCGAGCAGTCCCAGCCCGGTGGCCAGGCCCGCCGTCACCCAGCGGCGCCGGTCATCGCGCAGGGCCGCCAGCCCCTCGTGCAGCGCCAGGGCCCAGGCCAGGGCCAGGGGGGTGTCGGGGGTGGCCAGGACGCCGGAGACCAGGCCCGCGAAGGTCGCGCCCGTCATCACCAGGGCCAGAAACACTTGCCGGGCATCCAGGCCGCAGGCGCGGTAGAAGCGGATGAGCACCAGCAAGGTCAGGGTCGCGGCCAGGAGATTGCCGAGCCGCCCCGCCAGGGCCGAGGCCGGGACCAACCGCGCGCCCAGGCCCAGCAGGGCCACCCCCGGCGGGTGGTCGAAATAGCCCCAGTCGAGGTGGAGGGCCCAGTCGAAATAGTAGGCCTCGTCCTGGGTCACCGGGAGGATCCAGGCCGCCCACAGCCGCCAGAGGAGGATAAAGGCGAAGGCCCAGACCACCCAGTGACGGGTGGGATCGGCATCCGGGAGCGATCGACCTGAGGGCATGGCGTTCCGAGGCAGGGTCAGGGAGGCAAGGGGGACGGCTGTCCGCCAAGGGCCCTATAGCTTACAATAATCAAGCCCGCGGGGAGCCGCTGGCGCTCGCCACAGGAACAAGCCACCATGTCCGACCCCACCCCGGCGCTGGGCTCTTGCCCGCCGCCCGAAGTCGCTGTCATCATCCCGACCTTCAACGAGGCCGAAAACGTGGCGGAAATCGCCCGGCGGCTCCAGGCCTGCCTCCAGGGCATCGCCTGGGAGATCATTTTCGTCGATGACGATTCCCCCGACGGCACGGCGGCGCGGGTCCAGGAGCTGGCGCGGCGGGACCCCCGGATTCGCTTGCTGCGGCGGGTTGGCCGCCGGGGTCTCTCCTCTGCCTGCATCGAGGGCATGCTGGCGAGCACGGCGCCCTATCTGGCGGTCATCGACGCCGATCTGCAACACGACGAGACCCGTCTACCCCTGATGCTGGAGCGCATCAAGGCCGGGGAACTCGACCTGGTCGTCGGCAGTCGCTACGTCGCCGGCGGCAGCCTCGGCGACTGGAACGAGCGCCGCCAATCCATGAGCCGGTTCGCTAGCCGCCTGGCCCGGCGCCTGACCCATGCGGACCTCACCGACCCCATGAGCGGCTTCTTCCTGGTGCGGGCCGAGATCCTGGCCGACTGCGTCTACGACCTCAGTGGGATCGGCTACAAGATCCTCCTCGACATCCTGGCCTCCGTGCCCCGGCCCCTGAAATTCGAGGAGGTCCCCTACGGCTTCCGGCAGCGCCAGGCCGGGGAAAGCAAACTCGACAACGCCGTGCTCTGGGAATACGCCCTGATGCTGCTGCAAAAGCTCGTCGGCCCCCGTATCCCGGTACGCTTCATCGCCTTCTCCCTCATCGGCGGCTCCGGGGTGGTGGTGCACCTGGCGGTGCTCTGGTTCCTGAACCGCTTCCTGGGGGCCTCCTTCCTCCTGGGCCAGACAGTGGCCGCCCTGGTGGCCATGACCACCAACTTCTTCCTCAACAACAGCCTGACCTACCGCGACGTCCGGCTGCGCGGCCGGCAACTGATCTGGGGCTGGTTCTCCTTCGTCCTGGCCTGCGCCGTCGGCGCCATCGCCAATGTCGGCATCGCCACCTACCTATTCGAAGGCGATTCCGGCTGGATCCTCTCCGCCCTCGCCGGCATCCTGGTGGGCGCCGTCTGGAACTACGCCGTGACCGCCGTCTATACCTGGCGGGGCAAGGCTGGCTGATCCAGATGTGGCGATTGGCTGCCCGTTGCCGCGGTTTGGTGTATGTTGCGACCCCATGAACGCTAACTTTACCGATTTCGATCTGCCCGAGGCCCTGATGCGGGGCCTGGATAAGCTGGGATTCAGCGAGCCGACCCCGGTCCAGCGGCTGGTGATCCCGCTCGCCATCGCCGGTTCCGACCTGCTGGTGACCGCCGCCACCGGGTCGGGCAAGACCATCGCCTTCCTGCTGCCCATGATGCAGCGCTTTCTGGCCCAGCCGGCGCCGCGCCAGGGCATCCGCGCCCTGGTCCTGGCGCCGACCCGGGAGCTGGCCTATCAGATCCAGGAGCATTTCCTCCAGGTCGCCAGCTTCACGCGGCTCACCGCCGGGGTCATCGTTGGCGGCGTCTCCGCCAGTCAACAGGTGGCCGGCCTGCGCCGCAATCCGGACATCCTCATCGCCACGCCGGGGCGACTCCTGGATCATCTGGAGCGGGGCGCGACGGACCTGGGGGATCTGGAGGTCCTGGTTCTGGACGAGGCCGACCGCATGCTGGACATGGGCTTCGCCCCCGATGTCATGCGGATCATCGAGGTGTGCAACCCGGACCGCCAGTCCCTGCTCTTCTCGGCGACCCTGACCCGGACCGGCATCCAGTCCTTTATCGACGCGGCCCTGCGCGACCCCCAGCGGGTCCAGGCCGACCATCACCGCGCCGCCCACCCCGACATCCATCACCAGCGCCTGCTGGCGGACGACCTGGAGCACAAGCGGACCCTCCTCGATGCCCTGCTGACCGCCAGCACGGTGGAGAAGGTGCTGGTCTTCACCAATACGCGCGAGCAGGCGGCGGCCCTGGGCAATTTCCTGGTCGGCAAGGGTCATCGCGCCGCCAGCCTGCATGGCGAACTGGACCAGGGCGAGCGCAACCGGGTGTTGAATCTCCTGCGGGAGGGCCGCATCCGGGTCCTGGTGGCCACGGACGTGGCGGCCCGCGGCCTGGACGTGCCCGGAATGGACCTGGTGATCAATTTCGAGGTGCCCCGCAGCGGCAGCGATTACCTGCATCGCACCGGTCGCACTGGCCGTGCCGGGGCCTTGGGCCTCGCCATTACCCTGGTGAGCTCGTCCGAGTGGAACCGCATGGAGAGCATCGAGCGCTATCTCCAACTGGTGCTGGAGCCCTTGAAGCTACCTGGCCTGGAGGCCCGATATACAGGCCCGACCCGGTCGAGGACGCCCCGGAAGAAACCCGAAGGCAACCGGCCCAGGAAGTCAGTCGAAAAGGCCCCCAAGGTCAAGGAGCGCCACCGGGACCGTAAGGATATCGGGAAACGGCGTCAACCCTCGACCCTGGATGGCCAAGGAGAGACGGAAGGGGGATTCGGCCCCCTGAAACGGCGGTGAGACTGAAAGGCCTCAACCAGTAAGGAGCCCGTATCATCCAGGAGGAGTTCAATGCCACCGAGACTTGTTCCCGCGCACCCATCTGCTGCCGGTACTTAACAACCACCGGCTCTAAGCCGGTGGTTGTTAAGTACCCGCGACAAACCGTTACCAGCCGGCTATCTGAGAATGCATAGCAGGGTGGCGAATACCCATCAGTTCTGGACACCATGGCGCGGGCTGCCTCCCCCTCCAAGGGCAATCTAAGCCCTGAGCGGCGAGCGCCTTGGTAGTGGTCACAGCGTCACCTCCGCCAGGTCGCCCTTATCCTGGAGCCAGGCACGGCGGTCGCTGGCACGTTTCTTAGCCAAGAGCATGTCCATGAGTTGCTGGCTCTGCGTGGGATCTTCGATGGTCAGTTGCACCAGGCGGCGGGTGTCGGGGTGGATGCTGGTCTCGCGCAACTGGCCGGGGTTCATCTCGCCCAGGCCCTTGAAGCGCTGGACGTTGACCTTGCCCTTGAGCTTTTCGGCGGCGATGCGGTCGAGGATGCCGCGCTTTTCGTCCTCGTCAAGGGCGTAGAAGACCTGCTTGCCGACGTCGATACGGTAGAGGGGCGGCAGGGCGACGTAAACATGGCCCTCGGCCACCAGGCGCGGGAAGTGGCGCAGGAAGAGGGCGCAGAGCAGGGTGGCGATGTGGGCGCCGTCGGAGTCGGCGTCGGCGAGGACGCAGACCTTGCCAAATCGGAGTCTGGAGAGATCGTCGTCGCCGGGGTCCACCCCGATGGCGACGGCGATGTCATGGACCTCCTGGGATCCCAGCACCTCGCTGGAATCGACCTCCCAGGTGTTGAGGATCTTGCCGCGCAGAGGCAGGATGGCCTGGAACTCGCGGTCGCGGGCCTGCTTGGCGGAGCCGCCGGCGGAGTCGCCCTCGACCAGGAAGAGTTCGCCGCGCGCGGGATCGGTGGCGGTGCAGTCGGCGAGCTTGCCGGGCAGGGCGGGACCGGCGGTGATCTTCTTGCGCACCACGGTGCGGCCGGCGCGCAGGCGGGCTTGGGCGGCGCCGATGGCGAGCTGGGCGATGGCCTCGCCGTCCTGGACGTGCTGGTTGAGCCAGAGGCTGAAGGCGTCGCGGACGACGCCGGCGACGAAGGCGGCGCACTCGCGGGAAGAGAGGCGTTCCTTGGTCTGGCCGGAAAACTGGGGGTCGAGGAGCTTGACGGAGAGGATGTAGGCGCAGCGCGCCCAGACGTCCTCGGGGGCCAGCTTGACGCCCCGGGGCAAGAGGTTGCGGAACTCGCAGAAATCCCGCACCGCCTCGGTCAGGCCGGTACGCAGGCCATTGACGTGGGTTCCGCCCTGGACGGTGGGAATGAGGTTGACATAGCTCTCGGCGAAGGGCTCGCCGCCGGCGGGGAGCCAGACCAGGGCCCAGGCGGCGGCCTCGGTGGTGCCTTCCATATTGCCGGTGAAGGGGTCGGCGGGGATGATTTCGCGGTCGGGCAGGGATTGGACCAGATAGTCCTTGAGGCCGTCTTCGTAGTACCAGGTCGTCTCCTCCTGGCTGGCCTCGTCGCGGAAGCTGACGGTCAGTCCGGGGCAGAGGACGGCCTTGGCCTGCAGGAGATGCTTGAGGCGGCGGATGGAGAAGCGTGGGCTGTCGAAGTAGCCGGGGTCGGGCCAGAAGCGCAGACGGGTGCCCGTCTCCTTGCGGGGGACCTTGCCGACGGGCTCCAGGTCCGAGACCTTGTCGCCGTGGGCGAAGGCCATGTTGTACTCCTGGCCGTCGCGCTTGACCCAGACCTCCAGGTGCTGGGAGAGGGCGTTGACGACGGAGACGCCGACCCCGTGGAGACCACCGGCGAAGCGATAGCTGTCGTTGGAGAACTTGCCCCCGGCGTGGAGCTTGGTGAGGATGACCTCGACCCCGGGCAGGCCCTCGTCGGGATGGAGGTCCACCGGCATGCCACGGCCATCGTCGCTGACCTCCAGGGAGCCATCGGCGTATAAGACGACGGCGATGGTCCTGGCATGGCCGGCCAAGGCCTCGTCCACGCTGTTGTCGATGACCTCCTGGGCCAGGTGATTAGGCCGGGTGGTGTCGGTGTACATGCCCGGGCGCTTGCGGACCGGGTCCAGGCCGCTCAGGACCTCGATGGCGGCGGCGTTGTAGGTGCTTATCATGCCGGATTCGCGCTCCTCTGCGAGATTTGACCGCCAAAAGGGGTGAAAGGTAACCTAGCTGCTTCGGCGGATTCAAATGTGCATGGGGGTTCCGTGTCCCCAGGGGCCCTTGAGAATCCCCTCCCTCCTCCCAACCAGAAGGCCGCAGCCCACCCATGACCCCCGATACCCAGACCCCGCTGGCCGGCTTCGAGCAGGCCCTGAGCGATCTCGAAGCCTTGGTGGATAGCCTCGAAAAGGGGGACCTAAGCCTGGAGGCATCCCTGGAGGCCTTCGAGCGGGGCATCGGGCTGGCGCGCACCTGCCAGAAGACGCTGGACCAGGCCGAGCAACGCGTCCAGATCCTCTCCGCCAAATCCGCGGATGCCGAACTGGAGCCCTTTGCCGACCATGTCTGATACTCAACTGACGGACTTTCTCGCCGCCTGCGGCCAGCGCATCGAGGCCGCCCTGGAGGCCTGGCTGCCCCCGGAACAGGCGCCCCCCGCCAAGTTGCACCGGGCCATGCGTTACGCCGTCCTGGGTGGCGGCAAGCGGGTCCGCCCGACCCTGGTCTATGCCACTGCCGCGGCCGTCGGCCTGGCGCCGGCGGCGGTGAACGCCATCGCCTGCGCGGTGGAGATGATTCACGCCTATTCGCTGATCCACGATGACCTGCCGGCCATGGATGACGACGATCTGCGCCGGGGCCGTCCCACCTGTCACAAGGCCTTCGACGAGGCTACCGCCATCCTGACCGGCGATGCCCTCATGACGCAGGCCTTTCTGGTCCTGGCCCGGGACGAGACCCTGGCGGTGGGGCCCGCGGTCCGTCTGGCCATGATCGACCGCCTCGCCTGGGCCTCGGGTTCCCGCGGCATGGCGGGGGGCCAGGCCATGGATCTGGAGGCCGAAGGCCAGGAGATCGACCTGATCACCCTGGAGAACATCCATATCCATAAGACGGGCGCCCTGATTCGCGCCAGCGTCAACATGGCCAGCCAGGCCGCGCCGGGCCTGGCTCCGGACCTGGCGGACCGGCTGGACCGCTACGCCAAGTGCCTGGGGCTGGCCTTCCAGATTCGCGACGATATCCTGGATATCGAGGCCCCCACCGCCATCCTGGGCAAGACCCATCGCAAGGACCTGGCCCAGGCTAAGGCCACCTACCCGGCCCTCATGGGCCTGGACGCCGCGCGCCAGGCGGCCGCCGATCTGGTCGGCGAGGCCCTCGCCAGCCTGGAGCCCTTCGACGCCAAGGCCGATCCGCTGCGTTGGATTGCCCCTTACATCATCGAGCGGGACCGGTAAGCAGAGAACCATCGCCTCGCCGACCACCCGTCCCGTGGCTTGGCTTTTTGCTGTCCTGCCCCCAGTTGGCCCACATAATTGGCATTCAGCCTCCCCCAACGACCTAGCGTCAAGGTGAATTCCCCATGGATTCAGCGATCAAGAAGTCATCCTGCACCCTGCCAATCGCCGATGTCCAGGCCAGCGCCGACACCCGTCGGATCGCCATCGACAAGGTGGGCATCAAGGACATCCGTCATCCGGTTCGGGTGCGGGATCGCAGCGATGGCGAGCAGCACACGGTCGCCACCTTCAACATGTACGTTTATCTGCCCCATAACTTCAAGGGCACGCACATGTCCCGCTTCGTGCAGATCCTCAACAAGCACGAGAAGGAGATCGGCATCGAGTCCTTCAAGGAGATGCTCACGGAGATGGCGGAGCGGCTGGAGTCGGAGATGGGCCATATCGAGATGCGCTTCCCCTACTTCGTCAACAAGAAGGCGCCCATCAGTGGCGTCCAGAGCCTGCTCGACTATGACGTCACCTTCATCGGCGAGATCAGCCAGGGCACGCCACGGATGTTTATTAAGGTCGTGGTGCCCGTCACCAGCCTCTGCCCCTGTTCCAAGGAGATCTCCGCCTACGGCGCCCACAACCAGCGCTCCCATGTCACCGTCCAGGTCCGCACTCGGGGCTTCATCTGGCTGGAGGAGATCATCGACCTGGTGGAAAAGGAGGCCTCCTGCGAACTCTACGGCCTGCTCAAGCGTCCGGACGAGAAATACGTCACCGAACGGGCCTACAACAACCCGAAATTCGTCGAGGACATGGTGCGGGACGTGGCGGTGCGCCTCAATGCGGACGATCGCATCGACGCCTACATCGTGGAGTCCGAGAACTTCGAGTCCATCCACAACCATTCCGCCTATGCCCTGATCGAACGGGACAAGGAGGCGGAAGACGCCTGATAGCCGCCCTCCTGGAGTATACTGAATTCAGGAAATCTCGGAGTCGAGGACAGCTTGAACCATGAGGATCACCGGCTATCTAATCGCCGCCTTTCTGGGTATTGGGGGGGGATGGCTGCTGTTCGCGCCCACCGAGGAGGCGCCCCCCCCGCAAACCAAGCCGCCCCTTCAAGCATCCCCGCCGGGGCAACCCTGGACTCCGCCGCCAGCCCCAGCGCCATCCTGGCAGGAGTTGGCACCGCCAAAATATGGGCCGGGCATGCCTAACCCCCCGGAGCCTTTTAGGTATCGCCCCTTGAGCGACCGCGAACAGCAGCGACTGAAAGCCGGGGCTCCCTATCCAGGTGAACAAACCGGCTACCCCACACCCGCCAAGGATCCTTACTGGGCAAAGCCCGGCTACGACTTCCGGCCGCCTGAACGGCGCTGACCTCTGGCATCGCTCATCCGGGTTATCCCCGATTCCAGTCCCCGGGCCCTCTCGCCCCAGACCGCCCCGACACTCACCCCGTCAACCCGCCCCTTGCTTGGCCAGGCTCCGCTCGATCCACTGACGGAGGCGGTTGGAATCCCCCATGGGCGTATGCTTGCCGGGTGAATCCAGCAGCACGAAGCGTAGTCGGCGGCCGCCAACCATGGCCTGCATGACCAGGCAACGGCCAGCGTCGGAGATATAACCCGTCTTGCTCACCTCGATCTCCCAGGCATCGCTGGAGACCAGGGGGTTGGTATTGCGATAGCCCAGGGCGCCACCACCGGGGTGGGGCTGCAACTGGGCATCCCGGGTCGTCGTGGCCTCCCGGATCAGGGGGTAACCCGAGGCGGCACTCACCAGCTTGGTCAGATCCCGCGCCGTGGAGCGGTTTTCGGCATTCAGGCCGCTGCTGTCGGCGAAGTGGGTATTGCTCATCCCCAGCGCCTTGGCCTTACGGTTCATCTGCGTGACAAACTCCGGGGTCCCGCCCGCGAAGGTGGTACGACCCAGGGCCGCCGCCGCACGATTATCCGAGGACATGAGGGCCACCAGCAGGAGTTCCCGCCGGGTCAGGTTGGCACGATTGATCTGGAGCCGGGAGCGACTGTTGCGCAACATGTCCTTGTCCTCGGGCCGGATGGTGATGACCGCGTCCAGGTCCACCCCGGCATCCAGCACCACGATGGCGGTCATCAGCTTGGTGACGGAGGCAATGGACTTGGGCTCGTCCTCATGTTTGGAAAAGATGGGATTGCCCGCCGAGTCCGCCACCATGACAGCGTCGGACTGGAGATGGAGCCCAGCCCCATCAAGGTGCTCCCAGGCGGGCGTGACTGGGGCCGACCTGCCCAGAGCAGCGACCGCGAAGGGCTGATCCGGGGCCGCCCGGGCAAGACCCAAAGTCGCGCCCAGCAGGATGACCCCGGTTAGGGAGAAGCCGCCGCGACACACCGCGGCTACAAGCGTTTTTTTCATGCTTGACCCTTCAGGCAAGGAGTAGAGGGCGCCGGCGGTACCGGCACCGGTTACATCTTGTTACAGATGAAATCTTGATGAATTAGAATTTTCTAATATACTAATCCACATCGTTCATCACATCTCATCTGGAGAAGACAATGTTAGGTGTAATCGCTGCTTTAGCGCTAGTCGTTGGGGGTGTCTCCGCCGCTGTCACGGTCTCGGAAGATGATCAGGCCTTCCTGAATCAATCCCAGGTCTCCATGGTCGAAACCCAGACCGTCGCGCACCAGGACAACGCTTTCGGGAGCTAACCCCTTCCTTTACTTAACCCGCTCACCGGCTAAAAAACCCGGCGCCACCCTGGCGCCGGGTTTTTTTTGCGGGGCCGGTGACAAACTGGCGCCGCGCCGCTCCCCCCCTCAGCGCGCCTGCACTGCCGCCAGGGCCGTCATATTCAACAGGCCCCGCACCGTGACCCCGGGCGTGACCACATGGGCCGACTTGGCGGCGCCCAGGAGGATAGGACCAATCGCGGTTCCATCCCCCATCACCTTCAGCAGATTGAAGGCGATATTGGCCGCGTCCTGATTCGGCATGATGAGCAGATTGGCGCGGCCCTCCAGCAGGGAATCCGGAAATCGCTGCTGCCGCATCGCATGAGACAACGCCAGGTCGGCACGCATCTCGCCCTCGACTTCAAGTTCCGGAAAGGCATGCTGGATCAGGCACAAGGCCTCATGCATCTTGAGCGCCGAGGCATCCTTATGACTGCCGAAGTTGGAATGGGAAAGCAGCGCAACCTTGGGCTTGATGCCAAACCGCCGCACCTCGGCGGCACAGAGGGCCGTGATCTCCACCAGGGACTCGGTGTCCGGGTCCGCCTGCACGTCCGTGTCGGCGATAAAGAGGGGCCCGCTCGGCAGCACCACGGCGGTCATCGCCGCCATATGATCGACGCCCTTGGCGCGGCCGATGATGAGTTCGATCTGTTCCAGATGGCTCCGGTAGCCCCCGACGGTCCCGCTGATCATGGCATCCGCCTCGCCAGTCCGCAGCAGAACCGCGGCCAGGGCCGTGGGCGAGTTGCGGATATGCACGCGCGCCTCGGCCGGGGTATAGCCGCGCCGCTTGGCCCGCTGGAAAAAAGCCTCGTAATGGGCCTCGCGATCCGGATTGTTCTGGGGATCGATGAGGCGAAAATCCTCGCCAACCTTGATGCCCAGCCCCAGACTGGCCAGGCGCCGCTCGATCACGGCCTGGCGCCCGATCAGGACCGGCTGGGCGATGCCCTGCTCAACCGCCTGCTGCACCGCCTGCAGCACCATTTCCTCCTCGCCCTCGGCAAAGACCACCCGCCGCACCGTCTTGCGCGCCAGGTCGAAGACATGCTTCATGGTCATGCCGGTGCGAAAGACGCTGTCATGCATAGTCTGGCGATAGGCGACCATATCCGCGATGGGCCGGGTGGCGACACCCGAGGCCATGGCGGCCTCGGCCACCGCCGGGGCGACCTGCTCGATGAGACGGGGATCGAAGGGCTTGGGGATCAGGTACTCGGGGCCAAAACGCAGGTCCATGCCACCGTAGGCCTGGCGGACGATCTCCGAAGGCCGGGCCCGGGCCAGATCGGCGATAGCCTGAACACAGGCGCGCTTCATGGCTTCGTTGATCTCGGTGGCACCACAATCCAGGGCACCACGAAAGAGAAAGGGAAAGCAGAGAACGTTGTTGACCTGATTGGGATAATCCGTCCGGCCGGTTGCCAGGATGGCGTCGGGGCGGACCGCCCGCGCCTCCTCGGGCGCGATCTCGGGATTGGGATTGGCCAGGGCGAAGACCAGGGGGTTCGGGGCCATCTTCAGCAGCCAGGGGGCCTTCAGGATCCCGGCGGCGGAGAGCCCCAGGAAGATGTCGGCGCCCTCCAGGGCCTCCTCCAGAGTCCGCAGGGGCGTGTCGATCGCATAGCGGGCCTTGTAGGGGTCCATGACCTCGGTACGGCCCTCATAGACCACCCCGGCGATGTCGGTGACGATGACCTGCTCGCGCTTGAGGCCCAGGGAGACCAGGAGGTCCAGGCAGGCCAGGGCGGCGGCCCCGGCGCCGGCGGTCACCAGTCGCGCCTCGCCGATCTCCTTGCCGACCAGCCTGAGGCCATTGAGGACGGCGGCGCTGACCACGATGGCGGTGCCGTGCTGGTCGTCATGAAAGACCGGGATCTTCATGCGTTCCTTGAGGGCCTTTTCGACGATGAAGCATTCCGGGGCCTTGATGTCCTCCAGATTGATGCCGCCGAAGGAGGGCTCGAGGCGGGCGATGGTCGCGATGAGTTGCTCGGGGTCGAGTTCATCGATCTCGATATCGAAGACATCGATATCGGCGAACTGCTTGAAGAGGACCGCCTTGCCTTCCATCACCGGCTTGGAGGCCAGGGCGCCGATGGCCCCCAGGCCGAGCACCGCGGTGCCGTTGGTGATGACGGCCACCAGATTGCCGCGGCTGGTGTACAGGGCCGCCGCCAGGGGATCGGCGACGATCTCCTCGCAGGCCGCCGCCACCCCCGGCGAGTAGGCCAGGGCCAGGTCCCGCTGATTGGCCAAGGGCTTGGTGGCCTGGATCGCCAGCTTGCCCGGACGCGGATAACGGTGATAATCCAGGGCGCTCTTTCTCAACTCATCAGACATCGGAATTCTTCCAAATCAACGGGGTTGAAAGGCGCCGGACATCGGCCGTGCCGGGGCGCGGCCAGCCGTCGGCCTAGAGTGTCGCGTCTCCATACTGGGCGCGGACACCGAGATCGAGGCTGAAAATGAAAAAGGACTGGCCATGGAGCCAAACTTGTAGCCAACCGAGAGGTACCCAGATGCATCGCGACCGCATCACTCCGATCGGGTCCGCATTTTCACCTCTCCACGCGACAAGCCGCAAGCCTTTCCGTGGGACACCCGGAGTCCCTGCCTAGCCGTCCGCGCCACCGCTCGGGCGGAGGTGTCGGTCGCGTAGGCCCCGACGGACCTGGTGATAGGCCCCTGTGAGAAGCCCGCGATCGAAAGCCACCGGCTTTGCCTGGGAGTGTGCTCGACCTGACCCCGCCTACCTCCGCCTACCTCTATCCTCCTACGGCGCCAGGAACTTTGCTTCCAGTATCCGTGCATCGTCTCTGTTGCTGTAGACGATCACCGTCGGGACGCGGCCGTAATGGACATCAGCCGGGGTCATGAAGGCGATTCCCGAGTGGCGGTGGTCGTCGTGGTACCAGGGGAAGAAGACCTGGCAATGAACGCGGGCGTCCTGGATGGCGCCAAAGCGGTCCGGGAAGTCGGGCCGGTACTTCAGGGTCTTGAAGTGCGGCTCGCTGCAGGGGTTGTCGTCGCTGGTGTAAGGCCGACTGTGGGTCTTGGTGACGCCCAGGTCGGAGAGCAGCAAGGCCACCGGTTTGGACTTCATGCGGGAGCCGCAGTCGGCGTGCAGGGTCAGTTGGCCGGGGCGGATGCCCTGCTTGGTACAGGTCGCGCTGCTGAACTGTTTGGCCAGGGCGGCGGACTCGCCGGTCGCGACTATCCAGCCGACGGCGTTTCCTCCCCCAGCGCGTCAATCGGAACCGAGCGGCGGTGCCCACCCCGCGTCTCACGTCTTCAGCAATGATCCGCGACCTGCGCGGCGGTGTCATCATCGAATAATGACGAATCCTGAAAATTGATATGAAATTTTGCAGATCATTAGGTGTCGGTTTGAAGACTGATTTGAGGACTGCTCCCAGTCGTTCCAGCTCCCACCTTCGTAAGACCAAGCTGACCGGAAACGGTCATCGGCGACGATAAGTCTCTCACGAAACTGAATAAAGTGGCTGACAGGGTCCTAGGCGGTTGAGTTAAACCAGCCGGGCCCGAGCCATCCGACTTCGCAGGGTCCCCGCCATAAGAAGGCTCGCCATGGCGTTCCTCAGGCAGAAATATAACTCACTGTATTTAAAGCAAGACTAGCGGACGACCAATGAATTAATCCGATTTTCGGTCATGCGGAATTAATTCCGTGCTCATCGGGCGATCATGCCTGGCGGAGAGAATAGATCTTGCAATCAATCCTTTCGCCACATGAGACCTGTAAATGAACAAGACCATGATCACCGCGGCCGTGACCGCTCTGAGCCTTGCCTCGGCAACCCAGGCCCAGGCCCGCGACTATATTGCCGTCGTCGGCTCCTCCACCGTTTTCCCCTTCGCCACCACCGTGGCGGAGAACTTCGGCCGTAAAGGCACCTTCAAGACCCCCAAGATCGAGTCCACCGGTACCGGGGGCGGCATCAAGCTGTTCTGTGCCGGCGTCGGGGTCGATAACCCGGACATCGCCAACGCCTCCCGCCGCATCAAGGCCTCGGAATTCGATCAGTGCGTCGCAGAAGGGCGTCACGGAGATCCTCGAGGTCAAGATCGGCTACGACGGCATCGCCATCGCCAGTTCCAAGAAGGCCAAGGCCATGGACCTGAGCCTGAAGGATCTTTTCCTGGCCCTGGCCAAGGACGTCCCCAACCCGGACGGCTCCGGTACCCTGGTGGCCAACCCCTACCAGACCTGGCGGGACGTCAATCCGGCCCTGCCCGACATCAAGATCGAGGTCCTGGGCCCGCCCCCCACCTCCGGCACCCGCGATGCCTTTGCCGAACTGGCAATGGAGGCTGGCTGCAAGCAGATTGAACTGATCAAGGCCATGGAGAAGGCGGACAAGAAGAGGTTCCAGGCGGTCTGCATGGGCGTGCGCGAGGACGGGGCCTATATCGAGGCCGGCGAGAACGACAACCTGATCGTCCAGAAGCTCCAGGCCAACCCCAAGGCCCTCGGCATCTTCGGCTTCAGCTTCCTGGAGCAGAACAGCGGACAAGGTCCAGGGCGCCCAGATTGATGGCGTCGCGCCAACCTTCGAGACCATCTCCGCTGGCCAGTACCCGGTATCCCGCTCGCTCTTCTTCTATGTCAAGAAGGCCCACATCGGCACCATCCCGGGCATCCCGGAATACGTGACCGAGTTCACCAGCGACGCGGCCTGGGGTCCGGAAGGCTACCTGGCCGACAAGGGCCTGATCGCCGCTGCCCGAGGCAGGAGCGCAAGGAGGTCGCCAAGGCCGCCAAGGCCCTGACCCCCATGACCAGGCCCGCATCCCACTGATCCCGGGCAGGCCTCCGGCCGGGGCGCCAGCCCCCACCCGCGCCTGCCCAGGGTTGGCGCGGGCCCCTGCCTCAGTCGTTCCAGGATGTTGTCATGTCCCTTTCCACCTCTTCCTGATCCTGCTCGGCTTGATGGCCTTCGCCTACCACCTTGGCGGCAAGCGGGCGATCGCGGCTCGCCGGTGGCCGCGCGCGTATCAAGACCCTGCACTCGCTGCCGGGTTACTACGGCTGTTACGCCGCCCTGTGGGCCGGTCTCCCCGCGCTCCTGCTACTGGGGCTCTGGGCTGGGTTCCAGGACACGCTCATCACCGCCCTGGTCCGGTCCCACTTGCCGGTCGAGACGATCGCAGGGCCTGTCGGAGGGCAATCTCAGCCTGCTGATCAGCGACATCCAGAACCTGGCGACGGGCAACATCGTCTCTGGCAAGGTCACCCCAGGCATCCAGGCAGCGGCCGCGGAGTACGGCCGGCTGCAAAGCCTGGCTAACATCGGCCTCTGGGTCCTGGTCCTGGCCGTGGGCTCGGCGGCCTGTCCCTGGCCTGGACGCAAATCTCCCCGGCGATGCGTTCCCGCAACCGGGTCGAGCGGATGGTCATGGTCATCCTGATGCTCTTCTCTTCCATCGCCATCCTCACCACCCTGGGGATCGTCTTGTCCGTGATCTTCGAGTCCCTCCTCTTTTTCGAGAAGGTCTCGATGACCGAGTTCTTCTTCGGCAGTGCGTGGAGCCCCCAGATCGCCCTGCGCCAGGACCAGGTCGGCGCCAGCGGCGCCTTTGGCGCCGTACCCCTCTTCACCGGGACCCTCATGATCACGGTTATCGCCATGCTGATCGCCGTGCCCATCGGCCTCATGGCGGCCATCTACCTCTCCGAATATGCCAGTAGCCAGCTACGGGCCTTCGCCAAGCCTATCCTTGAGGTCCTGGCCGGCATTCCCACCGTGGTCTACGGTTTCTTTGCCGCCCTGACCGTCGCCCCGGCCTATCCGCGACCTGGGCGCGAGGCCTGGGGCTGGACGTCTCCTCCGAGAGCGCCCTGGCGGCCGGCCTGGTCATGGGCATCATGATCATCCCCTTCGTCTCCTCGCTCTCGGACGACGTCATCAACGCCGTGCCCCAGTCCATGCGCGACGGCTCCTACGCCCTGGGGGCCACCCACTCGGAGACCATCGCGCCGGGTCATCCTCCCCGCGGCCCTGCCGGGTATCGTCGGCGGCATCCTGCTCGGCGGTATCCCGGGCCATCGGCGAGACCATGATCGTGGTCATGGCCGCCGGCATGTCGGCCAATCTCACCGCCAACCCGCTGGAGGCGGTCACCACGGTCACGGTGCAGATCGTCACCCTCCTGACCGGTGACCAGGAGTTCGACAGCCCCAAGACCCTGGCCGCCTTTGCCCTGGGCCTGACGCTCTTCGTCGTCACCCTGATTCTCAACGTCATCGCCCTGCACATCGTGCGCAAGTATCGGGAACAGTATGAATAATCAAGTCACCAGCGAGCTGGCCGCCCGACGGGGACCGGCGACGGGACCCGCGGGAGCCGCCGACCATCGACATCGTCAAGCCAGCCTCAAGCGGCGCTAGCCGCCGAACAGCGCTTCCGGGTCATCGGCCTGGGCGCCGTCTTCCTCGGGCCTGCTGCCTTCGTCGCCATCCTCTTCGCCGACATCGTCGGCAAGGGTTACACCGCCTTTCAGCAGACCTACCTCCGCCTGGCGGTGGACTTCGTCCGCCGAGGTCATCGACCCCGAGGGGAAGCGCGACCCGGACGACCTCCAGGCGATGCCAACTACCTCAAGGTCGCCCGTGACGCCCTGTCCGCGCGTTTCCCGGAGGTCACAAGCCGGTCCGACGGCAGGCCCTCTATAGCCTCTCAGCCCCGGCGTACCGCAGCAGTTGCGGGAAAGGGTCCTGGCGGACCCGGCGATTATCGGTACCACCCAAGCGCTCTGGGTCCTGGCTAATGACGACATCGACAGCTTCATGAAGGGGCGCTCCACCGCCATCGACCGCCAGCGCGGAGAGGGTACCGCCAGCCCGAGCCTGGTCGCGGCGGGCGCCGAGAACGCAATCCAGGTCCAGTCCACGGGGGCTGATTTTACCGGAATCCCCACGGGTATCCCCCTCGACGGCAACATCCCCAGCTATCTGGTCGCCATCAACGGCGGGCTGATCAAGGTAACGGGGGTGAACGGCAACGCCATCCTTGGCCAGGTCCTCAGGCCCCTGGCCAACCTGATGCCGGCCCCCGCAGGCAGTTGGGAGACTTTGCGCCTTGCCACCCCGGAGCATGATCGGCGCCTCAAGGATCAGTTGATCGCCTGGGTTCACGACCTCCAGTCCGACGGGGCCATCGCCAAGCGCTTCAACACCCCCTTCTTCACCCACGGCGACTCCCGCGAGCCGGAACTGGCGGGCATCGCCGGCGCCCTGCCTGGGCTCCTTCTATACCCTGATACTGACCCTGGCTGCTGTCCTTCCCCATCGGGGTAGGGGCGGCGATCTACCTGGAGGAGTTCGCGCCAAAGAACCGGCTGACCGATCTCATCGAGGTCAACATCAACAACCTGGCGGCGGTGCCCTCGATTGTCTTCGGCCTGCTGGGGCTGGCGGTCTTCATCAACTTCTTCGGCATGCCCCGCTCCACCCCCCTGGTGGGCGCCCTGGTGCTGACCTTGATGACCCTGCCGACCATCATCATCGCCAGCCGTGCGGCCTTGAGGTCGGTGCCGCCGTCCATCCGCGAGGCGGCCCTGGGCGTCGGGGCCTCCCCGCTTCAAACCCAGTTCCACCATGTCCTGCCGCTGGCGATGCCCGGGCATGCTCACCGGCGCCATCCTGGGCATGGCCCGCGCCTTGGGCGAGACGGCACCCCTGCTGATGATCGGCATGATCGCCTTCATCGTCGATATCCCCTCCGGTTTCTCTCGCCCTCGACCCCGTCTGCCGGTGCAGATCTACCTCTGGGCGGACAGCCCCGAGGTCGGCCTTGTCGAGCGTACCTCGGCGGCCATCATGGTACTGCTCGACCTTCCTGGCCTGATGAACCTGGCCGCGGTCCTGCTGCGCCGGCACTTCGAGCGGCGCTGGTAGGCCATCGATCGGCCCTGACCCGCGCCCTGAACCCATGAGAACCCAACCATGAACGCCATCGCAGAAGATACCTGCCCACAGACCGGCGCCATGACCGCCGCGGACCTGGCCCCCCGCCGGAATCTCTCCGGCACGGTCGGGCGACTTCACCTCCCCCAAGGCGCGCATGATCTGCCGCAATGTCGATGTCTATTACGGCGACAAACACGCCATCAAGAATGTCAGCCTGGACATCGGCAAGCATGAGGTGGTGGCCATGATCGGCCCCTCCGGCTGCGGCAAGTCCACCTTCCTGCGCTGCCTCAACCGCATGAACGACACGGTGCCGGGTTGCCGGGTCCAGGGTCATATCACCCTGGACGGGCAGGGACATCTACGACAAGGGCACCGGATGTGGTGCCCGCTGCGCGCCCAGGTTGGCATGGTCTTCCAGAAGCCAAACCCCTTCCCCAAGTCGATCTACGAGAACGTCGCCTATGGCCCGCGCATCCATGGCCTGACCAACAATAAGGCCGAACTCGACGCCCTGGTGGAAGGCAGCCTGCGCAAGGCCGGTCTCTGGAACGAGGTCAAGGACCGTCTCCAGCAGCCGGGCACCAGCCTCTCCGGCGGCCAGCAGCAGCGGCTGTGCATCGCCCGCACCATCGCCGTCTCTCCCGAGGTGATCCTCATGGACGAGCCCTGCTCGGCCCTGGACCCCATCGCCACCGCCCGCATCGAGGAGCTGATCGACGAACTGCGCGAAAACTACAGCCATCGCCATCGTCACCCACTCCATGCAGCAGGCCGCCCGCGTCTCCCAGCGCACCGCCTATTTCCACCTGGGCGACCTGGTGGAGGTCGGCGAGACCAACCAGATCTTCACCAACCCCAGCCACCCGCTCACCGAGGACTACATCACCGGTCGCTTTGGCTGACGCCGCTGCCGATGCCGGCTAACCGCGTAATCGGGGACCCGGGCCCGAGATCCGGCCCCGCGCATTGTGAACGGGAGGGCTCTCCCCCCTAAATCTCATCAGCACTTATCAGGACCCGCCATGAATGATGTCGCCAAGGGCCACACGGTCCAGCGTTTTGACCAGGAACTGACCCTCGTCCGGGACCAGGTCCTGGCCATGGGCAAGCGGGTCCTGGAGCAGGTCAGCGCCGCCAGTGGGGCCCTCACCGAGGGCGAGGTCAATCTGGCGCGGCAGGTTGTCGATCGCGAACGCCAGATCGACCGCCAGGAAATGGCCATCGACGAGGGCATTTTTAACATCATCGCCAAACGCCAGCCGGCCGCCATCGACCTGCGGCTGGTCATGGCCCTGTCGAAGTGCACCGGCTATCTGGAGCAGGCGGGCGACAAGGCGGAACAGATCGCTTGGTGCGCCTTGCGCATCCGCGAGCGCGAGGGACGGGGGGCCGTGCCCCGGACCCTGCACCATGCGCGCCGCCTCTATGAGATCGCCACCCATCTGCTTGAACTCAGCCTGGCGGCGTTGGCCGAGGTCAATGTGGACAAAGCCCTGGACGTCTTTCGCGAGGAGGTTGAACTCGAGGAGGAATTCGATGCCGGCATGCGCCACCTCATGACCTTTATCCTGGGGGACGCCACCTTGACGGGTCAGGTCATCGAAGTCGTCTTCGCCCTCCGCGCCCTGGTGGCCATCGGCGACAAGGCCTCGAATATCGCCGAACAGGTGATTTTTGTCGCCAAGGGGACCGACGTTCGCTACCGTAACAAGGAGATTCTGATCGCCACCCTTAGCCAGGAGCAGGAAACTGGGGATGGGATAAGCCGCTAAACCTCTCCCGTGTCTGGCAAGACACTTGTTATATTGCAGCTCGCCCGAGGCTGGCGTCAGTCAGGGGAGGTCTGAACCAGACATAGGGAGAGGCAAAATGGTTTTTAAGCATGTGATTGATCTCATCAAGGGCCGGGAACTCGTCAGTCTGAGCCCCACCGATACGGTGCGGGTCGCCATTGACCGGATGGTAGCGTGCCGGGTCGATGCCATTCTGGTCCTGGATCACACCCTTCTGATAGGTCTCTTTACCGGGCGAGACCTCCTCGTCCGCGTCGTCGCCAAGGGCCTGAGCCCGGATGAGGTCCTACTTCGGGAGGTCATGACCACGGACCCGATCAGCGTCAAATGGAACAGGCCCCTGATACATTGCCTGAAGCTGATGTTTACCCACCATTTTCGCCACCTCCCCATCATAAGGGAGGGCCACGCCCTCGGGATCCTGACCTGCCGCGACCTACCGGCCGATTTCTCGGCCCTGTGTCGGGACTGGAAAGAGGCGGAAAAGGAAGCCAAGGCGGAGAAGGAGACCAAGCCCCAAAAAGAGGCCAGGGTCCAGAGAGAAACCAAGCTCCCTAAAGAACCTAAGCCCCGGAAAGTGGCCAAGCCCCAAAAGGAAGGCAAGGCCCAGAAGTAAGGCAAGACCCAGCAGTCCATCACTGAGTCACAACCCTTGATCCCCCTCTTGGGTACCCGGTATCCATCTTTCCGGCCTTGCGGCAATCTCGGCACAGAGCCTGGATATTTATTAGACGATGCCCTGAAGGTCGACCCGCATGGTCGGCATTTACATCAGCAAATCCGCTCGTTCCGTACGGGCGCAGGCGAGTCGCTCCCTACCCCAGGCTAGCCGACATCCACCTCGATGCGATCCCCACGGGCGCCATGGAGCATCAACCAGGCCTTGTCGCCTCTATCGGGCAGCGCTGGGGTACCCGCCCCCTTGCCCTTCCGCCTGGTAGACGAAGTCGCCATCGTAAAGCAGCCAGGTGGCGGCATTGCGGATGGTCAGGGTCCCACGGGCCGGGACTTGTAACCACTGGGCCTCACCCGCCACCTCGACGGTCAGGGTGGCGCCTCCGACCTCCAGCACCGGCACGCCTTCCAGCGGCCGGAAGAGGCCACTGCCGAAGCGGACCCATTCCTCGCCTTCCCGGTCCACGATGACCAGATCGGCAAGATCGCGACCATTGTTGAGGGGGATCATCATCCACATCCGGGCACGCTGGCCGTCCTGGCTGGCATCCAGGAGTTGGGTGCCCATGTAGGTCACGCCGACGTAGCCCGGAAGCTCGGGAACCTCATCCAGCCTGAGCCGGGGCTGCCCCAGGCGCAAGGTCCAGGAAGCGGCGCCGTCGTTGACCTGCAACCATTGGCGGCCCAGGCGCCGTTCCCAGTCCGGGGTGCGGGCGCCCCGGGGCGGCACCCGCTGGGAGTAGGGCAGTTCCAGAAGGCAGTGTTCATAGCCCCAGGGAATGCGCACGACATGGTAATCGCCGAGTTCCGCCTTTAAGGGCCGGTAGGCATAGAGCGGCTTGCTGTCGCTGGAAAAGGTGGCGTCGGTCCGGTACTTGAGGTCCCTGGCCGTCTCGGTCCAGGTCCCCGAGTCAAAGGTGGACAGGGTCAAGGCGCGATCGGGCTGGACCTCCACCCGGAGCACGGCCTCGTGCTGGGCAAAGTAGCCCGCCATGGCCGCCAGGGTCGCGTCGTCGACGGCGGCCTCGGGCGCGGGGGTGGCCGGCAGGGCCACCGGCATGGCCGCCAGACGGCCCGACTCGACCAGGGCATTCAGGAGGATGCGTTCCGCCAGCTTGCCGCTGCCATAAGTCAGAGTGGTGCCACTCATGGCCAGCCCCAAGCGCGCCTCGGGCAGGACGAAGAACTGACTGCCATAGAAGAGGGTCCCGCCATTCTTGGTCCAGGCCTTGATCCCCACGGCGGCCAGGCCCTTTTGGGATACGTCATCCCAGCCCAGGCCCCATTGGAAGGAAGGGATGGGATTGAAGCCGAGGGTCGGGGTCTGATCGCGGGCCATTTCCGCCACGGAGGTGGCGGACAGGATACGCCGGCCCTCGAGGATGCCACCCTGCAGCAAGAGCCTGGCCAGCCGGCCCATGTCCGAGGGCGTGGCATAGAGACCGCCGGTGGCGAAGCCGTTGGTGAATTCCTGCGGCAGCGGGGTATCGTCCGCGAAGGCCGGGGCGAAGGTGCCCGCCGGGAAGGGTTTTCGGGGGTAGGCGCTCTGGGTCATGCCCGCCGGGACCAGGATTTCGGTGGTCACGAATTGGGCATAGCTTTGGCCCGTGACGGCCGCCACCAGGTTTTCGATCAGGGTGAAGCCGTCGTTGCAATAAACGGCCATCTCGCCCGGCGCGTGTTTGAGGCGTTGATCAGCCAGCTCGTTCTGGGTCCGCTCCGCGTAATCCGGCTGGGGGGCCTGGGCAAAAATGTTGACGAAATTGGTACCCGGGAGGCCCGAGGCATGGCTGAGCAACTGCCGAATCGTGATCGCGTCATAGTAGCGGCATAGCTCGGCGAGCCAATAACCCCCACAGCGTCGTCGCCGCAACCGGTCAGCAGGCCCGGGACGAGCAGGCCCAGACTGCCCAGGCCCGTCAGTCGCAAAAAATCACGGCGGTTGAGGGGCAAGCCCTCGCCAGTGGGATCGGGGCGGGAAGGCATGGCAGGAAAAACTCCAGGGTGACGTGTTCGGCGGGGCTTAGGGGGGTTGGGTCTATGACAGCACGGCAAGGTGGTAAGAAAAAGAGGCTGTGATCAACTAATACTAGCAAAGCATCGCCCGGCGCCCGGTTTGGGTCTTAATCTGTGTCATATGACACACCTCTCCTTGTGATTTGACTTGCATCAAGGCTCAAGCGGCCCGCGGGGATAGGGTTTTGGGGTGTCGCGGGCCGCAAGTCCCGTGGTGTTTCCTTAAATTGCCAGAGTAAGAGGGCGGTTCGATGAACAAATTTTCCAGGCGCGGTTTATCCGTCGCGGTCGGGGCGGTCCTGACGATGAGTGCGACCTCGGCGGCCTGGTCCGCCGAGACCCTGCAGGACACCATGCAACGCCGCGGTCTGAGCGAGAAGGACCTGCTGGCGGCGGCCAAGACCTATGTCCCCAGCGGAGGCCGCGACGAATACGTGGTCTTCAGTTCCGGTGGCCAGTCCGGTCAGGTCATCGTCTATGGCATCCCCTCAATGCGACTGCTCAAGTACATCGGCGTCTTCACCCCGGAACCCTGGCAGGGCTATGGCTTCGACGATGAGTCCAAGGCGGTCCTGGCCCAGGGCCGCATCCGGGGCAAGGATATGGTCTATGGCGACACCCACCACCCTGCTATCTCGGAGACCGAGGGCGCCTACGACGGACGCTGGCTCTTCATCAACGACAAGTCCAATCCGCGCATCGCGGTCATCGATCTGCACGACTTCGAGACCAAGCAGATCGTCGTCAACCCCTTCTTCAAGTCCGCCCATGGCGGCGCCTTCGTGACCCCCAACACCGAATATGTCATGGAGGCCGTCCAGTACGCCGCGCCCCTCCTCGATGATGGCTTCGTCCCCTTGGAGGAATTCAATGACAAATACCGCGGCGGCCTGACCTACTGGAAATTCAACAAGGAGAAGGGCCGCATCGAGCCCGAAAACTCCTTCACCTTTGAGTTAGGGCCCTACAGCCAGGACCTTTCCGACGCCGGCAAGGGACCCAGCTACGGCTGGGGCTTCACCAACTCCTTCTGCTCCGAGCGCTACGTGGGCGGCATCGAGCGCGGTCGCCCGCCCTTCGAGGCCGGCTGCTCCTCCAAGGACACCGACTACCTGCACGTGACCAACTGGAAGAAGGCCGAGGAGCTGGTCAAGGCCGGCAAGGTCAAGAAAGAAAAGGGCTATTACTACATCCCCATGGAGCAGGCCATCGCCGAGGGCCTCCTCTATCTGATCCCCGAGCCTAAGAGCCCTCATGGCGTGGACGTGACCCCGGACGGCAAATTTATGATCGTTTCCGGCAAGCTTGATAGCCACGTCTCGGTCTATAGCTTCGAGAAAATCCAGAAGGCCATCGCCGATGGCAAGTTCGAGGGCAAGGACCCCTACGGCGTGCCCATCATCGCCATGCAGGATGTCCTCCAGCATCAGGTCAACCTGGGCCTGGGACCCCTGCACACCCAGTTCGACGCCAAGCCCTGCATCGCCTACACCTCCCTCTACGTCGATTCCCAGGTCGCCAAGTACGACTATTGCGAAGGCAAGGTGCTGGACAAGCTGTCCATCCACTACAACATCGGCCACCTCATGACCATGGAGGGCGATTCGGTGGAGCCGGATGGCAAGTATCTGGTGGCGCTGAACAAGCTCTCCATCGACCGTCATCAGCCGGTGGGTCCCCTGCATCCCCAGAACCACCAGCTCATCGACATCGGCAACGACAAGATGCAGCTCCTGTACGACATGCCGCTGCCGCTGGGCGAGCCCCACTACGCCGTGGCCATCGCCGCCGACAAGCTGAAGCCGGAGGTGCGCTACAAGTCCGGCACCGATAGCCGTACCGACCAGAAGCACCCGAACGCCACCCGCGCCGGCCGCGAGACCACCGAGCGTAACTGCGACGCCGCGGGCAAGTGCACCACCCAGGTGAAGGGCACCGTCATCCGCTCCCACATCACCCCGGAGATCATCGAGGCAGTAGAGGGGGATACGGTCAGCATCGCCCTGACCAACCTGGAGCGCGCCCAGGACCAGGTGCATGGCTTCGCCATGTACGGGCAGAATGTCCAGCTCTCCATCGAGCCCGGCAAGACATCAACCACGACCTTCGTGGCCGATAAGCCTGGTGTTTATCCCTATTACTGCACCGAGTTCTGCTCGGCCCTGCACCTGGAGATGCAGGGCTACCTGCTGGTCAAGCCCAAGGGCTATCAGGAGGCGGCGACCAAGATGGTCGAGGGCACGGCCTATACCCAAGCGGACTATAACACCCAGGTCAAGACCAACAACGAGACCCAGGCCGTCATCGATCAGGTGGTCGCCTACATCACCGGCCGCAACTTCAAGGACTTCCCGACCGTGGTCGCCCTGGTTGAGGATGCCACCGACCAGCTTGGCTTCTCCCAGGACGCCAAGAAGAAGTCCGAGGATGCCGCCGCCAAGGCCGATTGGCAGAACGCCATGCTCTGGGCCAACCAGTGGTGGCAGTATCAGGTGAAGGCCGCGGACCTCGGCCTGCGCGCCAAGGCCCTCCTCGACCAGGGTGGCGCCAAGCCCACCAAGCCCTGATACCCAGGCCCTCCCAGGGCGCGCGGGAGCCCCAGGCACCCGTGCGCCCCTTATCGACCAGTTAGCGCATTACGAGGTCATCCATCATGCGAACCCTCAAGGCCCTTTCCGCCGCCCTCGGCATCACCCTTGGGCTCGGCGTCATCACCAGTGTCCAGGCCCTCGACGGACCGGAACTCTATGCCAAGAAGACCTGCGTCGCTTGCCATGGCAAGGACGCCAATTCCCCGATCCTGCCCGTTTACCCCAAGCTCGCTGGCCAGAATCCGGATTACGCCTACAATCAAATGAAGGATATCCAGAGCGGGGCCCGCAATAACGGCCAGACGGCGGCCATGAAGGCGGTCATGCACCTGGTCACGGACGAAGAAATGCGGACCATCGCCAACTGGCTGGGCACCCTCAGTAAATAGCCCAAATATTTCGGTTTGTAACGGCTTGACCTCGGTCAAAGTGGCGATCTCGCCCGGGAATTAGCCTGATCAACAGGGGCGCGGACCGCGCCGCCGCGGTCACTTCGGCCACTCTGGCCGGCAGCCCTGGATCAACCTTTCGGAGATTTATCATGAGCAGTTTTACTATCCGGCTAGCCGTCGCCACCCTGGCGACCGCCATGGCGGGCTCGGCGCTGGCCTGGAACGAGGGCGGTGGCGAGCAGGACGAGGCCTTGACCCTCAAGGGCAACGCGGAGAACGGGCGCGACGTCTATGAGGTCTGCGCCGCCTGCCATCTGCCGGAGGGCTGGGGCCTGGACGACGGGACCTTCCCGCAACTCGCCGGCCAGCATCACAACGTCATCATCAAGCAGTTGGCGGACATTCGCGCCCAAAACCGCGACAACCCCACCATGTATCCCTTCGCCCTGCCCTCCCAGATCGGCGGCCCCCAGGCCCTGGCGGACGTCGTGGCCTACATGGCGGGACTCCCCATGACGCCCGCTAATGGCGTGGGTCCGGGCGATGACCTGGAACATGGCAAGAAGCTCTACGAAGAGAACTGCGTGCGTTGCCATGGCGAGAATGGCGAGGGGAACAACGACAAGTACTATCCCCGCGTCCATGGCCAGCATTACAACTACATCGTCCGCCAGTTCAAGGAGATCAAGGGCGGCAAGCGGCGCAACGCCAATCCCGACATGGTCGAGCAGGTCAAGAACTTCACCGATCGCGACTGTCCTGGCGGTCAGCGACTATACCTCGCGAATCAAGCCGCCGAAGGAACTCCTGGCGGAGTCCGCCGATTGGAAGAATCCCGACTTCGAGTAGCGCGGCGTGACGAGAAGCGGCAGGGAAGCCGCCGTCCCCTTTGCCCAGGCGCCGACCGCCTCGGCACAGCCAGGTCACGGGGCCAAATTCGGTCCGCCGAGGGACCCGGTGACCGATCCAGCCTTCATCCTCATTAAGCGGTAACCCTGATGAACGCGCAGACGTATACCCCGCGGGGCCTGTTAGCCGGTCTTCTCGCCCTCCTGGCCATCGGGCTCCTGGCGGCCATCTACTTCTCGCCGATCTGGTGGGTATCCCTGACGGCACCCAATTACCCGCCCGAGTCCTTCCCCGACGGGGTTCGTATCCACTTCCACATGAATGGCGTCTTCAATGGCTGCCAGAAGATCGAGAAGGCGGAGATCCACGAAGACGAGGCCTTGGATTGCGTCCACGAGATGGACACCATCAACCACTATGTCGGCATGTACCCCATCGCCGCCGGCGGCGTGGTCGAGCGGGCCTTCTCGCCCTTCATCATCAGCCTGCTGGGGGTCATGATCCTGGGCTTCGTCATCCCCAAAACCGGGCTAAGACTGGTCGTCATGGGGGTGGGCTTCGCGGCCATCCTGGGCTGGATGACCCTGACCATGTACGGCGAGGACGGGCTTGAATACCAGAACAGCGGCTATCTGACCGCCATGGTCACGGCCCTGGACCAGGAAGGCGGCATCGAGAAGGAGGCGCCCAAGGTCACCGCCGCCGATGCCCTGCTGGCGCGACTCAAGGCGGAACTCGCCGAGGCCCCAGCCGCCAGCCCCCCGCCCAAGGCCGAGGACAGGAAGCCGGCCGTGGACAAGGAAAATCTGATCGACAGCCTGGAATCCCGCTTCGAGAAGACCCAGGAGCGCCTGCCCGCCGCGGAGCGCCAGGAGTGGACCGGCAGCGGTATCCAGACCCTGCTCTGGCACTACCAGACCAGCCTCGGGCGTTATTTCAACGACCCGGCGCTGATCAGTCCCATGGTCAAGGGCATGGCGATCGCCACCCACGCCTTCTATTGGGTCATGGTGGGCGCCATGCTCCTGCTCCTCTGGGGCGCCCGCAAGAGTTCCGGCCTGCTCTATTGGTTCCTGATCCTGGCCCCCCTGGCCCTGCCGCTCTTCTTCCTCATCGATTACGCGGCCTGGCTCTGGTGGTATGGCCATACCCTGAGCGACATGGGGGCCTTCACCGTCAAGCCCTTTATGCCCACGGTCTTTGGCGACGGCAAGGTGGCCCAGTTCGCGACCCATTCCTACCCCGCCCTCGGCTTTGGCCTCATGGTGCTGTTATCGGCCGTGCTCGCGGTCCTCGCCTTGGTGAGGCGCAAGGGGCTGCGGGAGGCCCGGTGAGCCACCAGGACCCCGACCGGGCGTCACCCGTCCCTCTGGTCGGGCGGCTCCCGGGAGCCATCGTTGTCCGTGCCGCCCGCAAGGGCCCCCTCCTCTGGGTCCTGCTGGCGGGTCTGGCGATGCCTCTGGTCTTCCTCCCGGCCCAGTCGCAACATCAGACCCAGTCCCAGACCGGCCTGGTCTCGCTGCAGACCCTGATTGACGAGGCCAAGCCCGGAGACGTGCTGACACCCGAACCGGGCACCTATGCCGGCCCCCTGGTCATCGATAAGCCCCTGACCCTCGATGGCCGCGACCAGGTGGTCATCGATGGGGGCGGCAAGGGGACCCTCATCCTCCTCAAGACCGACGGTGCCACCCTCCGGAACCTGCGCCTGACCAACTCCGGTGATTCCCACAACGACATCGATAGCGGTATTCAGGTGCGCGGCAACTTCAACGTCATCAAGGACAATGTGATCGACAACTGCCTCTTCGGCGTCGATCTCCAGCAGTCCAACAACAACATCGTCCGCCGCAACCGTATCTCATCCAAGCCCGTGGAACTGGGTGTCCGCGGTGATGCCATTCGCTTCTGGTACAGCTATAAGAATCAGGCCACGGATAACATCATTCGCGACTCCCGCGACACCGTGGTCTGGTATTCCCAGGACAACCTCATCGCCCGCAACGACGCCCGCGGGGGCCGCTATTCCCTGCACTTCATGTATTCCCACGTCAACCGGGTCGAGGACAACCACTACGAAAACAATACGCGTAGGCATCTTCCTCATGTACAGCGACGGCATAATCCTGCGTAACAACACCATCATCAACGCCTCGGGGCCCACCGGGGTCGGTATCGGCTTCAAAGAGACCTCCGACGTGGACATCAGCGGCAACAAGGTGCTCTCCTGCGCCATCGGCATCTACCTCGACCTCTCGCCCTATCAGCCTGGCACCACCAACCGCTTCCCAATAACCTTATCGCCTTCAACGGGGTGGCCGTCCGCTGGCTGCCCGACTGGCGACGGCAACGTCTTCATCGGCAACCGCTTCGAGGGCAACATCACGCAAGTCGTGCTCGATGGGGGGCGGGCAAGGGCGCCAGCCTCAACACCTGGGAAGGCAACTACTGGGACGACTACGAGGGCTTCGACCGCGACGGCGACGGCATCGGCGACACCCCCTATGAGCAATATACCTATGCCGACCGCCTCTGGATGGACGTGCCGCCGGCCCAGTTCTTCAAGGGGTCGCCCATGCTGGAGGTGCATCGACTTCCTGGAGCGCCTGGCCCCCTTGAGCGAACCCGAACCGACTGGCCCGGGATGAAAAACCCCTGCGTTCGGTGGATACCGTGGTCGATATCCTGGCCAGTCTGCGCGACATCCGGCTAAATCCCTTGGCATCGTCGAGGACGAGGAATACCCGGACGAGGAAGATAAGAGGCGGGGGCCACCCCCGCTACCGCCGGACCAGCCCCGGACGCCGCCACCCCCGCCGGCCGGCGGTTTTGATGCCTACCAGGCCCTGCGCCAGTCCCTCGGCCGCGACTGATTCCCCGAGATGTAACACCATGTCATCAGAGCAGAAGAAGAGCCACCCCGCCTCGCCCGGCCCTCAGCCCCAAGGTCCGCCGCGAACAGAACCGTCGGGAATTCCTTCGCACCTCGATCCTGGGGGTCGGCGTGGTGGGCGTCTCCCTGGCGGGCCTGCTGCCCCTGATCGGGTCAGGCCAATGCCCGGTTGCGCCCGCCGGGGGCCATCAAGGACCGGCTCCAGGAGCAGCAATTTCTCGCCGCCTGCATCAAGTGCGGTCAGTGCGTCCAGGTCTGTCCCGTCGAGGCCATCCATCTCGCGGACCTCGGCGATGGGGTCGGGGTCGGCATCCCCTACATCGAGGCCCGCGACCAGGCCTGCGACTTCTCCTGCGACGGCCTGCAGTGCGTCCTGGCCTGCCCCACCGGCGCCCTCACCCACGACCTCAACTTCCCCGCGGCCAGCGCGCATGGGTCTGGCCCGGCTGGCACGGCCCGAGTCCTGCCTGGCGATTCGGGGCCTGGGCTTCAAAGGTCTGGCCCGAGGGGCCGATTTTCCGCGGCCTGCTGCGCTATGAGGCCGTGAATCGCTGGCTGCCCATCCCCGTGGCGGATCACCCCTACGATCTGGACCTCTGCGATCTCTGCTCTGCGCCAGTGCCCCATCGAGATCCGCATCGCCCAGTGCACCGCGGGCGCGCCAGTCCCTCGCGGAGAGATCGCCAATCAGTGTCCGCCGCGACCAGCCATCCCCTGGAGGCCCAAGCCGGGGGCGGCGCCCTGCCCGTCGTTCAGGACGGCTGCGTCGGCTGTGGCGTCTGCGAGATGATCTGCCCGTGGACCCCACCGCCATTGTCATCGACATCGACCGCGTCGCGGACGCGGCCCAGGTTGGTTGAAGCCACCATGAACTACATGATCGATTCCCTGCGCCAGCTGCTTGGCCTGGACCCGTCCAAGCCCGGACCGGAGGACCGCCGGCAAGAGGTGGTTACCCTCATGGCGGAGAAGCGCCGCGACACGTTGACCCGGGAAATGCTTCAGGCGGTAGAGGCCGCGCGCGCCCAGGCCGCCAGATCGCCACAAGTGGCGCAACCGCCGTTGGGTCACCCTCATCACCATCAACCTGCTCTTTGTCGTCTCCTATTATTTCGACGTCCAGCTCCTGGAGGGGGCCACTGACCGCCTCGCGCTTTGTCGGCTTTCACATGGCGGACCTGAACTCGGCCCTCCTGGTGATGCTCGCCTACAAGCATATCGTCCTCAATCTGGTCATCGGCACCGTGACCGTCTTCATCCTCTGGTACTCCTGGGGGGGCGCACCTTCTGCTCCTGGGCCTGCCCCTATCACCTGCTGGCCGAGTGGGCGGAGAAGCTCCACCTCTGGCTGGCCAAGCGCAAGCTGGGTGCGGGACATCAAGTTCCACCGGGGCGGCCGCACCGTCTTCTATGTCTTCTTCATCCTCCTGACCCTGGTCAGCGGCTACACCCTGTTCGAGACCCTGTCCCCCACCGGTATCCTCAGCCGCGCCCTCATCTATGGCCCTGGCCTGGCCTTGGTCTGGGTGCTGGCCCTGCTGGCCTTCGAGGTCTTCGTGTCCCGCCGTGCCTGGTGTCGCTATGTCTGCCCCATCGGCGTGACCTACGGCCTGGTGGGCGTGCTGTCTCCGGTACGGGTCCAGTATCGGGTCCAGGACTGCCATCACGAGGGTGACTGCCGTGCCATTTGTCTGGTCCCCCATGTCCTCGACGTCACCATCCGCGGCCGGGCGCGGGACGTCACCACCGACATTGGCGCCGACTGCACCCGCTGCGGCCTGTGCGTGGACATCTGCCCGACCAATTCCTTGAGCTTCACGGTCAAGGGCCTGGACAAGGTGTTGTAACCGGCATGATTATTTTCGAAAAGGTCATCAAGCGCTTCCGCCGCCAGGCGGTCCTCCAGGGCATCGACCTGGAGATCGAGCGCGGACACCGGGTGGCCCTCATTGGCTCCAATGGCGCCGGCAAGACCACCCTCATCCGCTGCCTGCTGGGGGAATACCATTGTCAGGGCCGGGTCACCCTGGATGGCCTGAACCCGCGCGAACACCGTGAACAGGTCCTGGCCAAGATCGGCTTCGTGCCGCAACTGCCGCCACCCCTGCGCATGCCCGTAGGCCAGCTCCTGTCCTTCGCCGCCGGGGTCTGTGGTGCCGACCCGGCGCGGATGACGGAGATGGCCGGCCATCTGGGGTTGGATGTAGCGCGCTTCCGCCGTCACCCCTTCGTCAAGCTCTCCGGCGGCCAGAAGCAGAAGCTCCTGATCAGCATCGCCCTGGGCCGGGACGCGGAGGTCCTGATCCTCGATGAACCGGCGGCCAATCTGGACCCCCAGGCGCGACGGATCTTTTTCGACCTCCTCGCCCAGCGTCAGAACAGCGCCGCCATGATCATCTCCAGCCACCGCCTGGACGAGGTGGCAGCCCTGGTCAACCGGGTCGTCGAACTGGATCAGGGCCAGGTCGTGCTGGACGACCGGGTCGCGGACCTGGTGGACCTTTCCAGCCACCTCGCCTGCCGCCTGACCCTGACTCGCGCCGACGAGGCCTTTGCCCGCGCCATCGGTCCCTGGGGCTTCACCGCCCTGGACGCGGGGCTGAGCTGGCATGGGCAGGTGCCGGGCGCCGACCGGCTGCGGTTTCTGGGCATGATATCCCGCTACGCCGCCCTCATCGCCACGCTCAGCCTCAATGAAATAAGTGATGAGACTTAAAATGCGGATCAGGTACGATCTTGGGGAAATTCCGGTGATGGAGATGTCCCATGTCTGATCGTCCGCTGCTTTCGGCCCTCCTGGCCCTTTTGTTGTTGCTCGGCGGCCTGCCGGGACTCACGGGTTGCGGCGATAGCGGCACCGGTCCCGTCGCCGTGAAGTGGGATCGGATCGCCTGCGAGCGCTGCCGCATGGTGCTGTCGGCCCGGAACTATTCCGCCCAGATTCGCGCCTTCGAGGCGGAGGGCAAATCTAGCCTGCATTTTTTCGATGACATTGGCTGCGCCGTCATCTGGCTGGATAAACAGCCCTGGCGGGGGGACCCCCGCACCGAGATCTGGGTTAACGACTGGCGTAATGGGGCCTGGATCGATGCCCGAACCGCCTATTACCTCAAGGGCAAGGAGACGCCCATGCAGTACGGCCTGGGGGCGCAAACGGAGCCCACGTCAGGCGCCATCGACTTTGCCGCGGCCAAGAGCCACATCTTTGAAGTGGAGGCACGCTTCAACGCCCCCGTCTTCAATCCCCAAGCCGCGACCGGACACAGGCACCTACACCTCACCGAATGAAAAATTTCTGGCTCACCGCCCAAACGGACATCCTGGAATCCCTGCGCGCCAAGTGGTTCCTGGTCTATAGCTTTATCTTTGGCGGCCTGGTGGCCCTGCTATTCGTCTTCGGCCTTACCGAGTCGCGCGTCATGGGCTTTACCGGCCTGTCGCGGCTCATGGTGACCTACATTCAGCTCGCCATGGCCATCCTGCCGGTCTTCGTCCTCATCACCACGGTGCGCTCGGTAGCCGGCGACCGCGAGGCGGGCATTTACGAATACCTGCTGTCGCTGCCCATCGGCCTCGCCGCCTGGTTCTGGGGCAAGCTCGTTGGGCGCTTTCTGGTGGTCTTCCTGCCGGTCTTCCTGGCCATGGTCGCGGCCATCGCCTGGGGGGCGACCAAGGGCGCCGAGGTCCCCTGGGCCTTGTTCATCTATTACACCGGCTTACTCATGGCCCTGGCCTGGTGCTTCCTGGGCCTGGCGATGCTGCTCTCGACCCTCACCCGCTCCGCCGATGTCGCCCAGGCCTCCGCCTTCGTCCTCTGGCTCACCCTGCTGCTCTTCCTCGACCTCATCCTGCTGGGCGTCATGATCCGCGGCCATCTCCCCCCCGAGACCGCCGTCGCCATTGCCCTGGTCAACCCCCTCCAGGTCTTTCGCACCGCCGCCATGCTCCTCCTCGACCCACAATTGGTCATGCTCGGCCCCTCCGCCTACGTCATCCTCGACGCCTTCGGCCAGGCTGGTTACATCGCTTTCGCCGTCCTCTACCCGACTCTGCTCGGTACCCTGAGCGCTTGGCTTGGCTATGTCCTTTTCAAGCGCAGTGATCTGCCCTGATTCGCGCCCGGGGCAGGGACGCCCCTAATCGTCCAGGGTGGACAGATAGGCGAAGATATCCCGGAGTTCCTCGGCCTTGAAGGCCGCGAGCAACTCCTCGGCATCGGGTTCCGAGGGGTCGTGGAGGCGCCCTTTGTCGATGTATTTGTCGATCTGGCGCCAGAGGTAGTTAGTGTATTGGCCCGCGAGGAAGGGCACCGCATCGCGGGGATCACCCTGACCCTGGTCACCGTGACAAGAGGCACATTCGCGGCGGTAGAGTTTTTTTCCGGCCTCGGGGTCACCCTCGGCGCGGGGGATCTGGACCAGGCGCTTGCTGGCGAGCAGCCGTTCGTAGGCATTGAAGCCCGGGGCCGTCTCGTCGGCGGGAGGCAGCTTGCTGGCTATTTTGAGGCCCGCGAGATAAGCAGACACATCCTGGATGTCGGGGTCGGGCATCTGTCGGTGATCGACGGATTCGACCATGGCCAGGTTGGTCCTTTTGCGATCCCGGAACAGGACAAGCTGGTGGGCGATGAAGGCGGCGGGCAGACCCGCGAGTCGTGGGTATTCGCCCTCCTTGCCGCCCTGCCCGAATTCCCCGTGACACCCGGCGCAAACCTCGTTGATATCCCTGCCGTTACGCAAATCCACCTTATCGACGGCCGGTTCCATGGCCGCCTGGGCGCTACTGGCCAGCAGGCCGGTCGCGAACAAGGCATTAAGCGCCCAATGTTGGATTCTTGGTTCTTGCATCTCACTTACCCGGTTACCCATATCACCCATAATCGTGACGGGCCAGCCAATCGGGAGCCTTAACCAAGGTCAAGACAGGGTGAGTATCCGACCCGGGAGAACCCGCCCGGCATTGGCGCGCCTGGCTCGCTTAACTCCCTGAAATGGCATCAAGCCCTGGCGTCGGGGATGGGGCCACCGGACGCTCGAAACGCAGTTCCTGGCCATAGGGAAAGACGTCCTCCCAGACCCCATTGGCGGTGTCCTTCTGGCGTTGTTGCCAATAGCGGTAGTCGAAAATTTCCGGGTGAGTGTCGAACAGGATTTGGCGCAGTTCCTGGCTGTTGGTGAGAAAGGTGGGAAATTCCTCCGGGAACACGTCCCCGGGATTCACGGTGTACCAGGGTTCGGCGCTCATCTCGTCATCAAGGGTGCGGGCCTGGGGAATCTTGCGGAATTTGCACTCGCCGAGATAACAAATCTCGTCGTAATCATAGAAGATCACCCGACCCAGGCGGGTGACCCCAAAGTTCTTGAAGAGGAGATCCCCCGGAAAGATGTTGACGCCCATGAGTTGCTTGAGGGCCAGACCCCAGTCATCCAGGATGGCGCGCTGCTCCGCGGGGCTGGCCTCGGTCAGGTAGAGGTCCAGGGGCGTCATGCGCCGCTCGATATAGAGATGGCGCAACACCAGCATGCCGTCTTCCTCCTGCACCAGGGAGGGCACCTCCGCCTCGATCTCTCGCAACAGTTCGGGCGAGAAGCGATGACGCGGGAAGGCCACGTCGGAGAACTCCAGGGTATCCGCCAGCCGGCCCATGCGGTCGTGATTCTTGACTTGCTGATAGCGCTCCTTCACCTGCTGGCGGGTGACCTCCTTCTGGGGGGGGAAACGGTCGCGTATCACCTTGAATACATAGGGGAAGGAGGCCAGGGTAAACACCAGCATGACCATGCCCCGGGCGCCGGGGGCGATCTGGAAGAGGTCATCCGAGTTGGCCAGGTGATCCAGGAAGTCGCGGTAGAACTCGTTCTTGGCCTGCTTCTGGAAACCGATGCTCATGTAGAGATCGGCGAGGGACTTGCTGGGCATCAGGCTCTGGAGAAAGTCAACGGTGGCCGCCGGGACCGGGGTCTTCACCATAAAATAAGCGCGGGTAAAACTGAATACCGCGTCCACCTGCTCCGGCTGGGTGAGCAGGGTATCGGCATAGATGGCCCCCGCCTCGTTGTTGACGAGGGGGATGACGAAGGGCTGGCATTCTTCTCCCTGGACCACGCGCCCAATCAGGTAGGCCGCCTTGTTGCGGTAGAAGGGGGATTCCAGCACGTCGATGCGCACGTCCTTCAGGCTGCGGGTACCGAGGGCGCTACGAGCCTGGAAGGCGGCGGCTACCCTCTCGGTATCTCGTTGGAGGTCCTCGTAAGGGAGGGTGAAATAAAAGGCGGAGAGGATCTCCCACACGCACTGCTCGAGCCCGCCATCCCCAGGATGGAAGGACATGTAAACCAGGTAGCGGGCCGCCAACTCCCGGCGATTGACACTGGAGGCCAGAAAGATATTGTCATTATTGTAATATCTGCGATCGAAGAGCCGGCAAAAGACAGAATTGTAAAAGGTCTCCGCCAACTCGGGGCGACCGTGGCGGGCGAGCAGATGAAGATAGGCCCGCTTGACCTCCTGCCACAGGGGCTCGTCCAGGTGCTCGATACCGAAGGCGGAGCGCAACTTGTCAACCGCCTCCCCAACCCGTAAATCGTAGAAACTGATCCGCTTGGCGGAGGCCGCCCGTACGGATTCCCAGTCGGCTCGTTCGAAACGTTGGCGAGCGGAACTGGTAATCTCCTGATAATAAGAATAATGCCGGTCGAAGCCGGTCAGGATGGAACGAGCGATCTGGTGTGCCAGATCTTGCAGGATGTTGCCCATGAACCTTGTCTCCCCCCTCCCAAAATTATCCGGCTGGCTCGGCGCCTGGAGGCCTACCAAACTAGGCCACGCCGAACCATTGCATATTTCAAATCTATGTATTGAAATTTTAGACTTTAATTACTGAGCTTTTTACACCATTTTGTTGCAGCGCACAATACAAGGGTCTCCTTGACCCGACAACAAATTCGATCGCCACCCCCAGGAGAAGCCCATGCCCCAGGTCCAGATCCTTGCCCCCGTACCCCCCGCCTTTCAGGAGGTCCTCTCCCCCGAGGCGCTGGAATTCGTGGTGGACCTGGAACGTCGCTTCGGCCCGCGCCGTCGGGAACTCCTGGCCGCGCGGGTAGCCCGGCAGCAGCGCCTGGATGCCGGCGAGTCCCTTGACTTCCTGGCCAGCACCGCATCGGTCCGCGCCGGGGACTGGCGGGTGCGCCCCGCCCCCGCCGATCTTCAGGATCGCCGGGTGGAGATCACCGGGCCCGTGGACCGCAAGATGGTCATCAACGCCCTCAACTCCGGTGCCAAGTGTTTCATGGCGGACTTCGAGGACGCTCATGGCCCCACCTGGAGCGCCACCCTGGAAGGGCAGCAAAATCTCTCCCAGGCCATTCGCCGCACCCTGACCTTCCAGAGTCCCGAGGGCAAGGACTACCGGCTCAACGACACCCTGGCCACCCTCATCGTGCGTCCCCGGGGCTGGGCCCTGCCCGAAAAGCACGTCGAGGTGGACGGCCAGCCCATGTCCGGCGCCCTCTTCGACTTCGGCCTCTACCTCTTCCACAATGCCCAGGAGTTGCTGGCCCGGGGCAGCGGACCCTATTTCTATCTGCCCAAGCTGGAGGGCCATCTGGAGGCCCGGCTGTGGAACGACGTCTTCACCTACGCCGAGGAGCGCCTGGGCCTGCCCCACGGCAGCATCCGCTGCACCGTACTGATCGAGACCATCACCGCCGCCTTCGAGATGGACGAGATCCTCTACGAGCTGCGGGACTACATCTGCGGCCTCAACTGCGGCCGCTGGGACTACATCTTCAGCTTCATCAAGCGCTTCCATGCCCACCCCGAGCGGGTCCTGCCAGAACGCGGCCAGATCACCATGCTGGTGCACTTCCTGCGCTCCTACTCCCGCCTGCTGATCAAGACCTGCCACCACCGAGGCGCCCATGCCATGGGCGGCATGGCGGCCCAGATCCCCATCAAGGGGGACCCGGCGGCCAATGACATCGCCTTTGCCAAGGTGCGGGCGGACAAGGAGCGCGAGGCGGGGGATGGCCACGACGGCACCTGGGTGGCCCATCCCGGCCTGGTACCCGTGGCCCTGGAGGTCTTCAACCACTACATGCCCGGTCCCAATCAACTGGATCGCACCCTGGACGAGCTCCATATCGTCGCCGCCGACCTGCTGGCACTGCCCACGGGCACCATCAGCGAGGCCGGTCTGCGCAACAACGTCTCCGCCGGCCTGCGGTACCTGGCCGCCTGGCTGGGCGGGCGGGGCGCCGTGCCCATCCATAACCTCATGGAGGATGCCGCCACCGCCGAGATCGCCCGCGCCCAGTTGTGGCAATGGGTGCGCTATCCCGGCGGGGTTCTGGACGATGGTCGCCAGGTGACCCCGGCCCTGTTCGAGCAGATCCTGGCCGAGGAGCTGGCCCTGGCGGGGACCGAACTGGCCAGCGCCGGCGACCCAGCGGCCGCTCACCTGGATCGCGCGGCCCAACTGCTGCGGGACATCGTCATCCAGGACGACTTCGAGGAATTCCTCACCCTGCCCGCCTACCGAATCCTGGACGAAACGGCGGGGCTCTGAACCTGGTTCCCGGTGGCGCCCCACCTGTTACAGGGCGCCACCTCCCTCCTCACGAAAAATCCATCGCGCGACCAACGCGCCTACCACTGAGCGGAGTAACCCATGTCGAAAATGATGACCCGAGAGCAACAGATTCAGGCCCTGGAGAAGGAATGGGCCAGCAACCCCCGCTGGAAGGATGTGAGCCGTGGTTATACCGCCGCCGATGTGGTCCGCCTGCGCGGGTCCGTGCAGCCGGAATTTACCTATGCCCGCAACGGGGCCGAAAAGCTCTGGGAACTGATCCACGGCGCTGCTCGTAAGGGTTACGTCAACTGCATGGGCGCCATCACCGCGGGCCAGGCCATGCAGCAGGCCAAGGCCGGCGTCGAGGCCATCTACCTGTCCGGCTGGCAGGTGGCAGCCGACGGCAACACCTCCGAGACCATGTATCCGGACCAGTCCCTCTACGCCTATGACTCGGTGCCGACCATGGTCCGGCGCATCAACAACACCTTCAAGCGCGCCGACGAGATCCAGTGGGGCCGTGGTGTTGGCCCCGGCGACGCGGGCTATATCGACCACTTCCTGCCCATTGTGGCGGATGCCGAGGCGGGCTTCGGCGGCGTGCTGAACGCCTTCGAATTGATGAAGAACATGATCGCCGCCGGCGCCGCCGGCGTGCATTACGAGGACCAGTTGGCCGCCGTCAAGAAATGCGGCCACATGGGCGGCAAGGTCCTGGTCCCCACCCAGGAGGCGGTACAGAAGCTCATCGCCGCCCGCCTGGCGGCGGATGTCTGCGGCGTCCCCACCCTGGTGCTGGCCCGCACCGACGCCGAGGCGGCCAACTTGCTGACCTCCGATTTCGATGCCAACGACAAGCCCTTCCTCCTGGGCACCCGCACCGCCGAGGGCCTCTACAACGTCAAGAATGGTCTGGAGCAGGCCATCAGCCGTGGCCTTGCCTATGCCCCCTACGCCGACTTGGTGTGGTGCGAGACCGGTACCCCGGACCTGGGCTTCGCCCGTGAATTCGCCGAGGCCCTGATGGCGCAGAACCCCAACAAGCTGTTGGCCTACAACTGCTCGCCCTCCTTCAACTGGAAGAAGAATCTGGACGACAAGACCATCGCCAAGTTCCAGGATGAGCTGTCCGCGATGGGCTACAAGTACCAGTTCATCACCCTGGCCGGCATTCACAGCATGTGGTACAACATGTATGACCTGGCCTACGACTACGCCCGCGGCGAGGGCATGCGCCACTATGTCGAGAAGGTACAGGGACCTGAATTCCAGGCACGCGAAAAGGGTTACACCTTCGTCTCCCATCAGCAGGAAGTGGGCGCCGGCTACTTTGATGACGTGACCACCGTCATCCAGGGCGGCACCTCCTCCCTGACCGCCCTCACCGGCTCCACCGAAGAGGCCCAGTTCGACCATTGAGTCAGGGCGGTCATCAGGCCGGGTAATCAGGCCTTAGCGCCCCCTCCCCGGCCGCATCAGCCGATGACGGAAAAGCCGGTCCTGGGTAACTGGGGCCGGCTTTTTCTCATTGAGCGATAGCCCAGAAGTATCAGAGAGTGTAATTTTTTGGTGCCGGGTACCGGGTAACGATCGGCGGGGGTGTCGACAGCAGGGATGCTGTCGTCAAGCCTACAGGGATGTATTCACGGCGTCCCCCGCCGATCGTTACCCGGTACCCGGCACCCCTGGGTGTGAACCACAAGCGGAGGCCCCATTTCGGGATCTGACCATGACATTGCATAGCCTGAAAACAACTGATTTGAGCGACGAACGGGGGGATAAGGCCCAGATCTGCGCCCCCCTGTTCCGCGACTATGGCGGGCGGACCGACTTCCACGGCCCCATCGCCACGGTGCGCTGCCCGGACGATAATTCCAAGGTACGGGAACTGCTGGGCGAACCCGGCCAGGGTCGGGTGCTGGTCATCGAGGCCGACGCCTCGCCGCGCTGCGCCATGCTCGGCGACCTGCTGGCCCAACAGGCGGTGGATAACGGCTGGGCCGGGGTGCTGGTGCATGGCTACATCCGCGACAGCGCCGACATGGTCCATATGCCCTTGGGCGTCAAGGCGCTGGGCACGTTCCCCCGCAAAAGTGACAAGCGCGGTCTGGGCGAGACCCAGGTGACCCTTAGCTTTGCCGGAGTGGAATTCCGGCCGGGTGATATGCTTTACGCCGACGCGGATGGGGTGCTGGTCATTGCCGATGCCAAGACGCCTCCCTAAAAAGGCAGAGGCCCGGGGTAAAGGGACTGGGGGGAGCAGCGGCCAGGGTAGGGCCGCCCTCGGCTGCGCCATCCCCAGGAGAGACGTTCCACCTCACTGAGTCGAAAGTCTTGAGATGATCGGGAGCAAAGAATGAAGCCAATGATCTTTAGCGTATTTTTTGCCGCGCTGGCCTTGGGAAATCCCGCGATTGCCCAGTCCAACAAGGATTTCAAGGGTCTCATTGACAACCTGCCACACAATAAGCTCGGGGACTGGGTCATCGGCGGTCGTACTGTCACCGTGACGGCCAAAACCCATTTAGACGAGGATGATGGCCCGGCGGTGGTCGGGACCTGTGTGTCCGTGGACTACGAAGGGGCCCTCGTCAAGGAAATCGAAACCGAAAAGGCAGCCGAGTGCCTCCCCGAGTAAGCCGTGCCCCGGCCTGAAGAGGCGGCATGGCCCAGCGCGGCGAGCCCTCTTTCCTCGAGCCGCCGATATAAGGAGCCGCGAGCGGCCACCCTCCCCCACCTCGCCGGCAAGCCAAACCACGGAGTTCGCCATGCACATCTGGGTCGATGCCGACGCCTGCCCAGGGGTTATCAAGGAGATTCTGTACCGCGCCGCCCTGCGCGTCGGGATTCCCCTCACCCTGGTAGCGAACCAGCCTTTGCAAACGCCGCCCTCGCCCTTGATTCGCCGGGTCCAGGTTGGGCAAGGATTTGATGTTGCGGACCACCATATCGCCGAGCACCTGGAGCCGGGAGACCTGGTCATTACTGGCGATATCCCCCTGGCCGCCCAGGTCATCGCGCGGGGTGGGGATGCCATCAATCCCCGGGGTGAGCGCTACACCCCCGAGAATATCCGGGAGCGGCTGGCGGTGCGTGACTTCCTGGAGGAGTTGCGCAGCACCGGGGTGAACACCGGCGGGCCGCCACCCCTGGGTTTGACCGAGCGCCAGGCCTTCGCCAACGCTCTTGACCGGTTGCTGGCCCACAGGCGGCTCTGAATATGATTTCTGATTTTTAAGCGGGATCCGCCATGTTCGCCAACCTTTTCATCTCCAAGCCACCGTTGGACGAGCCTTCGGTCACCTGGATTTTTGCCGTCTTCGGCTGGGCCTTGCGGTGGTTCGACGCCAAATACTTCCGCGACCAGACCCCCCTGATTGCCCCGACCAACGATTACTTCCCTGGCCGGGCCGACAGCGTCCAGGGCATGGCAGAGATCATCTTTCACGCCACGGCCGGCTATGCCGGCATGGGACATTGGCCCCTGCGGCTGATGCCGCCCGAGGCCGGGATCCCCATCGCGCCGCCCCGGCTCGCCCTGCCCCAACCCCTGCGCGGGGCGCCCGGGGGGTCAGCGGGTCCTGGGACTCAGGTCGGAACTCGGACCCCAGACATGATCCCCATTGCCTACGACCCGATCCTGGTCAACAACCCAGAGGCCTTGATCGCGGGCCTGGCCCAGAACCTGGCCCATCATCTGGGGGCCGCCGCGGGTGAGCCGCCACCGGGTGGCCTGCAAAACTGGCCCCAGGCCACGGAGATCATGGGCGTCTTTCTGGGTTTTGGCGTCCTGTTCGCCAACACGGCCTTCCAGTTCCAGACCAAAAGTTGTGGGAGTTGCAGTGGCCCCAGCCCCCAGCGCCAAGCCTTCCTATCCCAATTTGACATCACCTATGCCCTCGCGCTCTTTTGCGTACTGAAGGGGATACCCCAAGGCGAGGCATTGCGCCATCTCAAAACCTCCCTGCGGTCCCACTACAAGCGTTGCCTGGCCGACCTCGGCCGGCGCGAGTCGGCCCTTGCAGAACTGCGGGCCCTGCTCGCCTAACCTAAGCCCTGGATTTACCATGCCGCCCCTGGATCTCTTGCTGCCCATTCTGGGCATCGCCTTCCTGGCGGGCCTGATCCAGGGACTGTCGGGCTTTGGGTCGGGATTGGTGGCGGCGCCTCTGCTGGCCCTGCTGTTGCCGCTGGAGACGGCGGTGCCGCTGATGACCCTCCTCAGCCCTCTGATCTCCCTCCAGAATCTGCTCCATCTACGCCAGGCCATCCGCTTCGATCGGGTGGCGATGCTGCTGATGGGTTATGTCGTGGGGACACCCTTGGGTCTCTATCTGCTCACCCGCGCCCCCGCGACCCTGATGCTTGGCGCCCTGGGGGTCTTTCTGACGGGCTATGCCCTGGTCTCGCTCACGGGTCGCCAGCCCCGGGCGCGGTGGCTGCGGGAGTGGCGATTTGGTCTGGGCGTGGTGTCCGGGGCTCTGGGCTCGGCCTACAGCACCAGCGGCCCCCCCATTATCCTCCACGTGGCCGCCCACCCGGAGTGGGAACCCGACCAGCAGAAGGCCACCCTGGCCCTCTTTCTGGGTCTCTCCAACCTCATCACCCTGGTCGCCTTCGGCCTTGCCGATCTCTATACGGGCGAGATATTCGGGTGGTTCCTCTGGGGCTTCCCCCTGCTCGCCGCTGGGACCCAGGCCGGCATCCTGCTCTACCGGCGGATGGGCGCCCACGACTATCGCCGCCTGACCTTCGGTCTCATCCTGGCCATGGGAATCGTCTTGCTCTGGCGGGCGGTTTCCTTGAATCCTTGATGGGTATTTCCAGTGCGGACTTAACTATTATGCCGGCGATCATGGCAAAGCGAGCCACGACGCCTATCCTTCCCAAGGAGGGATAAAGCCAAACCCGGTGCTTCGGGCTGATCCCTTGGCACGAGAACCGGTCCCCAGGAGTTAGGCAGGCAAGGTCCTGCCTGAGGAACGTCACCCGCAAGATGAGGCCAGCCATGATCCTTTTCCGCGCCCTCGCCCTGCCCTTGTTGGCCCTGCTGCTGACCGGCTGCGCCTCCCTGGCCTCCGACCGCATGGCGGGACACCTCAGGACCGTCATGTTGGCTCAAGATGATCCCGAGACGGTGCGGTCAGCCGCACCGGCCTTCCTGCTGCTGGTGGAATCCATGATCGCCGAGAGCCCGGAGGACCCACGTCTCCTTGCCACCGGAGCCGAATTGGCGGCCTCCTATGGCGCCCTGCTGGATGATCCCGATCGCCGGGCGCGGCTGGCGGATCGCGCCTATGACTACGCCAGGCGCGCCCTCTGCGCCGAACAGGCACCCGTCTGCGCTGCCCTGGATGGCCCCTTCGAGAACTTCTCCGCGGCCGTGGCCAAGGTCGGTCCCTCGGGACTCGAGAACCTCTTTGTTTTCGGTACCGCCTGGGCAACCTGGATGGAGTTTCATGGCGGCGACATGGATGCCATTGCCAACCTGCCCAAGCTGGAATTTCTTTTCGCCCACATCCTGAGCCAGGACCCTGGCTTCCGCGCCGGCCGCGCCCACCTCTATGCCGGAGCCCTCGCCATCCTCCGCCCAACCGCCTTGGGTGGTCAGCCGGATAAGGCCCGGGGCCACTTCGAAGAGGCCCTGCGACTGTCGGATGGCAAAGACCTCATGGTCCAGGTCGAATACGCCCGCCGCTATGCGCGTCAAGTCCTGGACCAGCCCCTCCACGACCGGCTCCTGAACCAGGCTCTGACCACCGACCCCGTTGCACCGGGCCTGACACTGACCAATTTGCTGGCCCAGGAGGAGGCCAAACGTCTGTTGGCGGAGGATTGGTTCGCGATGTAGGGCAAAGACCCACGGGTTGGCCGTAACTGGCCTAAACTTATAGGGGTCCCACTAACCCCCTGGGCCACAAAGTCCTGTCGATCCTGTCTCGATTGCTACCCATCAAGAGTCATGACATGAACATACGGCGCATCTTCCTCCTCGCCCTGGTCTGGTTAGCCCTGCTCCCAGTCCAGACCCCGCAGGCCGGCCAGGTGATCAAGATCGCCACCCTGTCCCCGGATGGCACCAGTTGGATGCGCGCCATGCGCGCCGCTGGCGACACCATCGCGAAGCGCTCCCAGGGGCGGGTGGAGCTGCGATTCTATCCTGGCGGTGTCATGGGCAATGACCAGAGCGTCATGCGCAAGATCCGCGCCGGCCAGCTTCAGGGAGGGGCCGTGACCATCGGCGCTCTTTCCGGCGTGGATAAGGACATCGAAATCTATGGCCTGCCCTTTCTCTTCCACGATCTGCGGGAAGTGGATCAAGTGCGTGCCCGCATGGACGCCACCCTGCTGCAAAGGCTGGAGAAGAAGGGCTTCGTCGGCTTTGGCTTCGCCGAGGGCGGCTTTGCCTACTTCATGTCCAATCGACCGCTCAAGACCATCACCGATCTCAAGGACGGCAAGGTCTGGGCACCGGAGGGCGACACCATCAGCCTCACCGGCTTCAAGGCCGTGGGCGTATCACCCGTCACCCTACCCATCACCGACGTACTGATAGCCCTGCAAACGGGACTCATCGACACCGTCACCTCCCCTCCCGCCGGAGCCATTGCCCTCCAGTGGCATACCCGCGTCAAATACCTGACGGAAGTACCACTTCTCTATACCTATGGCATCCTGGTCATCACCGACAAGGCGTTCAAGATGCTCTCCGGGCCGGATCAGGCCTTGGTGCGGGAGGTCCTGGGCGACACCTTCAAGGCGATCGATGTCCAGAACCGGCGCGACAACGAGGCCGCCCTCAAGGCCCTCAAAAATCAGGGCATTGAGTTCCTCCAGCCCCCGCTCCAGGACCTGGCCGGCTGGCGCAAGAGCGTCGAGAGCGCCCAAAAGCAATTGGTGGCCCAGGGTTACTTCACCCGGGATCTGGTGGACAAGGTCAGGAAGATACTGGCCGAGCAACGGGCTGGTCGCTAGGGACCCCGGGTCGGGCCGCCGGTCCTCCCCAACGAGACCCTGCCGAGTGCCAGCATGGCCGTCTTCGAAAACTACGCCCAATTCAGCACCAAGAAGGTGGCCCGGACCCTGGAACTGGCGGTGACGGAACTCGTCGCCATGCGCCAGAACACCCTGACGCCGGATTTCATTCTCCTGGCCCTGCTCGGCCAGCCGGACGCGGAGCCCCTGCACATCCTGGAACGTCTCCTGCCCAATGTGGCGGAGACGGCCGTCAAGCTGCGCGCGAACGTCCAGGCCCACTATCAGGTGGCCGTACCGCGTCAGGGTAACCAGATCCTGGTCACTGAGGAAATCAACGAGATGTTCCGCCTCGCCCACGAGGAGGCCCGGCAACTGGGTGATGGCTTCATCGCCACCGGCACCCTCTTCCTGGCCCTCTTCGACCCCCTGTGCGGCGGCGTCGGCCGAGCGCCTGCGGGAGGCGGGCATCAATCGCGACCAGGCGCGGCAGGCCCTCAAGGAGTTGCGCCACGGTCGCGCCATCAATAGCGAGGAGGCGGAGAGCGAGCCCGACCCCCTGGAGCGCTACACCCGTGACCTGACCGAACTGGCCCGCCAGCACAGCCTGGACCCGGTCATCGGCCGCGAGGAAGAGATCGCCCAGGTCATCCAGACCCTCTCCCGGCGCAAGAAGAACAACCCGGCCCTGATCGGCGAGGCCGGGGTCGGCAAGACGGTCATCGTCGAGGGCCTGGCGCAGCGCATCGCCAATGCCGAGGTACCCGACACCCTCATCAACAAGCGCCTGCTGGCCCTGGACATGGGCGACATCATCGCCGGTGCCAAGATGCGCGGCGAGTTCGAGGAGCGGCTCAAGTCGGTGCGGGACGCCGTCATCGCCGCTAAGGGCAGCGTCATCCTCTTCATCGACGAACTTCACACCGTGGTCGGGGCTGGCGGGAGCGTGGGCTCCGGCAGCCTGGACGCCCCCAGCCTGCTCAAGACCGCCCTGGCCCAAGGCAGCCTGCAGGTCATCGGCGCCGACACCCTGGACGAGTACCACCGCTTCGTCGAGTCCGACAAGGCCCTGGAGCGGCGCTTTCACCCCATCCTGGTTCGGGAACCCAGCGCCGCCGACACCCTGCGGATCCTCCAGGGTCTGGCTCCCCGCTACGAGCAGCACCACCAGATCCACTACGCCGCCGACGCCCTGGAGGCCGCCGCCCAACTCGCGGAGCGCTACATCAGCGACCGCCGCCTGCCGGACAAGGCCATCGACCTCCTGGACGAGGCCGGGGCCCACAAGCACCTGCGGCTCATCTCGGTCCCCGCCCCCATCCGCGAGCGGGAACGGGAGCGTCAGCGCCTGCTGCATGAGAAGACCCAGGCCTTCAACGCCCAGGAATTCGAGCGCGCGGCCCGCCAGCAGATGGAGATTCTGGCACTGGAGGAAAAGCTGGCCAGCGACCGCCAGGAGTGGGAAAAGGAGCGTGCCAGCGAGGACCTCGACGTGCGGGCCGAGGATATCGCCCGGGTAGTCTCCCGCTGGACCGGCATCCCGGTGGCGCGCATGGTGGAGGCGGAGGCCGACAAGCTGGCGCGCATGGAGGAGGAGTTGCACCGGCGCATCGTCGGCCAGGACGACGCCGTGCATGCCGTCGCCGATGCCATCCGCCGCAACCGCGCGGGCATCGGCTCCGCCTGCCGGCCCATTGGCTCCTTCCTCTTCCTCGGCCCCACCGGCGTCGGCAAGACCGAGCTCGCCCGCGCCCTCGCCGCCTTCCTGCTCGACGACGAGTCGCGGGTGGTGCGCCTGGATATGTCGGAGTACATGGAGCGCCACGAGGTCTCCAAGATGATCGGCGCCCCGCCGGGCTATATCGGTTACGGCGAGGGCGGCCAACTGACCGAGCGGGTACGGCGCAACCCCTATACCGTGGTCCTGCTGGACGAAGTCGAGAAGGCCCACCCCGACGTCTTCAATATGTTGCTGCAGATTCTGGAGGACGGCCGCCTGACCGACGGCCAGGGCCGCGCCGTCTCCTTCCGCAACACCATCCTCATCGGTACCTCCAACCTGGGCACAGAGGCCCTGTCACCCGACAAGCGCCCCATCGGCTTCATCCAGTCCGCCACCCCGAGTTACCAGGAGGCCCGCGACCTGGTGCTGCACGAGGTCAAACGCTTCTTCAAGCCGGAGTTTCTCAACCGCCTGGATGATGTCATCGTCTTCCACTACCTGGAACCCGCCGAGGTGCGGCGCATCGCCAGCATCTTCGTCGCGGAACTCGTCCGGCGCCTCGCCGCCCGCCACATCACGGTCGAAGTGGAGGAAGCCGTCCTCGACAAGCTCGCCAGCCGACGGCTTTGATCCCGTCTATGGCGCCCGCCCCCTGCGCCGCGAGGTGGAGCGTCAGCTCGAAAATCCCCTGGCCATGATGATGGTCACCGGCAAATGCCCCCAAGGCGGCCGCGTCCAGGCGCGACTGGAGGATGGGCAAATAATCCTGGGGGTCCTCACCGATCGCCATCGCTAGCCCTATCTTATCCCCCCCTCTTGCCCGCTCGCAGATGGCGCATCCGCTTCAGGGTCGGCCGCTCGACAATCCCCCTTTCGGTGACGATGGCATCCACCAGTTCCGCCGGAGTGACATCAAAGACGGGATTGCGGGCGCCGACCCCGGCCGGGCCCAGGCGCTGGCCGCCGCAGGCGAGGACCTCGTCCGGGTCACGCTCCTCGATGGGAATGGCGGCGCCGTTGGGCGTCTCCCAGTCGATGGTCGAGGTGGGGGCGGCGACCATGAAGCCGATGCCGTGATAGCGGGCCAGGATGGCCAGGCCGTAGGTACCGATCTTGTTGGCGACATCGCCATTGGCGGCGATGCGGTCGGAACCGACGATGACCCAGCCGATGCCGCCCTGGGCCATGAGGCTGGCCGCCGCGCCGTCCGCCTGCAGGGTCACCGGGATGCCGTCTTGGGCCAGTTCCCAGGCGGTGAGGCGGGTCCCCTGCAGCCAGGGGCGGGTCTCGTCGGCATAGACCCGGGTGATTTTGCCGTCCGCAAAGCCTTGGCGGATGACCCCCAGAGCCGTGCCGTAGCCGCCGGTGGCCAGGGCACCGGCGTTGCAGTGGGTGATGACGGCGGTAGGGCCTCTGAATCAGGCTCAGCGCCCAGCTCGCCCATGCGCCGGTTGGCGGCGATGTCCTCGGCGTGAATGGCCAGGGCCTCCGCCAGTAGCACCGGGGTTGGATCACCCTCGCCACTGCCAGCCAGCCGGCGACTCATGCGCTCCAGGGCCCAGAAGAGATTGACCGCGGTGGGGCGGGAGGCCGCCAGTTCCGCCAGGTCCGGCTGGATCAGCGACCGCCAGCCCTGGCCATCCTGGGCGTAGCGCTCCCGGGCCGCCAGGACGACGCCATAGGCAGCGGCGATGCCGATCGCCGGCGCCCCCCGCACCACCATGTCCCGGATGGCCCTGGCGGTGGCACTGGCGGAGTTCAGTTCCAGAAACTCCGCCCGTCCTGGCAGCAGGCGTTGGTCGAGGAGGTATAGACGCCCCTCGCGCCAGACCAGGGCATGATCCGGGGTGGGCAGCAGGGGGCTTTGGGTTTCCATGAGCGATCATCCTGTGGCAAATTGGCGCCTATTCTGAACCAGCCCCCGCCGGCTTTGAAGAGCCCCCTCTGATCCCAAACCATCACGAGTCCGCCATGACCGCCGATCTTGTTATCCATGCCCAATGGGTCCTGCCCGTGGACGCCCAGGACTCCGTCCTCGGCGACCATGCGGTCGTTATCGCTGGCGGTCGTATTCAGGCCCTGCTGCCGAGCGCGGAGGCGCGACGGCGCTACCCCACCGCCCGGGAGCTGGACTTGCCCGAGCACCTGCTGATTCCGGGCTTCGTCAATGCTCACACCCATGCCGCCATGACCCTGTTGCGGGGGCTGGCGGACGACCTGCCCCTCATGACCTGGCTACAAGATTACATCTGGCCGGCGGAGCAGCGCTGGGTGAGCCCGGAGATGATCCTGGCCGGCTCCCGATTGGCAGCCCTGGAGATGCTCAAGAGCGGCACCGTCTGCTTCAACGATATGTACTATTTCCCGGAGGTCACCGCCCACGCCATGGCGGAGGCCGGGATGCGGGCCGTCGTCGGCATGATCCTGCTGGATTTTCCCACCGTTTACGCCGAGGGACCGGATCAGTACCTGCGTCAGGGTCTGGCCCTCCATGACCACTACCGGGGCCACCCCCTCATCCATACCGCCTTCGCGCCCCACGCGCCCTACACGGTCTCCGACGCCTCCCTGATACGGATCCGCACCCTGGCGGACGAACTGGAGGTGCCCATCCACATCCACCTGCACGAGACCGCCGACGAGATTGACCAGTCCCGGCGCGACCACGGCGCGCGACCCCTGCGGCGGCTGCAACGACTGGATCTGTTAGGTCCGAACCTGATGGCGGTGCACATGACCCAGGTCGAGGAAGAGGAGATCGAGCTCCTGGCCACCACGGGGACCCATGTCATCCATTGCCCCGCCTCCCAACTCAAGCTGGCCAGCGGTTTCAGCCCCGTGGCACGCCTCCGGGAGGCGGGCGTCAACGTCGCCCTGGGCACGGATGGCGCCGCCAGTAACAATCAACTCAACATGCTGGGCGAGATGCGTATCGCCGCCCTCCTCGCCAAGGGCGTGGCGGGTTCCGCCGCCGCCCTCCCAGCCCCTCAGGCCCTGCGTATGGCCACCCTCGACGGCGCCCGCGCCCTGGGTCTGGAGGAGGAGACCGGGTCCCTGGAGGTCGGCAAGTCCGCCGACCTGGTCGCCATCGACCTGGGCCATGCCAATACCCAGCCCATCCATAATCCCCTCTCGCAACTCGTCTATGCCGCCAATGGCTCCCAGGTCCGTCATGTGTGGGTCGCCGGCCGGCAACTCCTCCGCGACGGCCAGCCGACGACGCTGGACTCCCAGGAGATCCTCGACGAGGCCCGCGCCTGGCGGGCGCGTATCGCGAGCGGACATTGAATCCATGCCACCCCCTTTCCCCCTTTTCTAGGCCCTGATATGACTGAAGTTGACACCCTGATCCTGGGGGGGACGATCCTGTGCCTCGATGATCACATGACCCGGATCGATGATGGCGCCCTGGCGATCGCGGGTGACACCCTGGTCGCCCTGGGAACCCAAGACGAATTGCGGGGGCGATTCACCAGCCAGAACATCATCGACGGCACCAAGACCCTCATCATGCCCGGCCTGATCAACAGCCATACCCATGCGGCCATGACCTGCTTCCGGGGCATCGCCGATGACATGAATCTGATGGACTGGCTGAACCATTACATCTTCCCCGCCGAGGCCAGGAACGTGGACCCGGAACTGGCTTACTGGGGGAGCCTGCTGGCCTGCGCGGAGATGATCAAGTCGGGCACGACCAGCTTCTGCGACATGTATATCTTCGAGGAGGAGACGGCGAGGGCCGCCCAAGAGGCCGGGATGCGCTGCCTCTTGGGGGAGGTGCTGTTCGATTTCCCCTCGCCCAATTACCAGACACCCCAGGAGGGGCTGGCCTACACGCGCGGGCTCCTGGAGCGCTGGGCCGGCGATCCCCTGATCCGCATCGCCGTGGAACCCCATGCCCTCTATACCTGCTCCCGGCCCCTGCTGGTCGAGGCCAGGAACCTAGCCGATGAGTTCGAGGTGCCCCTCGCCCTGCATCTCCTCGAAAATGCCGCGGAAAAGCGCCATCTCCATGACCAGCTGGGACAAGGGGCCGTGCCCTATCTCCAGGAACTCGGCTGCCTCAACGAGCGCTTCATTGCCTTTCATGGCGTCTATCTGGATGACGAGGACCTGCGCATCTTCGGCGATCAGGGCTGCAAGGTGGTCTATAACCCCCAAAGCAATATGAAGCTGGCCTCGGGGTGCGCCCCGGTTTCCCGCATGCTCAAGGCGGGTATTGGGGTCGGACTGGGGACGGATGGCTGTGCCAGTAACAACAGCCTGGATATGTTTCGGGAGATGAATACCGCCGCCAAGCTCGAAAAGGTCGTCCATTCCGATCCGACGCTCATGCCGGCCCCGACCGTGGTCGCCATGGCCACCCGCGAGGGCGCCCGCGTCCTCGGCATGGATCAACTGACGGGTTCTTTACAGCCAGGCCTGAAGGCGGATCTCATCATGATTGATCTCCAGAGCCCGCATCTGACCCCCCTCTACAATCCCTATTCACACCTGGTTTACGCCGCAAACGGCGCTGACGTGAAAAACGTCTTCATTAACGGGAGGTTGGTGATGAAGGATCGCCGTCTCCTCACCCTGAATGAAGAAGCGATCATGGCGAAGGTATGTCAAATCGCGGAGCGGATCCGTCACTCCCTGGACAACCCCCGCCTAACTGAACCGCCCAGGTGCCGACAGCCCTGACAAAGGGCTCGAAGGCGTGGCGTAGGCGCCACGCCTTAATGGGGCGTCACAAAATCCGCCGGGCCGGTTCCCGTCAGGCCTTGGGTTTGCGCCCCAGGCCCGCGAACCCATACCAACCCAAGGCGGCAAGCTGCAGCACCAGGACCAGGCCGAAGGCCACGCCGTAGCCATGGGGGGCATAGCCCCCGGAGGTGGCCGGCCAGAGTCCAATCACGGCGCCCAGGCCCCACTGCATGACGAAGGCGCCCACGAAGACCAGCAGGTTCAGGGCCGTGTTCACCCGCCCGGCCAATTCCCGCGGAAAGGTCTGCGACAGGACGGCATAGCTGAGGTTAGCGGAGGTGCCAAAGAAGCCAAAGCCCAGCCAGATCAGCAGGGTAGCGCCGGTATAGCCCAGGGCCAGGATCAACTGCAGCGCGAGGAAAATGACCACGCCGCCGATCGAGACCGCCACCGGTGGAATCCCCAGACGGCTGAGACGATAGGCCAGGGTGCCGATCGACAAAAAACCGGCCACCATGCCCGCCGCGACCCAGAAGAGGTGATCCGCCACCGCCATCCGGTCGAGACCCGCCACATCCCTTAGCCAGGGCCCCGCCCAGAGACCCTGAATCGCCATGTGGGTACTCATCACCAGCAGGCTGATGGGGGCCAGACGCCAGAATACCCGGCTGGTGTATATCGCCACGATACCGCGCCACTGAACCCGCCAGTCCCCCGCATGAGCCGATGCGGGCTTGTCCGGAACCACCCGGAACAGCACCGCCGCCGCCAGCAGGGTCAAAACCGCCAGGCCGGCGAAGACCCCCCGCCAGGAGGTAAGGTCCATGGCCCACTCCACCGGCGTGGTCGCGGTCAGGGCACCCAAACCGCCAGCCGCCAGCACCCAGCCGTTCACCGCAGGCAGGCGTTGGGGTGGAAACCACAAGACGAAGGTTTTCAGGCTGGCCATCAGGCAGGCCGACACCCCCAGGCCGATCAGCGCCCGCCCGAATACCAGGTCCCCCAGGCTATCGCTGATGGCGAACAGCAGGGCACCGGCGGCAGCCAACACCAGCAGCAGGCTTTCCACCTTATGAGGGCTGAACCGGTCGAGCAGGATGCCTAGGGGCAACTGAAAGGCCGCGAAGGTCAAAAAGTAGACACTGGTGAGCAGCCCTAGGGCGGCGGCATCGAGTCCCAGGGCGGACTCCAACTCCGGGGCCAGCACCGCGTTGATGGTTCGGTACAGATAGGACAGGAAATAGCCTGCGGCGAAGGGTAAAAATACCCGCAGAACAAGGGTCAGGGGCAGTTCCTGGTGGGGGTTGGGTGAATGAGCCTGACTGGGATCCATGGTGTTCTGGGGGTTACTTCTTCGGAGTCACAAGACCGATAGCCAATTACTGGGCGTACTCGACCAGCACCTCATCGCCAAACTTGAACTTCCCTGTGAGCTTTGGTAGGCACTGGAGACCGTCGATAATAACCCATAGTCGCGATGATTCGCTGGCAGTCGAGACATCCGAGCCCAGGCCCTGGGTCAGGACGGTGGCAACTGTGGGCGAGGATGACGGTGGTAGCGGAGATAGCGGCACCGCCGCCGTCGCCGATGACCGTATTATTTTCGATGCGATTGCGGTTGACCGTCACTGCGCCGTCGTTACCGACTCGCGCATAGAGGCCCCCTCCGTTGACAGACGTGGGCTGCCCCTTGCGCAAGGTCAGCCCTTCCACCAGGAACTCAGCGGCCACATCCGGCGCCGAAAGCGCCAGTACGGTATTGGTCTGATTCCCATCCAGGAGGGTATTGGCCGGATCGAGTGTGCGACCGGCGCAACCCACCGTGTACCCCCCAGCACACTCAACCGGTTGGCCTGGGTGCTGGCATAAAAGAAGTTACCCACATAGGTGCCCTGGATGATCCGGACCTCGTCGTCCTGGGCGTTGGCGGCGGCGGTCGTGAGGGTGTTCTGCAAGGACTCGACGCTGTGGACGCAGACACACGGCCGCGCTGCTGGCACTGACACATTGAGGAAAAGGGTGACACACAGGAGCAGGATAGCCAGAAGGCTAGGGAATGGGTCCACGGTCAGAAGACTTCCAGTTATTATTTTCCTTGGTTTTAGTTGGCTCAAGGACAAGGTAAGGCAGGCAAGCCTAACGCCGAGCCCGAGCCCGGTTGCTATGCTAAACCGTCCTGTCGTCCACACATCAATTACGACCAAAAACGACGGTTTTGGCATTAATGACGCCGCATCAATATGTTACGATCGAAAAATATTTCCTAAACCCAGCAAAACACCCCCAGTGATCGCGGCCCTTGCCAAGGCCGGGCAGCCGTTACTCCCGGGGTACCTAGCCGCCAGATCCTCATTGGCGGGGTCTGGTGCTCCTGTCCGGGGGCGTGCATGGCAGGGATGCCATGCCCGGGCCTCCAGGGATGGATTTACGGCGTCCCCCGGACAGGAGCACCAGACCCCGCCCGCGCCAGCCTATCCAGCTCCCGCAAGTGCACCAGCTTCTCCCGGATGCGAATCTCCAACCCACGATCCACCGGTGCGTAATAGCGTCGTGGCCGCAGACCATCGGGGAAATAGACCTCGCCGGCGGCATAGCCCTCCGGCTCATCATGGGCATAGCGATAGTCATGACCATAACCCAGCTCCTTCATGAGCCGGGTCGGGGCATTGCGCAAATGGACGGGGACCTCCAGGGAGCCGGACTGGCGGGCATCCTCCTGGGCGGCCTTCCAGGCCAGATAGACGGCATTGCTCTTCGCCGCGCAGGCCATATAAACCACCGCCTGGGCAATGGCCAGCTCCCCCTCGGGACTGCCCAGACGCTCCTGCACATCCCAGGCGTTTAGAGCCAACTCCAGCGCCCGGGGATCGGCATTGCCAATGTCCTCGCTGGCCATGCGCGCCACCCGCCGGGCGATATAGAGGGGATCGCAACCGCCGTCGATCATGCGCGCCAGCCAATAGAGGGCCGCGTCCGGGGCCGAGCCGCGCACCGACTTGTGCAGGGCGGAGATCTGGTCATAAAAGATATCGCCGCCCTTATCAAACCGGCGCGCATGACCGGCGATGACCTCCGTCACCACCCCTTCGCCAATCTCCCCGCCCTCGCTCAGGTCCGCCGCCAACTCCAGCAGATTGAGTGCCCGGCGGGCATCGCCATCCGCCGCCTCCGCCAGCACCCGTCGCTGCTCGGGGGCCAGGGTCAACCCCAATTGCCCCAGGCCCCGCTCCCGATCCGCCAGGGCCTGATCCATGACCCCTTCCAGGTCCTCGAGCTCCAGGGCCTTGAGGACATAGACCCGGGCGCGGGACAGGAGGGCATTGTTGAGTTCGAAGGAGGGATTCTCGGTGGTGGCGCCGATGAAGACCAGGGTCCCCTCCTCCACATGGGGCAGGAAGGCATCCTGTTGGGCCTTGTTGAAGCGATGGACCTCATCGATGAAGAGGATGCTGCCCCGCCCGTCCGCGGCCCGCACCCGCCGGGCCTCCGCCACCGCCTCGCGAATGTCCTTGACCCCGGAGAGGACCGCCGAGAGGCGCATGAAGTGGCAACCGGAAGAGCCCGCCAGCAGCCGCGCCAGGGTCGTCTTGCCCGTGCCCGGCGGCCCCCAGAAGATCATGGAGTGAGGCCGGTCCATCTCGATCGCCCGGCGCAAGGGCTTCCCAGGGGCGAGCAGATGGGCCTGGCCACGGAATTCCGCCAGCGCGCGGGGACGCATGCGCTCCGCCAGGGGGGCCATGGCGTGGGTGGCCGGACTTGCCGAGGAAGGGGCCGCCATCTACTGGATCTCGAGAAAGTCTCCGCCGATGGGCCTGTCCAGTTTGAAGAGCTTGGGGTCCAGCTTGGGGTTGCGCTTGGTGTCCAGGAAGCTGAAGCGGGTGATCTGGCCGAAGCTATCCTCCATCAGCAGGGTATCCAGGGCCTCGCCAATGAAGCCGATACGGATGCGGGTGACCTGCCCATCCGCCTTCTTGGGTTGCAGCTCCACCCAGTCACGCCCATCGCCGGGGTCCCAGGTGAAAATTTCGAAATGGCGATCGATGGGTTCGTTGGATGCCAGCAACTGGGCCGGGGTGCCGTCCAGGGCGCTGGATTGACTCTGGTGGGAGATCTGATCCAGCTCGATGTCATGGAGCCAGACCCGATCGCCATCGGCCACGATGACCTGTTCCATCGGCGCCCGGTACTCCCACCGGAAGCGACCGGGCCGCTGGAGATAGAAGGTACCCTCGGACTCGATCATGCGCCCGCCATCGGCGCTCAGGGTGTATTGGCGAAATTCGGAGGTGAGGGTGTTCAACCCCTTGAGATAGTCCTTCAAGCGCGCCTCGCCGCTGGGCGCGGCCAGGGCGATCGTGGTCAGGGCCAGGAGGCTGGCGGTCAGGACCGCTTTCAGCAGCCGGCCCAGGTGACGTGAGGGGCGCTCCGGGTAACAGCGGGAAGGTGTCCGTGACATGGGCATGGTTCTTTCGTTCATGGGGTCCGGTAGGGCGGGAAAGGCCTGGCGATGACCGCCAAGGACAAGTCGGTGGGATAAAGGTGGTGCCGATGGGGCCCTTATTGTAGCCCCGCCGGGCCAAAATCGAGCGCTTTACCCCCCGATCGGTATAGAGTGGCGGCCTCTTGCGGCTTAGCCTTGTGGAGCAGCCTCTATGACCCAGCCTCTTGACCTCGCCAGCCCTGACGCGGAGACGGATTTCATCGCGCGCCTGGCCTTGCGACTACCGCCCCTCCCCCGGGCCCTGGTGCGCGACTTCACCCAGGGTCAGCTCAGTCTGCGGGCCATGGGGCTGGTCTATACCACCCTCCTCTCCCTGGTGCCCCTGCTGGCGGTGAGCTTCTCCGTCCTCAAGGGGTTCGGCGTCCATAACCGGGTGGAGCCCCTACTCCTGGAGGCCCTGGTACCCCTGGGAGAGACGGGCAAGATCATCGGCACCCAGCTCATCCAATTCGTCGAAAACGCCCGGGTCGCCGTGCTGGGCACCCTGGGACTGGTGCTCCTCATCTACACCTCGGTCTCCCTGATCCAGAAGACCGAGGAGGCCTTCAACCATATTTGGCATGTCGCCCGACCGCGATCCCTGGCCAATCGCTTCAGCCATTACCTGACCGTCATCCTGGTCGCCCCGGTGCTGTTTCTATCGGCCACGGGTCTCGCCGGTTCCATCCAGACCAGCGCCCCCTGGTCCGGGCTGCTGGCCCTCCTCGGCTGGCTGCTTCCTTACCTGATACTGGCCGCCGCCTTTACCTTCATCTACGTCTCGCTACCCCAGGCCCGCGTCCAGTTCCGCCCCGCCCTAGTGGGAGCCCTGGCGGCGACGGCCCTGTGGCGGCTCACGGGCTGGGGCTTCGGCTATTTCATGGCCGGTTCCACCCACCTCACCGCCATCTATTCCGGCTTCGCCATCCCCATCCTCTTCATGATCTGGGTCCATATTGCCTGGCTCATCCTTCTGGCCGGCGCCAGCCTCGCCTTTTACCTCCAGCACCCGGAATACCTGACGACGGCCGACGGGGAGGCGCGACCCAGTTGCCAGCTCCAGGAGCGCTGGACCCTGGCGGTGGCGGGACAGGTGGCCCATCGCCATTACCAGGGCGGGCCACCCTGGGACAGGGACAGCCTGGCCCAGGCCCTGGGACTGCCCAGCACCCTCGTCGGGAATAGGCTCGAGTTGCTGGAGGCCGGCGGCTACCTGGTGCGCACCGCCGGGGAACCTAGCCGTTATGTCCCGAGCCGCGCCCCCGACACCCTGGCCCTTACCGGGCTGCTGGACTTCGCCCGGGGCTACCCGGAGACCCTGGGCGCCGACCCGCCCCAGTCAGTCGATCCCGCCACCACCGCCATCGAGGTCCGCCTCGACGAGGCCCGCCACCAGGCCCTGGCCGGCCTGACCCTCAAGGATCTCGCCGATCAGATCGGCGCGCCGGGGGCCTGACGGTCCAGTGCCGCCTAAGTAACGATGCAGTCGCTCCCGGTGTATCTTCGGCATGCCGGCTGTTCAATGCGGGTCCAGGGGTTCATCTGCCCGAGTCACAGTTCCGAGTCACCGCTCAGCCGCGAAATTCGCCGCCCGGACCTTCCCATCGGCCCCTTTCAGTCCAACAGGTCCAGGGCCTCGCGCACGGGGCGAAAGGAGCGCCGATGGATGGGACTGGGACCCAGGGCCCGGAGGGCGGCGATATGGGCTGGCGTCGGGTAGCCTTTGTGCAGGGCCAGTCCATAGCCCGGATACAGAAGGTCGAGCCGCGCCATTTCCCGGTCCCGAGCGACCTTGGCCAGGATGGAGGCGGCGGAGATGGCGGCGACCTTGGCATCGCCGCCCACGATGGCCCCGACGGGACAACTCAGCGCGGGGCAGCGGTTGCCATCCACCAGGGCCCGATCCGGCGGGAACGCCAGACCCTGGACCGCCCGCTGCATGGCCAGCAGGGTCGCCTGGAGGATGTTGAGGGTATCGATCTCTGCGGGGCTGGCGCTGGCCACACACCAAGCCAGGGCAAACTGCTGGATTTCTGGCTCCAGGAGGGCGCGCCGGGCGGGGGACAGGCGCTTGGAGTCATCCAGGCCCGGAATGGGCCGGTCGGGATCGAGGATGACGGCGGCGGCGGTGACGGGGCCGGCCAGGGGCCCGCGACCAGCCTCGTCGATGCCGGCGATGAGGACCGCGGTTAGCCCAGGGGCCGGGCCGGGCGCCATCAAGGGCCAGCGGCCAGTTGCAGCAAGGCCTGGGCGGCCTGGCGACCGGCGTCCAGGCGCAGTTGCCGATGGATGCCGGCGTAGGTCTCCCGGATCTCGGCCAGCCGGGGTTCATCCGCCATGAGCGCCAGCAGGGCCGGCCCCATCAGTTCCGCCCGGCAGCGGTCCTGGATGAATTCCGGGGCCAACTCACGGCCGGCCAGGATATTCGCCATGGCGACCTGGGGGACCTTAATAAGGTTGAACACCTTAACCAGGCGATAGGCGAAGGCATCAAGCCGGTAGCCGACCACCATGGGGCGTTTGAGCAGCAAGGCCTCCAGGGTAGCGGTGCCGGAGGCGGTCAGGACGGCATCGGCGGCAATCATGGCCTCGCGCCCCCGGCCATCGACCAGGGTCAGGGGGACCTTCAGGCCAGTCCGCGCCAGGATCTCTTCAAACAGGCCCCGCAGGCGCGGGGATACCAGCGGCACCACGAAGGCAAGCCCGGGTTTATGCCCCTGGCACCAGGCGGCCGTCTCGATGAAGGGACGGGCCAGCAGCTTGACCTCACTGACGCGACTGCCCGGCAGTAGGGCGATCACCGGGCCTGACCGGGGCAGACCCAGGGCCCCACGGGCCGCGTCCCGATCCGTTTCGAGGGGGATCTCGTCCGCCAGGGGGTGGCCGATATAGCGCGCGGCCACGCCCCGCTCGCGCAGAAAGTCCTCTTCGAAGGGGAAAATGCTCAGAACCAGATCGACGGCGGAGCGCAGGCCCTTGACCCGCCCGGGCCGCCAGGCCCAGACCGTGGGGCTGACCAGGTGGGCGGTGGGGATACCCGCCCGGCGCAGGCGCCGTTCCAGGGTCAGGTTGAAATCCGGCGCGTCCACGCCGATGAAGAGATCCGGGCGATGGGCCAGAAAATAGTCGCCAAGTTGGCGCCGCAGGCGCAGGACCTCCGGCAGGTGCCGCAGAACCTCGACCAGCCCCATGACGGACAGGCGCTCCTGATCGAGCAGGGTCTCGCAGCCCGCCTCGGCCATGCGCGGCCCAGCCACGCCAATGAAGCTGATATCGGGCCGCGCCTCGCGCAGGGCCCGGATGACACCGGCGGCCAGTTGATCACCGGAGAGCTCGTTGGCGACGATGCCGATGCGCATCGGCAAGACGGCTCAGCGCACAAAGCCGCGCGGGCTATTGGCGACAAAATCCGCCAAATGATCGACCTCCGGGCTCCGGAGGGCGCGCATGGCCACCAATGCCTCCGCCAACCTTTTTTTGGACTTGTAGAGCAGGCGAAAACCCTGCTTGATGGCGGCGATGGCCTCGGGTTTGAAGTTTCGCCGGCGCAGGCCCTCGGAGTTGATGCCGCGCGGGTGCGCCGGATGACCGTTGACCAGGACGAAGGGCGGGATGTCCTGGGCCACGACGGAACCGCCGCCGGAGAAACAGTGGGCGCCGATGCGGCAGAATTGGTGGATGATGGTGAAGCCCCCGAGGATGGCCCAGTCCTCCACGCTGACATGACCCGCCAGGGTGGTGGCATTGGCCATGATGATGTTGTCGCCGATCAGGCAATCATGGGCAACATGGACATAGGCCATGAAGAGGTTGTCGCTGCCGATCCGGGTCACCCCCAATCCTTGGGCCGTGCCTCGATGGAGGGTGACGAACTCGCGAATGACATTGCGATCCCCCACCTCCAGCCGCGTCTCCTCGCCGGCGTATTTCTTGTCCTGGGGGTCCTCGCCCACGGAGGCGAACTGAAAGATGCGGTTATCGCAACCGATGTCGGTAGGTCCGCGCAGGACGGCGTGGGGGCCGATCGAGGTGCCGCGACCAATGCGCACCCGGGGCCCGATGATGACATAGGGCCCAACCTCGACGCCCTCGTCGAGCTCGGCGGCGGGGTCGATGATGGCGGTGGGATGGATCATGCCTAGAAATCCCGCGCGGTACACATGATTTCGGCGGAGGCCGCCAGCTTGCCATCCACATGGGCCTCGCCCGTGAACATCCAGATGGCGCGCCGCACGGCCCGCAGCTTGACGGTCATGATGAGCTGGTCGCCAGGTTCCACCGGACGCTTGAAGCGGGCCTTGTCGATGCCGACGAAATAGTAAAGCTTGGAGCCGACCTCATCGGGCCGGGATTCCATGGCCAGCAGGCCCGTGGCCTGGGCCATGGCCTCGATGATGAGGACGCCCGGCATGATGGGCCGGGTGGGGAAATGGCCGGTAAAAAAGGGCTCGTTGAAGGTCACGTTCTTCAAGGCCACGAGATAATCGTCGCGCTGGAAATCCAGCACCTTGTCGACCAGCAAAAAGGGATAGCGGTGCGGCAGATGACTGAGCACCTCGTGAATATCCATCGTGTTCAAGGCTGTCTCCCTTGGGTGAAGGAGGGCTGGCAGGGGAAGAGACGCGGCGGGGGGCCGGCTATTCCGAGTCCTGTTCCACTCCCTGGATCAATTTTGCCAGCTCGGCCTCGAGGTACTTGACGCGCCGCGTCAGATCGTCGAGATGACGGAAGCGCGCGGCGTTGCGTCGCCAGTCCGCGTTCGACATGGCTGGGATGCCGCTGCTATAGACGCCAGGTTCCGGGAAGGAGCGCGTGACCATCGCCATCCCGGTGAAATGCACGTTGTCGCCGATCTCCAGATGCCCGGCCATGCCCACGGCCCCGGCGATGGTGCAATCGCGGCCAATGTGGGTGGAACCCGAGATGCCGGAGCAGGCCGCCATGGCGGTATTCTCGCCGATGCGGCAGTTGTGGCCTATCTGGATCAGGTTGTCGAGCTTGGCCCCGGCCTCAATGATGGTATCCGTCAGGGCGCCGCGATCCACGCAGCTATTGGCGCCGATCTCAACATCATCCCCGATGTCCACCCCCCCCAGTTGGGGCATGCGGAACCAGCGCTTACCATCCCGCGCGAAACCAAAGCCATCCCGGCCAATGACGCAACCGGGCTGTAGCAAGGCGCGGCGGCCCACCCGCACCCCGGCGCAGAGGGTGACCCGCGCCACCAGTCGCGCCTCCTCGCCGACGCGGCAGTGGGCGCCAACGATGGAACCCGGCCCGATGAAGGCACGGGGGCCGATCTCGACGCCCTCCTCCACCACGGTACCGGGGCCAATCCAGGCGCTGGGGTCCACCTGGGCCGAGGCCGCCACCACGGCACTGGGGTGGCGGCCCGCGGGCATCGCGGGGGGGGGATGGAGGAGCCAGCCCGCCTTGGCATAAGCCAGGTAGGGGTTGTCGCCGATCAGGACCGGAACCGGGCAATGCTCCCGGTCAACGGGGCCCAGGATAACGGCGCCCGCGCGGGTCAGGCCCAGGGCGGCGCGATATTTTTTGTCGGCATAGAAACAGAGGTCCCCGGGACCGGCATCGGCCAGGGTCGCGATACGATCAACCCTGGCATCCGGGTCTCCCTCTAGCGCGAGACCAAGTTGCTGGGCGAGTTCTCCGAGGGAATATTCCAAAATAATGATCGCCGGAACGGGGAAAGGGGCCGGGTTATGCCTACTTGGCCTGGTGCTTGGCCCGCATCCGTTCCACCACCTCGTCGGAGATGTCGATGCGTTCACTGAAATAGAAGACGTCCTTGCCGCTGACGATGAGGTCGATGCCGCGTTGCTTGGCCAGTTCGGTCACCACCTCCTCCACCTGCTTGCCGAGCTTGGTGCGCATCTCGTTCTGGCGGAGGGTGAGATCCTCCCGCGCCTCGCCTTGAGCATACTTGAGCTTGCGATCCCGGTTACGAATATCGTTGGAAAGGCGCTGGGCCTCCTCGGTGCTCATGAGGGCGGCGTCACGGTCGAGGCGCGCCTGCAAGGCTGTCAGTTCTTCCTGCTGTTCCCGCAACTTTTTCTCGCGATCAGCGACCGCTTGCTGCAACTCATTGCGCGCCTGCTCGTACTGGGGGGATCGCTCCACGATGCGGTCAGGGTCGATCGCGGCTACCACGTAGTCCGCTGCCAGGACCTGAGTCCCCATGGACCCCAGCAGACAGCCCAGGGTCAGGAGAAAGCGAAACCTCGACATGATGCTCATCACCCTAGAAGGCAGAGCCCAAACCAAACTGGAAGACCTGGGTCTGGTCACCTTCCTTCTCGTTAATCGGGTAGGCGACACTGGCGAAGATGGCGCCGACGGGCGACAGCCAGACCACGGACACCCCCGTCGAGTAGCGCAGGTCTTCCAGGGCAAAACCATCTGGCGCGATCAGACCATTCATGGCAGAGGTTGTCCAGACGTTGCCAAAGTCAAAGAAGGCGCTGAGCCGGATGGTATCGGCGAAACCTCCGGAAATGGGCGGCGGCACGAAGATTTCCATACCCCCTATAATTTTGATGTTCCCGCCAATGGGATCGCCTTCCCCACCGGTCTCGCGCGGGCCCAGGGTATTCTCCTCCCAGCCCCGTACCGACCGGGGGCCGCCGGCGTAGAAGTTCTCGAAGAAGGGCATGGTGGTGGTGTCCCCGTAACCGTCCCCATAACCCAGATCAGCACGCATGGACAGGGTGAATCGCCGCGCCAGGGGGTAATAGTGGCGGTGGCGATAGGTGAGGCGCCAGTACTCCAGGGTACTCCCTGGCCCAGTCGCCTCCAGGGCCAGATTTTGCAGCAAGCCCTTGGTCGGAAAGACGGTGGTATTGCGCGAATCCTTGGTGTAAGAGGCATTCAGGACGTAATCGTTGTAGATATCGCCATTGATGAGGGCAAACTCCTCGGCCACCGTGGAATAGCCCGGCTTCAGCTTGATGTATTGATATTGGAGTCCCAGCCCGGCGCGGCTGACGTCCGAAATGGGCAGGCCCCAGTTGATGCCGGCTACGCCCAGGTCCGTCGAGTAGCGCGCGAGATCCAGATTTTCATAATTGGTCTCCCGGTAAGACAGGATAAAGCCGCGGCTGATACCGTTGATAGTGTAATAGGGGTTGGTGTAGCCCAATTCGTAAACCGTGTTGGCATCGCTGGTATTGAAGGCGAAGGAGACCCGCTTACCCGTGCCCATGAAGTTATTCTGAGTCACGCTGGTATTGAAGAGGATGCCCTGAGTCTGGGAATAGCCCACGCCGGCCATGAGGTTGCCGGAGGGCTTCTCCTTGACGGTGACATCCACGTCCACCTGATCCGGGGAACCTGGGACGGCCGGGGTCTCGATATTGACTTCGTCGAAGAAGCCTAGGCGTTGCAGACGTTCGCGGGACTCCTTGACCAGCTCCGAGGAGAACCAGGCCGCTTCAAGTTGCCGCATCTCCCGGCGCAGCACCTCGTCGCGGGTGCGGGTATTACCCTTCATGTTCACGCGGCGGACATAAACCCGCTTGCCAGGATCGACGAAAAAGATGACCTTGACCTCTTTCTTTTCGTCATTGATCTCGGGGATGGTATTCACATTGGCGAAGGCATAGCCCTCGTCCGCGAGGCGGCGGGATACCCGCTCCGCGCTCTGGGTCGTCGCCTTGCGCGAGAAGGGCTCGCCGCGGCGCATGTGAATCAAGGGGAAGACCTCCTCGACCGGCAAGGTCGGCTGGCCAGCGAGTTGGATATCGCTGACCATGAAGATGTCGCCTTCATTGATGACGACCGTGATATAGATTTCCTTGCGGTCGGCGCTGATCGAAACCTGGGTGGACTTGATCTCGAACTTGATGAAGCCCCGGTCCAGGTAGAAGGAGCGCAAGGTCTCCAGGTCGCCGCCCAGCTTCTGCTTGGAGTACTGATCGTTCTTGGAATACCAGGAGGCCCAATTGGACTTGCCAAGCTTGAAGAGTCCCAGCAATTCCTTTTCGGGGAAGGCCTCGTTGCCGATGACGTTGATCTGCTTGATGCGCGCCGTCAGGCCCTCGATGATATCAATCGTGACCCGTACCCGGTTGCGATCCAGGGGAGATACCGTGGTCTGGATCTCGATACCGTATTTGCCGCGGGAGAAATACTGATTCTTCAGTTCCTGCTCGATGCGATCCAGGATGGATTTGTTGAAGACCCGGCCCTCCGCCAGACCGATCTCCTTGAGGGCGGCACGCAGTGCCTCCTCATCGATATCCTTGTTGCCCGTCAGAATGATCTCCGAGACCGCCGGGCGCTCCTGGACCGTGACCACCAGGACGGTACCGTCGCGCTCGACCTTCACATCTTCGAAGAAGCCCGAGGCGTAGAGGGATCGAATACTCTTGGCCGTGACCTCGTCCGTGGTGCTATCCCCAATCTTGACGGGGAGCAGGCTGAAGACGGTACCAGCGGAGATACGCTGGAGGCCCTCGATGCGGATGTCGGTTACCTTGAAGGTGTCCGCCAAGGCGGTCAGGGGCCCATACAACAGCAGGCCCAGCGCCAGGACGATCAGGACCAGGGCCTGGCGGGCCACCCCTGAAAAACTTCTCTTGGAAACGCCCAAAGCTCATCCCCCTGTGCGGAGAAGCCGCCTGCCGCGACGGCCAAAATAATGACGGGCTAGTATAGGCGAAGGGAATCACGAACAAAACCACCATGGCGGCCCCGCGGCGAAGGAATACCTCCGGCAGGGGCCTAAAAGGCGGGCGAGGAGCGCCAGCCGGGTCCTCTCAATTCAGCAGGCGTTGGATATCGACGAAGAGGGCAAGGGACATGAGGGCGGCGAGCAAGGCGACACCGATACGCTGACCCTGCATCTGGACCTGTTCGGACAGGGGTCCGCCCTTGATCGCCTCGACCAGGAAGAACAGCAGGTGCCCCCCGTCCAGGACGGGAATAGGCAGAAGGTTGAGCACGCCCAGACTGATGCTGACGACGGCCAGGAACTTGATGAAATAGTTCCAGCCATGGCTGGCGCTGCGTCCGGCGCTCTCGGCGATGGAGATAGGACCGCTCAGGTTCTCGATAGAGGCCTGACCCGTCAACATGCGGCCCATGACCTTGAGCATCAGCCAACTCATGTCCGCAGTCTTGGCGACGGCGGCGCCAAGGGCATCCACCGGCCCCAGACGCACCACGGCGCGATATTGCGCCAACAGTTCCTCGGGTACTTCAACCCCGGCGCCGACACGGCCAATACTCCCCGGTGGGACCCGGGGCGGGGCGCGGGGTCAGGGCCAGTTCCAGCTCCTGGTCGCCGCGGGCTATCCGCACCCGGAGGGTCTGGCCGGGATGGTCCCGTACCAGGGCGACCCAGGCGTCCCAACTGGTGACGGGTTTATCGTTGGTGTCGAGGATCAGATCGCCGGTCTGGAGCCCAGCCGCCGCGGCCGCCTCGCCAGGAATGACCTCGCCCAACACCGGCGGCAGCAGGGGGCGGGCGGGCGCCAGGCCGAGATTGGCGAGGATGGCCGGATCTTCCGGCAGGGCCGCCAGGGCCTGGCCATCGAGCACATAGGTGCGCTCGTCCCCCTCGGTGTCACGTATCCGCACCGGCAGATCCCGGCCGTCCAGGGCCTCGGCCATCAAGGCAAAGACCGCCGCCTCCCAGGTCGGGGTGGGGCGATCCCCGACCCGGAGCAGTTCGTCACCGGCCTCCAGCCCCGCCTCGGCGGCGATGGAACCGGTGGCCACGGTGCCGATCAGGGCGCGACTGCCGGTATCCCCCGTCACCAGAATGCCCCAGTAGAGCAGGATGGCGAAGAGGAGATTGAAGAGGGGACCGGCCAGCACAATGGCGGCGCGCCTCCAGAGTTTCTGGCGGTTGAAGGCCCGATGGGCCTCCGCCGGGTCCACCGCTTCCTCGCGCTCGTCGAGCATCTTGACGTAGCCGCCTAGGGGAATGCCCGCCACCACGTATTCCGTTCCATCCCGCCGGCCCACCCAACGCAGCAGGGGTCGTCCGAAGCCGATGGAAAAGCGCAGAACCTTGACCCCCAGGCGCCGAGCCACCCAAAAGTGGCCGAACTCATGCACCGCAATGAGGATGGCAAGGACGACGATGAAGGAGAGGATGGTATGGAGTAGGTCTGGCATGGCCCTTTATGTGACCAGGGTTGGCAGCAATTGTTCCGCCATGGCGCGGGCCTGGCGATCCGCCTCCAAGAGACTCTCCAGCCCATCCCGACCGACGGCCTGGGCGGGCAGCCGCTCCAGCGTCGCGCCGACCAGGCGGGCGATGGCGGTATAGTGGATGCGCCCCATCAGGAAGGCCGCCACCGCGATCTCATTAGCGGCATTGAGGATGGTGGGGGCCGTGCCCCCGGACTCGGCGGCCTGGATCGCCAGGGACAGGCAGGGGAAGCGGTCCAGCCCCGGCGGCTCGAAGTCCAGGCGGCCGACGGCGAAAAGATCCAGGGGCGACACGCCGGAGCTCAGGCGCTCGGGCCAGGCCAGGGCGTGGGCAATGGGGGTGCGCATGTCTGGGTTGCCCAATTGGGCCAGTACCGAGCCGTCCACGTACTGCACCAGGGAATGAATGACGCTCTGGGGATGAATGACGATCTGGATGCGTTCGGGCCGGGTGCCGAACAGCCAACACGCCTCGATGAGTTCCAGGCCCTTGTTCATCATGGTGGCGGAGTCCACCGAGATCTTGCGCCCCATCCGCCAGTTGGGGTGGGCGCAGGCCTGGTCCGGCGTCACCCGTTCGAGTTCCGCCAGGGGCCGGTCGCGGAAGGGGCCACCGGAGGCGGTGAGGAGGATCCGCTCCACGCCCACCTGGTCGAGGCCATGCTCGTAACCCGCGGGCATACATTGAAAGATGGCGTTGTGTTCGCTGTCGATAGGGAGCAGCAGGGCGCCGCTGGCGGCGGCGGCGGACATCAGGATCTCACCGGCGATGACCAAGGCCTCCTTGTTGGCCAGGAGCAGCCGCTTGCCGGCCCGGGCGGCGGCCAGGGTGGGTAGCAGACCAGCGGCGCCAACGATGGCCGCCATAACGATGTCCACCTCGGGCAGAGCGGCCACCTGAGCCAGGGCCTCGGGCCCCGCCAGCACCTCCGGGGCCCCGGCCATATCCGCGAGCAGGTCACGCAGGCGCTCCGCCGCGCCGGCATCCGTCAGGACGGCAAGGGCCGGCCGGTGGCGGCGACACTGCTCGGCCAGACGCTCGGCATCCCGGTTGGCGGTCAGGGCGACCACGCGATAAAGCTCCGGGTGGCGCCCCACTACATCCAGGGTGCTGATGCCGATGGAGCCCGTGGCCCCTAGAACGCAGATACCCTTCATGTCGGGACCCCCAGCCAGATCAGACCCAGCACGAAAAAGGGCGCGGCGGCGGTCAGGCTGTCGATACGGTCCAGGAGGCCGCCATGACCGGGCAGGAGATGGCCGGAATCCTTCACCCCCTGGCGGCGCTTGAGGAGACTTTCAAACAGATCGCCCACCACGGAGATGAAGGCGGTGGCCAGGCACAGCAGGAGGGCACCCAGGGTGGCGAGGGGCGCGAAATCCAGCCAGTAGCCCAGCGCCAGGCCCAGCAGGGCCGCACCCGCCCCGGCCCCCAGAACCCCCGCCCAGGTCTTGCCCGGACTGAGGACGGGCGCCAGCTTGGTCCTGCCCCAGCGGCGGCCGGCAAAGTAGGCGGCGATGTCCGCCGTCCAGATGAGGATCAGGAGAAAGAGCACTAGGGCGGGACCCCGGGACGAGGCGCCGTGGAGTTGAGTCATGGCCAGCCAGGGACCGGTCAGCACCAGCAGCCCCGCCAGCAGGCGTCCCGGGGCTGGACCCGCGCCCGGTTCGATTTGCCTCAGCCGGAAGAGCCAGACCGCGACCAGCCACCACCAGAGGCTGACCAGCAGGAGCAAGGGCGCCACCCCCGCCTTGGGCAGAAACCAGAGCATGATCAGGGCGGCAACCATGAGGGCGACATAGCCCAGCCGCGCCGCTGGCGTGGTCAAGCCCCCCAGGGCCGACCACTCCCAGGCACCGCCCAGCAGGATCAGGCCCAGGGTCAGGGCGAAGCCCCGCGGTGGGCAAGGCCAGCACCGCCAGAATGACGATCGGGGCCAGGATCGAGGCGGTAAGGACGCGACTCTGGAGGCTGGTCAACGCCACGTGGATACCCGGTCCGGATCGTGCGGAGATTCCGGGGCCGAGTCCAGAGCCTGGGGGCTCTGCCCCATCACCTGCTCGGAGGTCTGGCCGAAGCGACGTTGGCGCCGCCCATAGTCGGCCAGGGCCTCGACGAAGGCCGCGGCGCCAAAGTCCGGCCACATGAGATCGGTAAAATAGAGTTCGGCATAAGCCGACTGCCAGAGCAGAAAGTTGCTCAACCGCCGCTCGCCGCCGGTACGGATGAAAAAGTCGGGGTCCGGCAGGCCGGCGGTAGCCAGTTGGGTCGCGAGGGTGACCTCGCTGAGGGTATCCGGATCCAGCAGCCCCGCGACGGCCGCCTGGGCGATACGCCGCGTCGCCTCGGTCAGGTCCCAACGGCCGCCATAGTTAGCGGCGATCTGCAAGGTCAGTTTGGTATTGGCCGCCGTCGCCACCTCGGCCTCGGCGATCTCTTGCCGCAAGCGTTCGGGGAAGGCCCCGAGATCGCCAATTACGCGCAAGCGCCCACCATTCTCCTTGAGCTTGTTCACCTCGGATCTCAAGGCGGTGAGGAAGAGTTGCATGAGGAAATCGACTTCGGGTCTGGGCCGCCGCCAATTCTCGCTGCTGAAGGCGAAGAGGGTCAGGACCTCGATCCCCTGGCGGATGCTCTCCTCGACCACGGCCCGGACGCTTTTGACTCCCGCGCGGTGCCCGGCGCCGCGCGGCAAATGATGCGCCCGCGCCCAACGGCCATTGCCATCCATGATGATGGCGACATGCCGGGGGACAGCGCCCGCGCCCGCCTTCTCACTCGTGTTGTTGGCCATGCCGTGCTCCCGTACTGGTCCGCCGGATCAGATGGCCATGAGGTCCTTTTCCTTTGCCTCCAATACTTGATCGACCTCCTTGACGTATTTATCGGTCAGCTTCTGGATGGTTTCCTGGCCCCGGCGCTCGTCGTCCTCGGAAATCATCTTCTCCTTGACCATCTCCTTGAATTCGTTATTGGCCTCGCGCCGGATATTGCGTATGGCCACCCGGCCCTGCTCCGCCTCGGAGCGCGCCACCTTGATGAGATCGCGGCGGCGTTCCTCGGTCAGCGCCGGCATGGGCACCCGGATCACGGCCCCGGCGGTGTTGGGGTTGAGCCCCAGATCGGACTGCATGATGGCCTTCTCGACCACCGTCACCATGCCCTTTTCCCAGGGGGCCACGGCCAGGGTGCGGGCATCCTCGGCGGTGACGTTGGCCACCTGCTTGATAGGCACCTCATTGCCGTAGTAATTGACCCGGATGTGATCAAGCAGGGAGGGATGGGCGCGACCGGTGCGGATCTTGGCCAGCTCGAGGCCCAAGGCCTCGACGCTCTTCGCCATCCGCGTCTCGGCGTCCTTGTTGACATCGTTGATCATCTCAGTCTCCGCTCTCGACCAGGGAACCGATGGCCTCGCCCTGGATCAGGCGCATCAGGGCCCCGGATTGATGGATATTCATAACACGCATGGGGATGTGATTATCCCGGCAGAGGACGATGGCCGTGGTATCCATGACCTTGAGGTTCTCGCGCAAGGCCTGATCATAGGTCAAGCGCGGGTAGAAAACGGCCTGGTTGTCCTTCATGGGATCGGCGGAATAGACACCATCGACCTTGGTGGCCTTAATGAGCAGTTCGGCGCCTATCTCTACCGCGCGTAGGCTGGCGGCCGAATCAGTGGTGAAGAAGGGGTTGCCCGTGCCGGCGGCGAAGATGACCACCCGCCCCTTTTCAAGATGACGCAGGGCGCGACGGAGGATGAAGTCCTCGCAGACCTGGTTGATCCGCAGGGCGGACATAACGCGCGTACCGACGCCAATGTGCTCTAGGGCATCCTGCATCGCCAGGGCATTCATGACCGTGGCCAGCATGCCCATGTGGTCCCCGGTCACCCGGTCCATGCCGGCCCCCGCCAGACCCTCGCCCCGAAAGATGTTGCCGCCGCCAATGACCAGGGCAAGCTGAATGCCCGTATCCGCCAGCCCCTTTACCTCTTCGGCAAGCCGGCCCATGATGCCGGGGTCAATCCCAAACTGGCCGCCCCCCATGAGGGCCTCGCCGCTGAGTTTGAGCAGAATCCGCCGATAGGCTAGTTGGGACACGGGATAAGCCCTCCTGTGGGGTGATCCGCGGAATTATAGTGGGCCGCCGCGCATGGGCGGAGGGGCTAAGGCGAAGCCGGTCCAGGGGCCGCCTGGAGCCAGGCAGGGGGACCACTTCAACTTACGCCTTTGCGTGCCCCCAACCACCTCGCTAGTCGCCACGCACCTGGGCCATGACCTCGTCGGCGAAGTTTTCCTGCTTCTTCTCGATGCCCTCGCCAACCTCGACGCGCGAGAAACGATGGACCTTGGCAGCGGCGCGGCCAAGCAGCTTTTCGACCGTGACCTCGACGTCCTTGACAAAGGGCTGACCCAGCAAGGTCATCTCCTCCATATACTTGCGGACGCGCCCCTCAATCATCTTGTCCACGATCTCCTCCGGCTTGCCACTCTCCAGCGCCTGGGCGCGGAAGATATCCTTTTCCTTTGCCAGGACCTCGGCGGGGACCTGGCTGGCATCGACACAGAGGGGGTTGCTGGCGGCAACATGCATGGCAATGTCCTTACCCAGCTCGGCGTCACCGCCCTCCATCTCCACCAGGACGCCAATGCGCACCCCATGGCGGTAGCTGTGCAACTGTCCCTTGGCGTCCTCGAAACGGACCAGGCGGCGCACCTGGATGTTCTCGCCGATCTTGGCGATCAGGGCCTCGCGGGCCTCGGCGATGGTGGTCGCCTCGCCCGCGCGAATCGGCAGGGCACTCAGGGCCTCGACATCCGCGACCCTGGCGGCCAGGGCGGCCTCGCCCACGGCGTCGGCAAAATCCTTGAAGTTGGCATCCTTGGCGACGAAGTCGGTCTCGCTATTGACCTCAACCATGACGCCACTCTTGCCATCGGCGGCGACCTTGATAACCACCACGCCGTCGGCGGCGATGCGGCCGGCCTTCTTGGCGGCCTTCGCCTGACCGGACTTGCGCATGGCCTCGATGGCGGCCTCGATATTGCCCTGGGATTCCACCAGGGCCTTCTTGCACTCCATCATGCCGGCCCCGGTACGCTCTCTGAGCTCCTTGACCAATGAGGCTGTAATCTCCATGAAACAAATGCTCCGAAAATCTGGTGTCGCGAATGTGCCCGGCGCGGTCCGTAGGTCGGCGCGGGGCGAAAACAGGATTCAGGGGCGCCTGCCCGGCACGCCGGGTAGGGATTCACCACTGTTTAGGTTTGGCCGGGGCCAGGACGTCAGGCAGCGGCCTCTGCGGGCGCGGACTCCATGTACTCATCGCGCCCGGCCATGGCGGCGGCACTTTGACGGCCGTCCAGGATGGCGTTAGCGGATTCGGCGATATAGAGGCGCACGGCGCGGATGGCGTCGTCATTGCCGGGAATCACATAGTCGATGGGGCCGGGATCATTGTTGGTGTCCACCACGCCCACCACCGGGATGCCAAGTTTGTTGGCCTCGGTCACGGCCAGCTTCTCATGACCCACGTCGATAATGAAGATAGCATCCGGCAACCCACCCATCTCCTTGATACCGCCCAAGCTCAGTTCCAGCTTCTCCTTCTCGCGGCTCAGGCCGAGGGCCTCCTTTTTATTGAAGCGGTTGATGGAGCCATCCTCGAACATGGCCTCCAGGTCCTTGAGGCGCTTGATGGACTGCTTGATGGTCTTGAAGTTGGTCAACATACCGCCGAGCCAGCGATGGTTGACGAAGGGCATGCCGCAACGGATGGCCTCCTCGCGGATGGCATCGCGGGCGGCGCGCTTGGTGCCGACAAAGAGAACCTTGCCGCCGTTGGCGGACAGGGAGCCCATGAAATTCAGGGCCTCGCGGAAGAGCGGCAAGGTCTTTTCCAGGTTGACGATGTGAATCTTGTTGCGGTGACCGAAGATGTAGGCCCCCATCTTGGGATTCCAATAACGGGTCTGGTGTCCAAAGTGGACGCCAGCCTCCAGCATGTCCCGCATGGAAACTTGGCTCATGATCATAACCTCGATTGGTTGGGTTGAACCTCCACGCCTCCCCAGGAAACAACCCGCGCTAGCGGGCACCCGGTTATCCCGGTGACGAGACGTGTGTGGCGATGACAGGGCCCGCGCGTCGCGCGAACCAAAAAATAGAGCGAAAAACCTTTGGTTATCGCGCCTTGGGGCCTAGCGGCATACACCCGGCAGCCAAAAATGGCGAATCGGTTTGCCGATCAGCGTCGCCTTTTATACCATAAGCGACCGGATTCGAGCAATTCTCAAGCCAATCCCGGCTTGTCTCCCGAACCACTCCCCACTCTTCGCCACTCCGGAAGTGCCATCCCAGCATGAGCGTGACCATCAAAACCGCGGACGAAATCGCGAAAATGCGCGTGGCCGGACGCCTGGCCGCGGAGGTCCTGGAGATGATCGAGGAACACGTGGTCCCCGGCGTCACCACCGAGGAACTCGATCGCCATCTGCCACGACTTCATCATCCAGGAGCAGGAGGCCATCCCCGCGCCCCTGAACTACCGCGGCTTTCCCCAAGTTCCATCTGCACCTCGGTTAACCATCAGGTCTGTCATGGCATCCCCAGCGACAAGCGACTCAAGAAGGGAGACATCCTCAACATCGACATCACCGTCATCAAGGATGGCTATCACGGTGACACCAGTAAGATGTTCTGCGTCGGCGAACCCTCCATCCTCGCCCGCCGCCTGGTCAATGTAACCCAGCGAGGCCCTGTGGATCGGCCTGGCCCAGGTCCGCCCCGGGGCGACCCTGGGCGACATCGGCCATGCCATCCAGAGCCACGTCGAGAGCCACCGCTTCTCCGTGGTGGAGGAATACTGTGGCCACGGCATCGGCCGCGATTTCCACGAGGAACCCCAGGTTCTGCACTATGGCAAGCGCGGGCGCGGGTCTGGTGCTGCGCGCCGGCATGTGCTTCACCATCGAGCCCATGGTCAACGCCGGCAAACGCTTCATCAAGCTGCTGCCGGACGGCTGGACGGTCGTCACCAAGGATCGCGGCCTCTCGGCCCAGTGGGAACACACCGTCCTGGTCACCCCCGATGGCCACGAGATCCTGACCCTGCGCCAGGAGGAGCGCGAGGAGCTGGGCCAGCCATGATGGGGGGTGCCAAAGCCGAGGCCCTGGTTGCCTTCGCCCAAGCGCGGATCGACGAGGCCCTGGCCGACGGGCTCCGAGCCCATTCCCGCCTTTCGCCAGGCCCTGCGCGAGGGCCGCCAACGCCTCTTCGAGGCCTTTGACCAGGGCGTCCCCGCCGCCGACCTGGTACGGACCCACAGCCTGCTGGTCGATACCATCCTGACCCGCGCCTGGGAGCGTCACCTGCCCCCGGCCAGCCCCGGAGCCACGGCCATCGCCTTGGTCGCCGTCGGTGGCTATGGCCGGGGGGAACTGCACCCCGGATCGGACCTGGATATCCTGATCCTCTTGGGCGAGGACGAAGGCGAAGGCCGCGCCGCCCTCGATGCCCCGCTGGAGGCCTTCATCACCTTCCTCTGGGACATAGGCCCGAGGTCGGCCAGAGCGTGCGCACCCTGGGCGAGTGCGTCGAGGAGGCGCGGGCCGACGTCACCGTCATGACCAACCTCATGGAGGGACGCCTGATCACGGGTGATGCCCAGCTCCTCGCCGCCATGCGCACCGCCACCGGTCCGGACCGCCTCTGGCCCAGCGACGCCTTTTTCGCCGCCAAGACCGCCGAGCAACGGCAACGCTGGCATAAGTACGGTGGCACCGCCTACAACCTCGAACCCAACATCAAGGAAAATCCCGGCGGCCTGCGTGACATCCAGATGATCGGCTGGGTCGCCAAGCGTCACTTTGCCGCCGACGACCCTGCACGACCTGGTCGTGCCACGGCTTTCTCACCGAAGGCGGAGTACCTGACCCTGATCGAGGGCCAGGCTCCGGCTGTGGCGCATCCGCTTTCGCCCTCCACCGCCTGGCCGGACGCCACGAGGATCGGCTCCTCTTCGACTACCAGCGCAGCCTGGCCCGCGACTTCGGCTTCTGGATGACGGCGACAACAACCTGGCCGTCGAACAGTTCATGCAACAGTACTACCGCACCGTGATCGAGCTGAACCGGCTCAACGAGATGCTGCTGCAGCTACTTCCAGCGAGGCCATCCTGCTGCGGGACCAGCTTGGGCCGCCGGTGGCCATCAACCGGCGTTTCCAGGCCGTCAGCGGCTTCCTGGAGGTGACCCACCCGGATGTCTTCCGCCACAATCCCGTGGCCCTGCTGGAGATCTTTCTCCTGCTCCAGACCCACCCCGAGATCCGGGGCGTGCGGGCCAGCACCATCCGCCTGATCCGGGAGCACCGCCACCTCATCGACGACCGCATCCGCGCCGACCTGCGGGCGCGCAGCCTCTTCATGGAGATCATGCGCCATCCCAAGGGCCCCGCCGAGGCCCTCTCCGCGCATGAATCGCTACGGGGTCCTGGCCGCCTACCTGCCGGCCTTCGCCAACATCGTCGGGCGCATGCAGTACGACCTCTTCCATGTCTATACCGTGGACGAGCACACCCTGATGCTGCTGCACAACTCTGCGCCGCTTCGCCGACCCCGCGGGCGATGAAGAATCTGCCCCTCTGCACCACCATCGCCCAAGCGCATCCCCAAACTGGAACTCCTCTACCTGGCGGGACTCTTCCACGACATCGCCAAGGGCCGCGGCGGCGATCACTCCATGCTCGGCACCCGCGATGCCTGGGACTTCTGCCAACTCCACGAGCTGCCGCGAGTTCGACAGCCGCCTCGTCTCCTGGCTGGTCGAACAGCACCTGATCATGTCCATGACCGCCCAACGCAAGGACATCTGAGCGACCCCCGGTCATCCAGGACCTTCGCCACCCTGGTGGGCGACGTCGATCGGCTCAACTATCTCTATCTGCTCACCGTGGCCGACATGCCGCGCCACCGATCCCGGCGCGCTGGAATGCCTGGAAGGACTCGCTCCTCAAGGAGCTCTACCAGGCCACCCGCCTCGCCCTGCTACGCGGGCCTGGACAACCCCCTGGCCCAGGACGACCTCATCCAGCAAAAGCAGGACCAGGCCCTGCGCCAGCTTGGCGCCTATGGCCTGAGCCGGGCCCAGTGCACCCTCCTCTGGATCAAGTTCAGCCTCGATTACTTCCAACACAACTCCCCCGACGAGATCGCCTGGCAGACCCGGCTGGTCCTGACCAATCCGCCTGACAACCTGCCCCTGGTTGCCATACGCCCCGTGACGACCCGCGGCTGCTCCGAGGTCTTCATGTACACCCCGGACCGCAACCTGCTCTTCAGCCGGGCCACCGCCGTCCTCGACCAGCAGGGCCTGAATATCGTCGATGCCCGCATCATGACCACGGACGACGCCATGGCCCTCAACTCCTTCCACGTCCTCGACTACCAGGGCCAGCCCCTCACGGACCCGCTAGCCATGCGGCGACTGGCGGACGCCCTGCGCAAAGTCCTCGCCCACCCGGAGGATGAAATCCAGGGCGTTCGCCGCCTGCCGCGCAAGCTCAAGAACTTCCCTACCGTCACCGAGGTCAGTTTTCTGCCTGACCCACGTAATCATCGCACCCTCATGCGTCTCGCCACCCTTGACCGCCCGGGCCTCCTGGCCGAGATCGGCGCCATCTTCGAGGAGGGCGGCATCCGGCTCCACAACGCCAAGATCGCCACCATCGGGGCCTTGGTGGATGACGTATTTTTCATCACTACTCGCAACGAGACCCCCATCACCGCCGAGACCTCCCTGCGCTGGCTGCGCGCCGAGATCCACCGCCGTCTGGAGCAGGCGGGGGATTGAGGCCGCCCGCCTTCCCCCGTCCCCACCCCCTAAACCGGAGGTAAAGTCCAAAAACTTGATGCAGGACAAGGCATCCGCTTGTAGTTTCGGTAGATAATCAAATATTGAAATTTAGACCCACGGTAGTCTTCGGCATAGCCGTCGCGCGGGCACTCCAGATGCTGGTCAGCGACATGAGCAAGGCGATCAGGTTTTATTTTCTCTTGTTATCCTTCGTATTTTTTATCACGCCCCTGGGTGCCGCGGAGAACTCCGGGGCAAGGTCGCCCGCCGACATCGACCCGCCCGTCGAAACCGGGAGCGGCGATCAATGGCTTGACGCCGTGCGCGCCCAGCGACGGGCCTGGGAAGAGCGCCGCCAGGCCTCGCGGGAGGCCACGGACGCCCGCCGCCGCTATCATAGCCCCAGGGCCGAGGCCCTCCATCTGGAGCAAAAGCGGCGTCGCGATACCTTCCTGGAACAGATTGAACGTGACCGCGAATATTTCCTTGGCCAGGGTCCCAGGCAAACCCAAGCACCGCCCGTCCCCCCGAACCCGGAAGCCTCGCCCGACAGCCCCAACTCACCCCTGCCTGGCTGGGACAATCGCTGGTATTTTCGGGGCTATTGAATAATCCTCAAAGTCCCAGACCCCATCCCTCGGCATCGCCGAGAACACGAACAGAAAACAAGACCGCGCCCCGTTCCTCTCATGCAAGGAGGCGCCGATCGCTTTATCATGATTTAATTCCTCAAATGTTCCCTAGCTCGCCATGATTCTTGCTTCTGCCGCCCTTGTCGTTGGCCTGGCGCTCCTGGTCTGGAGCGCGGATCGGTTCGTGGATGGGGCGGCCGCCTCCGCCCGTCACTTCGGCATGCCGGCGCGCCTCGTCGGCATGGTCGTCGTGGGCTTCGGTACCTCGGCGCCTGAGTTGACGGTCTCCGCCCTGGCGGCCTATCAGGGCAGTTCCGGCATCGCCCTCGGCAACGCCTACGGCTCCAATATCGCCAATATCGCCCTCATCCTGGGGATCACGGCCCTGATCAGCCCCATCGTTGTCAACTCCCAGGTGCCGCGCAAGGAACTGCCCATCCTCGCCGCCGTCACGGCCCTGGCGGCATGGCAGGTCTGGAGTGGGGAAATCACGCGCGGGGATGCCTGGACGCTGCTGGCGGTCTTCGCCGGCGTCATGGGCTGGATGATTTGGGAAGGGTTGAGCAAGACGGCGGATACCCTGGATCGCGAGGTGGACGAGCAAGTCGCCGCCGTGGCCATGACGACCCGCCAGGCCCTGTTCTGGACCTTCGCCGGTCTGGTGCTGCTGATCCTGAGCTCACGCCTTCTGGTCTGGGGCGCGATCGAGATCGCCCAGGGCCTGGGGATCAGTGATCTCATCATTGGCCTGACCGTCGTCGCCGTGGGTACCTCGCTGCCCGAGCTCGCCTCCTCCATCGTGGCGGCGCGCAAGGGGGAGCACGACCTGGCCCTGGGCAACATCATCGGCTCGAATATCTTCAACACCCTGGCCGTGGTCGGCATCGCCGGGGCCATCAGTCCCCTGACGGTCGGACCCGAGGTCTTTAGCCGCGACATCATGACCATGTCCGTCCTGACCCTCTCCCTCTTCGTCCTGGGTCGGGGCTATGGCGGCAGGCCGGGACGTATCAGCCGCCTGGACGGTACCCTGCTGCTCCTGGCCTATGTGGCCTATAGCGGCTATCTGATGGTCGAAGTCTTCGCGGCTTGAGGCGCCATCGCCTCCAGCCAAGCCACCGCCTCTCCCCACCAGGCCGCCGCGGGGTATGACGGCCAATCATTGTGACCGGCCTCCGGAAACAGCCAGCGCCGCTTGGGCTCCGGCAGCGCCTCATAGAGCCCCTGGCTATGGGCCGGCGGCACGATCTGGTCCCGACCAGCAATCAGCACCCCCTTAGGTCCCTGAAAAGTCTGGAGCGCGGCGCGCGTGTCGTACCGGTCGCGCACCAGCCAGCGCGCGGGCAGGTACCAATAGAGCGCCTGGGCCAGGTCGGGCAGGTTATCCCAAGGGGTGATCAGCATCAGGCCGGTGGCCGGCGGCTCGACCGCCACCGCCACCTGGGCGGCGACGGCGGCCCCGAGGGATTCACCCCAGACCCACAGGGGCTCACCATAGGCCGCCCTCGCCAGGCGGACCGTCTCGCTCCCATCCGCCACCAGGCTGGCCTGGCTGGGGCTGCCATCCCGCCCGCCATAGCCGGGATATTCCGCCAGAATGACGCGGACACCCAGGGGTTCGAGGGCGTTCAGGTAATAGGTCCGGTCCCGGGCACTGCCGGCATTGCCATGAAACAGCACCAGGGTGCCTCGCCAACCCTGGGTCGCACCAGCCTCGGCGCGGACATAGCCCCGAAACGCCGGACCCGCTGGCCAAGGGCCAGGGGGCGAGGGCCGGCCCCAGGCGTGGACGTAGGTTTGCGGCCGAGGGCGGCGTGGGGTCGGGCAGGTACAGCAACTGGTCTTGGTTCAAGGTCATGAATCCCATAAGAAACAGATAGCCGAGGAGGAGAGGGGAGGTGGTGATCAGGAGATCGCCAGGGTCGCATGTTTCAAGCACCTGAAGGGGATGAGTGAACAAGGGCGGGCCAAATCCCACCCGAAGAGGACCCACACGCCTGGACCGGAAAGACCGCCTCGATAGTCGGGACAGCCAGGATTCAGCCGGTCCAGGGGTCAAGCTGTGGAACCACCTGCCTGGCCTTGGCGTCTTACCGCCCGTGGCGGGCAAACCAGCAGCCGAGGTCACTACCTGGCTTGCCGGGTCTTGGCCGCCATACCCCTCTAGTCTAACCAGAGTTGGCGCCCTCGGTAGGTCAGGCATGACCATCGGGGGTGCCGAACAGTGAACGGAGCCTGATTGATGCAACGAAACCTCATCCAACAAATCCAGCCACCCAGCGAACCGCACCGCCATATCTCGCGGTGGCTGCCCACCGGCGTGGGCGGAGGCCGGCGGACGCTGGCCGTCTTGGGCATTTTTCTGATCACCCTGCTCGGTACCGCATCGGTTCTGGCCGCCAATGGCGGCATCGAGAGCCTGCGGCAGAGCGGCAAGGCCTTCGCCTCGGTCGCCGGGAAGGTGTCGCCCTCTGTGGTCAACATCCAGACCGAGGGCGGCGCCGGGGCGGCGGGTGCCGATCAAGCCCCGGGCGCCCTACCCTTCAACCATCCCATGCCCTACGGCGAGGACTTCTTCGAACGCTTCTTCGGCGATCGCCATCCAGGACTGCCACAACGGGAGGCACCGCGCTCCAAGCGACAGGTGGTTGGCCAGGGCTCGGGATTCATCTTCAGCCCCAAATCCGGTATGCCGGCCGACAAGACCTACATCCTAACCAACAATCATGTGGTGGAGAACGCGGCGAAGATCCGCGTCAAGCTGCGCGACGGGCGCGAATTCGAGGCCACCATTACCGGGCGTGACCCGCGTTCGGATATCGCCATCATTGAGATCCCGACCGGTGGCCTGCCGCCCCTGCCGCTGGCCGATTCATCAGGGCTCGATATCGGCGAGTGGGTCATCGCGGTCGGCAATCCCTTCGGGCTCAGTCATACCGTGACCATCGGCGTGGTCAGCGCCACGGGGCGCACCAGCCTGGGGATCAACGATTATGAGGATTTCATCCAGACCGATGCCGCCATCAATCCGGGTAACTCGGGGGGGCCACTGATCAACCTCGATGCCGAGGTGGTAGGCATGAACACCGCCATCGTCAGCCGCAACGGCGGCTACATGGGGGTGGGTTTCGCCATCCCGAGCAATCTGATCGGGGCGGTGGCCGACCAGCTCATCCAGGCTGGCGAGGTGACCCGCGGTTATCTGGGCATCCTGATTCAGCAACTCACGCCGGAACTGGCGCAGTCCTTTGGCCTGGGGCAAGCCCAGGGCATCCTGGTCGCTCAGGTCACCCCGGGCTCACCAGCCGCCGCGGCCGGTCTGCGTCAGGGTGATGTGATCATCGGCCACCAGGGCGAGACGGTCACCGATGTCGGCGCCTTCCGTAATCGCATCGCCCTCACTCCGCCCGGAGGGCAGGCGCTGATCAGTATCCTGCGCAACGGCCAAACCCTGGAGGTACCAGTGACCATTGGCACCCTGACGGAGGAGGCGCTGGCCGCTAGCGGGCCCAGCCAGGGCCAGGCCCTGGAGGCCGATGCCCTGGGTCTCAAGGTGCAGACCCTGACGCCACAACTGGCTGAACAATTCGACGTGGCGGTCGGCGAAGGCGTCGTGGTAACGACGGTCAAGTCCGGCTCGGTAGCGGCGCAGGCGGGCATCGAGCCCGGCACCCTCATCCTGCAGGTCAACCAACAGCCGGTCAAGGATGCCGCCAGCTTCAAGCAGGCCATCGAACACAGCCCCGACAAACGCGCCTTACTGCTGCTCAGGAAAGGTAGCAGGCAGCAGTTCCTGGTGCTGAACTGGCGCTGATCATTCTTAGCTCATCACAGCGTTATCCTTGCCAAGGATGGCGAGGAGACTGGACTTGCCTTGCAAGACGGGTGACGTCAATCCAACGCCAGCATGAACACCCTGGGGGATGCGCCGACAGGATCGGCGCCTACCCCCCCACCCCCAGATACCCCACCAAAAACGCCTCCGCCCGGTCCAGATTATCCCTGGCCCCGGCGCTCAAGGGCGCGCCGAGGGCGAAGTGATAGCCCCGGATGCGCAGCAGCAGACAGGGCGGGGGCGGGCCATAGCCGATCTGGGTATGGACCCACAGCAGGGCGCCGGGGCTCATGGCGTGGGTGGTATAGCTGGCATCCCGGTCCGGGATGACCGGCGCCAGGCGGTAGGGCTCCGCCAGGCTGACGTCGGCATCGACCAGGATCACCCGCGCCCGCCCCACCAGGTCCAGGGCATGCTCGGGCTGGGGCTGGAAGTCGGTGAGGAGTTCCCAGGGGGCCGCCGGATAGCGTTCCAGGCGCTGGATGAGTTCGGGACCCAGGGCGTCATCGCCCCGGGAGGGATTGCCGTAGCCGAAAATCAGGAGCGGCGCCATGGGGGGCCGGGGGCGCGGCCGCTAGTCCCCCGCCCCGCCCCGCTCGATCTGGCCGCTGGCGCGCTGGTACAGGCGATCCACCACCTGGCCGCTGGCGTCCACCAACTCCAACTCCAGGGGCATCTTGCCGACGGCATGGGTGGCGCAGGACAGGCAGGGGTCGTAGGCGCGGATGGCGACCTCGATGTGGTTGAGCAGGGGCTCGGTGAGTTCCTGGCCGTCCAGGTAGTGGGCGGCCACCTGGCGGATGGCGGCGTTCATGACCTGGTTGTTGTTGGTGGTGGAGACGATGAGGTTGGCCTTGGTCACCAGGCCATCCGCGTCCATCTCGTAGTGGTGGAAGAGGGTGCCGCGCGGGGCCTCGACCACGCCGATGCCCTGGAGCCGGCGCTCGCCGCACCCGCAGCAGGTCGGCGCCCAGCAGGTCCGGGTCCCGCAGCAGTTCCCGGATGGCCTCGGCGCAATAGAGCAGCTCGATGAGCCGCGCCCAGTGGGTGGCGAGGGCCGCCTGCAGGGGCCGCCCCTCCCCCGCCGCGCGAAAGTCCTCGCGCTCCTGTTCCGCCAGGGGGGTGTCGAAGCGGTCGCAGTTGTTGACCCGCGCCAGGGGGCCGACCCGGTACCAGCCCTTTTTCCGGCCCGAGGGCGGCGATGAAGGGAAACTTCATGTAGCTCCAGGATTTGATCTCCTCGCTTAGGAGCTGTTCGTAACCCTGGTAATCCTGGTGGTCGAAGATTTCGCGGCCATCCGGGTCGCGGGCACGCAGGCCGCCATGGTAGAGCTCGAAGGCCCCATCCGGACCCGATCAGGCTCAGCGTGTTGGCATCCACCGCGCCGAAGCGGTAGTGGTAGTCGGGGTTGCCGAGGAAGACGCGCTTCATGAGCTGCACGGCGGACTCGGCCCAGGCGATCATCTGGTCGCTGTCGGCGCGCAGGTAGTCGCGCTCCTCGGTGGTCAGGGCCTTGTTGACGCCGCCGGGGATGGCGCCGGAGCCGTGGATGCGCTTGCCGGAGGTGACGCGGATGACCTCCTGGCCGTACTTGCGCAGCAGCACCCCCTGCTTGGCGATCTCGGGATAGTCCTGGATGACGCCGATGATGTTGCGGTGGCCGACGGCGTCATCGAAGCCGAAGAGCAGGTCCGGCGAGGAGAGGTGGAAGAAATGCAGGGCGTGGGACTGGAGGGTCTGGCCCAGGTGCATGAGGCGCCGGACCTTGTCCGCCGTGGGCGTGAGTTCATCGACGCCGACCAACTGATCCGTGGCCTTGGCGGCGGCCAGGTGGTGGCTCACCGGGCAGATGCCGCACAGGCGCTGCACCAGCACCGGCAGTTCCCAGTAGGGCCGGCCCTGGATGAACTTCTCGAAGCCCCGGAACTCGACGATGTGCAGGCGCGCCTGCTGGATGTGGTTATCGGCGTCCTGGAGCAGGGTGACCTTGCCGTGGCCCTCGACCCGGGTCAGGGGGTCGATGGCGATGCGCTTGAGGCCGGCGGGCTGGGCCGCCGTCTCCAGGCGGGTGATTTCCGGGTGGCGGTGCATGGCGGTGTCCTCGGTGGCGCGGGCCGGTCAGTCGTAGTGCAACTGGGTGTAGGGCAGGCTGATGGGCTGGCCGGCCAGTAACTCGGTCAGGAAGGTCCAGATGGCGTCGCCGGAGGGCGGGCAGCCGGGCAGGAAGTAATCGACCTTGACCACCTCGTGGATGGGATGGACCTGGTTCAGGAGCAGGGGGATCTCGGGGTCGTTGGGGACGCCGGGGTTGTGGATGCCGATGCCGGTGACGTAGGACTCCGTCAGGCAATCCGCCAGGGCGAAGCTGTTGCGCATGGCGGGGACGCCGCCGCTGATGGCGCAGGCGCCCACGGCGACCAGGATCTTGCAGTGGCGACGGAAGTCGCGCAGCACCTCGACATTCTCGGCATTGGCGACCCCGCCCTCGATCAGGCCCAGGTCGCAGGCGCCGATCTGCTTGATGTCGGTGAGGGGCGAGCGGTCGAACTCCACCAGCTCGACCAGCGCCAGGATGCGCTCGTCGATGTCGAGCAGGGACATGTGACAGCCGAAGCACCCCGCCAGGGAGGTGGTGGCGACCTTGATCTTGGCGCTCATGGGGTAGTCCTGCCTTCGTTGGCCGCGACGTCGCCGACGGTGCTGATGGGCGCGCGATCGTAGAGGCGCTGGCCGATGGGCACGCTATAACCGCCGCGCTTGGGCAGGATGGCGCCGACCGGGCAGACGTGGGCGGCCCGGTCATCGGCGCTGAAGCGGCTGTCGCCGAGCCGGCCGGTGGGGGATTCGATGACCAGCTTGCTGGCGATGCCCCGCCCGCTGATGGCGAAGACGTCCTTGCCGTCCAGGTCGCGACTGGCGCGCACGCACAGTTCGCACAGGATGCAGCGGTTGAAGTCGATGACGAAGTCCGGATGGGAGGCATCCAGGTCGCGGCGCGGGAAGAAGTGGGTGAAGTGGGGGGCCAGCATGCCGGTGTAATAGGCCACCGCCTGGAGCTGGCAGGCGCCGGTCTTCTGGCAGGCGGGGCAGATGTGGTTGCCCTCGACAAATAGCAGCTGCAGGATGGTGCGCCGACTGGCCTGAATGTCCGGGGTGGCGGATTCCACCTCCAGGCCCGCCGCCGCCGGGGCGGTGCAGGAGGACACCAGGCGCCCGCCGGCCCGTACCACGCACACCCGGCAACTGCCGTGGGGGGCGAGTTCCGGGTTGTGACAGAGGTGGGGGATATAGACCCCCGCCGCCAGGGCGGCGTCCATGATGGTCTGGCCGGGGGTGAAGGGGATCGCCTGGCCGTCGATCCGGAACTGGTTGAAGGGAGTCATACCGCCTCCAGGTGGGCACCGGCATCGGTGCGCCCGCTGATGGCCCGCGCCACCGAGAGGGCGCCATCCAGATCGAAGGCCGGGGTGTAGTCCGGGCCGCTCAGGCGCCGGTGGAAGGTGTCCGGGAACTTGTCGAGGATGTCCCGGACGTGATTGGCGGCGGTGGTGCCCAGGCCGCAGTAGCTGGTCTGGCGCATCAGGTTGCCCAGGTTACGCAGCTCCTCCAGGTCGTAGGCGGAGGCCTTGCCGGCCGCGACCTTTTCCACCAGGGCCTCCAGCAGGCGGCAGCCGACCCGGCAGGGGGTGCAGAAGCCGCAGCTCTCATGGGCAAAGAAGCGGGCGAAGTTGCGGGTCATGTCCATGAGGTCGCGCTCCCGACCCAGGACCATGAAGGAACCGGCGATGGGCAGGTCCTCGAAGGACAGGGAGCGGTGAAACTCGGCCGGCGCCAGGGTCACCCCCGCCGCGCCGGAGACCTGGACGGCCTGGGCGCCACTGCCGCCGCAATCCGCCAGGATCTGGCTCACCGGGGTGCCGAAGTCGTATTCGTAGATCCCCGGCCGGGCCACGTCGCCGCTGATGCTCAGCAGCTTGCTGCCGGTGGACTGCTGGGTGCCGGCGCCCCGGAACCAGTGGCCGCCCCACTCGATGATGCTGGCGGCGGCCAGGAAGGTCTCGACATTGTTGACCACCGTGGGCCGCCCCAGGAAGCCGCTGACGACGGGATAGGGCGGCCGCTTGCGCACCACGCCGCGCCGGCCCTCCAGGGATTCGATGAGGGCCGACTCCTCGCCGCAAACATAGGCCCCGGCGCCGAGGTGAATGTCGATGTCGAAGTCGAAACCCGCCTGGCCCGCGATGTCCCGCCCCAGGATGCCCTGCCCCCGCCGGCGCGCCAGGACCTCTTCCAGATGGGGGACCAGGTAGCGGTATTCCCCGCGGAGGTAGAGATAACCCCGGCGGGCGCCGACGATGCCGGCGCACAGGGTCATGCCTTTGAAAATCAGGTCGGCGTAGCGGTTGAGGAGGACACGGTCCTTGAAGGTCCCCGGCTCGCCCTCGTCCGCGTTGCAGACCACGTAGCGTTCATCGCTGGCGGTATCCCGGCAGATGCGCCACTTGAGGGCCGTGGTGAAACCTGCCCCACCCCGGCCACGCAAGACGGAGGCCTCCAGCTCCGCCATGGCCCCCGCCGGGCCCAGCTCCAGGAAGCGCTGCAGGCCGGCGCCCATCTTTTCGGCATTGCTCAGCAGGTCACCGACGCGGTGGATATTGTCCTGGACCACGAAGAACTTGGGCGGCCAGTGCTCCAGGGGCACCCCCGCCTCCACCAGCTCAGCGATGCGGTCGATGCGTCTCGGGGTCAGGGCCGTCACCGCCAGCCCATTGACCAGCAGAGCGGGTCCCTGATCACACATACCGGTGCAGGAGGTCAGACCCACCGTGACCCGCCCATCGCTCCTCGGTTCGCCAAGAGTGACCCCAAGCCCATTACAGAGCCTGGCTCTAAGCCCCTCGCTGCCCTGCAGGCGATCAGTGATGTTGTCGCTAAAAAGGATGTCGAAAACGCCGCGCGGCCGGGTGTGCAGGAAGGAATAAAAGTCGATGGAGGCCCGGATGCGCGAACGCGTCACCCCCATGGCCGCCGAAAGGGCATCGATGGCCGTCTCGGGCACATAGGAATAAGCCTGCTGTATCGCGATAAGGTGCTGGAGAAGGAGTTCGGGCTCATGCCCCCTGGCCGCCAGCAGGCCGCCAACCATCTTGGTCACAGTCTTATGGGAGGAAAACGACATACCAACCCCTCGCGGTTAAGCAGTAATACAACAGCAATAGCTTACACCCGGCGGGACTTGCCCTAGCCGAAACCTACTCGGTTGATCCACTCATTGTCAAGCGAGCTTCAAATAGCCCAGTTGCACGCACCAAGGTTGGCACCGGTCGCCGGGGGGCTGGCCGCTGGCGGTCGCTGTCAAGCAAGATGTCGCATAAACTAGGTTACGTTAGGGGGTATTATTGGACTCCTGTTTAGGCGGTCGCCCGGGGTTCAGGCAGACCACGGTGTCGGCCTCCCACGGGCGGATCTTTCCGGACCAGCGCTCGGGATGGCGGGCCCTGGCCGCCTCATAGACCTGGCGGCGCTGGTCGAGTAAGGCGCGGTCCTCGCCGCGGGGCCGCTGTCCCGGGGTCACGAACTGGAGGGCGCTGTGCCGATGCGTCTCGTTGTACCAATCGGCAAAGCGGGCTACCCACTGCCGGGCGTCCTCCAGGCTGGCGAAGGGCTGGCTGGGGGCGCTGGGATGGTATTTGAGGGTCTTGAACAGGGCCTCCGAGTAGGGGTGGTCATCACTCACCGACGGCCGGCTGAAGGAGGGCATGACCCCCAGGCGCTGCAAGGTCGCCAGCAGGGTTGCCCCCTTCATCGGCCCGCCATGATCGGCAGGCCGGACCAGGTTCTTTGGCGTCACCCCCTCGCGGTGGTAGGCGCGGCTGAACACGGTCGCGGCCTGTTCGGCGCTTTCGCGGGTGAAGACCTCCCAGCCGACGATCTTGCGGCTGAAGACATCCATGAACAGATAGAGGTAAAAGAACCGCCCCTTCACGTTGGTTGCCAGGTAGGTGATATCCCAGCTCCACACCTGATGGGGCGCGGTCGCCGTGAGCGGGTCCGGGCGCCGATGGGTCGGCGCGCGCGCCCGACCCCGCGGCGACACCTGGTTAGCCGCCTTCATCACCCGATAGAGGGTCGACTCCGAGCCCAGGTAGAGCCCCTGATCCGCCCGCGCGGGGACGATCTGGCTGGGCGGCTGAGCGGCGAAGGCGGGCTGATTGACCACGGTCAGAATCGCCGCGCGCTCGTCCTCATTCAAGCGGTTAGCGGGAGTTCGCCCCTGGGCGGCCGCGGCGCGGCCATCGGCCTTGAGGTCTGCCACCGTCCGCCACCGTTGCCGGGTGCGCAGGGACACCCCTACGATGTCACAGGCGCGCTCCAGGCGCGCCCCGGCCGCGCAGGCGTCGGCGATGAGCTGGCTCACGTGCCGCCGTTGTTCCAGGTCGATCAGGCGTCCGCGGGGTCCGTTAAGAGCAGGCGGAGTTTTTTTGGAGCATGAGCAAGGCCGCCGCCTCGGCCAGGGCCTGATCCTTACGCCCCCACCTCCTGCTCCAAGTGCTTGATGCGCTGTTGATCAGACCGCCGCTGGGCGCGCTCGACCTGGCCACAGACCGGGGCATTGGCCTGAACACAGGCGGTCCGCCAGACCGCGATCTGCTCGGGGTAGAGCCCCTGACGCCGGCAATAGGCACTGAGTTCCTCGGCGTTGAGGTGGGCGGTCTCGATGACGATGGCGAACTTCTCGGCGCTGTCGCGCTCGTCGGGCGTCGGTGCCATGACCAGGTCGCTACCCGCCTTGAGCGCCCGGGTGCGCCAGCTGGAGCGGGTGTCACGCTGGGATCTGGGTCTCGCGCGCCAGGTCGGGGACGGGCCGATGGTGCGGGGGCAGCATCTTGGCGATGAGGCTGGCTTTGAACTCGGCGGAATACTGTCGCATGGCTAAGTGTCTCGTGGGCCGGGCCGAGGGCGGCGCGGCGGTGGGGCCCCCAATGTTCACACAAAAGGCTCCCAGAGGGAGGTGACATCTATATCTGACGCGCGCGGGGGGGGGGGGGGAAGGCCACGCAGACGGTGTTGGAACAGGCGGAAGTGTTGTCCCAGATCTGGGCGGGGGCATGAGACATCGCGGGCAGGCGCCAAACAACAGCATGCAGCGGACCGCACTGCGCGCCACCGCTGATGCTGAGCGTTAGGCCTCGGAAAGAAGAGAACATTGGAACTCCTTGGTTACCCTGGGATGCTCCTACTGGGTGGCGGAATCGGATCACCCGAAGGACCTGGCTCCTCCATGGCACTGATGGGCGTCTGGTTGCTCAAGGGGCTGGGCGCCCCCACGCGAAGGCAATGCACCCGGCGGGTCTCGCTCAGGCGAACCGCCGGGGGATAGGCCTGGGCGCATTCGGGCAGGGCATCGGGACAGCGGGGGTGGAAATGGCAGCCGGGGGGTGGGTCGGCGGGGGATGGGGGATCGCCTTCCAGGCGGATGACCTCGCGGCGCTGGCTGGGATCGATGCGGGGGACGGCGGACAGCAGGGCGCGGGTGTAGGGGTGACGCGGGTCCTGGAGAACTTCATCGACCCGGCCGCGCTCGACGATGCGTCCCAGGTACATGACCGCAACCTCGTGGGCCAGATAGGACACGACCGAGATGTTGTGGGTGATGAAGAGGTAGGCGAGGCCCTTGCGTTCCTGAAGATCCTTGAGCAGATTGAGGATCTGGGCCTGGACCGAGACATCCAGGGCGCTGGTGGGCTCGTCGCAGACGATCAGCCGGGGGGCGACGGCCAGGGACCGGGCGATGCAGACACGCTGGCGCTGACCGCCGGAGAATTCGTGGGGATAACGATCGGCGGCATCGGCGGCGAGGCCGACCTCGTCCAGCAGGGCAGCAACGCGGACGCGGCGCTCGGCGTGGCCTCGGGCCAGCCCCAGGGCCTGCAAGCCCTCGCCAATGATGTCGCCCACCAGCAGGCGCGGGTTCATGGAGGCGAAGGGGTCCTGAAAGATGATCTGGAGGTCCTTGCGATAGGGCCGCATGGCGCCAGGGCCGAGACCCGCCAGGTCGCGGCCCTGGTAGTGGATGGCGCCACCCGTGGGGCGGATGAGCTGGAGCAACCCCTTGCCCGCCGTGGTCTTGCCGCAGCCGGATTCTCCGACCAATGCCAGGGTGCGCCCGACCTTGAGTTCCAGGTCGATGCCATCGACCGCCCTCACCTGCCCCACCCGGCGGCGAAAGAGGCCCTTATGGATGGGGAAATGGACCTGGAGCCCGGAAACGGCAAGGATCGTCTCGCCAAAGGCCAGCGGTAGCGACGCCACCGCCGCTACCCGCCCCTGCGGTAACCCTTCCGACCCACTCCCCACTTGTGGGGGAGGGCTGGGGAGAGGTGTCTGAACGCCAACCCCCGGTTGCCCGAGGTTCCAGAGATGACAACGAACCCCGTGTCCCGGCCAGGGCTCCACCCAGGGCGGCGCCCGCTCCCGGCATAGGGACATCACCCGGTCGCAACGATCCGCGAAACGGCAGCCCCGGAAGACCTGGTTCAAGGGCGGCACCCGGCCGGGGATGACCGCCAGCCGGCCCTGGCGCTTTTCCGGCGCGGGCAGGCTGTCCCTGAGATTGCGGCTGTAGGGATGGGCGGAATGAGCGAAGAAATCGGCGCTGCTGGCGGTTTCGACGATCTGACCGGCGTACATGACCGCCAGCCGGTCCGCGGTCTCGGCCACCACCCCCAGGTCATGGGTGATGAGGAGGACCGCCAGCCCGGTCTCGGCCTGGAGCCGCTTGAGCAAGCGCAGCACCTGGGCCTGGATGGTGACGTCCAGGGCCGTGGTAGGCTCGTCGGCGATCAGCAACTCCGGATCGCCGGCCAGGGCCATGGCAATCATGACGCGCTGCTTCATGCCGCCGGATAGTTGATGGGGATATTCCCGGATGCGGCGCCCGGGGTCCGGGATACCGACGGCAGCGAGCAGATCCAGGACCCGGGCGGCCACCTCCTGGCGGTCACGATCGGAGTGGGCCGTCACCGCCTCGGCGATCTGGCGCCCCACCGTCAGGACCGGGTTGAGGGAGGTCTGGGGCTCCTGGAAGATCATGCCCATGCGCCCGCCCCGCACCCGGCGCATGGCGCTCTCCGGCAATTCCAACAGCGGGATGTCGTCGAGCCAGACGCGGCCAGCGGCAATGCGGCCCGAGGGGGGCAGCAGGCGCATCAGGGACAGGGCCGTCATGGACTTGCCACAACCGGACTCCCCCAGCAAGGCAAAGGTCTCGCCGGGGCTGATCGCCAGATGCAGGTCATCCACTACCCTGAGGGGGGGATTGCCCTGACCGAGATGGGTTTCAAGGCCCTCGATACGCAACAGGGGTGGGGGAGATGGAGTCGTCGGAGTGCTCGGCATGGGTCGGGTCGGCGGAATCTGGCCAGTATGACAGCTTTCAACCAAGGCGGAACCCTTGCCACGGTTGGGCCCGTGACACCCCCGGGGTGCCCGCGCCCAGCAGGCGATCTTAGAGAGACCAATCCAGGGCAGCCCTCCGGACGAGGTTCGACAGTAGGCAGCAAAATCCTCCCCGACAGCCTATCTCGGCGATATAATCCGGGCCAAATTTCACTCCGCGCTTCGACGGCGCGACATTAACGGCAACCCTCAGCCAGGAGTAAGCAATTGGATATCACCCATAGCCAGCAAGGCGCCATCAGGATCATCGAACTTCAGGGGCGTATGGACGCCGTCACAGCCCCGCTCTTCGACAAGGCCTTCGCCGAGGCCGCCACCCCGGAAGCGTCGGACTTTGTTATTCAACTCAATGGCCTGGAATACATCAGCAGCGCCGGTTTACGCAGCATTCTGATGGTCGCCAAGCAGGTCAAGGCCCGGGCTGGCCGCCTGATCCTCACCGGACTCACCGACGAGGTGCGGGAGGTTTTCCATCTCTCAGGCTTCCATACCATCCTGCGCATCTGCGACACCAAGGAAGACGCCCTCGCCGAATTGGCGTAACGCCCAGCCTCTCCCGGCGCCGGACGGGCCTCTATCCGGCGCTACCACCCATCTCTCATTCTCAGCGTATCCCTATAAGCCTATGTCCCGCTTTCGCGAAGGCTTTGTCAATTGTCCGGGCCAGACTCAGGCCTTGCGCATGGCTTATACCGACTGGGGGGATATCGACAACCCCAGACGGCTGATCTGCGTCCACGGCCTGACCCGTTGCGGGCGCGATTTCGACACCCTGGCCGAGGCGCTGGCCGATGACTACCGGGTCATCTGCCCGGACATCATCGGTCGCGGCCTCAGCGACTGGCTCGACGACCCCGCTGGCTACGGCATCCCCACCTACGCCCAGAACATGCTGGCCCTGCTGGCACAGCTTGGCGCGGCCAAGGTCGACTGGCTGGGGACCTCCATGGGCGGACTCATCGGCATGGCCCTCGCCGCCCAGCCCGACAGCCCCATCCAGCGACTCATCCTCAATGACGTGGGTCCCGAGATCTCTGGGCCATCCCTGGCACGGATCGCCCAGTATGTCGGTCGTGACGAACGCTGGGACAGCCTAGAGGAGGCTATGGCCCAACAAAGCCAGGCCCTGGCCCCCTTTGGTCAGCTGAGCCCCGCTCAATGGCACCGGATTCTGCTACCCGGCCTGGTTCAGGACGCCCAGGGCCGGTGGCGGACGCGCTATGACCCACGCATCGCCCTGTCCCTGCGCGCCATCAGCGACGCCAACCAGAACGCCAACCTCTGGCCCCTCTACGAGGCCATCACCTGCCCCACCCTGGCCATCCACGGCGCCGAATCCGATCTGCTGACCGCCGAGGTCTGGCAGGCCATGGCCACCCGGGGCCCCCGCGCGACCCTCGCCGAAGTCCCCAATGTCGGCCATGCCCCCCCCTTTCTCGACGAGGCGCAGATCGCCATCGTGCGGGGCTACCTGCTGGGCTGAAGGCGCAAGCCACCCCGCGTCCAGGGGGCATAGCTGCAAGCAAGCCGCGAGACTGAATCACACCCCTGCCCAGGAGGGGCTCCAGGGTAATGCTCGGCGGGAAGCGCGGGAGGTAAAACATCTCCACCGTCATCACCCACATCATGGCCATGGAGACGAGGCCCCAGGTCATCATGATGCGCGCGATCCAGCGCCGCGCCCCGACCTTGTGCAGGATGACGTTTCTGGGCCCCAAGAAATTGTTAAGGGTGCCAAATCAGGGCGGGGTTGCCACCCACCCCTTGATACACCCGATGGGCAAGGCCCAGGATACCGGCCTGGTTGCCTTAGGCATCCCAATGCCCGATCATGCGCCTCAGCCTATTCCTCGCCTGCTGCCAGGGTGAAATCAGCATGATCCGGGTCGAACATCTTTCCAAGCGTTTTGGCGATCTGGAAGTCCTCAAGGATATCAATGTCGAGATCGACCAAGGCGAGGTCATCTCCATCATCGGACCCTCCGGCACGGGCAAGAGCACCTTCCTGCGCTGCCTGAACCTGCTCGACCAGCCCTCGGGCGGCCATATTGAGATCGACGGACAGGACATTCTGGCCCCCGGGGCCAAGGTGCCGGCCCTGCGGCGGCGCATGGGCATGGTCTTTCAGTCCTTCAACCTCTTTCCCCACCTGACCGCCCTGGAAAATCTCACCATCGGCCCGGTCCGCCTGCTCGGCAAGCCGGCGGCGGAGGCCGCCACGAGCGGCATGGAGTTGTTGCGCATGGTGGGCCTGGCGGAAAAGGCCCACAGCTTCCCCGAGGAACTCTCCGGTGGCCAGAAACAGCGCGTGGCCATCGCCCGCTGCCTGTCCATGGGGCCGGAGATCATCCTCTTCGACGAGCCTACATCGGCCCTGGACCCCACCATGGTCAGCGAGGTCCTGGCGGTGATCCGGCGCCTGGCCAAGCAGGGCATGACCATGGCCATCGTTACCCACGAGATGGAATTCGCTCGCGACGTCTCAACCCGGGTCTTCTACATGGACGAGGGCCTGATCTACGAGGAAGGCCCCCCCGAGCAGATCTTCGGCAACCCCCAGCGCGAACGTACCCGCGACTTCATCGGCAAGGTCCGCAGCCTGACCTGGCGGGTGGAGAGCGCGGATTATGATCTCTACGCCCTGGTCGGCAGGATCGAGGGCTTCTGCGAAAAGCACCTGATCCCGCACCGCACCGCCCACGCGGCGCAACTCTTGTCGGAGGAACTCCTGGGCATCCTCCTGACCGGTCCCGGCCCCCACGGCATCGACCTGGTGCTGGCCTATTCCGAAAAGCACCGTAGCCTGGAGTTGCGCCTGGACAGCGCCGGCCCCCCCGGCAACCCCCTCGAAACCGCCGATCTCCCCGACGACCTCGCCCTCGCCATCATCCGCAACTATGCGGAGGACATCGCCTACGAACGGGGCGATGAACGCAACCGGCTACGGATGCGGGTTAAATAACTTACTCGCCTAACCCGACCTAGATGCAGTGGATTCTTGACGCTGATACAGCAATACAGGAAACTGGCTTTATGAAAGCGACACTCGACATCCCCGACGAACTGTACCGCCGTGTCAAGGCGCGTAGCGCCATCGAAGGCCGTCCCGTGCGAGCCGTTGCCGTGGAGCTTTTTGAATATTGGGTCGAGTCTCCGCCGCAGCCCTCTCCAACGTCCTCGCCCCCGGCCGTTGGCGCCGAACGCCCGCCGACCCGTTTCGACAACGCCGCCTGGCTGGACATCGCGAAACGCTACATCAAACCTGGCATGAGTCATGACTTGGACGAGATCCGCGAAGCCATCGCCAAGGGTTGGTCAGCAGAGGCCGCCGCCAAGTTGCATCCGCCCGCTGCAAACCCGTGAGCCATGATCCGCGCACCCTGGCGCTCGACACCTCGGTGGTCATCCGTTTGCTGGTACAGCAACCCGCCCTGCTCTACGACTGCGCGGCCCTCTTTCTGGAGGAACGACTCGCCGCCAATGCCAGCGTCCAGGTGAGCGACCTCGTCATTGCCGAGGCGTATTTCGCGCTGCAATCCTTTTATCGGGTTTCGAAAGCCGATGCCTTACAAATGTTGCTGGCATTCGCCGCTACGCCCGGCATCGAGGTCTCCCCGACGGCTCGCGCCGTCCTTTCCCAGTCCGGCCTGGCCACCGCCAACCCCGGCTTCGTGGATCGTCTCATCCATGGCGCGGCTCAGTGCGCGGGACAGACCCTGGTGACGTTCGAAAAGGCCGCCCGCAAGCTTCCCGGAACGCTGGTGCTGGGGCCCTCGTAGCCTTTGCCAGGCGCGGAATCATGCCCGGATCGACGCCGGATTAACCCTGCGTGCACGGTCGATTTTTATGCCCGCCTTCATCGAAACCCGATTCCCGATTGCCCGCCTCTCCGCCCAGTCCTACAAGGAACGCAAGGCCAACAACGGCAGACGCTCACCGGGCTGGGCAAATGGTGGGGGCGCAAGCCGCTGATTCTGGTGCGGGCGTCCATCCTCGGCATCTTGAGGCCCGCCTCCCCCGATGCCAGGAAGGACCGCACTATTTTCCTCAAGATGATGATCCTGTGGAGGATCCAACAAAGCCGATGACCAAAACCACTCAAAACACCCTCTCCGCAGAGGCGCGAGCCGCTGACGCCATCCGTAGTCAGGTACGCGAGGACTATGCCCGCGTGGCCCAGGGCGGTGGGGCGGACGGCTGTTGCGGCCCTTCTCCTACCTGTTGTGGCGATGCCCCGGAGCTGAACATCAAGACCCTGGTCTCCCTGCGCCTCGGCTACAGCCAGATTGATCTGGACCTGATGCCGGCGGGGGCCGACATGGGACTGGGTTGCGGCAACCCGGGCGCCATCGCGGCCCTGCGGCCTGGGGAGGTGGTGGCGGACCTGGGCGCGGGCGGCGGCATCGATGCCTTCCTTGCCGCCCGCGAGGTCGGCGCCGCGGGCCGCGTCATCGGGATCGATATGACGCCGGACATGGTCAGCAAGGCGCGACACAATGCCGAACGGGGCGGCTTCGCCAACGTGGAGTTCCGTCTCGGCGAGATCGAATACCTGCCCTTGGCGGATGCCTCGGTGGATGTCATCCTCTCTAACTGCGTCATCAACCTGTCACCGGACAAGCCCCAGGTCTTTCGGGAGGCCTTCCGCGTCCTCAAGCCCGGTGGCCGGCTGGCCATCTCGGACGTGGTCGCCACCGCCGAACTCCCCCCGGAATGGCGGGACGACCCCAAGCTGCATTCTGGCTGCATGGCCGGTGCGGCGCGGATCGAGGATCTGGAGGCCTTGCTCACGAGGGCGGGCTTCACCCGCATCGCTATCCAGCCCAAGGATCAGTCCCGGGAATTCATCCGCGACTGGGCGCCAGGCCGGGGCGTGGAGGACTATCTGGTGGCGGCCACCATCGAGGCGGTCAAGCCTGCGGCATCCGCCCCGGGTTAGTCAGCCCGGTAGGACAGGGTTGGCCAGGTGCGGGCAGGCATCCGACGGGGAACCCCCATGATTCTGCACCCCTAATGACGGGGATCGGGATCTCCGCAAAACCATCGACCGGAGAGACCCCGTCCGTTAGAATACCCAGGTCATTGGGGAGTAGCCGCTCTACGTTTGTTAGAGGCTTACGTCAACATACTTGACCGGCAGGTCATGGCGTAGGCAGTTTCCTGGCTTGGCGAGACCTTTGACCATGACGCCGCCTATTTGGCCGAGGAGGCGTCATGGTCATTTGTCTTCAAGTCCGGCCTGGGAAACCTCATGGCGCCGCTCCTCGTCTCCTCTCCCGGCATCCTCGCTGGCCCTGAAATCGGTAACCCGATCCCGATCCCGGCCCTGGCCGCTATCCTCAGGCCCTCCGCCAACCGCCTCTCCCCTTCCCGGTTGCCGTCCTGGCCACCCCACGGGATGTTTCCCCTCTGGCGTCGTCCCCAGGCCCGGGGTTCCCCACCGCCAGCGGCATGAAATTTATAAAAATTTTTTCAATCGGTTATCGCCAAATCTCGGCACTGATGAGCACGGCGACCTGGCCTGATGCTCGCGCGGCACCGGACTGGTAAGGAGAACGAGGATGCATATCGACAATCTTGCGAACTGGCAGCACGATCATGTCTTTAACGTCGGCAGCGAGGCCGCCGAACGGGGCACGCGTCTGGTGATGTGGATTACCGCCGCCATGATGGTGGTCGAGATCACCGCCGGCTGGTGGTACAACTCCATGGCCCTGCTGGCGGACGGCTGGCACATGAGCTCTCATGCGGTGGCCATCGGTCTGTCGGCGATGGCTTACGCCTCGGCACGGCGCTACGCCCGGGACCCGCGGTTTGCCTTCGGCACCTGGAAGATCGAGGTGCTGGGGGGCTTCGCCAGCGCCATCTTCCTCCTGGGCGTGGCCCTCATGATGGTGGTGGGCTCTGTCGAGCGCATCCTGTCGCCCCAGCCGATCCAGTACCAGGAAGCCATCGTCATCGCCGTGCTGGGCTTGCTGGTCAACCTGGTGTCCGCGCTCATTCTGGGCAAGGCACATCACCATGATCACGGCCATCATCACGATCATCATGAGGATCACGGGCACCACCATCATCACCCCCACGACCAGGGGCAAAATCCCGATCTGAACCTCAAGTCGGCCTATCTGCACGTCATCGCCGACGCGGCCACTTCCATCCTGGCCATCGTCGCCCTGATGGGCGGCTGGATTTACGGCTGGATGTGGCTCGACCCGGCCATGGGCATCCTGGGCGCCATCCTGGTGGCGATCTGGGCCAAGGGGCTGATTATCGAGACCAGCAAGGTGCTCCTGGATCGGGAAATGGATCACCCGGTGGTCGATGAGATCCGGGAGGTCGTGGAAACCGGTCCCGACGCCGGAGAGACGCGCATCACCGACCTGCATGTCTGGCGGGTGGGCAAGAATGTCTATGCCTGCGCCATCACGGTCCTCACCCACGACCTCGCCCTAACCTCGGACGCGATTCGCCAGCGCCTGGCGGTCCACGAGGAGATCGTCCACTCGACCATCGAGATCCAGGTTTGCCCGGACGTCATGCCCCAACCCGATGGCGCGACGGCCTGAAGGCCTCCCCCTGGTTTTCCCGCCGCCCCCTTTCTACAAACCTAATGACGAGATCAATGACATGTCTGCCCTAGAGACCCTCACCGCCATTTTTTCCACCTTCGGCCTCATCTTCCTGGCAGAGATCGGGGACAAGAGCCAACTGGTCTGCATGACCCTGGCCGCCCGTCATCGCCACCTGCCGGTGCTGCTCGGCGCTGTCGCCGCCTTCCTCATCCTCAATACCCTGGCGGTCGTCTTTGGCGCCGGACTGGCGCAGTGGATACCGGAAAGGATCCTGGCGGGGGCCGTGGCCCTGCTCTTCGGGGCCTTTGGCATCAAGTCCCTGCTGACCAAGGAGGAGGTGGGGGAGGATGGCGAGATCGAGGAAAAGCCCGGCCATGGCATCTTCGCCACCACCTTCCTGATGCTCTTGCTGGCGGAGATGGGCGACAAGACCCAGATCGCCATTGCCGGCCTGGCCAGCACCCTGCCCGCCCTGGCGGTTTGGATCGGCGCCACCCTGGCCCTGATCACCACCTCGGCCCTGGGGGTCTGGCTGGGGGTCACCCTCCTCAGACGCATCCCCATCCATCGGCTCCACCAGGTCAGCGGGGTCTTTTTCCTGGTGCTGGCGGCCTTTGCTGCGACGCGGGTCTTCTGAAGGGGGTTCTGGATCAGGTGCTCGCCCCGCCCGCTTCCTGGGCCGGGCGACCCTCGCGGGCCTTCTTGATCAGCCAATCGGTGATATCGAGCCGACCCTCGTGACCACGGCCAGCATCGCCGATGACCCGAAAACGCCCATCGACGATGATGCTCGGCACCGAGTTGACCTGGAAACGCTTGGCGCTGGCCTGCGCCTGGCGCAACCGGGTGCCCACGGCGACGCTGTTGAACTGCTTTTGAAAGGCCTCCGGGTTAAGCCCCTGCTTGGCCACCCAGTCCATGACCGCCTTTTCCGTGTAGAGATTCAGCCGCTGTGCGCCGACAGCATCGAAAACCGCCTGATCCAGACGTTCCAGGGCCCCTTCCAGTTCCAGGGCATAGTAGAGTCGCGCCAGGATGGTCCAGGCCGCGCGCCCAAAGGTGACGGGCAGACGCTGAAACTCGACGTCGGCCGGCAGTTCCTTGGCCCAGGCCGTAATCAGGGGATTCAGGTCCGCGCAATGCGGGCAGCCATAGGAGAAGAATTCGCTGACCCTGACCGCCTGCCCCGGCGCGTTCGCCGCGGGGTCCGGCAGGGCCTCCCAGTCACGGCCTTCCACCCAATCATCTCCCCAAGGCCAGGCCCAGGCCTTAGGCAACACGGCCATGCCCACTGCGGCTGCTAAACCAGCATGAAAATCGCGACGGGTCATAGCCATGGCGTACCTCGGTGGAAGAAATGGGCCTAGCGAGCAGGCGGTTCGGAGGATGGGGCGTCCCCGCCGCGAGCGCTGGCTGGTTGTGACCGGCCTCGAAGGGCTGGCGGCACGCCGGGGGAGCCGTGCCACAGGGACCAGAGGCTGGTGAGCAGCACCAGGATAAAGCACAGCAGCGCCCACTGGACCAGGGACAGGCCAAAAACCACCAGGGCCTTATCCTCGCAGAACCCGGTCGCCAGAAACAAATCGGGTTGTAGCTGACCGAGCCACTCCACCAGCCGCTCGATGGGACTGAGTTCGCTGCCGAGACAGGCAACCGCGCCCGGGGGCTGCTCCTGCAGCCAAGTCTGATAGGCCGCCGTAGCGGTGCCACCCGCCGCCGCGAGGGCGACCAGACCGCCCGTGACCAGGCGCGCCAGACCCGGCCCCGGCAAGAGGGCCGCGCCGAGGGCCAGCACGGCGATCAGCATGAAGAGCAGTCGTTGGAAAATGCACAGATGACAGGGTTGCAGGCCGAGCCAGTGGGTCACCAGGATGCTGGCCACGGCCAGGGTGGCGCTGCCTGTAGCCAGGATCAGCCAGGTTTTGCGAACCCTATCGATAGTCATGGGATACCCTCTCCAACTTGAACTTAAGCATGACAAACATCCGATCTTGGCTCCCGGATCAGGGCACCCCATTGAGCACCTGGCCTGGCCGTATGATGCCGGCGGCCACCCACCCAACAAAGGCCGCGATCATGAGGCCCCCTTGGGGGTGTCGTAAAGGAAGAAATGGGCCGCCCCGCCGACCTCTTGGCTGAGTTCACCTTCTTCATGCCGATGGCGTCACCCGAGTATACCCAGCAGCCTGTTCATCGCACACGCCGCTACCTTTTCAAGGTGACGACGGACTCGCCGTCAGGCCGTCAAAAGTTGCTTGATCTCCGCCACCGACAAGACCCGGCCGACGCTCTTGACCTCGCCATCGACCGCCAGGGCCGGGGTGCTCATGACCCCGGCATCGATGATAGCGTTGATGTCCGTCACCTTCTCCAGTTCATATTCCAGGGCGAGGGACCTGGCGGCGACATCGGCATTGAGGGCCAGGGTGGCGCACTTGGCGCAGCCGGAGCCCAGGATTTGCAGCTTGATCATGTCATTTACTCCATCTAAGGGTAGAAGGCACCAAACACCAGGCCGGTGATAGTCGCCATGACCACCACCAGCGAGCAATAGATGACCGTCTTGGGCGTACCCAGGATGCTCCGGATCACCAGCATGTTGGGCAAGGACAGGGCCGGACCCGCCAGCAAGAGGGCGAGGGCCGGACCCTGGCCCATGCCCGCGCCCAGCAGCCCCTGGACGATGGGCACCTCGGTCAGGGTGGCAAAGTACATGAAGGCGCCGACCAGGGCGGCGAGAAAGTTGGGGGCCAGCCCATTGCCCCCCACCGCCGCCGCGACCCACTCGGCGGGGATCATGCCCTCGTGACCCGGGCGCCCCAGCAGAAAACCCGCTACCAGGACCCCGGCCAGCAGCAGCGGCAGGATGAGCTTGGCAAAGCCCCAGGTCTCGGCGAGCCACTCCTCGCCCTCCCCGGGTTGCAGGGCGGCGGCCAGCGCCACGCCCATCACGCCGGCCGTGAAGGCCAGTTCCGGGTGCCCGGGGATCAGCCAGAACAGCAGGGCCGCCAGGCCCGTGGCCCCCGCCAGGGGTGGCCAGGGCCAGCGCCAACGCCAGGCCAGCAGCCCCGCCAGACCCAGGGCCGCCAGGGCGGTCAGGGGCCACTTCCAGACAAAGATGGCATGCCAGACCTCGCTATCCTCGGCACTGGCCGGTGCCCAGTTGGCCAGGATCAGAATCAGCACCTGCAGGGCAAAAAAGAGGAGAGTTTCGCCGATGGGCCTGCCCGTCCCGCCGCCCAGGAGCAGGCCCTTCTGGCGCGTGGCCCGCGTCCGCTCCTCCTGGCGGTAGATCCAGTGCATGATGATCCCGATGACCAGGGCGAAGACGACCGCGCCCACCGCCCGTGCCACCCCCAGTTCCAGGCCAAGGATTTTGGCGGTCAGAATGATCGCCAGCACATTGATGGCCGGGCCGGCGTAGAGAAAGGCGATGGCGGGCCCCAGGCCGGCGCCGCGCCGGTAGATGCCACCGAACAAGGGCAGCACGGTGCAGGAGCATACCGCCAGGATCGCACCGGACACCGAGGCGACACCGTAGGCCGCCGCCTTATTGGCCGTCGGCCCGAGATACTTCATCACCGCGTCCTTGCTCAGGAAGACCGCGATGGCCCCGGCGATGAAGAAGGCCGGTACCAGGCAGAGCAGCACATGCTCGCGGGCATACCAGTGCAGCAGGGCCAACCCCTCCAGCACGGCGCCGTCAAAGCGGGCGGTGCCCACCGGCAGGAACCAGATCAGCACAAAGAGGGTGATGGCACCGGCAAGCCATTTCAGTTCGGTCGGATTGCCCTGCATGGCGCTGCGCAGCCGCGCCAGCGGATTAGAGGCCGCGTCGGAGGGTGTGGGGGTAGGTAATTGGGTAGCCATGACACTTAAATATTATCTCAGATAGCCAAGCCAACCCTGGGTTTGCCCCACGGCGAAGACCTGAGTTGGTTGATTGAAGAAAGACCGCGGTCGGTACCAGAACAAGAATCGAGACGCCGGACGCGGCAAAAGGATGCAGCCCAGGCTCCGACAGACTATCCCGCGCCGACCCGCGCGAGGACTCCCGACTGCAGTCGGGAAGGGGAAATGCCCGGACGCACTCAAGAATGGCACTGTTGCCACCCAGAACGGCGGTCGTCACCAAAACGAAAAATGCAAAAATGGTTCCAACTCAATCGCTGAAACCTTGAGGTGAAAAAGTTCACCGTACAGGTCTTATTGCTCGCTTGGCAAGTACCGGCGGGAGTATGACGGCCACTTGCTACGATTCAGGGCGACCCTGGCGCGCCATAGCCCACGCACCGCCCCCAACAGCTACCGTCGCATTCCCCCAAGTCAGGTCATCTGGATTTCCTCGTGGGCGAGGGTCAGGAGGCCCCTGGGGAACTGGACCAGGCCGAGGGCAACCGGGTGCTGAATACGCTGCGGAAGGGCCAGCCCCTACACCCGCACCCGCCACAATAGCAAGGCGCCGATCAGGAACAGGACCAGGATCGGCAGGAGTGACAGGCGGGGGTCGCCCGTCACCAGGGCCGCCACGCCCACCAGGCCAGGGCCCAGGACCGCCGCGAACTTGCCCAGCATGTTGTAAAACCCAAAAAACTCCGCCGCGCGCCCCGCCGGCACGAAGCTGGCGAAGAGGGCGCGGCTGAGGGCCTGGATGCCGCCCTGGACCAGGCCGATGACCACCGCCAGGAGATAGAACTCCTCGACCCGCGTCATCCCCGACGCCAGAATCACCACCAGGGCGTAGATGCCGATAGCCAGCAGGATGCCGCGCTTGGCCCCCCAGCGCCCCCCCAGCCAGCCAAAGACCAGGGCCGCCGGAAAGCCGACGAACTGGGTAATGAGGAGGGCGATCATGAGGCTGTCCGCCGCCAGGCCGATGGCGAGGCCAAAATCCACCGCCATGTGGACGATGGTGTCCACCCCGTCGATGTAGAACCAATAGGCCAGCAGGAACAGAAAGGTATCCCGCCGTTGGCGGATCTCGGCCAGGGTGCGGCTCAGTTCCCGGAAGGCATCCCGCGCCGCCCGCCCCAGGGGCTGGTCGCCCTTGCCATCGGCCTCTGGCACCCAGAGAGCCACCGGCAGGGCGAAGAGGGACCACCAGATGGCCACGCCCAGAAAGGCCGCTTGCACCGCCTCTTGCGCCCCGGCAAAGCCAAAGCGGGCGGGAAACAGGGTCATGAGGACATTCAGGGCAAACAGCAGGCCGCCGCCCAGGTAGCCCAGGGCATAGCCCAGGGCGGACACGCGGTTGTAATCGGCGGGGGCGGCCACAGCCACCAGCAGGGCATCATAAAAGATATTGCTGCCGGAAAAGCCCACCAGGCCGCAGAGATACAGGGCGAGGGCGAGGCCCCAGTGCCCCTGGCCGACGAAATAGAGGCCGCCGGCGCCCAAGACCCCCAGGGCGGTAAAGATTAGCAGGAAGCCCTTCTTGGCCCCGAGTTGGTCGGCCAAGGCACCCAGGAGAGGGGCGCAGATCACGATGAGGGCGCTGGCGGCGGTGTTCGTCATCCCGAGCCAGAAGGTGCTGTCGGTCACCGCCAGGTCCGCCGCCCAGAACTGCTTGAAGAAGATCGGGAAAAAGCCGGCCATGACGACGGTGGCGAAGGCCGAGTTGGCCCAGTCGTAACAGGCCCAGGATAAAACCGCGCGACGGCCGTATCCGGCCGGGGCCGCCCTCTCCTGTTTTTCGCCCCGAGTCATGGCTCAGGTGGCCGGGGCGTCGTTGGCCAGGATGCCGGCGACCAGGCACATGCGCACCAATTCCGCCAGGGACTGGGCGCGCGTCTTGTCCATCACCCGCGACCGATGGGCCTCCACCGTCTTGGTGCTGACGCCCAGGGCGGCGGCGATCTCGCGGTTGGAGCGACCCTCGGTGACCATCGCCATCACCTCATGTTCCCGGGGGGTGAGTTCGGCCAGCCGTCGAGCGATCTCGGCCATTTGTAGCCGATCGACCCGGCGCCGCTGGTCGGCATCCAGGGCCGCGCGCAAACTAGCGATCAGGGCCTCGTCGTTGAAGGGCTTTTCGATGAAGTCCAGGGCCCCGGCGCGCATGGCCTTGACGGCCATGGCCACGTCACCGTGGCCGGTGATGATGACCACGGGAATACGGATCTCCTCCCGCGCCAGATAGGCCTGCAACTCCAGACCGCTCATGCCCGGCATCCGCACATCCAGCAACAGGCACCCGGCCTGGCCCGGATAATAGGTACGCAGAAATTCCTCGGCGGAACCGAAGGACTGGGTCCGCAGGCCGGCGGAGGCGATCAGCCATTCCAGGGAATGGCGCATGGCCTCGTCGTCATCGACCACGAAGACGGTGGGTTCGCTTTTCATCGACTCTCTCCCAACACGGAGAATGACCTAACCGACGCAAAGTCTAGCCCATATCCCCCGGCGGTTCCTCTGGAACCTCAAGCCAGGGAGCGTCCCGGCAAGGCTTGGCACTAAAATGGGCGAGTTCGATGGACCCCGCCCCTAGCCCGGCCACGCGCGCCACCCAAACAGGATCAAGCCCATCATGCCCCTTGTCTTCAGAGAGCACCCGCTCCGCCACGCCGTCGCGGCCGAGCTGCACGCCCGCACCTTTGACCCCCTCCGTGCCCCGCAGCGTATCTCCCATCTCGGCGTCGTGTGCGGCGAGCCCGGGACCGGCCGCAACGTCGCCCACCTCAAGCGCCTGCTAGCCCACTATGGACGGCCGATCCCGGAGCAGATCCACCAGTACTACACGGCGGACCTGGGGCCCCTGCGGGTGCGTTGGGAGCGTCATACCGAGTTCGTCACCTACACCTTCAGCCAGCAGGGCGCCTTCGTCCATCCCTTCGCCGAGCCCCTGCTCAATGAGCTGCCCGAGGAGTGGCTGCGCGACCTCCCCGGGGAGGTGATCGCCGCGGTCACCCTGGCCATCGATGCCTGCGATACCTCCGAGCGCGACGCCCGGGAACTGGCCGCGCTCTTCGAGGGCAACCCCATCATCGGTTCCGGGGTGGTGGGCGGGGCCTCCCGCGCCTGGTCCGACATGCGCATCCACCCCGACGGTTTCATGCGCATCCTGGTGCGCGACTGTAGCCTGTCCGAGAGCCAGGCCGGGCGACTCACCAAGCGGATTCTCGATATCAACTGCTACCGGGCCATGGCCCTGCTGGGGTTTCCCCTGGCCCGGGAGGTCTCACCCACCCTGGGCGAGGCCGATCGTCGGCTGGCCATGCTGGCCTCCCGCATGGCCAGCCGGGGCACCTCGGCGGACCCCAGCTTTGAAAACGATCTGCTGGCGGATTTGACCAGTCTCGCCGCCGAGATCGAGGCCATCTCCGCACGCACCACCTATCGCTTCGACGCCTCCCGCGCCTATTACGGCATGGTCCAGCAGCGGCTGGAGCAACTGCGCCAACAACGCATCGAGGGCTTGCAGACCTTCACCGAGTTTCTCGACGCCCGCCTGGCCCCCGCGATCGCCACCTGCGAGTCCACCCAGCATCGCCAGACCGACCTGGCCGAGCGCGCCGCCCGTCTCACCAGTCTCTTGCGGGCCCGCGTGGAGGTCTCCCTCCAAGAGCAAAACCGTCAACTTCTGGAGTCCATGGATCGCCGCGCCCACCTGCAACTGCGCCTCCAGGAGACCGTCGAAGGCCTGTCCGTCATCGCCATCGGCTATTACGGCGTCGGGCTGATCGGCTACGCCCTCAAGGGCCTGGAGCAAGGGGGACTGCCCATCGACGCCACCCTCGCCATGGGCATCGCCGTCCCCCTCGTCGTCGGCTTCGCCTGGCTGGGGCTGAAACGGGTCAAGAAGCGCCTGACCGGCTCGGCTTGAGCGGCCCCCGCCAACCCGGACCCGGCCGCAGCGGTCCCGTCACCTAGACAGGGTCCGCTTCGCTAGCCAAGGGCAACAATACCTGGAACCGGGTCCCAACACCGGGTTCGGAATCGACCCGAATCTGGCCGTCATGGTTGTCCAGAATGGTCTGGCTGATCGGCAGGCCCATGCCCATGCCATTGATCTTGGTTGTAAAGAAAGGATCGAAGAGCCTCGCCATGACCTCGGGTGGGATGCCGGGTCCCGTATCCTCGACCGTGGCCACCGCCCAGTGGTCCTCCCGGCGGCCGCGAATGGTGAGCCGCCGGCGGTGCGGGGGGACCTCCTCCAAGGCGTCAAGGGCATTGCGCACCAGATTGAGGAGCACCTGCTCGATCTGCACCAGATCGACGCGGACCGGGATCTCGCCCACCGCCAGATCGAGTTCGATGGTCAGTCCCAGCTTGGCGATCTCGAACTCGGCAAAGGCGCTGACCTCCGCCACCATGTGATTGAGATCCACCTGGACGCGCACCGGCGCTTGCTTGCCCACCAGGCCCCGCAGGCGGCGAATGATCTCCCCCGCCCGCTGGGCCTGGCTGCCGATGCGGTCCATGGCCTGGGCCAGTTCCTCCGGATCGCCGATCCCCTGACGCAGACGCCGTCCACAACCACTGGCATAGTTGACGATGGCCGCCAGGGGCTGATTGAGTTCGTGGGCCATGCCGGTAGCCACCTCGCCCATGGTGCTGAGGCGACAGACATGGACCAGTTCCGCCTGGTGCCGGCGTAACTCCTGCTCGGCCCGGCGCACGGCGGTGATATCGCGGGCATAGATGTTGACATAACCCAGTTCGCTGACCGGGACGAAGAGGCTGGAATAGACCAGGCCGTCGCAGTCGAACTCCCCCTCCCGCTGGTGGCCCTCGGCCAGGGCCTCGCGGGCCAGGGCCAGCCAGTTAGCCGGCAGGGGCCCCTCCCCGGCGACGCCCAACATCCTGAGCAGGGGCTCGCTGGCCCGATTAGTGTAGAGCAGGTGGCCGGCGGGGCTGACGCGCAGCATGGGATGGGGGCTCTCGCTGGCGAAACCCGCCAGGCTGCGAATCTCCCGGTCCCGCTCCTTGCGCTTGGTGATGTCGTGCAGGTAGAGGGTATGGAACAGCTCATCCTCCAACTGGATGGGGACGACGGAGACCTCCATGGGCACCCGGGTGCCGTCCGACCGCCGCGCCAACAGCTCACTGCGGGTCTGGGGCTCGCGTCCCTCGCGCTGGGCGCGGCGCCCTTCCCGCAGCAGGGCATAGAAATTGGACCGCGCCGACCCCGCCAGCAAGAGGCGACTGAAACTCTCGCCCAAGACCTGGTGGCGGCCATAGCCAAAGGTGCGCTCGGCGGTGGGATTGAGTTCCCGCACCCGCCCATGGCGATCGAGAGTGACAATGGAATCCAGGGAGGCCTCCATGACCGCCGCCTTGAGGGCCTCGCTCTCCCGGATGGCGATTTCATGACGCCGGCTGGTCTCCTCCCGCGCGCGCAGCACCAGGAGCGTGAATTGCTGCACCCAGTCTTCCAGAAGGATCAATTGGTTGGCGCCACGGCTAAAGCCTGGATCGGCGATCTCCAGGGCCTGCCGCGCAAAGCCGGACAGGCGCCGCAGGACCTTATTGAGCCGCGCCGATACCAGGTAGATGACCAGGGTGAAGGTCCCGATGAAGACCAGGGCGGCGATACCGCGCTGGCGTCGTTCGAAAATGCGCACATGGCGGGACATCCTGTCCACGCTGTCATGGGAGACGAGGGTGGTGAACAGCAGGTTGAGGTCCGACCCCTCGTAGCCAAACAGGGATTGCGAGGTGATGAGGTAGGCGTCCCGCCACCGGGACAGGGGGCTGCCCGGGGTCAGCCAATCCGGGTCCATGCTGACCAGGACCCGCTGATCATCCGCATCCACCAGGGCGATGGCGCTATCCGAGGCCAGTAGACCCCGCTGGGAGGCGACGAGGAATCCCTGATCGACGGGGACCAGGACTACCAGGCTGCCCAGGACGAAGCCCCTGCGATCCTCGACGGCATCGCTCACCAGTAAGAAGACCTGGTCCTCGAAGACGGTGAAGACGGAACGGATCTCGCGATCATGGCGCAGGTGGTCCTCCACCCCCGCCGCGATCTCCGCGGGCAGAGGGACAGCGCCAGCGACATGGATCTCCCGCAACTTACCCTCGCCATCGACCAGCAACACATGGCTGGGTGGCGCCAGGCCATCGCGCTCCAGAAAATCCGGCAGCCAGGGGGGACGCTCGCCCGGATAAAGGCGGGGCGTGAAATCCTCGCCCAGGGTCCAGATTTGGGGGTCCAGATACTCCGCCAGGAGGCGATGCTTGGCGACCAGCCGGGTGGTCGCCGCGTATTGCGCGAGATACTGATCAAAGCGCATCAAACTCTCTCGCGACCGCAGGTCCAGGCGGGTCTCGAGTTCCTGGCCGAAGATCCGCCCGATCTGCTCGCTCTGGATCTGCTCCAGCACCCCCCAGACGAGGAGGCCCGCCACCATCCCCACCAGGATGGCGATGACCGGCATGGGCACGCCGCGCAGAAGCCGGAAGAGGATGGGTTTGAGATCAATACGAATCACAGGTCTGGCCCTGATCAGGATCAGGCCCTCGGGAGCGGTCCGAGGGCGTGGTTATATGAGTTTGCGGATTGTTGGGTCGGATATCATTCCCCGCCGCTGGCCGACGACTAATGACGGGTCCCCGCAATACTGGGACAATGGCACTACACAGGGCATTCCCGCCCCTGCCTAGCCGGAGCCGCGCCGCCCGCCATGGCCATCGACATCGCCCAGGCCCGCGTGCCAGGCCTAGCACGGCGTCTCGCCGCCCTGCTTTACGACCTCATCCTGCTGTTCGGGATGCTCCTGCTCGCCGCCACCCTGGTGATCGTCCCCGCCTCTGCCCTGAGCGGGACCGAGGTTTGGCTCGCCGGCTGGCCCCGGGTCTTGTTCCAGCTTTACCTCATCGCCGTCGGCTACGGATTTTTTGCCTATTTCTGGGCTCACGGCGGCCAGACCCTGGGCATGCGCGCCTGGCGCTTTCGCCTGCTGCGGGACGACGGCCAGCCCCTGTCCCTCGGCGATGCCGGACGTCGCCTGCTCTGGTCCAGCCTCCTCCCCGCGCCCCTCGGCCTCCTCTGGGTCCCCTTCGACCCCCGGGGTCTGGCCCCCCACGACCACTTTTCCCATACCCGCCCGGTCATGCTCCTGCGCAAGCAGAGACCGGCATAAGCCAGTCCCGCCCGGCTGACCGCCGGTCAACTCACCCGGCGCAGCACCCACAGCCCCGCCAGACCAAAGAGCAGGAGCGGCAGGATCGCCGCCAGCCAGGCCGCCAGGCCGAAATGGATCGCCAGGAAATAAAAGCCGCGACTGACCAGATAGTAGGCCATGCCCAGCATGATACCCAGAAAGAGCCGCACCCCCAGGCCGGTGCTGCGGGCGGAACCGAAGAGGATGGGGATGGACAGCAGGATCATGGTCAGGATCAGGAAGGGATGGGTGATCTTGGTCCACATCTCGGTCTCGTATTTGCCCGCATCCTGGCCATTGGCGGTCATGTAGTGGACATAGCGCGCCAGGTCCCAGACCGGGAGCGCCTGGGGCTCCACCACCACCAGCCGCAGCAGGGAGGGATTGAGGAGCGAAGCCCAGGCCGTACTGGCGAGAGGTTGGACCTCGACGCCCTCGTCGGAGATGCGACTGCGGGAGATGCCCTCCAGCACCCACTCGCCATCGGCATAGTGAGCGACATCGGCGTGGGTGGCGAGGACCAGGCGCCGGTTAGCGTCGGTTTCGTAGATGGAGATATTGCTCAAGCGGGAGCCCGGCAAGATCTCCCCGATGCTGATGTAGGCATCACCATCCCGCGCCCACAGCCCTTGGGGGGTGCGCAGGGTGACCTGGCCGGACTTGACATCGCTGCGCCATTGCACCGCCGCCTGCTCCGCCGGGGGAGCCACGAACTCACCCAGGGCCAATGCCAGCAGGGCGAGCACCAGGCCGGCCTTGAGCGCAGCGAAGAGAATGCGGGCAATGGACATGCCGGTAGCCCGCATGGCCACCAGCTCCGAATGGCTGGCCAGCGCCCCCAGGCCCACCAGGGCCCCGATCAGGGTGGCGATGGGAAACAGGTGGTAGGCGTAGCGCGGCAGGCTCAGACCCGCCACGGCCAGGGCATCGGCGAAGCCATAGACCTCCCCCAGGTCGTTCACCTCGTCGGCGAGGAGAAAAAAGGCGATCAGGGGGAGCAGCACCGCCATCGTCAGCAGGGTGCCGCCGATCACGGCCCCGCCCAGGTATCGATCCAGGATCTTCACACTTGTTTCCGTCGTCGGTCCCGGTCCGCGCCTGCGTGATCAAGCCAGGCGGTTCAAGCGGGACGCTGATTTTAGTAGGATGCTCGAATTGGCATCTTAACACCGGGCGGGACTGGGGGCGCACCCCAGTCCCCCGCCAGCCCCAACCCCCTCCACCAAAAGAGATTTTCCATGGAATTCAGCATTAAGAGCGGCGACCTGGCGGGGCGTACCAGCCCCTGCCTCATTCTTGGCGTCTTCGAGAAGCGCCAGTTGCCGGCACCCACGCAGCTCACCGACACGGCCAGTCAGGGCCACCTGAGCCGCATCATCGGCAAGGGGGACCTGGACGGCGAGGCCGGCCGTACCCTGCTGCTGCATGAGGTACCCGCCCTGGCCGCCGAGCGGGTGCTACTCGTCAGCCTGGGTCCCCAGGAGAAATACGACCGTAAGACCTACGGCAAGGCCCTGGCCGCCGCCCTCGCCCACCTCAACCAGACCAGTGCCCCGGAGGCCCTCTGCGCCCTGCCCGCCCCCTTGGATCTGGACCGCTACCTCGCCGTGCGCGACGCCGTAACCACGGCCCTCGACAAGGCGTATCGCTACGAGCGCACCAAGAGCGAGAAGAAGCCGCCCAGCCCCCTCCAGCGGCTCCAGCTCTGGGTCCCGGACCCGGCGGAGACGGGCCTGGCCAAGCAGGCCCTGCGCCATGGCCAGGCCATGGCCCGGGGCGTCGCCCTGGCCAAGGAGCTCGGGAACCTGCCCGGCAACATCTGCACCCCGACCTACCTGGCGGATCAGGCCGAGACCCTGGCCAAGGACTTCCCCGCCCTCAAGGTCACCATCCTGGAAGAGGCGGACATGGCCAAGCTGGGCATGGGCGCCCTCCTTTCGGTCTCCCGGGGTAGCCGCCAGCCGGCCAAGCTCATCGTCATGCACCACCGGGGCGGCAAGAAGGGCGCCAAGCCGCTGGTCCTGGTGGGCAAGGGCCTCACCTTCGACGCCGGCGGCATCAGCCTCAAGCCGGGCCCAGACATGGATCAGATGAAGTACGACATGGGTGGTGGCGCCAGTGTCCTGGGCACGATGCGCGCGGCCCTGGAGTTGCAGCTACCGATCAATCTCATCGGCATCATCCCCGCCTCGGAGAACCTGCCGGATGGCGACGCCAATAAGCCCGGCGACATCGTCACCAGCCTCTCCGGCCAGACCATCGAGATCCTCAACACCGACGCCGAGGGCCGCCTCATCCTCTGCGACGCCCTCACCTATTGCGAACGCTTCGAGCCCGCCGCCGTCATCGACATCGCCACCCTCACCGGCGCCATCGTCGTCGCCCTGGGTCACGTCGCCTCGGGCCTCTTCACGGCGGACGAGGTCTTGGCCAGTGAGATCCTGGCCGCCGGCGACCGTGCCTTTGACCGCGCCTGGCGCATGCCGCTCTGGGAAGACTATCAAAGCCTCCTGGACAGCAACTTCGCCGATATGGCCAACATCGGCGGCCGCGAGGGCGGCGCCGTCACCGCTGCCTGCTTCCTGTCGCGGTACACCAAAAAGTACCCCTGGGCCCACCTGGACATCGCCGGCACCGCCTGGGTCAGTGGCAAGGAGAAGGGGGGAACGGGGCGGCCCGTGCCCCTGCTCGTCCAGTGGCTGCTCCAGCGCAGTGGCGAGCTCTAAACCCCGCGCCCCGGCCAGAGTCATCCGGCCGGGGCCCTCGTAACGCCGGAGCGCCAGACCTTGACCCGCATCGACTTCTACTCCCTGGAGGACGGCAGCCGCGGCGACCGCTTCCTGCTCACCTGCCGCCTGGCCGAACGCATTTACCACAGCGGCCAGAACCCCGTCCGCATTCACATTCGGGTCACGGACCCCAGCCAGGCGGAGCACCTCGACCGACTGCTCTGGACCTACGACGATCAGAGTTTTCTGCCCCACGGCCGGATCGGTCAGAGCGACCCGGAACTGACACCCATCCTCATCGGCGACGAACCTCTGGCCGGCCATGACCAGGTGATGATCAACCTGGACCCGAGCGTCCCGCCCGGATTCGCCAGTTTCGAGCGCCTCTGCGAACCCCTGGACCCCAACGCCGCCAGCCGCGAGGCCGGCCGGGAGCGTTTTCGCTTCTACCGCGACCGGGGTTATGACTTGCACCATCACAAGATCAGGCTCTGAGCCTAAAGGGATGCCTGTCATCCAGCCGGATGGTCCAGCCTGGACAAGGCGGAAAGACTCTTCGCCGCCTTCATCAAACCCCTTGCCAGTCTGGCGGCGGACGTGAAAGGGTCCCTCACTTGGCCCACCGGCAATCGTCATGTTTCAGTAATAGAAACGTCATATGCGCCCCCTATCATCCCTGGCGATTGGTAGTCCGATTCGACACCAACACCAAGCAGCTCGCCCACTTGCCCTATAACCATTAATCCAGGCAGGGCGAGCGACTTCAGGAATCCCACAAGAAAATCCTAGGCCGCTGATGAGTCCTGGATTTTCAATGGGTTTATGCAAAAGGTGATTCTTTTGCAAAGAGCAGGCTGCGACAGCAGCATTTCACTTTAATGCGATTACGGGAAACAACATGAAAAATGCACTTTTTTGCGCCTTGCTTCTTCTCACCCCGGTTGCCATGGCCGCCGAGGATGAGGCCGCATTGAAGCAGCAGATGGCTAAGGATTGCGCCCCCCTCTTTGCCGCAGGAGGCCCCTGCGCCGACCTGGCCAAGGGCACTCGGAAATGCACTCGCATGAATGTCGATAAAGGCGGTGACGCCTGCGTCAGCTTCGAGAAGGCCCATAAGGACTTCTTCGACGCCGGCATGAACGATCCCATCATCAAGAAGTAACCCTTGATGGGGCCATGGGGCAGGAACCAATCTGCCCCATGGCCCCGATTTCAACGCCGACCGTTAGAACAAGATCCATCTGGCCTTAGCCCGCTAAAGGCTGCTTGGGATATGGACCACATTTTGGAAGCGTACCCCGTGAACGCTTAGACGTTGAAGCGAAAATGCACTACGTCGCCATCCTTGACGACGTACTCCTTGCCCTCCGACCTCAGCTTGCCGGCCTCGCGGGCGCCTTGTTCACCCTTGCAGGCGATGAAGTCGTCGTAGCCGATGACCTCGGCGCGGATGAAGCCGCGCTCGAAATCGGTGTGGATGACGGCGGCGGCCTGAGGGGCGCGGGCGTTCCTGGGGATGGTCCAGGCGCGGACCTCCTTGGGGCCGGCGGTGAAATAGGTCTCCAGGCCCAGCAGGCGGTAACCGGCGCGCACCACACGGTTGAGGCCGGGCTCGTCCAGGCCCAGGTCGGCGAGAAAGAGGGCACGTTCCTCGGGCTCCAGTTCCACGATCTCGGCCTCGATGGCGGCGCAGACGGGCACCACCTCGGCACCCTCCGCCGCGGCCCACGCGTGCACGGCGTCGAGGAAGGGATTGTCCTGAAAGCCATCCTCGGCGACGTTGGCGATATACATCGTCGGCTTGGCGGTGAGCAGGAAGATATCGCGCAATCTCGAGCAGGTCCTCCGGCTCCAGGCCCATGGCGCGCACCGGCTGACCGGTATCCAGGCGCTCGCGCACCCGCTCCAGCAGTTCCTTGCGCGCCAGGATCTTCTTGTCGCCGGTCTTGGACTGCTTGGTGGCGCGATCCAGGGCCTTCTCCACGGATTCCAGGTCCGCCAGGGCCAGCTCGGTGTTGATGACCTCGATGTCGCCCAGGGGATCGATCTTGCCGGCGACATGGACCACGTCATCGTTCTCGAAACAGCGCACGACGTGAGCGATGGCATCCGTCTCGCGGATGTTGGCGAGAAACTTGTTGCCCAGCCCCTCGCCCTTGCTCGCCCCCGCCACCAGACCCGCGATATCGACGAACTGCATACTGGTGGTGAGGATAGCCTTCGGCTTGACGATGGCGGCGATGGCGTCCAGCCGCGGGTCTGGCAGGGGCACGACCCCGACATTGGGATCGATGGTGCAGAAGGGATAGTTCTCGGCCGCGATAGCGGCCTTGGTGAGAGCGTTGAAGAGGGTGGACTTGCCCACGTTGGGCAGACCCACGATGCCGCATTTGAAACCCATGGCGTTGACAGAACTCGCAATAACGGAGGAAGAGATATGGATGGGGCTGGGACGCATGGGCCGCCCGAGGACCAGGCTCCCACGGTGCCCGCTTGGCTAGCCCCTAATCCTTGGAGTTGCGTTTGTAGATATCCTCGAAACGCACGATGTCGTCCTCGCCCAGGTAGGAGCCGGATTGGACCTCGATGATCTCGAGGGGCAGGGAACCGGGGTTCTCCAGGCGGTGCTTGGCGCCCACGGGGATGTAGGTGGACTGATTCTCGGTCAGGAGGAAGACACGGTCCTCGTTGGTCACGCGGGCGGTGCCGGAGACCACGATCCAGTGCTCGGCGCGATGGTGATGCATCTGCAGGGACAAGGTCTCCCCGGGCTTGACGGTGAGGCGCTTGACCTGGTAACGATCGCCCTGGTCGATGGACTCGAAATCGCCCCAGGGCCGGTGGGAGCGCTGATGGTGCCGCAGCTCACGCCGCTGCGTGCGTTGGAGGTGTTGGGTGACGGCCTTGACATCCTGGGCGTGCTCCTTGCTGACCACCAGCACCGCATCCGGGGTCTCGACCACCACCAGGTCATCGACCCCAATGACGGCCACCATGCGGTGCCGGGCCACCAGCAGGTTGTTGTGGGCGTTGTGGACAAAGGCGTCGCCATCCAGGACATTGCCCTCTTCGTCCTGATCGCGGACCTCCCAGAGGGACGACCAGGCGCCGACATCGGACCAGCCCACGGCCAGGGCCAGCACCAGGGCGGAGGCGCCGGGGGCGGCCTTCTCCTCGGACAGGTGCTCCATGACCGCATAGTCGATGGAATCGCTGGGACAGGCATGGAAGTTATCCGGGTCCAGCCGCAGGAAGGTACCGTCGCTGTCACCCTGGGCGACAGCGCGTCCGGCGGCGTCGGCGATGTCGGGCCGGAATTGGTGGATCAGGCTTAACCACACCGAGGCCCTCATCATGAAGAGGCCGCTGTTCCAGAAATAGTCGCCGGTTTCCAGGTAGGCCAGGGCCGTCTCCGCGTCCGGCTTCTCGACGAAGGCACGCAAACCAAAAGCGGACCCCGACAGGTCCGGCGTCGAGATGGCATCGCCCTGGCGGATGTAGCCATAGCCGGTCTCCGGCTTGGTCGGGACTATGCCGAAGGTCACCACATGCCCCTGGGCGGCCAGGGTGAAGCCATCCGCCACCACCTGGCGGAAGCCCGCCTCGTCGCGCATGGTGTGATCCGCCGGCATGACCAGGAGCACCGGGTCCTGGCCCTCGCGGCTGGCGACCAGGGCCGCGGCCGTGAGGGCCGGGGCGGTGTTCCGCCCCTCGGGCTCCAGGATGATCGCCGCCGGCTCCCGATGGATGAGGCGAAATTGCTCGGCGACCAGGAAGCGATGCCCCTCGTTGCAGACCACCACGGCGTCCGCGACCCCGATGCCGAGACGCGGATGCTCGCGATCGAGCCCATCCAGCCGCCGCACCGTCTCCTGCAGCAGGGTGTGCTCGCTGGTCAGGGGCAGAAACTGCTTGGGGTAGGCCTCCCGCGACAGGGGCCAGAGACGGGTGCCGGAGCCGCCGGACAGGATCACGGGTTGCAGGCGCATGGGTTCTCGATCTGGTAAGAGCAAAAGAGGGTGGTGATTATACCCGCCCGGGAGATAATCCGGTTCCCGATCGGCGATAAAGCGTGAACGACTTAGTGTCCCGCCCCTTTCCTTTTTAGGCATCTGACGGCATCCTTTGTCACCATTGCCAAGCTGGAGAAACTCCATGGGTCATCGCACCCCCCTTTTCGCGGAACACGCGCGCCTGGGCGCGCGGATCGTACCCTTCGGCGGCTGGGACATGCCGCTGCACTATGGTTCCCAGATCGAGGAGCATCTGGCGGTGCGGTCCCAGGCGGGGATATTTGATGTCAGCCACATGCGGACCCTTGATATCACCGGCAACCGGGCGCGGGACCTGCTGCGCCGGCTGCTGGCCAATGACGTGGCCCGGCTGCGGGAGCCGGGCAAGGCCCTCTATAGCTGCATGCTGAGCGAGCGCGGTGGCGTCCTGGACGATCTCATCGTCTATTTCCGGGGGCCGGATAGCTACCGGGTGGTGGTCAACGCGGCGACCGCGGACAAGGACCTCGCCTGGATGCGGACCCAGGCCCAGGGCCAGGACGTCGCCATCCAGCCCCGGACGGACCTGGCCATGATCGCGATTCAGGGACCCGAGGCGCGACGGCGGGCGGCCCCTCATCTGCCACTGGAACTGCGGGAACCCGCACTGGCCTTGCAGCCCTTTTTTGGCGTCGACGACCGGGATTGGTTCGTTGCCCGCACCGGCTACACAGGCGAGGACGGTTTCGAAATCCTGCTCCCGGCGGACCAGGCGGCAGGCCTCTGGCGGGCCCTGGTGGCGGGGGGCGTGGTCCCCTGCGGCCTGGGGGCGCGCGATACCCTACGCCTGGAGGCAGGAATGAACCTCTACGGCCAGGACATGGACGAGGATACCAACCCCCTGGAATCGGGGCTGGACTGGACCCTGGCCTGGGAGCCTCGCCGACCGGGATTTCATCGGCCGCGAGGCCTTGGAGGCGCTCCGGACGGCGGGCGGATTGAGCCACCTGGTCGGCCTGCTGCTCACCGGGCCGGGCGTCCTGCGCGCTCATCAGAAGGTGCTGGTCGCCGGCAAGGAGGTCGGGATCACCACCTCGGGCGGTTACGCGCCGACCTTGCGGCGTTCCATCGCTCTGGCGCGCCTGGAACCCGACATTGAATTGGCCAGCGGCGACCCATGCGAGGTGGATATTCGCGGCAAACCGACGGCGGCCCGGCTGGTCAAACCACCCTTCGCGCGCCAAGGTACGATTCGCATCGACTTGGATTAAAATCGCCAGCCTGGGACCCTTGGTCCCTCATCGGCAAGCAACCAAATTAGGAGGAGATCCCCATGAGCCAAGTGCCCAGCGAGCTGAGATACACCAAGGATCACGAATGGACCCGGGACAATGGCGACGGCACCCTGACCATCGGCATTACCGACCATGCCCAGGAGGCCTTGGGGGATCTGGTCTTCGTCGAGGTGCCGGAGCAGGGACGAGAGGTCGCCGCGGGCGAGGCCTGCGCCGTGGTTGAATCCGTCAAGGCCGCCTCGGACATCTTCAGTCCCTTGGCGGGTACCGTGGCCGAGGTCAACGGCGCCCTGGCCGACGCCCCGGAACGCATCAACGAAGACCCCTATGGCGAGGGCTGGATCTTCAAACTCTCCCCGTCCGAGGGGTCCGCCTTTGCTCGCTTGATGGACGCGGATGCCTACGCCCGCTGCCTGGATGACGAGTGACCCGAGCCCTATTCATGCCTTTTATCCCCCACACCCCCGATCAGGTGGCGGCCATGCTGGCGGTCATCGGGGTCGAGGACATCGATGACCTCTTCGACGAGATTCCCGCCGACCTGCGGGCGGGGGAGCTGAAGGGCATCCCCGCGGCCCTGCCGGAGATGGAGGTCGGTCGCCTGATGGCGGCCCGGGCGCGGGCGGACGGCCAGCCGCTCTGCTTCATCGGTGCCGGGGCCTATGACCACCACATCCCGGCCGTGGTCTGGCAACTGGTCGCGCGCGGTGAACTCTACAGCGCCTACACCCCCTATCAGGCCGAGGCCAGCCAGGGCACCCTGCAGATCCTCTACGAATTCCAGTCCATGATGACGGCCCTGACCGCCCTGGACGTCTCCAACGCCTCCCTGTACGACGGGGCCTCGGCCCTGGCGGAGGCCATCCTCATGGCGGTGCGCGCCAATCGGCACGGCAAGGCCCGACGGGTCCTGGTGCCGCGCGGCCTGCATCCGCGCTATCGGGCGGTGGCGCGCGCCATCGTCCGCCAGCAGGATATCGAACTGGTGGAGGTCCCCTTCGACCCCGCCGGCGGTCACCTGACCCTGGAGGCCCTGGCGCCCTTCGCCGCGGAACCCTTCGCCGCCCTGGTGATCCCCCAGCCCAATTTTTTCGGCGTCCTGGAGGAGGTCGATCTGCTCACCGATTGGGCCCAGGCCCAGGGCGCCCTGGTCATCGGCGTCGTCAACCCCGTCGCCCTGGCCCTGCTGTCGCCGCCCGGGGAATGGGGCCAGACAGGCGCGGATATCGCCTGTGGCGAGGCCCAGCCCCTGGGCATGCCCCTGGCCTCCGGGGGGCCCTATGCCGGTTTCCTCTGCTGCAAGGAGGCCCTGATGCGGCAATTGCCGGGGCGCATCGCGGGCCGCACCCTGGACCTGGAGGGCAAGCCGGGCTTTACCCTGACCCTTCAGGCTCGGGAGCAGCACATCCGCCGCTCCCGTGCTACCTCCAACATCTGCACCAACCAGGGCCTGCTGGTCACCGCCGCGACCATCCACCTGGCCCTGCTGGGGGCAGAGGGTCTGGAGCGGGTCGCCGCCGCCTGTCATGCCAATACCCGACGGCTGTCCACCAGCCTGTGCGCGACCCCCGGCGTGGAGCCCATCTTCGATCGCCCCTGCTTTCACGAGCAGGCCCTGCGGCTGCCCGCGCCCGCGGCGGATGTGCTACGTTCCCTCGCCGCGCATAACATCCTGGGTGGCTACGACCTGGGGACGGATTACCCGGAACTGGGCCCGGCGATCCTGGTCTGTGCCACCGAGATGCGCGCGGAGGAGGACATCGCGACCTACGCCACCAAGCTGGCGCGGGTCATCGCGACCCGCACCCAGGCCCGCTGCCCGGTTGAACCCAAATTTTGATCTTTGCACCTTAACCACCAGGCAACCCGCCCCGGCGCATCATCGCCAAGAGCTGGTTGCCGAGCCTTCACCCACCTCAGGAGACCCGCCATGGCCCAAACCGCCCTTCAAGGCAACCCCGTCCAGCTCTCCGGCGATCTGCCCGCCGTCGGTTCCAGCGCCCCGGACTTTTCCCTCACCGCCGGCGACCTGAGCGATGTCAGCCTGGCCACCTACGCGGGCAAGAAGAAGCTGCTCAATATCGTGCCCAGTCTGGACACCGGCGTCTGCGCCGCCTCCACCAAGAAGTTCAACGACATGATGGCCGGCCGCGCCGACGCCGTCGCCCTGGTCATCTCCGCCGACCTGCCCTTTGCCTCCGGCCGCTTCTGCTAGCGCCGAGGGCATCACCAACGTCATCAACCTGTCCATGATGCGTTCCCGCAACTTCGCCAAGGACTACGGCGTCCTCATCAACGATGGCCCCCTGGCGGGTATCACGGCCCGCGCCGTGGTAGTGCTGGATGCCAACAACCAGGTCGTCTATACGCAACTGGTGCCCGAGATCACCCAGGAACCGGATTACGACGCGGCCATGGCGGCCCTGGGCTGATCCGTACTGAATGACCCCTCCTGGGAGCGACCCTTGTGCCGCCGTAGGAGCCATGCCCTCTCGGCGACGGCAACCGGCACGGGCCCTTGCTCCCAGGTTGCCGAGTCGCCGAGAGGGCTCGGCTCCTACGGTACCCTGGCCTGCCCTTAGGGGTTAAGGCCAGGATTCGAGGCTAACTCGGGGCGGCCAGCCCAGTTCGGTCGCCCCCCTGCCCTATCCCGGACCCAAGATGCTGATCCAGGAAATCTCCCACCCCGGCCGGCGCGCCAGCGCCCAGGCCCCCCTGTCCCGCGCCGAGGTCGGCGACCTGCCCGCGCATCTGCGTCGCGCCAGCCCCCCCGCCCTGCCGGAGGTCTCCGAACTCCAGGCCGTGCGCCATTACACCCGGCTGTCGCAAAAGAACTTTTCCATCGACACCCATTTCTATCCCCTGGGCTCCTGTACCATGAAGTACAACCCCAGGGCCTGCCATAGCCTGGCCTCCCTGCCCGGCTTCCTGGCGCGTCATCCCCTGGCGCCGGTGACTCACGGTCAGGGCATCCTGGCCTGCCTTCACGAGTTGCAGGAACTGCTCGGCGAGGTCACCGGCATGCACGCCGTGTCCCTGGCCCCAGCCGCCGGTGCCCAGGGCGAGTTTGCCGGCGTGGCCATGATCCGTGCCTACCATGAGGCGCGCGGCGACCAGGGCCGTACCGAGATCCTGGTCCCCGACGCCGCCCACGGCACCAACCCCGCCTCCGCCGCCATGTGCGGCTTCCGGGTGCGCGAGATCCCCACCGGCGCCGATGGCGACCTCAATCTGGAGGCCCTGCGCGCCGCCCTGGGCCCCCAGACCGCCGGCATCATGCTCACCAACCCGAGCACCATTGGTGTTTTCGACCGCCACATCGGCGCCGTCGCCGAGGCCGTCCACGCGGCCGGGGGCCTCCTCTATTACGATGGCGCCAACCTCAACGCCATCCTCGGCCAGGTCCGGCCCGGCGACATGGGTTTCGACGTCATCCACATGAACCTGCACAAGACCTTCGCCACCCCCCACGGCGGCGGCGGACCCGGCGCGGGCCCCGTGGGCGTCTCGGCGCGCCTGGAGCCCTTCCTGCCCCTGCCCCTGGTGGCCCGGGAGGGCCAGGACTACCGCTGGCTGGAGGAGGCGGACCGCCCCCAAAGCATCGGTCGTCTCACCGCCTTTGGCGGCAATATCGGCATCCTGCTGCGGGCCTACATCTATGCCCGCCTGGTGGGGCGGGAGGGCATGAAGCGCATCGCCGAATACGCCAGCCTCAACGCCAACTATCTCTTCAAGCGCCTGATCGAAGCCGGCTTCGAGCCCGCCTATGGCCAGCGCCGCGCCAGCCATGAATTCATCCTGACCCTGCGCCGGGAGGCCAAGGCCACGGGCGTCAACGCCATGGACTTCGCCAAGCGGCTGCTGGATTACGGCTTCCACGCCCCCACCACCTATTTCCCCCTGCTGGTCCCCGAGTGTCTGCTCATCGAGCCCACGGAGACCGAGACCCCGGAGGAACTGGACAGCTTTGTGGCGGCCATGACCGCCATCCGCGCAGAGGCCGAGACGGACCCGGAGCGGGTCAAGAGCGCGCCCCATAGCCTGCCGGTGCGGCGCCTGGACGATGTCCGCGCCGCCCGGGAGCCGGATCTGGCCTGGAGAGGATCGCCAGCCCATGGCTAATCAAAATGCCAAGGGTTGGCGGCGCCTGGTCAATGCCTGGCATTTCTCCCAGAAGGGCTTCAAGGCCGCCTACCAACACGAGGAGGCCTTTCGCCAGGAGGTCTGGGCCCTGCTGCCGCTCCTGCCCCTGAGTCTCTGGCTGGGCGGGACACCGGTGGAACGGGCTCTGCTCCTCGGCAGCCTGCTCCTGGTACCCATCGTTGAGTTGTTAAATTCCGCCATCGAGACCAATGTGGATCGGGTCGGCCTGGAGCATCACGAACTCTCCGGCCGCGCCAAGGACATCGCCTCGGCGGCAGTCTTCCTGGTCATCGTCTTCGCCGCCAGTGTCTGGGCCCTGATCTTGATCCCCCGGTGGCTGTGACAATGTCAAGACACTGGAGATAGCGTACCGACCGCAGACCCGACTTGAGGAGGTTAAGACCTAGCCCCCCTTTCGGGGTAAGACCTGCCAGGACATTGCCCAGCCCATAGACGTGGTTGCAACCCGCCCCCGCCGGCGGGATGATGGCGCCGTCCCCGCCTTGCCGCCACCGCGCCCCATGGACGAAACCCCCGCCCCCTTGCCGGCCCTTCCGCCCCTGGCGCGGCTGCGCGCGGACCTGCGCGGCCCTGGACCCCATCCGCCTGCCCCCCCTATGCCGGGTCCGCCTGGCGCGGCCTGCTGGGCCCCCAGCACTTCACGCCCCGGGAACGGGTCTTCAACCTCCTTGGCCGCCTGCGGCTGCTGGCCGAACACCACGGCGGCCAGCCCGCGGCCTGGGCCTGGGACCCGCTGCTGGCGGCGGCGGAGACGCTGACCCTGGACCCGCGCCGCCTGCATTGGCAGGAGTGGACCCGCTATTCGTCGCGCCAGGACACCCTGATGGAGCTGGGCGGCCTGCTGGGGGCGGGGGAGCTGGCCGGCCCGGGCCTGGGGTTGCTGTGGCCCCTGCTGTGGCAGGGCCAATGGGTCCACGCCGGCAAGGGCACTACCTTCGGCCTCGGCGCCTATCGGCTCCTGGCCCCGGCGGTGGCCCCTTAGCCACAAGCTTGTGGGGCCAGCGCGCGGGGACCGGCGGGGGCATCATGGGCTCTGTACCGTCGGCGCTGATGGGTGGTGCGACCGCCAGGGAGACCGGGAAGGCGCGGTAACGCGTCAGGATAGCCCCCGGCCGCACCTTGTGGCAGACTTGTCTGTCCCCGCCTTGGGCGGAGCAAACCCTTCGCGCCTTAGGTGAATCCCGAGGCGTGTCCATTCGATTCGAGGAGGAAAATTATAATGCGTATCATACTGTTGGGTGGTCCAGGCGCCGGCAAGGGCACCCAGGCGGGCTTTATCAAGGAGAAGTTCGGCATTCCCCAGATCTCCACCGGCGACATGCTGCGCGCTCACGTCAAGGCCGGCACCGAACTCGGCGTGGCCGCCAAGAAAATCATGGACGAAGGCGGCCTGGTCTCCGACGACATCATCATCGGCATGGTCAAGGAGCGCATCACCCAGGACGACTGCGGCCAGGGCTTCCTCTTCGATGGCTTTCCGCGCACCCTCGCCCAGGCCGACGCCCTGCGCGACGCCGCCATCTATGTCGATGCCGTGGTCGAGATTGACGTGGCGGACGAGGAGATCATCAAGCGCATGTCCGGCCGGCGCGTCCACTTGGGCTCCGGCCGCACCTACCATGTCCTCTTCAATCCGCCCCGCGAGGCAGGCAAGGACGATGTCACGGGCGAGGACCTGATCCAGCGCGACGATGACCAGGAAGATACCGTCAAGGCCCGCCTCAAGGTCTATCACGACCAGACCGAGCCCTTGATCGCCTACTATTCCAAGTGGTCGGCCGATGGCGGCGCCGGCGCACCCAAGTACGTCAAGGTGCAGGGTATTGGCGGCGTGGACGAGATCCGCGACCGCATCTTCAACGGGTTGAAGGGCTGAAAGGCTGTGAAAAAACCTCGCGACCGGGTTACCGTCATGGTGGAGCGGTAACAGGGGCCCCATCGAAGCGACAGCCCCCCAGCGAGTGAGTGCTGACAGACGACCGCCAACCCGGCCGGTTCGACTCCGACCCGGATGTGCCGGCGCCGGACCTGCCGCGTGAAGGACCGGCACCCGGCGTCGCGCGGGTGCGCCTGCCCAACCGGACGCAATGGGAGCTGCGCCCGAGCGACCTGGACGCGCTGTGGCCCGCCGGGCACCGGGCGCGGGTCGTCTGGGCCTGGGTCGCACAGGCCGACTTGAGCCGGATGTACGCCGGCATCCGCGCGGTGGCAGGCGGCGCGGGAGCGGGCCGCGCGCGCGCTGGGAGCGCATCGGGCAGGCGCTGGCGCGGCTGCCCGAACTCGCCGAGATCAAGGCCCAACAAGGCTCAACAAGGCCAGTCGCGCACGCAGGCCCGGGCCTCCACCACCGCTGCCGCAGCCACCGTCATGAAGATGGGCGAGGGGGGCTGCCGTCCGGCCTACAAGGGTCATTAGGCTTCCGGGGCAAGGACCATATCACCACAGGCCTGGCATCGCAATTACACCCTTGTTCGCCGATTCGCTGCTTGGGGACCCATTAGCCTGTCTGGGTCACGTCCGTGCGTCTCTCACTGGGGTGACCAACCCGAAACTATCCCTGCCAGGCTTGAACCAACCGCGGATGACCCCAGCTTTGCCCGACTACTTCAAGGCCCAGGAAGCCCTCTTCATGTCCCAATTCTCCCCGCAGAACGACCTGGAACGTCAGCTCATCGCCGCCCAGGAAGGCCAGTTGCCCGCCGAGGATTTCATCGCCACCCTCCTCGGCTCCGAGGTCTTCATGCCCATCTACGAGCGCCACCAGATTGGCGGCCTTCAGACGGATCGTGGCGCTGCCCTGCCCCTCAAGATCCAGACCGATACGGGCGAGGTCCTGGTGCTCTTCACCAGCCCCGAGCGGGCCAAGCACTTTGTCGTTGACTACCCCGGCTACGGCGGCGGCCTGGTCGTGGATTTCACCTGGATTCTGGAGAAACTGGGTATCGGCTTCGCCATCAGCCTCAACCCCGGCGAGAACTTTGGCATGGACTTCGAGGCCCAGGACCTGGAGCGGATGGCGCGGATGCGGGCCCATTGAGGGTCCCTATCCCTTCGGTCGCCCCGCGGCGAGGGGGACGTGGGCGACATGACGCCATGTCGCCCGGCGGCTCATATGCCGGCTCATGTGGTTAGCTCACCCCCTTTAATTACCCTTGGTGGCTATTTTGGCTTTGGCTGGCAGCCTTGCCCGTGGCGGCATCTGCCCTGACTGTCGCCGGTTAGCTGGACCTGGCCGGAAATCTGGAGGTGCCGCTGTGGTGGGAGCGGCCTAAACCACACCATCCTGGGCGGAAAGGCGGCCGCGGAGTCTGCGATCGAGCAGCCATATCGTCAACCCGGCCAGTACCCAGCCGCCAAGGGAAACCAAGGTCAGTAGCGGGGCCCGCTCCGGCAGACCGGGCCAGCCCGTCAGGTTGATGCCAATCCGCATAAAGGCCGCGCCAGCCAAGACAGCGAACACGAGGCCGGTATAGCTGCCCACCCGCTCCGGTCGTCCCCTCTCCGCCGCCATTCCAAAGGCGCTTTTCAACGCTGCCGCCCAACCCATGCCAGCGAGGGCATAGCCGCTGATGGCGGCCTCAAGACCGGTCAGACCTGTCAGCCAGATGCCGAAGCCACCCATCAGGCAGCCAAGGGCGAAGACCCGCGCCGCCCCCCAACGGGCGCTGATACTCCCGGCAAAGAAGGCCACGAGACTGAAACCGACCCAAAAGATAGGCAACAGCCAAGGGAGCGCGTCCTGACCGACATCCCGCAGATAGCGGGGAGCCGCTTGCAGGAAGACCCCGATCTGCATGGCGCCAGCAGCCAACCAGAGCGCTGGCAGGAATGTCCAGGCCGACAAAGCCGGCGTCGGCGCCTCTGGCGCTGCCGTGGTGTCCGGGATCCCCCTCCGTTCGGCAACAACCAATCCCAGTACCACCAGCATGAGGGCCAGACTGGACACGGCGAAGGGCAACCGTGGATCCAGGCCGGTCAACAGGGTGCCCATATAGGGCGAGAGGGCTGCCGCAATGCCCATCCCGGCCATAGCCAAGCCTGCCAGACGTGGCACAGCGGGTTTAGCGGCGTGGCGAGCGAGCAGTCCGAAGAGGGGTGCGCGCAAGGCCGCTGAACTAACCACCCAGAGCGCCGTGACGCCAAGGAATAACGCGTGGCCGACACCAGCCCCAGGAAGCCAGGGCAAGCTGAGAAAGGCAACGCAGGAGAAGGCGCCCACCGCCGCGACCCCGAAACCCATGCGGGCGTAAAGCCGGAAGGCGCGATCCGCCGCGAAACCCGCGGCAATATCGAAGCAGGCAAAGAGCACCTGGTCGGCCAGCAGCACCCAAGCTACCCAGCGCTTCTCGATCCCGACCGAATCCAGGAGTCCAGGCAGAAAGATGGCATAGACCGTCCAACTCGCCAGCAGAAAGAACTGGACGACACCCAGATAGAGCGCCAAGCCGGTTAGCCTGTTGTTTATGGCGACACCTCCGCGGAACGAACAAAATGAATCGTTATCGATTTCTTCAGGAACCGCATCGCGACTGACAAGGGAAAGCAAAAGCAGAGGAAAAAAAGCATGCCATAAAGGTAGATGGGAATCATCAGGGTCGTATGGCCACTAGCGTTGATAACATTGTTGCAGCGACTGATCAACTCATCCACGCCGACGACGGAGGCGTTGCTGGAGGCGATCACGGTAATGATGAAGCCATTGAGCCAGCCGGGGATGAACAGCAGGGCGCGGAGATGCTGGCCAGCGCGCCATGCGCCGATGGCAATGGACAGATTGTCCGAGGTATAGCCGATCTGCATGGCCGATAGGGCCAGGGAGGCCTTGAACCAGGCAGGAACGGCAAGGGTAATCGCGGTTCCGGGCAGGCTGATCTCGTTGGGGAGCATCACCGCCGTGTAGAAAATCAGCGCGAAGGTGGGAAGGTTGTGGATCGTCGTGGACAGGGCCTGACTTGACCGCGCCACGGGCCTGACGCCGGACTGGCGCAGGAAGGCCAGCGAGGACCCCACCAATAACCCGATAAGGCCGGCGGTCAGCGCAATGAGGAGGTTCCAACCAAAGCCTCCCAGCAGATAGGGGGTCCAGGCGAACAGGGTCTCCAGGGTCTCGGCACTGATCACAGATTCGCCACCTGTTTGTTGAGCCAGTCCTGTAGACGGTTCAGCAAACGGATTGCCAGCGTGATCAAGATCAGGTAGGTCATCAGCAACACGTTCATCATGACATTGATGTTGCCCTGATCCGCCATGATGGCCAAGGACACGGAAAGGAGTTCAGGCACCGCGATGGCGGAAGCCATCACGGTCAGTTTCATCACATTGATCAGGGAACCCATCAAGGGCCCCCGCGCCAGAATGATGGCCGTACCAAGGGACCGAAAGGACAGATGGAATTCCGGCCGCGCCTCGCGCAGGTGTCTGCCCACTTCGTAAAGGCTGTTCATGATGGCGCCGGCGGTGTAATAGCTCATGCACCCGATAGCCACCGCCATGGGGTAGAGGCTCACCCCCAGCTTGGCAAACAAGACCCCCCCCACCCCGAAAAAGAGGAGATACATCTGTAGCAAGGGCGGGGTCATGCGGGCATGGACCCCGAGGGCTCGCGCCCCAAAACCCAGCCACCGCAGGGGCGAGTCCGCCACCAAGGCCCAGAAGATGCCCAGGACGAGGCTCGAGATGACGCAGGATAGCATCATGAAGACGGTCACCAGCAATCCCCACAAAAAGCGTGTCCGGTCAAAGGGGTCATAGAGAAAACTCAGATCGACCCCGGTCCATTCCTTGAGCTTAAGGCCCAAATTTTGCAGACCCGAGGCATCGACGGAGGTGATGAGGGCCGTGTCACGGCAGCGGAGGGGCCAGTTGCCATCGGTGCCGCGCTCGCACAGATAGCTCCCGCTCTCGTCCTGGGCCATCCACAAGGCCCGGGTATCCCGCAGATATTCCGAGGGACGGATGCCCCAGGCCCGCTCGCGCTCGATGAGGAACCCAGATCTGTGCCAGTCGGCGACGATGTCGCCCAGGATGCGCTCGAACTCGCCGCCCTTTTCCGCGCGGGAGATCATCATCGCCCAGGGGGCGACCAGGGCCAGCGGCAGGGGTGCCTGGTAGCCCGCCCACTCCTCCTTCGCCAGAAAGGCATCGATGGCGCTATTGGTATAGAGGTAACCGATGCAACGTCCATCCCGAAGTCCCAGCAGGGCATCGCGGGTGTCGCGGTAAATCTCCAGGTCAAGCAGGTAGCGCTCACTCATGGGGCGGTTGTAGTAGGCGCCTTGGGTGGCGCAGACCCTCTTGCCTCGCAGCGCGGCCCAATCGGTGATGCGCTGCTCGGGTCGGATCATGAGGGTCACGCCACCCGCGTAATAGCCGGGTTCGATGGCGGTGGCAATCTTGCGCCGCTCAACGGTATCCGCGGTGGTCGCAATCAAGATATCGACTGCGTCCTGTTCCAATTTCTGAAGACGATTCTCCGTGGTCACCCGCACGAATTTCGGGGTGACGCCGAGACGCCTTGCCAGATCCCGCGCCAAATCGATCTCGAGACCTTCGGGTTCGCCCAAGGCATCGAGCATTCCGAAGGGGGGAAAGTCAGCCTTGATGCCTACCCTCAGGACGCCGGCGGCGCGGATGGAGTCGAGGGCAGTACTGGTATCCGCGGCCCGTAGGGGAAAGGCGCCGGACAGGGCCAGGAGGCCCCAGAAGACAAGAAAGGCGCGCCAGGGCTTCAAAGGCATTCTGGCGGCGTGGCGGGCCCCACCCGCTCACCGCAATAGGGGCGGTCACCACTCTGGCTCTGCCACAACGTCTCGCGTTGCCGGGTATATTCAGGGACGGGGATGCCCCACTTTTCTTCCAGGCGCGTCAGCAATCCGCTGCGGTACCAGCCCACAAGGGCATCGGAGACCGCTGCCTCGAACGGGCTGCCGCGCTCCTCGCGATGGATGACCACCGCCCAAGGGGTGAGGTTGATGGGGGGGAGGGGCATTTCATAGCGGTCTCGATAGAGAGGGTCGCGCAGCATGGAGGCAATCTGGGTGTCGCCATAGAGAAAAGCCGCGCAACGCCCGTCGCGCAATGCCGCCAGGGCATGATCGGCGCTGTAGAGGGCGACGATGTCGGCACCGTACTCCACCGCCACGGGACGGTTGAAATAGGCATCTCGGCGCGAGCAGATGCGGCGATGGCGCAGGTCGGTCCATTGCTTGAATCCCTCGCTGCGCCGCGCCAGAACGCTGGTCCCAGAGGCGTGGTAGTGGGGCAGCACCATGGTCATTTGGGCGTGGCGCTCGGGCGTATCCGCCACGGTCGCGATCATGACGTCAACCTTGCGATTTTCGAGCATCTCCACCCGCTCGGCGGTTAGCAACCCCACCAATTGCAGGCGTACGCCGAGGCGGTCGGCCAGGTCACGGGCGAGATCCGGTTCCAGGCCCTCGATGAGCCCCGTCTCCGCGTCTAACTGGCCCCAGAGAGGCACATCCCTTTTGACGCCAACCACCAGGACGCCACGGGTCTTGATCGTATCCAGGGTATCGGCGGCAGCCTGCGTGGACAGGCCCGCGATCCCGCTCAGCAACAGGAGCAGGGCCAGGGCTGACGGAAGGTCAAACCAACCCTTCGCCGCGCAGGCTCGTGCCCGCGGGGCCGAGGGGACCCGGCGCACCGATGTCACCCCACCGTTGGGGATCAGGCCCGTAATGAGTAGGGTGGTCATGCGGTCCCCCCTGGTACCGCCTCGCTGCCGAAGAGCGGGACCTTGGGCGGGGACGGCTGGTAATGCAGTGCGACGCAGGTGATGTCGTCGGACTGTTCGAACCCCGCCGCGAAGTCCCGCACGGCGTGTACCGTTCGTTCCACGGCCTCGATGGGAGAAAGGGTGGGCCGGCCGCTGAAAAGGGCAGCGAACCTCTGCATGCCAAATTCCTCGTTGGCCGCATTCATCGCCTCGGTGACCCCGTCCGTATAGAGGACCAGGGTGTCCCCTGGCCTAAGTTCCAAGCTCCCCTGAGGATAGGTGGCGCCGGCCAGGATGCCAGGGGCAATGCCACCCAGCACGGGCAGATATTCCTCATTGCCATCCGCATGCACCACCAATGGCGGGGGATGGCCCGCGTTCACAAAGCGCAGCAGCCCGGTGCCAGGATCCAAGAGGCCATAGAAGAGGGTGACGAAGATACAGCTATCGTTGTCCTCCGAGAGTTCGTCGTTGACCTTTTCGATCACCGAGGACAAATCGAGAGAGCCCTGCATGGCGGTTGCCCGCAGGAGAGTCTTGGCCATCATGCCGAAGAGGCCAGGGCCTATGCCCTTGCCGCTCACATCGGCCACGACCAGGCCCCGCAAACCCCCGGCCACCTCGAAATGGTCGTAAAAGTCTCCGCCGACCTCCTTGGCGGCCTGCATGGTCCCCCACAATTGATAGCGAGGATGCATAGGCCAGGCATGGGGCAGGATCGCGATCTGCATCTTGGCAGCCACATCCAGTTCCTGACGCAAGGCCATGAGTTGAAGGGATTCGCGAAAGGCCCTGGTCACGGTCTCGAACCAGGGCCGCCAGGCCGAGGGCACCATGGGGATTTTGACGGGCTGAAAGCGCGATTCCATCGCCAGGTGGCGCACCAGCTTTGCGGCCGGCCCCACGAACTCGCGGGATGTCACCAGGTAGGTCACCGCCATCACCGCCGCCAGGCCCAGCAACATGGCAAGCATGGCGGGCCCATAGTCGGCCAGGACCTTATGCCAGAGCGTGGAACGTGGCACCGTGTAGACCAGGGTCCAGGGCGCGGAGATGAAGCGGTGCCGGATGACGACATGATTCTGGACAACCCTCGGCTGATTCCAGGGCAATTCCTCGAGGACGGCGACCTGGTGCCTGAGGGTCTCGGGCAAGGCATCCGCCAACACAGGCGCCTCTTCCACCGTCAAGGGATTGGCATACAAATGGGGATGGGCGAGGACCTTGCCCTGGGCATCGAGCAGGAAGGATGTCCCCAGGGAATAGCCGAAATCCGCGTTGATCCGGTTCAAATAATCGAGGCTGGTATCGATGGAGAGCACGCCGACAAAGCGGTCGTCACGATAGATAGGGACCGCGACTGGCACCAGCAAGCCCTCGCTCTTGCCGCTGAAGTACAGCGGCGCCCAGTACTTTTCCCGGTCCGGATTCAGATGGGGCCGCCCAAGATCCCAGACCGGGTCCAGGTAGAGGTTGCGGGTGAAGGGCTGAACAGCGGAGGAGCGCCAGGGGGAGAAGAGGGCAAAGTCATAATGCGCGACAAAGCGGGCCCGAACCGCATTGGGCAGGGTGAACACCAGGGAACGGAATCCGGCATTCAGCACCAGGGCCAGGCCCAGATCCTGGTAAAAGCGCGACGAGCGCCCCTCCAGGGGACCTATGCCCACCAGGTTTCCGCTCATATCCAGGTCCGGGACCTGATCGAGACTGTAACGGGTCTCGCCCCCCTCCTCCGTCAGCGTGAAGCGGGACAGGTCTGGCGGCTCGCCAACCTTCGCTTCCGGCTCCCCCTCCTCCACCATCATGCGCAGGGTGTCCAGGTGGTCGGCCGTTGACCGAATGACGAACTCGATGAACTGACTGTAACGTTCGAAGTTCGCCTCGATCAGCCCGATTTCCTCATCGAGTTTTTCGCGAAGCTGGTACAGGAAGAAGGCCAGAAGGCCGAGCAGGATAGCCCCGTAGGCCAGCCCAATAACCCGATTGTAATTTTTGAAGAAATTAACCGCGACGTCTTCCCTTTCCGCCGCGGGTTGCGGGGACGGGAGGATCGGTGAAGGCTGTGGCATGGCGGGATTTCTTTCCTGGTTGAGGACGGGTAAGCGGGTTTCAGGGCCCGGCCGTCCTTGCAGCCTGAGGAAGAGGGAGGGCGCCGAGGCCGGGCCTGGCGCTCAGGATGATCCGTTCGAGTTGCCGGGCCGCCAATCTCGCTGCCCCCGGGGCGGTGATTTTGTGCATCTCCACCACAGTGGCCTGTTCAGGAAAATAGAAAGGTTCGGAGTAAGCGATCAACTCTCCCGAGTCAAAGTCCGCATCGACGCGGTGCATGGCGATCACGGCGTATTCTCGGCCCTCGGCCAGGAGGGCGGCAAAGGGGTTGCCGCCCACGTACCGCGAGGGCCAGCCGTCGTCCAGGCAGGGATGCAGGTTGTAAAAACCCAGCCGCGGATATTCGAACAGCCTGGCATCGATGCGCTGTCCGAAAGTGGCCATGATGCAGATTTCCGGCCGCCACTGGTCCTCGAAGATGGCATAGAACTCCGGGGTCTTGACCCGCCCGTCAAAGACCTCAAGCCCGGCCGACTCCGCCAGTTCCCGGACCATGAGTTCCTCATACCTTTCGTGGGGATACTGCCAGACCCGTTTGTGGGGGCTTACGAAGGTACGGCTCGGGTCATCCGTCGCCACCCCGACGACCTGGACCAGGCGGGCCAAGGGCCCATGCAGCATCTCCGCCAATACCTGGTAGCCGCGGTGGAAGCTGCCGAATACGGCGATGCGTACCTTCGTATCCATGAGATTGGCGGGCGAGGTTATTGGCAGATCTCTGCAGGACAGCCGCCAAGATACCGATCGGGATTCACGGTCAGGTCAAGGGTATGAGAACGGCAAAGGATTGGGAGATCCCTTCACTTTGGACAAGTCCAGGGATATAGCCTGGCAAATAATAGCCCTGCCGCCCCGTCAGGGCAATGATAGCCAACGCCCCGACCGGTTACTGAGTGAATCCCGCGAGAAGGTCTTGGGCACTGCAACCGCATGGGCCAGGTCAGTCCAAAGCTGCGACAAGGATTGAGGACCCGTGCTTCATTTAACACCCATCTCTGGCATGGCTACGAGGTTTCCTCAACCCACTAAAGGCTCCAAGCGGGGGCATTGCTTTAGGGGGAACGGAACAACTAGCATAGCCGTTGCTGGTCATGAAAAGGCCTATCAGGGACGCAAACTGCGTCCTCCCGCAAACCAAATAGAGGAAAACACCATGATTCGCCGAGCCACTCTCACCCTATCCCTGCTCGCTTTGGGTCTCTCGGCTCAAGCCCAAGCTGCTACCTTCATGGATGCCGACTGGGCCGCGGCAGCCTGCGAGGCCTGGAACAAGGCCCCCGAACTCACCAAGGGACTGGCGGGCTCCGCCTGGGCCGCCAATAACGCCGGTCGTGGCTACAAGGTCATTCAGCTCTATCGCACCAAGTGCGGCGACGCCAGCCGCGTGGAATTGCAGATCAGCGATAAGGACGGCAAGGCCCTCTGCACCTATGGCGGCAAGGTGAAATCCACGAGCCTCAAGGCCGATATCGATTATGTGATGAACGCCACGGACGAGGACTGGGCTTGCATGGGCGCAGGTAGCTTCGGCTGCGGGGCCATGGGCGCCATGGCGACGGGTAAACTCCAGTTCAAGGGACCCAAGATGGAGGCCATGGGCGTCATGGGGCCTTTCGATACCTTCCTGCAGTTGACCGGCAAGGTCCCGGGCGACAAGAAGGCTTGTCCCTAATCGGAACAAGGCCTTAGTTGCGTCGCTAATCCCTTGATAAACCTTGGCAGGCCCGTCTTCTGATTCCCGACAGCGCCTGCCCTGGCCGCCGCCCCAGCGGCGGCTATCCCATCAGGACCCTCGGTCGGGACGGGACGCCCTCGAGGGCCGCCAACTCCGCCACCATCCCATGCCAAGGAGTCCACCATAATGATAACGACCCAGCCAGCCAACCCGATCCCCCCCACCCTGGAACCTGCCATCCTGACTCTGGGCGGCCAGAGCTACCGCCTGCCAGTGGTGGAAGGCAGCGAGGGCGAGCGCGCCATCGACATCTCCAATCTCCGTGCCCAGACCGGCCACATCACCCTTGACCCGGGTTACGGCAACACCGGTAGTTGCGAGAGCGCCATTACTTTCATCGATGGCGACCAGGGCATCCTGCGCTACCGGGGCATACCGATCGAGGAATTCGCTGCCAGCCCCACCTTCATCGAGGTGGCCCTGCTGTTGATCTTTGGCCAGCTACCCAACCAAAAGCAATATGATGAGTTTTCCGCCGACCTGACGCGCTTCGCCTACCTCGACGAAGGCATGAAGAATCAGTTCGAGGGCTTCCCGCACAACGCCCCCCCCATGGCCATCCTCTCGGCCATGATCAATTCCCTGGCCTGTTACCACCCGGAACTGCACGAACTGGAGGACGAGCACCAATTTCGCATCGCGGCCGCACGTCTAATTAGCAAAATTCGCACCATCGCCGCCTACGCCTATCGCCACTCCCGTGGCGTCCCCTACATCTACCCGGACCCGGCCCTGCGCTACGTGCCGAACTTCCTGCACATGATGTTTTCCCAGCCTTATCACCAGTATATTTGCCCGGATATCGTGACCAAGGCCATGAATCTGATCCTGACCCTGCATGCCGACCACGAGCAGAACTGCTCGACCTCCACGGTGCGGGTGGTCGGCTCCAGTGGCGCCAACCTCTTTGCCTCCTGCGCCGCCGGGGTGTGCGCCTTGTGGGGACCCCTCCATGGCGGGGCCAATGTCGAGGTGCTGGACATGCTGGAGCAGATCCACAAGGGCAACATGACCCCGGAGGAATACGTCAGGCTGGCCAAGGACAAGAACAGCAAGGTGCGGCTGATGGGCTTCGGCCATCGGGTGTACAAGAACTTCGACCCCCGCGCCCAGATGCTCCAGAAGGTCGCGGAAGTGCTGGTGCCCCAGTTGTGTGGCAATGATCCGCTCCTGGACATCGCCCGCCGGCTGGAGGAGATCGCCCGCTCCGACCCCTATTTCATCGAGCGCAACCTCTACCCCAACGTCGATTTCTACAGCGGCATCATCCTGCGCGCCATCGGTATCCCCACCAACATGTTCACCGTCATGTTTTCCATCGGGCGCCTGCCCGGTTGGATCGCCCATTGGTGGGAACAGAACCAGGCCCCGACCAGCCGCATCGCCCGTCCGCGTCAAATCTATACGGGCAATACCCAGACCCACTACGTCCCCATGGACCAGCGTGGCTAGGCGTTAAAAGGCAAAGGGAGCTCAATGGCCACCGCTTCAGTTGCGAGGGCGGGTGTAGAGATTAACCCTGGCCGCAACTTGGGATTGGTTGCGGCCACCCTGGTACGGTTGCTTTGGAATGGCGTCGTACAGGCGTGGTGAGTCCGGCCGCAAGGCCGGGCTCACCGAGTCGAGCTGACGTTAGAGCTTGCTGGCGTCGTGGCAGGCCGCGCCGCAGGCATTGGTGTAGGGAATGGGCATGGCCTTGCCGGGCTCCACCCCCTTGACCCCCACGTTGTCCTTGCGTGGCACGTCGTACAGGTGCGACGTGATGTCATTCATCCAGTAGTTCTTGCCGTCGGGTCCAGTCAGGCCCTTGCCCATGCCGGCGCCGGTCTGCATGGTCTTGGTGTTGTGGCAGCTCGTGCAGGCGATCTTGTCCGGGGCCACGGTGCATTTAGTCGTCTCCTTGACGTGCTTTTTCATGTCCGTTTGCTTCTCGTGGCACTGGTTGCAGGCCTTGCTGGAATCCAGGGCCGCCGTGCGCTGATGGGCGAACTCAGCCTCCCCATGGGGGTCATGGCAGTCGTAACAGGCCACCAGGTGGCGGTCATTGCGGTACTTCGACGCCTTGATAAAGTCACTGCCCTGCTGATGATGCGCCTTGGAGTGTATCCCATCGGGCCAGAAGTCCTTTTCGGCCGCATCCTCCCGACTGGTGAACTGGGTGAGGAAGGTGTTGCGGCTGGTGCCTGGCGGCATCATCCGGTTGGTGACATCGACCGGCGAGTCATTACCCAAGTGGCCCTGGGGGCGGCTGTGGCACTGCACGCAGATGGTGGAGGCGCGCTCCGAGGCCAACTTGCCGGGATTGACGATGCTGACCGACGCCTCGTCCTTCGCATGCTCCGACCCTGGACCGTGGCAGGTCTCGCAGCCCATGTTGAGCTCGTTGGGCACGCCGTCGCCATCGATGTCCAACTCGCCATTCTTATCGTTCACCGAGCCGGCGATAAATTTGCCCTCGGGTGTTTCGGTCAGGGTAAAGCCCGCGTAGTGACAGGCGGCGCACTCCCGCTCGAAGGACTTCTTGGCCGGCGGGTCGGTGAGCTTTTTGGTCTCCTCCTTGAAGAGCCAGTCCGCATGGTAGTCGCGCCAGGGCTTGCGGCCACGGTCGCCAAAGGCCTCGTCGCCCTGGGTATTGAACTGCACGAAGGGGAAGAGGTTCTGGCCGACGCGATAGAGGTAGCGCTGTTTGTAGAGGCCACCGCCATAGGTCAGCTCCACGGGATAGACTCGCGGCGGATCGCTCGGGTCGCGGAGGTTCTCGGTACGAAACTTGAGTTTGCCGTCGGTATCCTTGAAAAAGGTCGCGGTAAAGCTCACCGTGCTCGGGTCGGCGGGCTCCTTGTCGCTGATCTGGTACTTGTCGAAGCCCCGCTTCTCGTCAAAGCCATAAAACCAGAACTTGGTACCGGCCGTGAGCTTGTCCAGGCCCTTATTGAAATCGGGAAAGCGGGAGTAGTCCTGATTCTTGCTGTCGTCGCCGATGACGCGGATACCCAACCGATGCAGGGTCTGGGTGAAGTGCTCCTGCTCTTCGTGGCATTTCAGGCACTTGGTGGTACCCACGTAGGAGGCCTCGGTGGGGGTATTGCCCGACACCTTGACCGTCACCGCTGCCTTGGTCAGTTCCTTGGTGGACAGGGCCTTGCGCGACTTGTCGCCGCCGGGCAGGTAGCGGGCATCGGCGGGCTCCACGTAGAGGAAGAAATTGCCCTTGGGTACCTTGGGGACCGAGAACTTGCCGCCAGGGCCACTCTTGGCCTGCAAGTAGCTGTTACGGTGGGCCGCCAGATTGTCCTCCAACGGCTCGTCGTTGGGGGAGTCGCGCTTGATCTCCACCGGTGTCTTGGCCATGGTCGCCACGTCGGCGGCCGGAATCAGCCAGACGGTGGCGTTCTCCACCTTTTTCCCGTCGGCATCCTCAACGACACCCTTGACGGTAGCCGCCGCCAGGGGCCCCGCGGCCAGGGTAGCGGCGACGGCGAGCCCCAGCAGGGTTGCGAAGCTTGTTTTCATCGTTCTTTGATTCTCCCGTATGCGATACATAGAGTGCCCGATACCCCGCGTAGGCGGGGCGTCCGCCGCCGGGACCGCGCCTGGAGGCGCCGGTGGCGGACGCCCCACCCGCCAGGCTGGCCAGGTGGCATGACTCGGCCCGAGGCTTTGATGGACCTGGTCACGCCCCCGCCAAGGCCGGGCGGGGCATGGCGACGCTTCGAAGAATGCAATTGTCTGGCCAGGGTGCAGGCTTGATGCAGCACCCTGACAGGGTTGAACTTAGCAGGCGCAGGCCGGGGGACGGAGGGGGGCCCATTGTCACGCTGGCATGACAGGTGTCATGCCTTCATGACAGGTCCCAACGTTTTAGACGCGGGTACAGATTCTGCCGGGCGATGCCGCTGATACGTGCCGCCTCGCTGACGTTGCCCCCCGCAGCCTGGAGCAGGCGTACCAGATAGCCCTGCTCGAAGCGGCCGCGTTCCTCCTCGTAGGGCAGCACGGCCGCCGGGACCGCCGGTGGCGGCGCGCCCTCGGCGGCAAGGTGCTCCAGGTGGACGGGGCCGATGGCCCCACCGGGATGCAGTGCCACCACGCGCTCCACGGTATGGCGCAACTGACGGACATTGCCCGGCCAGGGAAAGGCCTCCAGCAGGCGGATGGCGTCCGGGGTGAAGGGCCCGACGTCCTTGTGGAAACGGGCCTTGAACAGCTCCAGAAAATGCAGGGTGAGGGCCAGGATGTCCTCCCGCCGCTCGCGCAGCGGTGCGATGCGCAGCGCGACTACGTTGATGCGGTAGAACAAATCCTCGCGAAAGCTGTGGTCGCGCACGGCATCCGCCAGCCGGCGATTGCAGGCGCAGATCAGGCGGAAGTCGCTGCCGCGCAGGGCCGTACCGCCAAGCCGCTGGAAGTTGCGCTCCTGAAGCACCCGCAAGAGGCTGGTCTGGAGCTTGGGACTCATGTCGGCCACCTCGTCGAGGAAGAGGGAGCCGCCGTTCGCTTGCTCCAGGTAGCCCGGCGTGGTCTTGGCCGCCCCGGTAAAGGCCCCCTTCTCGTAGCCGAACAGGGTGCTCTCCAGCAGTTGCTCGGACAGGGCGCCACAGTTGACCTCGAAGAAGGGCCCGGCGGCCCGCAGGCTGCCGGCGTGCAGGATGCGCGCCACCACCTCCTTGCCGGTGCCGCTCTCGCCCTCCAGCAGGACCGTGGTGTCCAGGGGCGCGACCTGGCGGATCTGCTGCAGCAGACGCTCGATGGCCGGCGAGCGGCCGATCAGGACCTGACCCTCGGCGCGCCCGTCCAGGGTATGCCGCAGGCTGTCGATCTCGCGATAGGCGCGATCCAGCTCCAGCGCCTTATCGATGGTCGCCTCCAGGGACTCGAGGTCCTCGAAGGGCTTGGTCAGATAATCGAAGAGGCCCTCGCGCACCGCGCGCACCGCATCGCGCACATCGGCATAGCCGGTGATCAGGATGGCGACCTGGTGCGGGCGCTCCCGGCGCATCTCCTCGACCAGGTCCAGACCGCCGCCATCCGGCAGCCGCTGGTCCATCAGGATCAGGTTGTAATCGCTGGTGCGAAAGCGCTGTCGGGCCCCGGCGACATCGACGGCCAGGTCCAGCGCCACGGGGCGCCCCCGGAAGAGGCCCGCGAAGAGGGTCGCCGTATAGGGCTCATCATCGACCAGCAGGATCTTGACCGTCACCGCGCGCTCCCGGGTTGCCATGCGTTACGGGAAGCCACAACGCAAAGATCGCGCCACCGTCCGGGTGGTTGTCGCCAGTGGCCTCCCCCTCGTGCAGGATGGCGACGTGCTGCACCACCGCCAGACCGAGCCCGGTCCCCGTGGCGCGGGTGGTAAAGAAGGGGGTGAACAGCTTCTCGCGCACCTGGGCCGTGAGCCCCGGGCCCTGGTCGATGACCGCCAGGGACCAGCCAGGGCGGCGCTCGGGCCCGTTGGCCGGCCGCAAGCGCACGGTGATGGTCCCGTCGGGCGGATTGACCTGACCGGCATTGGCCAGCAGGTTGAAGAGGGCGTGGCGCACCAGCACGGGGTCGAGGTCGAGAGTCAGCGGTGGCGGCAACTCGGTGGCGACCGCCGGGTGACGATCCGTGCTTTGCTGGAAGAGGGCGATGGTGTCGCGCACCAGGGCCGTGACCTCGGTGGGCCGGCGCTCCGAGCGCGACACCCGGGTAAAGGCCAGCATGCGTTGCAGGAAGGCGTGGCAGTCCTTGCCCGCCCGCCGGATCTCCCCCAGCAAGTGGCGCACCCGCACCGGGTCGTCGGCCTCGCGCTCGGCCAATTGCGCCATGTTGATCACCCCCACCAGGGGATTGTTGATCTGGTGCGCGATCTCGCCAATGGTGCGCCCCACCTCGGACAGCTTCTCGATCTGGACGATGCGCTGGTGCTCGGTGCTGAGTCGGGCGAAGCGGGTCTCCAGCTCGCGCTGGCGGCGGTAGTCCCGCTCCACCCGATCCAGGACCAGGTAAAAGAGGTAGAACACCAGGCCGCCGACCCCCAGGATGGCCAGGGTGGCCGTGATCAGCGTCTTGCGAAAACCGGCCTGCAAATCCGTCACGTCGCGCACCACCGCGATCTCCCCGACCTCCAGGCCCGTGGCGTCGGTGAGCGGCAGCAGGGCGGTGTACAGAACCCGGCCGCCGTCCAGGGTCTGCTCCGCGTCCCGACGCTCGGCGGCGGGCCGGCGCAGGCGCTCGGCGACGGCGGCGGGGATCTCGCTCAGGGTGCTGCTCAGGATCACCGGCGTCTCCGTGCCCCCCGGGTTGCCACTGGCCGCCGGGGCCAGCAGCCGGCCCTCGACCAGCACCAGCAGATCCAGCCCCAGGGCGGCGTGGATCTCCTGGGCGACGTGGTCGATCTCCTCCCCGAGCTCCAGATAGCCGATCAGGGTATCGCCGTCGTACCAGGGCTTGACCGCGCGCAGGGTCAGGGTACCCAGGGGACCCAGCTCCAGGCCCTGGGTCTCGCGTCCGCTCTCCTGGGCCAGGCGCGCGGTGGCCCGGTCGATCGCATCCCCGGACATGTCGGGCTGGTGAGCCCGCAGCACCACCCGGCGGGCGGTATCCAGGACATAGAAGTGGGTGACCCGGTGTTGCCCCCGCAGGCGCTCGAACAGGGGGGCGATCTGGGCCTGGAGGGCCCCCAGGTCGCCGGCCAGAAAGGCGGCCTTGAGGGCGGCGTCGCGGCTGATCGGGCAGAGGGTGGCGTGGAGCTTGGCCGCGTCGTTGTCGAGCTGCAGGCGGAACAGGCGCTCCACGGCCCGCACGCTGTTGGCCAGGTCGTGCGCCCGGGCGTGCGCCTCGTAGCGATAGGCGATGGACAGGAGGGCGCCCAGCGCCAGGAGGAGCACCAGGGTAAAGGGGACCAGGATCGGCCCTTTGACGCGGTCGGCGCGGCGCATGGGGTATCCACCGAGGGTTCATGGGGTTGCCGGGGCGGCAGAGCGGCGGCGGGCCGGGCGCCAGATCCAGGGACGAGACCAGCATAGCATGGGGCACCAGAGGTATCATGGGGGCGCTCCACCAGACCGGCTTTCATCCCTGAATCCCCGGAGGTTTTCCCCATGACCAGCCCCACTGACCGCGAGAAGGACCGCATCCGCGCGGTAACCGGCCTACTCCACCAAGCCTGCAAACCCATCCGCATCCTGCGCGCCCTCGACTGGGCGCCCGAGGTGAAGGAGTCTTTCCTGGCTGGCGGTGGCCGGGAACTGCCACAAGTGACCTATCCCCCTTTCGACCCCACGCCCAGCATCGACTTGGTGCGCGAGGCCCGCCGCCAGATCGTGCCCTTTACGACCATCGACGTCTGGCTGGAGCGGCATGCCCAGTCCATCGAGCTCGGGGCGCGGATGCTGGCGGCGGTGGGCACCCCCAGCTTCTTCGAGTTCGGACGCCAACTCTATGGCGAGCCAACGGCACCCTTGCGTTATGCGGCGATATCGCCCCTGGAGTTGGCGCAAAGCGTCCTGGACACCATTGACCAACTGGCTCACATCGACATCTCCACGGCCCCGCCGGCCTATCACAGTGCCGAGGAGGTGGCGGTGAATCTCGATCGCGCGGTGCGCGCCCATTTCGGCGACCAGGCGCCCGCCATCGAATTGGTGGACCGCCTCTCCGCCAATGCCCTGGCGACCTCCCGGGCGATCCGCGTCCGCCGGGGCGCCCGCTTCACCGACCGCGATTTCACCCAACTGCTGCATCACGAGGCCTTCATCCACGTCGCCACCTCCCTCAACGGCAAGGCCCAGACCGACCTGCCCCTCCTGGCGGCCGGGCATCCGGGCACCACCCGCACCCAGGAGGGGCTGGCGGTCTTCGCGGAGGTGATCAGCGGCTCCATCGAACTGGACCGGCTGCGGCGCCTGGCGGATCGGGTGCTGGCCATCCAGATGGCCATCGAGGGCGCGGATTTTCTGGAGGTCAATGGCTTTTTCCTGGAGCGCACCGGCGATCCCGATCAGGCCTTCGAAAATACCCGGCGGGTCTTTCGCGGCGGGGTCATAACGGGGGGAGCGCCCTTCTGCAAGGATCTGGTCTATCTCCTGGGCCTGCTCCAGGTGAACAACTTCATGCGGGCCACTTTCGCCGCCGGGCGCGCGGACTGCCTCAGCCTACTCTTCTGCGGCAAACTGGATATCTTCGACATCCCGGCCCTGTGCGAGCTCTATGCCATGGGCCTCTGTCGGCCCCCGCGTTTTCTACCGCCCTGGGTCAGCGACCCCCGCCATCTGCTGGCCATGCTGACCTTTAACGTCTTTATCAACCGCATGAATCTGGAGACCATGATCGATGTGGCCCGCAAGATGCTGGACAGCGCGCCCCTGGTGAGGATGCCAGGGCCCGAGGCGGCCCCTTAACCTAGAGCAACGCCCCCGCCAGCAATTGCAGTATCTCCCCGACCGGCATCCGGTAACGCGTTACCCGCCGGGAGCCCCAGCACGCGAGCGGATGACCTGCATTGCTCAAATTTGCCTACACCAGCGCTCACACGGGAGAGACCCAAAGAAAAAGGGCTTACCAGTTTCCTGGTAAGCCCTTGTTTTATTTGGTAGCGGGGGCAGGATTTGAACCTACGACCTTCGGGTTATG
>CAWJBI010000030.1:0-104095 GCA_963841065.1 uncultured Gammaproteobacteria bacterium | reverse complement strand
CACTCGTTGCAACGCCAGGTGTCGATCAGGAAATGTGGCTTGACCGCGAGAATGGCCTGGCTGGGACACAGGGGTAGGCAGGCCCAGCAGTTCACGCAACCTTCGACGATTTGAAAAGCCATGGGGAATAGCCTCCTGGGAGAATTCAGGCGCGCCGCCGCGCCAGCTCGGGGCTGGGCATCGCCAACCGCCCCGCCGCGACCCATTCCTGGTACAGGCTGGCCACCGCCTGCTCGATGGGTTCCAGGGCGTGCTCGCCGTTAGGGGTGATGCCCGCCGCCTCCAGTTGGCCCCAGGGTTCAAAGCCGATCCTGGAGCAGAGCACCGCCTCGCAGCCGGACAGGGCGCGGAGGGTATCCTCCAGGACCCAATCCAGCTCGCCACAGTCCTCGGGACCGATGCAATAGGCCCCCACCTTGCGGACGCCGATGAAGCGCACCTCCCGGGCACTGGCCTCGTAGATGAGGAACTCGCGGGCCTGGCCGAAGTGCTGATTGATCAGCCCGCCGCCGCTGGTCGCCACCGCCATCAGGACCGGGCGCGTCTCCCGCCTGACCCGCTTGATAGCGGTAGGCGAGATCAGGATCTCGCCCTTGCCCGGGGGCTGGGCCGCGGCCGCGCGCTGGGCCTCGATGGCGGCATGGACCTGTCGCCGCCGCGCCATGGCTTGGGGGTAGTCGATCTCCAGGGTCTCGATCTTGTCCAGGCTGAATTCGGCCCCCCGATCCTCCCCCAGCATCCCCACCGCGTCGGCCCGGCACTGACGACAGTGACGCATCATGGCCATGTCGCCGGCGCAGGCGTCCTGGAGTTGCTGGAGCTCGTCGTGGGTCGGACCGCGCTGGCCCATGAGGCCATAGAAGGTGCCATGCTCGGGCTCGGCGATCAGGGGCATGACGTTGTGCAGGAAGGCCCCCTTGGCCTTGACCAGCCGGGAGACCTCCTTCAGATGCTCGTCGTTGACCCCGGGGATCAGCACCGAGTTGACCTTGACCAGGACACCGCGAGCCACCAGCATTTCGAGTCCCTGCTGCTGCCGCTCGATGAGGATCTCGGCGGCCTTGCGGCCCTTGATCCGGCGGTTTTTCCAGAAGATCCAGGGATAAATTTGGGCGCCGACATCCGGGTCCACGCAATTGATGGTGAGGGTGACGTGGTCGATGTTGAGCGCGCACAAGTCCTCGACCAGGTCCGGCAGGGCGAGCCCATTGGTCGAGACGCAGAGCTTGATGTCCGGGGCCTGCTCGGCGAGGGCCCGGAAGGTGGCCAGGGTGCGCTCGGGATTGGCGAGGGGATCGCCGGGGCCGGCGATGCCCAGCACCGCCATCTGGGGAATGGTGGCCGCCACCGCCAGCACCTGTTTCACCGCCTGGGCGGGGGTCAGGAGTTCCGAGACGACCCCGGGGCGGGACTCGTTGGCGCAGTTGTACTTACGGTTGCAGTAGTGACACTGAATATTGCAGGCCGGGGCCACCGCCACATGCATGCGGGCATAGTGATGATGGGCCTCCTCCGAGTAGCAAGGGTGGTTGTGGACCTTGGCGCGGATGTGCTCCGGCAGGTGGGAGAGGGCAGTGGATGACCCGCCACAACCGCTCGAGGCACAGCCCTCGGCGGAGGAACCGACCCCGGCGCGGCTCGCGACCTTCAACTCCAACATAGCGCCTCCAGAGATCAGGGGCAGGGTAGCCCCTCGGGATTAAAACGGATTCTGGAGTCACTACAGCAAGGCCCGTGCCGGACTTACTCGTGGGGAGTTTTGGCTAGGGTACTTTTTGGGATATCTCGCTGTTTTTGATATAAATATTGATTATATCCAGCGAGTTGGGCCAGCAGGAAAGGCCCGTCGAGGGCCAGCAAGACCACCCGGCAAGAAGGGATGGGCTATGGGTCCAGTGCCGGTTTGTCGTCTATTCGACAGACTCATAGCCGCGCACTTGTGGGAATGGGAACAGCGAAGGAACCTTGAATGAGTGGTTATGGGCGCCTTGGCGACTCCTAGCCATGTTCCGGCCATGACTCAGTTGGCGCCTTGGAACCCGGCCGACTAGAACTGCCGCACCTTGATATTCAGGGTCTGGATGCGGTAGGCGATCTGGCGGGGGGTCATGTTGAGCAGGCGCGCGGCCTTGGCCTGCACCCAGCCGGCCTCCTCCATGGCGGCGATGACGCGTTCACGTTCATCCAGGTCCGGGTCGTCCACGTCGATCCTTGGGGCTGACTCCGACGCCGGTCCGGCCGACCGGCCGGCATCGGCGGGAGGCCTGGCGTCCCGGGTGCCCCCATCGAGGCCCGTGAGCTCGATGGTATCCCGGTCGATGATCCCGCCCTCGCTCATGACGGCCGCGCGCTCCATGCAGTTCTCCAGCTCCCTCACATTCCCCGGCCAGTCACGGCGCATCAGGATGCGCAGGGCACTGTCGGTGATCTTCAATTCGCGGCCCTGGCGGCTCGCCACCTTGGTCACCAGGAAGCGGGCCAGGTCCGGCAGGTCCTCGATGCGCTCACGCAGCGAGGGCATGCGAATGGGCATGACATTGAGCCGATAGTAAAGATCCTCCCGGAAGTCACCGGCGCGCACCTCGCTCTCGAGGTCGCGGTTGGTCGCGGCAATGAAGCGCACATCCACCTTGAGGGTCCGGCTCCCGCCGACCCGCTCGAATTCGCCCTCCTGCAGGATCCGCAGCAGCTTGGCCTGGAAGGCGGGGCTGATTTCGCCAATCTCGTCGAGAAAAAAGCTGCCGCCGTCGGCCTGCTCGAAGCGGCCCTTGCGCAGGCTGATGGCGCCCGTGAAGGCCCCCTTTTCATGGCCGAAGAGCTCCGATTCCAGAAGGGTGTCGGGCAGGGCCGCGCAGTTGAGCTTGACGAAGGGCCCCCGGGCCCGAGGCGAGTTGTAATGGATGGCATTGGCGACCAGTTCCTTGCCGGTACCCGACTCACCGCGAATCAGTACCGTGGTCGTCCACTTGGCCACCTGCCGCACCTGGTCAAAGACCAGGCGCATGGGGACGGTGTGGCCGATGATGCTCTCGAAACCATGGGTCGCCTTGACTTCCCGGCGCAGCTTGTCGCGTTCGTCCCGGAGGGCCTGTTGCTCGGCCTCGACCGAGCGGGCCAGACGCACGGCCTGACCCATGAGGTTGGCGACCATCTCCAGGAAACGGGCCCGGTGCGGCAGCAGCCCATCCGCCCGCGGGGGTTGGGCGGCGAAGACCCCCACGGCGCCACCCTCGCCGATGCGAATGGGCACCCCGATAAAGGGCAAGGCCGGCTGATAGAGGTTGAGCCGATCCAGAAAGCGGGGCTCATCCCCGACTCTGGGCAATATCCAGGGCTCGTTGCGTTCCAGAATGCGGCCAATGATCCCCTCCCCGGAGCCATAGCGGACCGGCTCCAGGGGGGCCGCCCGACCCTGGTGCAGGGCACAGGTCAGGAGATCGCCACTCTCCTCGTCCAGGAGCGCCACCATGCCATGGCTCAAGCGGCCGCGCTCGTGCAACACCCTCAGCACCTCTTGCAGGGTCTCGCGTAAATTCAGCGAGCGGCTCAAGACGCTGCTCACCTCGAAGAGGGTGGCAAGCTGGGATTCGAGCAGCTCGAGACGGGAGGACTCGTCGGGGATAGGGGGAAGCGGGCGTTCGTCGGTCATGGGTGCGGGGCCTGATCACAAAGCGGATTTGGCGCGGCTCAGAAAGAGGCGCATGCGGCAACCATCCGGGAAACCGGGATCCACCTCGATGGAGCCCCCGTGGGCGTTGACAATCTCCTGGGCGATGGCCAGCCCCATGCCGGCCTTGCCACGGCGACTGCGCCAGCCGATATGGAAGGGTTCGAAGACCTTGTAGCGGTCGGTGTTGGGGATGCCTACGCCGTTATCCTGAATCTCCACGGCCACCGCACCCTCCAGTGCCCGGGTGTTCAGCAGGAGTTCCGGGTTCATGCGCCCGCTTTCGTTCAGGGCGTGAATGGCGTTTTCAATCAATTCCTTGAATACCGAGCGTAACTGATTCTCGTGACCCGGGAGGGCCGGGAGCACCTCGGCGGGGCGCCAATCCACCACGATACCCGCCGCGAGCAACCGGTCGGTCTCCAGATCCAGGACCTGGCGCAGGAGCTCGTTGACATTGACCATGGCCTCGGCCTCGCGCGGTTCCTCGGGCAGGGCGCCGCGGAGCGTTTCCAGGGCCCTGGCCCCGGAGGCGCAGATCTGGTCCAGCATGGCGGCCAGGGTCTCCAGGCTGGCGGTGCCGCACCGGACCATGACCGTGGCGGCATTGATGACGTTCATGGGGGCCTGAAGTTGGTAGATGGCCGCCGCCAGGGCCTCGTGCATCCCCTGGATCAGTTGTTGCTCGGCGAGTCTGGCCCGCAAGTTCTCCAGATGGGCTCGCGCCATCTCGCGGCGGCGCGCGGTGATCTCCGTGGCGATCAGGAGGAGCTGCCGATCACCCCGGGTCCCGCTGGCGAAGTAACCGCGGGCGCTGGGGTCTGGCTCATCCGCCGGGGTACCGGAGCAGGAGAACCAGCGCGGGCCATGCCCATTCGGGGTCTCCAGGCTGATCTCAAGATTCTTGAAACCCTGCCCCGCCAGGCAGGCCTCTATCGGGTCTGTTCCCGCTTGCCCCAGGATGGCCTCGGTCAGCACCTTGGCCGGCTCACGCCCCCGCAGATCCCCCAGGAGCTTTTTATATTCCTGGTTGTCGAGCAGCACCCGACCCTGGGCATCCAGCAACATCACCACCACGGGGGCGGCATCCAATACCATCTCGATGCGTGCCTTTTGCTGGCGCAGCCTTGCCTCCAATTCGTGCTCTTTAGTGACGTCACGCTGCTTGCCGAGGAAGTAGCCCAGTTCGCCTTGCCGATCCAGGACCGGGGCTATCGTCAGCTCCGCCAGGTAGTCACCCCCTTGCTTGGTACGGTTGACCAGGACGCCGGTCCAGGGTTGCTTGCGCGTGATGGTCCGCCACAGCTCCTGGTAAATGCTTTCCGGAGTCGCCCGATTGTTGAGGATGGACTGGTTCTGGCCAATCACCTCCTCCCGCGCGTAACCGGTCAGGGCCTCGAAGGCGCGGTTGACGTAAAGGATAGTCGCCTGGGGGTCCGCGATGGAGATGGCGGAGGGCGTCTGCTCGACCGCCTCGAAAAAGAGCCGGGGGGGTAAGGCGTCGGCGGCGGACCAAGACAGTTGGTTCAGGGCCTCGATCACCTCGCCCGGGGTGCCGGGCGGTGGCGAGGCGAGAAACTCGACCAGGGCCTTGGTGAAGTTCCCGTGAGGGAGTTCTGGGATGTGAGTAGTCGTCACGGGGTTGCTCCGACAAAAGGACCGCAGGGTATTAATTCATAGCAATATTCGTGCCCCTTGCCACCCGTCGGTGCCGGGCAGGGGCATTACTTCCAGTGCTTGCCCCCGGTGCCCGGCTAACTGCTTGATCCCGGCCCCCCTGGGGAGGCACGGCATCCTTGTCGGATCGGCAACAAAGCCGAACCGCCCGCCATCCCGGCCTTGTCGCAACCCCCACAAGCGCCTCGTCCCCCCAGCCCCGCGCTATTAGGGCGCGCACCCGCGCCCAGCGACCTAGCCGCGCCCCGTAACCCTTCAGACCCCTCTCCCCAACCCTCCCCCGCAAGGGGGGAGGGAGCAAGAGAATCAGTGGTTTGAGCTATCGAACCCAACCCATGCAGCCGGGGGGTCTGAACGGTTACCCCGCGCCCAGGCCCCTGTCTTTCCTGGAGTCACGCCGCCCGCTTAGCTCCCCGGCCACCCCCCGAGCGACCCCGGTGCCAGTGACTGGCACCTAATTTGCGTTACCCCTATCAGCGGACCCGATCGTGGGTCTGGGCAAGCGCATCCCCCCCTTGATCCCGAGGCCTTGATTCCCATGGGTGAATATTTGTTACTGATCCTGGCTACCGCGCTGGTCAACAACGTGCTGCTGGTGAAGTTCCTGGGGCTGTGCTCCTTCATGGGCGTTTCGAGCCGGCTCGACTCCGCCTTGGGGATGAGCCTGGCGACCACCTTCGTGCTGACCCTGGCCGTGGTGGCGGGCTGGCTGTTGGAGCATCTCCTCATCCAGCCCCTCGGGCTGGGCTATCTGCGGATCCTCACCTTTATCCTGGTCATCGCCTCGGTGGTTCAGTTCACCGAAATGGTGGTCCGCAAAGTCTCGCCGGCGCTCCACCAGGTACTGGGCATCTACCTGCCCCTGATTACCACCAACTGCGCCGTTCTGGGCGTGACCTTGCTCAATGTCCAGCAGAACCATGGCTTCCTATACAGCCTGCTCAACGGGATCGGCTCCGCCCTCGGCTTCTCGCTGGTGATGGTGCTGTTCGCCGGGCTGCGGGAGCGCCTGGCCCTCGCCCAGGTCCCAACCCTCTTCGCGGGGCAGCCCATCGCCTTCATCACGGCTGGGTTGCTGTCACTAGGCTTCATGGGTTTCGTGGGACTGGCGTGACGCGCGCGCCCATAGCCCCCTAAGGAGACACAGGAAGATGATCGTCGCCATTGGTAGTCTCACCCTCCTCGGCCTGACCCTGGGCGGTCTCCTCGCCGTCGCCGGGCGCTATTTGCGGGTCGAGGGCAATCCGCTCGCCGAGCAAGTCGTGGCCCTGCTACCCGGGTCCCAGTGTGGACAGTGCGGCTATGCGGGCTGTGGACCCGCGGGGGAGGCCATCGCCTCGGGGGCCGCCTCGCCGGCCATCTGCCCTCCGGGAGGCAGGGCCGTGGCGGGCGAGATCGCCAACCTGCTGGGCGTTGCCCTGGACCTGTCGGGCCTCGTGGAAAAGGCCCCCAGGATCGCCTTCATCAAGGAGAGCCTCTGTATCGGCTGCTGCAAATGCTTCAAGCGTTGCCCCACGGACGCCATCATGGGGGCCAACAACATGATTCATAGCGTCTTCACCGACGCCTGTATCGGCTGCGAACAGTGCTTCGCGGTCTGTCCCACCGAGTGCATCGAGATGCGCCCCCTCGTGGCCAACCTCCAGACCTGGTTCTGGCCCAATCCGACCGCCCTGGCGGCGGTCCAATGACACGCCGGGAGTAGCGGACATGAGACTTTTCAGGATTCGCGGGGGCGTTCACCCAGAGGCGCGCAAGCATCTGGCGGCGGGGCAGCCCATCGAGGACCTGCCCCTGCCCGCCTTGCTGCATGTCCCGCTGCAGCAGCATATCGGCACCCCCGCCGCGCCCCTGGTGCATCGGGGCCAAAGGGTCGCCAAGGGCGATCTCCTGGGCCATGCCCAGGGGGCCATCTCGGCCCCGGTCCATGCCCCGACCTCGGGACGCATCATGGGCGTTGGCAGCTACCCAGCCCATCATGCCTCCGGGCTCTCGGTCCGCACCATCACCCTCCAGCCCGATGGGGAGGACCGCTGGCGTGACGACATCGCGGGGACCGGGGACCCCTTCGCGCTGGAACCGGAAGAAATCACGGCCCGGGTCGCGGCCGCGGGCATCGTCGGGATGGGCGGGGCAACCTTCCCCGCCGCCGTCAAGCTCAACCTGCGGCAGCGCTATCGGCTGCATACCCTGGTGATCAACGGCGCCGAATGCGAGCCCTATCTCACCTGTGACGACCGGCTGATGCGCGAGCATCCCGACCAGGTCCTCGACGGCATCCGCATCATGGCCCATGCCCTGGGCCTGACCCGGATTGTGATCGCCATCGAAAACAACAAGCCCGAGGCCCTGGACGCCATGTCCCAGGCAGCGGCCGGCCAGGCGGGGGTCCGGGTGATCGGCCTGCCGGTCCGCTACCCCATGGGCTCGGAAAAGCATCTGGTGCAGACGCTGCTGGGCCGCGAGATCCCGGCGCGGGGTCTCACCGCGGACCTGGGGGTGGTGGTACACAACCCCGCCACCGCCTTCGCCGTGCATCAGGCCCTGCGGCTGGGCCGGCCCCTGGTCTCGCGGGTGGTGACGGTCAGCGGTGGGGCGATCAGGACCCCCCGCAATCTGCGCGTCCCCCTGGGGACACCGGTTCAGCACCTGATCGACCAGTGCGGCGGCTTCCGGGAAGAGCCGACACGGCTGGTGAGCGGAGGGCCCATGATGGGCCAACCCCTGCCCAGTACGCGCGTACCCATCGTCAAGGGTTGCAACGGCATCCTGGCGCTGACCGCCGCCGAGACGCGCACCCGCCCGCCCATGCCGTGCATCCGCTGCGCCAACTGTGTCTCCGCCTGCCCCTGCGGGCTGGTGCCCCTGGAGATGGCGGCGCATACCCGCGCCGGGGATTTGGAGGGGGCCGTGGCCCTGGGGCTCATGGATTGCGTGGCTTGTGGCTCCTGCTCCTATGTGTGCCCGGCCCATATCCCCCTGGTGCAGTATTTCAACTTCGCCAAGGGCGAGATGGCCGCCCGGGGCCGGGCCAAACAGAAGCAGGCCGAGACGCGCCGGCTGACCGAGCAGCGCACCGCGCGGATCGAGGCCATCCAGCAGGCCAAGCGGGAGGCCATGGCGGCACGCAAGCGGGAGGCGGCCGCCCCTAAACCCCAGACGCCGGTGACCAGCACCGCGTCCCTGGCGGAGGCTTGACCATGATGAACCCTGGCATCTTCCCCGGACCCTATACCCACTCCGGCACCAGCGTGGGGCGCGCCATGGCTCTGGTGACCCTGGCCCTGGTGCCGGCCACCCTGTTCGGGCTGGGGCAGTTTGGCTGGCCCGCCGTCTTCCTGTTCCTCGTCACCCTCGGCGCCGCGCTGGCCGCGGAGGCGGTCAGTCTCATGATCGCGGGCAAGCCCCCCTTGCCCTATCTGCTGGATGGCTCGGCACTCCTGACTGGCTGGCTCCTGGCCCTCTCCTTGCCCCCCTGGGCGCCTTGGTGGCTGGGAGTCATCGGGGCCCTGATAGCCATTCCCTTGACCAAGCAGGTGTACGGCGGGATCGGCCAGAATCTCTTCAATCCGGCCATGGTGGCTCGGGTCGCACTGCTGGTCGCCTTTCCCTTGGAGATGACGAGCTTTACCGCCCCCCTGTCGCCCTGGGCCGCCAGCGCGCCCGATTTCGAGGCGGGCCTGGCGGTCACCTTCGGCGGCGCGATTCCCGACGGCTTCAGCGGGGCCACCGTCCTGGGCCAGGTGCGAACAGGCTTGAGCCAGGGTCATGACCTCGGCGGCATTTTGGCGGGGATTTACGACCCCCTGTCGGGGGCCTTGGGCTGGGTCGGGGGCAGCATGGGCGAGACCTCGGCCATTCTCCTCCTGCTGGGCGGGCTCTTCCTGCTCCAACGGCGGGTCATCACTTGGCACATCCCCGTCTCTCTGCTGGGCGCCTTGGTGCTGATGGCCAGCCTGATGCACCTGATCAATCCGACCCGGTACCCGGACGCCATGCTGCATCTGGTCTCCGGCGCCACCCTGCTGGCGGCCTTTTTCATCGCCACGGACCCGGTCACCTCCCCGGTCTCGCCGCGTGGCCAGTTGCTCTTTGGGGCCGGCTGCGGGCTGCTGATTTACGCCATCCGCACCTGGGCCGGCTATCCGGAGGGGGTCGCCTTCGCCATCGTCCTCATGAACGCCTGCACCCCCATCATCGACCACTATGCGCGCCCGCGGATCTACGGACGGGACCGCCGGGGCGACCCCATCGAATACGCCGAGCAAGCGGAGCTTCCCCGATGAGCGACATCACCACCGCCGGTGGCGGCCTCCCCGACTTGCGGCAACATGCCGGCTACCCGTCCCTGCTCCTCGGGGCCTTCACGCTGCTCGCCGCCACCCTGCTGGTGGTCGCCGACCGCTTCACGCGCGAGCCGATCGCCGCGCGGGGGGCCGAGGATCTCAAGGCCTCCCTGGCCCAGGTGATCCCCCTGGCGCTCCAAGACAACGATCCCGTGGCGGATGCGATGTCGATCCCATCGGCAACCGGGGTACCGGTCAGGGTTTACCGGGCGATGCGGCAGGGTCGGGTCACCGCTGTCGCCTTCCAGGTCACCGGCCTGGGGTACGCGGGCCCGATCGAGTTGATCCTGGGCCTTGACGCCCAAGGCCGCATCTTGGGTGCCCGGGTACTCTCCCATCGGGAGACCCCGGGGCTGGGGGACCGCATCGAGGCCACCAAGGACGATTGGATCCTGGGTTTCGCGGGGCTCGCCCTGGGCGACCCACCCGAGAGTCGCTGGGCGGTGAAGAAGGACGGGGGCGACTTCGACCAGTTCAGTGGCGCCACCATCACCCCACGCGCCGTGGTCGGCGCCTTCAAGAAGGGACTCCAGCTCTTCGCCACGCATCAGGCCGTCCTGCTGGCGCCGCCACCCGGCGACCCAGGCACCCGATGCGAACCCTTGACCTTGAACCTGTGACAGGAGGCTGTCCGTGAGCACCCCCACCGCATCACCCACCAAGGCCACCCTTGATTGGGGCGCCATCACCCAACAAGGGCTCTGGGGTAACAACGTCATCCTGGCCCAAGGCCTGGCCCTGTGCCCCGCCCTGGCGGTGACCAGCACGACGACCAATGGCTTGGGGATGGGGCTGGCGACCACCGCGGTCATCGCGGCATCCAACCTGCTGGTATCCCTGATGCGCCCGGTCATGAGCCCGGAGGTGCGCATCCCCGTCTATATCGTCCTGATCGCCACCCTGGTGACCCTGGTCGATCTGGGTCTCAACGCCTATGCCCATGAGCTGCACAAGGCACTCGGGCTCTTCATCGCCCTCATCGTCGTCAACTGCGCCGTCCTGGGACGCGCCGAGGCCTTCGCCTCCAAAAACCCGGCCCTGGCCTCGGTCCTCGATGGCCTGGTCACCGGCCTCGGCTTCACCGCCGTGCTCATGGTCCTGGGCGGGGTGCGCGAGATCATCGGCAGTGGCACCCTCTTCGCCGGCGCTGCCCAGTTGCTGGGGTCCGGCTTCGCCTTCCTGGAGGTGCGATTGATCCCGGACTACCGGGGCTTCCTGCTGGCGATCCTGCCCCCCGGCGGCTTTCTGGCCCTGGGGTTGCTGCTGGCCGGCAAACGGCTGATCGATGCCCGGCTGGCGACGAGCCAACAATCACGGGTCCTGGCACGGGCCGCCCGGGCAGCGGCCTAAGCAGGACAGCAGCGCTCTCCCTACCAGATTCATCCGAGGAGACCCACCCATGCACATCGGCGTCGCCTACGCGGACAAGTTCAAGCAGACCTGGCTCAAGCTGGATATGCCCGAGGGCAGCAGGGTGCGCGACGCCATCCTGGCCTCCGGCCTCCTCGGTCAGTTCCCCGAAATCGACCTGGACCAGAACCAGGTGGGTATCTTCGGCAAGATCACGCGGCTCGACACGCCCCTCGCCGATGGCAATCGGGTGGAGATCTACCGCCCCATCACCGCCGATCCCGAGACCGTCGAGCGGCGGGACCAGGACTGAGGCCCGACACGCGGGGCCAGGCGTGGCGCCCACCGGCCCCTGGTCCGCGAAGCGGTGGTCCGGGCAAGCCGCCTGATGCTGTTCCGCCTGAACAGCCTCTAGTGGTCGAATGCCCGCTTACTACCTGATTTATATATTTATCTGACCCGTCAGGCCTGGCTCGCGCGGAGTTCCGCCAGCCAGGTCTTCTGATAATCCCGCCGGCTCCGTGCCACCAGGCGCGCCCGAATGGCTTCGCGAACCTGGGAGAAGGCCGGGGTGGTGGCGGCATGGATGTGTTCGCAGAAAATCAGGTGAAATCCGAGTTCGGTCTCCACGGGCCCGCCGAAATGGCCCGCCTCGAGTCGAAAGAGGACCGCATCCAGTTCAGGATAGAGCTTGCCCCGCTCGACCTCGCCCAAAAGGCCCTGCTCCAGGGCGCTGGGGCATTCGGAATGGACCTCCGCCAGGTTGGCAAAGCGGCGGGCACCCCCCATGCCGGGAGCCCGCAACTGATCAGCCAGGTGTTCGATGCGGGCCAGGACGGCAGCGCGCCGGTTCTCGGGGTATGCCTCGTTCAGGGTGATCAGGATATGGCGAGCCGTGCGCCGCTCGGGTCGGGTGAGGCGCTCCCGATGCAGCTCGTAATAGAGCCAGACGTCGATCTCCTCGACGGGCGGATGGCGGGCGCCGACCCGCTGCAGGATGGCATCGAAGACCAGTTCTCGTCGCAGCGCCAGGCCCAGGGAGGCGAGGGTCAGGCCGTTACGCGCCATATCCAGGGTGAATGCCTCCGCGTCCGGGTAGCGGGACCGCAACTCGCCCAAGGCGTTATCCACCCGCTCCGGCGGTATCACCACGCCGAGGGCCTCCCGGGAGCCGAGGACGAGGTTCTCCAGGTCCAGGGTCCGCTGGGCCTGGTGGCTGGCCTCTGCTCTCCGCCGGGTGTCCAAGGCCCCGAGATCCCTCTGGAAACGCTCACTGGCGGCCCGTAGCAGATGATAGCGGTAAAGGGCATCACTGGCCTCTCCGCCCGATTCCTGGGCGAGCCTTGGTGAACCAGGCACGGCCTTCATGCGGGTTGGGAAGGACCCAGGGGTTGCGATAAGTCGACGCCGTGGGGCCCCTCCACGACCTCCTCAAGGGCGGATTCGGGCACCTGCAGGGTGTTGCAACCCGCGAAGACCACATGGTATGCAACCCCTTCCGGGGTATCGCGCATGACCTTGATGACCTCGCCCACCTCGCCCCGCCGCACCAGGACGCGCGCCCCGGAGCCCAGGGCTATGCGAGCCGTGACCTTGTCACGGAATTCGAAACGGGTGCTGATCCAGGGTTCGCTAGCCGGTTGCAACTCCTCCTCGCGACAACCCACCCGCCGGTCCTCGGCGAGGAAGTGCACCGAATAGATGATCTGGTCCTGCAGGAAGCGGCCGAAGTCGCACACATAACCCGTGCTGCCGCGTCGGATCAGGTGGGCCCCCAGGGCCAGTCCAGGGAAGGTGCCGTCATTGCGCACATTGCGCAGGACACGGACCTCGGCGCCAAGCTCAAATCTGGGTCTCATGGGCATCCCTCTCGGTGGGGGCTGGCGCGAGCAGGTCACTCAAGGGGATGGTCACCCGCTCGGGTTGGCGCTGCTGGAAGACCCGAAAGACCTTTTCGCTCCGGGCATCGGAGACCACAAAATCCTGGTAGGCCTGCTGCAACAGGTTGGCATACAAGGCAAAACGTGAGGCGTCGGCGTCCGGCATCTCGTCGAAGTCATCCAGGTAGTCATGGAGCCGCTGCAGGATGTGCAAGCGGTTCACCTGGACGATGCGCGGGTCGTAGGCGATCCCGAAGTAGTCGAGAAAGTCCTCGGCGCTGGATAACTCCTTAAGGTCGGATTCCAAGTCGTCGGTCATCATGATCGCCTCCGGGATGGGTTAGGATTCAAGGGACTCGGCTCCCGGGCGGCACCGCCACCTCAATGGAGGCTGGAATAGTCGATCTCGGTCAGAAAGCGCCGCAGGTCCCGCGGCCCGGGGCTGCGCTTGGTGGCGGTCACAAAGCGCCGGACCAGGGGCAGCACCTGGGCCGCCTGCTCGGGCGCCAGGACCAGGCTCAGGTGTTCGGCATAGGCATGGCACACCCCCTGGGTGCCGGAATGCTTGCCGAGCACCAGCCGGTGCTGGCGCCCGACCTCGGCGGGATCTATGCCCTCATAGTTACGGGTATCCTTCAGCAGGCCATCCACATGGATACCCGCCTCGTGGGTGAAGGCACCCTGGCCCACCAGGCTCTTGTGCCAGGCGACCGGCTTACCCGATGCCCGGGCGACCAGTCGGGAAAGCGCGCTAAAACCCGACAGGTCCAGCCCGGTCGCCACCCCATGCAGATGTTTGAGGGCCAGGGCCACCTCCTCCAGTGCCGCGTTACCGGCCCGCTCGCCCAGCCCATGGACCGTGGTATTGACGTGGGTCGCCCCGGCCCTGACCGCGGCCAGGGTATTGGCGGTGGCCAGGCCCAGGTCGTCATGGGCGTGCATCTCGATGTCCAGATCGACCATGGCGCGCAGATCCCGCAGGCTATCGAAGGTCCCGAAGGGGTCCATCAAGCCCAGGGTGTCGGCGAAACGCAAACGGGTTGCCCCCGCCTCCTGGGCCGTCTCGGCCACCACCCACAGGAACTCGGGATCGGCCCGGGAGGCATCCTCGGCGCCCAGGCACACCTCCAGCCCCAGATCGAGGGCGACCCGCACCTGGCGCTGGATCTGCCTCAGGACCCAATCACGGTCCTGGCCCAGCTTGCTCGCGATCTGCTGGTCCGAGACGGGTACCGAAAGGTCCACCAGATCCACCCCCAGCCCCCGGCACTGGACGATGTCCGCGGGTAGCAGACGGGCCCACACCATGAGGCGGGCGCCGAGATCCAGCCCCGCCAGGGCCCGGATGGACTCCCGCTCCTCCTCGCCCATGGCCGGGATGCCGACCTCCAGCTCCGGCACGCCGAGGGCGGCGAGCCCCCGGGCGATGGCCAGCTTTTCCTCCAGTGAGAAGGCGACCCCGGCGGACTGTTCGCCATCCCGAAGGGTGGTATCGTTGATGGTGACGGCGCGCGGCATCCGAGGTTCCTCTAGCGACTTGCCTATTATCTAGCAAGCCTCGTGCCGTCATTGTTAATCAATCAGTTGTGAATTCCGGGGTCCGTTCCTGGCGGCTTTCCGACATCCAATTTGGCGGGACCGCCACCGAGCCGACCGCCGACCCTGGCGCCACCGGTACCAGAAGGGTCGCTGTCCAGGCTGGTTGCGGGTAAGATCCGCCGTTTTCGGTGTCCCGGTCCGGGTGGCTTACGGGCGGAGCGACCAGGCCTGGGCCGTGATCAAGACCCGCGGTTACGGACTCCAGGAGCAGGGCCGACCCATGCTGGAACAAATCGATTTCGCCGCGATCCGGCTGACCCTGGAGCTGGCGACCACCAGCACCCTCATCCTGCTGGTGGTCGGCACCCCCATTGCCTGGTGGCTGGCGCGCACCCGGTCGCGGTGGAAAGGGGTCGTCGGGGCCCTGGTCGCCCTGCCCCTGGTGCTGCCGCCGACCGTGATCGGCTTCTATCTGCTGTTGACCCTGGGCCCCCATGGCACTATCGGTCAGTTCACCCAGTGGCTGGGCATTGGCCTGCTGCCCTTCACCTTCGCGGGCCTGGTGGTGGGGTCGGTCTTCTACTCCCTGCCCTTCGTGGTGCAGCCCCTCCAGAATGCCTTCGCGGCCTGCGGCGACCGCCCCCTGGAGGTGGCCGCCACCCTCCGCGCCGGGCCCTGGGACCGCTTTTTCACCGTGGCCCTGCCCCTGGCCCGGCCGGGTTTCATCACCGCTTCCATCCTGGGCTTTGCCCATACCGTCGGGGAATTTGGCGTGGTGCTGATGCTCGGCGGCAACATCCCGGAGCAGACGCGCGTGGTGTCGGTCGCCATCTATGACCATGTCGAGGCCCTGGAGTACGCCGAGGCCCATGTCCTGGCCGGCGGCATGCTGGTCTTCAGCTTCCTGGTACTGCTGGCGCTCTATTCCCGCAACAGCCGGCCCTGGACCTGAGCGGGACATGAGCGTCCCGGCGTCCGCCCCGTTACCCATCATCCCCGATGCCGAGGGGGTGATCGCCCAATTCACGGTGCGCTGGCCAGGCTTCGCCCTGGAGGTGGATCTGCGCCTGCCCGGCCGGGGCGTAACGGCCTTCCTGGGGCCCTCGGGGTCGGGCAAGACCACCCTCCTGCGCTGTATCGCGGGGCTGGAGCCCCAAGGGCGGGGTTACCTGGTCTTCAAGGGCGAGGTCTGGCAAGACAGCGGGCGTGGCCTCTGCCTGCCGACCCACCAGCGCCCCCTGGGCTATGTCTTCCAGGAGGCCAGCCTCTTTCCCCACCTCTCGGTACGCCGCAATCTCGACTACGGGCGGCGGCGTGCCGCGCGTTCCCACCCGGGGCCGCACCCCGTCTCGCTGGAGCAGGTCATCGCCCTGCTGGGCATCGGTCATCTGCTGGACCGGATGCCGGACCGTCTCTCGGGCGGCGAACGTCAGCGGGTGGCCATCGCCCGGGCCCTGGCCACCAGCCCGCGCCTGCTGCTGATGGACGAGCCCCTGGCGGCCCTCGACCACCCGCGCAAGGCCGAGATCCTGCCTTATCTGGAAAGGCTCCACGACGAACTGGCGATCCCGGTCCTCTATGTCAGCCATTCCCCCGACGAGGTGGCGCGGCTGGCGGATCACATCCTGGTCTTCGCGGACGGCCGGATCCAGGCGGCGGGCCCAGCCCGGGACATCCTGGCGCGCCTCGACCTGCCCCTGGCCCGCGACCACGAGGCCAGCAGCTTCCTCGACGGCCAGGTGCTCGCTTACGACCCGGAGTATGAACTCCTGCACATTCAGGTCCCCGGTGCCCGCCTCTGGGTGCCGGGTGCCCCCCGACCCACCGGCGCCCGCGCCCGGGTGCGCATCCAGGCCCGCGATGTCAGCATCGCCATCGGCGCGCCCGGGGCCTCCAGCATTCTCAACGTCCTGCCCGCCCGCATCCTGGAAATGGGCGCCAGCGAGGGTCCCCGGCTGCTGGTCAAGCTCGGCCTGGGGCCCAGAGAGGGGACCGACGCGACAGCCTTCATCCTGGCCCGCATCACCCGCCAATCCCGCGACCGCCTGGACCTGACCCTCGGTCAGCAGGTCCATGCCCAGGTCAAGGCCGTGGCCTTGATGGAGTAGGCTTGGATCGGCATGTTCGGATATGAGTGAAGACGCTCGACTTTTCTGGCGGCAAACCTGGCACAGCCCAGCCGGCACCTAGAACATCTTCTCCAGCCCTTTTTTCGTGTCAAGCCCCGGGAGATTACTAACCTCAGAAACGAACAGCTCAGGCTGCTTTAGCTGCCACTGGGCGAGGGCCTCCACGGGGCACACATGGCCGAGTGCCCGCTGCGGAAGGTGGTGATTATTTGCATCCCCGTGACGCACCGCGATCTCACTCACCCGGTTCGATACCGCAAGGACGTGGTCAAAGTGTCGGTTCACGATCGCCAGATTGCGGGCGCGATACTCCAGATAGCCGACCGGCTCATCTACGGCAGCAACTGGCCGGTGAGCGAACATTCGGCACCGCTCGGCCGCGTCCAGAAGATCGCGAAGAGCTAATTCGCCGAGGAAGGCCAGACCGTGCTCGACAAGGTTTTTTGGAAGATCGCCGGGGCGGCATACGGGCTGAAGTCGTGAACTGGATTCGCCAGCCTGGGGCGCTCATTTCAGGACGCTGAACGTGAGCGGCACGATCACCGCGCTGAGCACGATATGCATCATCACCAGGGCGGAAGCGGTGTCGCTGGCGCACTTGTAGCGCGTGGCGAAGACCGGTCCCAGCACGGCGGCCGGCATCGAGCTGATCAGGACCAACACCTGCCGTTGCTCTGCGGCGACGTGAAACCAGTCGGCTTGGAGGGCGGCGAACCACGGTTGCAGCCCCATCTGGATGAACCCGGAGGCGATCAGCATGAACCAGATGCCTTTCATGGACTTGAGCTTGAGCTGAAGCCCCAGGACCAGGCAGGCCAGAATGGTCAGCGCGCCATCCACCATGCCGAGGGCCGCATAGACCGGCGCGAGAAATACACTGTCCGTCGGCAGCCGGAGCGGTGCTACCAGCAAGCCGAGGACGACGGCGATGAAGATGGGCGAGCGGAAGTATTCGACCACGGCGTGGAGCCGCTGGTCGCGCTGGCTCGACGTTTCCCCGAAATACATCGCGATGAGCGGCCCAAACGTGAAGATGGGCAGACCAACGCCCAGTTCGCTCACCAGGACGGCATCCGCCATCGCCTCGGGATTGTGCGGGAAAGCGAACTCGATCAGCGGATAGCCGAGTAACGCCGACGAGCCGAACGACGACGTGAGCACCAGCGCCCCGATCTTCGGCTTGTCCAAACGCAGCAGCTTCCCCAGCAGCCACGCGGCGATCATGGATGCGATGCCGGTCGCGATCATCACCACGATCAGGAGTAACTGTCGGCCCGACACCGGGTGGGTGGAGAGTTGGTGGAAGATGACCGCCGGGAGCGCCACTTGGGTGAGCAGCCGCGCGAAGAGCGGACAATCCTCCTCACGGACGACCGAGAGCTTCTTCAGGAAAACACAAACCACCACGACGGCCGTGAAGGCGAGAACGGTTTCCACCACTTGAAGATCGGCGCTCATGTGCATCCCGAAATCGGTTTCGTCTTCATGAAGACGGAAGGTCAGTTTCGCCGCCGTCGCCGGGGGCGGCCAGCCATCAACGCCATCAAGGCCAGTGCGAGTATCGCGCGATATAGAGGGATAGGAAGTCCAACCGCACGGGCGGCTGGCCTCGGGCGTAAGGTACCAGCGCCGGGAGGCGGGTGGCAAGCGCCGCGCGCCGACCGGGAGGGACGGGGTGAGGTTGTCCAGATGCAGGTCCCGCTGGGGGTAGGCGATGCTGATATCCGCCTGCTCGAACTTGCGGTTGATCGCCTTGTGCAGGTCGGCGATGGTCGCGAGCCGCTTGTCAAGGTCGTCTAGGTAGGCGCGCACGGTCCGGGTTAGGGAATTGTCGCCAAAGGCCTCGAAGGCTCGCGCTCCTCCGCCCCCTCGCTTCAGGGCGTGGGGGCGGTCCACATCAGGACCAGGATCAGCAGCGGAAAGGCAATCAGCAGGGGGAACCGGAGGGGGTAGGCACGGTAGACGCCCGCCTCGGCGCGGCGCCAGCAGGAGCAAGCCGCACCCGAGCGCGAAGCGTCTCTTCATCGGTGAACCCCTTCCACCGGGAACCTCCAGGTGGGCCCTCCCGTCCTGAGCAGCTCCCCTTTCAGGTTTCGCTCCCAACCCCAAATAGCCCGGGTACGGAACAGAGGATAGCTCCTGTTTGGCACATAATCACACGGGGCGGAATACATAATCACCACATCCCGCAGCGGGTACTCGGCCATGTGTGCCCTGTGGAGGCCTTGGCACAGTGGCGGTGAAAGCAGCCTGAGTTGTTCGTTTCAGAGATTAGCAATCTCCCGGGGCTTGACAATTATGCAACCTTTACCGAGTATAAAAAGGCTTGCCAGCAATTTTTTGCGAACCCTGGCGATCATGCCCAGACGTTACGCACCCTGCTGACTGGGAATTTCGAGATCATTGGTCTGTAAAGGCGAAATCGGAAATCTGTTGGGTATTTATGGCCTGCCTGACATCCACGTCGATGAACTGGCGGCCCTGCTGGAATTACCCGACAGGATTTCGCAGATCGCCTCGGCGTGACCCTGATGATGACAGTTATTTTCCCCAGCCACCGATAATCAACCACTCCCGGCCATGATGGGGATAATTTCAGATGAACAGATACCTCATATTTCCTAGTCTGCTGATCTTTATCACGCTTATCGGTTGTACATCCAACCAGCCGCGAACGACCGAACCAGCCGCCGTGACCCAGGCGAAAGCCAAGACCGCCTATTGCCCAGTCAATCTGTTTGACCAAAGGGATGTGCTGAGCTGCTTTGATTCTAGAGAGCTTTGCGAACAATCCATCCGCAAAGCTCCGAAGTATGTTTGCAACCCCCTGGCATCCGTGAAATATCCGCCGAAAAAGTAACAACTTTCAGGCCATCGTCCGGCGTCGGCGCCTTCGCCATGGGTTTATCTAGCTGGTGCTCACCTGGGACAGATCCTATGGCGTAAACTTTTCACGCTCCCTGCCCGGGCTTCGCCATTTTTCCAGGATGGCTGCGCTCAAGTCGCGCCGGGATCCTCTTCGCCGATCAACTCGGCTCCCCGCGGACCCTCCAGTTCCCCAAGATCGCGCAGGACATGCTGCTCGCCGGCGAAGATGTCGCGGGTCAGTACCTTCAGGGCATCAAGCAACTCCACCGTGGCGGCCCAGGCCGGGTGTATTACCGTCCCGGCAGGCAGGGATCTCCTCATCCGGGTGCAGGAAATAGAGGCCCGGCAGGGGACGCAGCCGTGCCGCTCCGAGGTCCGCCGTCAAGCCGGCCCCCCCACGGGCGGAAGCAGGGATGGCTTCATCGCCCTACTTGGCCGCTTCCTCACCGGGTAGCACAAAACCATACCGGGTCATGACCGCCCGGGCGGTTGCACTGCCCATGTAATCCGCGAAAAGCCTGGCCAGCGCCTTATCCGCCGCCCGTTTAGTGATGATGTAGCCCTGCTCCAGCGGCTGATGCAGATTATCGGGGATCGGCCCGTAACCCCCCTGGGTGGCCAGGGTCGGGCTGAGGGCCAGCGAGAGGGCGATGATGCCGATCTGGGCATTACCGCTCTGCACGAACTGCGCGGTCTGGGCGACGTTCTCGCCAAAGACCAGCCTGGGCTCAAGCTGCTCCCACAGGCCAGCGGCGCGCAAGGCCTCCTCGGCCCGCTGCCCATAGGGGGCGTGCCTGGGATTGGCGATAGCGATACGGGTGATCGTCGGATCGATCAGGTCCGCCAGCTTCATCTGGCTGGCGTCCCGGTCGGCGCTCCACAGCACGATGCGGCCGATGGCATAGGGCCTGACCTCGGTCGCCGCGTAGCCAGCCTTGACCAACTCGCGGGGAAAAGCGATATCCGCCGAAAAGTAGAGGTCGTAAGGCGCGCCCTGCTGAATCTGAGTGAAAAACTTGCCCGATGAACCGTAGATGATGTCCAGTTCGTCGGTCGGGTTGGCCTGTTTGAAGGTGGCGGCGATCTCGTCCAGGGCAAACTTGAGATCCGCCGCTGCCGCCACCCTGATCTGTTCGGCATGGCCGCCGATCGGGAGTAGCAGCATAGCGGCCAGTAACAGCGTCTTGCACAATGCCATATCGGGTCTCCATGGGGTAGTGACAGGCTGATCCGCGCGGCTTAGAGGAGATGGTCCCGCGGCCAGAGGGTTCCGCGCCAGGCGGCGGAGAGGTCAAGGCCCCTGGTTTCGGCCTCCCGCGTTACCGATAATGCTTTCCCTAAGCAGAGATGGCATACCTCTCCCATCCGCCGTCTGACCGGCTGATGATACCTACCAGGCCGGGAGCGGCGGGGGTAGATCATGATGTTGGCGCGCCTTCCCCGCCCGCCCCTCGCCATCGCCACAGAGGAGCCATGAACCATTGCGCAGATCTTGCCGTCTTCGCAGATGCCGTCGCTGGAAACGGTCCCAGACATCGGGTCCACTTTAGTCAGTCGATGGCCTCAAGCTCGGGGCCGTCGAGGTCCAGCCCCTCGGTCAGGGCACGGGCTTGCACGGGCTGCCCGGTGACTACACCCGCCCAGCCGCTTCCTCAAGGCGACCACCCTGGCCTTTTCGGCGGTCCCCATGGCGATCGCGGCGGAGGGGACCAACCTGGCCTTCCACATCCTGAACCCGGTGGACACCCCCCCGCGGGGCGGTTGCCCTGGTAACCGGCATGGCCCCTCAGATCACCAATTGCGACCCCAGTTCGACGACGCGGTTGGCCGGGATCTGGAAGAAGTCGCTGGCACTGGTGGCATTCTTGGTCAGGAAGGCGAAGAGGCGGGCGCGCAAGGGCCACATGTGCTGGGTCCTGGTCAACACGATGGATTCCCGGGAGAGGTAAAAGGTCGTGTCCATCAGGTTGAAACGTCCGCCAAAATCTTGGCATTGCGCCAGGGCCGCCGGCACGTCCGGGCTTTCCATGAAACCGTAGCGCAGGATGATGCGTTTGAAGCCCTGGCTCATCGGCTGCATTTGCGCGCGACTCATGGCACTGACGTAGGGGGTGTGGGTGGTTTCCAGGGTGAGGAGCACCACCCGATCATGCAGCACCTTATTGTGCTTAAGGTTATGGAGCAGGGCCGAGGGTACGCCTTCCTTGGAACTGGTCAGGAACACGGCCGTGCCCGAGACGCGATGCACGTCACCAATCGATTGCAGAAAATCCTCCATGGGGACGCTCCGCTCGGCCATCTCGTTGGCCACGAGATGGCGGCCACGGCGCCAGGTGGTGAGCACCGTGAAGGCCAGGATGCCGATGGCGAGGGGGAACCAGCCGCCACTGGGGATCTTGATGGCGTTGGCGGCAAAGAAGGCGATGTCGATGGTGAGCAAGAGGCCGGCAATGAGGACCACGACCAGCTTATGCCAACGCCACAGCCAGACCATGACAAAGGCGATGAGGAGGCTGTCGATCAGCATGGTGCCCGTGACGGCGAGGCCATAGGCCGAGGCCAGGTTGGACGAATTCCCGAAGCCGATGACGAGGGCCAGCACCGCCAGGTAGATGGTCCAGTTGGTGAAGGGTACGTAGATTTGTCCTTCCTCATAGCCGGAGGTGTGGACGACCCGCATCCGCGGCAGCAGTCCCATCTGGATCGACTGGCGGGCGAGGGAAAAGGCCCCGGAGATCACCGCTTGCGAGGCGATGACGGTAGCCAGGGTGGACAGCACCACCATCGGCACCCGTGCCCAGTCCGGCACCAGGTAGAAGAAGGGGCTGGCGATGGCGCCGGGTTCCGCAAGCAACAAAGCCCCCTGACCGAAGTAATTGAGGACCAGGGCCGGCATCACGAAACCGAACCAGGCCAGACGAATCGGTAACCGGCCGAAGTGGCCCATGTCGGTGTAGAGCGCCTCCCCACCCGTGACCGCCAGCACCACCGAGCCCAAGGCGAGAAAGGCCATCAGCGGGTGGGTCTGAATGAAGTTGAGGGCATAAGTCGGCAGCAGTGCCATCAGGACGCCCGGGTTGTGGCTGATCGCCAGCACGCCGAGGAGGCCGAGAATGCCAAACCAGAGGATCATGACGGGTCCGAACAAGAGACCGACGGTTCCGGTGCCGCGTTTCTGGATGAAAAACAGACCCGTGATAATGATCAGGGTGATTGGAATCACATAGGGCCTGAGCCGGGTGGTCACGATCTCCAGGCCCTCGACGGCGGACAAGACGGAAATCGCCGGCGTGATCATGCTGTCGCCATAGAAGAGGGCGGCGGCGAAAATACCGACCAAGGTGATGGCCCAGGCCATGCGCGGATTTCTAGCACGTTCGGTCACCAGGGCGAGCAGCGCAAGGGAGCCGCCTTCGCCGTGATTGTCGGCGCGCATGATGATCGTCAGGTACTTGATCGAGACCAGCAACATGATCGACCAGAAGACCATGGACAGCATGCCCAGGATGTTTTCCGGGGTGACCGGAATGGGGTGATGGCCGCTGAAAATTTCCTTCAAGGCATAGAGAGGGCTGGTGCCGATGTCGCCGAAGACCACCCCGATGGCGGCGAGGGTCATAGCCGGCAGCGCTGGGCGTGCCGCCAGGCTGTCCTCGGGATGACCGGCTGTCCCAGAAACAGTTGCCTTCTTCATGGAGCGGCTCTTCTTGCCCTCTTGCTACTCGAGGGCGTGGATGGCGTTGGCGGATGGCGAGGCCAGGGCGCGGCGTGATCGCCATGACCTGCCTGGGGAAGCGTTTCAGGGTATTCCAGGCCTGCCATCCGCATCCTCCCTACTTTTTCGGGAAACCGTCAAGCCGCTCCCGCACCCAAGCGCCTGCTGGCTTGAGGTGGTCTCCGGACCAGGGACCCTCCGGACAGGTGCCCGGCACCAGCGCGGCACCCGTGTAATCATCGTCGGAAAAGTTCCAGTAGGTCCAACTGATCTTCTTGTCGGCCAGGAAGTCGAGGTATTGCTGGGCACTCGCGAAGTCATTGGGGCCATCGCCCGTGAAGGCCTGGGCGCCCCACTCGGTGACGAACACCGGCAAGCTCGCCGCCGCGATCGCGAGCGCGTCACGATACGCCCGCTGGTGGGAGCCCGCGTAGAAGTGGAACGAGTACATGATGTTGTCGAAAGCCAGGGGGTTGTTGATCACCGCTTCGGGGCCGCTGGAGCCGGACACCCCAAACGACGACCAATCCTCCGTGCCGACGATGACGATGCCATCGGGATCGCGCGCGCGGATGAAGGGAATGAGCTCCTCGGCGTAGGCCTTGATCGTCGCCCAGTCCACGCCGTTGGGCTCGTTGGCGATCTCGTAGAGGACGTTGGGCGTGGCGCCGTAGCGCCTGGTCATGTGGTCGAAGTAGGTCTTGGCGCGTTCGAGGTTGTACCAGGGGTCACCCGGGGTGAGGATGTGCCAGTCGATGAGCGCGTAGAGCCCGCGCGCGATGAGCCCGTCGATGATGGTGTCGGCCTGGGCGGTGAAACCGCCTGGGTCGGTCGCGTAGCCGTCCTCCTGTACATAGAGCGAGACGCGCAGGAGGTCGCTGCCCCAATCGCTGGCCAGCGCGTCGAGGGCACTGTCGTTGATGCAGGAGCCCCAGCCGTACCACTGGAGGCCGTGGGTACTCATGCCGCGCAGTTGGATCGCCACGCCGTGGGAATTGACGAGCTGGGTCTTGACCACGGAGAGCTGGCCGTTCCGAGCGACGGGCGTTGTGGCCGGAGCCAGGCCCCTGTCGCCACCCCGGGTGCTCGTGTCCGCGCCGCCGCTCGCAACCGACGCGCTGGATGGCGATGCGCTTGCGGTCACTCCGCCTGCTTCGCACACGCACCCGGCCGCCAGCACGACCAGCGCCAGCAAGAACCGCCAGGGGAACTTGTTGTTTTGTTGGCGATGCTTTACCGGAAGAACCTCCTTCAGGATAATATGCCAGCGGTGGACATGGAATTTCGCGGGGCTTGACGGCAACCGCCGTTCGACAACTCAATAAAGATAACAATCAATGCGCAAGCACTCATCTTCGCTTGCCATGATCTACGTCTTGCCGTTGTGCTTGCCCCCTCCTTTATTCGCATGCACTCAATGCCGATACCGACCCATCCCCACCCGATGACGCATTCCTGGATTCTCCTTTATCCGGGGATTGGGACGGCTGGCGTGAAAAGCTCGGAAAATCCGGCCTTGAAATAGACATCACCCAAATCTCCGATCTCCTCGGCAATAGGGGTGGCAACCAACAGGGATGGTACTACGATGGTCTGCTGGTACCCGAAGTCGACGCGAATCTTGAGCGGATGTTTGGTTGGAGTGGCGCCAGCCTACATCTTTCAGGTTACCTGACTCAGGGTGGGGGCCTCACCGAACATAGTGACTTAGGGGTTTTTTTAACCCCTACCAACGTCGAATACCACCCCGCGGTGACAAAGTTGGGGGAACTCTGGTTCCAACAAGAGTTTTTCGATGGTCGGCTAGCCATCAAGCTCGGGCAGATCGAGGCGGATATCAACTTTAATACGAATGCCTCTTCGGATTTTTTGGTTAACAGCTCCTGGGGCTGGCTGGGTATCTGGTCCGCCAATCTTCCTGACGCGGGTCCGACCTATCCCAACCCCGTGCCGGCTATCCAGGTGATCCTGACTCCAGATCCGGAATGGATCATCCAGGCTGCCGTGTTCAACGGTAGTCCCACCGGAAATGATCCGCTGGGCAATACCGATGGGCTCCGCTTCCCCCTGGGTCAGGGTGCGCTGACCTTTATTGAATTAGCCTACGAGCCAAGCTCACCAGACAGTGAGTCCCGCTTACCCAATGCCTACAAGTTGGGTGGTTGGTATCACTCCGGGGAATTTTACAGTCTCACGACCGCCGCGAATGGCCGGCCATTGAACGATCCCGATGCCAGCGTTGAACCAAAATCCTATTCCGGGAATTATGCCCTTTATGCCACGGCGGAGCAGCCCATCTGGTACGAGACCGATACCCGGGATCAAGGACTCAATATCTTCGGGACTTTTGCGATCAATCCCCAAGTTGATCGCAATCTGGCCGATTGGCTGTTTGACGTTGGCCTGACCTACACCGGGCTTATCGAGGGCCGGCCCCTTGATCGGACCGGGATTGGCTATACGCGACTTAACATGAGTCCGGCCTATGCCAAAAATGTACGCTCCTTCAATGACTACATGGGCACGACCCACGCCATACCCAGCCATGAATCATTCCTGGAGTTGGGTCATCAAGCCGTGATAAGGCCTTGGCTAAAAATTCAGCCATTTTTCCAATATCTGGTCAATCCAGGGCAGAATCAATTTCCACCCATGGACTATCCGGACCTCACTATTTTGGGTGTTCGCTTCATCCTCTCGCTTTAGGATTCAGGCAGACGGCCATCCAGCCCGTTACCCCCGCGATCTTCCCCAAGGAACAGATGTAACCGCACGTTGGCATAGTCCTGGTGGGCCTCATGCAGACGCCGCCCGAGCTTTAAGGCGCTGGCGTTCACCTGTTCCAAACTGGCCTCCGGCGTAGCCAGCAGAAAGACCTCCGCCACCAGCCCTTGAGCGGTGTAGTGCGGTACCACCCTGTGGATCTCCCGCAAGGGCCATTCCAGAGCGCCGAACCCCTCGATGCGCTCCCGAAGCTGGCCACGGCTATGGGTGATCCGTTCCACCCCCTCCGTCATATCGGATTCCGACGCGGTCTCGTCGCTGATATCCACATGCACCATCACCGAGGTGATGTCGGAGACCTCCTTGATCAGGGTCTTCTCCACCTCATCGGCAATCTGATGGCCCTCGGAAACCGACAGGAAGGCATCCACGACCAGATGCACATCCACCATGATGTCGGGACCCATGCGCCGGGCCTTGACCAGGTGGGCGGACTGGACCTCGGGATGGTCGTTGATGAGACGCTGGATGGTGTCGTGGATCTCCTTGTCGATGGCGGTGGACGCGTCGGTAAGCTCGCGCAGGGCCTCGATGGCAATCTCCACCCCCACCTTGCCGACGAAGAAGGCCACGCCGATAGCGGCCACGGGGTCGAGGACCGGCCACCCCATGAGGGCGCCGGCAATACCGACCAGCGCCGCGAAAGAGGCAATGGCATCGCTGCGGTGATGCCAGGCGTTGGCGACGATGATTTTCGAACCGATACGCCGCCCCACGCGAATGGTGTACTGGTACAGCAACTCCTTGATGAGCATAGACCCGGCGGCTATCCAGAGGGCGAGGGCCGCGGGGGCCTCCAGCTCGGGATCCTGAATGCGGCCCACCGCATCCCACACGATACCCACGGCCACCGCCAGCAGGATCAGGGACAGCAGCAGCGTCGCCAGACTCTCGTACTTACCGTGGCCATAGGGGTGATCCGCATCCACCTCCTTGCGGGCGATGCGCATCCCGATCAGCACCACCATATCGAACAGGAGATCGGCCGCCGAATGCAAACCTTCCGCCACCAGCGCGGCGGAATTGCCCAGGAAGCCGACGATGAGCTTGCCCAAGGTGAGCAGGGTATCGGCGCCCGCCCCGATCTGGGTCACGCGCACGGCCGTCCGATAGTTTTCTTTTTTGACATCAAGGGGTGCGGCGTCCACGGCAAGACCTCTGAAGGGGAAGGATGGAAGGGGGAGTGTGATTCGCGGCTAAGGGCCGGTCCGGAAAGGCTTTTAAACCCGTAACCGGCCTCTGCCAAATCCTGGTGGTTCTAACCATTCTGGCGGTTCGTGGGCTTGCCTCGCGGCAAGCCAATTTTTCGCGACATCAGGGCGTTTTTAGAATTCCATGCCACGCAGATAAGCGCGGAAGTCCTCGCCCAGGTCCTTGTGGGCCAATCCGAATTCGACCTGGGCCTGGAGGTAGCCGAGCTTGCTGCCGCAGTCGTAGCGCTTGCCGCGGAAGGGATAGGCGATGACGGGCTCGTCCTGAAGCAGGGCGGAGATGGCGTCGGTGAGCTGGATCTCGCCGCCCTTGCCGCGCCCGGTAGTCTCCAGTTTGGCGAAGATGCGCGGGGTAAGCAGATAGCGGCCGACCACGGCGAGGTTGGACTTGGTTTCCTGGGGCGCGGGCTTCTCGACGATGGAGGTGACGCGCAGCTCGCCATTAGGCCCCTTTTCGGTCTCGACGATGCCGTATTTGTTGGTCTCGTCCCAGGGCACCTCCTCCACGCAGAGGATGGAGCAGCCATAGCGCTCGTACATATCGGCCATCTGGGCCACGACGCCTTGGCCATCGCCCTTGATGAGGTCATCCGCGAGCAGGACGACGAAGGGCTCGTGCCCCACTACCGGCTTGGCGCAGAGGACGGCATGGCCCAGACCCAGGGCCTCGGCCTGGCGCAGGTAGATGCAGGCCACATGGGGCGGCAGTATGTTGCGGACGATATCCAGCAGGTCTTTTTTGCCGGCGTTGCTGAGCTCGGCCTCTACCTCGTAGGCCTTATCGAAATGATCCTCGATCGAGCGCTTGGCCCGGCCGGTCACGAAGATCAACTGACTGATGCCCGCCGCCTCGGACTCCTCCGCCGCGTACTGGATGAGCGGCTTGTCCACCACCGGCAACATTTCCTTGGGGCTGGCCTTGGTGGCCGGCAGGAAGCGGGTCCCAAGACCCGCGACGGGAAATACGGCCTTGCGAATGATGGCCATCGGATACCCTCGCTGGATGTGATTGCCCCTCGTCCTGGACGATGCCGGGGCAGATATGACTAAAAAACCCAGGGCCCGACCAGAAACCCTGGACCAACCCTCATCCTGGTTAGGATCCCAGTTCGTCCTCGATCATGGCCAGCGCCGCCAAGGGGTCGGCGGCAGCCGTGATGGGCCGGCCAATGACCAGGTAATCCGCGCCGGCGGCCCGGGCCTCGGCGGGGGTCATGACCCGCTTCTGATCGCCGACGGCGGCGCCCGCGGGACGGACGCCCGGGGTCACCAGCCGGAAGCCGGGGCCCAGGGCGGCACGGACGGGCGCCGCTTCCTGGGGCGAGCAGACCACGCCGTCCAGACCGGCATCGCGGGCCAGGGTGGCGAGGCGCAGGACCCGCTGGCGAGGCTCGCCGGGGCAGCCGATGGCCTCCAGGTCGCTGGCGTCCAGGCTGGTCAGGACGGTGACGGCGATGAGCAGGGGCGGATTGGCCCGCTGGGCCAACTGCTCGCGCGCGGCCTCCATCATGCGGCGACCACCGGAGGCATGGAGGTTGGTCATCCAGACCCCCAGGTCCGCCGCCGCCGCGCAGGCGGCCGCCACCGTATTGGGGATGTCGTGGAATTTGAGGTCGAGAAAGACCTGAAACCCCATGCCGCCCAGGCGCTCGACCAAGGCCGGGCCGCAGCGGGTGAACATCTCCTTGCCGACCTTGAGGCGGCAGCGTCGCGGGTCCAGGCGCTCGACCAGGGCCAGGGCGGGCTCCTGGCGCGCAAAGTCCAGGGCAACGATGATGCGCGGTTCTTGCTCCAACTGGATTTCCCCCTGTTAGACCTGTTTCCCCGGCTTACCTAGACAACCGCCGCTTCCAAGCCATCGCCAAGGGTTGCGGGCTGGACCGGCAGAATACTGGCCCAGTGCTTACAGCCGGGGCACTGCCAGTGGAGACGGCGGGCGACGAAACCGCAATGATCGCACTGATAGCGGGGCTGGCGCGAGCGCAGATAGCGCGCGACCCGGCCCAGGGTACGCAGCATGTCCAGGGCCTCGGCCCCCTCGGCGCTCAGGGGCAGTTCACGCAGTTCCAGCAGGCGCTCGACAGCGGCCAGGTCGGCGTGGCCGCCCACATAATCGACCAGCAGGCGGATCGCGGGCTGACGCCCCTCGACCCGCTCGACCGCATCCGCCAGGGCCAGCAGCAAGGCGCCGTTGGGATGTTCGCGATGCAGGGCGCGCAGGGTCTCCAGCAGGTCCGAGGGTGGGCGGCCACGAAAGGCCTCCAGCAGCCCCGGGAGGATCTCGGGCAGGAAGTGGGGCCCCTGGTCGCCGACCCGGCGATAGAGATGGATGGCGCGGTCCGCCTCGCCGCGGTCCAGGACGAGGCGCGCCTGGAGCAGGGTGGCGCGGACGCAGCCCGGGTCCGTGGCCAGGGCATTGCGCAGACAGGTCTCGGCGCCTTCGTCATCACCCTGGCGCAGGGCCTCCTCCGCCAGTTCGCACTGGTAATGGGCCATTGCGGGGCCCATGGACTCGCCGAGCCGGCTTTGGAACCGGTCGGCGGTCTCCAGACAGCGGCGCCAGTCCTTCTCCTGCTGATAGATGTCGAGCAGACTGGTCAGGGCCAGGCGGCGATGGTCGCGAAATTCCGTCAGCTCCTCGAAAAGGCGTTCAGCGCGGTCGAAGAGGCCAGCGCGCATGTAGTCCTGAGCCAATTCCCGCAGGGCCAGGGCCCGCAGGGGCTTGGGGAGATCCTGGCGGGCCATGAGGCCCTGATGAACGCGGATGGCCCGGTCCACCTCCCCCCGGCGGCGAAAGAGCCCCCCCAGGGCCAACTGCACCTCGGCCGTCTCGCTGTCCATCTCCGCCAGCTTGACGAAGACGTCGATGGCCTTGTCCGGCTGATCGTCGAGCAGATAGTTGAGACCGCGAAAATAGGCGGGGTCGGGGGCCCCGCCCCCGCCAGCGCGCTGGGCGCTCCGCGTCGCGGCCCACCAGCCAGAGGCGGCGGCCAGGGGCAGGAGCAGCAGGATCCATTCGCTCATGACGGCGGGGCAAACCTGTTTCGGGGTGAGGGGGGAGAGAGCTTAGGCGCGGGTGAATCCACGGCATCTGTGTCCGAAGCCCGGAAGATGCGGCTATGATAGCAGGCAAGGAGCCGGCGAGACTGGCCCGACCCCAGGGATTGCCCCCCGGCACTGGGAGGCGGGGACCGCCGACCCGTTAAACGACAACCATCGGGAGTCCACCCATGCCAGAACTCAAGGGCAAGGTCGCTATCGTCACCGGCGCCGCCGGCAATCTCGGTCAGGCCGTCTGCCAGGCCCTGGCCGCCCAAGGGGCGAGCATCGCCCTCCTCGGCCACCACGCCGCTGCCCTGGAGGCCGCGCGCGCGGGCCTGGTGGGTGGCGAGAACGCGGCCTTCACCGTCGATCTCATCGCTCCCCAAGGGGTGGAAGAGGCCATCGCCGCCGTCATGGCGCGCTTCGGTCGCATCGACATCCTGGCCAATGTCGCCGGCGGCTTCACCATGGGGCCGCCCCTCCACGAGACCCCGGACGCGGATTGGGACCAGATGATGGACCTCAACGCCCGCACCGTCTTCAATACCTGCCGCGCCGTCATCCCCCACCTCCTGGCGGTGGGCGGCGGCTCCATCGTCAACGTGGCCGCCCGTGCCGCCCTGAAAGGCCAGGGTCACATGGCCCCCTACTGCGCCGCCAAGGCCGTGGTCATCCGTCTCACCGAGAGCCTGGCCGAGGAGCATCGGGATGCTGGCATCCGGGTGAATTGCGTCCTTCCCGGCACCCTCGACACGCCCCAGAACCGCGCCGCCATGCCGGACGCGGACCCGAGCCGCTGGGTGACCACCGCCGCCCTCGCCGACGTCATCCTCTTTCTGGTCTCCAACGCCGCCCGCGCCGTGAGCGGGGCCGCCATTCCCGTTTACGGGCAGAGCTGACCCCAGGGCACCCATGAGCACCCCCCACCCCACCGGTCGGCGGCTATCCGGCGTCATGGCGGCGCTGGTCCTGGCGTCCGGTCTGGCCTCGGCGCAGCCCTCGCTGGACGAGAATACCCAACGACTGCTGGTCGAGGCCGTGAGCGCCGCCGCCGATTTCGATCTTTATAACGCCCGCTGCCGTAGCGACCAGTCCGGTCGCCGCACCGACAACCTGAACAAGACCCTGGCCAGCAAGTTCCGCATGACGGTGCTCGAGGTCCAGGACGACTTCTTCCCCGAAGGCTCCTACCGCCGCGCCCAGACGCGGTTACAGGAAGACTTTCTCGCCCGGCTCAAGGAGGCCGGCGGCTGCGCCGGCGCCAAGGCCGCGGGCATGCCCGCGGCCTTGGGGGAACGCTACGACACCCTCATCCGCCAAATCGAGCGCCTGCCCTGATGCGGGAACTGGCCTGCCCCCGAGGGGGCGCGCGATGCTAAACCTTTCTCGCCCACGATAAGGGAGCACCCTTAAACTCCCGCGAGAGGGCGCGCGGCACTGAAGGTTAGCGGCCATCCTTGCGCATCTGATCCAGACGGGTCTGGGCGAGACGGGCCTCGCCGCTTTGAGGGAAACGGCGGATAACCTCCTCCAGGGTGACGCGAGCGGCCTTGGGGTCCTTGGCGTCGTCCTGGATATAACCGATCTTGAGCAGGGCGCCAGGCACCTTGGAACTCTTGGGGTAGTCCTTGAGGACGCCCTGAAATTCCGCGAGGGCCGCCGGGATGTTGCGATTGACGTAATGGGTCTCGGCGAGCCAGAAGTGGGCCTTATCGGCGTTCGCGCTATTAGGATACCTGGCCAGGAAGTCGGTCAGGGCGACGGACGCCTCCTCGAAGCGCCGCTGTTTGAGTGGCTCGACGGCCTTGATGTAGGCCTCCTGCTCGCCTTGCGACGGCTGGGGAGCAGCCTGCTCCGCTACTACTGGCGGGGTCACCGCAACGGGCTGAGTCTCCTCGGGCACTGGTGGTTCGGGAGTCGCGACGGACGTGAGGGGCGGCACCTTTGACTCGACGCCCGCGCGCGTTCTCGCCACCTCCCCCACCGGGGCGGGGGCCTGCTCCTGGGTTGGCGCCGGGGCCGCCGCTTGACCTCCCGCTGGGTCCCCAGCCGGAGCCCCCTGCCCCGCCGGGCCACTCAACCGGGTCTCCCCTTGCCCTCCTTGCAGACGCTTGAGGCTTTCGAGTTCGTGCTTCTGCTGCTCGACCAGGCCGCGCAGACGCTGGAGTTCACGCTCCATGCCCTGAACCTGGAGGGTGAGATCGGAACCCCGCTGGTTGTCGAGCATATTTTCGATGCGGGTCACGCGACCCTCGATATCGGCGGCGGACGACCAGGCCGGCAACAGGGCGACCAGGCTAACGATGGCGAGGGAAAGGCGATGGCGATGCATAGGGATGGCCTCAATAAACAAGTTCGACGCGGCGATTCAACGCCCAGATCTGTTCGCCCTGCCCGGGCTGGGTCGGCTTTTCCTCGCCAAAGCTCAGGATGCCAAGTTGGGACTCGGCCGCGCCCTCCGCGCGCATGAAGCGCCGCACCACGCCCGCGCGATCCTCGGCCAGGGCCAGGTTGTATTCGCGGGTGCCGCGCTCGTCGGTATGTCCCTCCAGCATCACCTTGGCCTTGGGAGTGGTGGCGATATAACGGGCGTGGGCCCGCAACACCTCGACAAACTCGGGCTTGATATTGCTGTTGTCGTAATCGAAGTAGATGACGCGACGGGACAGCGGGCTGTTGGGGTCATTTAATCCCGGAGGCAGGGCGCGGTCGGCCACCCCGGCGGTGACGGCACCCCCGCCCGGGGCTGTCCTGGGAGCGGTAGCCCTGGTGGGCTCGCTGGAACATCCGGCGATCCCCAGGGTCGCGATCATCAGGACGGCGATCGGGGTGATTGGCTTATTCATGGGCTTGCTCCGGGTGGCGCCGATCAGGGCGGCGGGGGGGACCAGGCCGGCTCGCGCACCTCGCTCGCATCCTGGGAGAGGCGCTGGCCGACCTTACCGTCGGTGGAGACCACGGACAGGACCCCGCGACCATTGTTCTGGGTGGCGTAAATTACCATGCTGCCATTCGGCGCGAAACTCGGCGACTCGTCCAGCCCGCCCCGGCTCAGCAGGCGCGTGGAGCGGGTCGCCAAATCCATGAGGGCGACGCGAAACTGGCCATTGACCCGGGTCACCAGCACCAGGGAGCGCCCATCCGGCGACAGAGAGGAGCGACCGTTATAGTCGCGCTCGAAGGTCACGCGCGTGGCCTCGCCACCCTGAGCGGGCATGCGATAGATCTGGGGATCGCCGCCGCGCCCGGAGGTGAAGTAGATCTCGCCGCCATCCGGCGACCAGGCCGGTTCGGTGTCGATGCCAGGACTATTCGTCAAGCGGGTCATGGCGCGGGAGTTCAGATCCAGGATATAGATCTCCGGATTGCCGTCCCGAGACAGGGTCAGGGCCAGGCGGTTGCCATCCGGGGACCAGGCCGGCGAGCTATTGATGCCCGGGAAGGAGGCCACCCGCTCGCGCCGGCCCGTGGTCAACTCCTGGACGAAGACGGCGGTCTGACGATTCTCGAAGGAGACGTAGGCCAGGCGGCGGCCATCCGGCGACCAGGCTGGGGACATGAGGGGTTCCTTGGAGGAGACGATGGTCTGGGGGTTGTGGCCGTCCGCGTCCGCCACCCGCAGCGTCACCCGCTGGCCCTCCACCCCCCACTCGCTGGTGACATAGGCCAGGCGACTGGTGAAGGCACCGGGGGCGCCGGTGAGGCGCTCGTAAATGATGTCGGCGATCCGGTGGGCGGTGTAGCGCAGTTCGGTGGGGCTGCTTGGCAAGCTCATATTCGCCAGTTGCTCGCCGCTATAAACATCCATGAGGGCGAAGTCCACCTGGTACAGGCCGTCGGGCCGGCGGTTGATCTGACCCACCACCAGATTATTCATGGCCATGACGCGCCAATCCCGCAGATCCACCGCCTCCACCGTCTGGGGAGTAGCCGGCATATCCTGGCGTGGCAGGGGCTTAAAGCGGCCGGTACGCGCCAGATCGGCGGCGATCACCTGGGCCAGGTCCTCCATGGTCCTGCCCACGCCCTCGGGGGCACCGAAGGGGACCACGGCGATGGGCTGGGCCCCTTCCTGGCCGCCGACGATTTCGATGGTCAAGTCGGCCAGGACGGGGCTCGCCAGCCCGACCAGCAGCAGGGAGAGAAGGAAGAGTCTTTTCATGGTCGTTACCGGATCTCTTGACGGGATCATCCCTAGGGCTTGAAGACGAACTTGAAATCGCGAAACTCATCGAACAGGCGGCCCGTGGGGACGGGTAGCGGCGAGGCCTTATAGATAGCGGCGACCACGGAGCGATCGTAGGCCAGATCGCCACTGGGGCTCAGGATGCGGACACTGTCGGGCACCACGTCCCCACTCGGCAGCAGTTGGACCCCGACGGTGCAGGAAAGATCTCGCCGACTGCCGGGGGGGTGAACCCAGAAGGGCTGGATACGGTTGCGGATGGCGGCGGCGTAGTACTGGATATCGCTGGCCAGAGGTTCCGCCGGCTCCGCCATTTCCGCCTCCGCCAGGGCCGCCGCGGCCAGTTCCTCTTCCTGGGCCAGTCGCGCGGCCTCCTCGGCCTGGCGACGGGCCTCCGCCTCACGCGCTTGTTCGGCTTGACGTTTGGCCTCCCGCTCCGCCTGACGCTTCTCCTCGGCCTGACGCTTCTCCTCAGCCTGGCGCTGTTGCTCCGCGCGCCGCCTTGCCGCCTCCTCCGCCTGCCGTTTACTTTCGGCAAGGCGGGCCGCTTCTTCAAGCTGGCGCTTCTGCTCCGCCTGCCGCGCCGCCTCTTCCGCTTGACGCTTTTCCTCGGCCAGACGCTTAGCCTCCTGCTCGGCCTGGCGTTTCTCCTCGGCCTGGCGCTTGGCCTCCTGCTCTGCTTGGCGCTTTTCCTCGGCCAGACGCTTTTCCTCAGCCAAACGTTTTTGCTCGGCCTTAAGCCTTGCTGTCTCCTCGGCCTGGCGTTTCTCCTCGGCCTGGCGCTTGGCCTCCTGCTCGGCTTGGCGCTTTTCCTCGGCCAGACGCTTTTCCTCGGCCTGGCGCTTTTCCTCGGCCTGGCGCTTGGCCTGCTCGGCCAGACGTTTTTCCTCGGCTGGCGCTTGGCCTCCTGCTCGGCCTGGCGTTTCTCCTCGGCCTGGCGCTTGGCCTCTGCTCGGCCTGGCGCTTTTCCTCGGCTGGCGCTTTCGGCCGTTTTTGCTCGGCCTGAAGCCTTGCTGTCTCCTCGGCCTGGCGTTTCTCCTCGGCCTGGCGCTTGCCATCTCCTCGGCCAGACGTTTTTCCTCGGCTTGACGCTTGGCCTCCTGCTCGGCCTGGCGTTTCTCCTCGGCCTGGCGCTTGGCCTCCTGCCTCGGCTTGGCGCTTTTCCTCGGCCTGGCGCTTGGCCTCCTGCTCGGCCAATACTGCTTTTTGCTCGGCCTGAAGCCTTGCTGTCTCCTCGGCCTGGCGTTTCTCCTCGGCCTGGCGCTTGGCCTCTCCTCGGCCAGACGTTTTTCCTCGGCTTGACGCTTGGCCTCCTGCTCGGCCTGGCGTTTCTCCTCGGCCTGGCGCTTGGCCTCCTGCTCGGCCTGGCGCTTTTCCTCGGCCTGGCGCTTGGCCTCCTGCTCGGCCTGACGTTTTTGCTCGGCCTGAAGCCTTGCTGTCTCCTCGGCCTGGCGTTTCTCCTCGGCCTGGCGCTTGGCCTCCTGCTCGGCCTGGCGCTTAGCCTGCTCCTCGGCTAGAAGCTTAGCTTCCTGCTCGGCCTGGCGTTTCTCCTCGGCCTGGCGCTTTTGCCCGGCCTGAAGCCTCGCCATCTCCTCGGCCTGGCGCTCCGCCTCCCGGGTGGCTTGCTCCCGCTCGTCCTTGGCCTGGTCCAAGCGCTCCGCCTGGGCCTTCAGGGTCGCGGCATCAATGATAGTAGCCTGCACCACCTGGGGCTTGGCAACTTGCTCCGCCCCCCAATTCAGCCAGTCCACCCCGATCAGGGCGAGGATGGCCAGAACCAGGTGCAGCAGGATGGCCGCGATGAGGGCGCCTGGATTACGGCGCGCCGTCTGCCACATATCAAGGCTCTGGGCGCTCCGGCGGCACCGTGATCAGCCCCACGCTCGGCGCCCCGGCGCCTTGGGCCAGCACCATGGCCCCCACCACCTTGCCATAATCCACCGCGGCATCGCCCTTGACCAGGATGGGGAGCTTGGGGTTAAGCCGCAGCACGGTGCGCAGTTTGCCTTCCAGGGTAACGGCATCGACCGGCAGGTTGCGCTCCTCGCCCAGGTCCAGGTAGTAGTCGCCAAACTGGTCCACGGTAATGACGACGGGATCCGTGGTCTCACCCGCTAATGACCTCGGCCTCCGCCTGGGGCAGTTCGACATTCACGCCCTGGGTAATGAGGGGCGCGGTGACCATAAAGATGATCAGCAGCACCAGCATGACATCGATGTAGGGCACCACATTGATATCGGCTATGGGCCGGCGGCGCACGCGCGTCTTTCTCATCTCGATTCCCCGTTTCTGGTCTGGGCCGGTGGTCAGCCGCGGCCCTGACGTTGCAGCAGGGTCGAGAATTCTTCCATGAATTCCTCGTAGCGATTGTTGAGACGCTCGACCCGGTCGGCGAAGCGGTTGTAGGCGATGACCGCGGGGATGGCGGCGAAGAGGCCGATAGCCGTCGCCACCAGGGCCTCCGAGATACCCGGCGCCACCAGGGCCAGGGTGGCCTGCTTGACATTCCCCAGGGCGTGGAAGGAGTGCATGATGCCCCAGACGGTGCCAAAGAGGCCGATGTAGGGGCTGGTGGAGCCGACGGTGGCGAGGAAGGAAAGATTGGCCTCCAGGCGGTCCATCTCCCGGCTCAAGGCGACGCGCATGGAGCGCTCGGCGCCCAGGATGACCGCCATGGGGTCGCCGTCCTCGCCCTTGCGCAGCCGCACGTACTCCTTGAAACCCGAGCGGAAGATGGCGGCGAGGCCGGTCAGGGACTTGTCGTCCGGGCCCAGGTCACGATAGAGGGCGCTGAGATCCCCGCCGGACCAGAAACGGCGCTCGAACTCCGCCGCCGCGCGGGCCGCCTTGCGCAGCACCCGCGCGCGATCGAAGATCATGGTCCAGGACAGGATCGAGGCCAGCACCAGAATGAGCAGTACAAACTGCACCACGAAACTGGCGTGCAGGACCAGATCCAGGAGGGAAAGCTCAGCATACATCGGCGATCTCCGCCAGCAGTTGTGGGGGCAGGGGTTTCGGTCTCAGGCTGTCGCTGGCTACGCAAGCGATCTTGATCAGGCCCCGGCAGCAGAGGGCGCCATCAACGACCCTGCGCACCTCCTGATCAAAGTCCAGGCTGGCCCCACCCCGGCGGGCGATGGTCACGCTCACGGCGAGCAGGTCATCGAGCCGGGCGCCGCGGCGGTAGTCCAGATTCGCCGCGCGCACGATAAAACCCAGCTTCAGCGTAGCGCGAACGGCCTCCTGTTCGAGGCCAATCTCGCGCAGCCACTCGGTCCGGGCGCGCTCCATGAACCGGAGATAACTGGCGTGATAGACCACGCCCCCGGCGTCGGTATCCTCGTAATAGACCCGCACCCGCCAGATAAAAGGGCTGGTTCCGCTCCTGATTGGACACTGCAATGGGACTGCCGGCGCATGACTGGGGGTCTGTCATCTTAGCAAAAACCCTTATCCCCTTGCCAGCGGCGGCGACAACCGCGCCCAGGCGCGGGTGGTATGGCGGGGTCGGTAAACCCGCGGTCGCCGCCCCGGACTCCCTGGCCAGACCTGGGTCCTCAGCCCGGGCGCGTTCGCCTCCAAACCGCTGCGGTCGTAAATCTCGGCGAGCCCCATTTCCAGCCGCACCGGGCCGCAGGTCAACGGAGCCGCTCTCCCTCGCCCAGGGTCGCCATGCGATCGACTCCAAGGATTCGCCGAATCGTTATCAGCACGATGCATTGCCTCGTTGGTTGTGAATGAGGGGCCCCGTACCCGTTCAGCTTCCCTGCCAAATAAGCGTAGAAAAGCTCTGGCGTCTCGTGGGGGTTCGGGCCGCTGGAGCGGCCAAGACGGCATGCCAACGCTGGAGCCTAATGGGAACGAGAACAGACCCGAACGCGGGCCAGTTGCGGAAACGACGCAGAGACCGAGTCAAGCCGCGCCAACCCCGAGGCCCTGGCGCACCTACGCAGGCCCTGCGTGCAACCGGACACCCAATGCCTTCGTCACCTTGAGGATCGTCGCAAAGCTCGGGTTGCCTTCCTCGCTCAAGGCGCGGTAGAGGCTTTCGCGACTCATCCCGGCCGCTTTGGCCACCTGGGACATTCCCTTGGCACGAGCAATGTCCCCAAGCGCTCTGGCAATACCACCCAAGTCTTCGGGCGCCTCGGCGAACCATGCGTCCAAATAGGCAGCCATTTCGTCTGGCGTGCGAAGCTGTTCTGCGATGTCGTATGCAACCGTCTTGGTCTTCGGGACTTGCTGGCTGGCGCTCTTGGGCATGGCATCACTCCTACAGGTTGGACGCGAGTTCGACAGCGCGTTCGATGTCTCGGTGCTGCGAAGCTTTATCGCCGCCTACGAGCAGGACGATCAAGTCTGTTCCACGTTGCGTGTAGTAAACCCGGTAACCCGGGCCAGCATCGACACGAAGCTCAGAGACTCCGTCCGTCAGGTTTCGATGATCGCCGGGATTACCGTGAATAAGACGGTCGACTCGGACTTGAATTCTCGCACGGCCGGCCCGATCGCGAAGACCGTTGATCCAGTCCAGGTAAACCTCGGTTGCTCGCACTCGCATTGTCGTATTGTAGCCCACACGCTACAGGGCATGCGCGCCTTTAAGCCACCGTGCCAACCCCAAGGCCCCCAGCGCCGGCGCCCCTGGGATACGGGCCAAGCTTGGCCAAAAAGCCGACGCCTAGAGCCAAGTCGCATCCCATAGCGGGTAGTCCCCCACCCGCTTTACCGAACCCGCGCGCACCGGGTGTTGGGCAGTCGCCAGTCGCTCTGGCCCGCGTAGCTGGCCGCCTCGGCCAGTTGCAGGGCCTTGTAGAGGGCTTCGCGCTTGATGCCGGAGGCTTTGGCGATTTCCGTCATGCCGCGTGCTTTGGCGATGTGCCCGAGCGCGGCGGCAAGCTCTCCTGGCTCGCCGTCCTCTAGCACCTGACGGAGATACTCCGCCACATCCTCATCGGTGCCGAGGTACTGGGCCATGTCGAATTCCGGCAGATCGGCGACTTTGGGCATGTGCTTGATGATGTTCATGGCCGCATGGTAATCGATCGAAGACGCATGGCGAGCCGAATGACGGCGCAGGCGGGTACCTGCGATGGGGAGGCAGTCCTAGACGAGACGGGTGGGCTCGCCGTAGTGCGCCACCAGCGTGTCAGTGGTGAGCAGCGTCAGGCCTTCTACGCGGGCCTGGGCGATCAGCAAGCGGTCGAAGGGGTCGAGCAGCAGGATCACGGTTCGCCGACCAGAAACTGGGCCTCGATCTCGTCCTGACCCATGCGGTCAAACCCCTCCGGGACTCGGATCTCCCCCGCGAGGAAGCCGAGCCGATGTTGGGTGCCGGCCTCTTGCCACTGCAGCGGCACCACTTTGACCAAGGGGGTACCCGCCTTGGCGATCATGAAAGGTTCGCCGTTGGCCGCACGTTCGACCAGGCGGGAGAGCTGAGTCTTGGCATCGTGGATGTTGACGGTGAGCATGTCGGGCTCCAAGTGGAGGCGGAGAAGGCTTGCGATGTGCGCACAGGCGGCGCACAATCCAAGGCCCTCGCCTTAGGAGTTTGCCATGAGCCAAACCGCCACCAAGGACAGCCGCCTCCATATCCGCTGCAATGAGCGCACGCGACAGTTGCTCGACAGGGCGGCAGGCTATGCCCAGGTCAACCTGTCCGAATTCGTCCTGACCCAGGCGGTGGCGGCGGCCGAGCGCGTCGTGCGGGAACAGGAGTCGATCACCCTCAAGGCTGAGGATTTTCAGGCGTTTCTCACCGCGCTCGATGCCCCGGCCGAGCCGAACGCCGCCTTGATGCGGGCCTGCGCGCGTCACGCCGATCAGGTTGACCGCTAATGGCGTACGCCATTCGGCCGCTCGATAAGGCGGTCGATACGGGCGGCTTCCGCTGCGGCCAACCTCAGCTTGACGACTACCTTCGCCGCTATGCCGCGCAAGACCAGCGGCGGGGGGTCGCGCGGGTGTTTGTGGCAACACCACGCCCTGATGCTCGCCACCTTGCGGGCTTCTTCTCCCTGAGCGCCGGGAGCGTGAGCTGTGCGGACCTGCCCCAGGAGATGGCGCGCAAGCTCCCCCGCTATCCGGTACCCGTGGCGTTACTCGGTCGATTGGCGGTCGATCAGGCATTCCATGGTCAGGGGCTCGGTGCGATTCTCCTGTCCGACGCCTGCCACAAGGTGGTCCAGGCCAGCCGGGTGCTCGCCGTGGCCGCCCTCGTGGTCGATGCCAAGGACGCCGCGGCAGCGGAGTTCTACCAGCACTTCGGCTTCGTACCCCTGGCGGGCCGACCGGACCGGCTGCTGTTGCCCTGGACAGTCTTGCGCAAGCTTGCGCCACCCGTGAGCGATCCCTGATACCCCTTCCACTTCAGACACCTGGGTGGCGTGAGGGGGGTCGGCAAACCCGCGGTCGCCACGCGCGGCTCCCTGGCGAAACCCGGGTCCTCAGGCCAGGGGCCTGTTCGCCTCCAAACCGCTGCGGTCGTAAATCTCGGCGAGCCCCAGCTCCAACCGGACCGGGCCGCAGGTCAATCGCAGCAGGTAGAGGGGCTGGTCGTCGCCGGGCTCACAGGCTAGCGGCGGCCAAACCCTGTACCCATCAGAACCCCACTTCCTTCTGGTGGCCCACAGCGAGAATCGTGACCGCATCCGCGTCGATGCGGTAGCGCGTCACATAGCCGCTGTCGCCGAAGTCGATCAGCCACTCCCGGAACTCGTCGGGCAGGTCCTCAATAGGACGGCCGATACCGGGTTGATGTCCAAGAACTTTCACCCCTTGGCGCACGGTTTTGATGGCGCGCTTGGCCGCGTCCATGTTCTTGACGGCCAGGAAGCGATAGAGGCGCTGCACATCGAGCAGCGCCGGTTGTGACCAGATCAGACGTGACATTCAGGCGGCTCGATGTCCTTGCCCTGTTCGAGCTGGGCCAACCACGCATCGGCTTCGACGGCGGTCACATGCAGCCCAGTGGTGCGGTACTCTTCCCACGCCTTGAGGGTGTCCTGCCGGAAGGCCTCGCGCTTTTCCTCGCGCTCGACGTACTGAGTGATCGCCTCGCGCATGAGCCAGTGAGCTGTGCGATGGCGGGCATCGGCCAAGCGCTTCACGCGGGCCTTGGTTTCGTCGTCAATCTTGATCGCAACCGGGCGAATGGCAGTAGCAGTCATGACAGCTTCCGTTAAAGTATCTCAAGGTATTACCTTACTATACTTGGTTTGCTGCCGCCACTCGCTTGATTTGGGTAAATCTACGTACTTTTGATGGCCGCGGCGACAGTAGGGGACGGGGGACGCGCCCGGGGCGGCGACGCCCATGGTGGGGTCCTGAGGAAGTGAAGGGTTGTTCCGGCGCCAGGCCGCGCGAGACCAGCGACGGGGGATTGCGCGAGTATAAACCCGCGGCCGCCAGGCGGGACTCCCTGGCGAAACCCCGGTCCTCAGGTCGGGGGCCTGTTCGCCTCCAAACCGCTGCGGTCGTAAATCTCGGCGAGCCCCAGCTCCAACCGGACCGGGCCGCAGGTCAATCGCAGCCGCTCCCCCTCGCCCAGGGTCTGCTCCAGCCAGTCAGCCCCCTCCCGGGTGCGCAGGCGGACCTGGCGGGACTCGGAGTCGATGAGCAGATAATGGCGCAGGGTCGGGATATCCCGGTAATGGTGCCACTTCTCCCGCTCATCGATGCCGGCGGTGGAGGGCGAGAGGACCTCGACGATGAGGCAGGGACGGGTGCGGTAGAGGGGCTGGTCGTCGTCTGGCTCGCAGGCCAGCAGGACATCCGGATAATAAAAGGCCCGGTGGGCCTCGACCTTGACCTTCATGTCCGCCATGAAGACCTCGCAGGGTGTGCCACGGGTGGCGGCATCGAGCCGGGTGGCGACATTGCAGGGAAATGCGGTTATGCCGCGCCGTCGCCCCGGCCATGGCATAGACCTCTCCGGCGACGAATTCGCGCTTGACGGGGGCCTGGCTCTCGCTGGCCAGATACTCGCACTCGTCGTACACAAGCTTTCTCATGGCCTGGCCCATGACAACCTCCGGCCGCGCGCGCGGCAGTAACCTTTAACGGCCTCGATCCTAGCGGTTGGGCAGGGTCGATGGCAAGACATGCCATGACCGCCCGGGAGATCCCATCGCTTTCCGGCTTGCCCACAAGGCCCGGCCGGCCCACAATCCTCTTAATCCGCACACGAGGTCAACGCCACCATGCCATGGGAAACCGTCATTGGGCTGGAGATTCACACCCAGCTCGCCACCCAATCCAAGATCTTCTCCGGCGCGCCCACGGCCTTTGGCGCCGCCCCCAACAGCCAGGCCTGCGCCATCGACCTCGGCCTGCCGGGTGTGCTGCCCGTCCTCAACGCCGAGGCGGTCCGCCTCGCGGTGCGTTTCGGCAAGGCCATCGAGGCCGAGATCGCCGAGCGCTCGGTCTTCGCGCGTAAGAACTACTTTTACCCGGACCTGCCCAAGGGCTACCAGATCAGCCAGTACGAGCACCCGGTGGTGGGCCGCGGCCAGGTGCATATCCGGCTCGATGACGGCACCCTGAAGGAGATCGGCGTCACCCGCGCCCATCTGGAGGAGGACGCCGGCAAGTCCCTGCACGAGGACTTTCACGGCCTCACCGGCATCGATCTGAACCGCGCCGGCACGCCCCTGCTGGAGATCGTCTCCGAGCCCGATATGCGCTCGCCGGAGGAAGCGGTGGCCTACGCCCGCAAGATCCACCAGATCGTGCGCTGGATCGGCATCAGCGACGGCAACATGCAGGAGGGCTCCTTCCGCATGGATGCCAACATCTCCCTCCGCCCCTGGGCGCGGACACAGCTCGGCACCCGCGCCGAGATCAAGAACATCAACTCCTTCCGCTTTCTGGACCGGGCGCTGCGCTTCGAGATCGAGCGCCAGAGCGACATCCTGGAGAGCGGGGGCCAGGTGGTCCAGGAGACCCGGCTCTACGATGCCGACAAGGACGAGACCCGCTCCATGCGCAGCAAGGAGGAGGCCAATGACTACCGCTACTTCCCGGACCCGGACCTGCTGCCGCTGGTGATCGACGCCCCGCTCCTGGCGGCGGCCACCCGCGACCTGCCGGAACTGCCCGACCCCATGCGCGCGCGCTTCCGCTCGGAATATGGCCTGGCGGATTACGACGCCAACCTGCTCACCGCCAGCCGCGCCCTGGCGAACTATTTCGAGGAGGTCGCCACCGCCAGCGGCGACGCCAAGCTGGCCGCCAACTGGATCGGCGGGGAGGTTTCCGCCGCCCTCAACAAGGCGGGCCTGGAGATCGGCGACTCCCCCGTCGGCGCGGCGAGACTCGCCGGCCTCATCGCCCGCATCCAGGACCAGACCCTCTCCAGCAAGATCGCCAAACAGGTCTTCGAGGCCATGTGGAACGGCGAGGGCGACGCCGACACCATCATCGCCGCCAAGGGCCTCAAGCAGATCACGGATACGAGCGCCATCGAGACCCTGATCGACGGCATCATCGCCGCCAACCCCGCCCAGGTAGAGCAATACCGCGCCGGCAAGGACAAGCTCTTCGGCTTCTTCGTCGGTCAGGTCATGAAGGCGAGCAAGGGCCAGGCCAATCCCGAACAGGTGAATGAGCTGTTGAAGGCCAAGCTGGCGGGATGATCCGCATAATCAGTGCCCGACCCGCGACTGCTCACGAGAGAAAGAGGTATATCTGTTAATCTGTCAGGTCCAACGCTCAAGCCATCCCCAGTCCATCGCCAAGCCCTGCGCCTAGCCAGGGCAAAGCCATCGCCGAGAAATAGAGAACATGACCAGCCTAGCCTCCCTGCGCCTCAACAAAGACCAGGATCGCCGCCTGCTCGCCGGCCACTGCTGGATCTACAGCAACGAGGTCGATACCCAGGCGACGCCGCTCAAGGGCTTCGAGCCCGGCCAGGCGGTCCAGATTCTCAGCCACGGCGGCCATCCCCTCGGCCACGGCTACGTCAACCCTCACTCCCTGATCTGCGCCCGCCTGGTCACCCATGATCCCCGCCGACCCCTGGGCCCGGCCCTGTGGGAGCAGCGGATCGGGCAGGCCCTGGCGCTGCGCGAGCAACTTTACGACCAGCCCTTCTACCGGCTCGTCTTTGGCGAAAGCGATGGCCTGCCGGGCCTGGTGGTGGACCGCTACGGCGACCTGCTGGTGGTCCAGATCACCACCGCCGGCATGGAACGTGCGCGCCCCGAGATCCTGGCCGCCCTGGAGGAGGTGGTGGGCCCGACGAGCATCCTGCTGCGCAACGACACCGCCGTGCGCGAACTGGAGGGGTTGCCCCTGGCCAACGAGGTGGCACTGGGCGAGCCGCCGGTTGACATCGAGGTCCCGGAGCATGGCAACCGCTTCCTGGTCTCGCCGCTGACGGGCCAAAAGACCGGCTGGTTCTATGACCAGGCGGAGAATCGCGACCGCCTGGCGCGCTTTTGCCAGCCCCGACGCGCCCTGGACGTGTGCAGTTATATCGGCGCCTGGGGGCTGCGGGCGGCCTGTCTCGGCGCCGAGGAAGTAGTCTGCGTCGATAGCTCGGCGACGGCCCTGGAACGGGTGGGTGAGAATGCCGAGCGCAATGGCCTGCTGGACCGGATCACCGGCGTGCAGGGCGATGCCTTCGAGGTGCTGCGCCTCCTCAAGGAACAGGGCGAGCGCTTTGACCTGGTCATGCTCGACCCGCCGGCCTTCATCAAGCGCCGCAAGGACGAGCGCGAGGGCCTGCAAGCCTATCAGCGCCTCAATCGCCTCGGCCTGGAGGTACTGGAACCCGGCGGCCTGCTGGTGACCTCCTCCTGCTCCTTCCACCTGGGCCGCGACGAGTTTCTGCGCACCATCCAGCAGGGCGCCCGCCGCGCCAACATCGGTCTGCAACTGCTGGAGTCCGGCGGCCAGGGACCGGACCACCCCATCCACCCGGCCATCCCCGAAACCGCCTATCTCAAAACCTTCTTCCTGCGGGCGGTGCCGGGGTTCTGAACCCCGGGGTCCAGGTCAGAGGTTATATTCCTGCCGCAACCGCGCCTGCATCTTTTTGGCCTGCTTGAGGGCCTCCTTGAGCATGAGCCGGTTGCAGTTCGTTGAGGTCGGCGGGGTCCACGCGATTGGCGGCGTCATGGTCCTGGGTCTGCCAGTTGCTGGCGGATGCGAAAGCGCTGCACCAGGTGGAAGGCCTCGATCTCGGCGGCGATGTCCTCGGCGGAGCGGCCTGGGCCGGTACCGATGGCGCGCAGGCGGTCGGCGGTGTTGGTGGCCCAGATGCCCTTGGCCAGGCACCGATGCGGGCCACATCGACGAAGAGGCGGGCGCCCTGGAGCTTGAGGTCGATGGTATGGGGAAAGGCGCGATTGCGGTCATAGGTGAAGCGGCCGGCCCAGCCGAGGGGCGGCGCCACCCCCAAGGCCAGTTCCGCCAGGAGGCGCAAAAAGAGGGGATGTTCCGGGGCCTTGGCCATCAACCAGGCGCGCAGCCGGTCAACCAGCTCGATAGCTGCCGATAGACAGGCCGAAAGTCGAAGAAGATGGTGCCATGCAGCAGGGCCTCGGGGTCCGGCACCCGTCCAGCCAGCTCGAAAACCGCGCCATCCACTCCATCGCGCTCAGGCACCAGTCCGGGTTACCGGCCATGATGCTTGCCCCGGCAGCGCTCGAACCCACAGTAATGCAGGGCGTCATTGACGGCCTGGGCGAAGGGCAGGAAGGCGGCGCGCAGGGCCTCGGTGTCCCCGGCATCTGGCTGGGCCGAAGATGAGGCCATTGTCCTGATCGGTGGCGAAGGTCTGCTCCAGGCGGCCCTCGGAACCGAACACGAGCCAGCACCAGGGGACCGCCGGGCAGGTCGAATTCGTCCTCCATGAGTCTCGATGACGCGCATGGCGATGAGGTCATTGAGGCCCGACATCCACTGGCAGAGGGCCTCGACGCCCATGCCAGCATGAAACAGCTCCGCCCCGCGGCGGCGCACCTGGTCGGCGACGAGGACCATGGCCTTGAGGTCACGGGTGGCGGCGATGGCGGCGATAAGCATCTCGGCCCCGCCGGCGCGCAACCCCAGCAGGTCCGCCTGATGCACCAGGCCGCACAGACGGCCATCCGCCTCCACCAGCAGGATATGTCCGACCCCCTTCTTGGCCATGAGGACCTTGGCGCGATGGGCGGGGGAATCCGCCGCGTCGTCAGGGGGGCGCCGATCATGTGGGCGGCCACCGGGTCATCCAGATCGCCACCCTCGAAGGTGATGACGTGCAGCAGTCTCGCGCAGGGTGACGAGGCCGAGGGGCAGTTGGCTGGCCTCGTCGGCCACCACCACGGCGTCCTCGCGGCCCTGGCTGATGCGGTAGAGCATCTCGCGCAGGGTCGCGGCCGGGGACATCACCAGGGGCTGACCGACTGGCCAGGGTGCGCAAAGGGGCCTGATCGCCGCCTTCCAGGCCCAGGGCGCCGGGCCGGCCTGAGTCTGGGTTGGGGGATGGCACTCATGGCTGTTTGTCCCCCTCGGCCAGCAGGGACTTGGCCTTGTCGACCAATTCACGGGTGGAGAAGGGCTTGGGCATATAGGCGTCGGCTCCCAGTTCCAGCCCCTTCTTGCTCTCCGCCGGACGGCCCTTGGCGGTCAGCATGAGGATGCGCACCCCCGCCAGGGAGGGGTCGGCGCGTACCGCCTCCAACACCTCGTAGCCGTTGCGCTTGGGCATCATGACGTCGAGTACCACCAGATCGGGACGCCCGGCCCGGATGGCGGCGAGACCCTCCTCGCCATCCCGGGCCACCGCCACCGCGAAGCCCTCGCGCTTCATGAGAAACTCCAGGGAGATGACGATGTTGGGCTCGTCATCGACGATCAGGACTTGCTTGCTCATACCGGGTTCTTGACCTGTGTTGGATGGTTAGGATCAAGGGGCCCAACCGCGCCATTGGAGCCCCCTTGCCCGAAAGGTAACTCAAAAGCGAGGCGGGCGCCCCCTCCCGGGGCGCATTCCGCCCAGATACGACCATCGAAATGTTCGATGATCTGCTTGCAGATAGGCAGACCCAGGCCGGTCCCCAGGGGTTTTTTGCCGCCCGCACTGGCTTGGTGAAATTTCTTGAAGACCTGCTCCAGTTCCGCGGCCGGGATGCCCGGGCCATTGTCCGTAACGCTGACCCGCCAACCGGTGGCCACCTCCTCCAGTTGCACGACGATACGTCCGGACCCCCGAGGGGAAAACTTGGCGGCATTCGCCAGCAGATTCACCATCACCTGCATCATGCGGTCGCGGTCCGCCCGGACCAGGTGGGCTCGCCCCCGTCGCCAGGTCCATCTCCAGCTTCAGGCCCGCCTCTTCCAGAAGCCGTCCCACGCTGATCACCGCCTGTTCGATGACCTCCACCAGGTCCACGTCCTCCGCCCGCCAGTCGGCGTGGCCGGATTCGATCTTGGCCAGGTCCAGGACCTGATTGACCAGGCGCGACAAGCGCTCGGTCTCGCTGACCAGGATGCCGAGGAAGCGTTGGCGCTCCGCCTCGTCCAGGTCCGGGTCGTCGTGCAGAATTTCCGAAAAGGCCCGGATGGAGGCCAGGGGCGTGCGCAGTTCGTGGGTGACGGAGGACATGAAATCGTCCTTCAGGCGATCCAGCTCCTGGAGCCGCAGATTGGCCGCCCGCAGTTCCGCCGTCGCCGCCTCCAGCTCCTGGGACTTACGCTCCAGTTCGTGGCTGTAGGCCCGGATCTGGGAGGCCTCGTCGAGGATGTCCAGGACCTCGTCCAGACCCAGGGCCTCCTCCTGGGTGACGGAGGCGACCATGACCCGCGCCGAGGCACCGCCGATGGCGCCCGAGAGCAGGGTCTCGGCGAAATAGACGGTGCGGGCATCCGCCGGCAGGTCCGCCACCCGAGCCACCCCGCGGGAGCTGGCAAAGCGGACAAAGGCCGTCCGGGCCCGCTCCGCGCCCAGGAAGCGCTCCGCCAGGGCCATCAGCTCCGCTACCTCGGCGTTACCCCGCCACAGGGCCAGGTGGGCCCGACGGGGGTTCTTGAGGGCATCCACGAAGGCGCTGGCCTGAGCCATCTCCTCCGCGTTGGGCATCCGTCGCGACGACACGATCAGGAAGGCGCCGATATTGGCGGTCAGGCTCCAGATGAGGGCATGGGTGATCTCGTTGAGGCCCGCCAACCCCAACAAGGCCTGGGGTTTCAAGAGTTCGATGCCGAAGGGGCCCTGCTCCAGGAAACCCAGGGGCAGCCAGCCAGACTTGGCGAAGGAGGGGATGAGCAAGGTGTAGAGCCAGACGGCGAAGCCCGCCGTCAGCCCCGCCAGGGCCCCACCACGGGTTCCGCCCCGCCAGTAGAGGCCGGCGATGATGGGGGGCGCGAACTGGGCGACGGCGGCAAAGCTGATGAGGCCAATGCTCACCAGGGCATAGGCATCCCCGGCCAGCCGGTAATAGAGGTAACCCAGCAGCAGAATGGCGACGATGGCCCCGCGCCGGATGCGCAACAGCAGCTTGCCCATATCCGCCTCGGGTGGCAGGCCCTGCCAGCGCCGCAGCAGGACCGGCAGCATCAGATCATTGCTGACCATGGTGGAGAGGGCGATGGTCTCCACGATCACCATCCCGGTAGCCGCCGAGAGGCCGCCGATGAAGACGAACAGCGCCAGCCAGGGTTGGCCATGGGCCATGGGCAGGGTCAGGACAAAGCTGTCCGCGTCCACCCCGCCCGCGCCGAAGGTCAGCACCCCCGCCAGGGCAATGGGGATGACGAAGAGGTTGATGAGAAACAGATAGAGCGGGAACAGCCAGATAGCGCGCTGGATATGGCGCTCGTCGCTGATCTCCACCACCGCCACCTGAAACTGACGCGGCAGGAACATGACGGCCAACCCCGCCAGCAGCGAGATGGCGAACCAATCGGCGAAGTCGCCGATGCGGGGCTCGAACAGGGCCTGGGCGCTCCCCCCCGCGGCTCCCAGCTCCTGGGTTAGCTCGGTACCGAGGCCGGCACCCCCGAAGAGGCCCAGGACCACGAAGAGCCCCACCGCCAGGAAGGCCGCCAGTTTCACGATGGATTCGAAGGCGATGGCCGCCACCAAACCCTCGTGGCGCTCGCTGGCGTCCAGGTGACGGGTACCGAAGAGGATGGTGAAAAGGGCCAGCAGCAGGGCCACCACGAAGGCCGTATCGTGCCAGATGGGCAAGGTTGCCGCCGGGTCCGGCATGACGATGGCCGGGTACTCCAGCAGGATGATGAAACTGCGCGAGATGGCCTTGAGTTGCAGGGCAATGTAGGGCACCACCCCCACCACGGCGATCAGCGTCACCAGGCCACCCAGGAGGTGACTCTTGCCATAGCGCGAGGCGATGAAATCGGCGATGGAGGTGATGCGCTCCGCCTTGCTCACCCTCACCATCTTCACCAGCAGCGATCCCCACAGCAGGGCCGCGAGGGTCGGCCCGAGGTAGATGGTCAGGAAGCCCAGCCCGCCGCTGGCCGCCCGCCCGACGCTGCCGTAAAAGGTCCAGGCTGTGCAATAGACCGCCAGGGACAGGGCGTAGACCGTGGGCCGCGCGATCACCGACCGCCCCTGGTCCGCTCGCCGGTCCGCCCAATGCGCCAGGGCGAATAGCAGCCCGAGATAGACGAAGGCGACGCCGGCGATCAGGGGACCGCTGATGGTCATTAAGGCCGCGCCATCCGCCAGGCCAGCCCAGGGGACCCGGGGTTCATTCCCCGTCCATTCCCAGGATCCAGGCGCTCAAGCCGATGATTAGCGCCCAGGCCCCGAAGAGATAGAGGTAGAGCAGGGGCATACCCGCGGGGGCCGCCACCCGATCGAACAGCAGCACCAAGGGCGAGAAGAAGATGAAGGCGCCTAAAAAGGCCAGCGCGGTCAGGCGCTGTCGGATCAAATTAGAACGGCGCATCGGGCCTCCTCGGGTTCAACGGTGGAAGCCGCCGAGTACAGCCAGGATCCGGGCGGGTAAGTCCTAGTATAGAGCAAAGGATAGCGAGGGCAATCAGCCAGCGCGCGCCCGAGGACGCGCGCAACACACCTCCTGTTCCACCCCATGACCGGGCTTACCAGCCACTCCGGGGGTTGCCCCAGCCTGGGTTGGGGGGACTAGCCTCGGCCTCCCCCGTGCCGGCCGGGGGTGGCATGTCGGCATCGCCATCCTCCTTGGGCGCCTCGTTGCCCCAATCATTACCGCCCTGCCCCCAGTCGCCACCACCGCTCTGCACCTCGATATGGATGGTATCCAGATCGACCTTGACACCCTTGTTCAGGGCATTGGTGACCAGTCCGGGGAAGGCGACCAGGGTAGCGACCATGGCGATCTGGATGATGACGAAGGGGATCGAGCCACGGTAGATGTCCATGGTCTTGACACCCTCGACGCGCTTGTGGGTTATGCGGTCGGTAAAGGCATGCGCCGGGGCCACGCTGCGCAGGAAAAAGAGGGAGAAGCCGAAGGGCGGCGTCAGGAAGGAGGTCTGGAGGTTCATCGCCAGCAGGACGCCGAACCATACCAGGTCGATGCCCATCTTGTCCGCCACCGGCGCCAGCAAGGGCACCAGGATAAAGGCGATCTCGAAGTAGTCGATGAAGAAGCCCAGGATGAAGATGACGAAGTTGACGAACACCAGAAAGCCGATCTCGCCCCCCGGCAGCTTGTCGAAGAGATGCTCGACCCAGAGCTGGCCATCGACGGCGGTGAAGGTGAAGCTGAAGATGGTCGAGCCGATGAGGATGAAGAGCACGAAGGCCGAGAGCCGGGCGGTGGATTCGAGGGACTGCCGGAACAGGCTCCAGCTCAGCTTGCCGCGGGCCATGGCCAGGATCATGCCGCCGACGGCACCCATGGCGCCACCCTCGGTGGGGGTCGCCACGCCGAGGAAGATGGTGCCGAGCACCAGGAAGATGAGGATGAGGGGCGGGATCAGGACGAAGGTGACGCGCTCGGTGATGCGCGACAGCAGGCCCAGGCGCAGCCCCTTGTTGATGACGGCGCCGACCCAAGCCAGCAGGGTGCCGCCAGTAAGGCCGACGACGATGGTCTCGTCCAGGGCCGGCTTGACCTCACTGCCCTGAAGGGCGGTCAGAATCTCGCCGTAATAGAGGCCAAAGGCCACGGCGAGGGTGACGATGATCAGCGTAAAGATCGCCAGGGAGCGCAGGCCGGAGCGGCCGTTGGGCTCCTGGTAGGTGCGCGCCTCGGGGGGCAGGGCCGGCACCAGGCTCGGCTTGAAGATGGCCAGCAGGATGATGAAGAGCGCGAAGAGCCCCACCAGACTGAAGGCCGGGATGAAGGCGCCCATGTAGAGGTCGCCGACGCTGCGGCCGAGTTGGTCTGCCATGACGATCAGCACCAGGGAGGGCGGGATGATCTGCGCCAGGGTCCCCGAGGCGGTGATGGTACCGGAGGCGATCGCCGGGCTGTAGCCGTAGCGCAGCATGATCGGCAGGGAGATGAGGCCCATGGAGATGACCGAGGCCGCCACCACGCCGGTGGTCGCCGCCAGCAGGGCGCCCACCAGGATGACCGCCAGGGCCACGCCACCGCGGATGGGTCCGAAGACCTGGCCGACGGTGTCGAGCAGGTCCTCTGCCATGCCGCTCCGTTCCAGGATCAGGCCCATGAGGGTGAAGAAGGGGATGGCCAGCAGGGTCTCGTTCTGCATGATGCCGAAGACCCGCAGGGGCAAGGCCTGGAAGAGGATCGGCGGCAGCAGGCCGAGTTCCATGCCGATGAAGCCCCAGGTCATGCCCACGGCGGCCAGGGAGAAGGCCACCGGAAAACCGGTGAGCAAGAAGAGCAGCAGAGAGGCGAACATGAGTTCGGGGATGTGGGCGCTGAGGAGTGCGATCATTTCGTGACCCCTCCGGCGGCGCGAGTAGCGGCGGCGTCATCCCCCAGATGCCCGTGCTCGATGACTTCCTCCTCGGAGCTACCCACCGCCAGGGGATTGGGCCCCTGCCCGCTCAGGAAGGCAAAGCGCTTGATGAGTTCCGACAAGGCCTGCAAACCCAGGAAACCAAAGCCGATGGGCACCAGGGCGTAGGCGGGCCAGCGGATGAGGCCACCGTAATTTTGCGAGATCTCCCCCGAGGTGTAGGCCTGCCAGACGTAAGGCCAGGAGAGGTGGATCATGAAGCCACACAAGGGCAGGAGAAAGACCAGGATGCCCACGATATCGATGATGTTGCGCGTACGCATCGACAGCTTGCCCGCCAGGACATCGATGCGGACATGGGCATTCACCAGGAAGGCGTAGCCAGCGCCGAGCAGGAAGACGGCGGCGAAGAGGTACCACTGAATTTCAAGGAAGGCATTGGAGCTGAGATTGAAGGCCTTGCGGGCCACGGCGTTAGAGGCGCTGATGAGGACGGCGGCCAGCACCAGCCAGGGGATCAGCTTGCCCAGGAGGCCACTGATGCCGTCGATGACCCGAGACAGGCGGAGGAGGATCTTCATGGAGAGGGCCCGAGACCATACGGATGGCAAAACGCCGAGGCCCATGGGGTGGCGCTCGGCGTTGGGCCTCCGCGGTCAACAAGGGGTGAGGGAACCGGTAACCCGCGGGTCGCGACCCCGGATCACCGGGCCGGGGCCTAGAGCTTCTGCGCGGCGAGGTACTGGGTGTAGTTGGCCTCGGCCACCGACTGCCATTGCACCTGCTGGGCCAGGAAGCTGCTGTAGTCGGGATAGACCTTCTTCCAGTTCGCGTTCTTCTCGTCCAGTTCCTTATAGACCTCCTGGGCGGCCTTGAAGGCGGCGTCCATGACATCCTTGGGGAAGCGACTCAGCTTGGCGCCCTCGGCGACCAATTGCTTCAGGGCACCCGGGTTGCGGGCGTCGTAGCGCGCCTGGCACTGGACATGGGCGGCGGAGGCGGCCGCGGCGACGATGGCCTGATATTCCTTGGACAGGCTCTTCCACTTTTCGCTGTTGATATAAACAGAGAACTGGGTGCTGCCTTCCCACCAGGCCGGGTAGTAGTAGTAGGGCGCCACCCGATGCAGGCCCAACTTAAGATCATCGTAGGGGCCGATCCACTCGGAGGCGTCGATGGTGCCCTTCTCCAGGGCCTGATAGATCTCGCCCGCCGGCAGGGTCTGCGCCACCACGCCCAGCTTGGACAGGACGCGCCCGGCAAAGGCGGAGATGCGCATCTTCTTGCCGTCCAGGTCTTTGACCGACTTGATCTCCTTGCGGTACCAGCCACCCATCTGGGCGCCGGTATTGCCACAGGGGAAGTTGACGATGTTGTAATTGGCATAGAAGTCGCGCAGCAGCTTCAGGCCGTTGCCGTCATACATCCAGGCGGTCATGGGGCGCGAGGTCATACCGAAGGGCACCGAGCAATCCAGGGCGAAGGTCTCATCCTTGCCGAAGAAGTAGTAAGACGCCGTGTGGGCGCACTCGACCGTGCCCTGCTGGATGGCGTCCACCACGCCAAAGGCGGGGACGATTTCACCCGCGGGGTGTACCGAGATCTGGAAGTTGCCGCCGGTGGCATCGGCGACATACTGGGCGAAGGACTCGCTGGCACCATAGACGGTGTCCAGCGACTTGGGGAAGCTGGACGCCAGACGCCAACGGATGGGCTCCTGGGCCCGGACGAAGGCCGGGGCGATGCCGGAAGCCAGAATGCCAGCCATGCCGGCGCCCTGCAAAAATGAACGACGCTCCATGATGCCTCCTCAATGCCAAGATTGTTTATTGGAAAAGCCACGAAGGATTGTAGGGGAGCGGGAACCGGGAACACAACAGAACCGGGCTAGATAGTTCAACTTTACCGCAAGGGTCATGGCCCAAGGCCGTCCCGCCTAACCCAAGGTGTTGCCGAGAGGACAAGGGCAATATTCGACCAGGTGTCCCCCTCTGCCAGGGCGCGGTGGAAGGCCTGGCGCCACCTGGCGAAGTGGGGAGATAACCCTCTATAATTCGTACATGTTTACGCCCCGCACCGCACTTTTAGCGGCCACTCTTTTCGCCCTCGGCGGACAGGGCCATGCCGCCAGCCTGATTGATGGCGATGCCATCCCCCACCTTGACGAACGCGGGAGGGCTGGCTATCGCCAATTCCTCGCCACCCTGCCGCCCCGCGCCTTCGCCATCGCCCCCGGCGGGGCTTGGGGCTACTCGACCGAGACCAACAGCGCCGGCCTGGCCGAGCAGGAAGCCCTGGCCAACTGTCAGGCCCAGACACGGCAAACCTGCCAAATCTATGCCGTCGACGAGGCGGTGGTGCTCAATCAGGCCTTGTGGGAGCGCTCCTGGGGTCCTTACCTCGACGCCGATGAGGCCGCCCGGGCCAGCATCGGTGTCGAGGTTGGCGAACGCTTTTACGACCTCGCCCTGCAAACTGCCGAGGCTAAACCCCTCAAGCTCTCCGATCTGCGCGGACAGGTGGTGGTGCTGCATTTCTGGGGATCCTGGTGCGCGCCCTGCCTGCGGGAACTGCCCGATCTGGCCAGGCTGGCGAGCCAACTGAAAACTGAAGAGGGGATTCGTTTCGTCTTTCTGCAGGGGCGCGAGAACTTCGCCAGTGCCCGATCCTGGGCCGACCAGATCGCGCCGGGCCTAGCCCTCTATGACTCCGGGGCACAATCCGACGAGGACAGCGACTTCATCCTGGCAGACGGACAGCGCCTTGCCGACCGGTTGCTCGCCAGGGTCTTCCCGACCACCTATGTCCTGGACAGGCACGGCATTGTCATCTTTGCCAAGGTCGGTCCGGTGAGCCAATGGCAAGAGTACCGACCCTTCCTGCTTGATGCCACCGCGCGTTCCGGCCGCTAGCCGGGCTGGCGAGGAAGGAAGAGGGCCAGACCCGCCCCTGGCATGACCCAGGCCATCTCGGGTCCAATCCCCAAGTCAGATGGTTAAACCAGGCCCGGTGCCTGCCGCCATCCGGGCCTCCTGGATCACGCTCGGGACTTGGTGCTCAGTCGGTCTCTTCCCAACCGGTGATCATCGCCCTGATATGGGCGGTCGGGGTGTGACCCGTTGTGATGAGATAGAGGTGGGCAATCAGGAACAGCAGCATCATGAAAGCCGCCAGGACGTGGAAGAAGGCCACCCCGGCCAGGCTGAGATAGCGGTCCAGGCCCCAGGCGCCCCATTGGTCATAAAAGAGGTAGAGCCAGCCAGTGATCCAGAGCAGCGGGCCAATGAACAACATCACCCCCAGGTAGGCCAGTCGCTGCAAGGGGTTATGCTTCTTCAGCCGGGTCGCCTTGAACGGATGCGGTGCGTTCGTGAAGATGCCAAAGGCATAGTATTTGATCATGGCATCGACCTTTTTCAGGGTCGGGATGTATTGCCGCCATTCCCCGGTGGTGAAATGCCAGAAGATGGCGAACACCCAGAGGCCCACCAGACTCCAGGCCAGGCTGGTATGCAGGTTCACCGCCCGCTCGAAGCCCAACAGGCGATAGCTTCCATGCACCTCGAAACCCGTTACCAGCAAACCGATGATCAGAAAGGCCTGAGACCAGTGCCAGAAGCGCTCGAATGCCTTGAATACATAGATTTTTTCACTCATTTACGAACTCCTTTGCGCACGGCGTGGAGACGACCGACGCCATGGGCAAGCACCCCCAGCAGGGTCAGCAGCGCCAGGATCCAGCCGGCCTGGTCGAGCAACTTATTGGCGCTACGGCCCGGCATGTAAATGCCAGGCACCTCGTCCAGACGGCCGACACCGCCCGCGGGGGCGTGGCATTGTCCGCAATCCAGGGCATCGGCCTTGGGCGCGACCATGTGGGTGATGGGCCAGATCATCTCGGTGCTGACGAAGCCGTATTCGCCACTGAAAGTCTCGTCGGCCGACTTCATCCCGGCCTCCAATGCCTTGTTCCAGTCAAAGGTCATCCAGAAGGCGCTATCGTCACCCGCCACACCATAGGTGTGAGGGATCAGCAACTGCCGGGTGGTCTTGTCATAGGGCTGTCTGCCGGTGAAGACCTTGACCGGCCAGATCTTCGACTTGCCATCAGTGGGGCTGCCCTCGAAACGGTTGATCCGCACCAACTGGGTCGGGTCGAGCTGGGTGTCGTGCAGGGTGTAGTCCACGGTGCCGTTAAACCAGACGTAGGTCGGAATCACGTTGGACTCATACTTGAAGTCGCCCTTCCTGCTGTCATAGGCAGGGTGACCGGCACTGTCCTTGAGCACGAAGGGTTTGCCGTCCTTGTCCAGCTTGCCGGCGGTGGACCAGTCCCAACTCATCTTGGTCGGCTGACCGCGGGCGAACTCGGGGATATGACAAGTCTGGCAGGCGATCTTCTCGGCATGGGCGTTCAGCCGGGGGTCGGACTTGTGCGGGGCGTTGGTGTGACAGGCCTGGCAAGTAGCGGGGTTCTTGTCGTCCTTGCCGCGGATATGCGCCTGATCGCCCTCGTCCTTGGCCGTCGGCGCGTACCGACTCCCGGGGACCTCGTGACCAATGGTCTTGTGGCACTCACCGCAACTGAAATTCAGGCCATCCTTGTCCATGTGGACATCCAGGTACTTGCCCGGATTGGTCAGGGTGCTGTCGAGGTCACCGTGCTTCACGGCATCACCCCCGCCACTGTAAAAGTGGCAGGCACCGCAATTTTTGCGTCCGCTCTTGCCGACGCTTTGCGCCACCGCCCGCAGGTCGACCGCCTTGACGATTTTGCCGGAATTGGGAGGAAACTCGGTGTCCCCATAGGCCGGATGCCCCGCCAGGCCGGGAAGCTTGCGGTAGGTACCGGTGCCCTCGTGGCAGACCAGGCAATCGACGTTCTCAGCCGAGCTGAAGTCGAAATTGTTGTCCTTCCAGCCGTAGCCGACGTGGCAGGCGGTGCAGAACTCCTGGTTCGACGAGATCGAGGTACAGAAATTGTTGATGATGTGCTTCTTGCCCAGCATCTGGCCCGTCCGGGGGTTGAGAAACTCCCAGGTCCAGTGCTTGGAGAGATGCACCTGCTTGGCCGCCTCGGTATGGCAGGCCAGACAGGCCTTGGTGACCTCGGGGCCCGTCTTGAAGTCCTGCTGCAGTTCCTTGAATTTACCGTGGTCGGCGGTGGACTTGGCGTCCTTCTTCACCGGCGGTTTCACCTCCGGCGGCGGCATGGTCATCTTGGGGTAATCGGGGGAGGGTTCGACCGACGCCGTCGCCAAGGGCGCAGTGCTGGCCGCCGTGATAGCCGACAGGGTGGCCAGGCCCGCGACCAGGGTCAGAATCAGTAGATGCTTGGCTCGCATGTCTTTCCTTGTCTATTCTGCGGATCGGAACGCAATGAGGATGCAGCGGGATCTGGGCGAAGGCGGCCCTGCCACCTTGCCCTCTCAGCTTGGCGCGCTGATCAGCAACCGCCACCGCCGCTGGCACCGCCAGCCCCGGCCGGAGCAGTGCTAGGCATGATCATGGGCGGGGCCGGCTTGGTCGGGTCCATGATCAGGAACAGTTTCTGGTCCTGGGCGACCTTGCCCATGATCTCGCCGACCAAAGGGCCGAAGAAGTGGCCCATCAGGCCAGCGTTCATGGTGCCGACGTAGGTCTTGCCGTCTTGCTTCTTATAGACCGAGATCTTGCAGGGCATGAGGATGGACAGGAAGCGCACGGTGTCGTCCCCGAGGATGGGGCCGGAGTACTTGGTCGAGCAGACCTCGATCATCATGACCGGCAGGACATTACCGCCGTCATTCTGCACCGCCTTGGCCGGATTGCGCAGGCCGGAGATGGCCCAGCCCTTCTCCTTGAGTTCGGGACTGTCGGCGATGTTGTGCTGGATGCGGGCGATGGTCTCCTCAAACCCGAACGGACTCTGCATTTCGTTGAACATCAGGGAGGGCATCATCAGAAAGCCCCCCACGGCGATCACCAGAACACCCACGACAAAACCAGCCAGCGCTTTCAACATCATGCTCTCCACGGCAAAGGCCTATCGATCAGCGGCAACCCGTCCAAGGCAAAAGCGCCAAGGGTACGGGGGGATCGGATAGGATCAAGTTAGGCCATTTTAGTTCTGCTTTGTTACCTTTAGGTTAAACCAGCCCCATAAATATCAATAGGTTATGATATATCTAAAAGAAAAAGGTAAAATTAGCAATAACTGATGTTACCACGGATGACCGATACCAGGCGCTCGCGAGCGACCAGGGGGGCATGGGCATCGGCGCCACGGGAGCCGGTATTGAAGTACAGAACCTTTCACCTCTCCACCGTGCCTCCGAGGCGAGTTCACGGCGGACAGGGTTGGGATAGCCTTACCCCGTCAAGGCCAAAAAGAGCTGGGGCAGCCTTTCGGGCAAGCGTTCGACCCGGTCGATGACGCTGTATTGCTTGCCGAAGATGTCGCGGACATAGTCGTCGGCGCCGGCGTCCAGGCTGATGCAATAGGGGTAGATGCCCTGCTGCTTGATCTCCTGCACGGCCTTGCGCGCGTCCTCGATCAGATGGCGTTCATCCTCGACGTCGATATCGGAGGGCTTGCCGTCGGTGAGGATGAGCAGCAGCTTCTTCTCGGCGGGGCGGGCCTCGAGGTAATGAGCGGCATGGCGCAGGGCGGCCCCCATGCGGGTGGACCAGCGCGCCTCCAGGGCGGCGAGGCGGCCCTTGACGCGGTCGTCCCAGGACTCGCCATAGCCCTTGATGTGCTGGTAGCGCACCTCGTGGCGGGTGTTGGAGGAGAAGCCGGCGATGGCGAACTCGTCCCCCAGGCGGTCAACGGACCAGCCGAGCAGGGCGACGGCCTCCTGGCTGAGTTCGAGGATGGTCTGGCTCGCACCCGCGGGGGTCTCGTTGAGGGATTCCGACAGGTCCAGCAGCAGCATGACGGCGATGTCGCGGTCATCATGGCGATGGCTCATGTTGATGCGCGGGTCCGGGGTGAAGCCGCACCGGAAGTCGATGAGGGAGCGGATGGCGATGTCCAGGTCCAGTTCGCTGCCCTCTTCCTGGTAGCGCACCCGCACCTGATGCTGGGGCTTGAGGAGATCGAGGATCTGCTTCAGGCGCTTGGCCAGAGCGGCGTGCTTGGCGAGCAGCCGGTCGATGGCGCCGGCATCACCAGTGGGGTGCAGGCTCTCGTAGAGGCTGACCCAGTCCGGGCGGTAGGTCTGGGAGTGATAGTCCCACTCGGGATAGTGGCGCGGCGGCAGGCCCTGGAGTTCCTCGGCCTGCTGCTGGGGCCGGCGGTCCGGGGCGGTCTCTTCCTCGTCACCCTCCTCGATGAAGCGCCAGAGGTGGCGGTTGTCGTCGCGATAGTCCACCTCGGTGTCGTGGAAATAGACCCGCGCCATCTGGTCCTGCTGGCGGCGGGTGCGAGCGATGAAGGCGAGTCCGAGATCGACCATGTCCCGGGTGCTGGATTCGCCCTGGGCCAGGAGGCCCCGAAAGCGCTCGACGAACTCCAGGATGTCGGGATTGCGATAGCCATGGCCAGGGTCCAGGATGGCGCGGGAGAGCAGGACCAGGCGATGGCGAATGCAGGATTCCTTGGCGGGGTCGCAGTCGTCCTCCCCGGGGTTGGGATGCAGGGCCAGCCAGAGGGAGTGCAAGCCGGGGTAGAGGCGCAGGGCCAACTGCTCGACCCGGCAGTCTTCGAACAGCTCGATGGCGATGCGCTGAAAGGGGCTGAAGTTGTCGGCCACGGCCTGACCGCTCCAGCGCTTATGGGCCGCCAGGTGGGCCAGGGTGGCCCGATAGCGGTCGATACCCCGCACCCCATGCCGGTCGTCGTAAACATCCGGGATGCGGATGCCCAGGTCATCGCAATAGGGTAGTAGCTTGCGCTGGTCTTCCCAGCCCTCCGAGTAGGGCACCAGATGTTCCTTCAGGTCCCAGAGGGCCTTGAGATAGAGGTCGAGCTGGCGCTCCTTGTCGGCGAAGAGGGTGCCGTGGCGCTCGCGCTGGAGGATGGCGCGGCTGTCGGCGGACTGGAGGCTGAAATACTCCTTTTGGCGCTCCGGATGCTTGCCGTAATTGCGAATGCCGTAATCCATCCAGTTGCCCAGGCCTCGGACGCTGAGATGGCGCAGTAGTTGGGGCATCTGTTCCAGCATATCCGGGAGGCCGGGGCTGGGGATGGTGGTGTGGAAGCCGTGGATGGAGCCCGTGGTCCTGGCCATCAGATCCAGGATGAGGCCAATGTAGCGCTCCAGCAGCTCCAGGCTACCAAAGCGCCGCGCCGCCTCGGCGATAGTCTGCAGGAAGGGCAGGATGGCCTTGCCATTGGGGGTGCGGGACATCTTCCAGACGGTCTGGGAGACCAGTTCCAGGCTGCCCTCCCCCAGTTGGGCGGCGACCCGGGGCATCTCCTCCAGATAGACCAGCACGGGCTCGAAGCCGCGCCCGATCATGCAGACCAGGGAGGCCCCGGCGAGATAGGCCTCGATGCCCCGGGGGGTCAGGCGTTGGGACGCGTCCACCATGCAGTCGGGGAAGACCTGCTCCAGTTGGGGGAAGTTACAGGTCAGGCGCTCGCGGTAGCTCTTGAGCGGGTCGTCGTTATTGGCCATGTGGATGTCCCGGGGTGCCGCCTAGGGTCGTGCTTGCCGAAGTCCTTGCCCAGATCGCGCGGGATCAGGCCCCAAAGATGGCGTCGATGGCGTGGTCGAGGGTGGCCCGGATGTCCGCGTCATCGGTTATGGGACGCACCATGGCCATGCGGCAGGCGGGCCCGGGGGCGATGCCGCGACGGATGAGCTGGCCGGCATAGACCAGCAGGCGGGTAGAAATGCCTTCGTCCAGGCCATGACCCTTGAGGTGGCGCGCGACGATGCCGATCTTGACCAGCTTGGCGGCGATGTCCTGGTCCATGCCCGTCTCCTTGCGGACGATCTCCACCTCCAGCGCCTCCGGGGCATAATCGAAATCCATGGCGGCGAAGCGCTGCTTGGTGGATTGCTTGAGATCCTTCATCAGGCTCTGGTAGCCCGGGTTGTAGGAGATGACGAGCTGGAAGTCTGGATGCGCATGGACCAGCTCCCCCTTCTTGTCGAGGGGCAGATTGCGGCGATGGTCGGTAAGGGGATGGATGACGACCGTGGTGTCCTGACGGGCCTCGACGATCTCGTCCAGGTAGCAGATGGCGCCGATGCGGGCCGCCGTGGTCAGGGGGCCATCAACCCAGCGGGTGCCCTGGGCGTCGAGCAGATAGCGGCCCACCAGGTCGGAGGCCGTCATATCCTCGTTGCAGGCGACCGAGATGAGGGGCTTGCCCAGGCGCCAGGCCATATGTTCGACAAAGCGGGACTTGCCACAGCCGGTCGGTCCCTTGATCATGACCGGCAGGCGCTCGGCGTAGGCCGCCTCAAAGAGGATGATCTCGTCACCCTGGGGGTTGTAATAGGGCTCTCGGGTGACTTTGTATTGGGCGATGGTATTCGGCACTGTGACTTCTCCTGGAAATTTTGTACCGCTGGAACCGCAGGCCCGGCGGCCTGGCGGGCCGGCCAGCGCGCGGGATTGGCGGCATTCTAGTCCCCTGGGCCAGGGGCGTCCCCTCCCTTCGCGCGCGGAGGCGGCATGATGGACGCGGAACGCCGCTTCGGCGGCATCGCGGCCCTGTATGGCCACGCCGGACTGGAGCGACTGCGGCTGGCCCACGTCGCCGTCATTGGCGTCGGCGGGGTCGGCTCCTGGGTGGTCGAGGCCCTGGCGCGGAGTGGCCTGGGTCGCCTGACCCTGGTCGATATGGACCATGTCGCCGAGTCCAACATCAACCGCCAACTCCCGGCCCTGAGTTCGACCCTGGGCCGCGCCAAGATTCAGGTCCTGGCCGAGCGGGTGACGGACATCAATCCCGCCACCCAGATCCATTTGGTCGATGACTTCGTAGATGCCGCCAACCTGGACAGCCTGCTGGACCGTGGCTTCGACGCCGTCATCGACTGTATCGACCACTACCGCGAGAAGGCCCTGATCATCGCCGGCTGCCGCCGTCGCAAGCAGTTCGTGGTGACCGTGGGGGGGATGGGGGGTAAGGTCGATCCCACCCGCCTCGGCATCGCCGATTTGAGTCGCACCGAAAAGGATAGCCTGCTCTCGCGGACCCGCAAGGAGTTACGGCAGCGCTTCGGCTTTCCGCTCAACCCGAAGCGGCGCTTTGCCGTGCCCGCCGTCTATTCCCTGGAGGACAGTATCCTGTCGCCGGACGGGGTCCCTTCCTGCGGGATTGCAGGCCAGCCCTCCCATCTCAACTGCGGCGGGCTGGGCTCCGCCACCCACGTCACCGCCACCGCCGGACTGTTTGCCGTGGCGGTGACGCTGAAACGCCTGGCCTGGCCAGCAGGCCAACCCAGCCACAGCCGCGCTAAATCATGGGGTGCATCGGAAGAGGCGCCACCGGTACCCGCCCCCGCCGACTGAACAGAAGGGGTCCGGCGGCTTGTCGTTACCCGACTTATCGTTTTCACTCCGACACAGGGCCAGACCGCGGGGCCTTGCGCGAGAGTCCTCCCCGTCTTCCCTGATTCATGGACCACGGACGCGGGAGCGCCCGCAGACAGGCGGGGTATCCCTACCCCGCCGCCAGCGCCCTAATCTCGGGCCAGCCGCCTATTTGTGTACGCCCAGCTTCTCGCGCCAACCCGGGTAGAGCTTGTCGGCATCGTGAGGGAAGGACTCGAAGGCACGCGCGAATTCCTTGTGGCTCTTGGCGAACTCGATCGGATCAGCACCGGCCTTCCAGCACTCGTAGGACTGGCGCAACGAGATGGCGCCGGCCGCCGGGGAGTCGATGTGACCGTAGGCACCGCCACCGGAGGTGTTGATGACGTTGCCGTGACCCAGATTCTCGAAGAAGCCGGGCAGACGCAGAGCATTCATGCCACCGGAGATGATGGGTGTGGTGGGCTTCATGCCATACCACTTCTGGAAGTAAACCGGGCCCTGGCATTCGTCGCGCTCGATCATGTAGGCGATGATCTTGTCGTCCGCGTCACCTTCCATCTTGCCGTAGCCCATGGTGCCGACATGGATGCCCGAAGCGCCCTGCAGCCGGGAGATCTTGGCCAGCACAAAGGCGGTGTAGCCACGTTTGGCGGACGGCGAGGTGATCATGCCGTGGCCGGCGCGGTGATAGTGCAGATATTGACCGGGGTACTGACGGCGGGCGGTGGTGATCATGCCGGGACCGCCGACGAAACCATCCACCAGGAAGGCGACCTTGTCTGCATCGGGCCCGAAGGTCTCCAGGATGAAGTCCGCGCGGGCGCACATCTCGTAGTGGTCGTCGGCGGTGATGTTGGCGGAGAAGAGCTTGGCCTCGCCGGTCTCGTCCTGGGCGCGCTTCATGGCGTCATAGACCAGGGGATAGACCTTCTTGGCGGGACAGAAGACCTGGTTGCCCTGGGGCTCGTCGTTCTTGATGAAGTCGCCACCCAGCCAGAACTGGTAGGCGGCGGCGGCGAAGGGCTCGGGGCGCAGGCCGAGCTTGGGCTTGATGATGGTGCCGGCGATGTAGCCACCGTCCTTCATGGGGCGGCCGAGGATGCGCCACATGTCGGAAATGTCCTTGGCGGGGCCATCGAACAACTGGATGGCGCGCTCGGGCATGTAGAAGTCATGGATCTTGCCGTGCTCGATGTCCCCCATGCCCTGGTTGTTGCCGATGACCAGCGTCAGGAAGGACACGATCATCATGCGACCGTCGGTCATGTTGCGATCGAACAATTCCAGGGGATAGGCAATGCGCATATCCTCGGTCGCCTCGTCGATGTAATAGACCAAGGCATCGACGCCCTTGGTGAAGTCATCGGTGGTGGAGACCTCGACGTTGGTGCCGGTGGAGGACTCGGCGGCGAAGTGGGCGGCGGCCTCCAGGTAGCCGTGACCGGCCTTGGGCTTCATCTTGTAAGCAACGAGGATGTGCTTGCCACCCGCGATCAGGTCGGCTTCTTTGAGGCTGAGGTCGGAGTAGCGCGCGGACTGGTCGAGTGCCATGGTTTTTACCCATTCTATTTTAGATATTTTACGGGCCACCCCAGGGGCGGTCCCCCCCTCCCCGGTCTCCGGTCATAAACCAGCGCTCGGGAACTAGGCCGATACCTTAGCGGAGGACCGTCTATAAGTAAAATAACAATTGATGATTCGCGGTATAAGAGAACTCGTATAGCGAGAAAGTGACGCCGCGCCTTGCTCGACGCGATAACGATCCGACACCAACGGCGCCCGAGTGTTTATCATAGTGCCATCCGGGCAAGTCCGAATTAAGTGAACAAAAATGGAACGGCAGGCGTGGAATAAATCGGGTTGGGGGCGACTCATGGTCGCGCTGGCGGGCATCGCGACCTTCATGGCGGGGGTGTTCGCGGTCTTCGTGGCCGTGCGTACCCCTGGCGCCTACATCGGCTGGATTGACGGGGGCCTGTACGTCTCGGTGATCTTGCTCGCCGGGGTCGTCATCATGATTCGTGCCGTGCGGGGGGGGCCTCAAAGCTTGGGCTGGTCCATGCTCGGCGCCGGGGTGATCCTGTATGCCATGGGGGAGGTCTGGTGGACGGTCCAGGGTCGCGGGCGGGAAGAATCCCTGACGCTGCCGCCGGAAGACATCCTGTGGCTGGCCTATTACCCGCTTCAAGTCATTGCCTTGTGGCTACTCACGGGCGAGAAGACCCCGCGCCGCCGTCGTAACCTCCATGATGCCCTGGTCGTCAGCGGTGGCCTCATCGTCGTTCTGACGGTCCTTATCCAATGGTGGCTGTCCGAAATCGCGATGCCCGACCCGGAGGGCTCCCTGCTGATCGAGGGCATCTATGTCACCGGGGATCTGGTCTTGATGGCCCTGAGCATCATGCTGGTGTACGTCCACCGCCTGCGCGTATCGCGGGGGTGGTGGCTGATCATTCTGAGTTTCCTGGCCTTTTCCCTGGCCGACACCCTTTACTGGGTCCTGATGGCCTATGACGCCTACGTCGAGGGGTCCTGGCTGGATATCGGCTGGCTGATCAGTACCCTTGCCCTGGCCTGGGCAGCGATCCTCGGCCTGGAGACGCTGCAAGCCGCCCCAGCCCTGTCACTGCGCGGCATGTTGCCGGCATCACTGGCGGTGATTGTCTCCGTGCTGGCCCTTGGCTGGGGTCCTGAAGGCCCCTTTGGTGAATTTGCCCGCTACGCCGCGGTGGCAACCTTGGCCTTATCGCTCTTCCGCCTGAATTACGCCATTCGTGATGCGGCGGAGGCCCATGAACAGCGGCGCCGGGCCTTCACCGACGAACTCACCGGTCTGCCCAATCGGTTTGCACTCCAGGCGCTGGTGGAGATGTCCGGAAAGGAATTCGTCTCGCCAACCGGCTGGTCATTATTGGTGCTGGATATTGACCGCATTAGGGATGTGAACAACACCCTGGGGCACGAGGGAGGGGATCGCCTTATCGCCATGGTGGCCGAAAGGCTAAGTGGCTGCCTGCGTCCGGGCGACGTCCTGGCGCGACTCGATGGAGACCAGTTTGCCGTGCTCGCGCGATTGGCGGACCCCCCACAGCCCTTTGCCGGCGCCGAGCGGCTGACGGCAGTCCTCGAAAAGCCCTTCGAGCTTAATGGAGGGCCCGTGGCACTAACGGCCTGCGTGGGGGTGAGTGGCACGTTCGACCCGGTTCCCGCCATTGGCATCCTGTTGAAGGAGGCTGAACTCGCCATGCACCACGCCAAGTCCGAAGGCCCGGGGCTGATACATGCCTTCACGGGTCTGGAATCCGTAAGCTCGCTGCACCGGCTGCGCATGCGCGCCGCCCTGCGGGCCGATCTGGTATCCGGCGGCGCGAGCTTCGAGTTGCACTACCAGCCCATCGTCCGGATCGATCACACCTCGGTGTTCGCCCTTGAGGCCCTGGTGCGGTGGCGACATGCAGGGGGCTTGGTGCCACCGGAGCAATTCCTGGGCGAGGTCCAGTATGCGGGACTCATGGCGGGCCTGACGTCGCTCGTGCTCCATCGGGCGATCGCGGGTATCCAGCATCTTGCCCGGGGCCATACCGTGACGGTGAACATTCCGCCGGACCTCGTCACGCCCTGGCTCCTCGATCAGGTTAAGGATGCGTTGGACAAGGCATCCGCGCCACCGCGCAGTCTCATCGTCGAGGTCACCGAGGATGCCTTGATCCGTAACCCGAAGACGGCCAACGAGGTCCTCCGGGCCTTGCGAGCCCATGGCGTGCGCGTCCTCCTGGATGACTTTGGATCGGGGTGGTGCGGCCTGTCCTCGATACGGGACCTGTCCGTTGACGGGCTGAAGATCGATCGCGCCTTTGTGTCCCGCATCCACCGCGATGCCCCGACCCGTGCCATCGCCTCGTCCATCGTGGACCTGGGGCGCAACCTCGGCCTGATCGTCATCGGCGAAGGGGTGGAGGATGACGGGGAAAACGCTGAACTCATCGCTTTGGGCGTGGAGTATGTGCAGGGTTTCGCCTTCAGCAGACCCATGCCCGAGGCAAACCTGGCGGCTTACCTTGCCCAGCACCCGGCCCTTTGAGCGGCCCGGCCGGGGATATCGCGCTTGACATCAACAGCCATCGCCACCTCTTCGTCATCACCCGGGGGCGATCCGTGCTTCCTGACATCCCCACCCTATCCAACCCGGGAACATCACATGCCCGAATTAGTGTTATTCGCCTGCTTCGCCATCGCTCTTTTCACCTTCATACTTCAGGTGAATCATAACGACCGCAAGGAAGTGGTAGCCACCGCCCTGGAAACCAAAAGGCTTGAGGAGGGGTTGCTGCGGGATTTGGAAAAAGCAGAGGGGATTACCAAAACGCCTTGCAAGGCAACGACAGGATCCTGGCAAAAAATTTGGGTAAGGCTTATTACAAAAACAAAACCGAATATGAATATCGAGAAGCCACTACCTATCTTTAATACGATACCGGAAACCTGGCCAAGGACGAGCAGTTACGTATAAAAAACGAGTTGGAATTCAAGAACTCCCAGCTTATGCAAGATAGATCCGCCAAGAACGAACAAGCACTGGCCTATGATCTCAAGGCCATGCGGGATTAATCAAGGCATGCCCGGCGGGCAAGGCATCATCACACACGCCCAATCAACCAAAACGCCCTTCGATGTAGTCCGCCGTCTCCCGGTGCTGGGGTGTGACAAACATCTGCTCGGTCAGGGTGTGCTCCACCACCTTGCCCATCAGCATGAAGATGCACTCTTCACTGGCGCGGCGGGCCTGGGCCATATTGTGGGTGACGATGAGGATGGTGTACTGGCCCCTGAGCTCCCAGATCAGCTCCTCCACCGCCTCGGTTCCCTTGGGGTCCAAGGCCGAGCAGGGCTCATCCATGAGCAGGATAGCGGGCTTGACGGGTAGCAGCCGGGCGATGCAGAGCTTCTGTTGCTCCTCCAGGGACAACTCCGTGGCCTTGCGTTTGAGCTTGTCCTTGACCTTGTCCCACAACAGCACCTGGCGCAGGGACTCCTCGACGATCTCGTCCGGTTTGCCCTGGCTGACGTTGCCCCCGCCCTTGGCATGGAGGCGATGGCTGAAAAGGATATTGTCGCGAATCGAGATGGGCAGCGGGTTGGGGCGCTGGAATACCATGCCTACCTGCTTGCGCACCTGGATCAATTCCACTTCCGGATCATAGATGTTCTGGCCCAGAACCTCGATCGAACCCTCGATGCGCACATAGCCCAACCGCTCGTTAATGCGGTTGACGCTGCGCAGCAAGGTTGACTTGCCACAACCCGAGGGGCCAATCAGCGAGGTGATCATGCCCTCCCGGATATTGAGGTCCACGTTGTAGAGGGCCTGGAAAATGCCGTACCAGAGGTTGAGCTGGCTGGTGCGCATGGCGTATTCGCATCCAGTCACCCCGGCCGATACTTCTTGATCTAAGGCGTTCATAGGCATTGGCGAAAATTCAGATGGACCAGAGATAAGGTTTGAAAATCGGCGCGGATCGGGATCAACCGAACCGGCCATCCACATAGTCGCGGGTGCGCTGGTCCATCACCTCCCCGGTGAAGAGGTCCTCGGTAATGCCGATCTCCACGCACTCCCCACCCAAAAAGAAGGCCGTCCGGTCCGCCAGGCGCCGGGCCTGCTGCACCAGGTTGGTGACCAGGATGATGGTCAACTCCTGGCGCAATTCCTTGAGCACGTCCTCGATGCGCATGGTGGTGACCGGATCGACCGCGATGGAGAATTCATCCAGCATCAGGAGTTCCGGGTCCTGGGAGAGGGCGCGGGCGATGGTCAGGCGTTGCTGCTGGCCGCCGGAGAGCAGACTGCCGAGGGCATCGAGGCGATCCTTGACCTCATCCCAGAGGGCCGCCCGCTTTAGGCAGCGCTCGACGATCACGTCAAGATCGGCCTTGCCCTTGATACCCCGCAGCCGCGGTGACAGGGCCACATTGTCGTACACCGTCATGGGCAGGCCGACCGGCAAGGGAAACACCACGCCGATGCGACTGCGCAGGGCATAGATATTGTTCAGATGACGGACGTCGTGGCCGTTGAAGCTGATGTCTCCCTCTACCCGCATCCCCGGGGTAAAGATGTCCATGCGGTTGACGGCCTTGAGGAATGAGGTCTTGCCCGCATTGGCGGGTCCAATGATGCCGAAGATTTCATGCTCGTGAATATCCAGATTGACCCCGTGCAGGGCCTGGGTATTACCGTAGCTGATTGCCAGGTCCCGGACCCGCAGCTTGATCGGCGCCGGCTCGGATGCCGTCTGGAACTCCCCGGGTGCCGCATCGGCGCGCGGAGCAGATTGGCTTACCATTTCTTCTTACCCCGCAGATACATACGGAAGGCGATCGAGATGCTGTTCATGAGCAGGACCAGGCCGATGAGGACCAGGGCGACGGCGAAGGGGATGTTTTCGTCGATCCCCGGCACCTGGGTGGCCACCACGAAGAGGTGCAGGGACAGGGCCATGGTCTGGTCGAAGACGCTCTCGGGGAGGAAGGGGGTAAAGAAGACGGCCCCGGTGAACATGATGGGCGCCGTCTCCCCGGCGGTCCGGGACACCTCGAGGATGACACCGGTGAGGATGCCGGTGACGGCATTGGGGAGCACCACGCGGCGAATGGTCTGCCAACGGGTAGCCCCCATGTTCCAACAGGCCTCGCGAAAGGCCCGGGGGACCGCTTGCAGGGACTCGCGGGTCGCCACGATCACCACCGGCATGGTCATGATCGCCAGTGTCAGGCTCGCGGCGAGGATGCTGGTGCCAAATCCGAAGAAGATGACGAAGGCACCGAGACCGAACAAGGCGTAAACAATGGAGGGAACACCCGCCAGGTTGATGATGGCGAGGTTGATCGCGCGGGTAAACCAGTTGTCCCCCGCATACTCACTGAGATAGATGGCGGCGAAGATGCCGATCGGCACGGACAGCAGGAGCGCTACCGTCACCAGCCAAACGGTCCCCAGCAGGGCCGGGAGAATGCCACCCGCGCGCATGCCATCGGTGGGATAGGTAAAGAGAAACTCGAAGGAGATGACGCTCCCGCCCTTGTAGATCAGGGTCGCCAGCACGATCATGACCGGCGTGATCAGCAGCAGGGTCATGAGCCCGAACAACATTCGATAGAGCCCCTGAATCCGGGCGTTGCGCCGGTTCAGATCGGTGGCTTGAAACATAGCGTTAGCACTGGTCATCTCGTTACCCCTTGCGGATGCCGCGCACGATGAGATCGGCGGTCAGGTTGATGATGAAGGTAATGAGGAAGAGGAAGATGCCGATGGTAAACAGCACCTGATAGTGTTCCTCCCCCACCGCCGCCTCTCCCAACTCGGCCGCGATGGTGGCCGTCAGGGCTCGTACCGAATCGAAGACACTCCCGGGGATATTGACCGCGTGACCAGTGGACATCAGCACCGCCATGGTCTCGCCAAAGCCCCGGCCGACGCCCAGCAGCACGCCACCCAGCAGCCCGGTCTTGGCCGCCGGCAGTACGACCTTGAAAATAACCTGCCAGCGGGTAGCCCCCATGGCCTCCGCCGCCTCGCGGTAACGATCGGGCACGGCCTTGAGGGCATCCTCCGCGATGGAGGTCATGATGGGCGCCGCCATCAAGCCAAGAATAATGCCCGCGTTGAGGACATTGAGCCCGACGGGGACGTTGAAGACCGCGATGATCAAGGGGTTCATGATGACCAGGCCGATGAAGCCCCAGACCACGGAGGGGATGGCGGCCAACAATTCCACCAGCACCTTGAGGGCCTCGCGGGTCTTGCCGGTCGCGAACTCCGCGATATAGATGGCGGCCCCCAGCGAAAAGGGGATGGCCACCAGCATCGCCAGACCCGTGACGCTGGCGGTACCGGCGATCAGGGCCAGGATGCCGTATTCGGGCGCGTCCGGATCGCTGGGGAACCAGTAGGGCGTGAGGAAGAACTCCCGGAAATCGAGTCGCTCGAAAATGAAGCCGATCCCCTCCTTGGTAACAAAGAGAAAGATCCCCAGCACAAAGATAATCGCCGAGAAACCGCAGACAAAGACCAGGCCCCCAATGGCCTTGTCGATGTACCAGTCGAGATCCCGGCGGTCGAAGTCGCCCACCCCGGCGGTGGCCATGCCCAGGGCACCCCTAGTGTCGGCCATATCAGGATGCCTCCTCGCCGCCGAGGATGGCCATCAGGTTGCTCACCTGGACGGCGATCTCCCGATAACAGGTCTCGTAATACTGGCGAAGCTGATCCGCCGGCAGATCCTTGGGTACCAGGCCAACATCCCAGTCCAGGATCGCGGTATGGAAGGGGATACTTTCCAGGTAGGACTTAGCGGGTCCCTGCAGGCTGACGATTACATGGAAATCAGCGAGTTCCCGATGGGTCAGGTCCAGCACCCGGGGCTGATGGTGACTGAGATCGATGCCCCGTTCCAGCAGGAAATCCACCAGGGACGGGGCCAGATTGGTGGCGTTACGGCCGGCAGTCTCACAGTTGGCGACGCCCGGGAAGTTCTTGCGGGCAATGGCGACCGCCAGGGGCCCTAGCAGGCTGTTGTCCTCATCCAGGAAGAGGATGCGGAAGACCTTGGCCGGTTTGCTCTCCCCCGTCGCGGCGAACACGGCCTCCTCGCACAGGTTCTTCGCCTGATCCGAGACCCGCTCCAGCATGTTGAAAATCACCAGATAGGCGAACAGGTCCTTGACGCCCAGCCGATCGCCTTCGCCCACCAGATCGGCGAACACCGTATCGAAGGTCCTATCCACCTGATCGGCCATGATCATGGTCGCCTTGGCCTGGTCCGCGTTACCGGCGAGGAAGGCGGCAATGGACTGCTTGAGCATCTGCCGCGACTCGCCCCCCATGAGTTCCAACTCCCGGGCGACCGTGCCCTGGGGACGGACCGCGAGTTGTACGGATTCCCGACAGATGGTCGCGGCATAGTCGCCGATCCGCTCCAGCCCCAGGTTGGCGCGGATGACGGCGGACATGAGGCGCAGATGCCCGGCGCTCGGCAGATGCAGGGCGATAAAGCCTTGGCACATGCGATCCAGGGCGCGGCTGGCGCGGTTGATGGACTGATCCCCCAAGACGGTCAGATGGGCGATCTTGTCGTTTCCGCTCAGCAGGGCGTGAAGCGCATCACCAATGGCGTCTTCAACGCGCTGGGCCAGGATGGCCAGGTGTTGCTTGATGCGGGACAGGTCTCTTTCGAGACGCTCTTCGTAGTGTGACATGCGTGCGGCTCCGCCAGGCGAGATCGGATAACAAAGGGTCCAAGGGGGCAGGGGCACCCGCCGGGCACCCGCCGCCAACGAGCATCAAGGGGTTATTTGCAAGCGATCTTGCGGACCGGGGCATAACCTTCCTTGGCCACCAGGCATTGGCCCACGTCGCTCATGATCCAATCCAGGTACTTCTTGATTTCACCCTGGGGCTCGCCATTGGTGTACATGAAGAGGGGGCGGGCGATGGGGTAGGACCCGTCCAGGGCAGCATCTTCCGAGGGCATCACGCAGGGCTTGCCGGCCTCCGGGGCGATGCAGACCGTTTTCAAGTGATCCGTGGCATAGGCCAGACCGCTATAACCGATGGCGCAGGGGGTCTTCTCCACCAGGTCCACCACGTCCTTGGAACCGTGCATATCCAGGGTGCCCAGGCGGAACTTGCCCTTCTCGCCCAGGACGTGCTCCTGGAAATAGGCGTAAGTGCCGGAATTGTTCTGCCGGCTGACGACCACGATCTCGCCCGAGTCGCAACCCGGTACCTGGATGCCGAGATCCTTCCATTGGGTGGCGCCACCGTCGCGCCCGTAGATCTTGGCCAGATCGGCGATGGTCATGGTATTGGCGGGATTATTCTTATTGACGTAAATCGCCAGGGCGTCATAACCCACGATGTGTTCGATCGGGTTTTGCCCCCGCTCCTGGGCTTGCTTGATCTCCTTGTCCTTCATCTTGCGGCTGGAGTTGGCGATATCGACGGTGCCGTTGATCATGGCGGCGATGCCGGTGCCCGAGCCGCCACCGGAAACCGCGATGGCCACCTCCGGGTTGACCTTGGCGTACTCCTCGGCGAAGGTCTGGGCCACGTTGACCAGGGTATCGGAGCCCTTGTTCTGGATTTCGGTGCGCGCCTGAACATTGGCCGTGGACAGGCAGGCAGTGGTGGCGATGGCTAGGGCTAACAGGTTATTTGTCTTCAACAGGGTATCTCCTCGATAACCGCAGTGGGAAAGGTCGCCTAGAGGCGATTCAAGCATGTATTGCAATTTTTGACGATTTCCGATGACTGAACCATGACGTATTGATTAAAGTTTTATAACGATTTTGACGGGCGTTTCACCGGCTGGCTATCCGCTACTTTGGCGAAGCAAGGTCAACCACCCCGCGGAAGGCCCCCAGGGTCGTGATACCCGTCAAAACTGAAAGCTGTTCCCGGGTGAGTCTTCCCGGGGTTCAAGCCCCTAAGGCGCGGGCCGAGCAAAGGCCCTGCGGGAACAGTGCCCTCTGCCCTCGCACCAGGACACATCTCCGTGAACCCTCAGGAAACATCAGGGCCAGAGCCTTCAGAGGCTCAATAATTGCCACTCTCAATGGCCGCCCGCACGCAGCGCAGCAGGCCATAGTCGTATTGGCCATCAAAGGTGTTGACGATGGGCCCCAGGGTGAAGGGGGAATGCGGAGGCAAGGCCGCGAAGGCAGCCTCGATGGCTCTTAATTCCTCCGGCCTCAGGGTCACCACCTCGCCCAAGCGCAGTGCGCCGGCCTCGATACCAAGGGCCAGGTGAGTTCGGATGGAAGAGGGCTTTAGGCCGCGCTGGTTGGCGATCGCCTCCGGGGTCAGACCGGAACGGCAGAGAGCCAAGGTCTGAAGCACCGTGTCGCTTAGTCGGCCTCCCTCGGCACTTTGGGTTGGTGGTGGTGATCGTGGTGACCTGGTCAGGGGCCGCCAGCCAGCGGGATAGCCGTGCTCGGCGGCATGGGCCGCTAGGACGGCAAGAAAGGCCTGGCCATAACGTTCCAGCTTGATGGCCCCGACGCCACTGATCTGGCTCATCTCGTCCAGATCCCGGGGCCGATACTGGACCAGGTCGCGCAGGGTGACATCCCCGAAGATGACGTAGGGCGGCAGGTTCTGGCGTTGGGCCAGTTCCAGACGCAGGGCGCGAAGGCGCTCCCAGAGGGCCTTGGCCTCGGGATCGCCGCCGAACCCTGCCCTGTCCCCGGCTCTGTCCCGATCCTGGCGCGCGCCCCCCCTGCGTTTGGGAGAGGGATCGCGCCGCAGCCGCACCTCCCGCTCGCCCCGCAGGACGGGGCGGCTCTGCTCGGTGAGCTGGAGGGCACCGTGGCCCGCCAGATCAACCGTCACCAAGCCGGCGGCCACCAGTTGCCGATAGACGGACTTCCATTCGTCTACGCTCAGTTCCTGGCCGATGCCGAAGGTGGAGACCCGGTCGTGGCCGAAGCTCTTGATGCGGGGGTTCTCCTTGCCGAGGAGGACCTCGATCAGATAGTTGGTGCCAAAACGCATACCGGTGCGAAAGATGCAGGACAGAGCCTTGCGGGCGGCCTGGGTGCCATCCCAACTCTGGACGGGTTCGAGACAGGTGTCGCAGTTGCCGCAGGGCCGCTCCTGTTCCTCGCCAAAGTAGTTGAGCAGCACCTGGCGCCGGCAGGTGGTGGTCTCGCAGAAGCCGAGCATGGCGTTGAGCCGGTGGTGCTCGACCCGCTTGAAGCGTTCCTCGGCCTCCGAGGTCTCGATGAAGTGGCGCAGGGTGACCATATCGGACAAGCCGTAGGCCAGCCAGGCATTGGCCGGCAGCCCATCGCGGCCGGCGCGGCCCGTCTCCTGGTAGTAACCCTCGACGCTCTTGGGCAGGTCGAGGTGGGCGACGAAGCGCACGTCCGGCTTGTCGATGCCCATGCCGAAGGCGATGGTGGCGACCATGATGACCTGATCGTCGCGCAGGAAGGCGGCCTGGTTCCGGCGGCGGGTCTCCGGGGGCAGGCCGGCGTGGTAAGGCAGGGCATGAAGGCCCTCGCCGCGCAGGAAGTCGGCGGTCTCCTCCACCCCGCGTCGCGACAGACAATAGACGATGCCCGAATCGCCGGCGTGCTCCTGGCGCAGGAAGCGCAGCAACTGGCGACGCGGCTGGTCCTTCTGCACCACGCGGTAGCGGATGTTGGGCCGGTTGAAACTGGAGACGAACTGCTCGGCCTCCACCAGGCCGAGACGTTCGACGATTTCCTGGCGGGTCAAGCCATCGGCGGTGGCGGTGAGGGCGATGCGCGGGATCTGCGGCCAGCGCTCATGCAGCAGGTTGAGCTGGATGTAATCGGGCCGGAAGTCGTGCCCCCACTGGGAGACGCAGTGGGCCTCGTCGATGGCGAAGAGGGCGACGCGGCTCTGGTCCAGCAGGGCCAGAAAGCGCTCGCTCAGCAGGCGCTCCGGGGCCACGTACAGCAGGTCGAACTGGCCGGCCACCAGGCCCTGTTCCACCGCCCGCGCCTCCCCCGCGTTCAGGGAGGAGTTGAGAAAGGCCGCCCGCAGGCCGAGCTGGTGCAGGGCGTCCACCTGGTCCTGCATCAAGGCGATGAGGGGCGAGACGACGATACCGGTGCCCGGCCGCACCAGGGCGGGGATCTGGAAGCAGAGGGACTTGCCGCCGCCGGTGGGCATGAGGACCAGGGCATCGCCGCCGGCGATGACCCGGTCAATGATCCGCTCCTGGGCGCCACGAAAATCCGGATAGCCGAAGACCCGGCGCAGCAGGTCGAGGGGACTGGCTGGCGCCGCTGGGGTCATCGCCTGGGCCCGTGCCTCATTTCAGGCGGCCGAGCATGCGGACCAGGTCCATGGTAGCGGTGAAGACATCCTCCTTTCCATGCCCCTGGCAGTAGGCATGAATGCGCTTCAGGGCGCCGTTAATATCCGCCCCCACCAGCACGTCCTTGCCCATGGAGAGGTTGAGCCCGGTGATGAAGCCGGTGAGCCAGTCCTCGTAACGCTGGAATTCCAGGTCCTGGAGGGCATCCCCCGCCGCACGGCCATCCGCCGCCGCGAGAAAGGTGGTGCAGGACTTGACGCCATAGCCCCAGATCGGCGGCAGCTTGTCGGCCTTGGCCTTGGCGCCGACCCCCATGCCGGGGACGAGAAGCAGGGGAAGCAGGAAGGCAAACGGCAGGAGGTGGCGAGACTTCATGGCAGGGGGCCGGGGCTGAGGGGAATGGGGGACTATTCTGCCCTTTCGGGCCGGTGGCGGAAAGGCCAGCCGATCCGATGGTCAGGCCTTTCGCCCCGCCATAAAGATGCGCAGCACCTGCTCCGCCGTATCCGCGAGCCGTTCCTCGGCGCGGGCCATGGCCTCGGCCAGGGCGAGCGGGCCAGGACAGAGGCTGACCGCGGCGCTGATCCCCGCCTCGGCGAGGCGTTCCAGATCCGCTCCCAGGCCGCCGGCCAGGACGATGCAGGGAATGCCCAGCCGCCGGGCCCGGGCCGCGACCCGGGCGGGGGCCTTGCCGGACAGGGTCTGGCCGTCCAACCGCCCCTCCGCCGTCAGCACCAGGTCCGCGCCCGCGAGCCGGGCATCAAAATCCAGGATGTCCAGGACCAGCTCCGCCCCGGGCCGCAAGTGGGCGCCGCAAAAGGCCCGCAAACCAAAGCCCAGGCCGCCGGCGGCGCCGGCACCGGGCTGATCGCGCCGCGGGTCCTGCCCGGCCTGATCCCAGCCCTCGACCAGATCGGCCAGATGGGCAAGCCCGGCATCCAACTCCAGTACCTGGGCGGGACTGGCCCCCTTCTGAGGGCCATAGATGGCGGTTGCGCCCTGGGGACCCGTCAGGGGATTGTTCACATCGCAGGCCGCGAGGATGCGGACTCGGTCGAGACGCGGGTCCCGGCCCGACCCATCGATGCGGGCCAGGGCGGACAAGCCGGCGCCATTCGGGGTCAGGGGTTGGCCATCCCTGTCAAGAAAGCGCCAGCCCAGGGCGCTGGCCATGCCGATACCGCCGTCGTTGGTGGCACTGCCGCCGATGCCCACCACCAGGGTCTCGGCCCCCAAATCCAGGGCCGCTCGCATCAGTTCCCCCGTGCCCAGGCTGGTGGCGAGACGGGGGTCACGCTCCTCCTCTGTCAGCAAGGCCAGGCCGCTGGCCAGGGCCATCTCGATCAGGGCCAGGCGCCGGTGCGGCAGCCAGGCCAGGGCCGCCGTGACGGGGGCAAAGCGCGGACCCGTCACCCTGACGGTAATCCGCTCGGCGCCCAGGGCCTGGATCGCCAGTTCCAGCAGGCCATCGCCGCCATCGGCGACGGGAATCTCCACCAACTCGGCCTGGGGCGCCACGCGCCGCAGGCCTCGGGCCATGGCCCGGGCGGCGGCGCTGGCGTCGCAACTGCCCTTGAGGGCATTGGGGGCTATGATAATTTTCATGGCATTACCCAGGATAAGAGGGCAATATTCAAATACATCGGGTAGCTCAACCAAGGCGATCCAGGCACTTGCTTATTATCCCTGGCCGCGGGCTGCTGGAGATAGCCAAAATTCGACTCCTTCGCCATGAACCTGCGCGACATCAAATACATCCTTGCGGTTGCCGACACCCGCCACTTCGGTCGGGCGGCGGATCGCTGCTTTGTCAGCCAGCCGACCCTGAGCGGCCAGATCAAGAAGCTGGAGGAAGAACTGGGGGTGACCCTCTTCGAGCGCACCAACCGCTCCGTGGATATCACGCCCATCGGCGAGGCCATTCTGGGTCATGCCCGCTTGCTGCAGGAACAGGCGAATGCCATCGAACGGGTCGCCCGCGCCCATCAGGACCCCTTGGACGGCCCCCTGCGCATCGGCGCCATCCCGACCCTCAGCCCCTATTTGATGCCCCTGATCCTGGTGCCCCTCAAACGCCAGTATCCCCAACTGCGCCTGGTCCTGTCCGAGGAACTCACCGAGTCCCTCCTCGGCCGCCTGCAGCGCCATGACCTGGACGCGGTCCTCATCGCCACCCCGGTCGAACAGCCGGACCTGACTGTCATCCCCCTGTTCGACGAGCCCTTCTGGCTGGCCCACCACCGCGATCACCCCCTCTATACCAAGGACGAGATCACGGCCCAGGACCTGACCGAGCTTGACCTGCTGCTCCTGGCGGAGGGCCATTGCCTGACCCATCAGGTGCTGGAGGTCTGCCACCTGACGGAGCGCCCTCAGCGGGGCGAGATGGCGGATCTGCGCGCCGCCAGCCTGGAGACCCTGCTGCAACTGGTCAGCGCCGGCTTTGGCTGCACCCTGGTACCGGCCCTGGCCATCCGCGGGGCCTGGATGACGGACACCGGCATTGTCGCCCGCCGGCTGGAACTGCCCGATGCCTTCCGGCGCATCTCACTGGTCTTCCGCCGCAGTTTTCCCAGGGTTCAGGCCCTGGAGGCCTTCGCAGGCATCCTCCTGGACCATCTGCCCAATACGGTGCGGCGCCTTGCGAAACCGGGAGCCCCCTTCCCTAAGGCCGCCGTGACGACGCCAGCCCTCGGCGACCAACCCGCGCCTCCTTGATAAATAATAGCTACTATTCAATTAGTTAATATCTAAACACCCAGCGGAGCCCAATTTGTGGCCCATCCGCGACATGTCGCGAAAACGTAATGAACGTCAAGGGCTTGGCATCGCTTGCCGCACCTGGCTATAATCCTGCAACTTGATTCAGCGAATAGAGGCGGTTCCCGTCCAGATAGGAGCCGCCTTTTTCTTTTTTTGCTTGGAGCGGGTTTCAGCATGAGTGATCCCTTGATGGCGACCTACCGGCGCCTGCCGGTCACCTTCACCCATGGCGAGGGCGCCTGGCTGTGGGACGAGACGGGCAAACGCTATCTCGACGCCCTGTCGGGCATCGCCGTATGCGGTCTTGGCCACGCCCACCCGGCGGTGCGCGACGCCCTCTGCGAGCAGGCCGGCAGCCTCATTCATACCTCCAACCTCTACCAGATCGCCGCCCAGACCGAGCTTGGCGCCCGGCTGACGACGTGCGCCGGCATGGACCGGGTCTTCTTTGGCAACTCGGGGGCCGAGGCGAACGAGGCCGCCATCAAGCTGGCGCGCCTCCACGGCCACCATCGCGGCATCGAGAAGCCCGCCATCCTGGTGATGGAGAACAGCTTTCATGGCCGCACCCTGGCCACCCTCAGCGCCACGGGCAACCGTAAGGTCCAGGCCGGCTTCGAGCCCTTGGTGCAGGGCTTCGTGCGCGTCCCCTACAACGACGTGGGGGCGGTGGAAACCGCGGCGGCCAATCGCCAGGACATCGTCGCCGTCCTGGTCGAGCCCATCCAGGGCGAGGGCGGCATCAATATCCCGGCCCCGGACTATCTGCCGCGCCTGCGCGCCATCTGCGACCGCCAGGGCTGGCTCCTGATGCTGGACGAGATCCAGACCGGCATGGGCCGCACGGGTCGCCTCTTTGCCCACCAGCATACTGGTATCCAGCCGGACGTCATGACCCTGGCCAAGGGCCTGGCCAATGGCGTGCCCATCGGCGCCTGCCTGGCGCGCGGGGTCGCCGCGACGGTGCTGGGCCCCGGCAGCCACGGCTCCACCTTCGGCGGCAACCCCCTGGCCTGTCGCGCCGCCAGCGTCGTGTTGGAGATCCTCGAACGCGACCACCTCGTCGACCGGGCCGCCCGCCTGGGAAAACAACTGCAAGCGGGCTTCCGCCAGGCCCTGGCCCGCCAGGCCGGCGTCCGCGACATCCGCGGCCTGGGGCTTATGATCGGCATCGAACTCGACCGCCCCTGCGCGGAACTGGTGGGCCAGGCCCTGGAGGCCGGGCTGCTCATCAATGTCACCGCCGAGCGCGTCATCCGCCTGCTACCGCCCCTGATCCTGGAGACGGGCCAGGTCGAGCTCCTCGTCGATCAGCTTGCCCGGCTGATCGCAGCATTCCTTGCCACGCCGGCCCCCAAGGGTGCGGTCGGATGAGGGACCCCATGGACTATCCGCGCCAGCCTAGACATTTTCTGAGTCTCGCCGATATCGACGCCGCCGAGGCCCGCGCCCTGCTCCAGCGGGCCACGGAACTCAAGCATCTGCTGCGAGCCGGTAAGCCCTACGCCCCCCTGACCAACAAGGTCATGGGCATGATCTTTGAAAAGGCCTCCACCCGCACCCGGGTCTCCTTCGAGGCCGGCATGGCCCAGCTTGGCGGCCATGCCATCTTCCTGTCGCCCCGCGACACCCAACTGGGACGCGGCGAACCCATCGCGGATAGCGCCCGGGTCCTGTCGCGCATGGTGGACGTGGTCATGATCCGCACCTTCGCCCACGAGATCGTCGAGGAATTCGCCGCCCACTCCCGAGTGCCGGTTATCAATGGCCTCACCGACCGCCTGCATCCCTGCCAACTCCTCGCGGACATGCAGACCTGGTTCGAGTATCGCGGCGACATCCAGGGCCGTACCGTAGTCTGGATCGGCGATGGCAATAACATGTGCCTGTCCTACATGGAGGCCGCCCGCCTCTTCGATTTCCAGTTGCGCGTGGCCTGTCCCGAGGGCTACGAACCGGACGCCAGCCTGCTGGCGGCGGTCGCCGACCGCTGCGTCCTGCTAAGCGACCCGCGCGAAGCCATGGCGGGGGCGGATCTGGTTGCCACCGATGTCTGGACCAGCATGGGTCAGGAAGAGGAGCAAGAGGCGCGGAAGCGGGCTTTTGGCGGCTACATCGTCGATGCGACCCTGATGGCCCTCGCCCATCCCGAGGCCCTCTTCATGCACTGCCTGCCGGCCCACCGGGGCGAGGAGGTGGCGGCGGAGGTCATCGATGGGCCCCAGTCCGTGGTCTGGGACGAGGCCGAGAACCGGCTGCACAGCGAGAAGGCCCTGCTGGAATTCCTGCTGGTGGAGCCTGGGCCTTGATTTTCCGGGTCATGACACGCCTCCTACTCTTGCTCCTCTGCCTCGGCGCCGCGCCGCTGGCGATGGCCGAGACCCGCTATGTCACGGACCAGTTCGAGATCCCCCTGCGCGCCGGGGAGAGCCTCAAGTACAAGGTGCTGCGCAACCTGCCCTCGGGAACTCCCCTCGAGGTCCTGAGCAGCAACGCCAAGTCCGGCTATTCCAGGGTGCGGACCCTGGACGGCCGCACCGGCTTCGTGGCCAGCGACCGGCTGCAGGATGAGCCCATCCCCCGCGACCAGGTGGCCGCGCTGGAGGCCAAGGTCGCCGACTTCCAGGAAAAATTCGACAAGCTGCCGCCCTCGCTGAAGGAGGTCCAGGCCAGCCTGGAGGCCGCCCTGGCCGACAAGCACCGCCTGGAGGAGGAATTACTCAGTATCCGCCAGGCCGCCGGCGATGCCCCGCGCATCCTGCGCGAGCGCGGCGAACTCCGTCAGACCGTCGCCGATCTGACCCGCCAGGTCGGCGAACTGGAACAGATCAACCGCGAACTGGACCACGAAAACGCCCAACGCTGGTTCCTCATCGGCGGCGGCGTCATCTTTGGGGGCATCCTCATTGGCTTCTTCCTGCCCCAGGTGCGTCTGGGGCGCCGCGGTCGCGGCTTCCAGTCGCGGCTGTGACCGCCTGAAGGGCGCGGGACGCAGCCGGCCCGCCACCCCTCAATGCAATTCCACCTCCAGGGTCAGCCGCTCCGGCTGGCCCTCCGCGCTTAACCGTTCCACCTCGACCGGCAGCTTCTGGCCGGGCAGGCTATCCATGAGGGCGAGGCGGATATCGGCATAGATGGCGACCTCCTTATCGCCAACCCGGACGATGCGATCCCCCTCCTTGATGCCAGCGGCGGCGGCCCCGCTCTTGTCACCGAACCCCTGCACCCCGACGCCGGACCCCTGGCCATCGGTATCCAGCATGACCCCAAGCCGCCCGGTGGCCGGTAGCTCCAGGGATTGCGGGAAGAGCAGATAGTCGGCGGCCTTGGGGTCCATCTCGCGCGGCCAGCCATTGAGGAGGATGGCGGAGGTCACCGGCAGGCGCCGCAGGAGGCGCTTGGGGATGCCCTGACCGTACTCCAGGTGCCCCTGACCCGCCAGAACCACCAGCGTCTTGCCCGGCTGCCCCGCCAGATAGGTCGCCGCCCGCGCCGCCATGCCCTCGTCCCAGAGGAGCTGCACCAGGAGGAAATTCTCGAAGTCCTTGCCCTCCTCCTGGGGATGCCGGTCAAATACCTGCTTGATCCGCTCCCGGTAGACCGGGTCCTCGCGATCCATATCCATCGGTACCTGGGCCCGCTGCCCCTCGTCCAGGCCCTCCAGGCCATCCTTGCCGACCTTGGCGGTGATCTCCCCATCCAGGTTAAGGGCGATGATGGGGATACCGTGCTCGCGGGCGAAGCGCAGGATGGGCCGATAGAGGCGGTAGTCGAAGCGCCAGCGCTCGAAATAATCCGTGCGCCGGAGCAGCTCCTCCTCGTTGATCTCCCCGGCGATATAGGCATCCAGGGCGGGCTGGAAGGGCTGCTGGAACATTTCCATGCCGATGGCCAGGTCCACATCCTGCTCATGCAGGCCGCGAATGACCGCCAGTTGATTGAGGTGATCCTCATAGCGGTCATGGGACTCGCCCACGAAGATGACGCGGCGATCGGTCAGCTTCGTCACCAGGGCATCCAGGCCGGTGAGGGTGGCGGGATCCACCACGCGGGTATGGGTGTCGGGGATCTCGTCGGCGGCCGGGGGGGCCGTCGCCCCCTCCTGCGCCAGGACGGGATGCGCGAGGCAAAGCAGCAGGGCGCCAAGGGCCACCGAGCAGGGGTTGGGATTCATGGCAGACATGGTCTTCTCTGTAAGGTAGCTGGCACTAAGGGCACGGGGCCCTGTCCACCGAGAGGCGTCCTGGGTGCGGTTAACCTCGTCGGTCCCGGTTAGAGGGCGAATAATTCCCGCAGTTTCCCCAGCAGGCCAAAACGCACCTGCTCGACCGTCTGGGAAGCCGTATCGGGGGTCCATTGGTCATTGGCAAGCTGACGTTGGGCGAGCAACTCGCTGAGACGGCTAAGAATCTCTGGATTATTCCTCACCAGGGAGGCAAAAACCTGCTTGATGATCTCTACCGTCTCGACTTCATCCAAGGCGACGACCGTGGCGGTACGCTCCGCCCCGGTGAGCAAAGACATTTCACCGAAGCAATCGCCAGGGCCAAGCCTGGCGACGATGGTTTGCTGGCCATTACGCGTGATCGACACCTCGACGTGGCCACGTACCAGGAAGAACATGGACTCACCCGCCTCGCCCTGGGTAACGATGCGTTCGGTGTTGGCGAACAACTGAACGGGACTCTCTCGCACCAGATTGTCAATCTCGGCCTCGGAGAGGAAGTCCAGCAGCTCGTGGGAACGTAAGGCCTGGGCGGCAACCCCGCGGGTCTGGATCGACGGATCCTGGTGCACGGCCCGGTGCAGGACCCTCTGGGGGTAGGGCATGACAAAACCCTCGCGCTTTGCCGCATACCAGGCATGAGAACGCACCTCGCTCAGGACCCGGTTCATGAGGGCATGATCCTCGATCCAGACCTTGATCTCGTAACTAATCCCCGAGTCCAGGAAATCCTTGAGTAATACCACAGGGGCCGGCTCCAGGCACACCCCTGGAACACTCATGGCGGCCGCTTTCAAAACCCTCTGCGCCCGCAAGGGCGGGAGGTCATAGTGCAGACTGATGTATGCCTTGACCGCATGCCGAGGGGTCGGCAATTGAAAATTGGTGATCGCCTGCTTCGTGATATCCGTATTGGGAACATCGATCAGGACATCATCGTTCGTCAGCAACAGGGTCGAGCGCCATGAGAGTTCGATGACCTTGGCATGGGTGTTATTGATGAGGAGCCAATCACCCGGTTGGAAGGTCTTCTCAAAATGCAGCGACACCCCGGCGATCAGGTTGCCCAACAAATCCTGCATCGCCAGACCGAGAATGATCGCCATGATCCCAGAGCCCGCCACCAGGCCAGGTACCTGGATGTCATAGACGAATTGCAGCGCCAGGATCACGGCCAGGATCAGGATCAGGATGCGGACGGTATCGATCAGGATCCGCGACCCGGCCGCCTTGAGGTCGGTATCCGGCTTGCGTCCCCAGACCATGCGGACAAAAAGGGTCGTGATGGGGAAGGCCGCGAGTATGGTCACCGCCGCCATCAGATGCCGGGTTAAATCGCTCCGCCAGCTCAACTCCGATCCCTCTCCCAGCAACCAGTTCAGGCTGATCAACAAGCCCGTCGCCATGGCAAAGAGGTGGAATACCCACCGAAAGCGCACATCGCGCCAGCGGCGCAGGGCCCGGGCCAGGAGGATGAGCAGGAGATAAATGATCAGTGCCCCGCCCAGCAGGGAGATCATTTCGGCGGCCGAGGGAAGTATGTGGGTCATAAGCGGATGCGGGAGCTAGGTGAATAATTGTTTGTTGTTGACGAGATATCGGGGGGCAGGCATTCCCGGGCCATGATCGCATCCACTAGATCGATGTCAAGGTAGCCAGGGGCCGATGGGCCGGCATCGGGGTTCGATCGGGGGCTACTTTGAGGCTAGCTTGACCTGAACGGTTCGCTCGCCCTCCCGCACCCGCCGCCAGTAAAAATCGACGAGTGCATCATGAGGATATCGCTCATGCAGGGCGGCGAAACGCATCTCGGCGCCGGGATCGCCGGTCGCCAATAAGGCATAGGCCTGCGCATATTCATCCAAGACGGCATCCGCCTCGCCACCCAGGGCCACCGGGTTGAACACCGCCAGCGCCTCATGCTTCCCCTTGACCACCACCTGTCCCATGGGGCGAAACCGCAAATCACGGGACGCCGTCTGGCCCAGAGTCGCCCCGCTTACCGCGACGTGGGTACCAAAATAGGCGTTCAACCCCTCCAGTCGCGAGGCGACGTTCACCACATCGCCAATGGCCGTGTACTCGAGCTTGGCCTGGGACCCAAAGTTGCCTACCGTCGCCTCGCCGGTATGGACCCCGATCCGGGTGAGGCCGAAGTCCACCGGCTGGCCGTCGGGATCGGTGACCTCCCGGCGGAACCTCTCGGCAAAGACATCGAGTGCCAGGGCGCATTGGACAGCGCGCAAGGCATGATCCGACTGGGTGACCGGTGCGCCAAACAACACCATGATGCCATCCCCCAGATACTTATTAACCGCTCCACCGTGGGCCATGATGATCTGGGTCATGCCATCCAGATAACGACTCAAAACCGACACCAGGCTGGTCGGCGGCAGCAGTTCCGATGTCGTGGTGAAACCGGCCACGTCGGTAAAGAGTACGGTGATTTCCCGGCGCTCGCCGGTGAGGCCCAGCAAGTCGGGATTCGCCATCAACTGTTCGACCCAGTCGGGATGCAGATAACGGGCGAAGGCGCCGTGAATGAATTCCTTCTGGCGACGCTCCCGTCGGCTGACGAGGGCGTGGGACCACCAGGTCGAACCCAGCATCGCCAGGGATGGACCCGCCAGTGGCCACAAGGCTCCACCCTGGTGGTACCACCAGAAGCCGAGCGCCCAATAGCCCAGGACACTGCCCAATGCCAGGCCGACACTCACCCAGGCCGCCCTGTCCATGCGCGCCAGGAGCGAGCCCAGCAAGGCGGCGAACCCGTACAAACCCAAGACCACCCAGGTTGGTACCAGCCGCAACCAGCGTCCCTCCAGCAACTGCGCCAACCCATGAGCGTGAATCATGACCCCGGGCAAGGAACCATCCTTGCTACCCAGCAGGGTGGCGAAGGGCGTCTTCCAGATATCCTCGCTGCTGGCCCTCAGATCCGCGCCGACCAGGACGATCTTGCCCGTCAGCCAGGCCGCCGGCAAGGCCCCTGCCAGATGCGCCGGGTAATGCTTGAAGGCACTGGCCACGTCATCCGCCGCCGCATCCGGGGCCAGCCCGCGATAGCGCAAAGGGATTATTCCTTGGGGAAGCTCCACTCCGGCCAGGGCGGCGGCCATTCCCGGTATCGGACGGCCGTCCGCCGCCATCCGGCCTGGGAAAAGGGTGCGGATCACCCCGTCCACATTGTCGAACGGCAGATTGGCGTAAGCCCGGCGGAAATCCAGGGTGAAGGCATCCAGATACTGCTGTTGTGCCGGGGTGATATGCTCCTGATCGGCGTAGGCGACGAACACCGGCACGGCGGAATCGCGCAACGCCTGGAGCAAGGCCTGGTCGGCGGCGGCTTCGGTAGGCTGGTCAAACAAAATATCCAGACCGATGGCCTTCACCCCTTTCTGATTGAGCAGGGCCACCAGGTCGGCCAGAAAGGTGCGGCTAACCGGCGAGCGGTAGGGAAAGGTGCTCAGGGTGTCGTCGTTAATGGTAAGCACCACCACCTCATCTGAGGCTGGCTGACGCGGGGTTACCAGGGCTACCCGCAAGTCACCGAACCAGTTTTCGATGTAACGCAGAGGTCCCTGGGCTACCAAAAACCAGGCCATTACCGCCACCCCCAGGGGCACGGCCAGGAGCGGCAACCATTCTTGGCGGCGGATCATAATGGGGCGAACCTCGACAAAGCTGGGTGGAGCGAGCGCCCGATGGCCCCAAGGCCCTATGGCGGATCGCTGACGATGTCGGCATGATACGGGTTAGACAAGGTATATTTTCGCCGACATTTCCCGCGAACCGCGCGGAGATCGGTGAGGCATAAAAAGGAGAAGGATCACGATGAGCAATGATTGGCGGCGGAAAATTTCGAGGCTGCTCGTGGGCGGGGTCCTGCTGGCAGGGGCGTCACTGGCCGTGGCGGCCCAATGGGTCGTGGTCACCGCCGAACGGACCACCTATAAATCCGGGGCCCTGCTGGATGACAAGACGCCGATAAAATTGGCTGAGGGCGCGCAACTGACCCTGCTGGCGGAGGATGGTAAAACCCTCAAGCTGACAGGCCCCTATGCGGGCGTGCCAGGCACTAGCGGTGACAAGGGTACCCAGACCAACAATCTGACCGCGATCGCCAGCCTGCTCCAGGGTCACCGTCAATCGACCTCCACGCTCGGGGTGATGCGGAGCTTTGGTGCCGACGCGACGTCGCCGGACCCGATTGAGGTCGACAAGTCGGGCGAGCACTGCCTGATGAGTGATCCGGTCGTGCTGTTACGCGACAACATCGCCAAAACGGAAGAAGTCGCCCTGATTGACGGACAGGGGGCCACCCTCGCCACCTTCACCTGGCCCGCCCGTCAGGCCGAGTTGCCGGTCCCGGCCCGCTATTTCGAGGACGGCAAGAGATATCGGTTGCAACGGGGAGATAAGCCCGTCAGCTTGCTGGTACACAAGGCGGCGGATACGCCCATCAATCCGGCGGCGCTAGCGGCCTGGATGGTCAAACAGGGCTGCGAGACACAAGCCATTAGGTTGCTGAGCAAGTTATAGCCCTACCCTTCCGGCCCCCCCGCCAGCAAGGCCGTGCCTTGCAAAGGCAAGGCGTGATGGGCCGAAGTTAGGAGTCCCGTCTTCGCCATGACAGTGAAGCCACTGACTTAATTCATCACTGGATCACCCCGGGAAAAGCCCATGTCCCTTAGATGGCTTGTTCTGATGCTTCTCCCGATGACAGGCATGGGCTTGCAGGCCCAGCCCCTGATCGGCCATGACATTGAGGCGCGCCTGGCGCCGGACCAGGGGACGCTGGCGGTTAGGGATACCCTGAGCCTGCCGGAAGGCCAGGACGACTGGACCTTCATCCTGCACCAGGGCCTGAATCCCCAGGTCGTGGCTGGGAAGGCGCACCTCGAGGCCCTCGGCTCCCGGGACCGCGGGGAGGTCTTTCGCCTGCGCCGACAGGGGTCCGGGCCCATCACCCTGAGCTACGCCGGCCCCCTGCGCGGCGAGTTAGAGAGGGTCGAAGAAGGTATGGGCCGCTCGCGGCAATGGACCCGCGGCATCATCGGCCCGGACGGGGTCGTCCTGGATGGCAACAGCGGCTGGTATCCCCGCTTCCCGGACAGCCTGCAGCGCTTTGCACTCCAGGTGGATTTGCCCTCCGGCTGGACCGCCATTGCCCAGGGCGCGGGACCCAACGGCCGTCGCGACCGCCGAGGGCGCCCGCATGAGCTGGCGCGAGGACCAGCCCCAGGATGACATCTATCTCATCGCCGCCCCCTTCGTCGCCTATCGCCAGCCGACGGCCCACGGCGAGGCCCAGGTCTATCTGCGCAACCCGGACCCGGAGCTGGCCCAGCGCTACCTCGACGCCACGGCGGATTACCTGGCCTTCTACAGCGACCTCATTGGCCCCTACCCCTACGCCAAGTTTGCCCTGGTGGAGAATTTCTGGGAGACGGGCTACGGCATGCCCTCCTTCACCCTGCTGGGCCCCCAGGTCATGCGCCTGCCCTTCATCCTCAAGAGCTCCTATCCCCACGAGATTCTGCACAATTGGTGGGGCAACAGCGTCTTCATCGATTACGGGACGGGCAACTGGAGCGAGGGCCTGACGGCCTACCTGGCGGACCATCTGCTCAAGGAGCGGGAGGGCCAGGGGGCCGCCTACCGCCGCGACAGCCTCCAGGCCTATGCGGACTATGTGCGCGCGGGCGAGGACTTCCCGCTCAAGGCCTTCCAGGGCCGCCACGGCTCGGCGTCCCAGGCCATCGGCTATGGCAAGAGCCTGATGCTGTTCCACATGCTGCGCCGCGACCTGGGCGATGCCGCCTTTCGCGCGGGCCTGCAAGCCTTTTACCGCGACAACCGCTTTCGCACGGCGGGCTACGACCAGCTCAGGCTCGCCTTCGAGCAGGCCAGCGGCCGGGACCTGAAGGGCTTTTTCGAGCCCTGGACCCAACGCGCCGGGGCGCCGGACCTGGCCCTGAGCGGGGTGACCCTGGAGCCCGTCGCCGGCGGCTTCCAGCTCCGGGGACGGGTGGAACAGACCCAGCCCGAGGCCCCCTTCCCCCTGACCGTTCCCCTGCTGGTCCACCTGGAGGATGGCGGCCTGATCCAGCACCGCCTCCCCCTGGAGGGGCGCGCCGCCGACTTCGTGATCGAGCTCACCGCGCCGCCCCTGCGCCTGGCCCTGGACCCCGAGTTCGATCTCTTCCGCCGCCTGGCACCGGGGGAGAACCCGCCCAGCCTGAGCAGTCTCTTTGGCGCCGCCCAGGGCCTCATGGTCCTGCCCGCGGCGGAGGCCGAGGCGCTGGCCAGCGGCTATCGCCAACTCGCCGAGAGTTGGACGAGGGATACTCCGGGCTGGGAAGTGGTGAGGGATGACGAGATCGAGCGGCTGCCGGAGGATAGGCCGGTCTGGCTGTTGGGCTGGAGGAATCGCTTCCTGAATGCACTGGCGACCAAGTCTTTCGGGCTGGATCCCGAGGCGCGCCGGCTTGAGATTGACAGTCAGGTCATAGAGGGCGAAGACACCAGCCTGGCCCTGGTCCGGGAGGTGGCGGGCCGCCCCTTGGGACTGATCGCCACCGCTACCCCCGCGGCCCTCCCGGGCCTGGCGCGCAAGCTGCCCCATTACGGCAAGTACGGCTACCTCGCCTTCACCGGAAGCGAGCCCAGCAACCGCCTCAAGGGCCAGTGGCCGGCGGGGGAGTCAAGGCTTCAGGTCTGGTTTACGACGGAAGACCGGCCCTGGCCCCGGTCGCGTCACCCGCCCTCGATGCGGGCGCGGCAGGGGCGCAAGCGCGGTCAGGGTCTCCGGCAGGCCATCCGCGCCGGTATCTGGACGGCATCGGCACCGATACCGGTAGCCGCCCCCCTGTCCCCAAGCGCGGCCGGCCAGTGACCGCCACTGGGACCTAATGTGCCGCCTTCTCGTGAGTGAGGGGCTTGTTGGTGAAGAGGTAGTCGCGCAATTCGTGATCAAAGGCCGGGTCCTGGCGCCGGATCCATTCCAGTACCATGGCGGCGTGCTCCTTTTCCTCATCGCGGTTGTGGGCCAGGATGGCCTTGAGTTCGCTATCCTTGCAGGCATCCACGCGCTGGTTATACCAATCGACGGCCTCCAGTTCCTCCATCAGGGAGAGGATGGCCCGATGCATGTCGCGCGTGGTGTCGGAGAGTTCCGCGACGGGTTCGTGATAGCCTTCGTTCGCCATGGGTTTGACTCCAGTCAAGCGGTAATGGGGTAAGGAGTTGATCGCGATTCACCGGACCTAGAGCCGGTGACTGCCTGTAAATATGGGTGGGGTCGGGCTGGCGCGCAAGCACTTTTCCGCGGAAGGGTACCGTCGGACGGCTGATGACGAGGATCCGCGGCCCAAGAACTAGGACGGCAGGGCCATATCAAGAATGCTGAGCATCATCAATGACTGAACAAGAAATCGAACAAGCCCTGATCGAAAAACTGGGTGATCTCAAATACACCTACCGCCCGGACATCCGCGACCGTGCCGCGCTGGAGCAGAACTTCCGCGAGAAGTTCGAGGCGCTCAACCGCGTCCACCTCACCGACGGCGAGTTCGCGCGCCTGCTGGACGAGATCGTCACCCCCGACGTCTTCACCGCCGCCCGCCACCTGCGCGAGCGCAACAGCTTCACCCGCGACGACGGCACGCCGCTGAACTACACCCTGGTCAACATCAAGGACTGGTGCAAGAACACCTTCGAGGTCGTCAACCAGCTCCGCATCAACACCGACTACAGCCACCACCGCTACGACGTCATCCTGCTCATCAACGGCGTGCCCGTCGTGCAGATCGAGCTGAAGACCCTCGGCATCAACCCGCGCCGGGCCATGGAGCAGATCGTCGAATACAAGAACGACCCCGGCAACGGCTACACCAAGACGCTGCTCTGCTTCGTGCAGCTCTTCATCGTCAGCAACCGCACCGACACCTACTACTTCGCCAACAACAACGCCCGCCACTTCGCCTTCAACGCCGACGAGCGCTTCCTGCCCATCTACCAGTTCGCCGACGAGGACAACAAGCAAGATCACCCACCTCGACGACTTCGCCGAGACCTTCCTCGCCAAGTGCACGCTCGGCCAGATGATCAGCCGCTACATGGTGCTCGTCGCCAGCGAGCAGAAGCTCCTGATGATGCGGCCGTATCAGATCTATGCCGTCAAGCACATCGTCGACTGCATCGACCAGAACTGCGGCAACGGCTACATCTGGCACACCACCGGCAGCGGCAAGACGCTCACCTCCTTCAAGGCCTCCACCCTGCTCAAGGACAACCCCGACATCGACAAATGCCTCTTCGTCGTGGACCGCAAAGACCTCGACCGCCAGACGCGCGAGGAGTTCAACCGCTTCCAGGAAGGCTGCGTCGAGGAAAACACCAACACCGGCGCCCTCGTGCGCCGCCTGCTCTCCGACGACTACGCCGACAAGGTCATCGTCACCACCATCCAGAAGCTCGGCCTGGCGCTGGATGAGAACAGCAAGCGCAACAAGCAGCGCGAGAAGAACGGCCAGGCCACCTACAAGGAGCAGCTCGAACCGCTGCGCGACAAGCGCATCGTCTTCATCTTCGACGAATGCCACCGCTCGCAGTTCGGCGAGAACCACAAGGCCATCAAGGAATTCTTCCCCAAGGCCCAGCTCTTCGGCTTCACCGGCACGCCGATCTTCGAGGAGAACGCCAGCTATCAGCAGATCGAGGGCGACGCAGGCCTCCTGCAGAACCACCGCAGGACCTCTTCCAGAAGCAGCTGCACGCCTACACCATCACCCACGCCATCGAAGACGGCAACGTCCTGCGCTTCCACGTCGACTACTACAAGCCCGAAGGCAAGAACACGCCCAAGCCGGGCGAGGCGCTCGCCAAGCGCGCCATCGTCGAAGCCATCCTCGCCAAGCACGACGCCGCCACCGGCGGGCGCCGTTCAACGCCCTCCTCGCCACCGCCTCCATCAACGACGCCATCGAATACCACGCGCCTGTTCAAGACCGATGCAGGCGGAGAAGCAGGCCGCCGATCCCGACTTCGAGCCGCTCAACATCGCCTGCGTCTTCTCCCCGCCCGCCGAGGGCAACCCGGACGTGCAGCAGATTCAGGAAGACCTGCCGCAGGAAAAGGCCGACAACGAGCAGGACCCCGAGAAGAAGAAGGCCGCGCTCAAGGCCATCATCGCCGACTACAACGCCCGCTACGGCACCAACCACAGCATCAGCGAGTTCGACCTCTACTACCAGGACGTGCAGAAGCGCATCAAGGACCAGCAGTTCCCCAATGCCGACCTGCCCCACGCGCAGAAGATCGACATCACCATCGTGGTGGACATGCTGCTCACCGGCTTCGATTCCAAATACCTCAACACGCTCTACGTGGACAAGAACCTCAAGCACCACGGCCTGATCCAGGCCTTCTCCCGCACCAACCGCGTGCTCAACGACACCAAGCCCTACGGCAACATCCTCGACTTCCGCCAGCAGCAGGACGCCGTGGATGCCGCCATCGCCCTCTTCTCCGGCGAGAAGACCGGCACAGGCCCGCAGGAAATCTGGCTGGTGGACAAGGCCCCCGTGGTCATCGAGAAGCTGGAGGCCGCCGTGCAGAAGCTGGACGAGCTTCATGAAGTCCCAGGGCCTCGACTGCGAGCCCGAAGCCGTGGCCAACCTCAAGGGCGACGACGCCCGCGCCGCCTTCATCAAGCACTTCAAGGAAGTGCAGCGGCTCAAGACCCAGCTCGACCAATACACCGACCTCACCGAGCGAGAACAAAGCCAGCCATCGAGCAGGTCCTGCCCGAGGACGACCTGCGCGGCTTCCGCGGCGCCGTATCTGGAAACCGCCCAGCGCCTCAAAGCGCAGCAGGGCAAGGGCGGCGACAAGACCGACGCCGGACCGTGGACCAGCTCGATTTCGAGTTCGTGCTCTTCGCCTCCGCCATCATCGATTACGACTACATCATGGGCCTCATCGCCCGCTTCTCCGAGCAAGACGCCGGGCAAGCAGAAGATGAGCCGCGAGCAGCTCATCGGCCTGATCCAGTCCGACGCCAAGTTCATGGACGAGCGCGACGACATCGCCGACTACATCGGCACGCTCAAGGCCGGCGAGGGCCTCGGCGAAAAAGCCATCCGCGACGGCTACGAGCCGCTTCAAGGCCGAGAAGAACGCCGCCGAACTCGCCGCCATCGCCGCACAAGCACGGCCTGGCCACCGCCGCCCTGCAAGCCTTCGTGGACGGCATCCTGCGACCGCATGATCTTCGACGGCGAACAGCTCAGCGACCTGCTGGCCCCGCTGGACTGGGCTGGAAAGCCCGCACCAAGGCCGAACTGGCCCTGATGGACGACCTGATCCCGCTGCTGCACAAACGCGCCCAGGGGCGCGACATCTCCGGGCTGAGCGCGTATGAGCAATAAGACGAGACAGATGAACGACGGCAAAGTGCTGGTGCCCAAGCTGCGGTTTCCGGAGTTTCGGGATGCGGGGGAGTGGGAGGAGAACGACTTGGAGCAGTTGGCAATCGAATAGTCGGTAGCGGATCACGCCAACGATGCGACAAGATTACAGGATCGGGATGCCCTTGTCCGAAGTCAGAATATCGGCGAGTGACGAGCTGATCATTGACGAGTACGAAGCTTATCGACGAAGAAACGCTACAAGTCTGTCGACAGCGACATGAAACTCAAGAGTATCCGCACGATTTCATAACAGTATGGCGATCATGCCGAAGTGCAGATGCGCAGATTCAGCAGTGCCAATGTACTATCAGCACGTTTGTTTATCCGACTAAACAGAACGAATTGATCCGCCATATTTCTGATCTATCTATTTCAGAACGCGAGTCATGCAGCAATATCTGAACAGTTTGCAAGCAGGCGTGAGCAGAGCAAGGGCTCAATCTGTCAAGATCGAGTTCTTCAGAATTCGCTGCTTGCCGACCTGAACCAGCCGAACAACAAAAAATCGCCGACTGCCTGGCTTCCGTCGACGAGCTGATCGCCGCTGCAGGCGCAAAAGCTCGACGCGCTCAAGACCCATAAAAAAGGGCTGATGCAGCAGCTTTTCCCCGCCGAAGGCGAAACCCTGCCCCGCCTCCGCTTCCCCGAGTTTCGGGATGCGGGGGAGTGGGAGGAGAAAACCATTGGCGAGCTTGCGTCAGTTTTCTCGGGCGGGACACCGACCAAAGACGACCCAGAGTATGTGCGAATGGCAGTATTCCGTGGGTCAGCGCTATCGTCGATGTATGAACTAGTACGTTGAGAAGACAGACCACTATGTAACGACATTGCAATCGGCAACGGAACCAGTGATCGCCAAAAAGGGATCAATTCTGATCCTTGTACGTGGAGCATGTTGTTCAAGCGATGTTCCGATTTGCGTCGCGGGAATTGCATGTCGCGTTCAATCAAGATGTGAATGCATCGATGTAGACGATTCCATAAACTCTAGTTTCCTTCTGTATCAGCTTTCAACTTTCCAAGTCCCGCAGTCCCACATCAATGAACAGGAATCGATGCGGGAAAATTAGAGCTAGATCACTTCAAAGATTTGAACTTTTCATTCCCCGCCGAATCCGAACAACAAAAAATCGCCGACTGCCTCGCCTCCCTCGACGACCTCATCACCGCCCAAACCCAAAAACTCGCCGCGCTCAAGACCCATAAAAAAGGCCTGATGCAGCAGCTTTTCCCCGCGCTGGACGAGGTGGCCGCATGACGCAGCTCATTCTCTACACCAGCGAAGACGGGGATTCAGTTGTCAAGGAATCCTTTACAACTCAAACCGAGGGCAGCACTGCGGCTACCGACCATTTTCGTGGCGTCACGAAAATGGTCGGGCTGGGCAGCGGCTCGAAGTATGAAGTTGATCATGCCAGAGGATTCTCTACACGCTGTGTAGAGAATCCTCTGGAACCACTTACTATTGACCATGTAAACCAATTTACCCCAACAAGCCATCAGCACTGAGAGGGCATAAATCATGGAAGCCATTCGCAATATTCAAACCGTTGAAAACGGAGAAGTTCACCTCCTTCTACCTCAACAATTCTGGGGACGGGAAGTCGAAATCATCGTGTTGCCCGCGCCACTACCCAATGCGCAGCCACTGACCAACAAGCGGAGCTTGCGCGGTAGCTTGAAACCCTATGCCAGGCCCGAGCTGATTGCGCAAGAACAAAATGCGTGGCCAGCGGCAGTGGGGGATAAACATGAGCCTCGTTGATGCCAATGTTGTTTTGCGTTACCTCCTGGATGACCATGAGGAACTTTCGCCGAAGGCAGCGGACATCCTCGAACGGCACTCAGTGACATTGCCGGTGGAGGTGGGGTGTGAAGTGGTTTATGTGCTGCAAAAGGTCTATGCCGTTGAGCGGAAGGAAATCCAGCAACAGCTTGGCGACCTGCTCGATGAAGGATTGGTGAGCATGGACAAACCGGACGTTTTCCTCAAGGCACTCGAATGTTACGGCGACAGCACATTGGATTTTGTGGATACCCTGCTTTGGGCTTATCAACTGCTTGAGGGACAAGAAGTCTTTACATTCGATAGCAAGCTGCTGAAACATATTCAACGAGCGGCTTGATCGCCATGACTGAGCGGGTCTCCGCCGCAACTGTCAAGGAATACTTGACAGTTCAAAAACAGTGGGGAGCCATGCAGCTTCCGATCAATTTCGTGGCGTCACGAAATTGATCGGGCGGGGCAATAACCGGATTTCAAAAAGAAGAACCCATGACCGAACAAGACCAAAAACAACTGGGCAAGACCCTCTGGAGCATCGCCGACCAACTGCGCGGGGCGATGAACGCGGACGACTTCCGCGACTACATGCTGTCCTTCCTGTTCCTGCGCTACCTCTCGGACAACTACGAGACGGCGGCGAAGAAGGAGCTGGGGCGGGATTATCCCGAAGCTGGACGCGGACGACCGCCGCGCGCCGCTGGCGCTGTGGTACGCGCAACAACCCGGACGACATCGCCGAGTTCGAGAAGCAGATGCGCCGCAAGGTGCATTACGTCATCAAGCCGCGACTACCTCTGGAGCAGCATCGCCGACATGGCCCGCACGCAGAACGGCGAACTGCTGAACACCCTGCAAGAGGGCTTCAAGTACATCGAGAACGAATCCTTCGAGAGCACCTTCCAGGGCCTGTTCTCCGAGATCAATCTGGCTTCGGAAAAGCTGGGCAAGAACTACGCCGACCGCAACGCCAAGCTCTGCACCATCATCCAGAAGATCGCCGAGGGGCTGGCGGAGTTCTCCACCGACATCGACACGCTGGGCGATGCCTATGAATACCTGATCGGCCAGTTTGCCGCCGGTTCCGGCAAGAAGGCGGGCGAGTTCTACACGCCGCAGCAGATTTCCAGCATCCTCTCCGGCATCGTCACGCTCGACAGCCAGGAACCCGAGACCGGCACGAAGAAGCAGCTGGAAAGCGTGCTCGACTTCGCCTGCGGCTCCGGCTCGCTGCTGCTCAACGTGCGCAAGCGCATGGGAGCCGGACGGCATCGGCAAGATCTTCGGGCAGGAAAAGAACATCACCACCTACAACCTGGCGCGCATGAACATGCTGCTGCACGGGGTGAAGGATACGGAGTTCGAGATCTACCACGGCGACACGCTGACCAACGACTGGGACATGCTGCGCGAGACTGAACCCGGCCAAGAAGCCGCAGTTCGACGCCGTGGTGGCCAATCCGCCCTTCAGCTACCGCTGGGAGCCGACCGACGCGCTGGGCGAGGACGTGCGCTTCAAGAACCACGGCCTGGCCCCCAAGTCCGCCGCCGACTTCGCCTTCCTGCTGCACGGCTTTCACTACCTGAAGGACGAAGGCGTGATGGCCATCATCCTGCCCCACGGCGTGCTGTTCCGTGGCGGCGCGGAAGAACGCATCCGCACCAAGCTGCTCAAAGACGGCCACATCGACACCGTCATCGGCCTGCCCGCCAACCTGTTCTACTCCACCGGCATCCCGGTCTGCATTCTGGTGCTGAAGAAGTGCAAGAAGCCCGACGACGTGCTGTTCATCAACGCCGCCGAGCACTTCGAGAAAGGCAAGCGGCAGAACCAGCTGACGGACGGAGCACATCGACAAGATCATCGACACCTACCAGTTCCGCAAGGAAGAAGACCGCTACTCCCGCCGCGTGGCGATGGAGGAGATCGAGAAGAACGACTACAACCTGAACATCTCGCGCTACATCAGCACCGCACAGCCGGACGAAGAAATCGATTTGCAGGCTGTCAATACAGAGCTGGTCACCCTGGCACAGAATATCGAGAAGGCAAGGGTTAAGCACAATGCGTTCCTCAAAGAGCTGGGCTTGCCAGCTTTGCCGTGAACATCAGAGCGATTCAATGCGACCGCATAACAAGGCGCTGCACCGGACGGCAATTCCGCTGCGCTCCATTGCCGCCGATGAGCTTGGTCGTTGGGCGTCGCAATGAAACTCCCCATTACGCGGTAGGCTCTAATGAGACACAATGAAAGGCACAGAACACACCGAACAGGCTGGCTCCGTGCCGCTGTTCTTGGCGCGAACGACGGTATCGTTTCTACCGCCAGCCTTATCTTGGGCGTCGCAACAGCAGGCGCGGGCACTCAGGGCATCCTGATTGCGGGAGTTGCCGGCCTTGTCGCCGGCGCTATGTCAATGGCTGCTGGGGAATATGTCTCGGTCAGTTCACAAGCCGATACCGAACGCGCGGATCTGGCTCGGGAGAGCAAGGAGTTGGCTGAGAACCCCGAGCAGGAACACGCGGAACTGGCGGCCATTTACGCGGAGCGCGGGCTGGATGAGGCGCTGGCCTCGAAAGTTGCCACCCAATTAATGCAGCATGACGCACTTGCCGCACATGGGCGAGATGAACTGGGTATATCCGACACCTTGGCCGCACAACCCGTGCAAGCGGCATTCGCCTCGGCGGGTACCTTTGCCGTGGGCGCGGCCCTGCCGCTTATGATGGTCCTCTTGCTTCCGGATTCCGCACTGATGGGGGGTGTCGCAGGTAGCTCACTCTTCTTCCTCGCGCTGTTGGGCTTCCTGGCCGCACGCACAGGTGGCGCCCCCGTGATTGCGTCTGTCACACGCGTCACTTTCTGGGGGGCCTTGGCAATGGCATTGACCGCTGGAGTGGGCGCCCTTTTTGGGGTAGCCGCTTGAGATTCATGGTGTCAAGGAACGCGACGCCCAACCCTTCACGCACCACCAACTTCTGGGAGAACGCAACATGCCAGCAGGTATAGTTCGACTTCATCGCGTCTTGCGCGCCACGCCAGAGCGTGTTTATCGCGCCTTCCTCGATCCTGATGCAATGGCCAAGTGGACACCGCCGAATGGGTTCACCGGGAAAGTGAGCCACATGGACGCCAAAGTTGGTGGGTCCTACAAGATGTCATTCACGAACTTCTCCACCGGCCAGACCCACAGCTTTGGCGGCGAGTACCTTGAACTCGTCCCAAACGAGCGGTTGCGGTACACGGACAAGTTCGACGACCCCAATCTTCCCGGCCAGATGATAACGACGGTCACACTGACCAAAGTGTCGTGCGGAACCGAGCTGCGGGTCGTACAGGAAGGGATACCTGAGGTCATCCCTACGGAAGCCTGCTACCTGGGCTGGCAAGAGTCGCTGGCGCTCCTGGCCCTGCTCGTGGAGGCTGAGATCGCGGACTGAGAAAGTAACGCTAGCCCCTCGGTCAAGCGGACCCTTCGCAATCCGCTTAGCTCGAACGTTAGCCTTAGCACAACCGGCACACGCCCATCTCTCATCAGGTGGTTGGTTCAAACTTCGAGGCCTCTCATGAAAGTACTCGTCACCGGCAGCGCCGGCTTCATCGGCTCCACTCTCTCCCTGCGTCTGCTCGCCCGTGGCGACCAGGTCATCGGCATCGACAACCTCAACGACTATTACGACGTGGGCCTCAAGCAGGCGCGCCTCGCCCGCACCCTGGACCACCCGAGCTACACCGACCTGCGCCTGGATATTCAGGACCGCGAGGCCATCAGCGCCGCCTTTGCCGAGTATCAGCCCCAGCGGGTGGTGAATCTCGCCGCCCAGGCCGGGGTGCGCTATTCCATCGAGAACCCCATGTCCTACGTGGACACCAATCTAACCGGCTTCGCCAACATCCTGGAGGGCTGCCGCCATCATGGGGTCGAGCACCTGGTCTTCGCCTCCAGCAGTTCGGTCTATGGCGCCAATACCGCCATGCCCTTTTCCGTCCACCACAACGTGGACCACCCCCTGAGCCTCTATGCCGCCAGCAAGAAGGCTAACGAACTCATGGCCCACACCTACAGCCACCTCTACCGGCTGCCGGCTACCGGGCTGCGCTTCTTCACCGTCTATGGCCCCTGGGGCCGGCCGGACATGGCCCTGTTCAAGTTCACCCGCGCCATCCTCGCCGGCGAGCCCATCGAGGTCTTCAATTACGGCCACCATCGTCGCGACTTTACCTACGTCGATGACATCGTCGAGGGGGTAATCCGTGTCCTCGACCGCCCCGCCGCCCCCAACCCCGGCTGGGACGGCGCCGCCCCCGACCCCGCCACCAGCGCCGCGCCCTACCGCATCTATAACATCGGCAACCAGCACCCGGTGGAGCTGCTGCGCTACATCGAGGTGCTGGAGGACTGCCTGGGCAAAAAGGCGGAAAAGATCCTGCTGCCCCTGCAACCTGGCGACGTCCCCGACACCTACGCCGAGGTCTCGGACCTGGTCCGGGACACCGGCTATAAGCCGGACACCGCGGTGGAGACCGGTATAGCGCGCTTCGTGGACTGGTATCGGGGCTATTACGGGGTCTAAAAGGGGGCCGGCTGGTCTTCGCCCCCAGCCAGGGCGAAGACCTCTTCGAGACGTTCCAACAGGCCGCGCAACTCCCCGGTCATGAGGATGAATTCGGCGTCGAGGCGGGCGGCCTCGTCCTCCAGCCCCTGATCCAGGCCCGCTTCAAGCAATTCATCGGCGAAGCGCAGGCGCTTGAGGGACAGGTCCTCCTGGAGGACGAAGGCGAGGTTTTCGCGCCAGTCGAGGGCAAGCTTGGTGACCTGCTTGCCGGAGCGTAGATGGGTGGAGATTTCCTCGCAGGCCAGGTCATGACCCCGGCAGCGCACCACGGCGCGCTCGTCCTGGGCGTCGCGCAGCTCGCACTCGTCACCCAGTTCCAGGCCCGTGGGCAGCTCGCCTTCGGTGACCCAGCGAGTCATGAGCAACTCGGGCGGCTTGGACGGACGAGGGGGATGCACGGGCAGGGAGCCCAGGGTCTCGCGCAGCAGATCGACCACCTCCTCGGCGGCCTTGGCGCTGGCGGCGTCCACCAGCAGCCAGCCGGATTGGCGGTCCAGATAGGCGCAGACCCGGCGCGAGCGGGTGAAGGCGCGGGGCAGGAGATCCAGCAGCACCTCATCGCGCAACTGGCGGCGCTCCTTGCGGCCGACGGTGCGCGCCTCGCGATCCTCCATCTCGGCGATTTTTTCGTCCAGGCTCTCGGCCACCACCGAGGAGGGCAGCAAGCGCTCCTGGCGGCGGGCGCAGACCAGGAGACAGTCTCCCGCCACATGGGACAGGGCGGTAGCGCCGTCGCCCAGGGGCGGGGCCCAGCCCAGGGTCGCCGTCTCCAGGGGGCCGCAGGGGCGAAAACGCCGCTCCGCGAGCTTCTCCTCGATCAGGTCCGCGTCAACCGAGGTTGGATCATCCAGCTTGAATAATCGGACATTCTTGAACACGGCGCTTACTCCCCGGCAAAGGGACCGGATTATCCGCGCCTCGGCGCTACTTGCAAGCCCAGGGATGGCGGGGCAAGCCGGGTCGGTCCCCGTCGAAGACCCGTCGGCCCGCTCCACCCGGGCGACCTTCAGCAACCATAGCCGCAAGGTTTCCGGGTCGTGACCGGCTCGCAAGTGTGCCTCGACCGTCGCCTCCACCGCGAGTCCACGGCCCTGCAACCAGGACAGGATATCCGCCGCTACCGGCGTCCTGGGGTCCGATCCCTCTTCCCGGTGGACCCTGGCTCAGGTTTTGAATCCAGACCCGATCGCCTCATCTTGCGGCAGCTTGCAGCGCTCGAACTCGGCGATGACCTGGGCGCCGAGCAGGAGAATGAGGGCGGCGACTTCGAAGGTGAGGAGAAGGACGACGGCACCGGCGAAGGAGCCGTAAATCAGATTCACCAGGGACAGGGTCTTGAAGTACCAGACCAGGACGTGGCGGCTGATCTCCCACAGCACCGCCGCGACCAGCCCCCCCACCAGGGCGTGGCGGGTGGCGATACCGCCCAGGGGCATGACCAGATAGAGGGACATGAAGAGGAGCACCAGGCCGGCCTGGCCGAGGAGATAGAGTAGCGGGACGGACAGGCCATCCAGACCCCATGCCCGGCCAAAGAACTGCCATTGGGTTTGGGACAGGGCCTCGATGGCGCCGCTGGTCAGGGTGATGAAGAGCAGGCCGGCCCCGATCAGGGCAATGAAGAGGAAGGGAATCAGGGCCGACACCATGAAGTGGCGGCGATGGATGGCGACGCGATGGAAGAAGATCACCGACATGGCATTCTCCAGCAGGGTGAAGGCCATGGTGGAAAAAAAGATGAGGATGACAAAGCCGAGCCAGCCGATCAGATGACGATTGACGAGAAACTGCCCCAAATGTTCGGTCATGGTGTCCGCCATGCCGGGCATGAAGAGGGCCAACTCGTCGCGCACCGCCTCCAACAACTGGGCCTCTGGCACCAGGTTCGAGAGCCCCACCAGCAATAGCAGGAAGAGCGGAATAATGGATAACAGCATGTAATAGGCGACGGCGCCAGACAGGAGCATACCCTGATTACGCCTGAAGCCCCGCAAGACCCGCAGGGCGAAGGCCAAGGGTCCGCAGGGGGAGATCGCGTCGCCCCCCCCAACCTCAATTGGGCTCTCCCGTCGGGGCTCCCGTGGCCCCTGCCCCGCGGAACAGACGGCTTCATGTGGGCATGGACACCGGCAGGCGGCGACTACCCCAGTCGCCGGGCCGGGGCTCGAAGACGCCGGCGCAAGGGGTGCCGCAGGCGGCGCAGCGACCCTGGGCGTCCAGGCCCCAGGCGCCCAATTCATACCAGTCCCGCTCGATGAGCAAGGCCCCGCAGCCATGGCACCAGGTGCTCTCGCCCCGGCGATCGTGGACGTTGCCGGTATAGGCGTGATGTACGCCGTTGCGCTTGGCGATATCGCGGGCGCGGGTCAGGGTCGCCAGGGGCGTCGGCGGCACGTCCAGCATCTTCCAGTCGGGATGGAAGGCGGTAAAGTGCATGGGGACATCCGGCCCCAGATGCTCCACGACCCAGGTCGTCATGGCCTCGATCTCGGCTGGCGAGTCATTGTGGCCCGGGATGAGCAGGGTAGTCAGCTCCACCCAGACCGAGGTCTCGTGGCGCAGGTACTCCAGGGTATCGAGCACGGGTTGGAGGTGGCCGCCACAGAGGTGGTGATAGAAGTCATCGGTGAAGGCCTTGAGATCGACGTTGGCGGCGTCCATGGCGGAGAAGAAATCCTCGCGGGCACCCGGATTGATGTAGCCGGCGGTGACGGCGACATTGCGGATGCCCCGGGCCCGACAGGCCAGGGCCGTATCGCGGGCGTATTCCAGGAAGATGACGGGGTCGTTGTAGGTATAGGCGACGCTCCGGCAGCCGAGTTCGGCGGCACGGCGGGCGATGGCCTCCGGGGAGGCGCTCACGGCCAGGGTATCGACCTCGCGGGATTTGCTCATATCCCAATTCTGACAGAACTTGCAGGTCAGGTTACAACCGGCGGTGCCAAAGGACAGCACCGGGGTCCCGGGGCAGGAAGTGATTGAGGGGCTTCTTTTCGATGGGGTCGACACAAAAGCCGCTGGAGCGGCCGTAACTGGTGAGCACCACTTCGCCACCCTGGCAGGCGCGCACAAAGCAGAGCCCGGCCTGGCCCTCCTTGATGCGGCAGTTGCGGGGGCAGACATCGCATTGCACCCGGCCATCCTCCAGGCGATGCCAGTAACGGGTAGGGTAGTTGGTGAGGGGAAGGGTCACGTCATTCACCTCGCTAGTGCCCTGCCAGCGGGCTTGCCGGCAGGGGGGTTGTTTTCGACCTAAAATAAGCATAGACGGATCACGGGCGGATCCCATCACTTCGAGGTACAAAACGGTGAGCGCTTTACGTCATCCCAATGTGGCCGGGCTCTTCTACCCGGCGGATGCGCGGACCCTGGAGGCAGAGGTGCGCGCCTTTGTGAGGGCGGGCCAGGCTCATGCCCGCGGGCGGCCTCCGCCCCCATGCCCAAGGCCCTGATAGCGCCTCATGCGGGCTATGTCTATTCGGGTCCCGTGGCGGGCAGCGCCTATGCCCAGCTGCTGGCGGGGGCGGCGGGCATTCGCCGGGTGGTGCTGCTCGGCCCCTCCCATCGGCTGGCCTTTTATGGCCTGGCCTACAGCCAGGCACGGGCCTTTATCACCCCCCTGGGCCAGATACCGGTAGACCTGGCGGCTTACCAGGCCCTGGCGGACCTGCCACAGGCCCGGCTGACGAGGCCCCCTTCCAGGGCGAGCACTGCCTGGAGGTGCAACTACCCTTCCTGCAGATGATCCTGGACGACTTCAGTCTGGTGCCTTTCCTGGTGGGCGAGGCCACGACGATGGAGGTCGCCGAGGTCCTGGAGCGCCTCTGGGGCGGCGACGAGACTCTGATCGTCGTCAGCTCAGACCTGAGCCACTACCTGGACTACGCCAGCGCCAAGCGCTTGGAAAACCAGGCCACCAGCCAGGCCATCGCCGACCTGGACCCCGCCGCCATCGGCGACGACCAGGCCTGCGGCCGCAATCCAGTCAAGGGCCTGCTGCGGGCGGCGCGACATCACGGCCTCCAGGGCCACATCCTCGACCTGCGTAATTCCGGTGGACACCGCGGGTTCCCGGGACCGGGTGGTCGGCTATGGCGCCTTTGCCTTCGCCCCGGGAGGCTCCCATGAAGACCCAGCCCCTTGAGCCGCTGCTGAGTCGCGGGATCAGCGCCAGGCCCTGCTGGCGGTGGCGCGACGCTCCATCGCTTTGGGCCTGGAGGAGGGCCGGCCCCTGCGCGTCCCATCCCGAAGATTACGCCGCTGAGTTGCGCGCCCAGCGCGCGGCCTTCGTCACCCTGCTGGAGTTTGGCCAATTGCGGGGCTGCATCGGCCACCTGGAGGCCCTGCAGCCGCTGGTCAAGGATGTGGCCGAAAACGCCTTCGCCGCCGCCTTTCGCGATCCCCGCTTCCCGCCGGTGACGGCGAGGGAACTGGAAGGGCTGCACATCGGGATCTCGGTGTCGACGCCCGCGACCCCGCTGAGCTTCGGTTCCGAGCAGGAACTGGTCGCCCTGATCGAGCCGGGCCGGGATGGCCTCATTCTCGAGGAGGGTCATGCCCGGGGGAAATTTCCTGCTCTTCCGTCCGGGAGTCCTTGCCCGACCCAAGGGGCTTTCTGCGACAACTGAA
>CAWJBI010000029.1:0-81755 GCA_963841065.1 uncultured Gammaproteobacteria bacterium | reverse complement strand
CGCAACTATGAGGCGTATGGCTTCTATCAGATCAACTCGACGGTAACGCAGAAGCTGACATGGGAACCTGGTCCGCCAGAACAACCTGATTTGACCATCACCGACATATCAAGCCCGAGCAATGCCGAGGCAGGTGAACAGATATTTGTTTCTGCGACGGTAAGCAATCAGGGCGCGGGCGACGCGGGAAACTTCCGTACAAATTTCTTCTTATCCAAAGATGAAACGATTACACTCCAGAATATTGATACCACTTGGGGATGCAATCAAGGACCCCTTGCGAAAGGTGCCTATGAAACCTGTAGTGGTGATATCACCCTTCCTGGCAATCTGCCGGATGGCGTTTACTATTTTGGCGCTTATGCCGATGTGAACAACGCCATCGCCGGAGTCAGCGACTGACAACGGAGGTACATCTACAACACGTTAACGATCGGTTCTGGACCGTCGGGTTTCATCATCAATGGTGGTGTTTGTCCACCTTCATTTGGTGTCACGATTACTAAGCCTATGGCGGGTTCATACCCAGTAGGACGCCCAATTCAATTTTCCCATCCAGAGACACCCCCGTCCGGCTGTCTAGACAAAATACCTATTGGAATTTTGGTGATGGAACGACATCGGCGGGACTTAATAATCATAAACCTGAGGCTCATGCGTACGAATATCCCGGCAAATTCCGTGTCAAGTTCGTCTATCAAATCACCACTAGCCTGACCGAAAAGTACGAATGCTATAATGAAGACACATACGTTACTGTTGGTGATAGCATTTTTGGAGATTTATCTCCCAGTAGCTGGGCCTATGACTATATCAAGCCATCCGCGACGCCGGCATCACCGGCGGTTGCGGTAACGGTAACTACTGCCCCCAAGGACTTGTCACCCGCGAGCAGATGGCCGCCTTCCTGGTGCGGGCCGTCGAGGGTGAACCTGCCGCCAACTACTGCGGCGGCTCCTCCTATTTCAGCGACGTTTCACCCGATGCCTGGTCCTGCCGCTACATCAAGCGGCTCGCCGAACTGAATATCACCGGCGGTTGCGGCGGGGGTAACTATTGCCCCCAGGGTCTTGTCACCCGTGACCAGATGGCCGCCTTCATCGTCAGGGCCGTCGCGGGCGAGCCGGCGTTGGATTACTGCGGGGGCGTCGCGCCCTTCCAGGATGTTGCACCCAGCAGCTTTTTTTGCCGCTACATCAAGCGGCTTGCGGAGCTCAATGTTACCCAGGGGTGTGGCAATGGCAATTACTGCCCCTATGACACCGTTAACCGCGAGCAAATGGCGGCCTTTTTGGCTAGGGCCTTCCTAGACATGGATTGATGAATTTTAAGGAACCTCTTGGCTGATACCGCAACGGGTACTTCGGTGCCCGTTTTTATTTGATCCTATCCCCACCATGACCTGCCTGTTCACCTGAACCCATCCTTTAAATATCCCCTAAAGAATCCCTAAAAGGATTCTTATAAATACACCCCAACCCCCTCATAACCCGCTTCGGCGGGTTTTTTATTGCCCGGAGAAAACCCGGAGGAGAAACTCATGCTGCAATTCAAACACCCCCATGACCTGAAGCAACTCCCTGAAGCCCATCCCGCCTATCCGATCGTCAAGGACCTGGTGGCCAGGTTGATCGTGGATTAACACGCGCCCAGGCGGGGCAAGATGATGATTGACAACATCAGAATATTCTAATATTCTATCTCCCCATGGACGGCGCACCGCAACACTAAGACGCCGCCTTTGCTGCCCACAGAAACTAACGAGAGAGAAAATCACATGAAAAAGCTTGCTACTGCTGCCGCTGTTGTCGCCCTCCTGGGTGTCTCCGCTACCGCTTTCGCCTGGGGTGGTCCTTGGGGTAACAACGGTTGGGGCAACAATAACAACAATTGGATGAACGACATGTTCGGCGATGGGTCTGGCGACTTCAGCATGAACATGTCCGGTGGTGGCCGTGGCTATGGGCGTGGCTACAATCGCTACTACGACAACTACTCCAATGGTTACGGCCCTTACGGCTATGGCGCTCCCTACGGCTATGGTGCCCCTTACGGCGCTCCCTACGGTGCCCCTTACGGTGCGCCCTATGCTCCGCCCGCGCCTCCTGCTGCTCCCCCGGCTGCTCCCGCCGCTCCTTCCAAGTAAGCTACGGCTGAGCTGAGGAATCCCCGCGCACAGGGAGGTGCGTACTGAACTTTGCCTGTTTCGGCGTCGGGGGAGGGTTTCAAGCATCTTAGCAGTAGCAAGTACCTTTCTCTGACGCCCCCCGCTCGGTAACGCTAGCCCACTTCCCTGCGGACTGGCGGTTTGTCGTGATGCTCGTCGCCTGCCTCGCGGTGGGCCGTCCTCGTTAAGGGCCACCAAGCCCACCCCCTTCTTTCCAGATGGCGCTGCATTTCCGCTCCCGATGTCATAGCCATGGCGATCGGCGCTGGACACCGCCTGATCGGCCGCCTCTCTTCGCAACGCCCTGTGCTCAGCCCGGCACCCGCTGTCGATGCTGCTCCTGATCGGCGTTGCAGTTGGTCTTGCTCTTCGAATCGAGGCCCTGCCCTAAGCTCTTCTGCTTCAGCCACTGCGCAATAGGATGCTTAGATCCGCTGTGCTCCGGCCGGCGCTGCACCAGCGACCGGGAATGGCTGATCTCCTTAATGCGGATCCTGTGCGGTTGGTGAGCGTGCCGGTCAAAGGTAATACCGGCATAGGTAGAGATAGGGACGGGCGCAAAGCTGGGCGGCGGGATTGAAATAGTGTTCTAGGCAGGGTAATTTAGGTTGGCCAATCCGCCGTTTGAACAGCATTAATGATCCAGGAGAGGATGGGTGTTTCTTTTCAAACTGCCCTTTAAAATCGGTCTGCTGATCCTTGCCGCCATCGCGGCTGGGGTACTGTGGCAACAAGAACAATTGGCCGCGCTGGCCCTGGTCCACGTTAATCCCGTACCCGAAACACGTGCCCTGGTCGCGGAACAGCGCTATGCCGAAGCGGGCGATTATCTGGATTTTTTCATGGCCTACGAGTATGTCAGTCAAGATCCCGAGGCCGTGACTTTGCTGGCGGAAATCCAGGCGGTGCGTGACAGCGTGGGGTACCAAGCGCAGAAATTAGCGGATGGGTTATGGACTGGCACCAGCGATGAAGTGGTGGGCCAGGCCGCCGGCGTGATTACGGATTTGTTCGTCATTGGCGACCTACGGGACCTGGCGCAACAGGGCAGCCATTGGTATCAGGATGAGGAGGTCGATGAAGTCCTGACCGCGCTGGCGACGCTGGGCGTGGCCGCTTCGACCGCCCAAGCCCTCAGTACCGTGGCCACGGTGGGGACCGGAGGGGCCGCTGCACCCACGGTGGCGGGCAGTACGGCCGCCAAGGGCGGGGTGGTGCTGCTCAAGGCCTCGGGCCATGGCGAGAGATGGGTGCTTGATCTGCCCAATTTAGTTTATCCACGAAAAGGAGAGCAGGATGGGTCGTCTTGTTCGCGGAACGATAATACTGCCGTTCTTTGTGCTTATGGCGGCGGGGTGCACTCCAAAATATGACTACACCATCCACAAGCCAAGAGTTGTCTACCAACAGCCATCCCGTCAGGCACTCAGAACATCCCTTGGAGAAATTCTCGGCAAAAAGTATGTCTGGGCCGAAGAGGGCCCCGAGGCTTTTGACTGTTCGGGACTCACCTACTACGCCTTCGGACGCATGAACTTGGAGATTCCCCGTGTCTCGAGCGATCAGGCCCAGGGCGGCGTAGAAGTGCCGCGTGATGCCCTCCAATACGGGGACTTGGTTTTTTTCGACACCGGCAAGAATTTTACCGGCACCGTCACCCATGTGGGCGTGTATATCGGTGACGAGAAATTCCAGCAGGCCAGCACCAACTACGGAAAGGTGGTTATTTCCTCACTGAACGACAGCAACTATGCAAATCGTTTCCTCACGGCCCGTCGTTATCTGACTGATAAAGCCAGTCCTAGGCAAACTCCGACGGGTTGGGCCAGAAACAATGGTTACTAGCAGAGCTGGGACACCGGATGTAGGCCCCTGGATTCAGAGAGGTGACGGGTGCGGATCGGAGTGAATCTGCACCGACTCACCGAGAACCGCGGGCGCGGATCGCCATCAGGGCCAGCGTCGAAGAAACCGACGCATCGACAGGCCAATAACAAGTCAGCAGCCAGGACCAGTCCGCCCACTCCGCTCAGCTTGCAACCTGAGGGGAGTCCGTACAAAGTTGCAAAAACTGATCTTGTGTCAAAGGCTTTGGTACTAATCGCCCGCTCTTTCCCGCCAGCATCAGCACCACCTGCCGGTTATGCTCTGACCCAGGGTTGGCGACATGTGCACAGTCATTACTTCGTGATTCTCCTGTAATTCTAAGCCCATTCATATTCACGGCTCGTTCACCGTCTACTTACTCTGTCTGGTAGGGACTGGAGGTTCATACCTAATGGTAGGCATGGCACGGGCCGGACCTCTACAAGGAGCAGATGGGTTTCGGAAATCCTATTAAGATTCAGTGAGCTATAGCAGTTGGCTCAACCAGGAGCGGCATTCGGCTCTACAAGGAGCAGAGGGCACGGCAGGGTGAAGGACTCGGGACACGCTGTCCAGATTGACCTGGATCAACTTTTTCGCCCGTTTCTGAACTGTTTTGGATTTTTCAAATTGCTAAATTTTATGAAAAATACGGTCAAAATGTCGTTTTTGGTTGCATTTGGACGCATTTGGTGTGTAGACGGCTGGCCAGGGGCGGTCTAGGCTATGGTTTGGGCTCGGGATGGGAAATGGGACTTCCTTCTATCCTTACGCTTAAAGACATACCGGAATGCCAGGGAATCGGACTGGACCGGAGATGTAAAAGGAGGACGTCTTGACAGGCAAGGTAGGTAACCAGAATAATGAAAGAAGATATGGATATAGATCTCATGGTTATTCCAGGATTTTGGACAGCGACAATGAAGAGTGAGGCTGAAATTGTACTTGGAGTAAAGGTAGATACTAAAGATGGTCGCAAAGTGGGAACAATGGTCACCGGTCGAGGTGAAAGTACCTCAGATAGCGGTGGAGCATGTGAGGGCGGCTCAATTGCGATTGGAGAAGCGCTGGAAAAAGCGTTGAAACAAGCTTTATCTCAAATGGGTGAAGCTATTTCTAACTCAGACCGACTGCGAACTGCATTGCGTGGATCTGGAAAAAAACGTTCTTAGTATCAAATTTCGGTAGTGCCCCAATCAGTAGGATAGCGGCTGGGTTAAGCTTTTTTATCAGGGTAAATACCCTTCCTAATATTTATGCACCAACGCTAGTTGGAATCCAACCACGTTCTACGCAATCTCTAAAACACCATGCAGGGGTGGTTTCGGTTTTGTAATTCCAGAAAAACCACCCCATGTATTTTTCAAAAGTCAGCATCTGCGCGGCGGCATAACCACGATAGGCCAATGACATTTGATATTCATCCATATTTTCTAAAGCATGATTAAAAGGACCTTCTGCCCACAGAGATACTTCTTTTAAATTCATGCCTAAACTCCATTCACCACAATACACAGGCAGTTTTAATTCTTTTCTGATGCTGTCGGCTTCATTTTTCAATTCAATCACGCTTTTGTGTATGTGTCCGTAAATATCTAAATCTATGTCTTCGCGGACAAAACATTGATAACGATGAATGTCAAAAATGACATTCTCAAATTCAGGTGGCTGCAGAAATCCTAAATAACATTTATGCGTGCGGAAGCCATCATGAAACACCATAGCCACTTTGTCTGGTGAACAATATTTACGAATGCGATGATAGGCGGCAGTGTAATAATTTTTCAAAATTTCCGTATCTATATCCCAACGAGGTTCGTTTAACACTTCAATGCCGTGCAGGGCTGGCGCACTGTGATAACGCTCGGCTAACCATTCCATGACGTTTAATGCGTGGTCTATATATTCGTGCTGGGTATGCCATTCGCAAACATCCATGATGCCGCCATTATCAAAGCCGTTTTGACATCCAGGGGCGGCATGTAAATCGAGCAGTACGGCTAGTTCAAATTCTTCTGCCCATTGCATCACGTTATCCACAATCGCTAAACCGTCTTCAACATATGGATAACGGCTTTCACCATAAGCACGATGATACGGATAATTTTTTCCAAATAACCAATGTCCAACAGGTAAACGTACAGCATTAACGCCGACAGAGGCAAGCCACTGAAAATCCTCTTTAGTGATAAATGTATTCCAATGCTGATGTAAGCGTTTTGTCGCGGCTTCTATGCCCAGTTCTTTGCAAAATGTGGTTTCGTCCCTAGCCGCAAGTCCTTCAAATAAACTCGGGGTAATCCATTTTTCCAAAACTAACCAACCACCTAAATTTACGCCGCGTAGTTTTTTTGGATGCAACACGTTATTCTCCCGGGAATTCTAAAAGCTTTTCGTGGAATATCGGTGCCATTTCTAAGTGAGTGATGCTTAACAAAGTGGCATTGGGTAAGTATTGAAAAATTAAATGAAACATTTTTTCTTCACTTTCAGCGCCTAGAGAATCGAAGGCTTCTTGCAAGAATATCCACTGCGGTTTGTTTAATAACAAACGCACCATGCCTAAGCGTTGTTGTTCTTCACGCGATAAACTGTGTGTCCAAATATCTACGTGGTCCAGTTGTTCGATCAGATGTTCTAACTCGACAATCTTTAGCACTTTTTTTAATTCATCATCAGTAAAACAGGATCCTGTTTTTGGATAACAAATCGCTTCACGCAGGGTAAAGTTTGCGGGAAGATGAGGACGTGGCGGCATGAAAAATAAATTATCATTATTTGGTAATTCAATCTTTCCCGTTCCCCAAGGACGAATTTGCGCAATGGCGCGAAATAATTTTGCCCCGGTGAACGTATTGCCTGTGATTAAAACATGTTCGCCTTGCTGAATTTCCATGTTAATACCACTGGCAAGCACAGGACCATTTAATTTAGAAATAGTTAAATCGCGAAACGCCAATACTGGTTTATTAGTTTGCTCAATCACTATCCAATGATGTTCTGGCTTGGCGATTTCTTCATCGACTGTGTCTAATGCTTTAATTAAACCCAACACCCGTTCTACAGAAGCACGCCACAAGGCAATACTTGCTAGATTATTCACCGGCCAGGATAAAGCCGATGCCATTTCTTGAAAGGCTTGTGCGGATTGCATCAATGCGCCCAAGGTGATTGCACCGGAAATATAACGTGGTGATGAAACTAACACAGGAAAGGCCATAGACAACAAACCATAGCCTGTACTAAACGCCAAAATGTATTGCCAAGCGCCAGTTTGTTGTGACCATACTTCCTGGATTTGAGTAAATAATTTTTTAAAACGATTTTTTTCAAAACTTTCTGCTTCAATCAAGGCAATTGCTTGGCTGTTTTCACGGGCATCAATTAAACCGGAACGATAATTGGCTTCTGCCGTTTGATTGGCATTGGTGGCTTTAGTTAAAGGGATACCCACTAACCAACCTGACCAAGATGCTAACCCCGCATAGATAATAGCAATCCACACTAAATGACCATGTAGGTTAAACGTGAAAATAAAATCAACGGTAATGACACCCGACAAGGACCAAAGAATCTGCGTAAAACTAATCAGTGATAAACACGAATAAAATAAAGAATGTCCCAATGAAATCGCTGATTCCGTGGCAATACGGCAATCTTCAGCAATCCGTTCATCTGGATTATCATGCTCCCCCGGCATATGTGATACCAGATAATGCCGACCATTATTCATCCAACGGTCTGTGACTTTTTCGGTCAACCAAGTACGCCAATCAATCATTAATCCCCGTTTAACGGTTAAATGCAATACCGTAATTACAATGCTGGCAAGCATGATTACTAAAAGCAACATGATCTGCTTGGTTAAGCCGGCCATCGAATGCTGCTCTATCGCATCAAATAATGCCGCATTCCATTTATTTACCAGGACCGCCATAACAATTTGTAAAATGGTCAGTCCTATTAAAATCGCCGTTGAAAGCCGTATGGCTTTTTTGTTTTCTGAAAACCAGAACCGTCCTGCAAAACGAACAAAATCCATAAAAAATCTTTGCGAGAGTCGCACCGAAACATCCTCTTCATTAATATTATTTAGCGCCTATTATACCTGATTAACCAGCGCATCAAAACTTAAGATTTCCAATCCAATGTTGCAAGCAAAGGATAATGATCCGATGGATAGACATCATTTTCATGATAATAATCTATTCGGCTGCTTTTGATTTGAAAATGCGTAGACACCAATATCCAATCAAACGGGCAACCCGTGTCAATCTTGCCGTAGTCATGAAATGTATTATCATCATTTTGGCGGGCATCCACTAAGTGATTTGTTAAAATGCAATAGGGTTCAGACTGTTTATCGGCATTAAAATCCCCGGTAGCAATCACTGGCGTATCGGCATTTTTTCTAAGCCAAGTCAATAACACTTTAGCAGATTCAATCGTGGCAATCGGTTGATAATCGAAATGCGTGTTTAAAAAAATTAACTCTCTATGCGTTTTGCGATGCCATAAACGAAACCACAAACACGTACGCGGAAACGCTGCGTCCCAATTCAGACCACCTGATTGCTCCGGCGTTTCACTCAACCAAAAACAACCGGGTTCTATTAATTTAAAACTAGATTTTTTAAACAACGCTGGAGCCATTTCCATTGCTGCGCCACTATTGCCGCCACGTTGTACACCATAAAATTCATAACGCGATAAACGCTTTTTTAAAAAACCGGCCTGTGCCTCATCATCACAGCACTCTTGTATGCCCAGTAAGTCTGGTTCAAAGGCGTTGATTCGTGCTAAAGCTAATGACTTTCGGTGCCGCCAATGATTTATGCCATCATTGGCCAAGCCCATGCGAATATTAAAACTCATTACTTTAATCATACGGTGGTGCCCCAATCTATGGGATGATGCCAAATTACATACTTATTAATCGGTGCGTTAGGATGTCATACCTTGTAGGGTAGTGCCTCAATCTGCAGGATGGCGGTTAGATTAAGCCTTGCGTACCAGCCTGTTAGGCAAGATGCGCCCTACGAATTGGGGCGCTACCAAATCAGCGTCTCCTTGGCTCCCCCTGCCCCCTCATAACCCGCTTCGGCGGGTTTTTTATTGGCTAGAGAAAATGCCGGAGGAGATAAACATCATGAAGCACTTGAAATCCGCCAGGTAATAGGCGCAATTATCGCCCAAGGAGCAAGCCTACCCGATAGTCAAAAACCTGGAGGAAGGACTGATGATCCATTCCCCAACGGGTCGCGCTTATGGCCCCGATGATGATGGCTGGATTGCCCTGGCCAAAGAGCAAGATGTCGATCGCGAGATCACGGAAATCTGATCTGATTGGAAACTTGCCGATGTGGCCTGGGAAGGGACTTCCTATCAGGACGGATTCTGGAAAGCCATTTACCCTGGCGGATAACGAGAAGGGATTTGTCATCGTCATTCCCGACGCACCTTGGCTACAAGTCGGGGAATACCCCGGGATTGGGTTTACCGATCTCTGACTCCGTCCAGCACCAGGTCCGGTGTCAGGATCTGAGGCAGGACCTTGGGCTCCCCCGCCGGGGGATAGAAGACATAGAGGGGGACTCCGTTACGGCCGTGCGCCGCGAGATAGGCAGTGATCGACGGGTCCCGGTTGGTCCAGTCGCCCTTGAGATACAGGATTCCGGCATCCGAGAAGGCTTGTGTCACCTCGGCGGTGCTAAGGGCCAAGCGCTCGTTGACCAGGCAGGTGATACACCAGGCGGCGGTCATGTTGACGAAGACGGGGCGCCCCTCCTCGCGGGCCTTGGCGAGTCGATCGGGGGAATAGGGCTCGCTGGGGAGTGACCCGGAGCGGACCGCGCCCGTGCCGCTGGTCGGTTCGACAAGGCGGTCGGTTGCTATCCCGAGATAGAGGGTGCCCGCCAGTGCCGCCAGGCTCACGATGGCACCCCAGCGCCGCCAGCCTGGACTCAGTATCCGGGTCCTGTCACGCAGCCAGAGCCCAAAGGCCAGCAGGAGCAGGCCACCCAGAACCAGGGCGACCCCGTCCGCCCCGGTCTGGACACTCAGGACCCAGACCAACCAGGCCGCCGCCGCGAACATGGGAAAGGCCAGGACCTCCTTCAGGGTCTCCATCCAGGGTCCTGGTTTCGGTAGCCGCCGCGCCAGGCCGGGGAGCAGCGACAGCAAGAGGAAGGGTAGAGCCAGGCCCAGCCCCAGGGTGAGCATGATCGCCAGGGCCAGGGGCCAGCTCAGGGTGACGGCATAGCCTAGGGCCGCGCCCATGAAGGGGGCGGTGCAGGGTGCCGCGACCAGGGCCGCCAGGGCGCCGGTCCCGAAGGCCCCCAGGTGGCCGCGCCGGCTATCGCCACTTCCCAGCGCCATGAGCCCGGCACCCAGGTTCACCGCCCCGGCGAGGCTGAGGCCGATGACGAAAAAGACCGAGGCCATGAGGGCGACGAAGGGCGGGTACTGGAGCTGGAAACCCCAGCCGATGGCCGCGCCGCCCGCGCGCAAGGCCAGCAAGAGCCCCGCCAGGGCGGCAAAGAAGAGCAGAACACCGGCGGTATAGGCGATTCCCTGCCGGACCCGCCGCCGCGCCGCCGCTGGCCCGGCCTCGGTCAACCCCTTGACCAGGCTCAAGGCCTTCATCGCCAGGATGGGGAAGACGCAGGGCATCAAATTCAGGACCAGGCCCCCGAGCAGGGCGAAGGCCAGGGCGAGGGGCAGCCCGATCGTCTCCCCGGGGCTGATCGCCTGGGTGAGCGGGTCTCTGACCGCCGCGATCTCGTAGGCACGAACCTGCCCCCCCGCATCCGTAAGGACCAGCAGGCCCTCGGCGGGGGCTTGTTCCGCCAAGGTGCCTGGGGTCAGGTCCAGTCGCAGCAGGCCCTCGTCCAGTCGCCAGGGCTGCGCGGCGGCATGTTCGATCAGGCCCCAGGCGCCGGCGAAGAACCCGACTGCGGCGGGAGCAAAGGGCAAGTCTGCGGTGGGGATGGTGAGGCCGAGCCGCGCCCCCTCCAGGCTTATCCGGGCACCCTCGAGCCGGCCCTCGGGCAAGCCGGCGCGGGCGGCGGCGAATGACTCCGCCTCGACGGGATCGACGGCGCCCGTCGCGGTCGCCGTCGGGATGGTCAGTTCAAAGGAGCCGGACTCCGGGACGCAGTGCTCCTCGCAGACCAGCCAGTCGGCCTGGGCCTGCAGGCGCAGGGGGGCGCCAACCGGCCAGTCCGCGGGCAGGGACAGGGCGAAGAGCAGCAGGGCGCGGCCTGAATAGCCATAGTTGGCCAAGGGGCCGACCGGGATGACCTCCGGGCGCGGCCAGCGCGGCGGTCCGACGGTGACGCCGTCAGGCAGGGTCCAGGCGAGGCGCGGCGGATCACCCGAGTCACCGGGATTGCGCCAGTAGGTGTGCCAGCCGGGCTGGATCTCGAAGATCAGCGCGAGATCGACCGTCTCCCCGGGTGCGATCGGGCTGCGCTCCGCCACCAGGCGCGCGGTGACGTGGTCGGTCGTGACCGGGTTGGCCAGGGACGGCCAAGGCCAGGCGAGCAGGGCGAGCAACAAGAGGCCTATCGCGGCGGGCGTCCCCGAGGGGGTGCGGCCCCAAGCGGCCAGGATCGACCCAGTAGCCGCCATCCGCTTCATCCCTCCTCATGTCCACCCTGGGGTGGCGATCGTCCGGTCATGTCTTATGCCAGGGGCGGCAAGGTCTTGCCGGGATTGAGAATGCCGTTGGGGTCGAACTGCTGCTTGATGCCGTGCATGAGGCGCAGGACGACGGGGTCCAGCTCCCGGTGAATATGATCGCGCTTGGCCAGGCCGACCCCATGCTCGCCCGATAGGGTGCCTTCCAACTCGATGACCAGGCTGAAGACGGCGTCGAGGCAGGCGTCGGCGCGCGCCATCTCCTCGGGGTCGTCGGGGTTCACCAGCAGGTTGACGTGGATGTTGCCGTTGCCGGCGTGGCCGAAGTTGACGATGCGGATGGCGTGCTCCCGCCCCAGCCGGTCCACGCCCTCGATGAAGGTGCCCAGGCGCGAGACGGGCACCACTACGTCCTCGTTGATCTTTTTGGGCGCGATCTGGCGCAGGGCCGGGGACAGGGCGGCGCGGGTCCGCCAGAGTGCGGCGACCTCCTCGGCACTGGCGGCGGTGCTCAGCTCCAGCAGCCCGGGCAAGCTGGCGGCCTGGGCGATGGCCGCGGCAGCCTGATCGATACCATGGGCCGGGCCGTCCACCTCGATCATGAGCAGGGCGCCGGTCCCCGGGGGCAGGCCCAGATCGCCGACATGGCGGGCCATGGCAATAGCGGAGCCATCCATGAATTCCAGGGCGCAAGGGGTGACGGGCTGGGCCATGATGGCGGAGACGGCGGCGGCGGCGGCATGGATGTCGGCGTAGCTGGCGCGCAGGGTGCGCCGGGCCTCCGCCAGGGGGGTGAGCTTGAGGGTGGCCTGGGTGATGAGGGCCAGGGTGCCCTCGGAGCCGATGATGAGCCGGGTCAGGTCGTAGCCGACCACGCCCTTGGTGGTCCGCACCCCGGCGCGCATGAGCTCGCCAGCGCCGGTGACCGCCGTCAGCCCCAGGGTATTCTCGCGCGGGGTGCCGTACTTGACCGCGCGGGGACCGGCGGCGTTGCAGGCCAGGTTACCGCCCAGGGTACAGGTGGCGGCGCTGGTGGGGTCCGGTGGCCAGAAAAAGCCCCGGGGCGCCAGCGCCGCCTGCAGGGCCTGGTTGGTGACGCCTGGCTCAACGATCGCCAGACGGTTGTCCGGGTCGATGCGGAGGATGCGCTCCATGCGCTCGAAGGAGAGGACCAGGCCGCCCCGATCCGGCACCGTGGCGCCGGTGGTGCCGGTGCCGCGCCCACGCGCGACCAGCGGCAGCCGTTCCCGGTTGCAGAGCTCGACCAGGGGCACGACCTGGTCGGCGGCCTCGACCAGGACCACGGCCTGGGGCATGGCCTGGCGGCGGCTGTTGTCATAGCCGTAGGACCAGCAGCTCCGCCGGGTCCAGCAAGAGGGCGCCGGGTCTGGCGATGGCCCTGAGTTCCCGGACAATCCCGGCACTCAGGGGTTTAAAGGGCGTCATCGGGGCCGGGGTCGCTGGGGGTGTCGTCGATGGCGTTGCGGGTGGGGAATAGGGCCTGGTCCCCCCCATTGTCCGGCTGGTCGAAACCGTCCGTCTCTGCTTGAGGCCGAGCGGTGGGGGCGGTGGCGGAGGTAGCCTTGGCGTCCGCGGTAGTGGGCTTGTTGGTGATCTCGAAGACCTTCACCACCTTGGTGACCCCTGGGACGTAGCGCACCTTGTCAACCGCGGCCTCCGCTTCCTCGGTGGTCACCAGGCCCATGAGATAGACGATGCCGGATTCGGTGATCACCGTGACCCGGGTGGGGTCGAACCCCTGGATATCGACATCGACCAGGGCAAGTTTGGCCCGGGAGGTAATGAGGGTATCCTCGCTTTGGCGGTTCAGGCTGGCAAAGGGGCCGATGGTGATCTCGTCTATCACCCGGCTGACCTTGGGCACCTTGCTGACGCGTTCGGCATAAGCCTTCGCCCCGGCCTCGTCCTTGCACTGACCCGTGAGCAGCACGACGCGGTTGTAGCTGTTGACCGCGACCTGGCAACGGGTCTGGGTGCCGGGCCAATCCCGGCTCTTGAACTCGATCTCCTTGTCATCGATGAGGGCGTCCTGGCCCCGCCGGTCCCGGACCATGACCGTGGCCCCCACCGCCGCCCCCACCCCGGCCCCGATCAGGGCGGCGGCGCAGCCCTGCAGCAGCGGCAGGGCCAGGCTCAGGGCCAGGCAGGCGATGAGGGGCCGCTGGCCGCGGGGGGCGGTTCTGGGTCGCTCAAGTCGGTCGTTAGGCATGGAAGGCATCCCGAATCCAGTCGATATGGTCCCCGGCGCCGATGGCGATGACATCGAAGCGGCAGGGGAGGTCGAGGGGTTGGCGTTGCAGAAAATGGCTGGCGGCGGCTATCAGTCGCCTTTGCTTCGCCACACCGATCGAGGCGGCGGCGCCGCCAAAGCGCTCCGAGGCGCGAAAGCGGACCTCGACAAAGACCAGGGTGGCGGCGTCACGCATCACCAGGTCGATTTCGCCGCGCCGGCAGCGGTAGTTGTTTGCCATGAGCCGCAGGCCCTGACCCTCCAGATAGTCGCGGGCCAGGCGCTCCTTGTCGGCGCCCAGGTCCCGGCTGGTCTCAGGGGGCGAGGGCGGCAAGGCGCGGACCTCCGCCTCCGGGGAAGCCAGGATGGGCGGCGGTGAGGCTGGCCGCCGCTCCCGCCGCGGTCATCCGCCTTGGCCCGAGGCTGTCCAGGCGGGCCAGGATGAGTTCCCGTTGAACCCGCCGCCGGCTGTCCAGGCTCAGGCGTCCGGTGCGGCCATCCAGGAAGGCGCCGGGACGCCCCGCCAGGCCGTCAAGCTGCTGAATCAAGGCATAGGCGTCGATGCCCATGGCATAGAGCCGGGCGTAACGCGGGTCTATGCCCCCGGAGGTGCGCTCCAGGCTGGATCGGGAGAGGGGATCCGCCGGATTGACGTCAATCATCCAGGGGATATCGACGAATTGCAGCCCCAGCAGGGCTTGGTTGCCCTCCTGATCCGGGGCGCCCTCGAACACATGAGAGGTGGCGAAGACCGGGGGCGGGCCCTGGGTGCTGGCGACAATCTCGGGCCAGAGCCGGCGGGCCTGGGGCGCGGTGGCGACCAGGAAGACGCAGTCGGCGGGGGCGGTCTGGACCGAGCCGGCAAAGGCGTCCGCCAGCAGCCCTTGGGGCAAGTCCGCCGAGTTCGGATCAAAGGCCTGGATAGTGGCGAAGCTCCCACCACTGCCGAGCCATTCGCGCCGGAAGCTGTTGGCCAGGCGTTCACCCCAGGGGCTGGCGGGATAAAGCAGGATGGCCGTGTGATAGCCCCGCCCCCAGGCCTTGCGCGCGGCGTCCGCCGCCTCGTCTTCCGGGTCCAGGGAGAATTGATAGAGATTCGGCGGCGAGGCCTCGCTGGTGGCCCGGTTCAGGGCCAGGGTGGGGATGGGGAGGGCCGATTGGACGGCAAGGGCATCGACCGCCTCCTTTTCCAGGGGGCCGATGGCCAGGCTCGCGCCCTCGGCGGCGGCCCGGCGCAACAATTCCGGCACCGCTTTCGGGTTGTGGCTATCGTAGAAGCGGAGTTCTGGCCCTTGTCCGCTGGCGCCCTGGGCGGCGAGAATGCCCTGACGCACCGCCGCACCCGCCTCGGCGTAACGTCCGGATTGGGGCAGCAGGACGGCGACCTGGGCCCGGGCCTGGGGCGGGGCGGCCGCCCCTGGACCGGCGCCAGGATCGGCGCGGCGTGGGGGTCCCGCGCAGCTCGCCAGCAGCATGGCCAGGGTTGTCAGAAAGAGGGCGAACAGAAGCGGCAGGGCCAGGGCCCGGGGGAGGGACCGGCCAGCGCCCTCGGCCAGCGGCTCCGATGCTTGAACAGGAGGCCTGGCCCGGGGGGGCTGGGCATGGCCGGGCGACCCGGGGGCGAGTAGCGGGCGTCTCATCGGGGGATAGGGGGCACTGGAGCTGGGGAAACTCCCGTCGCCATTAGCAGCGTCTGGCTTCGTCATCGATGGCGGGCCTGTTGAAAATCGGAAGGAAAGGCCTTGTCACAAGTCTCAGGGATACTATACGTGGTGGCCACGCCCATGGGCAATCTGGCGGACATCAGCCAGCGCGCCCTCGAGGTCCTGGCCCGGGTTGCCCTCATCGCCGCCGAGGATACCCGCCACACCGCGGGTCTGCTGAGCCATTATGGCCTACGCACGCCGCTGACCGCCTGTCACGAGCACAACGAGGAGAAGCTGGTCCCGCGCCTGCTGGAGCGTCTGGCCGCCGGGGAGGATCTGGCCCTGGTGTCGGATGCGGGCACGCCCCTGATCAGCGATCCCGGCTATCCCCTGGTGGCCGCCGCCCGGGCCGCCGGTCTGCGGGTCGTGCCCATCCCCGGCCCCAACGCCGCCATCTGCGCCCTCTCCGCCGCCGGCCTGCCCAGTGATCGCTTCGTCTTTCTGGGCTTCCCACCCCGGACCCACGCCAAGCGTCGGGAGTGGTTCGTCACCCTGGCCCAGGAACCGGGCACCCTCATCTTCTACGAGGCGGGCAATCGGGTCCTGGCGACCCTGGCCGACCTGGCCGCGAGCCTGGGGCCCGACCGCCGCGCCGTGGTGGCGCGGGAACTCACCAAGCACTTCGAGACTTTCCTGGACGGCACCCTGGCGGGCCTGGTCCCGCGCATACAGGAAGACCCGGATCAGCAGAAGGGCGAATTCGTCCTGCTGGTGGAGGGCTGCCGCGACCGGGATGCAACCGGGTTGGAAGGCGAGCGGGTGCTGCGCATCCTGGCCCGGGAACTGCCCCTCAAACAAGCCGCCGCCCTCGCCGCCGAGATCAGCGGCGACAAGAAGAACCGGCTTTACACCCTGGGGCTGGCCTGGCGGACCTGATTCACCCCAGATGGGCATCCTCCCATTCCCCATGTTCGGGGCCCTGGAGGTGGGGTTCGACCTCCTGGCCGGCGAAGGTTTCATCGAGCACCTCGATGAAGCGCTTGGCCTGGGGTGAGAGGAACTTGCCACGGCGCAGGACGATACCGTAGCTGCGTTTGGGGAAGTATTGCTCCATGGGGATGGTGGCGAGGCGTTCCTGGCCGGTGAGACAGACATCGGTGACGATGGAGATGCCCAGCCCCAGTTCGACATACTTCTTGATGACCTCCCAGCCGCCGGCCTCCAGGGCGACCTTGTAATTCAGGTTGTGCTGACGGAAGACCAGATCGACCGTCCGCCAGGTACTGAGGTGACTGGGCGGCAGGATGAGCCCGAAGGGGGTGATGTCCTCCAGGGTCACGCTGGCCTTGGCCGCCAGCGGGTGGTCCAGGGGGGTGATGAGCTTGGGCCGGTAGGTGACGAAGGGCCGGTAGGTGATGTCGTCCGGGACCTCGATCATGGAGCCGACGGCCATGTCCGCCTCGTCGGCCCGCACCATGGCCAGGCCATCGCGGCCCGTGACATTGTGCAGCTTGATCTCGATGCCCGGATGGATGGCGGTGAAGCGCCGTACCGGCTCTGGCAGGATATAGAGGATGGTCGATTCACCGGCCGCCACCTCCAGGGAGCCCTGATCTACCCGGCCGCACTGACTAAAGAAGGTTTCATGGAGCTTGTCCATGCCTTCGACCAGGGGCTGGGCCAGACCGTAGAGCAGATCACCCGCCGGGGTGAGCTTGATCTTGGGGCCGCGGCGCTCGAAGAGGAGGGTGTCGAATTCCCGCTCCAGGGCCTGAATCTGCAGGGAGACGGTGGGCTGACTCAGAAAGATCTGGTCGGCGGCGGTGCTGACGCTGCCCGAGCGCGCGGCGTGACAGAAGGCGCGCAGTTGCTTGAGCCGGTTTTGTTTGTAATGGAGTTGGGTGGCGGAGGCCATGGGTCCGGGTCGCTCCCTGGTGGTGATGCCATGGCCCGGCGCTAGGCCATGGATTAGGCGGAATTAGTGTGCCATCGCGACATTTCAATGCTCGGGCCGCCAGCCTCAGGGCCTGTCCATCTCCGTCAGGATATTCATGGCTACCCCGCGCTGGGATTCGTCGCCGTCGGCGAGGACGCGATAGAGGAGTTGGCGGGCGCCGGCCTCGTTTTCCAGGTCGCGCAGTTCCGTGACCCGCTCCAGCAAGGCCTCGATGGGGTCCATATCCTCGTCCAGTTCCGATTCGGCCGCCTCGATGGCGTCGAGCTCCGCCTCCATTTCTTCCGGCGTCAGGGGGACGAAGCGCTCGCGGTCGAAGGGATCGCCGCCGTCGATCTCACGGCCGACCATGACCTCCCCGTGCCTGGGTTACCGGCGCTGGGCTGGCGCCGCTCGGATCCCCAGGGGTGCCGACCCCCGGAGCCGTCGCCGGGCTGGCGCTGGCCGCTGCTCCCGCTCCCGCCGCGCCCGCGCCCCGCTGGCGGTCCCCCGGTTGGTTCTGGCTCCTCCTCCGTGTCCCGCTTCTTGAAGAAGCGCGAGAAGAAGATGCCCGCCTCGTACAGCATCCACATGGGCACCGCGAGCAGGGTCTGGGAGATGACGTCCGGTGGGGTCAGGAGCATGCCGATGACAAAGCAGCCGACGATGACATAGGGCCGTTTGTCGGTCAGGCTCTCCGCCGTGGTCATCCCCATGGCCACCAGCAGGATGGTCGCGATGGGGATCTGGAAGGAGACCCCGAAGGCAAAAAAGAGCTTGAGGACAAAGTCCAGGTAGTAGGTGATGTCCGGCATCTGGGCCACGCCTTCGGGGGTCGTGGCCGTGAAGAAGGCGAAGACCAGTGGGAAGACGAGGTAATAGGCGAAGGCCATGCCCAGGTAAAACAGGCAGATGCTGGAGGCCAGCAAGGGCATGGCGAAGCGCTTTTCATGCTGATAGAGGCCCGGGGCCACGAATCCCCAGATCTGGAAGAGCAGGTAGGGCATGGCGACGAAGACCGCCGATACCAGCGCCAGCTTGAAGGGCGTCATGAAGGGCGAGGCCACCTGGGTGGCGATCATGGTCGAGCCCTCGGGCAACTGGGCGCGGATGGGCTCGGCGATGAAGGTGTAGATATCGTTGGCGAAGGGGAAGAGGACCACCAGGGCGATCCCGATCGCCATCACCATGTGCAACAGCCGGTCGCGAAGCTCCACGAGGTGCGACATGAAGGGCTGTTCCGGGCCCGGGTCTTCATGGTAGGCCGGCGCTGTCATCGCGGTCGTTACATCCGAATGAGTGGTAGTCAGAAAGTCATGGCCGGGCGGGGCGCCTCGGCATGGGCCGCGGCGCCGAGGCTAGGCCGGCGGGCAGGGGGCAACCACCGGGGCGATCCAACCCCTGGGGTGAGGCTGGTGCCTGTCCCTAGGTGGTGGAATCCGGCTTGCTGGGCGCCGCTGGGTTCTGGGGCGAGGAGGGCGAGGGTGCCGACGGCTTGCTGCTGGGCATCTCGATGAGGGTCTCCAGCGGATTCTCCCGTGCCTGCTTGGCCAGGATCTCCTTGAGCTCCTCCGCCTTGAGTTCGCTGTCGATCTCCGCCTTTACCGTCGCGAGGGTCCGCCGTGCCCGCCCCATCCAGAGCCCGGCGGTCCGCGCCAGCTTGGGCAGGCGCTCAGGCCCCACCACCAGGAGGGCGACCACGCCTACCAGCACCAATTCCAAAAAGCCGATGTCAAACATGATCCCGCCCCGGCCCCGGTCTTAAATCGGGCTTCAGACCTTGTCCCTGCCTTCGACCTTGGCCGCTGGGTCCGGCGTCGCCGTCCGCGTGGCCGGGTCCGGCGTTGCCGTCCGGGTGGCCGCGGGGGGCTCCTCCAGTCGCTTGGCCTCCTCCTCCGCTTCCTTGTCCGGATCGCTCATGGCGGACCTGAAGCCCTTGACGGCGTTACCCAAATCCGAACCTATGCTCTTGAGACGCTTGGTCCCAAAGAGCAGCAGCACGATCACCAGAATGATGAGAAGCTGCCAGATGCTGATGCCACCCAAGCCCATGATGTCCTCCACTGCCGTCCCGAGAGACGGACGTTACTCGCTATCCCGAACCGGCCCGCCTCGGGCAATGGCGCCCCAGTCATTGACCGGCCGCGCCCGCCACCGGGCCGGCGCTAAAAGTGGATGTGATCTTACCGCAAGAGCGGGGCGGGATGTAGGGATAAGACTCAATAGCCCTCGAATCCACCAAAACAGGCCGCGATGATGGCCTGGATCTCCCGCTCCTTGCGCTCGATGTCCGCCACCAGCGCGAATTGAATCCGCGCCTTGGCGAGATTCTGGCCGGGTGCGGAGACGCGAAACCAGGGGTTGCCTTGCAGATGGTCGGTCAGAAACCGCAGCCCCAGCTCGAAGGGAATCAGCCGGATGGCGTCAAAGAGGAGCGCCACCTCCGCCGGGACCAGCAGCCCTTGGGTCTGGTCCGCATAGGCCCGCAGCAGGGGGCGGCAAACCTCGAGGTCAAAGCCCACGCGCGACTCGCGGGCGGACTCACCCTGCCGGTTACAGCAGGAGCGCAGGCAATCGCCGATATCGTGCAGTGTCAGGCCCGGCTGCACCGTATCCAGATCGATCAAGGCCAGGGCCCGCCGGCCCTCGGCGTCGAACAGCAGGTTGTCCAGCTTGGGGTCGCCATGGACCAGCCGCTCCGGGATCTGGCCTGCTGCCCGCGCCTTCTCCAGCAGGTCCAGGCCCGTCCGCCGCGCCGCCACGAAGGCCAGCGCCTCGTCGAGCCCCAGCTGGGGCGCCGCGACCGCCTCCCGTGACGCCCGGTCGAAGGGCTCCAGATAGCCCGGCGTCACATGGAAGCCTGGCAAGGTCACCTCCAGGCTTGCGGGGTCGAGGTCCGCCACCGCCCGATGAAAGGACCCCAGCAGGCGCCCCACCTCTGCCGCTTGGGGGTCGCTCTCGATCCGTTCCAGGGGCTGGCCCGGGATGAAACTCATCAGGCGCCAGACGGCGCCGGCCTCGTCCCGCGTCCAGGTCGCGCCCTCCGTCGTGCGCGCCAGTTCCGGCCAGGTCAGATCCACCACCCCCTGGCGGGCCAGATGCGCCCCGAGGCGGGACAGGTTGGCCATGATCCCCTCGGGGTCCGGAAAGACCTGGCCATTGATGCGTTGCAATACCCACCGGTCGGCCCCGGCGGTCACCCGAAAACTATCATTAATCAGCCCCCGTCCCAGAGGCTCGATCGCCAAGGGGCCGCCGCTGGCAATGGTGAAGCGTTGGGCGATCCTGGCGGCCGTCCCGCAGAGATCGGTGCTGTTCATGCCGGGGCTGGGCCCACCAGTGTCCCCATGGCCGGGCTCGCGCCGGCGTCTTCGTGGTCTGGCAGTGGGTGGGTCTGGGGGGCTAAGGTCGCGATCAGGCTGTCTCCGTCCGGGTGGATGGCGGTCAGTTCGACCCGCAGCAACTGGTTGGTGAGGTCTTGCCCCTTGCTTGAGGGCAGGCGCACGGGCAAATAATGGGGGGTGTAGCCGTACCGGTCGCCGTCTGGGTCGCTGCCCTGGCGGCCTTCCAGCAGGATGGTGGTCTGGTGGCCCAGGTAGTGGGCGAAGGTATCGGCCTTCATGCGCCGCGCCAGCTCGTGCATCTCCCGGCTGCGTTCCTTTTTGACCTCCGCGGGGACCTGATCGGGCAGGCTGGCGGCCTTGGTACCGGGGCGAGGGGAGTAGGCAAAGATGTGGACCTGGCCAAAGCCGATGGCGGCGACGAAGGCCAGGGTCTGGCGCCACTCGGCGTCGGTCTCGCCGGGGAAGCCGGCGATGATGTCGGTGGTCAGGTGGATGTCGGGGACGCGGGCGCGCGCCTCGCTGGCGAGGCGGGCGAATTCCTCCGTCCGGCAGCGACGGGCCATACGCCGCAGGACGCTGTCGGCCCCGCTTTGCAGGGGCAGGTGCAGGTGGGGCATGAGGCGGGGATTGGCGAAGAGGTCCCAGAGGCCGTCGGGCAGTTCCCAGGGCTCCAGGGAGCCGAGGCGTAGGCGCGGCATGTCGGTCTCGGCAAGGACGGCGCCGATCAGGTCGTCCAGGTCCAGTCCCAGGTCGTTGCCCCAGCCCCCGAGGTGGACGCCCGCGAGCACGGCCTCGCGCACGCCCGCCGCCGCGGCGCGGTTGATCTCGTCAACCACCTCCGGGATGGGGCGGCTGCGTTCCTCGCCCCGCGCCAGGGTGACGATGCAGAAGGCGCAGCGATAGCGGCAGCCGTCCTGGACCTTGATGAAGGCGCGCTGGCGGCCGCGGGCGAAGAGGGGATTGGCCTCGGCCGCCATGGCGGTGGGGGGCATGGCGGGCAGATCGAGTTCGGCGGTGGCGATCGCCACCAGGCGGTTCTTGTCCGCGTTGGGGATCACCAGGTCAATACCGGCCTCCAGTGCCAGGGTCTGGGTCTCCAGGGTGGCCAGGCAGCCGCTGACGACCAGCTTGGCGCGGGGGTTACCGCGCTGGGCGCGGCGCAGGAGTTTGCGGGACTTGCGTACCGCCTCCTGGGTGACGGCGCAGGTGTTGACCACGACCAGGTCGGCCCCCGTCTCGTCGGGGGTGACCTGGTGGCCGAGTTGTTGGAACTGGCGTGCCCAGGTCTCCAGTTCCGCTTCGTTGAGCCGACAGCCGAGGGCCTGCAGGTTGACGCGCATTAGCCCGAGGGGCCGGGGACCCTGTCAGGCGACATGCCAGGGGCGGGACTCGGCAGTGGTGGCGATGGGGAGTTCTGGTGCAGGATCATGCGCCAGCCGTCGGCGCCCCGGCGGTAAATGTTGGTGGCGAGAACCGGCGGCTGAGGTGGCCGGCCGGGGACGGCGATCTGTTCCTCCAGATAGTGAATGGCCAGGTCGCCGGTCTCCAGCCAGCGGACGTGCCGCACCTGGATGTCGAGGTGGAAATCGCCCCCGAAAAGGGGCGTCCAAGCTTCAAGCACCTGTTTGCCGTGCAGTAGGGGCTGCATGGGGAGCAGGCAGGCAATGTCCGGTGAGTCCTCCCAGACTTCGCGCAGGCGTTCGGAGTCCCGCTCGTCAATGGCGTCATAGAAGGCGTCTTCCGCGTCCTGGGGATTGGCGTAGGTCTCGGGCATGGCGCTGGGTTCCGGATCAGCCTTGGCGACGGGGGATGATGATGCGGACTTTTTCGGAGCTGTCCTCGCGCCGCATGGCGCCGCCGTCGGCGTCCTGGGGTAGGGGCAGCCGGCGGCTGGAGCGACCACTGGAGAAGCTATAACTGCGCAGGTAGCCCCGGTCATCGTCAAACGTCTCCTCGCGAGTCTTTTGGGTGGAGGTATCGCGGGAGAGGCGGATTGAGCGGCCGTCGATATCCACCCGGATCTCCTCGGCCTTCATGCCGTCGAGGGGGATTTCGAGAATATAGCCCTCCTCGGTGAGGGTCTGGTTGAAGCGCAAGGGACCGGATCGATTGGGCCGGGACAAGGCAGGCGGGGCCGGGAAGTCGGGTATGACGGGGGGCTGGAAGCCAAAGCCAGGGCCAAATCCCGGTCCATAGGGGTTGCCGTAGGAATTCATGCCGGGACCTGGGTAGGGCATGGCCTGGGCATGGGGATCCATGGGGCCGTTGGGATAGGCGGGGGCGGGGTTGGATGGTGGGTTAGCGGCCGCCATCGGTGCCGGCATTGCGCCATCCCGAGCCTGGGCCTGGGGGCTGGAGCCGTAATAAGAGGACGGCCAGGCCAGGGCCAGGGCCGGAGCCATCAAGGCCAGGCCGGCGAGGAGGGCGAGCGGGTTGCGGATCTTGGTCATGGCAAAAACTCCCATGGTTAGTAAGCACTGGGGTGGGATTATAGGGCAGGGTGGGGCCTTTAAAGCGGTCATTTTTTCGACCCAAGGGTCCAGGTGGGGCGGTTGATGGTGTCGATCAGGCCCTGGTCAAGCAGCCATTGGCGGGCATCCTCGGCGTCCTCCTCGAACCAGATGCGAGCGCTGCCGAGGCGAAAGCTGTAGCCCCAGTCGTCCATGTCACGGAAGATGTGCTCGTGGCCAAGGCCGGGCAGTTCGTCGGCGAGAAGGATCTGTAGATAGCAAACACCGTTCTCTTCCGCCACCTCGCCGCCGGCGTCCGTGTGCAGGGTCGCCCGGCGGGCCTGGTCCATGCAGATCCAGTGGCAGGCTTCATGCAAAGCCGAGTGGACCGGGGTGTCGGGGCGGATATACAAGTGGTTTCCGACCAGGCCGGCCTCCGATTCGCCCCAATAGCTGCCCGGGATCGGCTCTCCCGGGGCGACCCAGGCGAGGGTAAGACCAAAGCGAGCGAGCAGTGCGGGTAGCAGGGTGGGGGACAGGTCGGCGCAGGTCAGCATCTGGGGTGATTCCGGGTTGGGCTCGCCGCGCGGTCCGATCTCGCTCGCGCCGGGCGCTTGTGGTCTAATTTGCCGGGAATGTCGGAATTGCCGAATGGTTCCCACCCCCCTCGGGTCCTCACAACTCCCTTTTTGCCAACCCCCCAGGCGCTGGTTTCATGAGCGAAGGCATCCTTTTTATCGTATCGGCGCCCTCCGGCGCGGGCAAGACCAGTCTGGTCAAGGCCCTGCTGGAACGTGAATCCGCCATTGGGCTGGCCATTTCCTACACGACCCGTCCGCCTCGGCCAGGCGAGGTGGATGGCGTCCACTATCATTTTATTGATGAGGGGTGCTTTCTGGCCATGATCGCCGCGGGCGCCTTCCTGGAACACGCCCATGTCTTCGGCAATCGCTATGGCACTGCGGAGTCCAAGGTCCGCGAGGCCCTGGTCGCGGGTCAGGATTTGCTACTGGAAATCGACTGGCAAGGGGCCCGCCAAGTGCGCGAGCGTTTCCCTGGCGCTGTTTCCATCTTCATACTGCCGCCCTCCGCGCCCGTACTAGCGGAGCGGTTGCGGGGGCGAGGCCAAGATAGCGAGGAGATCATCGCCGGGCGCATGCGGCAGGCGCGCGACGAGATGTCCCATTTTGACGAATACGATTATCTGGTCGTGAATGACGATTTCGATCAGGCCCTTGCCGATCTGGTCTGTCTGGCGCGGGCGGAGCGATTGCGCCTGGCCCATGGCGCTGGGCTCGGTCGTGGCGTGATCGAGGCCCTGCTGACCGGGTGATGGCGGGGCCGCGCCTCCCGGGTCTGGTGTGGCAAATTGGGAAAGAAATCATGTGGCCCTTCGCCTTCCGGGCGGGGTTTTGGTAATCTGAGCCACCTACGATGTAAATGGAGCAACAAGACTCATGGCGCGAATTACTGTCGAGGACTGCCTCGATCATGTGGACAACCGGTTTGATCTGGTACTTTTTGCCACCAAGCGAGCCCGGCAATTGGCCAATGGCGTCGAACCCCTGATCCCCTGGGCGAACGATAAACCCACGGTGGTGGCCCTGCGGGAGATCGCCGAGGGCGTCCTAACCCAGGAGACCGTCGCCGCCGTGGAGGTGGAGCGCGAGCAACGCCGTGCCGAGCGGACCCTGGAGATGCAGATCGCCGAGGAACTGGCGGTCGGGTTGGGGACCGAGGAACACTCCTGAGACACTGGCGAGTCAGGTATCGGATTTCGGGTGCGGCGCCAGCCGTTCCTGCCAGCCGCTTGGGTCCATGCCCATGAATCAGGGACTTGAAGCGCCCGCCGCCAACCCACCCGCCGAGCAGTCACCTGACAGGCCGCGCTTCCAGATCGGTGACCTCTGTATCTATCTGGAGTCCTACCTGAGCACGGAGCAAATCCGCGAGGTTTATCGCGCCTTCCAGTTCGGTGCCGAGGCTCATGCTGGCCAGACACGTAAGTCTGGCGAGCCCTATATCCAGCACCCCCTTGCCGTGGCCCGCATCCTGGCCGAGATGCGCATGGATCATAAATGCCTGATGGCAGCCATTCTCCACGACGTCATCGAGGACACGGGCCACTCCAAGGAGACGGTGGCGGCCCTCTTCGACGAGGAGATCGCCGAGCTGGTGGATGGGGTCAGCAAGCTGACGCGACTGGATTTTCGTTCCAAGGCCGAGGCCCAGGCGGCAAATCTGCAAAAGATGTTGTTGGCGATGACCAAGGACATCCGGGTCATCCTCATCAAGCTCGCCGACCGGCTCCATAACATGCGGACCCTAGGGATCATGGCCCCGGAGAAGCGCCGCCGCATCTCGCGCGAGACCCTGGAGATCTATGCGCCCATTGCCAACCGGCTGGGTATCCGTAAGGTTTCCCTGGAACTAGAGGAACTGGGCTTTGCCCATTGCTGGCCTTGGCGCCGCCTACTGCTCAAACGGGCGGTCGTCCGCGCACGGGGATCGCGCAAGGCACTGGTGGGGGATGTCGAGAAGGCCTTGCGCGAACGCCTGGAGCAGGAGGGTATCGAGGGGGAGGTGGTGGGCCGCCAGAAACACCTTTACGGTATTTACTGCAAGATGCGCGACAAGCAGCGCCCCTTCGATGAGGTGGTGGATGTCTTTGGCTTTCGCGTCGTCGTCGATCGGGTCGATACCTGCTATCGCGTCCTGGGTGTGGTGCATAACCTGTACAAGCCCATGCCCGGTCGCTTCAAGGACTATATCGCCATCCCCAAGAATAATGGCTATCAGTCCCTGCATACCCAGCTTTTCGGCCCCCAGGGCATCCCCATCGAAATCCAGATTCGCACCCTGGACATGCAGCACCTCGCCGAGAGTGGCATTGCGGCGCACTGGATGTATAAATCCGGTGCCAAGCGCGGCAGCCCCCAAAATCTTGCGGCGGATTGGCTGGGGAACCTGTTGGAGATGCAGCGGGGATCGGGCGACTCGGTTGAGTTTCTGGAGCACGTCAAGGTCGATCTCTTCCCGGATGAGGTCTATGTCTTTACCCCGCGCGGGGACATCCAGGTACTGCCCGCCGGGGCCACGGTGGTGGATTTTGCCTATGCCATCCATTCCGGTCTGGGTAACCGCTGTGTGGCGGCGCGTATCGATCGCCGCATGGCCCCCCTCCGCACCGCCTTGCGGAGCGGTCAGACGGTAGAGATCATCACGGCGCCCCGAGCCATGCCGAACCCCGGATGGCTGAATTTCGTGGTGACTGGCAAGGCCCGCGCCAACATCCGCGGCTATCTGAAGAATCTGCAACGCCAGGAGGCCGCGGCCCTGGGCCGGCGCCTGCTGAATGCCGAGCTGGCGGGGCAGGGGTTGGACCTGGACCGGCTGCCGGAGGGCCGCCTGGCGGCCTATCTGGCGCGGGCCAAGCTGCCGGATTTGGCCACCCTGCTGGCGGAGGTGGGACTGGGCAATCGGCTGCCGATACTGGTGGCGCGGCGTCTCATGGGCGAGGAGGTGGCCGAGGCGCCTCTCGATACCGAGCCCAGACAAGCGCGCCGCCTGGCCATCAAGGGCACCGAGGGCATGGTGGTTAATTATGGGCGCTGCTGTCGGCCCATTCCGGGCGACCCCATCTCCGGACTCTTCAGCCCCGGCAAGGGGATCGTGGTGCACCGTCAGGGTTGTCGGAACCTCGGCGATTTTCAACAACATAAAGACCAGTGGCTGGACCTGGAATGGTCCAGTCAACCGGCGGGGGATTTCTATACGGAGATCCGGGTCGATGTTGGCAACCAGCGCGGGGTTCTGGCCAGTTTGGCCGCCGCTATCGCCGAACTGGGTTCCAACATCGAGAATGTCCAGTCGCGGGAAAAGGATGGCCACAACGTCAGTTTGGATTTTCTGCTCTCGGTCCGTGATCGCCCGCATCTGGCCCACATCATGCGGCGCCTGCTGCAGGTCCCACGGGTGATGCGCATCCTGCGCGTGTCGCGGTGAGCCTGGCGCACCCGCTTGAAATGGCGGGCCATGCCCGCAACATCGGCCCATTCGCGGCAAGCTTCGCCTCTCTAATCATCCGGAATCCGCCATGACTCAAGCCTTGTCTTCTACCTTTGTCCTGACCCCCGAGGAACGCCTGTCCATCACCCGTCACATCATGGCCCTCTTCGGCGACTGGGGGCTGGGGGCGAGTGATATCCTGGCACTGCTCGCCCTGCCGTCGACCGTCAAGGCCCGTCATGTGTCGCGCTTCGTTGACCAGGAGCCCTTCCCGGACGATGCCACGGTCAACCGCCGCCTGGGTTATCTGACGCGGATCGAGCAAGCCCTGGGCACCTATTTCCCGCGCAATCCAGAGATGCGTTCCCTCTGGGTCAAGCGCGGCAATCGACGCTTTGGCAGCCGTCCCCCCCTGGCCGTGATGATCGAGGATGGCGAGGGGGGGCTGGTCGCCGTGCTCGCCCATCTGGACTGTACCTTCGCCTGGGACGAAACTGGCTCCAAGACTGAATATGCCGAGCGCAAGGCTTCCGTTACGGAGGTGCTCGCCTCGTGACGTGTGAGCCAGGCGCGCCCCCGGACTTACCTGGGCGCATGGTCGCACCCTTCCTGGTACCATAGCCCGGAATTTAATGCCCAGGGCCGCGCCTACCATGCCCCATTACCGCCTCCTGGCCCAGCCCTTGCCGGCCTTGGGCTTGCTCTTGACCCCTCTGGTCCTTGCCAGTCAAATCGATGGGCTTGATCTGAGTGTCCGCGAATCGGACCTTGCTCCCGACGTCACCCTGCATGAGCACGAGAACCGGACGGTGCAGGAGTACCGCATCAATGGCCGCCTGTATAAGGTCAGGATTACCCCGAGCGTGGGCGCGCCCTATTATCTGACGGACCAGGACGGATCGGGCGACCTGTCCTGGAACAGCGGCTCCGGGCCCGCCGTCACCCAGGTGCCCCAGTGGGTCCTGATGCGCTGGTAACCCCCTTTCGGACAGGAGAATCTCGATGAGACAAGCAGCCAAGTGGGTGACCGGCATTCTGCTCGCCGGCGCCCTGAGCCAGGCCCTGGCGGCGGGCACTCTGGAGAACGTCAAGGCCCGTGGTAAGGTCAAGTGTGGCGTCAATGGCGAGGCACCGGGGCTGTCCTTCAAGGACGCCGCCGGGCATTGGAGTGGCATCGACGTGGATTTCTGTCGCGCCGTCGCGGCGGCGACCCTGGGTGCCAAGGATAAGGTGGAGTTCGTTCCACTGACCGTGGCCGATGCCCTGGGCGCCCTGGCCAAGGGGCAGGTCGATCTCATCTCGCGCAACCTGAGCTGGAACCTGGAGCGTGACTTCGCCGAGGGCGTGACCTTTGTGGGTGTGCTCCTCTTCGATGGCCAGGGCTTCATGACCCGGCGCGACACAGGCACCCTCAGTGCTCTCGAACTGGATGGCAAGTCGGTCTGCGCCCTGACCGGCTCCACCAGCGCCGATCATGCCCGCCGCTATTTCGACCGGCATCGCATGGACCTCGATCTGCGTCTCTTCCCCGATATGAAGGCCGCGAGCAAGGCCTATCTGGCGGGCGAGTGTCAGGTCCTGACCAGCGATCACACCCAACTCCACGGCCTGCGCGTGGCCATGGCGGCGGGGCGCGATCACCGGATCCTGCCCGAGGTGATCTCCAAGGAGCCCCTGAGCCCCGTCGTGCGCGAGGGCGATAGCCGCTGGTTCGATATCGTGCGCTGGACCCTCTTTGTCCTGATCGATGCCGAGGAGCTGGGCATCGACTCCCGGAATGTGAAGCGGGTCCAGGAGGACGCCAAGGCCGGCGATACCCGCCTGCTGCTGGATGTGGAGGGCAAGGTAGCCAAGGCCCTGGGCCTGGACAAGGATTGGGTCATCCGCGTCATTGGCCAGGTCGGCAATTATGGCGAGATCTATGAGCGCAACCTGGGTGCCCAGTCGCCCCTCATGATCAAGCGGGGCTATAACGCCCTCTGGAACGATGGCGGTCTCCTCTACGCCCCGCCACCCCGTTAAGGATCCTTTCCTCCCGGCTTTCACTCCAACCTGGAAACCTGCCCATCATGCCCTTGATCAAGCCCTTCGCCGGACTGCGCCCGGCCCCTGGCCGCGCGGCGGAGGTGGCCGCGCCCCCCTATGATGTGATGAGTACCGACGAGGCCCGCGCCATGGTGGCGGGGCGGCCCTGGAGCTTTCTCCATATCTCCCGGCCCGAGGTGGATCTGCCGCCGGATACGGACCCTTATGCCCCGGAGGTCTATGCCAAGGCGCGGGAGAACCTGGAGCGCATGCTGGCGGAGGGCGTGCTGGAGCGGGACCCGACCCCCTGTTATTACGTCTATCGCCTGACCATGGGCGAGCACGTCCAGACGGGCCTAGTCGCCGCCGCCTCGGTGGCGGCCTATGACGCGGATCGCATCAAGAAGCATGAATTTACCCGGCCAGTGAAGGAAGACGACCGGGTGCGGCAGATCGATGCCCTGGATGCCCAGACGGGCCCCGTCTTTCTGGTCTATCGCGCCACTCCCGAGCATCGACGACCTCCTGATCGCCGTCAGCAGGCAGCCCCCGGCGGTGGACATCCGCGCCGCGGGCCAGGTCCGTCACGAGATTTGGGTGGTGGCCGACGAGGGCCTCATCCGGCTGCTGTCGGCGGCCTTCGAGGCCTTGCCCGCCCTCTATGTGGCCGACGGTCATCATCGTTCCGCCGCCGCCTCCCGGGTGGCGGCGGCGCGCAAGGCCGCCGATGCGGGGTATGGCGACAAGGAGGCCTACAACTATTTCCTGGCCGTCGTCTTCCCCCACAACCAGATGCAAATCATGGACTACAACCGGCTGGTCAAGGACTTGCACGGCCTGGACAAGGAGGAATTCCTGAGTCGGGTGGCGGTGCCCTTTCGCGTCGAGCCCAGCCCCACGCCGGTCAAGCCCGCCAGGACGGCGGAGTTTGGCATGTACCTGGATGGCGTCTGGTATCGGCTGACCCTGGACCCCGGGCGCATCCCCTGGGACGACCCCGTGGGCCGACTCGACGTCAGCTTGCTCCAGGATAATCTGATCGAGCCCATCCTGGGCATCATCGATCCCCGGCGGGATGAGCGCATCAACTTCGTCGGTGGTATCCGTGGCCTGGAGGGCCTGGCCCGGCCCGTGGACGAGGGTCGCTATCGCGTGGCCTTCTCCCTCTTCCCCACGCGCATGACGGAACTCATGGCCGTCGCCGATGCCGGCGAGGTGATGCCGCCCAAATCCACCTGGTTCGAGCCCAAGTTGGCGGACGGGCTGGTGAGTCATGTGCTTGATTGAGCTGCGGTGGGCGGCCCCCGGTTCCTCCAGGACGCGGCCCTTGGCCCTGGGCGGCGTCAGGCCTTAGCCGCGCGCGCCCCTGTGCTGGGGGCCGGCATGGCCCACCCCTCCTCCATGGCCTAGGCTGATCCCATGGTAACACCGGTTTACAACCTCCCCGAGGACCCCGCGGACGATGCGGCGGCCATCGAACACTGGCTCGCGGCGCTTCCGGAACAATACGGCGAGGGGGATCGGGCCCGCCTCCGCGACGCCTGCGCCCTCATGCTGGGCTGCCGGGGCCGCCAAACCCTGGAGACCGGGGAGACCCAGGTCCGCTACCGCCTGGCCACCGCCGACATTCTGGCGGGGATGCGCCAGGACGCCGACACCCTGATCGCCGCCCTGCTCAACGGCTGCCTGGAAGCGGGCGACATGACCGAGACGGGTCTGTCCCAGCGCTTCGGACCTGGCATCGGCCGCATGGTGGGCGATTTGCGCCGCATTGGCCAACTCGCCAATGTCGAGGCGGTCATCGCCGCCAAGGAGCAGGACCGGCATGAGGAAAACCTGCGCCGCCTGCTGCTCGGCATCGCCGAGGACGTGCGCGTCGTCCTGGTCGTGCTGGCGGAACGCCTGCATCTCATGAGGAGCATCAAGGACCTGGATGAGGCGCGGCGGCGCAAGCTGGCCACCGATACCCGGCGGGTTCATGCCCCCCTGGCCAACCGGTTGGGCGTCTGGCAGGTCAAGTGGGAGCTGGAGGATCTGGCCCTCCGCTATCTGGAACCAGAGGCCTACCGGCGCATCGCCCAACTCCTGGGCGACAAGCGCGTGGAGCGCGAGGCCTACATCGCCCATGTCATCGCCCTGCTCAAGTCGAAGTTCGCCGAGGCCGGGGTACGTGCCGACATCACCGGACGACCTAAGCACATCCATAGCATCTGGCGCAAGATGCAGCGCAAGGGCGTGGACATGGAGCAGATCTTCGATCTGCGCGCGGTGCGGATCCTGGTCGACAGCATTGCCGATTGCTATGCCGCCCTGGGCCTGGTCCATGGCCTCTGGCGGCATATTCCCAAGGAGTTCGACGACTACATCGCCACCCCCAAGGGCAACATGTACCAATCCCTGCACACGGCGGTGGTGGGGCCCGGGGACAAGTCCCTGGAGGTGCAGATCCGCACCTGGGACATGCATCGTCATGCCGAGCTGGGCGTGGCCGCCCATTGGGCCTACAAGGAGAGTAAGGGCGCGGATGCCGCCTTCCAGAACCGCCTGGTCTGGATGCGCCAATGGATGGAACTGCTGAACGAGGGGGAGGATGACGGGGATTTTCTCGAACGTTTCAAGTCCGAGTTCGAACCCGCCCATGTTTATGTGCTCACGCCCCAATCCAAGGTCATCGATCTGCCGCGCGGCGCGACGCCCCTGGATTTTGCCTATGCCATCCATTCTGAGATCGGCAATCGCTGCCGGGGCGCCAAGGTCGATGGTCGTATCGTCCCTCTCAACCAGACCCTGCGCAGCGGTCAGACGGTAGAGATCATCACCCAAAAGAACGCCACCCCTAGCCGCGACTGGCTCAGCATCCACCAGGGCTATCTCAAGACGGCGCGGGCCCGAAACCGGGTGCGGCTCTGGTTCAAACAGCAGGATTATGACCGCTATGTCGCCGAGGGTCGCGCCCTGCTTGAAAAGGAGCTGGCTCGATTAGGCGTCGAGGCCCGGCTACAACTCGACCCCATCGCTCAAAAGTGCAACTTTCATAAGGGCGATGACTTACTTGCCGCCATTGGGCGGGGCGATGTGCCGGCGGGGCAGGTCGCCCGTCAGTTGGGCGATTTGGCGGGACCAGCCGAAAAGGACCGGGTGGAACTGGAACCCGAGGACCTGGTCACCCAGCGGCGCGACCGGCGGCGCAAGATACCGCATCGCCCTGGCCGGGGACGCCAGGAGGTGGTGGCCGAGGGTATCGATGACCTCATGACCCATATGGGCCATTGCTGCAAGCCGGTACCGGGGGATGCCATCGTCGGCTATATCACCCGCGGGCGGGGCCTCACCATCCATCGCCGGGATTGCGACAACCTGCGCCAGCTCATCGCCGCCGAGCCGGCCCGGCTGATGGAGGTGGCCTGGGCCGAGGCCAGTCCCGAGGCTGCCTATCCCGTGGATCTCATTATCGTCGCCGCCGACCGCAAGGGTCTGTTGCGCGATATCTCCGCCGTCTTCTCCGAGGCCGACCTCACCCTGCTGGGTGTCAATACCAGCACGGATCGCACCAGCGACCGAGCCACCATGCGCTTTACCGCCGAGGTCAGGGACATGGACCAACTCGAGACCATCCAGTCCCGGCTGCGCCAGATCCCGGATGTCATAGCGGTGAAACGGCCCCGCTGAGACCTGGGGTGCTAAGACGATCCCGGTCCCGACCCAACGGGCCGCCGGTCTCGCCCCGGCACCGGAGCGGGGCTGATCTGCACCCAGCTTCCTAACCGTCGCGAGTCCGGGCCTTAGAGCCAAGACACTGCCTTGGGGTGACAGCAGCCCAAAGTTATTTTCATCATCAGTGGGGTGGCGAGACCCCTGATGAGCGTTAGTCGTTATCTTCCCCCCGGTTCCGATTGAGTTGCTGGCGCACGGCGAAGAAGGTCGCGAGGCGCTCCTGAATCTGGCCGTTGATGCTGTCGGTGGGGTAGAGGCCGTCCTGATCGGGCAGGCCGGCGGCCTGGCCGGTCAAGAGTTCCAGGGCCTGGTCCACGTGGGCGACGGCGTGGACGCGAAAGTCGCCGCGCGCCACGGCCGCGCGTACCGCCTTGTTCAGCATCAGGTGCTTGCGGTTGGCCTGGGGGATGATGACGCCCTCCTCGCCCGTGAGGCCGCGGGCCTGGCAGATGTCAAAGAAGCCCTCGATCTTTTCGTTGACGCCGCCGATGGCCTGGACCTCGCCGTGCTGGTTGACGGAGCCGGTGATGGCCAGGGCCTGCTTGAGGGGGATATCCCCGATGGCCGAGAGCAGGGCGCAAAGTTCCGCCACCGAGGCGCTGTCCCCCTCGACCAGGCCGTAGGTCTGCTCGAAGACCAGGCTGGCGGATAGGCAGAGGGGCTGGAAGCGCGCGTAGCGGCGGCCCAGGTAGCCCGAGAGGATCAGGACGCCCTTGGAGTGGATGGGGCCCGCCTGTTCGACCTCACGCTGGATATCGACGACTTCGCCGTGACCGAGGCGGGCGGTGGCGCTGATGCGGGCGGGGGTGCCGAAGGCTTGATCACCAAGGGCGATGACGGACAGGCCGTTGACCTGACCGAGCTGGGAACCCTTGGTGTCGATGAAGAGGGTGCCGCGCAGTATCTCCTCCTGAAGGCGCTCGCGCAGTTGCCCCAGGCGCCGGCGGCGGGCGACGATGGCGCCCTCGACCTGGTCCTCGCCGATGCGCTCCAGGCGTTCGCGGCGGGCCAGGTGGTCGGACTCCCGCAGCAGGTCGAGGAGGCCGCCGACATGCATCGAGAGGCGCTCCCGGTCGGCGACCCGCCGCGCCGCCTGCTCGATGACGCAGGCGACGCCATCGGGGGTCAGGGGCAGCAGGCGCTCCTGGCGCTGGAGGGTGGCGATCAGGCGGGCGTAGATGGGGTCCTGCCCGGGCTGGCGTGGCATTTCCTCGGCGAAGTCGGCGGCGACCTTGAAGAGTTGGGCGAAGTCGGGGTCGTAGGCGTCCAGCAAGTAGTAGAGCAGGCGCTCGCCCACCAGGACGACCTTGACCTCGACTGGGATGGGCTCGGGTTCCAGGGAGGTGGTGCCGGCCAGGCTCAGCACCCGCTCCAGGGACTCGATGCGGATCTCCCCGGCGCGCAGCACCCGCTTGAGGGCGTCCCAGGCGAAGGGGTTGCCGAGCAGGCGCAGGGCGTCGAGGATGAGGTAGCCGCCGTTGGCGCGGTGCAGGGCCCCGGCCTTGATCAAGGTGAAGTCGGTGGACAGGGTCCCCAGGTGGGCGATGTGCTCGATGCGCCCGATGAGGTTGAGGTAGCTGGGGTTGTCCTCGTGGATGACGGGGGCGCCGCGGAGTTCGGCGTTGTCCACCAGCAGGTTGACGCGGTAGCGGGTGAAGGGGGGGTCCTCCGGCCTGGGCGCCCGACCTTCCTCGCCGTCGCCTTGGCGGAAGAGGTCACCGTTCTCGATCATATCCTTACGGGCGGCGGCCAGATAGTCATGGACCGCCGGCAGGTCGGCGTAATCTGCCGCTAATTGGCCCATCAGGGTGGTGACCGTGCCCTCCATGGTCTCCTGATTGAGGATCTTGAAGCGCCCGCGCATCTCTTTCTGCCAAAGGGGGACCTGGCTCAGGGTTTGTTGCAGGGCCTCGCGCAATTCCTCGATGACCTCGCCGATATGTTCCCGCTCCTCCTCGGGCAGGGCATTGAAGTCGTCCGGGGCCAGAATATGGCCCTCGCGCACTGGCGCCAGGGTGTAGCCGGTGGGGGTGTGGAGGAGGGCGATACCGCGCTCCTTGGCCTTGTGGCCGATGGCGGTGGCGGCATCCTCCTCGCGGGACTTGAATTCCTTTTGGATCTCCTCGGCGCGGTGGCCGTATTCCTCGCCCTGAAAGGCGGCGGGTACGGCGTTGAGCAGGTCCTCCACCAGTTGACTCAGGTCGGCGCGCAAGTGGCGACCACGCCCCGGTGGCAGGCGCAAGGCGTAGGGGCGTTGGGGGTTGTTGAAGTCCGCAACGTAACACCAGTCGTCCGGGGCCGGGGACTCGCGACGGCGCTGCTCTAGAAAGCCTTTGATGAGGGCGTGCTTGCCGAGGCCGCCCGATCCCATCAGATAGAGGTTGTAGCCCCGGTGGGGGACGTTCACCCCCAGATCGATGGCCTCGAGCGCCCGTTCCTGGCCCAGGCCGGGGGCCAGGGGTTCGAGTTCACTCGTGTCGGCAAAGTCTAGGCCGGCCAGGTCGCAGGGCTGGTAAAGGTCCGCGGCGTTCAGGGTGATGCTAGGTTCCACGGCATGTCATCCTGTGAGGCCGCGCCCCACGGGGCCTGGGAGGCGGCCCATGGCGGGGCGGGCCCCGGGAATCTAGAGGTACTCGGGCAGGTACTTGCGGATGGTGGCCAGGTCGTGGGCTGCCAGGTTCTTGTCAAGTTCCGCCGCGATGCATTGCTTGAGAGCGGCGGATTGGTGTCTGCGCAAGAGGCCAAGAAAGGCCGGTGCCGCCAGGATATAGAGCTTGTGGAAGGTACCGGCGGCGCGGGCGGCGTCCAGTTCTTCGCAAATGGCGAGGGCGAAACGGTCCGCGCCCTCCTGCTTGTGGGAGGCATCGGCGCCCACGCCGTGGGCGGTGCCGCTGCTGGGGTTGCGATCGCGGCCGGTCTTGTCGGAGACCAGATCACCCTCGTGCAGCCGGGCCTCGGGGTTGGCGAGGTCCTGGGTCTCGGTGAGGGGGCCGGCGGGTTTTTGGGCGGTGAAGAAGCGGGCGCGGCTGTTATCGGCGACTAGTATCCAGATGGCCATAATGATTCTCCTGCTCCTGACGAGGCGCGACCCAGTTGGACAGGCGGCGCCGTGGGTTGGGACGAGGGGCTGGCGGGGTGGCCCAACCACCCCCACTACTTTTAGTTTAACAGGCTGACGGCGGGGTGGTGAAAAGGATGAGGCGCCGTGGAGTCATGAAGCGGTTGTTCATTCCAAGTTTCTGATTGTCGCTAAACCTGAGCACTTGGATAGGGCCCGAGAGAGTTTTTTTTATAGGGGCGGGATAGAATGCCCCAGGTACCGTCTGTGGGCCCTGGCGCCTTGAAAGGCGGTTGCGGTCGACAGTCACCCTACTCATTACGGCGAGACACAATCATGATCCAGTTCTCCGCGCGCCCCTCCCGTGGCGCCGTCATCACGACCCTCTCGGTCACTCTCTTGACCTCCGGGTTTCTCTTTCAGGCCGGCGCCGGCGCGCGGGATTTTGGTGGCGGTGGCTTCCGTGGCATGGGCGGGGGTGGCTTGGATCCTGGCGGCTATCACTTTGGCGGCGATGACATGGGGGGTTATCGCGGTTCACATCCCATGTTTGGCGATGGCGCGCGTCCTCAGTGGGGTGGCGATAAAATCGATCAGAACAATGTCACCATTAATGACCAGCACAATATCAATGCCGATCACAATTTCTACAACCGGCCCTATAACGGCTGGCACCCCAATTGGTCCAATGGTGGCTATTGGGCGCATCGTCCCTGGAATGCGGGTTGGTATCGGTGGGCACCGACCAGTTGGGGCTGGTGGGGTGGCAGCGCGGCCGCCTGGGGGCTGGCGGGCCTGGCGACGGGGGTTGCCATCACTGAATTGGTGAATAATGCCGCTGCCCAGCAGTCCACTATCATCGTCGTGCCGCAGAGCGACTATCAGCTGAACTATGGCTCGGTGGAGGCGGTGGGAACCCAGGGCGCCAGCTTCTCTTACGCGGTCTCCGGGGGTGCGAACCTGCAGGGGGCAGTGAATTGCCATCAGGGCCTGCTCAATGGCCAGGTGCCCCAGACCGCCGCCAACGCCCAATTGGTCAATGCCGTCTGCCAAGTGGCCTTTGGTTCCGCGGGTTAGCTTCTTAAGACTCGATCAACCTGAGCGCCTTGAAATATTCAAGGCGCCGGTATTGGATCCAGGGGAGGGCCCGGGGTGTCAGGCCTGGGGAGCCCTGTCTGGGGATATGCTAAAAAAACATGGGTTTTCGGTTTCCCGAGCCAGGTGGTCGCTGGCGTGGGACGCCGTGCATACCTCCCGGTAGGCTTGACGACAGCATCCCTGCTGTCGACACCCTGGCCAGCCCCACCCGGCCCTCCCGCCCCCCTGCCGAAGCGTGACTGGTGCCGGGGGTAATTTAGCTGGCTTGGGCGCTGGCTTTGGATTCAGGTTCGGCCCCGGCTTTTAGATCTGTTCCGGTTGTGGCGCCTGGCCGCTCATCCCTTAACCAGGCCAGGAGCAGTTCGTAGCCGAGTACCAGCACCACGGCTCCAACGAAGAGGCCGATGATGCCCTGGCCGATGAAGCCTCCGATGGCCCCTATGAAGATAACGGGCATGGGCACCGAGATGCCCTGTCCCAGCAGTATGGGCTTGAGAATGTTGTCGATGGTGCCGACGAAGAGGGTCCAGATCAGGAAGAGAACCGCCGTGGTGGTGCTGGCGGTGTAGAAGAGATAAATGGCGGCGGGCACCATGACCGGGAAGACGCCCAGTTGGATGGTACTCAGCACCAGGCCGATCAAGGCCCACAGGCCGGCGGCCGGCACCCCGGCAGCCAGCATGCCCAGACCCGCCAGCGTCGCTTGAATCATGGCTACGCCCAGGATGCCACGGAACACGCTGCGTACCACGGCTCGGGACAATTGGGCGAACCTGAAGCCATGACTGCCCGCCAGACGCAGGGCGATGCTGTGGACCAGGTTGCCGGCCTCTTCGCTTTTGGCCAGAAATACCGCGGCGATGAAGATGGCAAAGATGAAATGCAGGATGCTGATGCCTGCGTCCTTGGCGAAGCCGAGGGCCCATTCGCCTACCATCCGCAGTTGGGGTTCGATTATGCGCAGTGCGTCTTCCAGGTTTGATGACGCCGTTTTCCAAAAGTCTTCAATATCGGGCCCCACCAAGGGAATGTAGGTCAGGTCGGGGGCGGGTGGGATGATCAATTTCCCGGCCTCGAAGCCACGGGCCAGACTCTCGGCGCCCTGGACCAGGGTTCCGCTCAGCATGACAATTGGCACGATGAGCACCAGGAGTGCGATCAGGATGAAGAGGACCGAGGCGGTGACCCGGCGGTTGCCCGCGAGGCTGAGCAAAGCCTGGTAGCCTGGGTGGACGGCGATGGCAATGATGATGCCCCAGGCGAGTGGCGCCAGGAAGGGCCGCATGATGGCGAAGCATAAGGAAATCCACAAGGCCAGAAGGCTGATGCGGATCGCGATCTCCACCGCCCGGTCCACGGCTTCGTGACCGCTTGTCAAGGATTTGCCTGCGGGAGGGAGGGGGGTCTCCGCCATGGGGTGTCTTTCCTGTTGACCGGATAGCCAGGGGGTTCGCGGGGTCAGGGTAGGGAGGACTAGCCCCTGTGGTTAAGGGGCTAGCCGGACCCTGGTGGGTATGTGCCTGGATTAAGGCTCCATCTTGACCGTCACGCCGCTGGAACTCAGGTTGAATTGCAGCCCCTGGGAGGTGGACTGGAGGCGCATGATGACGCCATTCTGGTTTTTGAGGACAGTGCCACCGACGCCGCCGGCGAGGGTGATGGCGCCTTCCAACTGCACATAGGTACCGGGGAAATCAGCCAGCTTTTTCAGGTCGTACACCTCGCCCACCGCCGAGATCTTGGAGGCCCCAAAATTGGCGCCGGCGCTGATGCCGTTGATCTTGAAGTCATGTTTCTTGCCCTCGAATTTGAGTTCGCCCTTGCCGAAGCTGCCGCCGACGATAAAGGCAATCTGGGTCTCGTCGATGCTCACGGTGCCAGATGGCTTTTTAGGGGTTTCGGCCAGGGTCGCGTTACTCACCAATAAGGCCAGCCCCGCCAGGGCGGAGGTAAACAATTCACGGCGGTTGATCATGTACCAACTCCAAATAGTATGGGAAGGAGGCTAGAGCTATAAGGCCTAGCGGAATACGGGAACTACTGGCCCCGCGGGGGATGATTGAACAACCCGAACATTAACACGATCGGGCGTGGGCGAGCCGGTTGGATGGATCAGCTTCAGACGGGAGAGATGTCTTGTACGGGCAAGGAGTACCATCCCTATTGTGATTCAGTGGCTTTGACAGGAAAATCCGCAAGGAAAATTATCGCGGGCAGGCCTTGACCTGCTTTAATGTCGGTATCCCCATGCGCTGGCGGCCCATTACCCTTGGCGCCGATTGCCTCGGCGTCGCAACTAATCCGAGAGGAGAAACCCCATGTCCGGACTTGAGCAAATCGAAATCGCAAAATATAACAAGGAACTGGTGGGCGATGTGCGTCATCTGGTCGGTAAGTACTGCCGCATCATGTCTTGGGAGGTGCCGGAACTTGATGAGAAGGAGGCGAGTCGTCTCATTTTTAGCGCCCTGAGGTCGGCCTTGGACGAAGCCGAAAAGGGTTAGGCCCTCGGACCGGTCTGGCTGGATGGCGCGGGTTGGGGCGAGGGGTTATTCTCGACCTATGTTATGACTCTTAGTCGTCCAGCGGGAGTCGGCAACCCCATCGCTGGCGCGGGGCTGGACCCAGCTTTCGCCTGTTGCGGTAGTCTCCTTTTTCCATAGGGGGGCCTTGGTCTTGAGTTGGTCGATCAGGAATTCGCAAGCGCGGAAGGCCGGCCCCCGATGGCTGGCGGCGACGGCGACAAGGACAATGGGATCCTGGGGTTCCAGAACCCCGACGCGGTGCAGAATGCGGATGGCATCGAGGGGCCAGCGGCTGGCCGCCTCCTCGGCGATGACCCCGAGGGCCTTCTCGGTCATGCCGGGGTAATGTTCCAGGGTCAGGCGGCTGACTTGATTGCCTTCGTTGAAGTCACGCATCAGGCCTAGGAAGCTGACCAGTGCCCCGATCCGGGTCTGACCTAGTAGCCAGAGGGTGCGTTGCTCCTCGGGGGGGTCGAAGGGTTCAGCCTGAACTCGGATGTCAAGGAGCATGCCAGGGCCCGATCAGGCAGACTGTTCCGACGGAACCAAGGGGTCCAGAGTCTCGGGAGGACCTACCTCCACCACCTGGCTAGTTGGCACGAAGCTGAAGCCGCAGACCTGGGGCGTGAGGTTCTCCTCCGCTGTGCGGGGATATTTGCGGCAGCTCGGAGGGCGAAAGGTGTAAATGGCGCACATGCTCAAGCCGTCCGCGTCATAGCGCAGAAATGGGCAGGGATAGGGCAGCTTGCAGCACTCCCCGCAGCGGTTGCAGTCGCCGACACGGTTAGTGGCAACCGGCAACAGCGAAGTCGCAAGGCGCTTGATTTTCTTCTTCATGAACTGAGAATGGTTGGGAACTGGGCTTTGGGTCCGGTTGAACCTAGGCCTGACTTGCCAACTGGGCCAGGTCGAGGTCAATCAAATCACCTTGATGCTTTATGCTACCGTAAGACGAAGCTGCGGAACAGAGCCTCTCCAAGTTTTGCATAAGTTTCCGGCGGGGGCGGGGCAGGGAATCCGGTTCCCCGCAAGTCCTGATGACGGTGATTGGTATCGCGGCGAGTCTGGAGCGCATAGTCCTCGACCCCCGCATCGGCCAGTCGGCGCATCAGAGTCTCCATCCCACGGGCTAGCCGCCAGTCTGGAGGCACGGTAGTCCTTACTTCTAGGGGGACTTCAGCCGCGAGTAGCAGGCGCAGGCTCTGCCAGGCGCGTTCCCCAGAGGCTGTCGCTCCGGTGAGGGCTGGGTAGTCCTCGGGCAAGGCCTTGATATCCAGCCCAACCCAGTCCAGAAGCGGCTTTAGCGTCTCCAGGCGTTCGGGGTAGATGCCCGCCGTGTGCATGCCAATCTTAAAGCCCATCGCCTTGACCTGAGTCAGGGCGGCGGGCAAGGCGTTTTGCAGCGTGGGTTCGCCGCCGCTGAAGACCACGGCGTCCAGCAGTCCTTGGCGACGTTCCAGAAATGCCTCTACCTGGCTCCAGGGGATGGCATGGGCACCATCGGGCGGCAGCAAATGGTTGTTGTGACAGTAGGAGCAACGCCAAGGGCAGCCCTGGCAGAAGATCACCGCCGCCAGTTCCCCCGGATAGTCGAGACTGGTCAGGGGGGTAAGACCGCCAACGCGCAACGCGTCCTTTTCCATGCCCTTATCTCGTAGTATTTCTCAATTGCACTTTTGCGCTTTAAGGCCCCCCGGGGCCTGGGACCGCCGTTGCTCAACAAAATAGCGCCGCTCCTGGTGCTCGGAGCGCTTGCCAGCGTTGAAAGCGGCTACTGGGCGATGGTAACCCATGACGCGGGTCCAGACTTCGCAGCGGGTACGCTCTTCGTCTCTGAGTTGGATGTTGGGGTTATCCGACATGGTGGTTCTCTCCTGAAAAAATATTGAATGGGATTCACCCATGGCAAGGGTTCGCCTGGGTCTGGCACTGCTTGTGGGCCATGATTTCCTGGTCGCAGCGGGGGCAGAATTCATGCTCACCGGGGATATAGCCATGGCTGGGGCAGATGGAAAAGATGGGCGTGATGGTGATATAGGGCAGGCGGAAATGGGTCAGGGCGCGGCGGATCAGACGTTTGCAAGCCTTGGGGCTGGAGATGTGCTCGCTCATGTAGAGGTGTAGCACGGTACCGCCAGTGTATTTGCTCTGGAGTTCCTCCTGCAGCTCCAGGGCGAGGAAGGGATCGTCGGTGTAACCGACGGGAATCTGAGAGGAGTTGGTGTAATAAGGCGCATCCGCCGAGCCAGCCTGGAGTATGCCCGGGAAGCGTTTGCGGTCCTCGCGGGCGAAACGATAGGTTGCGCCTTCCGCGGGGGTGGCCTCCAGGTTGTACATATGGCCTGTCGCCTCCTGGAACTCCACCAGTCGCGCCCGCGTCCGGTCGAGAAAGCGCAGGGCCAGGGCCTTGCCCGCGACCGAGGTGATGTCCTCCCGGTCCTGGGTGAAGTTCCGGATCATTTCGTTCAGGCCATTGACCCCGATGGTGGAGAAGTGGTTGCGCAGGGTGCCGAGGAAGCGCTTGGTATAAGGAAAGAGGCCGTCATCCAGATGGCGCTGGATGACCTTGCGTTTGATCTCCAGGCTGTCGCGGGCCAGATCGACCAGGCGGTCCAGGCTGGCCAGGAGGCCGGCCTCGTCGCCGGCATGGGCATGGCCCAGACGCGCGCAATTGAGCGTCACCACGCCCAGGGACCCCGTCTGCTCGGCGGAGCCGAAGAGGCCGTTGCCGCGCTTGAGTAATTCCCGCAGGTCGAGTTGCAAGCGGCAGCACATGGATCTGACCATGTTGGGTCTGAGTTCGGAATTAATGAAATTCTGAAAATAGGGCAGGCCATACTTGGCCGTCATGGCGAAGAGGCGCTCGGCGTTTTCACTGTCCCAGGGGAAGTCCTCGGTCATGTTGTAGGTGGGAATGGGGAAGGTAAAGATGCGGCCCTTGGCATCGCCTGCCGTCATGACCTCAATATAGGCACGGTTGATGAGGTCCATCTCATACTGGAGATCGCCATAGGCGAAGGGCTGCTCCTCGCCGGCGATGATGGGTATCTGTTCACGCAAATCCTCTGGGCAGACCCAGTCAAAGGTGAGATTGGTGAAGGGTGTCTGACAGCCCCAGCGCGAGGGCACATTCAGGTTATAGATGAGTTCCTGGATATACTGACGGACCTGCGTATATACCAGCAGATCCTTGCGTACGAAGGGCGCCATATAGGTATCGAAGCTGGAGAAGGCCTGAGCACCAGCCCATTCATTCTGCAGGGTGCCGAGGAAATTAACGATCTGGCCGATGGCGGATGACATGTGGCGCGGCGGGCCGGATTCGACCTTGCCCGGCACGCCATTGAAGCCCTCATGTAATAAGGTGCGCAGGGACCAGCCGGCGCAATAGCCGGCAAGCATGTCGAGGTCGTGGATATGAACGTCGCCCGCGCGATGGGCCTCGCCGATCTCGGGGGGGTAAACGTGCGATAGCCAATAGTTGGCGATCATCTTGCCCGAGGTGTTGAGGATGAGGCCGCCCAGGGACCAGCCCTGGTTGGCATTAGCGGAGACGCGCCAGTCGGACCTGTCCAAGTATTCGTCGATGCTGGCGGCGGCGTCCACTAGGGTGCGGCGGTCCGAGCGCAGTTTGCGATGCTGTTCACGATAGCGGATATAGGCTCGGGCCGTTTCGAAGTGGTCGTCAGCGATGAGGGTCTGCTCCACCAGATCCTGGATAGCCTCGATATCCGGCATACGGCCATCGTGGAAGCGGTGGCTGAGTACCTTGACGACTTGGGAGGTGAGCCGCTCGGCCTCATGCGTCCCGAATTCGCCACTGGCCCGCCCCGCTCGTTCAATAGCCGAGCGAATCTTGCCGGCCTCGAAGGCTACCTGGTTGCCATCGCGCTTGAGGACGCGGGAGGGCAGGGTGGCGAGCCTCGGCTGGACGTTAGGCATGGGTGGTAACCTCGGTGAGCACAAGATATTGTGGTTGAGAGTATACGAAACCCAAGATGTGGGTGTTTGATCTGGGTCAAGCAAGGGCCTGTCATGGGGTCTATCGGGTGCCCCCGGGCCTGGAATACCTCCGTTGTTGCCGGATTTGGAGGGGCGTCCCGGGTCGGGTGCGGGTCATACCCATCAGGAGGGTCCGCCAATTACTTTATGGAAATATGGTTTGGCATGCCCGCCATGCGCTTTGGTGGACACGGCGGTGTGGGACCCCTCGGTCAATGCGGCTGGACCCGATTCGGTGTGATCGAATGAGTGTGCTGATTACACGATGATGCCCTTGACTTGAGTTTGAATAGCCGAGTTGATTGTTTCGGGAATCACTGAATGGTCACTAAAGGCGGTGTGGTTTCCACGGAGTGTTGACAATAAAAATTTTTGGTTTTAAATTAGCCATCCTATTACCGTATCAAGTCGCACTGATTCGGTATGCAATGTTACTCCCCTACTGACCAGGAGTTTTTTATGGAATTGGAAAATTTAAGCTATGAAGAGATCCAGCGCCTTGTCGCCGATCTCGAGCAGGATCGCCTCAATGCCATCGCTGCCCTTGAGCAGCGCAAGGAGCAGGCCAAATATGAATTGGCGCAAACCATCAAGGACATGATTGCCGAACGAGGTTATTCCCTGACCGATATCGTTCCCCTGCTGGGCGTCAGAAAGCGCCGTGGTCCGGCCCGTTCGGCTGTTGCTCCGCGCCGCTCCGCGGCGGATAATCGCCAACGTACCTTTTATGTTGATCCCGATAATTCCGATAATGTCTATTCTCGCGGCGCTACTCCTGGCTGGATGAAGCAGAAGATGCTGGATCAGGGATACGATCCCGCCAACAAGGGAGATCGCAATGCCTTCAAGGCTAATTATCTGAAGGTCGTGGAAGGCTGATTGTAAAATAGTATCCAGGGGAGTCGGCGTCTTGACTCGCGCTGATTATCCTCCTTCCTTACCCTCACGGATTATGGCTAGGCGCCCCTCGGGCGCCTTGGCTGTTTATGGGGTATCCCGAGGTTCACACCTGGGACTATCGTATCCGAATAGACCGGGTTTGCATTTTCCCAGGATGCGGGCAAGCTGATTGACCTGCACCTACTTGATGATCCATCCTCATTAACGCCCTCCACAACTTATGATCAGCGACCGTCGAGATCTTCATCCCGTCGCCAGTGATGGCGAGGTGGTGGCCTTTCTGCGCAAGCTGGAGGCAGTTCAGCCGCGGTCCGGGGGGCGGCGCGGGCGGCTGATTTTCGCCATGGACGCCACCGCCAGCCGCCAGCCGACCTGGGACCAGGCCTGCGCCATCCAAGCCTCCATGTTCAGCGAGACGGCCAACCTGGGAGGGCTATCCGTGCAACTCTGCCACTTTGGTGGCTTCCTTGACTTCGAGGCCTCGCCCTGGTGTGACCAGGCCCAGGAATTACTCGGGCGCATGACCCGCGTCATACTGCTCGGCGGGTCTGACGCAGATCGGGCGCGTCCTGGAACATGCCCTGGAGGAGCGTAAGCACGGCAAAGTGGATGCCCTGGTCTTGGTCGGCGATGCCATGGAAGAAGAACCGGCGCGGCTCGCCGAACTCGCCGGCCAACTTGGCCTCTTGGGGTTGCCGGTCTTCGTCTTCCAGGAGGGACGTGATCCACAGGCGGAACAGACCCTGCGCGCCATTGCCAGTCTGAGCGGTGGGGCTTGGTGCCCCTTTGATGCCCACAGCCCCGAGGTGCTGCGCGACTTGCTCAGCGCCGTCGCCATCTTCGCGGCGGGCGGTCGCCGCGCCCTGGAGGACTTCGGCCGCCGGCGAGGCGGCGCGGTCCTGCGCTTGACCCAAGGCCTTCGCCGGGGCTGATCCATGGTCGGTCGACTACTTCTCCTCGTCCTGCTGGTTGCCGGTTTTGTCTGGTTCCTGCACTGGTTCCGCAAGACATCAACCGCCCAGGTTTCCCAGCGCTTGCGGCAGGGCGCCTTGTGGGGCCTCGTGGGTCTCCTGGTCGCTTTGGCCCTGACCGGGCGCCTCAATCCCCTCTTTGCCGCCCTGGCCGCCGCCATCCCCGTGGCCATGCGTGGTATCAATCTCCTGCTGATGTTGCCGGCTATCCGTCAGACACTGCGCTCACTCGGCCTGGGCGGTCTCGCCGGGGGTGCCGCCCAGGCCGGGGCGTCGGGTCCAGCGGGTCAAAGTTCCTCGATTCGCACCCGCTTTCTCGAAATGACCCTGGATCACGCCAGCGGTGATATGGATGGCCGGGTTCTGGAGGGTGAATTTCAGGGACAACGCCTTTCCGAGTTGGCGGGAGACGCCCTGTTGCGCCTCCTGGACCTTTGTCACCGCGAGGATGTCCAGTCGGCCAGCCTGCTGGAGGCCTACCTGGATAGAACCCTGGGCGAGGAGTGGCGCCAGACGACGCCCGGGGGACCCCAGGCCCAGGCGAGCGGTGGCCCCATGAATCAGGAGGAGGCCCTGGCCGTGCTGGGCCTGGCGGCGGGGGCGGACGCCGCAGCCATTCGCGACGCCCATCGCCGTCTGATGCAGCGATTGCACCCGGATCGGGGGGGGTCCGACTATCTGGCCGCCAAGATCAACGAGGCCAAACGCGTCCTGCTGGACGATTGAGTGGCCGCGCGGGATCTCCCTTGACCATTCTCGTCCTGGCCGAAAAGCCCAGCGTCGCCCGCGATATCGCCCGCATTCTTGGGGCCGGGCGCAAGGGCGAGGGCTTCCTGGAGGGTCAGGGCTACCGCGTCACCTGGGCCCTGGGTCATCTGGTCCATTTCGCCGAGCCAGATGACTATGGCGCCTCTTGGTCGGGGCGCTGGTCCCTGGCCCAACTGCCCATGATCCCGGAGCGCTGGCAATTGCGGTCCGACCCGCGCACCGCCAGCCAGTTAAAGATCGTCCAGGGCCTGCTCAATGCCCCGGATACCCAGGCCGTCATCTGTGCCACGGATGCCGGGCGCGAGGGCGAGAACATCTTTCGCCTCATCTACGAGTTCGCCCACTGTTGCAAGCCCGTCCAGCGCCTCTGGGTGTCCAGCCTGACCGACGAGGCGATCCGCGCGGGCTTTGCCCATCTCAAGCCCGGCGCGGCCTTCGAACCCCTGGCCCAGGCGGCGCGGGCCCGTGCCCAGGCGGACTGGCTGGTGGGGATGAACCTCACCCGCGCCTACACGGTCCATAACCGGGTGCTCTGCACCATCGGCCGGGTGCAGACGCCGACCCTGGCCATGATCGTGGCCCGCGATCAGGCCATCGCCGGCTTCGTCAAGGTCTTTTTTTACGAATTAGTGGCGACCCTGGCGGAGGGCTTCAGCGCCCGCTATTGCCGGGATGGCGAGACCCGCCTCGACAATCGGGCCGAGGTCGAGCGCCTCCAGCGGGAACTGGCGCCGCATACCCAGGGCCGGGTGAAGCGGGTGGACCAGAAGGTGCGCCATAATCGGCCACCGCCCCTCTACGACCTCACCAATCTGCAGCGGGACGCCAACCGCCGCTTCGGCCTCACCGCCGCCCAGGTGCTGGAGCAGGCTCAGGCCCTCTATGAGACCTACAAGCTCATCAGCTACCCGCGCACCGAGAGTCGCCACATCGGCGAGGATATGTTGCCCCTGCTCCCGGGCATCCTCACCGGCCTGGAACACCCCCTGGCGGCCGAGGCGAGCCAGCGTCTGGCGGCCGGCCTCCAACTCGGCAAGGCCTATGTGGACAGCACCAAGCTCACGGATCATCACGCCATCCTGCCCACTGGCAAGCGCCCCACCGCCCATCTGCCGGAGGCGGCGCGTCGGGTCTTCGAGCTGGTGGTGGCGCGCTTTGTCGCCATCTTCCTGCCCGATGAGCTGGTGGAGGAAACGCGTGTCATCCTGGATATCGGTGGCGCCGACTTTGTCGCCCGTGGTTCCCGGGTCCTGGACCCCGGCTGGAAGCGGGTGGAGCCTCCCCCGGCGCGTCATGGCGGGGGGCGAGAACGAGGAGGCTGTCCTGCCGCTCCTGACCGCCGGTCAAAGGGTCCATGTCACCGGCCTGGAGGTCGTGGAAAAAGAGACCCAGCCCCCACGCCCCTACGATGACGCGACCCTGCTGGCGGCCATGAAGAGCGCCGGGCGCGAGATCGAGGACGATGCCCTGGCGTCGGCCATGAAGGAGTCCGGCCTGGGCACGCCCGCCACCCGCGCCGCCATCATCGAAAAGCTCATTCGGAGCGGCTATGTCGAGCGTCAGCGTAAACAACTGCGGGCGACCGCCAAGGGCCTGGCCCTCATCGGTCTGGTGGCGGAGCCCCTGCGCAGCCCGGAGCTGACGGCGAGCTGGGAGCAGCGGCTCAAGGATGTGGAGCAGGGTCAAGGCCAGGCCGAGGACTTTTATCGCGATATCGTCGCCTGGGTGCGTCATCTCATCCCCGTCGTGGCCCAGGGCGCGGCCTTGACCCCGGAGCAGGCGGCCGCCGCGGGCCCTGGCCAGCCCAGGGGCAAGCGCGGTGGGTCGCGGCAGGCCCCGCCGGCGCGCGCCACGGATCTGGGCCTCTGTCCTCTCTGTAAGAAGGGCAAGGTGCTGGAAACCGCCAAGGCCTTCGGCTGCAGCCGTTATACCGAGGGGTGCGGCCTGACGCTCTGGAAGACCTTGGCGGGACTCAGGCTTGATAAGAAGCTGATCCGGCAACTGTTGGCGGAGGGGCGGACGGATAGGGTCGAGGGCTTCGTAGCCAAGACCGGAAGGCCCTTTGCGGCTCGCTTGAAGTTGGATCAGGATGGCAGGGTCGCCTTCGATTTCGAGGGACCGTCCACGGAGCGCGTCCCCTCCCCGTCCCCCGTGGCGGCTTCACCAGGAGCGGTCGGGAGCGGCTCGGGGGAGCCCGCGGGTGAGGCCGGATTACCCCTGGGGCCACTGATCTGTCCCAAGTGCGGGATGGGTCGCATCATCGAGGGCCGCCGGGGCTTTGGTTGCGACCGCTATCGGGAAGGCTGCGACTTCGTGGTCTGGAAGGAGGTCTCCGGGCGCTTGCTGACGCAGGCTGAGATTCACCGCCTCATTGCCACCGGTCGTACCGGGGTGATCCAGGGCTTCGGCGATGGCGGTGGCGCCCAACTCGACGCCCGTCTGCGTCTGGATGGGCACTGGCGGGTCGTCCTGGATTTTTTAGCGGACCAGGATCATCCCCGACTGGAAAATCCGGCCTAAGGGACCGCGGTCTGGCCGAGTGTCTGGCCGGGCTAAAGGCGGGCCAGCCAGGGCTACTGCGGATGGGCAAAACACGGCAAGGATGATACCGAGCTTGGCAAGGGGCCAGAGTGATGTGCCTCGCCCATCATGGCATTTACGATTTCTTTACCTGCCCTGGCTTGGGGGGGATAATTCGTCACCCCGCGCCCCCTTCACCCAGGATGGGGGAGGGCGGTGCTTCCCCCAGTCCCAGTCCCATGCCAGGTATCTCCATGAATCCTGAAAAGGTTGTCTTTGGCTTCTTCATCGTCCTGGCACTGACCCTTAACTTTGGGTTTTTTGTCGGCGATGTGGACAATCCCGAGCATCACCATGTGTGGGAACTCTTTGCCACGCTGGTGGTGAACGCGATCGCCACGGTGCTCAAGTTTGGGGACCGCACCCAGTTGGGGGCCGTACTCCTGGCCACCAGCCTGGCGGCCATGCTGCAACTCATCGCCGCCGTGGTCGTCTGGGCGGTGGCGGTGCATGTCGCGGCGACGGGCCTGACGCCTGGGGTAACCGCCAGCATCGTCTCCCTGAGCGGCGGCGCCATGATCGCCAATGTCATCTCGGTCGTGCTGCTGGTCATCGAGACCGTCATGCTGCGGCGCTAATGCGTGGCCCCCCTTTGCCCTGGGGCCTGGTTAAGGCAAGGCCGCCCACCCCGTGGCCAGTGGGCACCTGGAATATGCCATAGGGTTGACTGATTCCCATGGATAACGTCGCTTTCCTGATCTTCCGGCGCATGCGCGCCCCGCTGATCGTCCTCATTATCATCTACTCGGTCTCCGTCATGGGGCTGGTGCTGATCCCAGGCCAGGACGCCCAGGGCAATCTCTGGCACATGGATTTTTTCCATGCCTTCTACTTTTTCAGCTACACCGCCACCACCATCGGCTTTGGCGAGATCCCCTATGCCTTTACCGATGCCCAACGCGCCTGGGTCACCATTGCCATCTATCTGACGGTGGTGGGCTGGTTCTACTCTATCGGCACCCTGATCGCCCTGCTCCAGGATATGACCTTTCAACACTCCCTGGCGGAGTTGCGCTTTGCCCGGCGCATCCGGCGGATGAGGGAACCCTTTTACCTGGTCTGTGGCTATGGGGAGACGGGTAGCGCACTGGTTCAGGCCATTACCGATGGCAATCGGCACGCGGTGGTGATCGATCAGCGCCAGGAACGGGTCGATCTGCTTCAGCTGGAAAATCTGCGCGAGTATGTGCCCGCCCTGCATGGCGACGCGCGTCGTCCCCATCATCTGTTGGAGGCGGGGCTCAAGCACCCCTTGTGCGCGGCCGTGGTGGCCTTGACCGACGTTAACGAGACCAACCTCAAGATCGCCATCGCCGCCAAGCTGATGCATCCCGAGGTCAAGGTCGTCTGCCGTGCCGACTCCCATGAGGTGGAGGCCAACATGGCCTCCTTCGGTACCGATTTTATCTACGACCCTTTCGATATATTTGGCGCCTACCTGGCCATGGCCATCGCCACCCCTTGCCTGACCCTGATGAGGGACTGGCTGTCCGGCCTGCAGGGCGAACCCCTCCAGGATCCCCACATGCCGCCCGCCGCGGGACTGTGGATCCTCTGTGGTTATGGGCGATTTGGCAAGGCGATCGCGGCCAATCTTGGCGCGCGGGGGATGGATTTGGTGTTGGTGGAGGCCGCACCGGAATTGACCGGAAAGCCCGAAGGGATACCCCTGGTCCTGGGGTGGGGAACCGAGGCCCATACCCTGGAACAGGCGGGCGTGCGGCGCGCCGTGGGTCTGGTGGTGGGCACCCATAACGATGCCAACAACCTCTCCATTGTCATGACGGCACGAACCCTCAACCCCAATCTCTTTATCGTGGTGCGGGAGAATCACAAGGATAACGAGGAACTCTTCCGGGCGGTGGGCGCCGACATCGTGATGCACCCGAGCACCATCATTGCCGACCGCATCCGCATCCTTTTGGTTACCCCCCTGCTTACCGAGTTCGAGCAGCTTGTTCGATTTCAGGACCACGCCTGGTCTTGCGAGCTGGTGAGTCGCATCCTGGCCCTGGTTGACCACCAGGTGCCGGATGTGTGGGAGGTTGCCTTCGATGACGAAAGCGCCCATGCCATCTGCGTTATGACAGGGCGGGGCGCGGAGGTCACCTTGGGTACCCTCTTGCGCGATCCCCGCGCCCGCGAACACACCCTGCCCATCATTCCCTTGCTGCTAGTCCAAGGCGAGGCGCGCGAACTCTTGCCATCCCAGGACCGTCGGATCGGCCCTGGCGATCGCCTGCTTCTGTGCGGCCGTCCCCGGGGCCGCTCCCGCCTGGGTTGGACCTTGCAGAACGTCCACTCCCTCAATTACGTCCTCACGGGTGCCAGTTCCCCCGAGGGGACCCTCTGGCATTGGCTCTCGGGGCGGATCAAATCGCTGGCTGGCCAGAGGGTATAAGCCATGCCCAGGGTGGCCATTGGCGCCACCCGAGCCCAACTATGCCATACTAGGCCTTGACTATTTTCCCGTCATGCTGGCCGAGCCGTTGGAGCCTGCATCCATTTGAAGAGGACTATGACCCATGACGCAAGTACTTGATCGCCTCCATCATGAGCACAAGCAGATCAGCCAGTTGCTCGACCTGTTGGACGATATTCTGGCCAGGTTTCACGACGGCCGGGAGCCGGACTACGAAATCCTCAGCGAGCTGCTGCAGTACATGGAGGAGTATTCGGACCAGATCCACCATCCCATGGAGGAGTTGATCCGCGAGCGTCTCCGCCTGGCGGGCCAGCACCAGGCCTACCTGGATGTCCTCACACGCCAGCACCAGGCCCTGAACGAGATGACCCACAATTTCCGCCAAGCCGTCGACGGGGTCATCAACGACGAGGTCCAGCGCCGGGATCAGATCGAGGCCTACGGCCGGGAAATGGTCGCGACCCTGCGTGCTCATCTCGACCTCGAAGAGGCCGAGGCCTTTCCCCTGGCCCGTCGGGTGTTGAAGGAAGAGGACTGGGCGGCGATTCAGGACGAGGTGGCGCAGACCATAGATCCGCTGCTAAGCGAGACGGATTTGCAGCGTATCCATACGATTTACAAGCATCTCTCGTCCCAGGCCAGGGTTTGATCGGCGCTCGCCGAGACGTTTCTTCGGCCAATCTCCGGCTGGGGTCAGCAGTACGAACCCCAGCCAGACCGGTTTAAGGGGCTTCCCCTAGGCAATCATAAGTGTTTATTGCGCATCCGCGTCCTGGGCCTCATCGGGCTCCCGGGTGGGCTCGCCTGGCTCGGCAGTGGGGTCGAGTACGAGGACGACACCCGCGAGGGGGGGCAGATCCACGAGGATGGAATGGGGTCGTCCCATCCATTCCACGGGTTCGGAGGCGCCACCCACGCGCTCGCCAAAGGAGCTGCCGCCATAGATCTCGGCGTCCGAGTTGATGAGCTCGCGGTAAAAACCGGCCTCGGGTACCCCGAGGCGGTAGCCGGGGCGCGGCACCGGGGTAAAGTTGAACAGGGCTAACACCTTGGCCTCCCCGGTGCGGTCCTTGCGCAGGTAGCTCAGGACGGCCTGGGAACTGTCGTTACAGTCAATCCATTCGAATCCCGTATCCTGAAAGTCCAGGTCGTACAGGGCACGCTGCCGGCGATAGAGACGGTTAAGGTCCGCGACCAGTTGGTGAATGCCCTGATGAGGCTCACGTTCGAGCAGGTACCAATCCAACTCGGCGGCGAAGTCCCATTCTCGCCCCTGTCCGAACTCACAGCCCTGGAAGAGCAGCTTCTTGCCTGGATAGGTGAACATGAAGGCATAGAGCAGGCGCAGCCCGGCAAACTTGCGCCAGCCGTCGCCGGGCATGCGGTCGAGCAGAGAGTGCTTGCCGTGTACCACCTCGTCATGGGAGAAGGGCAGGACGAAGTTCTCGGTGAAGGCGTACAGCAGCCCGAAAGTCAGCATGTCGTGATGATAATGCCGGTAGATCGGGTCCTTGGAGAAGTAGGCCAGGGTGTCGTGCATCCAGCCCATGTTCCACTTCATGGTGAAGCCCAGGCCGCCGGCGAAGGTCGGCCGCGAGACCGCCGGCCAGGCGGTGGATTCCTCGGCGATCATGAGGGTGCCGGGGTGCTGGCCGTGGGTGACCTCATTGAGCTGGCGCAGGAAGTCCACCGCCTCCAGGTTCTCGTTGCCGCCATAGCGGTTGGGTATCCACTCGCCGGCGTTGCGGGAATAGTCCAGGTAGAGCATGGATGCCACCGCGTCCACCCGTAGGCCGTCCAGGTGGAACTCCTCCAGCCAGAAGAGGGCGCTGGAGAGCAGGAAGTTTTTTACCTCGTTACGCCCGAAATTAAAGATCAGGGTGCCCCAATCCTTATGTTCGCCCAGGCGCGGGTCCTCGTGTTCGTAGAGGGCCGAGCCATCGTAGCGGGCCAGGGCGAAGGTATCGCGGGGGAAGTGGGCGGGAACCCAGTCAAGGAGGACGCCGATACCCTTGCGATGCAGGTGATTCACAAACCAGCGGAAGTCCTCCGGTGCGCCGAAGCGGCTGGTGGGGGCAAAATAGCCCGTGGTCTGGTAGCCCCAGGAGGCATCCAGCGGGTGCTCGGTAATGGGCAGGAGCTCGACGTGGGTGAAGCCCGCCGCCTGGACATAGTCCGCCAGGCGCTCCGCGATCTCGCGGTAGCCGAGGAAGTTGCCATCGGCGCTGCGTTGCCAGGAACTGAGGTGTACCTCATAGACCGACAGCGGCTGGTGTGACCAATCGGCCTGGGCACGTTCCTCTAGCCAGGCGGCGTCGTCCCAGGCGAATTCGCTGTCGGCCTGGGTGATGCAGGCCGTTTCAGGGCGGGTCTGAAAAGCGGTGGCATAGGGGTCGATTTTAACGTGGGTGTTGCCATGCTGGTCGCGTAGCTCGAATTTGTAGAACTCGCCCGACCCGAGGGCCGGCAGGAAGATTTCCCAGACCCCGGAGCCGCCGCGTGCCCGCATGGGATGAACGCGCCCGTCCCAGGCATTGAAGTCACCCACCACGCTGACGCGCTGAGCGTTGGGCGCCCAGACGGCGAAGAGGGTACCAGCTACCCCCGCCACGACACGCGGATGGGCGCCAAGAAAACGGTAGGCATGCCAGTGGCGGCCCTCGCCAAAGAGGTGCAGGTCGAAGTCCCCGAGTTGGGCGGGGAAGGCGTAGGGGTCAATGAGGCGATGGACCTGACCTTGAGGGTCGGTCCAGTCGATGCGATAGCCGGGTGGGACCTGGGCGGGATCGCCCTCCCAGACGAAGAGATCGGTGCCCTCGATGCGTGGGACCTCCACCTGGGTCCCCGCGACCCGCGCCCGTTCGGCCTTGGGCAGAAAGAGCCTCAGGGTGCATACGCCGTCCTTGACATGGCGGCCCAGGACCTCGAAGGGATCATGATGGCGGGCCTCGAGGATGCGCTGGAGGTGTTCGGGGAGTTGGGCGGTGGCGGGGGTTCCCGTGGGCATGACGGCGTGTCTCCTACACGGCAAGAGGCGATGGCTTAACGGCGGATGATGTTACCATAAGGGAGCCTTGTGTTTAGCCAAACGCCAGCCAAAATTAGCCATCGCCGAGGGGGTTCTCCATGCCGGATTCGACTCAACGTTTCGTCAGCCGCCTCACCCGCAACACCCTGGCCCTGATTCTGGCCGGTGGTCGGGGCTCGCGCCTCCAGGACCTCACCAAGTGGCGCTCCAAGCCGGCGGTGCCCTTTGGCGGCAAGTTCCGCATCGTCGATTTCCCGCTCTCGAACTGCATCAACTCGGGCATCCGCCGCATCGGCGTCCTCACCCAGTACAAGTCCCACTCCCTCATCCTGCATATTCAGAAGGGTTGGGGTTTCCTGCGTGGCGAGTTCGGCGAGTTCGTCGAGCTTTGGCCGGCTCAGCAGCGCGTCACCGAGACCTCCTGGTACGCGGGTACCGCGGACGCCGTCTTCCAGAATCTGGACATCATCCGGGCTCACAACCCAGACTATGTCCTGATCCTGGCCGGCGACCATATCTACAAGATGGATTATGGCGCCATGATCGCCCAGCACGTCGAGATGGGCGCCGATATGACGGTGGGCTGTCTGGAGGTCGATCTGGCCAAGGCCCGGGAATTTGGGGTCATGTCCGTGGACCGGGACAACCGGGTCCGCCACTTTGCCGAAAAGCCCGATCAGCCCGATCCCATCCCCGGGCGTGATGGCGTGGCCCTGGCGTCCATGGGCATTTACGTCTTCAATCGCGGATTTCTCTACGAACAACTCATCCGGGACTCGGATATGCCCGGTTCCAGCCGCGACTTTGGCAAGGACATCATTCCTGGCGTGATCGAAAAGTACCGGGTGATGGCCTATCCCTTCCGGGACGTGCGCAGCGGCGAGCAGGCCTATTGGCGCGACGTGGGCACCGTCGATGCCTTTTGGCAGGCCAACCTGGAGTTGATCGGCGTCACCCCGCCCCTAAACCTCTACGATGCCTCCTGGCCGATCTGGACCTATCAGGAGCAATTGCCCCCGGCCAAGTTTGTCTTCGACGACGAGGAGCGCCGGGGCATGGCGGTGGATTCCATGGTTTCTGGTGGCTGTATCATTTCCGGCGCCGTGGTTCGCCATTCCCTGCTTTTTTCCAACGTCCGCGTCAATTCCTATTCCTACGTTCAGGACTCGGTAATACTGCCTGACGTGGACGTGGGCCGTAATTGCCGCATCCATAACGCGGTCATTGATCGTGGTTGCCGCATCCCCGAGGCGATGAACATCGGCCTGGATCCAGACCGCGATCGCGCCAACGGCTTCTATGTCACCGAATCCGAGGTAACCCTGGTTACCCCGGAAATGCTCAAGCAGGAACCCAGTTATGTCCGCTGACCCAACCCGCCTGCCGGTGGTGCTCTGCTGGCATATGCACCAGCCAGACTACCGGGGGCCAGGTGGGCGTGAATACCATTTGCCATGGGTCTATCTCCACGGCATTAAGGACTACTCCGATATGGCGGCGCACCTGGAGGCCCAGCCCCAGGCCCGCGCCGTAGTCAACTTCGCCCCGGTCCTACTGGAGCAGATCGACGATTACAGCGCTCAGATCCAGGCCTGGCAGGCCAGCGGCCGGCGCATCCAGGATCCCCTGCTCTCGGCCCTGGCCGGCCCTGGCCTACCCTTGGATGCCCCCCCCCGTCGCGATCTGATCAGCGCCTGCCGCAAGGCCAATAAGACCCATCTCATCGACCGCTTTCCCTGCCTGCGCGAGCTGATAGATCTGGCGGACTGGTTCGACCGTCATCACAGGGCCGACCTCTACGTAAATGACCAGTTCCTGGCCGACCTCCTGGTCTGGTACCACCTGGCCTGGACCGGGGAGCATATTCGCGACAACGATCCGCGCATCGACTCCCTACAGCGAAAGGGGCGGGGCTTTACCCTGGACGACCGCCGCGCCTTGGTGGACGTCATCGGCGAACAACTCCAGGCCCTGGTCCCGCGCTACCGGCGCCTCTCCGATCAGGGTCGGGTGGAACTGTCCTTCTCCCCCTACGCCCATCCCATCCTACCTCTGCTGCTGGACATCCGCTGTGCCCGGGAATCCGTCCCCGATAGCCCGCTGCCGCAGTTGCAGGCCTATCCGGGGGGCGAGGAAAGGGCGCGCTGGCATCTCCGCCGTGGCATGGCTACCTTCGAGCGCCACTTCGGCCGGCGGCCCGCCGGTTGCTGGCCCTCTGAAGGGGCCCTAAGCGCGGCCACTCTGCGTCTGCTGGAAGAGGAGGGGGTGCGCTGGGCCGCCAGTGGCCAGCGCGTACTCCATAACAGCCTGCGCGCCACATTGGGGGATAGTCTGCCAGAACATTGGCCGACCACCCCCTACCGGCTGGGTCAGGGCCAGATCGCCTGCTTCTTCCGCGATGATGGCATCTCCGACCTCATCGGCTTCACCTATGCCGACTGGCACGCCCAGGATGCCGTCTCCAACCTGATCGAACACCTGGAGCGCGTCGCCGAGGTCACCCAGGGCTGCCCCAACCGCGTCCTCTCCATCATCATGGATGGCGAGAATGCCTGGGAATATTACCCCCACAACGCCAGCTTCTTTCTGCCGGAACTTTACCGCCGCTTGGCCAGCCATCCGCGATTGGAACTCACTACCTTTTCCTGTCTGCTGGAGGGTCTCACCGGACCGACCCCCGCCCTCGCACGCTTGGTGGCCGGGAGTTGGGTCTATGGCACCCTCTCTACCTGGATCGGCAACGCCGACAAGAACCGCGCCTGGGACATGCTCGGTGCCGCCAAGGCTGCCTATGACCGGGCGCTGGCCTCCCGAACCTGGAGCGAGGAAGAACGCGAGCGCCTGGAAATGCAGTTGGCCACCTGTGAGGGCTCTGACTGGTTCTGGTGGTTCGGCGATGATAATCCCGCCGAGGCGGTCAGCGACTTTGAACGCCTTTACCGCCTGCAACTCCAGCAACTTTACGAACTCTTGGGCGAGGCCCCGCCCGAATATCTAGCCCACCCCTTCACCACCCATGCCGGCACCGCCGAGCATGGCGGCGTCATGAAGCGCAACTAAAAGGAATCCTCATGGAAGAAGCCTATGACCTGATGGAAGGCATCCTGGCTTCCAAGGCCGATGAACACATGATGGGCTTTGCCGGATTTAGCCGAGAGGCGCATTCTGACGGCGGGCCTATCGAGGGTGTGCTCAAGGTTTCGGCCTTTCATCGCCCGGACGGCAGCGGTTACCTGACCCTCACCTTCATCTATGATCGGGAACAAGGCACTGGTAACCTCCTGGATAGGCCCGATCAAGAGGCCTTCCGCGCCCTCCTGGGTCCCGAGTTCGAGATGTTGATCGATATCCCCCTCAACACCTTCGCCGATCTCTCCGATTATGTTGTCGAGGAACTGGATGTCTATTTTCGCCATCTCCAAGGCCGGGAAAGGGGCGTCCTGGAATCCAGCCTCATGCCTGCCCTGACCCAACTGCTCGGGCTAGCCTTCAAGCCCCTTCAGAAATGGCCACCTCAGCCCCTGGCCTGAGGCGCCGATGGCAGCGCGGGCTTGCCCGCGGCCCGGTTAGGCAAGCCCGGCCTCAACCCGAGGAAAATGGGTTCGTTTCGTAATTTGGCCACTTTTGGCCGCTTCAGCCAACAATCTAAGGCAGCAAGATGCTGGATTTCATCCGTGACTGACTGGATTCATAGCCTCGCGGGGCTATGCTCCCGCAGGAGAAATTCGGAGAAAACCCATGTCGATGCAGCCAAAACCCTACTATCGCTTCGAGGACTAACCGGCCACCGGGCGAGGGCTACGACCGCGGCGGCAAATTTGCCATCTACCCCCTGACCGCCCGCCCGATCCCCCATATTCCGCTGTTCCTGGCTGTAGCTGATTGTAGTTATTGGCTTCCCATGGGTCCGCAACCAGATGCCTGGATCAGGGACCTGGCGGGAGGAGCAAGATATCCCTTTGGTCTGATTGTGCTGGATTCTGGAACCAGTTCAGCTTCTCCCTGAGCTTGACGACCTCGCCGACGATGATGAGGGTGGGGGGCTGGGGTTTTTCCTCGGCAATCACCTGCTGGATGGTGGCCAGGGTACCGGAAAAGACCCGCTGATGAGGGGTGGTACCCTGCTGAATCAGGGCGATGGGCATATCTGGCGAGACGCCGTGGTTTAGCAACTGCTCGACGATGAGCGCCAGGCCCACCAAGCCCATGTAGAAGACCACCGTCTGATGCGGTTGGGCAAGCTGATCCCAGTTGAGATCCATGGTGCCGTCCTTGAGGTGACCGGTGACGAAGGTCACGGACTGGGCGTAATCCCGGTGGGTCAGGGGAATGCCGGTATAGGCGGCGCAGCCAGAGGCCGCGGTGATGCCGGGCACGACCTGGAAGGGCACCCCCTCGGCCGCGAGGGTGTCGATCTCCTCGCCGCCGCGGCCAAAAATAAAGGGGTCGCCGCCCTTGAGGCGCAGCACTCGATGGCCGGCTTTGGCCAGGTCGGCGAGCAGGCGATTGATGTCCTCCTGGCGCATGACATGGTTGTCGCGCTCCTTGCCAACATAGATGCGTTGCGCGTCGCGACGCGTAAGGTCGAGGATGGGCTTGGCGACCAGGCGGTCATGGACCACCACATCCGCCTGTTGCATGAGACGCAGGGCGCGGAAGGTGACCAGGTCCGGGTCACCGGGTCCAGCGCCCACCAGATAGACCTCGCCCATGCCGCCATTGGGGCGGGCTTCGGCGAGCTCTCGGGCCATGACGGCATCGGCCTCCTCCAGATGACCGGAAAAGACGCGCTCGGCGACCCCGCCAACCAGGACCCGATCCCAAAACCGGCGGCGGTCGCGCTCGTCGGCGAAGCGTGCCTTGACGGCGTCTCGGTAGTTGGCGCAGAGATCGGCGAGGCGGCCGTAGCCCGCCGGTATCATGGATTCCAGTCGGGTACGTAGCAGGCGCGCCAGCACCGGCGAGGCCTTGGTGGTAGAGACGGCCACCACCACGGGTGAACGGTCGATGACCGAGGGCAGGAGGAAACTGCATTCCTCGGGCTGATCCACGACATTGACCGGGATGCCGCTCGCCTTCGCCAACCGCGCGACGCGCTGGTTGGTCTTGCGGTCGCCGGTAGCGGTGATGATTAACCGCATCCCCTTGATATCCTTGTCCTTGAAGTTTCGATCGCAATGGATCAGGTCCCCGGCGTCGGCTTGATCCTGGAGTTCCGGCGTTAGTTCGGGGGCAACCAGGTGGATCCGGGCGTGGGCGCGCCGGAGGCTGGCGACCTTGCGCGCGGCGACCATGCCGCCACCGACTACCAGGCAGGGTTGATCGCGTATATCAAGAAAGATGGGTAGTAAATCCATGGGCTTAGGCGTCGCTGGGCAGGGGTGGAGGGGTGGCGGATCGGTTGCTTTAGGGATGAAAACATCTTAATATACTGAAATACTTGGATGCGGGACAGGGCTTTACCTTTGGTTAGCGAGATCGACTCCGTCGGCCTGATGGACAGAATTTCGGCGGGGGAAGATATCTATCTGGTGGACATCCGCACCCCAGCGGAAATTGTCCAGGCCGCCATCCCTAATGCCGTTTATATTCCCATGCATCTCCTGCCTCTGCGGATGAACGAACTCCCCAGGGACAAGGATGTGGTGCTGTACTGCCGCAGCGGCGCTCGGTCTTACCATGCCTGCCAATATTTGGCCCAACAGGGTTTCGACAGGGCCATCAACCTGCGGGGCGGTATCATCGCATGGGCTCGCCACGGCTTCGAAATCGAACCGGGCCGCCCAGACTGACCCGGCGTCGCGCCGGTTGGCGCGATTGCCTTTTTCCGCCGTTTGGCCTATAAACGGCAAACTTGTGTGCATTCACCCCTAGTCCACAACCCCAAACCCTCGGAGATTTCCATGGCAGACTTCGATCAAGAACTCGACGCCAGCGGCCTGAACTGCCCCCTGCCCATCCTGCGCGCCAAGAAGACTCTCAACTCCATGAGTTCCGGCCAGGTCCTGCACATCATCGCGACCGATCCGGGCTCCGTGAAGGACTTTGACTCCTTCGCCAAGCAGACCGGCAATGAACTGATGGAATCCAAGGAAGAGGGCGGTAAATTCCATTTCTTGATCAAGAAGTCCTGATCGCCGAGCCAACACATAACAATTTCCGAGAGGAGCGTCCAATGGAACAGAAGAAGTTGGCGATCATCGCCACCAAGGGGTCGCTGGATTGGGCCTATCCCCCCTTCATCCTTGCCTCCACGGCGGCGGCGCTGGGCTATGAGGTCCAGATCTTTTTCACCTTCTACGGACTACAACTCCTGAAGAAGGATCTGTCCCTGGAGGTTACGCCCCTGGGTAACCCTGGCATGCCCATGCCCATGGGCATGGACAAGTGGTTCCCGATTCTGGGCATGACCCTGCCTGGCATGCAGGGGATGATGACCGCCATGATGAAGCAGAAGATGAAGAAGAAGGGCGTGGCCAGCATCGAGGAACTGCGTGAACTCTGCATCGAGGCGGAGGTCAAGATGGTGGCTTGCCAAATGACTGTCGATCTTTTCGATATGGAACAGTCCCAGTTCATCGGCGGTATCGAATACGCCGGCGCCGCGGCCTTCTTTGAATTCGCTGGCGAGAGCGATATCTGCCTTTATATCTGATTGCTGTTGGATCAAGGCTTGATCCAAGCCACGAGGAACGCCGTCCCATGGGCGGCGTTCCGGTTTCATGCCTTCTTATCCGCACCGGGTTGAAGGATGACCTAACATCCTGGTGCGGCTCAAGTCCTTTTCATGCGGGCATGGCGTTATCCTGCCTCCTGGCCCTTCCACCGGGTCAGCTTGGGCCTGGGTAGCTTTCCAGACCCGAATCTTTCGTGATATAAACAGTTTTTATTTGCTCCTTGCCGGGGGGTGGTCATGGCGGATCGGCGACTGCAAGTTTTTCACACCGTGGCGCGCCTCTTGAGCTTTACCAAGGCCGCCGAAACCCTGCATATGACCCAGCCGGCGGTGACCTTCCAGATCCGTCAACTGGAGGATCACTTCAATACCCGTCTCTTCGATCGTACTCACAACCGCATCAGCCTGACCGCCGCGGGTGAGCAGGTGTTGCGTTTTGCCGATCGGATCTTCGAGCTCTATGCCGAAATGGAAAACTCGATACGCGGTCTGACTGGCGAGATTAGCGGTGCCCTCACCATCGGCGCCAGTACCACGATCGCCGAGTACATGCTCCCGACCCTGCTGGGGGATTTCAAGGAGAAGTACCCCGAGGTCACTATCCATCTCAAGGTGGCCAACAGTGACGGCATCGTCTCCCTGGTGGAAAGTAATGCCATCGACTTGGGCGTGGTGGAGTCCTCGGTGGCCAACAAGAATCTGGTGGTGGAGGTCTGCAAGCGCGATCATCTGATGGGCATAGTCCCGCCTGGTCACCCCTTGGCCAAGGAGACTTCGGTCAAGTTCGCCCGGCTGCTGGAGTACCCCTTCATCTGCCGGGAGGAGGGTTCGGGCACCCGGGGGGTGATTGGCGAGTATCTTGATCAGCTTCCGGAGTGCGAGGGCGCCCTCAAGGTAGCCATGGAGTTGGGTAGTCCGGAGGCGGTCAAGGGGGCGGTGGAGGCCGGTATGGGGGTATCGGTGGTGTCGCGGGCGACGATACAGAAGGAATTGCGGCTGGGCACCTTGGTGGCGTTGGAATTGGACCCACCCTTGGAGCGCCCCTTCTCCTTTGTCCACCAGAAACAGAAGTTCCGCCTGCGGGTCATGGAGGAACTTCTCGAGTTCGCCCGCGGCTATTGCGAGGAATATCCAGGATGACCCAAGTCCGATGATGACGCGCCCGCTGCCCCCCGCGACGAGCGCCACCTGACGCGGCTTTATCGCGGTCTGGATGAGGAATCCCGTGTCACCTTGTTGCGCTTTGCCGAGTTTCTGAGTGCCACCGGGAACGACCGGGATGCCGGTGCCCTGGCCCAGCGTCCAGCACTGGCGGAACCCGAGCTCATCGCCAGGCCGCTGGTGGAGTCCGTGGTCGGTGCCATCAAACGGTTGTCCCTCAGTTACCCTATGTTGGATCGGCGGCGCATGCTCGACGAGACCTCGATCCTGATGGCCGCCCATGTCCTCAACGGCCGCCCGTCCCGGGAAGTCATCGATGAGCTTGAGGCGCTTTTTGCCCGGCATTATGGCGTTTACCGGGACGGCTACACGAGTTGAACCTCAGGATTACTTCTCATCCATGCAGGTTATAACCGACTGGTTCAGGCGTCATTTCTCCGATCCCCAGGTCGTCTTCCTCGCAGCGGCCCTGATCGTGGGGTTCGCCGTGGTGCTTTCCATGGGCTACATGCTGGCCCCGGCTCTGGCCAGTATCGTCATCGCCTACTTGCTGGAAGGCCTGGTGGCGTTTTTGCAGCGTCACGGCTGGCCGCGCCTCGTGGCCGTCCTGGTGGTTTATATCGCCTTCATGGTCTTTTTGATCATGGTTCTCTTTGGCGTCATCCCGGTGGTGTCGCGGCAGGTGACCGATTTGGTGCAGCAACTGCCCTCGATGATCTCGACCGGGCTCGCCTCCCTGAGCGAACTGCCGGAACGCTACCCCGAAGTGGTCTCCCAGGACCAGGTACAGCAGGTCATCGGCTCCATCCGCTACGAGATCACCAGCTTTGGTCAGCGGGTGCTGTCCTGGTCCCTCGCCTCGGTGGTGGGCATCATTACCCTCCTGGTTTATCTGATCCTGGTGCCCCTCTTGGTCTTCTTCTTCCTGAAGGATAAGGAGTTGATCATCTCCTGGTTCATGAGTTACATGCCGGAGCACAGGCGCATCGCGGGTGATGTCTGGCACGACGTGGACCGCCAGATCTCCAATTACGTGCGGGGCAAGTTCTGGGAGATCCTGATCGTCTGGGCCGCCACCTATATTGGCCTCCAGGTCTTCGGACTCAATTACGCCATGTTACTGGGGCTGCTGGTCGGCCTCTCGGTTATCGTGCCCTACATCGGTGCCGCGGTGGCGACCGTCCCCGTCCTCCTGGTGGGCTGGTTCCAGTGGGGCTGGTCGAGCGAATTCGCCTGGATGGCTACGGTTTATTTCATCATCCAGGCCCTGGATGGCAACGTCCTGGTGCCCTTGCTTTTTTCCGAGGTGGTCAATTTGCACCCCGTGGCTATTATCGTCGCGGTACTCGTCTTCGGCGGGCTCTGGGGCTTTTGGGGCATCTTTTTCGCCATTCCGCTAGCGACCCTGGTCCAGGCCATCCTCTTTGCCTGGCCGAGGCCAAATCCGGAGGCTGGCGACTGACCAGGGCGGGCGATTCCCATCCCCTTTTCCAAATTCAGCGCCTATGGGGGTAGATCCATGCGCTCTTTCACCCTTGCCCGCTTTCTGCTCTGGTTCGCGGTCTTTTTGCTCCTGGCCCTCGCGCTGCGGCCCTGGGTGGAGGATCTGCTGATCGGCTTTCGCGCCGTGCCTCGCGCCATCGCCCCACGCGGCGACCTGGCGGGGGACGAACAGACCACGATCGCCATCTTCGAGGCCTCCACCCCCTCGGTGGTCTATATCACCACCACCACCCAGGTGCTGGATATCTGGACGCGGGACATCACCGAAATTCCCCGGGGCACGGGTTCGGGTTTTATCTGGGACGACCAGGGGCACATCGTCACCAATTACCATGTCATCAAGGGCGTCCGCTCGGCCCGGGTGGGCCTCTGGGATCAGCGCGCTTACGAAGCCGACCTCGTGGGAGCCAGCCCGGAGCACGACCTGGCCGTACTGCGTATCCGGGTCCCGACCTCGCGCCCGGTGCCGCTGCCCATTGGTACCAGCCAGGACCTGCGCGTTGGCCAGAAGGTGCTGGCCATCGGCAATCCCTTCGGCCTCGACTACAGCCTTACCACCGGTGTCATCTCGGCCCTGGACCGCACCATCCAGGGTGATAAGGGCCAGTCGATCCAGCACCTGATCCAGACCGACGCCGCCATCAATCCCGGCAATTCCGGTGGCCCCCTGCTGGATAGCGCCGGGCGCCTGATCGGCATCAACACCGCCATTTTCAGTCCCTCCGGTGCCTTTGCCGGCATTGGCTTTGCCGTGCCGGTGGATACGGTCAACCGGGTGGTGCCGGAACTCATCGCCCACGGACATTTCCAGCGCCCGACCCTGGGTATCAAGGCCGACGACGCCATCAGCGAGCGGGTACTCGGCCAACTCGGCCTCTCCGGGGTGCTGGTGCTACAGGTGGAGGCAGGCTCGGCGGCGGAACAGGCGGGCTTGCGGGGGACTAAGGCGGAGCGGGGTGGGGGTATTGCCTTGGGCGACATTATCCTCGCCGTTAACGACCAACCCGTGGACAGTCTGGGGAAGCTGATCGATCTGCTGGAACGTCACAAGGTCGGCACTCAGGTCAGTCTCACCATCGACCGCGTGGGCGAAACCCTCAAGGTCGGGGTGGTGTTGCAAGGCCGAAAGACGCCCTAAACACCAGGGGGACCGGATCTTGCCGGGCCCCCCAGTCGCGGCCCCTACATCATGCCGCACATCCCCGAGGGGCAGCAGCCCCCGCTGCCACAAGAAGGCGGCGCCATGCCGCTGCCCATGCTGGTCTTGGAGATGAGGTTGCCACCGGTGGCCAGGCGATGCACCGGGCTATCCGTGGGCGTCTCCCCGGGCTCGATCCCGGCGCGCGCGCAGAGTTCGCCCCAGAGGGTGATGGTCTCGTTCATACGATGGCTCACCTCGACCACTTGGCCATTGGTGTCGCAGCGATAGTCGTAGGTAGGCATGGAAAGCGCTCCGGTATATCGATAAAGACTGATAGAACAATTATAGGCTGGGGCGCGTCACGGTGGCCAACGGGCATTTCCCAGGGCTGCCCTTGGCCGTTCGGCATTACCCCCCGATGCGGTTCATCTGGCGCCCCATGACGGCGGGAATGCCGGTCGCAAAGCCGTGGCCCTCGGGCTTCATGCGCAGGGCTTCCATGATGGCCTGGCGCAACCGGGCGTCGTCGCCCGGGTGGTCGCGCAGAATGGCGCGCAGGTCGAGCGATGCCTCGCGCCCCAGGCAGAGGAGCAATTGCCCCTCGCTGGTGACCCGGACCCGATTGCAGTCGGCGCAAAAGTTGTGGCTGTGGGGCGAGATAAAGCCGACGCGGGTGGGGCTGTCGGGAATGCGGTAATAGCGGGCGGGTCCGCCCGTGGTCTCGGTGGTGGGGATCAGGGTGAAATGGGGCGCGATCCGGGCGCGGATCTGCTCGCAGGAATAGCGGGTGGTGGGGCGATGCGCGACCTCGCCCACCGGCATCTCCTCGATGAAGCTGATGTTGATGCCCTTGGTGAGGGCGAAACGCACCAGGTCGAGGATCTCGTCGCCGTTGCGCTCGCCGAGGATGACGGTGTTGAGTTTGATGCGGTCAAAGCCGGCGGCGATGGCGGCGTCGATGCCCGCCAGCACCCGGTCCAGGTCGCCATTGCGGGTCAGCAGGCGGAAGCGCTCGGGGTTCAGGGTGTCGAGGCTGATGTTGATGCGCCGCACCCCGGCGGCGCGGATGGCGTGGGCGCGGGCGGCGAGTTGGGAGCCATTGGTGGTGAGGACCAGCTCCGCCAGGCCGGGCAGGGCGCGGATGGCGCCCAGGAGTTCGATCAGGTCCGGACGCACCAGGGGTTCGCCGCCCGTAAGGCGCACCTTGCGCACCCCCAGGCCGACGAAGGCGCGGGTCACCGCCAGGAGTTCAGTTGGGCTCAGGGTGAGGTCGCGGCGGGCGAAGCGTTGATCCGGGTCCATGCAATAGACGCAGCGGAAGTCGCAGCGGTCCGTCACCGACAGCCGCAGATAGGTGATGCGCCGGCCGAAGGGGTCGACCAGGTCTGAACCTGAGGTTGGGGCGGCGGTTGGCATGGGTTTGACCCTGGGTGTCACGTTAGGGCTATTTTGCCTCTTTCCCCGGGTGCGAGTCATCCACCGAGGCGTCATGTCTCCAGGCCCCTTGCCTGCAGCATCAGCAGGGCCTCGCGCATCTGCAGGAAGGCGATCAGGTACTCGAAAAGGAGGCGCCACAGCAGTTCCATGAAGAGAAAGGCGGCGAGAAAGAGCAGGGCAACGGCCATCCGGTCCCGGCGCCCCGTATAGCGGCGGGCCATCTCGCCACCGGACTGGATGGCCTGGTTCAGGCGGCCATAACGCCGACGTAGCCAGACCAGTAAGGCCCAGGCGGCGAAGGGTACCCCCAGGGCGCCCAGGTAATAGAAGAGCGGCAGGGCATAGGGCGCCAGGAATTGCCGGAAGGTCAGGAAATCGAGCAGGGTATCCATAATCGAGGTGTGCGTAATATCAATATTCGCTAATATATCCCGCGCCCCGCCCTGGGGCTGGCCACAACTGGAGGCAGTGCATGCACAACGGTACCACTATCACCCAATTCATCATTGAAGAGCAGCGTCACGTCGCGGGCGCCACGGGGGATTTCACCTCCCTGCTCAACGATATCGTCACCGCCTGCAAGGTCATCTCGAACATGGTCAACCACGGCGCCCTGGTTGGGGTTCTGGGCAGTGCCGGGAGCGAGAATATTCAGGGCGAGACCCAGAAAAAGCTGGATATCCTCTCCAATGAGGTCTTCATCAAGTCCAACGAATGGGCGGGACACCTGGCGGCCATGGCCTCGGAAGAGATGGATGATATCTATCCCATCCCGGCGCGCTATCCGCGCGGCAAGTACCTGCTGACCTTTGATCCCCTGGATGGCTCCTCCAACATCGATGTCAATGTCTCGGTGGGGACCATCTTCTCCATCTTGCGTTGTCCCGGCGAGGGCGATCAACCCAGCAAGCAGGCCTTCCTCCAACCGGGCACCCGGCAGGTGGCAGCCGGCTACGCTATCTACGGGCCCTCGACCATGATGGTGCTTACCACGGGCAATGGCGTCAATGGTTTCACCCTGGACCAGAACATCGGCGAGTTCATCCTTACCCATCCCAACATCCAGATCCCCGCCGAGACCCGCGAATTCGCCATCAACGTCTCCAACATGCGCTTCTGGGAGTCACCGGTGCGACGCTACGTGGATGAGTGCCTGGCTGGTCGCGAGGGAATCCGCGGCGAGGACTTTAACATGCGCTGGATTGCCTCCATGGTCGCCGAGGTCCATCGCATCCTCACCCGGGGCGGCGTCTTCATGTACCCCATGGACAGCAAGATGGCGGCCAAGGGCCAGGGCGGCAAGCTGCGTCTGCTCTACGAGGCCAATCCCATGTCCCTGATCGTCGAGCAGGCCGGTGGCCTGTCGATCACGGGCCCCGAGCGTATCCTCGACCTCCAGCCAGAGGGTCTGCATCAGCGTGTGCCCGTGATCCTGGGCTCCCGGTCCGAGGTAGCGCGCATCCAGGGCTACCATCTGCAGGGCTGAAAGGTTCTGGGGGGCTGATGGGTCGCTCGGCGGGGCTCGTCGCTGAGCCAGCCCCTGTTCCCTGGGGAGCGAGACATGCGCATGAAGATAGAATGGATCGATCACCTTGTGTTGACGGTCAGAGACATCGACGCAACTTGCGCCTTTTATGCACAGGTGCTTGGCATGAGCGTCATGACGTTTGGCGCTGGAAGAAAGGCCCTGTCATTCGGTGAGCAGAAGATCAATCTACATCAATACGGAAGGGAATTTGAGCCGAAAGCTAATCAGCCTACACCAGGGTCCGCTGATCTCTGCTTTGTCACTGCCGTGCCTGTAAAGCAGGTGCTGGAGCATCTCCGAGCCAACAAGGTTGAGGTTCTGGAGGGTCCTGTGGCGCGTACTGGCGCCATGGGGCCCATCACCTCGGTGTATTTCCGTGATCCAGACGGGAATCTGATCGAAGTGTCCAACTATTCAGACGGATAGCGCGTCGCTCAAGCGCGATCTCGCGGTTGGACCTCCGCGGTCCATTGGAGCCATGAAGGCCGGGACCTGCTCCCGCATGATCGCCCGCTCGGGCCAATGACCTGGTGGTCCAGGAGCCGTTACAGTTCTTCCGAGGCAAAGTCCGCTAGTCGGGAGCGTTCACCGCGGATGAGGGTGATATGGCCCCCATGGGGCCAGGGCTTGAAGCGGTCGACCACGTAGGTGAGGCCCGAGGTGGTCTCGGTGAGGTAGGGGGTGTCGATCTGGGCGATGTTGCCCAGGCAGACGATCTTGGTGCCCGGACCCGCGCGGGTGATGAGGGTCTTCATCTGCTTGGCGGTCAGATTCTGGGCCTCATCCAGGATGATGTATTTGTTAAGGAAGGTGCGGCCGCGCATGAAGTTCAGGGACTGGATGCGGATGCGGTTGCGTACCAGGTCGTTGGTGACGGCGCGGCCCCAATCCCCCGTTTCGCCGCCCTTGGCGCCTTGGGAGAGGACCTCCAGGTTGTCCATGAGGGCCCCCATCCAGGGGGTCATCTTTTCCTCCTCCGTGCCGGGCAGAAAACCGATGTCCTCGCCCACCGGGATCGTGACCCGCGTGACGATGATTTCCTTGTAGATGGGCTTGTCCAGGACCTGGGCCAGACCGGCGGCCAGGGCGAGCAGGGTCTTGCCGGTGCCAGCGGTGCCCAGGAGGGTGACGAAGTCCAGATCCGGGTCCAGCAACATATTGAGGGCAAAATTCTGCTCCCGGTTGCGAGCCGTGATGCCCCAGACATTGTGGCGTTGGGTCCGGTAGTCCTGGACGACCTCGATGATAGCCTCGTCCAGGGTGGGTTTCTCGCGGACCATGGCCTCGATGCCCTCCTCGCCCTCCAGGTACAGGCACTGGCTGGGGAACCAGGTGGTCACGTCAGGGCCATGGACCCGGTAGAAGGCGCGGCCCGCCTCACGCCAGGAGTCGAGTTCCTTGGCGTGGGCATCCCAGAACCCCGGCGTCAGGGCGAGGACGCCAGTGTAGAGGAGGTCCGCATCCTCCAGGACCTGGTCGTTAGCGTAGTCCTCCGCCGGGATGCCGAGCACCGCCGCCTTGATGCGCAGGTTGATGTCCTTGGAGACCAGGATGACGGTGGTGTCGGGGTGCCGCCGTTGCAGGGCCTGGACGACGCCGAGGATGGCATTATCGGGATTGTTCCCGGGCAAGGCTCCGCCCAGGGTGGTGCCGATCTCGAGTTGCTCGGTCTGGAAGAAGAGGCGGCCGGTAGCGGGCAGTACATGACCACCCATGTTTTCGCGCAGCGGGTGGATGGGCAGGCCGGCGTCAATCTCGGCCTTGTCGGCATCGCGCATCAGGCCGTCGAGGAAGCGGCTGACCTGGCGCACGTTGCGAGCCACCTCGGACATGCCCTTTTTACCCCGATCCAGTTCTTCCAGGACCACCATGGGCAGGTAGATGTCATGCTCCTGGAAACGGTAGAGGGCCGTGGGATCGTGCATCAGCACATTGGTATCCAGGACGAAGAGGCGGGGCTTGGCTGGGTCGCGCTTGATCATGGTGGCTTCAGGGGCTTGGGGTTGTGAGCAAAAGGGCTGGATCAGGGGCGAGCCGCTAATTCCCGGATGGCCTCCAGGACCGCCTCGACATGGCCCTTGACCTTGACGTTGCGCCACTCGCGGCGCAGGACGCCCTCGCCATCGATCAGGAAGGTGCTGCGCTCGACCCCCAGGGATTCGCGACCGTACAGCTTTTTCAGCTTGATGACGTCGAAGAGGCGGCACAGGGCCTCGTCCGTGTCGGCGACCAGGTCAAAGGGGAAGCCCTGCTTGGCCTTGAAATTCTCCTGGGCCTTGAGCCCGTCGCGGGAGGCGCCGAGAATGAGGGTGTCGAGGCCGGTAAAGTCGGCGAAGGCGTCGCGGAAGTCCTGCCCCTCCTGGGTACAGCCCGGGGTGCTGGCCTTGGGGTAGAAATAGAGCACCAGGTGGTGGCCGCGGAAGTCCGAGAGGTGGGCCCGCCGGTTGCCGGTCAGGCTGAATTCCAGGTCGTCAATGGGCTGGCCAAGGGTTGGGGTCACGGGTTGAAACCTCCGATGGGGCTATCAGCCTTTCAGCGGCTCCAGCACCGCGTCCAGGTTGAGGTCGTCGCAATAGTCCATGAACTCCTCCCGCAGCCCGGCGATGTGGATGTCGGCGGGGACCCCCACGGTCATGCGCACCGAGAACATGGGCGTCCCCGTGTGGGCCGCGGCATAGGAAGAGGTGGACATGTCCTCTATATTAATGTTGCGCTCGGCGAAGAACTCCGCCAGATTGTTGACGATGCCGGGGTGATCCATGGCGACCACGTCCACACCGTAAGGCAGCAGGTTCTTGCCGGTGGCACGCTCGCTGGTGCGTTTGAAGATGATGGTCATGCCCAACTGGCGCTCCAACTCCGGCAGGACGATTTCCAATTTGGCCAGGGTGTTCCATTTGCCCTCGACCAGGAGCATGACGGCAAATTCGCCACCGAGGACCGTCATGCGGCTATCCTCGATATTGCAGCCCTGGTCCAGGAGCACCTTGGACAGGCGGTTGACGATGCCAGGCTGGTCTTCGCCGAGGGCGGAAATGACGAGATAGGTCTTCTTGGTTTGGGCGGTCATGGTATCTAATCAGGCAGGCTTGAGGTTTGTGGGGGGCCGACGGGCGCCCAGAGACAGGTCCGCATCGGGTGTTGCGCCAGTACCCGGGGCCTATGGTCAAAAGAGTTTAACACGCCTTTTCGCCGCTCTCGCATCCAGCGGTGCGAATCAGCGGCTTGTTTTCGCCGGAATAGCCCGGATAATATCCCTAATTTTCCACAGCGGTTGGAGTAGTGGCCATGTTTCGCGGTAGTATCGTTGCCCTCATCACCCCCATGCACGCGGATGGCCGCCTTGACGACCTGGCCTTGCGGCGCCTGGTGGACTTTCACATCGAGGAAGGTACCGATGCCATCGTCGCCGTTGGCACCACGGGCGAGTCGGCCACCCTGGATGAAGAAGAGCACTGCCGCGTGATTCGTCAGGTGGTGGAATATGTCGCCGGGCGCGTCCCCGTCATCGCCGGGACCGGCGCCAACTCAACCACCGAGGCCATCCGCCTGACCCGCTGTGCCCAGGAGGCCGGTGCCGATGCCGCCCTGCTGGTGACGCCCTACTACAACAAACCGACCCAGGAAGGCCTGTATCTGCACCATAAGGCCGTGGCCGAGGCCGTGGCTATCCCGCAGATCCTCTATAACGTGCCGGGCCGCACCGCCTGCGACATGCAACCGGCGACGGCGGCGCGCCTGTCCTTGATACCCAACATCATCGGCATCAAGGAGGCGACCGGCGATCTGAGCCGGGTGGCGCAATTGCGGTCCCAGTGCCGGCCCGGCTTCGCCCTCTTCAGCGGTGACGACGCCACGGCTTGCGACTTCATGCTCCAGGGCGGCAATGGCGTCATTTCGGTGACCGCCAACGTGGCGCCGCGCCTGATGCATGCTATGTGCGCGGCGGCCTTGGCCGGGGACGCGGACGAGGCGCGGGCCATCAATGCCCGACTGGATGGTCTGCACCACAAGTTGTTCGTGGAGTCTAATCCGATCCCGGTCAAGTGGGCCGTGGCGGAGATGGGCCTGAGCCCCACCGGTATTCGTCTGCCCCTGACCTGGCTGTCCGAAGCGGCGCGACCCGAGGTGCGCACCGCCATGCGCCAGGCCGGCATCGACTGATTCGCCCCCCAGGACGCGGTGCCCCTCATTCAGCAAACCTAAGCAGCCCCCTTCATGCCCATGTCCATGCCCATACGCAAAGCCCTCGCCGCCTTCCTGCCGATCCTGCCGTTCATCACGGCCTGTAGCAGTTTTAGCGTGGATGAGTATCTACCGGATCACACCCTGGCGTACAAGCAGCAGCGCGAGGCGGGAGAAAACCTGGAGCTGCCGCCGGACCTGGTCTCCGGCAAGTTTGATGACGCCATGGACGTGCCAGATGCGGGGGGCTCCGCCACCTATTCCGAGTACGTTGGCGAACGCAAGCAGAAGGGCGAGATCGCCAAGACGGGCGATGTGCTGCCCGATGTCAAGGACGTGACCTACCACCGCGAGGGTGACCGGCGCTGGATCGAGATCAACGCCAAGCCCCAGGCCCTGTGGCCGCGTCTGGAGAGTTTCTGGCGGGAGCGGGGCATTCTGCTGGCGGAGAAGAACCCGACCACGGGCGTCATGGTCACCGACTGGATCGAGAATCGCGCCGAGATCAAGAGCAATGCCATCACCAACATGATGCGCAAGGTACTGGACAGCGTTCACTCCACCGGTACCCGCGATCAGTACCGGTTGCGTCTCGAGCCTGGTCCCAAGCCAGGCACCACGGATATCTTCCTGACCCATCGCGGCATGGAGGAGCGGTTGATGCGCAACACGGTCGCCGAGGACTCCAACACCATGTGGGAGGCGACCCCCTCGGATCCGGACAAAGAGGCCGCCATGTTGCGATCCATCATGATGTATCTCGGTGTCACCAGCGAGCGGGCCAAGCGGATCGTGAGCGAGGGGGGCGCCGTTAGCAGTGCCACCTCTTCCGGTTCCGTCACCACCGCGCGCTCGCGCCTGGAGGAGGGCGGAAACGTTCTGGTCATCGATGACGAGTTACGTAACGCCTGGCGCCTGGTTGGCGTCGCCCTGGATCGCAGTGGTTTCGCCGTCGAGGACCGGGACATGAGCCAGGGCGTTTATTACGTCCGTTACGACGACTCCTCCAAGGAAGGGCATAAGAAGGGCTTCTTCTCCAAGATGGCCTTTTGGCGGGATGACAAGGTGGACACCGTGACCCAGTATCAGGTCCGCCTCACCGCTAACGGCAAGGAGACGCGGGTCCAGGTCCTCGACAAGGCAGGCAATCGCGACAATTCGCCCACGGCCCAGAACATCCTGGCTCTCGTCAAGGATCAGATGCGCTGACCCCGGTGAACGGGACCTCCGGGGCGGCGGGCATGCGCTTCGCCAGCCTGGGTAGTGGCAGCCGGGGTAATGCCCTCCTGGTGGAGGCTGGGGGCGTCCGGCTGCTGGTGGATTGTGGCTTTGCCGTCCGGGAGACCGAGCGGCGATTGGCCTTGCTGGGGGTGGCCCCGGGAAGCCTGAAGGCTATTCTGGTGACCCACGAACATAGTGATCACATTCGGGGTGTCGCCGCCCTGGCGCGTCGGCATGGCATCCCGGTCTGGGCGACACCCGGGACCTGGGGCCGGCAACCGGCATCCGCGGTGGAGCGACTCCATCTCATCTCCGGGCTTGGTCCCGGCTTTCGGGTCGCGGGTATCCGGGTAGAGCCCTTCCCGATCCCTCACGATGCCCGCGAGCCCTGCCATTTCACCCTCGAAAGTGGCGGCCGGCGACTGGGTTTGTTGACCGACAGCGGTTGCGTGACCCCCCATATTCGTGACCGCCTCCGTGAGTGCGACGCCCTCATGCTCGAATGCAATCATGACAGCGAGATGCTGAGGAGCGGTCCCTATCCCCCCTTTCTGCGGGCGCGCGTGGCGGGCGACTTCGGGCACCTGGGTAACCACCAGGCGGCGGAATTGGTCTCCTCGATGCCGCACCGAGGGCTGAGCAGCCTGCTCATGGCCCATTTGAGTGAGAAGAACAACCATCCGGAACTGGCGCGCCAGGCCCTGCTGGCCGTGGACGCCAGCCTTGCGGATCGCCTCACCCTGGCCGAACAGGACAGTCCCAGCCCCTGGCTACCCGTCTAGTAAGGCCCTGTTTTTAATCTCATCCCAGCGAGGCCGCCGGCAAGCGGCGGGATCCAGCCCATGAACTATCCGACCATCGAGGACTTCGTCGGCAACACCCCCCTGGCGCGGCTGCAACGCTTGCCGGGTGATACCGACAACCGTATCCTGGCCAAGCTGGAAGGCAATAACCCGGCGGGCTCGGTCAAGGATCGCCCGGCTCTGTCCATGATCCGGCGAGCCGAGGAGCGAGGGGACATCCGCCCGGGCGACACCCTGATCGAGGCCACCAGCGGCAACACCGGCATTGCCCTGGCGATGGTGGCGGCCATCAAGGGCTATCGCATCATCTTGATCATGCCGGAGAACATGAGCCTGGAGCGCCGCGCACTGATGCGCAGCTATGGGGCCGAGATTCGCCTGACCCCCGCCGAGGGGAGCATGGAGGCGGCTATCGACCTGGCTCGGGCCCTGGAGGCGCGGGGCGAGGGCCGCATCCTCGACCAATTCGCCAACCCCGATAACCCGCGCGCCCACTACGAGGGCACGGGCCCCGAGATCTGGCGCGACACCCAGGGTGCCGTCACCCACTTTGTGAGCGCCATGGGTACCACCGGCACCATCATGGGGACGAGCCGCTACCTCAAGGAACAAAATCCCGCCATCCAGATCGTTGGCGTGCAACCGATGGAGGGCGCCAAGATCCCCGGGATCCGCCGCTGGCCCGAGGCCTATTTGCCCAGGATCTACGAACCCGGCCGGGTCGATCGCATCCTGGATGTTACCCAGCAGGAGGCGGAGGATACGACCCGCGCCCTGGCGGAGCGGGAGGGCATCTTCTGCGGTATCTCCTCCGGCGGCTCCGTGGCCGCCGCCCTGACCCTCTCGCGAGAGGTCTCCGGGGCCGTGATCGTCGCCATCATCTGCGATCGGGGCGACCGCTATTTGTCCACGGGGGTCTTTCCGGCCTGACCCGGACAAAGCTTGTCTCTATCACGCAACACAACCTCTAGCACCGGCGAAAAATGGCCGCAAGATTGGCATCCGATCACCCCCAAGCTTGGCGACCCGATTATTGAAATTCTATTAATTGATGACAGGTTAGATTTAGGTCCCGTCAGCGCGAAGGCTTGCAGAGGCTCCAGGTGTCGCATTCTGGCAACGTCGTATTTTTGCTGACACCGAGTCCTTGAGACGTTTAAAATAACTCAGGGTCAAAGTAAACTCATTGACCCCATGGCAGTTTGGCTTGCTGGAGAAGACAACAAATGCGGTACTGGAATCATTGTGAATTGGCGGAGGTAACAGGTCTGGGTCAGGCACGGCAGCGGCTGGTCCTGGCCCTGGTTTTATGCCTGCTGCCCGCCCTGGCCTTGGCAGGCGACCTGCTGCAACAGCGGCTCGCCGAACTCCAGGAGCAGTCCAAGCCCGTCCTGGCCGATGTCCGCTTAGCCTCGCCCAAGCTGCTCAACGAGGCCTACGCCGCTCGTGGTTACGCCTTTGCCTGGGTCAATCCTGGCCAGGTCTCCGACCTCAAGGCCCTCGCCGAGCACAGCCGAGACTTCGGCCTGCGCCCCGCGGACTTCCACATTCCGGAATTAGACAAGCTGCTCCCGGGCGGCGACCCCTCGGCCCTCAAGGGCCAGGAGCGCGTCGATGCCGAGATCCTGCTGAGCGATGGCCTGTTGCGCCTGCTCCACCATTCCCGCTATGGCAAGGTCGATCCCCGAGCCATCGACAAGAACTGGAACCACGACGACGGACCCAAGGGCGAGGCCCTGGCCGCGGATCTCGGACGCGCCCTGGCCGCGCCCAATATCAAGGCCACCCTTGCCGCCCTGCGCCAAGAACCAAGCTTTTATACACAACTCAAGGAGGGCCTGGTGCGCTATCGCGCCTACGCCGCCGCAGGCGGCTGGCCTACCATTCCCGCGGGTCCCAAGCTGGAGCCAGGCATGCATGACGCGCGCGTCCCCATCGTCCGTGAGCGGCTGCGGATCACCGGCGACTATCAGGGCCCGGCCTCCGTCAGTGGTAATTTTTACGGGCCCGAACTGGAGAAGGCGGTCCGGAATTTCCAGGCGCGTCACAGCCTCGAGGTCGATGGGCGCATCGGCAAGGCCACCCTCGCCGCCATGAATGTCAGCGCCCAGGAGCGGGTGGCCCAGATTCGGGTGAACCTGGAACGGATGCGTTGGGTCAGCGACAAGCTACCCAAGGACTATCTGCTGGTGGATATCGCCGCCCAGCGGGTCGAACTCCATCGGGAGGGCCAGGATGTCTGGCGGTCCAAGGCGATCGTGGGACGTCCCGAGCGACCCACCCCCATCTTTCGCGATCGCATCGAGTACCTCGAATTCAACCCGACCTGGACGGTTCCGCCCACCATCCTCAAGGAGGATGTGGTCCCCAAGGCTCGCCAGAACCCCAATGCGGTGCGTAAGAAGGGGCTGGAGATCATTGATCGGCGCGGTAACAAGGTGGAACCAGAGTCGGTGGACTGGAATGTCTCACCCAACAACCTGCCCTACACCTTTCGCCAGCCGCCTGGGCCCAAGAATGCCCTGGGCCAGGTCAAATTCATGTTTCCCAATCAGCACTCGGTCTATCTCCACGATACCTCCGATCGCCAGCTCTTTCAGCGGGCGAACCGGACCCTGAGTTCGGGATGCGTGCGGGTGGATAGGCCGATCGAACTGGCGGAGTTGTTGCTCAACGATCCCAAGTGGAACAAGGAGAAGTTCGCGTCCGTGTTTGAGTCCAAGCGCCCCTCTTCGGTGCGCCTCAAGCAGCCCCTGCCCGTCATCCTCTCCTACTGGACGGCGGAGGCCGACGACAAGGGCCAGGTTCATTTCCGCGCGGATTTCTATGGCCAGGACCAGCCGGTGCTGGCGGCCCTCGATGGCCCCAGTGCCGGGCTGCGACTCTACCGCCCCACTCCGGCGGATGCGGCCCCCGCCAAGGACACCATGCCAGAGGCGGAGGCCAAGGACTGGATGGCGGGTCCGCCGCCGGAGGAGGATGCCGAAAAGGAGGGTCCGGCGGGCAACCCGGAGGCAAAGCCGGCCAAGCCCTCGGCTAGCCAGCCCAACACCAAGTCAGCCACCCCGGCGGCGCCCAAGCCGGCCCCCAAGCCCCGTGAATCGCTGGCCGGTGCCTCGGCCAAGGCCTCCTAGCCCAAGGTCCTGGCCCAGGCTCAGCCTGGGCATCCAGTTGAGATCCAGGCCCGCCCTAACAGCTTCCCATTGGGGAGGCCGTTGGGGCGGACTTTTCTGACCTTTTGCAGGCAAATCACGAGGATGAGTTTTCCTCGCCAAAGGACTCGGTTCGATACCGGCTGACCCGGAGCCGATCCGACCAATAATCCTCCGGCAATCCCGCCTTGCGCTTCAGTTGTCGCAGAAAGCCCCTTGGGTCGGGCAAGGACTCCCAGACGGAGGGCAGGAAAGTCCCCCGGGCATGACCCTCCTCGAGAATGAGGCCATCCCGGCCCGGCTCGATCATGGCAACCAGTTCCTGCTCGGAACCGAAGCTCAGCGGGGTCGCGGGCGTCAACACCGAGATCTCGATGTGCAGCCCTTCCAGTTCCCTCGCCGTCACCGGCGGGAAGCGGGGATCGCGAAAGGCGGCGGCGAAGGCGTTTTCGGCCACATCCTTGACCAGCGGCTGCAGGGCCTCCAGGTGGCCGATGCAGCCCCGCAATTGGCCAAACTCCAGCAGGGTGACGAAGGCCGCGCGCTGGGCGCGCAACTCGGCGGCGTAATCTTCGGGATGGACGCGCAGGGGCCGGCCCTCCTCCAGGCCCAAAGCGATGGAGCGTCGCGCCACCGCCAGCAGGGCCTGGCGCTGCTCCGCATTCAGCAGCGGCTCAAGGGGCTGGGTCTTCATGGAAGCCTCCCGGGGCGAAGGCAAAGGCGCCATAGCCGACCACCCGGTCGCGGGAACCCGCGGTGTCGCCGGAATTGCGCAGGTCGAGGATGCGGCCCTGGAGGCCGTGATGCCGAGCCGCCCGCAGCAGGCCCTTGACTGGATTGCGGCCGCAGGCCTGGTCGTCGCCGATGGCGGCGGGGTCCAGGTCGGCGATGGCCTGGCTGGTGGCCTGGTCCAGGCGCTTGGCGCTGGCATAGTCCAGGTAGTGGCTCAGGTCCGAGCTGACGACAATCAGGGTCTCGTCGCCGCCCCAGAGGCGCTCCAGGACCTCGGCGACCTCCGTCGTCGTGGCCTCGCCCACCAGGAAAGGCACCAGACTGAAGTCGTCCAGGATCATTTGCAGGAAGGGTAGTTGCACCTCCAGGCAGTGCTCGCCCTGGAAGGGGGCCTCGTAGGGCCGGGCCTGTGGCAGGTCCGCCAGGGCCTGGTAAGCCGCCAGGTCTACCGGTACCTGGCCCAGGGGGGTGAGAAAGGCCCGTGCCTGGCTGTAGGCCAGGCCATAAAAGGCCAGGCGATGGGAGGGGCCGAGCAGCACCACCCGGCGAATGCCCGCCGCCCCCGCCAGGAGCTGGGCATAGGCGCTGCCCGCCACGGGACCCGAATAGACATAGCCCGCATGGGGCGCTATCAGGGCCTTGGGCATGGGGGCGGAGGCCGCCCCGGCATGAGCCTGGCCCGCCCTCACAAAGGCGCGCACCTCTGCCTCCAGGGTCCGCGCATCCGCCGGGTAGAAGAGCCCGGCCACATTGGGATGACGTAAAGCGCTCACCGTTTTGTACCTCGCAGTGATGGGATCCGCCCGCGATCCGTCTATGCTTATTTTAGGTCGAAAACAACCCCCCTGCCGGCAAGCCCGCTGGCAGGGCACTAGCGAGGTGAATGACGTGACCCTTCCCCTCACCAACTACCCTACCCGTTACTGGCATCGCCTGGAGGATGGCCGGGTGCAATGCGATGTCTGCCCCCGCAACTGCCACATCAAGGAGGGCCAGGCCGGGCTCTGCTTCGTGCGCGCCTGCCAGGGTGGCGAGGTGGTGCTCACCAGTTACGGGCGCTCCAGCGGCTTTTGTGTCGACCCCATCGAAAAGAAGCCCCTCAATCACTTCCTGCCCGGGACCCCGGTGCTGTCCTTTGGCACCGCCGGCTGTAACCTGACCTGCAAATTCTGTCAGAATTGGGATATGAGCAAATCCCGCGAGGTCGATACCCTGGCCGTGAGCGCCTCCCCGGAGGCCATCGCCCGCCGTGCCGCCGAACTCGGCTGTCGGAGCGTCGCCTATACCTACAACGACCCCGTCATCTTTCTCGAATACGCCCGGGATACGGCCCTGGCCTGTCGGGCCCGGGGCATTCGCAATGTCGCCGTCACCGCCGGCTACATCAATCCGGGTGCCCGCGAGGATTTCTTCTCCGCCATGGACGCCGCCAACGTCGATCTCAAGGCCTTCACCGATGACTTCTATCACCACCTCTGTGGCGGCCACCTGCAACCCGTGCTGGAGACCCTGGAGTACCTGCGTCACGAGACCTCGGTCTGGGTCGAACTGACCACCCTGCTCATCCCGGGCCACAACGACTCGCCAGCCGAGCTCGACGCCATGACGGCCTGGGTCGTGGAGCACCTCGGGCCGGATGTCCCCATGCACTTTACCGCCTTCCACCCGGACTGGAAGATCCCCGACGTCCCGCCGACGCCCACGGCGACCCTGACCCGGGCCCGCGATATGGCCACGCGCAACGGCGTGCGTCATGCCTACACCGGCAACGTCCACGACCGCGGAGGGCGAGAGCACTTGGTGCCATGGCTGCGGGGCCTTGCTCATCGAGCGCGACTGGTACCAACTGGGCGCCTGGGGCCTGGACGCCGAAGGTCGCTGCGCCGCCTGTGGCACCTCTTGCGCCGGCGTCTTCGAGCCCCGGCCCGGCGAATGGGGTAGTCGCCACCTGCCGGTGTCCATGCCCACATGAAGCCGTCCGTTCCGCGGGGGCAGGGGCCACGGGAGCCCCCAGAGGGGAAAGCCCGATTGAGGGTCGGGGGGGGCGACGCGATCTCCCCCTGCGGACCCTTGGCCTTCGCCCTGCGGGTCTTGCGGGGCTTCAGGCGTAATCAGGGGATGCTCCTGTCTGGCGCCGTCGCCTATTACATGCTGTTATCCATCATTCCGCTCTTCCTACTCTTGCTGGTGGGGCTCTCGAACCTGGTGCCAGAGGCCCAGTTGCTGGAAGCGGTGCGCGACGAACTGGCCCTCTTCATGCCCGGCATGGCGGACACCATGACCGAACATTTGGGGCAGTTTCTCGTCAATCGTCATCTGATCGGCTGGCTCGGCTTTGTCATCCTCATCTTCTTTTCCACCATGGCCTTCACCCTGCTGGAGAATGCCATGTCGGTGATCTTCTTCCATCGCGTCGCCATCCCATCGCCGCCACTTCATGGTGTCGGCCCTGATTCCCTTCCTCTTCATTGCCCTGATCGGGGCCGGCCTGCTTTTCATCACCCTGACCAGCGGCGCCATCGAGGCCCTGTCCCAAACCCAATGGCAGTTCTTTGGCCGGGCATGGGGTCTGGATGGCCTGTCCGCCCCGCTACTCTATCTCCTCGGCCAGGCTGGTCTGGTGCTCCTCTCATGTCCCTCTATCTGGTCATGCCCCTGGGCGGCATCGCCACCCGCCACGCCCTCGTGGGGGGGCTGGTCGCGGCGGTGCTGTGGGAGATCAGCCGCCACGTCCTGGTCTGGTACTTCAAGACCTTGTCCCTGGTGAATCTGTTCCGGCTCCTTCGCCGGTGCCGTCGCCCTTCTTCTCACCTTCGAGGTCGCCGCCCTCATCCTCTTGCTGGGCGCCCAGGTCATCGCCGAGTTCGAGCGCTGTAAGCTGCCGCAAGATGAGGCGATCGGGTCCGGATTCAAAACCTGAGCCATCCCTGGACTTGCAAGTGGCGCCGAGGCACGGATGATCCCGGTCCCTTTGCCGGGGAGTAAGCGTCGTGTTCAAGAATGTCCGATTATTCAAGCTGGATGATCCAGCCGCGATTGACGCGGACCTGATCGAGGAGAAGCTCGCGGAGCGTCCCTTCCGCCCCTGCGGCCCCCTGGAGACGGCCACCCTGGGCTGGGCCCCGCCCCTGGGCGATGGCGCTACCGCACTGTCACATGTGGCGGGTGACTGCCTCCTGGTCTGCGCCCGCCGCCAGGAGCGCTTGCTGCCCTCCTCGGTGGTGGCCGAGAGCCTGGACGAAAAAATCGCCGAGATGGAGGATCGCGAGGCGCGCACCGTCGGCCGCAAGGAGCGCCGTACGTTGCGCGATGAGGTCATGCTGGATCTCCTGCCACGCGCCTTCACCCGCTCGCGCCGGGTCTGCGCCTATCTGGACCGCCAGTCCGGCTGGCTGCTGGTGGATGCCGCCAGCGCCAAGGCGGCCGAGGATGTGGTCGATCTGCTGCGCGAGACCCTGGGCTCCCTGCCCGTGCATGCCCCCCGTCCGCCCGGCCTGCCGTTGCTCATGACTCGCTGGGTCACCGAGGGCGAACTGCCCACGGGCCTGGAATTGGGTGATGAGTGCGAGCTGCGCGACGCCCAGGACGAGCGCGCCCTGGTGCGCTGCCGGGGCCATGACCTGGCCTGCGAGGAAATCTCCACCCATCTACGCTCCGGCAAGCAGGTCACCAAGCTCGCCCTCGACTGGCGTGAAAACCTCGCCTTCGTCCTCCAGGAGGACCTGTCCCTCAAGCGCCTACGCTTCGCCGATGAGTTGCTCGAAGCGGGCCTGGACCAAGGGCTGGAGGACGAAGCCGCCCCCGCCTCGACGCCGA
>CAWJBI010000028.1:0-13084 GCA_963841065.1 uncultured Gammaproteobacteria bacterium | reverse complement strand
GCCCCAGTAGCCGTGGTCGTTGACCAGTTGGGTTCTCAAACCCGCCCAATCACCCAGGGCTTGCCAAAGCTCGAACTCGGGGGCGGCGGAGAAGTGGGGGCGGCCATGGCCATGATGGGTGCCGACCAGATAGCGCGCCAGCGGGGCGGTATGCGTCAGGCGGGCGACCGAGGCCATTTCGTGGCGCCAGCCGCGCGGCAGGATCAGCCAGGGATGGCGCGCACCACCCGGTCCCTTGGCCAGCGGCGCCTGGCCCGGCGTCCAGCCCACCATGGCTTGCCAGCGCGGGTCCGCCTTGCCGATGTCGTGTTTGCGTCCGGCCTCGGTGACCGCTTCCAGAAGCCTGGGTTCGGTGATGCCCAAGGCCTCGGCCAGGCGCCGGGCCTCGGCGCCGACCGCCTTGCTATGGTCCGAGAGACTCACCGGCACCCGGGCGGTGGCACTGTCCCAGTGACCGCGCTCGGTGACCACGCAGCCACGGGGTATGGCCTTGACGCGCCCGGGGGTGGACATCCCGGCCCGGATGGCGAGGCGGCGCCAGTCGGCGGCGCGGGTGTCCTCATCGGCCAGCAGGGCGGCGATCTCGGCGGCGAATTCGGGATGGACCTCAGGGTGGAGCCGCAGGCGGCGTTGATCATCACCGACATCCGTGACCGGGACGGTCGAGGCGGGGGCCCAGCCGTAGGCATCGCAGCCCCCCAGGGTGCAGGGCAGGACCAGGGTGTCGCCGATGCGTGCCTCGCCGAGGCGGATCATCTCCGCCGTCTCGCCATCCCAGCGCAGGCAGCGGCGAGTGCGGTCGCCGGGCTCCGCGGCTTGGGCTCCTTCGACGTCGGCGATGTCGGCGCTCCAGCGTTGGGCGGCCCAGAGGGGCACGGCGAGCAACTCCTGTTGCCGGGGCGGGGCGGCGGCAAGGCTCTCGGGGCCCCAGTCGGCGCGCCAACAGAGATAAACATCGGCGGCATTGCGCTGCCAACCGTGCAACCAGGGGGCGATCTCCAGCCCATGGGGCGTGTTGCTGGCCAGCAGGTCGAGATGGGTGCGCAGCAGCAGGGGGGCTTGGGGTATTTCCTCCTGGGGTGGCGGCTTGGCGGCCAGCAGGGCGCCCAGCGCGGTGACGCCGAAGTCCACGACCTTGGGCTGGCCGCGGACGGGGGCCCTGGCGACCTTGGTCAGCCAGGACCAGGCCTCGGCGACGGCCTTGCCGTAAACCCTATCGTCCTTGAGGGGTTGGTAGACGATGACCAGGGCCGCCGTCGCCAGTTCGCCGAGGCGGTTGAGCCGTCCGGCCCGCTGGCGCAGGGCGGAGATGGGCGCGCACTCGGTCACCATGGCATCGAAATCCAGATCGGCGCCGACCTCGATGGTCTGGGTGGCGACGAGATACAAAGGCGTCCGTTTACCCCGTGACCCCACCGCCAGGCGCGGCAGGTAGGCCTCCAGCAGGGCCGCCTTGTCGGCGGGCCGGATGCGCCCGGTGAGGAGGACCGCCTCACCCTCATGCCGCAGTTCCTCAAAAACGGCGCGGGCCGTGGCGACCCGGTTGCACACCACGGCGACCACCTCGCTACCGGCCTGACGCAGGGCGCTTGCCTGCTTGGCCAGTGCATCGGTCAGGTCGTCGGTGGGGGCTACCTTCACCAGGCTCGCCGGTTTCGGGCTGCCAAACCGCTTGGCCAGCACCGGGTTGGCCAGGTCGGCGGCGGTGAGGCCGAGGGTGTTGGGGCTGTCCCAGGTGGCCGACATGGGCAGGACCCGCAGGCTGGCGCCCAGGGCCTGGACCGCGCCCAGGGTCTGGAGCAGGGGTTGCGCCAGGTGGACCTCGTCCAGTACCCAGAGGGTGTCGGTGCCGAGCAGGGCGGCGTGGATGGGCGCGGCCGTGGGCGACACGCCGTAGCCCGAGAACAGCAGGCGGCTACCCGCCTGGTCCAGGGTGCTGATGATCAGGGTCGGGCGCTCCGGTTCGCGGACCCAGTCGTTGTCGATGGTGATGCCACCGCGCATGTGGACGATGACGGGGCGGTCCGATGCCGGTAGGGAGTCGGCCAGGCTCTGGGCATAGTCCTGGACACCGTCCACGACGAGACGCCGGTCGATGATGTAGCTCAGGCGCCGGGGAACCGGGTGCTTTGCCAGGCGTGCCCAGAGCCAGACGTCGATGACGGCGGTCTTGCCAGCCCCGGTGGGTGGGGTCAGGGCGTCGGGCCAGTCACCTTGGGCGAAACGGTGGGCCAGGGCCTCCTGCCAGGGGAAGGGCGGATAGCCGTGGCGCTCCTGGTACCAGTGAGCGAAGTCCATCAGCCTTCTCCCAGCAGGGGGCGCAGCAGGCCCAGGCCAAAGTGTTGTTCGCGCCCGAGCAGCACGGGGCCGCGCACCGGCCGGTCCCAGTACAGGACGGCGTGCGTCCAGCACCCGGGGCGCCGGGGCCGGAAGGCTTTCGCCATGGGGACGCCGCGCAGGGGGCTGTGCTGGCCGATCTCCACCCCGATCGGACGGGGATAGCCCCAGCGTTCGCAGGTGTCGGCGATGAGGTCTTCCACCGACTGGCCCCGCCGGGGGTGACGCTCCAGGACGATGGGCGTGGCCGTGGTCCAGGTGCGGCTGGCGCGGGCCCAGGTCCAGCCGCTCGATGCCCTGGGGTGTCGGCTGGTGGGCGGGTTGGGGGCGCAGTTCGAGCCGCTGCCCATCCTCCAGGCAGAGTTCCCGGACCTGGGAGAGGGCCAGGACCGCCTCGTCGCGTTCGGCGCGGCCGGTCTCCCGGGGCAGCAGCATCCCGAGGCCCAGTACCCGTCCGGCGGCGTGGGGATGGCCGACATCGGGCAGGGTGAGCCAGGCGGCATGGGGTACCTTCTCATGACCATGGAGCAGGGGGCTCATCCGCTCCGGGGCGTGGCTCATCACGGCGCGGCGCAGGCCGTCACCCAATTGGGCAGCGGCGCAGAGGTTACCGCCGTCTGGGCGCAGGACCAGGAGTTCTCCCCAAGGCGTGTCGGCAACCTGGGCGCGAGGGTCCGCATAGGGGACGTAGGGTGCCACCAGCCGGGCCCCGCTGGCGTAATGGGCCTGGAGTTGGGCCAGCCAGCCCGCCACCGGTACGCGCAGGAGGGTTTCGCCTTGCGGGTCCGGGGCCAGGTGGTGGGGCATGGCGGGCAGGTCTGGGGCCAGGGACAGGCGCACCGGGGACTCGGCGCGGCCCAGATAGGTGACGCCATCCAGGACCGGCTTGAGCCAGTCGGGGTCGAGGGGTACGTCCCAGGCGAAGTAAACCGGGTCCTCGATGCCTACCATCTGGGGACGACGGGTGGCCTGTTTCGGACGGTCGCCCTTGTTGAAAAAGGCTTGGGAAACATAGTTGATGGTGCCTGGCGCCTTGAGGGCATCGCCATGGCGCACCTCTGGCGCCAACTCCAGGGTCGTCAGCGGGCCCGGGTCAAGGCCCAGGGCATAGGCACTGGCCACCAAGGCGGAGAACAGCCGGGCGGGCGCAGGCGGCCACTCGGGAGACTCGACGCGGGTCGGGTCGGCGGCAACGTAACACCCGCGCAGAAACTCGGCCTGGATGACGATCATCTAGGCCACCAGGCTGGTCAGGGCGGCGTTGCCTGCAAGGACGGTAGGCGGGGCGAGGTGCGGACCCAGGGCGTCGATTTGGGTCCGGAGGGCGGCATCGCTGTCGGACAGGTCCAGGGCTTCTTCCGCGCCACCGTAACTGACCAGGGAGACCGTCGCGTGGGTCGCCACCAGTTCGCAGTCGCGGCGCAGGTCGAGACCCCGGCGCAGAACGGCATCCACGCCGAAAAGCCCCATCAGGGCCAGCAGCAGTCGGGCCTCGAGGTCGGCGACGGGGGCGAAGTGGTAGCGTCCGAGGCGGCGCAGGTCGAGCACGCCGGCTAGAGTGACAGGACCGCGCACCAGCACGCCCTTGCTGATGAGGCTGGGGGCGACGTTACCAAGATTGACCTGGGCGGGCTTGACGCGGCGCGGGTAGACATTGTTTTCCGATTCGGGTCGGATGGGCAGGTCGCCGTGAAGGGGAGCCTCATAGGATGCCAGGCGTCCGTCCTCGAACTCCACCAGGTTGGGCTCGGTGCCCTCGATGCCCAGGGGGTCGATGCGGCTCCCGGCTCGGTTGAGCGGCAGGACGTCGAGGGCGGTGATTTCACAGGACAGGGCGGCGGGATACTTGGCCTCGCGCGCGGCCTTGCGCCGACCCAGCTTGGTGGAGTCCCAACCGCCAAACAGAAGCAGGGCGGGGTCCCAGTGCAGCAGGGCGTAGGCTGTCTCTGGGGTCGCGGCCTGCACGGATTGCGCGATGGGGGTGTCCAGCCAGGGCACGTCGACCAGAGTGCTTTCGCGGAGGGTGGCATCGAAGACCCGGTGGGGCATTTGCAGGGTGGAGAGGGTCCGGCTACCGACGGTGACGCGCAGCGGCGCCAGTTCAGGGTAGGCGGCGTAGAGTTCGGCTTCGACGCGGTTGGCGAAGGAGGCGGGACTATCCAGGCTGCACCATTCGGATGAGCCATCGCCCCGGGGCGGGGTGAGGTTATGTTTGCCCCCGGTGTAGGTGGGCGGGAGCAGCTTATTCCCGGCGGCTGGTGCCAACTCGGCGCGGATGCGGACCACGGCGTTGCCTTTGTCGAGGGCGGTGCGCAGGATATTGGTCAGTTCGATCCCGGTCATCAGTTCGCTCCTTACAGGTTATTGTCTAAAAAAAGGATTCCTTTCGCTCGGGCACGAAAAGGCTGGGGCACTGTTCGACCGGCGCGTCGGGCGGCCCCTACAACCCTTGCCGCAGCCGGGGCGTGAACGATTACGAGCAAAATTCGTCAAGAGGCGGAGACACCCCAGTCAAGACCTGCCTCCGGATTTTCCTGGATGGGCTTTGGGGATGATGCCAGGCGGCGCCCCTGGGTTGCAAGGAAAGCCCCTTTCAAGCCATGATGCGGTCCCTGTTTTAACCCCCAACCTCGGAATCCCTCACCACCATGTCGAACGAAACCAACGTAACCTGGCATGAACATCAGGTTACGCGCTAACGCCGCAAGACCCTGCACGGTCACCGCGACTGCGTGATCTGCTGCGTGTCTGGTTCACGGGCCTGAGCGGCTCGGGCAAGAGCACCATCGCCAACACCCTGGATCACCGCCTCCATGGTCTGGGCCTGCACAGTGCCGTCCTGGATGGCGACAATGTGCGCCACGGACTCAATGCCGGGCCGGGCATACAAGCCGCAGCCCGGCCGTCAGCGCTCGCGCGGAAAGCGAAGATATCCGCGGAATTGGCGTTACCGGTTACAGGCGCCCACCACCAGCGCATCGGGGCCTGGTTAGGACAGCAGGCTTTTACTTCCCGTAGCACCTGATGCTGGAATGCCAGCCGCCAGAGGACGAAAGGCGACAAGCGGGTTTGCTGCTGAGTGGCGGTGACGGGGACGGCCGCGAGCGCTTCCGGTGTCGGGTCTTGCGCGGGTCGGAACCGACGCCATGGAATTCACGGGCTTCATGGAACAGTTCCTGCGCGACCATCCCGAAGTGGTCGAGGACCAGCAGCGCGGCTGGGACAGCTACTCCGGTTCCTCTGCCACGCCTTCTCGGGGAGACCTTCAACGTGATCAGGAGCTAACACCCTGTCCAAGTCCCAGCCTTCCAAGAAGGAAGCGAAATACAGGCCACGCTGTCGCCCAAGAAAAAAAGGGTGGCCAAGATGTTCAAGAAGCACACCGGGTAGGCCATCCCCCTGATCGTCAAGGGTTCCTGGCCTTCCTCAAGCTTCGTCCGAGTGTGGCCGTGCCATGCGTGCCGGCTGGACCCAGCAGTCGTATTCTTCCGCCGTGACCTGGCCCGAGGCCAGGGTGGCCTCGCGCAGGCTGATGCCATCCCGATCAGCCCGGCAGGCGATGGCGGCGGCGCGGTCGTAGCCGATATGAGGCGTCAACGCGGTTACCAGCATCAATGAGCGCTCCAGCAGGTCGGCCACATGGCCGCGTTCGGCCGTGATGCCGCGCACGCAGTAGGCCTCGAAACTGGTCATGCCGTCGGCCAACAAGCGCACGCTTTGCAGAAAGGCATGGGCGATCAGCGGTTTGTATGCGTTCAATTCGAAATTGCCTGAAGCGCCGGCGTAGGTGATAGCCACATCGTTGCCGAACACCTGGCAGCAGAGCATGGCCAGGACCTCGCATTGGGTCGGGTTGACCTTGCCCGGCATGATGGAACTGCCGGGCTCGTTCGCGGGCAGGCGCAGCTCGCCCAGGCCCGCGCGCGGCCCCGAGGCCAGCCAGCGGATATCGTTGGCGATCTTGGTGAGGGCGACGGCCAGGGTTTTGAGGGCGCCGTGGGCCGCGACCAGCGCGTCGTGGGCGGCCAGGGCGGCGAATTTGTTGGCGGCGCTCCGGAACGGCAGTCCGAGGCGCGCCGACAGTTCTGCCGCGACCCGGTCGCCAAACCCGGCCGGGCTGTTCAACCCGGTGCCCACCGCCGTGCCGCCGATGGCCAGGTCCAGCAGGGCCGGCAGGGCCGCGACGATGATCTGGTGGGCATGATCAAGCTGGGCAACGTAGCCGGAGAACTCCTGGCCCAGGGTCAGGGGTACGGCATCCTGGAGGTGGGTTCGGCCGATCTTGACGATGTCGGCAAATTCGCGCGCCTTGCCGTCCAATGTCGCGCGCAGTATATCCAGGGCGGGCAGCAGCCGGTGCGTCAGTTCCAGGCTCGCGGCCACATGCATCGCGGTCGGGATGACGTCGTTGCTGGACTGGCCGAGGTTGACCTGGTCGTTGGGATGCACCCGCCGCGCCTCGCCGCGGCTGCCGCCAAGCAGTTCCGAGGCCCGGTTGGCCAGGACCTCGTTCATGTTCATGTGGGTCTGGGTGCCCGAGCCGCTCTGCCAGACCATCAGGGGGAATTCCCGGTCATGCCGACCCGTCAGCACCTCGTCGGCGGCCGCGACGATGGCTTGGCCCAGGGCCGGATCGAGCCAGCCGAGGTCCTGGTTGACCTGGGCACAGGCCCTCTTGACTTCGGCCAGGGCCAGAATCAGCGGACCCGGCATGGTTTCCGAGGAGATCCGGAAGTGTTCCAGGGCGCGCTGGGTCTGGGCACCCCAAAGGCGGTCGGCCGGGACCTGTAGGGTGCCCAGGCTGTCGCGCTCGCTACGGGTGTCGCTCATGACGTCCTCCCTTGTACCTGCCCACGCAGGGCGCGGCGTTCAATCCCAGCGGTCGTCGCGAACAACGACCAGGCCAGCCGTGATCCGCACGGGCAGCACGGCGACCGCTTCGTAGGCCGGCGGCGCGGTGACCTCGCCGGTGGTGATGTCGAAGCGGGCGCCATGGCGGGGGCAGGTGATCTCGCGGCCATTCAGGGTGCCGCTGGCCAGTTCGCCGCCATCATGGCTGCAGACGTCCTCGATGGCGTAAAAGCCGGATTCGAGCCGAAATACGGCGATCCGGACCCCGTTCGCATGCACCACCCGGCACGCGCCGATGGGGAAGTCGTCGATGCGGGCCACTTCAATCCAGTCGTTCATCGATATAGTCCCAGTTGCAGCCGGGCCGCCTCGTCCATCCGGCTGGTGTCCCAGGGCGGCTCCCAGACCAGTTCCACGTTCGCGCGGCTTACGCCGTCCACTGCTTCAACCGCGTCCTCCACCAGGGCCGGAAAGGTCTGGGCCACCGGGCAGGCGGGCGCGGTCAGCGTCATGCGAATGGTGACCCGGTTGAGGTTGTCGATTTCCAGGTCGTAGACCAGACCGAGGTCATAGATGTTGATCGGGATTTCGGGGTCGCGAATCCGGCGCAGGGCGGCGATCACGTGACTGCGCAGGTCGCCCTCCGGGGCGGGCTCGCGGAGCAGGCGCGCCAGGTTCATGGCATCGTCCTGGGCTCGGGTTGCGGGCACGCGGCCACGGCCTCCTCGGTGGTCACGGTCTCGCTGCGATTGTCCAGTGCTGCCCGCAGGGTGTGCCAGGCCAGGGTGGCGCATTTCACCCGCATGGGGAATTCCCTGACCCCCGACAGCACCTTCAATTTGCCGACCGCATCGGCCGGGCCGTCCTCGGCCAGCATGGCGTGCACCCGATCGAACAGACGGTCGACCTCGGCAACGGTCTTGCCCTGGATCGCCTCGGTCATCATGGAAGCGGAGGCCATGGCCACGGCACAACCGGCGCCCTCGAAGCCGGCTTCGGCGATGTGGCCGTCTGCCACCTTGAGGTGGACCGCGATCTCGTCGTCGCACAGGGGGTTGAAGCCGAGGGCGTGATGGTTGCTGCCAGGCGGGTTCTCGAGGAAATGCCGGGGGTGGCGATTATGTTCCAGGATCACTTCTTCGTAGAGTTCGCGCAGGTCGCCGGTCATGGGATTGGCTCCATCAGAGTGCGCCGGGCCATGGCCGCGATCAGGCGGGGCATCAGCCAGTTGCGCAGGTGGGTGTGGTCGAGCAGCCCGAGGGCCTCGTTGGCAAAGCCCTGCATCAGCAGTTGGCGCGCCAGCGCGAGATCGATGCCGCGGCTTTGTAGGTAGAACAGGGCCTCCCGGTCCAGGTTGCCGATGCTGGCGCCATGGCCGCACTTCACGTCGTCGGCATAGATCTCCAGCCTGGGCATGGCGTCGATCTCGGCTTGAGGCGAGAGCAGCAGGCCCCGGCAGGATTGCCGGGCGTCGGTCTTGCGGGCGGCGCGGTCGACCACGACATGGCCGTCGAACACGGCGCGGCCACGGCCTTCGGCCAGGCCCCGGTAGGTGACCCGACTGGTACCCGAGGGCGCGCGATGGTTGATGCGCAGATGCAGGTCGGCATGGCGGTGGCCGTCGGCCAGGTCGAAGGCGTCGATCCGGGTCGTGGCACCCGGGCCGGCCATGTGGACCCTGATCTCGTGCCGTGCCAGGGCGCCATCCAAGCCGATGTGCAGGGCGCGGTATTCGCTGTCCCGGCCCAGGCGAACCGCGGTCAGGCTGGTGTGGGTCGCGGCCGCGCCTTCCTCGATCACCTTGAGGTGGGTGAGGTGGGCGCCATCTTCCAGGACAATTTCGGTAACGGCGTTCTGCCAGTAGGGTTGACCGGTCTGGCCAAGGAAGTGTTCGACCAGGATGGCCTCCGCGCCATGTTCCAGTACCGCCAGGGTGCGTGGATAGAGCATCGCCTCGGCCTCGGCGGCGCCGTAGAGGGTGAAGATCGGCAGGGTGAGATGATCGCCGGCGGGTACGTAGACATGGGCACCATCCTGCCAGAGCGCCAGGTTGAGGTTGGCCAGGGCAGTGTCGTCGGCCACCTGGCCCAGGTACTGGTGCACGGCCTGAGTGTTGGCCAGGTCAAGCAGGGTACCGGCGATCTGATTGGCCAGATAGATGCCGTGGCAGTACAGCTGGCCGTTCTGGAACAACAGGGCGTGGCCCGGATAGGACGCGATGTCCGGGCAGACCGCCTCACACGCCACCGAGGTGGGCGAATGCAAGACCCTGCGTTCCAGCGCGGCCAGCGAGGTGTGCTTCCAGGCCTCCAGGCGGGCGCTCGGCATGCCGGTCGCCAGGAAACGATCCAGGGCCGCGCCACGCTCGCTGGCTAGCCAGCCCGGTACCTCGATCCGGCGCAGGGCCTCGATGAAGGGCGTGTTGGCGGTCATGGTATGAAGGTCTCCTCGCAGTTGTTCCGGATGTTCAGCCAGCCGTAGCCCTTGGCCTCCAGTTCCAGGGCCAGGTCGCGGTCGCCAGAGCGGACGATGCGGCCTTCGGCCAGGACGTGGACCCGGTCCGGGACGATGTATTCGAGCAGGCGCTGGTAGTGGGTGACCAGGATGATGGCGCGATCGGGAGCGTGCAGGGCGTTGACGCCGCGCGCGACCACCTTGAGGGCGTCGATGTCGAGGCCTGAATCGGTTTCGTCCAGGATGGCCAGGCGCGGTTCCAGTACCGCCATCTGGAGGATCTCGTTGCGCTTCTTCTCGCCCCCGGAGAAGCCTTCGTTGAGCGATCGGTACAGGAAGCTGTCGTCGATCTCGAGCATGGCCAGACGCCCCTTCACGAATTCCAGGAAATCGAAGGCATCCAGCTCGGGTTCGCCCCGGTAGCCGCGCTGACTGTTGAGCGCGCTGCGCAGGAACTGGGCGTTCGCCACGCCGGGAATCTCGATCGGGTACTGGAAGGCCAGGAAGATGCCGGCGCGGGCACGCGCCTCGGGGCTGAGGGGCAGCAGATCGCTGTCCAGGTAGCGCAGGCTGCCCTGGGTCACCCGGTAGCCCTCGCGTCCAGCCAGGACCTGGGCCAGCGTGCTCTTGCCCGAGCCGTTCGGACCCATGATGGCATGGACCTCGCCAGGCTTCACGGTGAGGTCAATACCCTTGAGGATGGCCTTGTCGTCGACCGATACGTGCAGATCCTTGATTTCGAGCATCGCTATCTCCTTGTTCCGATTTAGCCGACCGCGCCTTCGAGGCTGACGGCTAGCAGTTTTTGGGCCTCCACCGCGAACTCCATGGGCAGTTCCTTGAAGACTTCCTTGCAGAAACCGTTGACGATCAGGTTGACCGCCTCTTCCTCGTCAAGGCCCCGGCTCTTCAGATAGAACAACTGGTCGTCGCCGATCCGGCTTGTGGTGGCCTCGTGCTCCACGATCGCGCCCGGGTTCCTGACCTCGATGTAGGGGAAGGTGTGGGCGGCGCTGGTCGGGCTCATCAGGAGCGAGTCGCACTGGGTGTGGTTACGGGCGCCCTCGGCCGTAGCCAGGACCTTGACCAAGCCCCGATAGGCGTTGCTGCCGTGGCCGGCCGCGATGCCCTTGGACACGATGGTGCTGCGGGTGTCGCGGCCAATGTGGATCATCTTGGTGCCGGTGTCGGCCTGCTGGTGGTGGTTGGTCAGGGCCACGGAGTAGAACTCACCCACCGAGTGGTCGCCGCGCAGGATGCAGCTCGGGTATTTCCAGGTAATGGCCGAGCCGGTCTCGACCTGGGTCCACGAGATGTGGGCACGCTCGCCCCGGCAGTCGCCCCGCTTGGTGACGAAGTTGTAGATGCCACCGCGTCCCTCGGCGTCACCGGGGTACCAGTTCTGGACCGTGGAATACTTGATCCGGGCGTCCTTCAGTGCGACCAGCTCGACCACTGCGGCATGGAGCTGGTTCTCGTCTCGGGTGGGCGCCGTGCAGCCCTCCAGGTAGCTCACATAGCAGCCCTCGTCGGCGATGATCAGGGTGCGCTCGAACTGACCGGTGTTGCGGGCGTTGATGCGGAAATAGGTCGACAGTTCCATCGGGCAGCGCACCCCCTTGGGCACGTAGACAAAGGAACCGTCCGAGAACACTGCCGAGTTCAGGCTGGCGAAGAAGTTGTCGGTGTAGGGGACCACCGAACCGAGGTACTGTTGCACGAGTTCGGGGTATTTGATAACCGCTTCGGAGAAGGGGCAAAACAGGATGCCGAGCTGTTCCAGCTTGTCTTTGAAGGTGGTCGCCACGGACACCGAGTCGAACACCGCATCGACCGCTACGCCGGCCAGGGCACTGCGCTCGGCCAGAGGGATGCCGAGCTTCTCGTAGGTACGCAGCAGTTCGGGATCGACCTCGGCCAGGCTCTTAGGGCCGCTGTCCCTGGTTTTGGGCGCTGAGTAGTAGTGCAGAGTCTGGTAGTCGATGGCCGGGTAGCGCACGCTGGACCATGTCGGTTCGGTCATGGTCAGCCAGTGCCGGTAGGCCTTGAGCCGCCAATCGAGCATGAAGGCGGGCTCGCCCTTCTTCGCCGAGATCAGGCGGACGACATCCTCGTCCAGGCCCATGGGCAGGGTGTCCTGCTCGATGTCGGTGACGAAGCCCCACCGATACTCCGTGTCCAGGTGGCGTTGTAATTCAAGGTTGTCCATGCTTTTCTCCTCCTTTTGTCTGTTTGCGCGGCATCCTGATGCCAGTTTCGCCTGTCCGTGCCGGGGGGGACGCCAGGACGGCCAGGCTCACGGAATCCAGGGCCACGCGCACGGCCTGGTTGATCAGGCGCCAATGGGCGCGAGTGGTACAGCCGGCCTCCAGGCTGCAATTGCCAGCGCCCAGGGCGCATTCGGTCAAGGCCACCGGGCCCTCGATGGCGGTAATGACATCCACCATCGTGATGTCCTTGGGGTTTTTCGCCAGACCATAGCCGCCCGCCACGCCGCGCGTGCTGTAGACCAGGCCAGCGCGGGACAGCCGCTTGAGCAGGTTGGCTACGGTCGGCACCGGCAGTTCGGTCTCCAGGGAAAACTGCTGGGCGCTGACCTGGCGGCCAGGCGAACGGGCCATGTGGGCCATCAGGCTGATGGCGTAATCGGTGAGCTTGGCAATCCGCAACATGATTCCTCCGTATTCGCTATATAGGACAATAACAATCCTGTTTGGTTCAAGAATGAAGCGGCATGTAGGGAAGAATGATCGATTCCTGAAACCACGTTGGGGCGTCTGAAGGCAGTCGGCTTTGTTGATAGCCAAGGACGTAAGCCCAGATGGCAGGCGGCCATGACATGCAATGTTGGCTTGATGGACCACGCCGGACGAATCGGGGTCGGCATCGTCTTGCTGGGTGGGGGCCCTGGTCTCGAGCATCGGACTCGACTGCCGCACTCCCCGGGATCGATCCCTGCAAGGATAACGCCCCGGAAATGACCCATAACCCATTGGCCGCTGGAGCCCGGGTCGCACACTATGGGCTCAGGCTTCAAGGCCCGCATGCGTCGCGGCGGGGGGACGCGCCGTTGAAGGTCCGGCGTCGCCAAGTAAGGCTTAAATAGTCCGAATCGTCCGTTCCATGCTTGCCCTGCTGCTAGCGGGCGGTCTTGCGGGACGCGAGGTGCTCCCTTACGACTAGGATGGCTACCATGACCTACCCCCGCTGCCGTATTGCATGCCGTCTTAGGCCCAGTCGACTGAGCGCAGGCGTGAGTATTGGTGGCTGGCGCGCACGCTGCGCGATCTGTCGATGGCGTACTTAGAAAGCAGGCCCAGGGCGAGCGTCCGCATCATGACGGTAGCGACGGCGACGAGGCGGGATCTAGGCGTCGAGCTGATCCAGCAGCTCCAGGGGGATGAGGGACAGTTTGGAATTGCTGGGGGGGCGCCCACCGGGT
>CAWJBI010000027.1:0-13954 GCA_963841065.1 uncultured Gammaproteobacteria bacterium | reverse complement strand
GCGTAATGACTTGGTCTCGTGTCGGGGCGGATCGGGTTTGTCGGCCCCCCGCCCCAGTACTTGGATTCGATTTTTTTTAGGCCAGTAGCTCAATTGGCAGAGCAGCGGTCTCCAAAACCGCAGGTTGGGGGTTCGATTCCCTCCTGGCCTGCCACTTTCCCCTCGCAGTGAGCGGCGTGGTATCTTCATGAATGTAAAAGACGAGGCTGGCGCTAGCCGTTTGGATACCGCCAAACTGGCCGCGGCGGCCCTCTTGATAATTGCCGGTATTTACGGCTTCTATTTCTTTGCCGATTATTCGGCATTGATGAGAGTTCTGGGTCTGTTAGTGATTGTGGGCGGAGCGGCGGCGATCGCCCTCCAGACCCAGATAGGGAACCAACTGTGGCACTTCGTGGGAGATGCGCGTACCGAAGTCCGTAAAGTGGTGTGGCCGACCCGTCAGGAGACCCTGCAAACCACCTTTATCGTCGTAGTCATGGTCTTGATTCTGGGAATCATTATGTGGCTATTTGATATGGTGCTGATGAGCGTCCTGCGATTGCTGACCGGGCAAGGGAGTTGAGTGTGGCCAAGCGCTGGTATGTGATTCACGCCTTCTCCGGCATGGAGAATCAAGTCAAGCGTGCGCTGGAGGATCGGATCAAGCGCGCCGGCGTGGAGGAACAATTCGGCGATATCCTGGTTCCGACCGAGACCGTGGTCGAGATCCGTAATGGTGTCCAGCACAAGGTCGAGCGCAAGTTCTTTCCGGGCTATGTCCTGATCAGCATGGAGATGACCGACGATACCTGGCATCTGGTGCGCGATGTGCCCAAAGTCATGGGTTTCATTGGCGGTCATCGCGATCGTCCGGCCCCGATTCCCGATAGCCAGGCGAATGCCATTCTGCAACGCATGCAGGACGGTGCCACGAAACCCCGGCCCAAGGTCCTTTATGAGCCAGGCGAAATGGTACGGGTGATCGATGGTCCCTTTACGGACTTTACGGGCGTGGTCGAAGAGGCGGATTACGAAAAGAACCGTCTTAAAGTGTCAGTCCTGGTCTTCGGCCGCTCTACCCCGGTTGATTTGGAATTCTCCAAGGTCGAGAAGGGCTGAGTTGGCGGTCGTGGCCCGGCTGCGCCGGCGTCCTTTCGCGAAAACCGACCCTAAAACGAATTCATGGATTCAAATCCATGAGCCGATCCCACCCTCTGTTAGCGAGGGGAAAGCGGATCCGGGGAGCCAGCCCCTTGCGGCTGGCGGTCGAACCCACCCATAGAGGTTGAAATGGCAAAGAAAATAACAGCTTATATCAAGCTGCAAGTCAAGGCTGGTGAGGCCAATCCGAGCCCGCCCGTCGGCCCGGCCCTCGGCCAGCGCGGCGTGAATATCATGGAATTCTGCAAGGCCTTCAATGCCAAAACGCAGAATTTGGAAAAGGGTATGCCCACGCCGGTGGTCATCACGGTCTACGCCGACCGCAGCTTTACCTTTATTACCAAGACTCCGCCCGCTACCGTTCTGCTCAAGAAGGCCGCTGGCGTGACCAAGGGCAGCAAGATCCCTCATACCAATAAGATTGGCACTGTTACACGCGCCCAACTTGAGGAGATTGCCAGCATGAAAATGCCGGACTTGACGGCCGCCAATATGGACGCCGCTGTTCGTACCATTGCTGGCAGTGCCCGGGCCATGGGCCTGAATGTGGAGGGAGTCTGAAATGGCTAAGCTTTCAAAGCGCATGCAGGCGGTTCGGGCCGGGATCGAAAAAGGCCGGGTCTATGGGGCGGAAGAGGCCTTCGTGGTTCTCCAGGGGCTGTCGAAGGTCAAGTTTATGGAGAACGTGGATGTCTCCGTGAATCTGGGCGTCGACCCGCGTAAGTCCGATCAGGTGGTTCGCGGCGCTACCGTGTTGCCCAATGGTATTGGTAAGCAGGTGCGCGTGGCCGTCTTCTGCCAGGGGGCGGCGGCGGAAGCAGCCACGGCGGCCGGCGCCGAACGCGTCGGAATGGAAGATCTGGCGGAAGACATGAAGGCGGGTAACATCAACTACGATGTCATCATCGCCTCTCCGGATGCCATGCGCGTGGTAGGCCAACTGGGGCGTTTGCTGGGTCCTCGCGGCCTCATGCCCAATCCCAAGGTCGGTACCGTGGCCGCCGATGTGGCCGAAGCAGTACGCAATGCCAAGGCCGGTCAGGTGCGCTATCGCACCGACAAGGCGGGCATCATCCATTGCCCCCTGGGCAAGGTCTCCTTCGAGGCCGTCGCCTTGCGCGAAAACCTTGAGGCCTTGCTGCGCAACCTGATGAAGGTCAAGCCTAGTACCTCCAAAGGTGTCTACATGCGTAAGGTCACGGTCTCGACGACCATGGGCCCCGGGATGACGGTGGACCACCAGGCCCTCGTCTAGTCGGTCGGTTGGGGGTGGGGTTTACACCTCGCCCTGACTTGGCGGCCGTTGAGATTGATGGCCGCGTTAATTTTCGGACCCTGGCCATTTGGTTGGGGTCCGATGCGATCTTTGGGGCCTCGGCGGTTAGCCGGGGACCGTCAAAGACCGCGGGCGTCCGGGCTGCCTCAAGGATTCCAGGTTGCGCCGGACTTAATTGACGCAGGCCCGCGCAGACGGTGCTCCCGAATCGGACTGGTGACCGCGCTAGCGGTGACAAGACCCTGATAACGGCGCACGGAACCGCCGCCATACTGGGTTAGGGATAGCCCGGGCGGCAATCGGCACAGGGGATAGAGTCCCCAGACAACCGAAATCAGGAGGTGACGAACTGTGGCACTGAATTTTGCCCAGAAAGAAACCATCGTCGCCGAGGTCGCGGAAGTCGCGAAGAGCGCTTATTCGGCCGTTGGCGCCGAATACCGGGGCTTGACCGTCGCCCAGATGACCAACCTGCGCGTTGAGGCGCGCAAGGCTGGGGTGTATCTGCGCGTCGTCAAGAACACCCTGGCCAAGCGCGCCGTCGAAGGTACGGATTTCGCCTGCATCCAGGGGGCCCTCAAGGGGCCCATGGTCCTGGCCTTTTCGCAGACGGATCCGGGTTCGGCGGCACGCGTGGTCGAGGCGTTTGCCAAGGGCAATAACGCGCTCAAGGTCACGCTTGTGTCCATTGGCGGCAAGCTGCTCGCCCCCTCGGAACTCGGCACGCTCGCGAAGATGCCGACCTACGAGCAGGCGATATCCCAGCTCATGTCCGTCATGAAGGCCCCGGCGCAGAAACTCGTGGCGACCATCAACGAGGTCCCGGGCAAGCTTGTCCGTACCCTCGCGGCGGTCCGCGATGCCAAAGAGGCGGCCTGACCCCCCGGGTCCGGTCCTCGGTAGGGCATCAACCAGCTATTCGATTTAGGAGAAACCTATGTCTATATCTAAAGAAGACATCCTGGAAGCCATCGCCAACATGACCGTCATGGATGTTGTTGAGCTCATCAGCGCGATGGAAGAGAAGTTTGGCGTAACCGCCGCCGCGGCTGTCGCCGTGGCTGCTGCCCCTGCCGCCGCCGCGGCCGAGGCCGTTGAGGAGAAGACCGAGTTCGACGTCGTTCTGACCGGCTTCGGCGAAAATAAGGTCAGCGTTATCAAGGTTGTCCGCGCCCTGACGGGCCTGGGTCTCAAGGAGGCCAAGGACGCCGTCGAAGGGGTGCCGACCACCGTGAAAGAAGGTGTTTCCAAGGATGAGGCGGCTACGGCCAAGAAGCAACTGGAAGAGGCTGGCGCCACCGTCGAGGTTAAATAATCTCGATCTTGCGTCGTTATTCTTCCACTAGGAATGAGGGGCTGGCGGTCCTTGGACCGCCGGCCTTTCCCTGTTTCCGTCGCGGGGCTTTGAGACGCGCACGCATCGGGTGGGAAGGACGATTAGACAGTCCGCACGTTCCGTCCCGATCCGCCGCCCGTTCCAGGGCGGCCCAATTATCAGTACGTCGAGGGTAAGGCAGCATGGGTTATTCGTTCACCGAGAAAAAGCGTATCCGCAAGGACTTCGGCAAGCGCACCAGCATCCTGGAGGTCCCCTTCCTGCTCGCGACCCAGATTGACTCTTATCGGGATTATCTTCAGGAGGGCATGAAACCCTCCGAGCGGCTCGACATGGGGCTGCACGCGGCCTTCAAATCCGTCTTTCCCATCGAGAGCTACTCTGGGAACGCGGTGCTGGAGTACGTCAGCTACCGTCTCGGGGAGCCGCCCTTTGATGTGCGCGAGTGCCATCAACGGGGAGCCACCTATGCGGCCCCCCTGCGGGTGCTGCTGCGCCTGGTGATCTACGATCGGGATGCCCCCGCCGGGTCCCGCGTCATCAAGGACATCAAGGAACAGGAGGTCTACATGGGCGAAATGCCGCTCATGACCGATACTGGTACCTTTATTATCAACGGCACCGAGCGGGTTATCGTCTCCCAGTTACACCGCTCGCCGGGCGTCTTCTTCGACCACGACAAGGGCAAGACCCACTCCTCCGGCAAGCTGCTCTTCTCGGCGCGCGTCATTCCCTATCGCGGTTCCTGGCTCGACTTCGAGTTCGATCCCAAGGACAACGTCTTCGTGCGCATCGATCGCCGTCGCAAGCTGCCGGCCACCATCCTGTTGCGCGCCTTGGGCTATGACACCCAGCGGATACTGAACTGTTTTTTTGAAACCGATTGCTTCCGCCTCAATGGCGATGAGTTTGAGCTAGATCTGGTTCCGGATCGGCTGCGTGGCGAGACCCTTGCCTTTGACATCAGGGTTGGTGACCAGTTGGTAGTGGAAGCTGGCCGCCGCGTAACCGCGCGCCACACGCGGGAACTCCAGAAGCTGAGCGTCGAACGCCTGACGGTGCCTGCTGACTTCCTCTTCGGTCGCATCCTGGCTCACCACCTGATTGATACCGAGACCGGCGAACTGCTTGCCAACGCCAATGACCTCATCACCTCCGAGTTGCTGCAACTGGTGCGGGAGAAGGGTATTGGCGAGTTGCGGACTCTCTTTGTCAATGATTTGGATCAGGGTCCCTATATGTCCGAGACCCTGCGCATCGATCCCACCTCCACCGAGTTGGAGGCCCAGGTCGAAATTTATCGCATGATGCGACCCGGCGAGCCCCCGACCAAGGAAGCGGCCCAGAACCTCTTCCACAACCTCTTCTTCACCCACGACCGCTACGATCTTTCCGCCGTGGGCCGCATGAAGTTCAATCGGCGCCTGGCTCGGGAGGGCGAGGAAGGTCCTGGGATTCTCTACGATCGCGTCTATTTTGGCGCCCGCAATGACGACATCTCCCACAAGCTCTGCGCCGCGCAGGGGGAGGGCTCCGACATCATTGATGTCCTCCGCATCCTGGTCGAGTTGCGCAACGGACGCGGGACCGTGGATGACATCGACCATCTCGGCAATCGCCGCATCCGCTGTGTGGGCGAGATGGCGGAGAACCAATTCCGGGTTGGCCTGGTGCGCGTTGAGCGCGCGGTTAAGGAGCGCTTGTCCATGGCGGAGTCCGAGGGTCTGATGCCCCAGGAACTCATCAATGCCAAGCCGGTGTCGGCGGCCATCAAAGAGTTTTTCGGTTCCAGCCAATTGTCCCAGTTCATGGACCAGAACAACCCCCTGTCCGAGGTCACCCACAAGCGCCGTGTCTCCGCCCTAGGCCCGGGAGGCCTGGCCCGCGAACGCGCCGGCTTTGAGGTGCGTGATGTGCATCCGACCCATTACGGCCGTGTCTGTCCGATCGAGACCCCGGAAGGTCCGAACATTGGCCTCATCAACTCCCTGGCCGTCTTTGCCCGCACCAACCGCTATGGCTTTCTGGAGACGCCATATCGTCAGGTGGAGAATGGCAAAGTCACCGCCGAGATCCACTATCTCTCCGCCATCGATGAAGGCAAATTCGTCATCGCCCAGGCCAATGCGACCCTGGACGCGGATGGCCTCCTGACCGATGCCCTGGTGTCCTGTCGGCACGCGAACGAGTTCACTATGAAGGCCCCGGACGAGGTCCAATACATGGACGTCTCGCCGCGCCAGATAGTTTCCGTGGCGGCCTCCTTGATCCCCTTCCTGGAGCATGACGATGCCAACCGCGCCCTCATGGGCTCCAACATGCAGCGTCAGGCTGTACCAACCCTACGTGCCGAAAAGCCGTTGGTCGGTACGGGGATGGAGCGCGTGGTGGCCATTGACTCCGGTGTCACCGTGGTGGCGCGGCGCGGGGGCGCGGTAGAATCCGTGGACGCCGCGCGCATCGTGGTGCGGGTCAACGATGACGAGGCGGAGCCGGGTGTGCCTGGCGTCGATATCTACAACCTGACCAAGTACACCCGTTCCAACCAGAATACCTGTATTAACCAGAGGCCCCTGGTAGGGGTTGGCGACCTGATCTCCCGGGACGATGTTCTGGCGGACGGTCCTTCCACCGACATGGGCGAACTGGCCTTGGGCCAGAACCTGCGCGTCGCCTTCATGCCCTGGAACGGCTACAACTTCGAGGACTCTATTCTCATCTCCGAGCGGGTGGTGCAGGAGGATCGTTTCACCTCCATCCATATCGAGGAGCTGACCTGTCTGGCTCGCGACACCAAGCTGGGTCCGGAGGAGATCTCCGCAGACATCCCCAATGTCGGCGAGGCGGCCCTGGCCAAGCTGGATGAGTCCGGCATCATTTATGTCGGCGCCGAGGTGCGCGATGGCGACATCCTGGTGGGCAAGGTGACTCCCAAGGGCGAGACCCAACTCACCCCCGAGGAGAAGTTGCTGCGCGCCATCTTTGGCGAGAAGGCTTCGGACGTGAAGGACACCTCGCTGCGCCTGCCCTCTGGCATGGCCGGCACGGTCGTAGATGTCCAGGTATTCATCCGCGATGGTGTCGAAAAGGACAAGCGTGCCTACCAGATCGAGGAGATGGAACTGGAGCAGGTCCGCAAGGACCTGGCCGACCAATTGCGCATCATGGAGAACGATACCTTCCAGCGCATCGAAAGGATGCTGGTGGGTAAGATCGTCGATGGTGGGCCCCGCGGCCTCAAGGCGGGCGCCAAGGTCACCAAGACCTATCTCCACGAGATCGCGGTTAACGAGTCCCGGGATAAGTGGCTGGAAATCCGCCTGCGCGCCGAGGACTCCGCTAGCCAGCTCGAGACCATTGCCAAGCACATCAAGGAGCAACGCGAGGAATTTCGTGCCCGCTTCGAGGTCAAGAAGCGCAAGATCACCCAAGGCGATGACCTCGCCCCCGGTGTGCTGAAGATGGTCAAGGTCTATGTGGCGGTGAAGCGCCGCGTCCAGCCAGGCGACAAGATGGCTGGGCGTCACGGCAACAAGGGCGTTATCTCCATGATCGTGCCGGTGGAGGATATGCCTTTCTCCGCCGATGGCGAGCCCGTGGATATCGTCCTCAACCCCTTGGGCGTGCCCTCGCGCATGAACGTGGGCCAGGTCCTTGAGACCCATCTGGGTTGGGCTGCCAATGGCCTGGGTCGTCGCATCGACGAGATGCTGCGCGCCCACCGGGCGGTTGGCGATCTGCGCGATTTCCTGGGTCGGATCTACAACTCCAGCGGTAAGCCGGAGAACCTGGACAGTCTCACGGACGAGGAGATTTTAGAACTCGCCCGCAACTTGACCAAGGGCGTGCCCATGGCGACGCCGGTTTTCGATGGCTGCACCGAGGGGGAGATCCGCGAGATGCTGCGCCTTGCCGGCCGGGATAATTCCGGCACGGGCATCCCCATGGCTCAGACCCAGCTCTATGACGGCCGTACCGGCGATGCCTTCGACCGCCCCGTAACCGTCGGCTACATGTACATGCTCAAGCTCAATCACCTGGTGGATGACAAGATGCATGCGCGCTCAACGGGACCCTACAGCCTGGTTACCCAGCAACCCCTGGGTGGTAAGGCCCAGTTTGGCGGCCAGCGCTTCGGTGAGATGGAGGTTTGGGCACTGGAGGCCTATGGCGCGGCCTACACCTTGCAGGAGATGCTCACCGTTAAGTCCGATGACGTGAACGGGCGTACCAAGATGTACAAAAATATCGTCGATGGCGACCATCGGATGGAGGCCGGCATGCCCGAGTCCTTCAACGTGCTGGTCAAGGAAATTCGCTCCCTTAGCATCAACGTCGAACTCGAACAGGACTGAGAACCCCTGGTGCGCGGTGGCGGTCCTGGATGAGGACCGCCAACCTCCCCCAAGCTTCCGGTCCTCGGCGCCTTCTCGGCTCCTGGGTACATGCCTTGGAGTCCTCCATTACGGAGACACTGAATTGAAAGATCTGCTCAAAATTCTCAAGGCCCAGGGTCAGGCCCTGGAGTTCGACGCCATCAAGATCGGATTGGCCTCGCCCGACACCATCCGTTCCTGGTCCTACGGCGAGGTTAAAAAGCCAGAGACCATCAACTACCGCACCTTCAAGCCGGAGCGCGATGGCCTCTTCTGCGCCAAGATCTTCGGCCCCGTCAGCGATTACGAATGCCTGTGCGGCAAGTACAAGCGCCTCAAGCATCGCGGCGTGGTCTGCGAAAAGTGCGGGGTCGAGGTGACCCTGGCCAAGGTGCGGCGCGAACGCATGGGCCATATCGACCTGGCGAGCCCGGTGGCCCATATCTGGTTCCTCAAGTCACTACCCTCGCGTATTGGCCTGCTGCTCGACATGACCCTGCGCGACATCGAGCGCATCCTCTATTTCGAGTCCTTTGTCGTCATCGATCCGGGCATGACCCAACTCGAGCGCCGCCAGCTCCTGACAGACGAGCAGTATCTGGAGGCCCTGGAGGAGAATGGCGACGAGTTCGATGCCCGCATGGGCGCCGAGGCCGTCTATGAGCTGTTGCGTACCCTCGACCTGACGGCAGAAATGCGCCAGATGCGGGAGGAGATCGAGGCCACCAACTCCGAGACCAAGATCAAGAAGCTGTCCAAGCGCCTCAAACTGATGGAATCCCTGCAGGAGTCCGGCAATCGGCCCGAATGGATGATCCTCACCGTCCTGCCGGTCCTGCCGCCGGAACTGAGGCCCCTGGTGCCCCTGGACGGCGGGCGCTTTGCGACCTCCGACCTCAACGACCTCTATCGCCGGGTCATCAATCGCAACAACCGCCTCAAGCGGTTGCTGGACCTGATCGCGCCGGACATCATCGTGCGCAACGAAAAGCGCATGCTGCAAGAGTCCGTGGATGCCCTGCTCGACAACGGTCGCCGCGGCCGCGCCATCACGGGCACCAATAAGCGCCCACTCAAGTCCCTCGCGGACATGATCAAGGGTAAGCAAGGGCGCTTCCGCCAGAACCTGCTGGGTAAGCGTGTCGACTACTCCGGGCGTTCCGTCATCGTGGTTGGCCCCAAGCTGAAACTGCACCAGTGTGGCCTGCCCAAGCGCATGGCCCTAGAGCTGTTCAAGCCCTTCGTCTACGGCAAGCTGCAACTACGTGGCCTGGCTACCACCATCAAGGCGGCCAAGAAGATGGTCGATCGTGGCGCCGCCGAGGTGTGGGACATCCTGGAGGATGTCATCCGCGAGCATCCGGTCATGCTCAATCGTGCCCCGACCCTGCACCGCTTGGGTATCCAGGCCTTCGAGCCGGTGCTCATCGAAGGCAAGGCCATCCAGCTCCATCCCCTGGTCTGTACCGCCTTCAACGCCGACTTCGATGGCGACCAGATGGCGGTCCATGTGCCCCTGTCCCTGGAGGCGCAAATCGAGACCCGCGCCCTCATGATGGCCTCCAACAATATCCTGTCGCCCGCCAATGGCGAACCCATCATAGTGCCGTCCCAGGACGTGGTCCTGGGCCTCTACTATATGACCCGCGAGCGCGCGGGCGTCCGGGGCGAGGGTAGCGTCTATTCCAATATCGACGAGGCGCGCCGCGCCTACGAGACGGGCAAGGCCGATATTCATGCCCGCGTCCGGGTGCGTATCCCCGAGGTGATGATCAACGAGGCGGGCGAGCGCGAGTCGTGTCTGTCCCTGAAGGATACGATCCTGGGCCGCGCCCTGGTCTATGAGATCGTGCCCGAAGGCCTGCCCTTTAGTCTGGTCGATCAGGCCCTGGGCAAACGCCAGATCTCGCGCCTTATCAACACCTGCTACCGCACCCTGGGGCTCAAGCAAACCGTGGTCTTTGCGGATCAGGTCATGTACCTGGGCTTTCGCATGGCCACCCGGTCTGGCATCTCCATCGGTCTGGAGGATATGGCGGTCCCGGAGGAGAAGCCGCGGATCCTGGGTGAGGCGGAACGTCAGGTTAAGGAGATCGAGCAGCAGTACGCCTCGGGACTGGTCACCAACGGCGAGCGCTATAACAAGGTCATCGACATCTGGTCCCACACCAATGACCTGGTGGCTAAGGCCATGATGGGCAAGCTGGGCAAGGAGATGGTGACCGACACCAAGGGCAAGGCGGTCTTGCAGGATTCCTTCAACTCCATCTATATGATGGCCGACTCTGGCGCCCGCGGTTCCGCCGCGCAGATTCGCCAATTGGCGGGTATGCGGGGCCTCATGGCCAAGCCCGATGGCTCCATCATCGAGACCCCCATCACGGCCAACTTCCGGGAGGGGCTGAACGTTATCCAGTACTTTATCTCCACCCATGGCGCGCGCAAGGGTCTGGCCGACACGGCCCTCAAGACCGCTAACTCCGGTTATCTGACCCGGCGCCTGGTAGACGTGGCCCAGGATATGGTGGTCCTGGAGACCGATTGCGGTACCGAGCGCGGCCTGCTCATGACGCCCATCATCGAGGGGGGTGACATCGTCGAGCCCCTGCGCGAGCGCATTCTCGGCCGGGTGCTGGCCGCGGATGTATATCGTCCGGGCAGCGACGAACTGATCTGCCCCGCGGGTACCCTCCTGGATGAACAGGGGGTGGTGGCCATGGAGCACGCGGGTATCGACCAGGTGCGGGTCCGGTCGCCCATCACCTGCGAGGCCCGCTCCGGTGTCTGCGCCCATTGTTACGGACGTGATCTGGCCCGCGGCCATCTGGTGAACATGGGGGAGGCGGTGGGCGTCATCGCCGCCCAGTCCATCGGCGAGCCGGGCACCCAATTGACCATGCGCACCTTCCATATCGGTGGCGCCGCCTCCCGCGCGGCGGCGGTCAGTAGCATCGAGATTAAGTCCACCGGCACGGCGCGCCTGCACAATTTGAAGGTGGTACGCCATCAGATGGGCCATCTGGTCGCCGTCTCCCGCTCCGGCGAGCTTTCCGTCGTTGATGCCCTGGGCATGGAGAAGGAACGCTATAAACTGCCCTATGGCGCTACCCTGCGGATTGGCGATGGTGACATGGTGGAGGGTGGCCAGGTGGTGGCAACCTGGGATCCCTTCACCCACCCGGTGGTGACCGAGGTGGCGGGGCGGTTGCGCTTCGATTCCTTCATCGAGGGTGTCACGGTGCAGCAGGAAACCGACGAGGTAACGGGCCTGAAGTCCTTGGTCGTGATTGATCCCAAGCAGCGGCCCGCGGCGGGTAAGGACTTGCGCCCCATGGTCAAGCTGCTCGACGAGAATGAGCAGGAACACAACATAGCGGGGACCGATATTCCCGCCCGCTATTTCCTGCCTGCCGGGGCTATCGTGGGCGTTTCCGACGGTGCAGATGTCGGGGTAGGCGACGTTCTGGCGCGTATCCCGCAGGAGTCCAGCAAGACGCGCGACATCACCGGCGGTCTACCGCGGGTGGCCGACCTCTTCGAGGCGCGCAGGCCCAAGGAACCCGCCCTTCTGGCGGAGGCCTCGGGAACCATCAGCTTTGGTAAGGATACCAAGGGCAAGCAGCGCTTGGTCATCACTACGGATGATGGAGAGCAGATCGAGGAGCTGATTCCCAAGTGGCGTCACGTCAACGTCTTCGAGGGCGAGCGCGTGGAGCGGGGCGAGATCGTATCCGATGGAGAGCTAAACCCCCACGATATTCTGCGGCTGAAGGGCGTTACCCAACTCGCCGAGTATTTGGTGAAGGAAATCCAGGATGTGTATCGCCTCCAAGGCGTCAAGATCAACGACAAGCACATCGAGGTCATCGTTCGGCAGATGCTGCGTAAGGGCGAGATCCTGGATGCGGGTGATACCCGGCTCCTGCGCGGCGAACAGGCGGAGCTGAGCCAGGTATTGATCGAGAACGAGCGGGCCCTGGCCGATGGCCGACACCCAGCCCGCTACGAGCCCCTCCTGTTGGGCATTACCAAGGCCTCCCTGGCGACAGAGTCCTTTATCTCCGCAGCCTCCTTCCAGGAGACCACCCGCGTCCTCACCGAGGCGGCGGTACGGGGCTCCACCGATCGCCTCGGTGGCCTCAAGGAGAACGTCATCGTCGGTCGTCTTATCCCGGCAGGAACCGGCCTGGCCTCTCACAAGGAGCGTCGCCGTAAACGCCGCGAGGAAAGGGAGTTGGAGGCCGAGGCCGGTGGCACCAAGATCGAGATGGCTAGCGCCGAGGTAGAAGATGCCTTCAAGGAAGCCCTCAATATTGCCGAAGCTGAGTGACGGAATTCGAGACCTTAATCCCGGAAAGTGCGTCAAAGTATTGACATGTTCTAGGGTCAAACCTATACTTCCGGGTCTTAGCCAAGCCGGCCATCTGGTCGGCTTGATTTATTACTGGGCAGGGTGAGGCGCCAAGAGTCAGCCCGGCGTTTCCCGGATTTGGTGCGCGAAGGCGCCGCTGGAGAGTGATTGCATGACAACCATCAATCAGTTGGTCCGCAAGCCGCGTAAGCGTCAGGTGGCCAAGAGCACGGTGCCAGCACTTGAGGAATGCCCTCAGAAGCGTGGCGTCTGCACCCGCGTCTATACCACGACGCCGAAAAAACCTAACTCGGCCCTGCGCAAGGTCGCGCGCGTGCGTCTGACCAACGGTTTCGAGGTCACGTCGTATATTGGCGGTGAGGGCCATAATTTGCAGGAGCACTCGGTAGTCCTCATCCGCGGTGGTCGCGTCAAGGACTTGCCTGGTGTTCGCTACCACACGGTACGCGGTACCCTGGATACCTCGGGCGTGGACAAGCGCCGTCAGGGTCGCTCAAAGTATGGCGCCAAGCGTCCGAAGAGTTGATCCCTAGTCGAATAAAGAAGGTTGGAGTCTCTACATGCCCAGAAGACGCATCGTTGCCCGCCGTCAGGTTCTGCCGGATCCGAAGTTCGGAAGTAATCTGCTTGCCAAATTTGTCAATATGCTGATGGAAGACGGCAAGAAGGCCGTAGCCGAGCGTATCATGTACGGAGCATTGGAGACCATGGCGAACAAAAAGGGGGGCGAGCCACTGAATATGCTCGACCAGGCCATGGAGAATGTGCGCCCCGTGGTTGAGGTTAAGTCTCGCCGCGTTGGTGGGGCCACTTATCAGGTTCCCGTCGAAGTGCGCCCGCAGCGCCGGAATTCGCTGGCCATGCGCTGGTTGATCGATGCCGCTCGCAAGCGTTCAGAGAAGTCCATGGCCTTACGGTTGGCCGGCGAACTCATGGATGCTGCTGATTCGCGGGGCACGGCGGTCAAGAAAAAGGAAGATACGCACCGCATGGCGGAGGCGAACAAGGCCTTCTCGCATTATCGGTGGTAGTGAGGTAGAGGCGCGAAGTCCCTGAGAGGTTGCGCGGAGCCCTGAGATCCTGACTTCTCCTTTTGACTCATGATAGCGGCCAACTGAACGGCGCGGGCAAAGCAAAATAGATGGCACCTGGTTGCTTCAACTCCTGAATGGAGTTGTGGTGATCTCAATTGAACAGGAAGGCCCCAAAAAGTAGCGACCCTTCAGTCGCCGAGTATTGACTCGCAGAGCGGCCCTTGCGCCGCCGGAAACCAATAGAGGCCGAGGCGGCCTTTGCTGAGTTGTTCGGTTCTACCAGCAATTCACGCCGGGGCACTTGAGGGATGCGCCACGATTAGTAGCTAGCTAATCTGTTCCATTTCACGAGGTACCGGCAAGCCGCCGATTCCGTCGCCAAGACACACTAACGAGCACATTTAGGGTAGATCGGGA
>CAWJBI010000026.1:0-21326 GCA_963841065.1 uncultured Gammaproteobacteria bacterium | reverse complement strand
GGGCAGTTAGAGCGTCTGGTGTTGGTCCGTGGCAAGGCAAACCGCGGCCATGCGGCAGAGCCCGGCGATGTTCTTTGCCTGCATTTTCTCGATGACGTGGGCGCGGTGGTTCTCGACGGTGCGAAAGCTGATCCCCAGGTACCGGCGGTCTCCTTGCTGGTCAGTCCCTTAGTCGCGAGTACCAGGATCTCGCGCTCCCGGGGGCTGAGTTGCTCGAAATTCGCATGGATCATGCGCGCTTCGGCTTGCTTAGCACCGAGACGCTGGCGATCTTCCAAAAGAGCGTCGCGCACATAAGCGATCAGGACCTCAACTTCGCAACCGGCCTTTCGAGGAAATCAATCGCCCCACCCTTGATGGCACGCACGGACGTGGGAACGTCGCGTACCCGGAAAGAAAGATGATGGGCAGGCTTAGGCCTTTCCGGCGGAGCACCTTTTGCAGCTCGAGCCCGGACATTTCCGGCATACGTGAGTCGAGCACCAGACAACCGGTGTCCTCCGCGGCGTAGGCCTCCAGGAAGGCCCGAGCAGAGTTAAAGGCTCTAACCCGCAGACCCGCTTGGGCCAGCAACAGAGCCCAGGACTCGCGTAGGGCTTCGTCGTCATCCACCAGGAAAACGGTTTGATCGTCATTCACTCAGGTTCTCGGGTTTGGGTAACGTGAAATGGACGCTTGCCCCTCGATCACGTCCGGGTCAACCCACAATTTACCGCCGTGGGCCTCAATGATATCACGGCTGATGGCAAGCCCCATGCCCACCCGAGCCCTTGGCTCTGGCCGGGATCTCGAATAGCCGTGTTTGCAACTCGGTTGACAGGCCAGGCCCCGTATCGACCACGCTCACCTCGATCTCCCCGGGGCGCGGATCGACCCTGATGTCGACTTTACGTCGAGTTGGCTCGGCCGCGTCGATGGCCTGGATGCCATTGGCGACAAGATTCACCAGAACCTGCGCGATCTGGACGGCGTCCGCCATGACGACCGCGCCCGGGGCGGGCAGCAGGTAGCTAATCCGCACCGCCCGGTCGGCGGCGAACCCTTGGGCGAGTTCCATGGCCTGGGCAACTACCTCGTCGATCGCAACGGGCCGCATCCGCATTTCCCGCCGCCGCAGGAACTCCCGGAGGCGCTGCAAGATGGTCGCCGCGCGCCGGATCTGCTCCTCGACGCCATGAATAACCCGGGAAAGCTGCTCCGGGTCTGGCTCTGCCTGCTCCAGCAGTGAGACGGCCGTGCCGCTATAGAAGCCCGCCGCGCTCAAGGGCTGACTGAGTTCGTGGATCAAAGCGCTGGCGAGGACACCCACCGCGTTGAATCGCGCTGCCTGGGCCGCCTGACTTCGGGCCTGCTGCAGGGCCTGCTCGGCGAGCTTCCGCTCGGTGATGTCGAGATGCACGACCACGGCCCCGCCCGCGGCGTCATGGAGCGGAGCGGCCCTCAGCGCGAACCAGCGTTGGCAGTCTGGAGCATGACAAGGGTACTCGCGCACGAAGTCCGGTAAGCGCCCGGAGAGCAGCGCGACCAGGCCATCGGCGATCGCCCCCGCTTCCGCGGCGTCCTTCCCCTGCAGGCCCCGACAGGCGGCGACGTAGTTGAGTCCCAGGCCATCACTTAGCGCGGAGTTGCCCCCATTTTCTTTTGCAAACCGGCGCCAAGCCTCGTTCACGGCGACGATATGCCCCGTGCGGTTGAGTACCACGACTTCGGCGGGCAGCGCGTCGAGGATGGACTGCTGATCCATGGTCGAGGGCCTCCCCAGCCCTGGCGGGATGACATGCGGTGGCGGTCGGATATCTTGATCCGCGGCGATCACGGGTGGGACCCGCGCGGCCAGATATGAGCCATAATCTAAGCAAGGATGCACCAGCACGCAAGCGGCGAGGCTGGGCGCGAGCCCCTTTCTCGCTCCCAGTCCTTGACAACCGCCGGGTGCAAACAGGGCCTTTGGCTAACCTGATCCCGAGGCAGTCGATGAAGCGCAAATCAGTAACAGCGAACCACGGCAGAGTGGCTGACAGCGACCCGAGGCCAGCGCAACCCGGTGCGGACGGCGGGTTACCGAAGCGCGCCGTGCCCCATGAAGGGGCGGCCCTTGAGGGTTTCATCACTGACATTACCCAGCTCAAGAGGACCGAGACGACACCCGCCGAGCACCGCGAAGGCTGCGAACCTGGCTCGGCAGGTAAAGGGAAACTGGACCCTGGCAGGGTCGCGTGGGAGTCGGACATCAGTGACCCTCGGCCGTTTGCCGAGGAACTGGCTCAAGCGCGCCGCCTCGCCGACCAGCGCGCCGCGGAACTGGAGGCGGTCTTGAACGCCGTGCCAGCGGCAGTGTGGATCGCCCACGATGCCGATTGCCGGCATATCACGGGCAACCGGACCGCCGACGACTGGCTGCGCTTGCCCAGTGGCGCGGAGTCCTCCCTGACCGCTCGGGACGGGGAGCGGCCCTCCCACTTTAAGGTCCGGCGGTACGGGCGCGACTTGCATGGCGAGGAGTTGCCGGTGCAGCAGGCGGCACGGGGGCTCGAGGTGCATGATTGCGAGATGGATATCGTGCACGCTGCACGGCAGGGTCCGTACCCTCTATGGCAACGCCACCCCCCTGCGGGATGCCGAGGGTCGCCCCTGCGGGAGTGTCGCCGCCTTTGTCGACATCTCCGATCGCAAACGGATGGAAGAGGCATTGCACCACCAAGTCCAACTCAATCGCCACTACCTCGACACGGTACAGAGCCTCATCGTGGCCTTGGATGCCGAGGGACGGATCAGCATGATTAATCGTATGGGTCGCGACACCCTGGGTTACAGCGAGCCGGAGCTGCTGGGGCTCAACTGGTTCGAAAACTGCCTCCCACAACCAGCGGGGATGGACGAGATCTACCCGATTTTCCGTAGAATCATGGCCGGTGAGCTGGAGGCCGCCGAGTACCTCGAGAACCCGATTCAGTGCCGTGATGGGCGGCAGCGCCTGATCGCCTGGCACAACGCCAATCTCACCGACAATAACGGCCTGATCATCGGCACCCTCAGCTCCGGGGAGGACATCACCGAGCGCAAACAGGCCGAAGAGGCCCTGCGCGCCAGCGAGGCACGCTTCCGCCAGCTCGCCGACGCCATGCCGCAGTTGGTATGGACGGCCAACCCCGATGGCGGCGTGAACTTTCGCAACAACATCCATTTCGCGGCCTATGCCGCCACGAACCAGACCACCGAGGGCCTGGTGGATTGGATACCCCTGTTACACGCCGAGGATATCCAGCGTACCCTGGAGGCTTGGCAGGGTGCGATCGCCAGCGGGAATTCCTATGCGTGCGAGCACCGGGTACGCATGGCCGACGGCACGATGCGCTGGCATTTGAGCCGTGCCGAGCCGGTGCGGGATGTGGCGGGATCCATCGTCAAGTGGATTGGCACGACCACTGACATCCAGGATGTCAAGCAGGCCCAGGAAAGGTTACGAGAGTCTGACCAGCGCAAGAACGAATTCCTGGCGACACTCGCCCACGAGTTACGCAACCCCCTCGCCCCCATCCGTCACGCGGCGGAGATCTTGCGGCTGCAGGCCCCGTCCGATCCGGCGCTGCAGGCGGCTCACGACATCATTGACCGCCAGATCCGGCACATGGTGCGGCTCATCGATGACCTCCTGGAGGCGAACCGCATCACGCGGGGACAGCTTCGGTTGCAACGCGAACGGGTGGAACTGGGGGTGCTCCTGGAGCAGGTGTTGGCCATCTTCCGCCCCCAGGCCGAGCAGGCGGGCCTCACCCTCCGGGTAACCATGCCCTCGGCTCCCATCGCTCTCGATGCGGATCCGGTGCGTCTGGCACAGATATTTCTGAATCTCCTCAACAATGCCTGCAAGTACACCGGACGGGGGGGGACGATCCGCCTCGACGCCAGGTGTGACGAAGCGGCAGTGGTCGTGACGGTCGCCGACACCGGCATCGGCATCGCGGCGGAACACCTGCCCCGGGTATTCGAGATGTTTTTTCAGCTCGACGCCGGCTCGGGGCAATCCCCGGGTGGGTTAGGGATCGGGCTCGCCCTGGCGCGGGGGCTGGTCGAGCTACATGGCGGACATATCGAGGTAAGGAGCCCGGGCCCGGGCCAGGGCACCGAGTTTACCGTGCGCCTGCCAACCCTGACCGCACCCCCGACCGGGCCGGTACGGGTCGCCGAAGGGCGCGACGCCTCGATACCCTTTGGGGCGGCCCGCATCCTGGTGGTGGATGACAATGCGGACGTCCTCGAATCCCTGGCCATGCTGCTCGAACTGACTGGCTATGCCGTGGCCAGGGCGCGCGATGGCCAGGAGGCGATCGAGATCGCCGAGGGTTTTCGACCCCATCTGGTCCTGCTCGATATCGGTCTGCCGAGGCTCGACGGCTATGGCGTCTGCCGGCACATTCGCGACCAACCCTGGGGAAAAGACATGCGTATCATCGCCTTGACCGGGCGGGGACAGGACGACGCCCGCCGCCGGTCCCGCGAGACCGGGTTCGATGGTCATTTGGTCAAGCCGGTCGACCCTGCCGACCTGCGGCAACTCCTGACGGAGCTGCCCTGACCCCCGCTATTCCCCGGCTGGATGGTGTCACTCATATTTCAGGGATCTTGCCTTCACTTCGATGGGCATCACCATGGGATCGGTGTCGAAGATTCCCGGGGATGACCGAACGCAGGCCTTGCGTAAGAACGAAGGGATTGACCCCGTTATATAGGGGGATAGCGCCGTACGATTTAGATCGGGCTCCTGGATATGGATGTGACCAACACCGCGTTCCGTCAACTCCCTGGCAAGCAAGATCAAAGCCGCGACGCCAGAGTCAAAGATTTTGTTAACTCCCGTAAGATCGAGCACACAGCTCGTAATGCCCTCATCGGCTGTTTTTCCGATGGCGATGAGCTGAAAGATGCAGCGTAGGTCAAGCGGACCCCTGATACGGATATACAAGACTCCCTCCTGGATGTCATAGTCAAGGTCCGCCGCAAGGGCCGTTGACTCCCAAGCAGGATCGCGCCATGGCCCCGATCGCCATTCATCGCGGCCATATCCCAGCCCGACGGTCGCCGCTGGGCGCCGAATTGCCCCGGGGGGCGCGCTGTAAAGGTGGCAAAGACAATTGTTTCATATCTAATTTCTCCCCGTGTGGTATTTGGGGCATTCCAATCTTTGCCCAGAGCAAAGGAGGAAGCCTGAAAATCCGCGATTGATCGATTCATCAACCGCGTCTCGTGATATCGCAATTAAATCGCCGCCCGGTGCTGGATAGGCGCGTGACGATTAGGCCATCAGCCAGGGGATAGGAGCCGAACCGATTCCCGCTTATCGACTGCGTAACACTCGCAGCACAATGCTTCGAGTTTCGGCCGGTCCAGTACCGTGATGTGGCCCCGGTGGTATTCGATCACGGCCTGCTTCTGCAAGCGGCCGGCGGCTTCCGTGACCCCTTCGCGACGCACTCCGAGCATGTTCGCGATCAGTTCCTGGGTCATGATCAACTGGTTGCCAGGGAGGCGGTCAAGGGACAGCAACAGCCAGCGGCACAATTGTTGATCGATGGAGTGATGGCGGTTGCAGACCGCTGTTTGGGCTATTTGGGTGATCAAGGCCTGGGTGTAGCGCAGCAAGAGCACCAACAGGCTGCCGTAGTGGTTGACTTCATCCTTGAAGCGCTTCCCTGGGAGCCGGTAGGCGAAACCGGCGCTTTGGACGACGGCGCGGCAGGTAGTGGATTGGCCGCCCGTGAAGAGGGCCATGCCGATCATGCCCTCGTATCCCACCACGGCGATCTCCGCGGAAGCGCCATTTGTCGTTAAATAAAGCAAGGAGACGATGGCGTCCGTCGGAAAATAGACGTACTGCGCGACAGCCCCGGACTCTTGCAGAACTTGGCCCAGGGGCATGGGGGCCAATTCGAGGAAGGGGAAAATGCGCTGCTGAACCTCCATGGGCAAGGCCGCCAGGAGGTGATTTTGTTGCGGCCTATGCGCATCAAATATTTCTGTGGCCATCGGGTTTGCTTCCCTTTTTTACTGCCGCGTTACTGGGCAGATTACCATTCAAAACGTCTGGTACCGGCTGCGCCGGGATGATCAAGACCTTTTGTAGCAGCCGAAGTTTCGGTGCACTTTAATGGTGGAAGGGATTCGTCAAGTTGACTATCGGTGGAAACACCTAGCGATGGCGGTAGGTGTCAAGGCAGGCGCTGCGCGTCGTGACCTGGAACCTGGAGACGATGGGGACACCGGGCAGCGCCCCCTATCAGGCGGTGGCCGCCGTGCTGGGGCGGATCGATGCCGAGGTGGTGGCCATCCAGGAGGTGGCCAGCGCGACCGATGCCCGCAATCTCCAGGCCCTCGCCCGCCAACTGGGCTACCCCTAGGTCGAGATCGCCCCCGGCGGCCCCTTCGGCGCCCTACGCAATGCCCTGCTCTCTGACTTCCCCATCACCCGGAGCACCCTCTGGACCGCGGCCCTGCTGTCCGGGGACGGGCTGCGCAATGACCCCTTCGCCTATCTCACGTGGCGCAGAGCTATACCTACGTCAAAGTGGCAGCGACGGGGGCGGGAGCAGGTGGTGAACGATTGAAAACACTCGGGTGCTGATAGTCGTTCGTCCACTTGATGGCTGTCAGGCGCGGCTGCTTCGCCTCGTCGTCAGGTATCTGAGTGAAGGTGCCGGCCTCGCTCTCGGGCCTCGTTGACGACCGATACTATCAGTAATACTATCGCCCATGAGTACCGCCGCCAAACTGCTTGAAGCCATGCGCCGTAACCCTCTGGACTGGCGCATCGAGCAACTTCAGACGGTGGCGCGGCAACACGGCCTATCGGCGCGATGCGACGGCGGCAGTCATCATGTGTTCGCGCATCCCGGAATTCCAGACGTCCTAAGCGTGCCTGCCCATCGCCCGATCAAGCCCCTGTATGTGCGCCAGTTTGTAGCGCTTGTCGATAAGGTTAAGGAGTCGCAAGCATGAACAATGAAGTCAAGACCATCCCCCGTATCGTGCCACCGTGGCCGTTCGAGGCCTACGCGCACCTCATCAGCCCATTGTCCGCCAAAGATGGCGGTGGTTTTTTGATCACTTTCCCCGATCTGCCGGGGTGCGTGTCGGACGGAGAAACCGAGGCCGAGGCCGTAGCGAACGGGCGCGAGGCGTTTGCCTCGGTGGTGTCGGCACTGCATGACATGGGCCGCGACATTCCCGCGCCGTCCTTCACCCAGGATATGGCGACGACGCCCGGCGCCTCCGGCAAGTTCGTTGCCCGTGTGCCGAAGTCCATCCACGCCAAGCTGGCTGCTCGCGCTAAGGCCGAGGGGGTATCCCTCAACACGCTGGTGCTGTCCTTCATCGCCGAGGGCTTGGGGCGGCGCGAGTCGCAGGCTTGAGCAGGTTGGTGGCGCCGTCGCCAACGGCACGGCGGCCATCACCCGACCAACCCGCGGGGTCAACCCCTCAGCGCGCGGCCCGCTCCAAATTCAGCGCCAGCAGCCGCCGCAGAATCTCCTCATCGGCCATCTCCGGCCCATAGTCCGCCCAGCCCGTAGGCTACCGCTACGGCGGCATCCAGCGCCTGATGGGCGTTATCGAGCCACGCCGGCCGGGCGTTGTAGAGGTTGGTGAGGGTCCGCTGCTTCAACTCGGCCGCGTGCTCCGGCTTGGGGATGATCCGATCCGGATAGCCGGGGACGACCTCGGGGACCCGCTCCACCCAGGCGGCAGGGTTCAGCCAGTTCTCGCGCAGGGTGTTGAGGCGGTGGGCGGCCTGGGCTGCGGATTCCACGCCAACTGGACACCGATTCCAGGGCAAACTGGACACCCGTTCCACGCCAACCTGGACAGTCGGAGCGAAGCGACGCGCGGGGTGGATGCTGTTTACGCTGGGGTGGGTTCCTCCGTCAACTTTGGTTGGAGTTTGCGCAGGGATTCCCCGGCGAGGTTGAGGGGATGGGCGTGGTGGACCAGGCGGTCGAGGATGGCGTCGGCCAGGGTCGGATCGCCCAGGGCGTCGTGCCAGTGGGCCACCGGTAACTGGCTGGTGACCAGGGTCGAGCGGGTCTGATAACGCTCGTCGAGCAGTTCCAGTAGGTCCCGGCGGCGTTCGCCGTCGAGGATGGCCAGCCCCCAGTCGTCGAGGATCAGGACATCGACCTTGGCCAGGGCGGCCATGAGCTTGAGGAAGCGCCCGTCGGCGTGGGCGATGGTCAGTTCCTCCAACAGGCGGGGCAGGCGCTGGTACAGGGCGGTGTAGCCCTGCCGGCAGGCGGCATTGGCCAAGGCGCAGGCCAGATAGGTCTTGCCCACACCGGTGGGGCCGGTGATGAGGATGTTCTGATGGCCGCGCACCCAGTCACCGGCGAGCAGACGACGAAACAGGGCCCGGTCGAGGCCGCGGGGATGACGGTAGTCGATGTCCTCGGCCACCGCGGTCTGCTTGAGGCGCGCCCGGCGCAGACGGGTGCTGGTCTGGCGGTTGTGGCGTTCGTCCGCCTCGCGTTCGACCAGCAGGCCCAGGCGCTCCTCGAAGGTCAGGGCCTGGATGTCAGGGATCTGGGCCTGCTCGGCCAGCGCCCTGGCCATGCCGGTCAGACGCAGTTGGGTCAGGCGTTCGTAGGTGGGATGGTTGAGCATGGTCGGTCCTGTCAGTGGTAGTACTTGGAGCCGCGCACATTGGCGTGGTCGGGGGGTAGGTGGGCCTGGACCTGGGTGGGCGTCTGACGCTCCAGGGCGTGCTTGAGGATCGAGGCGATGCTGCGGTAGGTGACGGCCTGGATCTGGATGGCGCGCAGGCAGGCCGCCTCCAGGCGCTCCTCCCCATGGGTCTTGCCCAGTCGCAGGATGCCCAGGGCGGTGCGGTAGCCCTGCTGGGGGTGGACCCGGGAGGCCAGCACCTGCTCGATGGCGGCCTGGGTCTGGGGACCGACCGTGGCGGCCCAGTCCAGGAAGCGCTGGGCGTTCCAGCCCGCCACCGGCCTGATGGGCCGGCGCCAGGTGGGCCTCCAGGGTCGTGTGGCGGCCCTTCTGCGGGCTCCTGGGATGGCTGGCAACGCGCTCGCCCTTCTGGAAGACCTCCACGCTGGTGGCGGTCGAGCGCACCTCGACCTTCTGGCGGGCATAGCGGTAGGGCACCGAGTAGTAGTGCCGGTCGAGCTCGACGTGGTAGTCGATGCCCACGGTGGCGACCTGCCACTGCGCGAACTCATAGCGGATCGGCGGCAGGGGTCGCAGCGCCGGGCGGTCGAGCTCCTCGAAGACGCTCTGGCGGGAGCCGGGGAGCTTCTTGAAGGGGCGGGCGTTGAGCGCCGCCAGGAGGGGGCGGATGGCGGTGTTGACCTCGGCGAGGCTGAAGAAGCGCTGGCGGCGCAGGCGGGCCAAGATCCAGCGCTCGGCCAGCAGCACCCCCGCCTCGACCTTGGCCTTGTCCCGGGGCTTGCGCACCCGGGCCGGCAGCACCGCCATGCCGTAGTGGCTGGCGAACTCCTGGTAGCTGGGGTTGATGTCGGGGTCGTAGTAGCACGGGTGGGTGACCCCGCTCTTGAGGTTGTCGGGGACCAAGAGCTCGCGGTGCCCCGCCCAGATACTCCAGGCAGCGCACCTGCGAACCGATCCAGTCACCCAGCCCCTGGGTCCAGGTGGCCTCGACATAGGTGTAACTGGAGGCCCCGAGCACCGCCACGAAGATCTGGGCCTGGCGCTCCTCCCCGGTGGTGACGTCGATGATCATGACCGTCTGGCCGCTGTCGTCGACGAACAACCGCTCCCCAGGGGCATGGCTTTGGCGCAGGGTGACCGGCAGGGCCCGGGCAAAGGCCCGGTCGTGCGCGCAAAAGCCACGGTACTGGTAGCCGTCAGGGTGACACTCCCGGTACTCCTGCCAGAGCAGGTCCAGGGTGACCCCAGAACGGCCCACCTGGCGATGCACCGCCGCCCAGTTGGGCTCCGGGCGGCTCACCTTGGACGCCGGCAACGGTGGGAACAGTGCCGCTTCCAGGGCCGCCTCGGTCATGCCTTCGACCAACGGCCAGACCAGGCCGGCCAGTCGGGCCCGGCGCAGGTAGTCACCGACGAAGTCTTCATAAAGCAGTTACTACCTCAGTACGCCCGGCTTGTGTCTGCCCTTCAAGCTATTGATCTAGATATCGGTTACTCAGATTGGCTGCGCATCGGTATGGCCCTGCACGCAGCGGGGGGCGGCTTCCAAGAAGCGCTCGACCTGTGGGATGTCTGGAGTAGAGAAGGAAACTCGTATCGGGAAGGCGAAACGGCTTACCGCTGGCAGACCTTCCATTCCGACCTAGAACAGGGTGTGGGGTTGGGCACCTTGTTTCATCTGGCAAAAGAAGCTGGTTGGGACGGGCAGCTTGGATCGGACGACAAGACGATGGAGGCTGCGGAACGACAAGGTAGGTCGCAGCTTATGGACTTCGAACAATGCTACCGGGCGGCGATGATCGAGGGAAAAGCCACAATTGTATATATCGACAAGGACACGAACACTGGTGCCCAGAAGATAGGCTTTTCCTCATGGCGAGGACTTCCTCGCCGCCCTGACGGCCCATGCCGCCGAGCACGGCTACCCAGCCAACTGGCGGCCTATCTAGATCGCCATCGCCCGCGCGACGGCCCTCGATCTATTGCGGGATACCCCCGATGCGACGTATCTGCTTACCAGCCGCCGGCTGTCAAAGGATCCGGATGATCTCGTGCGAGCCGCCGCAGTCCGCTATCTGGCCGTGACCGATCCGGGGAACCTCCTGGCATTGGTTTGGCGGAACGCTAACCGGATCGCACCCGCGGCGACCGTCGCAGCGTCTCCAACGGTCCCTCGCCGAAAAGCTGCCGATATTCAGCGGTAAACCGCCCCAGTTGATAGAAGCCCTGCCCGTAAGCGGCCTGCGTGATAGTCAGGCTGCCGGCTGGCGCGAGCGTGAGCTGGCGGCGCACGGCATGGAATCGCCTGCGTCGCAGGAATGCCAATGGGGTCATGCCGTAGGTGCCGAGGAATGCGTACTCCAGAGTGCGCTGACCCACGCCCGATTCGCCACAGAGCCGGGGAACGGTCAGGTCGGCCAGGTCGGCCAGGTCGGCGTCACGCAGAAACTCCAGCGCCCGATTGAGCCCCCGTTGCCGCTTGACGGGCGATGGACGGCGATGGGCCCCTAAACCGGGCAACTCGACCGTGTCCAGCAGATACGCGAGTAGGTTTGCCTCCAGGGCACGCAGGACGGCGGGGCGCTCCAGCATCGTCGGCCCGCGATGGGTCTGCCGAAGCATGCCCAGGAGCAGGCGCCTCAGTCTGTCGATTTTGGTGCCCGAGGCGGGTAGTAATCGGGTCGCGGCGGTGGACACGAGCGCCGAGGCCACCTCGGGGGTGAGTGTCTGATGGATGAAATCCAGGCTGATCAGGGCGATGAGATGGACCTGCCCGGCGTCGATATTGGCTTCCAGTGCGCCTGGAAGCGAGGCGGGGAGGCCCTGTTCATGCAGGGTGTCGTGCCAGAAGGTGCTGCGTCGACCGAGGCGAATCGGGACCGCGAAGCCGAGCAGTCCGGGTGGCGTCATTCCAAAAACACGGCTGGGGGACAGGAAGGAATCCTGGTAGAGGACGAAGGTGGGCGTGAGCAGGAACTCTTTGCGATGGATGAATGGACCCGCCGTCAGCGGCGTGATGCAAAAGTCCCATGGCCGGGCGATCTCCTCGTAGAGGACCGGATCGTCCACTTCCAGCGAGCCGATCAGCGGCGGGGCGGTCGGCTGTATCTTGGGCGATCCGATCGGATCATCCAGGGACATGATTTACCAGCCTGTTTTGCGAAAACTGCATATTCAAGACGGTCATGGCGCGGCTATTCTGCGGCACGTAGCGGATGATGAGGCAAAGTTGCCCTAGCCATTATGGATGGGGATCACTTCGCGCTTCAATCTTTCCACACCCGAATACCGCGGGATCATCTATATTCCTGCTCCATCTTGGGACTGCTCCTGAAGGGTTTTGCAGTGGGGTTAGCTGGCGCCCTTTCCACTTGGCGCAAAACCAGAAACAACCGCTTGCATTGAAACCTGAAAAGCCATTGACACCCTATCCCATCCACCGATTGTTCAAGGACGTCTCACTATGAATCGACGATTGCCCGGACTGCTCGCCACCGCGGCGCTGCTGATCCACCTCCCCGCGCTTGCCGCGACCGGGGCGACGGCGGACAAGCCGAACATCCTGGTCATCATGGCGGACGACATCGGCTGGATGAACGTCTCCTCCTACGGTGGCGACATCATGGGCGTGCGGACGCCCAACATCGACAGCATCGGCGCCGAGGGGCTGCGCCTGACCTCCTTCTACGCCCAGCCGAGTTGCACCGCCGGGCGCGCCGCCTTCATCACCGGCCAGCTCCCGGTCCGTACCGGGCTGACTACCGTCGGCACGCCGGGCTCGCCGGCGGGACTCCAGAAGGAAGACATCACCATCGCCGAGGTCCTCAAGACCAGGGGTTACGCGACGGCACAGTACGGCAAGAACCACCTCGGTGATCTCGATGAGCACCTGCCCTGCCGCCACGGCTTCGACGAGTATTTCGGCAACCTCTATCACCTCAATGCGAACGAGGATCTGGAAGATCCGGACCGCCCGACCAATCCTGAGTTTCGCAAGAAATTCGATCCGCGCGGCGTGATCGAGTGCACCGCCAATGGCCCCGTGAAGGATGATGGTCCCTTGACCGTCCAGCGCATGGAAACCTTCGACGAAGAGATTCTCGCCAAGTCGCTTGACTATCTCGACCGTCGCGCGGCGGACAAGACGCCCTTCTTCCTCTGGCACAACACGACCCGCAACCACGTCTTCCTCCATCTCAAGCAGGCATCCCGGGATCAGTCGCGCGCCGGGCACGAGGACAGCTATGGCAACGCCCTGAAGGAGCATGACACCCAGGTCGGCCAGCTCCTCGCCAAGCTCAAGGAGACCGGTCTCGACCAGAACACCATCCTGGTCTGGACCACGGATAACGGCGCCTATCAGTACATGTGGCCCCAAGGCGGCACCTCGCCCTTCCGTGGCGACAAAGGCACGACTTGGGAAGGCGGCATGCGCGTCCCAACGGTGATCCGCTGGCCGGGCGCGCCCGGTGGGCGCGTGAGCAGCGAGATCGTCTCCTCGCTCGATTTCTTCCCGACCCTGGTCGCCGCCGCCGGCGAGCCCGATGTGGTCGGCAAGCTCGCGCAGGGGGCAGACTATGGCAGTACCCACTACAAGGTCCACCTCGACGGTTTCGACCAGACCGCGCTCTTCACCGGCCAGAGCGACGAGTCGGCGCGCAACTTCCTCTTCTACTACGACGAAACCGTGCTCACGGCCATCCGCTACCAGCAGTTCAAGGTCAGCTTCTCCGCGAAGGAGGGCAACCGCTGGGACGATCCCCTGCTGGGTTATGGCCGTCCGCTCATCACCAATCTGCTGATGGATCCCTTCGAGCGCCAGACCGGCGATGTGGGCCGTCAGTACGAGGAGCATAAGACCTGGATCCTGACCCCGATCGTCGGGATCGCCGAGAAGCACCTGGGAACCTTCCGGGAGTTTCCGGTCCGTCAGATCGGCCTGAGCGCACAAATGGGCAAGACCATCGAGGGGATCCAGTCGCAGATCCTGAAGATGCGGCAGGCGGAATAGAACGTATCGGTACGGGGCGCATGGTTTGGATCGGGCTCAAGCCCGCGTATCAGTTCCGACACCGCCAAGACCCTCGACCGAAGGATCGGAGACGACGATGAAGACATCCATGCTGAAGGTGATGACCGCGGCGCTGGCGGCCGCTGCCGTTTGGGCCGCTCCCCTCCAAGCCGACAAGATCGCCCACCCGAAGGGCGGCACCCCGGGAGACTGGTGGCTGATCGGAACGACGCACGCCAACCACACGGCGCACCATGACGCGATCCTTGTCAAGGGGCCAGGCGACAACTACCGCCGGATCAAATAGCGCAACGGCGCCCTTGTAACCAACTCTTCCCCCAGAGACGACCACCATGCCGATAACCCGATTCCGCCTGCCCACGGGCATCTTCCTGGCGCTGTTCGCCGTGACATCCCCACAGGCCGCCCCAGCCCAAACCGATGCCCAGCCCACCAACGCATCCAAACCCAACATCGTCGTCATCCTGGCCGATGACCTCGGCAACGCCGATCTCGGGTATCGCGGTAGTGACATCAAGACGCCGAATATCGACGCGCTGGCCCAGGAGGGCGTGCGACTCGAAAATTTCCACGGCGAGCCGGTCTGCACCCCGGCGCGCGCCGCCTTGATGACCGGCCGCTATCCGATGCGTTATGGTCTCCAGACGCTGGTGATCTTCCCCAACCACCGTTACGGCCTGCCCACCGACGAACGTACCCTGCCGCAGGCGCTGAAAGAGGCGGGCTACTGCGACCTACATGGTCGGCAAATGGCACCTCGGCCACGCCGACCAGAAATTCTGGCCACAGAACCGTGGCTTCGATCACTTCTACGGGAATACCGTCGGCGAGGTCGACTACTTCACCCACAAACGCTCCGGCATCCTCGACTGGCAGCGCAACGGCGAGTTCATCGACGAGCCGGGCTATTACCTGGACCTGATCGGCGACGAGGCGGTCAAGCTGATCGAGCACCAGGACAAGGACAAGCCGTTCCTCCTCTATGTCGCCTCGCTCGCGCCCCATGCGCCCTATCAGGCGCCAAAGGCCATGGAGGATCGCTATGCCGAGACCATCGCCGACCCCACGCGCCGCACCTACGCGGCCATGATCACCTCGCTTGATGACCAGGTCGGACGGGTCGTCGCCGCGCTCGACAAGCAGGGTCTGCGCGAGAATACCCTGATCGTCTTCAGCAGCGACAACGGTGGACCCCGTAGCGCGGTGGTGGCCAGCGGCGCGCATTCCCCGGAGGAGCGTGCCGCCAGCGGGGTCGAGCAAGACTCGCTACCGGCCAGCAACGGCGAGCTGCGCGGCGGCAAGGGCAGTCTGCATGAGGGGGGCGTGCGCGTCCCGACTCATCTTCAACTGGCCCGCCAAGCTCCAGCCGCGCGTCGTCGACGAGCCGCTGCACCTGGTGGACATCATGCCCACCGCTCTGGCCCTGGCCGGCGCCCCGGCCAACCCGGCCGACAAGCCGCTCGACGGCGTGGACATCTGGACCACGGTCGCCACCGGCCAACGCTCGGCGCACGATGACATCCTGGTGAACGTCGAGGCGTTTCGCGGCTCGGTCATCAAGGGCCAGTGGAAGCTGGTCAAGGTCGCCCTCTTGCCGGGCAAGACCGAACTGTTCGACCTGAGCGCCGACCCCGGCGAGAAGAACAACGTCGCCGAGCAGAACCCGGAGGTCGTCCGCGACCTGGAGGCTCGCTTGATCGCCTACGCCAAGCAGCAGAAGCCGAGCGAATGGATGAAGGCGCAGCCCGACTACCTGGGCGCGCAGGGCCAGACCCTGTTCGACCCGGACTTCGACATCGACGACGGCGGAATGCCGCACCTGAAGCCGGATCTGCCAACCCACTAGGAAGGCGGGAAACCCGTCCAGGGACACGGAGACGGGGGACCATCGGCACAACCCCGCGCCGGCTGTTTGGCCGGCCTTGCACCCACTGGAGAAACGCGATGAAAACGATTGCACTCACCACGATGACGCTCGCCGCGGCGCTGTGTGCCAATCTGGCCCTCGCCGGAGCGCTCGACCCGGACTGCACCGCCGAGAAGGCGGCCAAGGGCGCGGCCACCAAGGCGACCGTCGGCGTCGGCGGACGCTGTTCGCCGGCCGAGGCAGCCAAGGATTCGGCCAAGCGAGCGGCTGGCATCGAGGGCAAGGGACGGCTCGATCAGCCTCGTCATGAGGAGACCGGCGTGGTGAAGAAAGTCGTGAAATGACGCCATCCCGCCCGGCGAACCACTCCGGTGCTTCGCTTGCTCCAATGAATGGACGTGGGGTGAGAAACTAACGTCAACCCCGTCCGGTTATGCTCCCATCACCTCAAACAGGAAATATTTCATGCCCCTAATGACTCGCGCGCTGGCCGAAATGATCGGCACCTTCTGGTTGGTTCTCGGCGGCTGTGGCGCCGCCGTTTATGCCGCCGGTGTCCCAGATGTCGGCATCGGCTATCTGGGCGTCGCCTTCGCCTTCGGCCTGACCGTCCTGACCATGGCCTATGCCATCGGCCACATCTCCGGCTGCCACCTGAACCCGGCGGTCTCGCTGGGACTGGCGGTGGGCGGACGCTTCCCCTTCGCCGATCTGCCCGTTTACATCATCGCCCAGGTGCTGGGCGCCATCGCCGCCGCCTTCCTGATCTGGTTCGTCGCTGCCGACATGGGGCTGCACAAGGAGGGTCAGGCGACCTTCACCCTCGCCGCCAACAGCCTGGCGGTCAACGGCTATGACCAGCTTTCGCCCCAAGGTTATGGCCTGGTCTCCGCCCTGGTCACCGAGATCGTCATGACCGCCATGTTCCTCTTCATCATCCTGGGTGCCACCGACAAACGTGGCATCGGCTCCCATGCCGGTCTGGCCATCGGTCTGGCCCTGACCCTGATCCACCTGATCTCGATCCCGGTCACCAACACCTCGGTCAATCCGGCCCGCAGCACCGGCCCGGCGCTGGCCCTGCTGAGCGGTGGTCAGGGTCTGGCCACCGCCCAGCTCTGGCTGTTCTGGGTCGGGCCCATGGTCGGCGCCACCCTCGCCGGACTTGTCTATCGCCTCTTCGAGACCAAGAACCCCGCCTGATTGTCCACGCAACCGAAACCGCGGGCGCCGCGGTTTCGATCATTGATGCAAAAACGAGGACTTATATAAGATGACACTGCACCCAAAACGCCGGACCGCACTGCTGCTGGCCGGCCTCGCCCTGGCGGGCGTCGTGCTGGCGGAAGACCAGGGGACTGCTCCGGTCGCGCCGACGACGGAGACGTCCGCCATTGACCCTGCTGCGATGCAGGCGCTCGATCGCATGGGCGCCTACCTGCGCGGCCTCACGTCATTCAGCCTGCGGGCGGATGACGCGGTGGACGAAGTCCTGGACACCGGACAGAAGCTTCAGATCACCAAGACCGTCGAGTTTCAGGTGCGCAAACCCGACCGTCTGCATGCCGAAATCACGACCGACCGCAAGGCGCGCGAAATTTTCTTCGACGGCAAGCACTTCACACTCCTGGCTCCCGAGGCCCGGTATTTCACAACGGTCGCGGCGCCACCCACCATCCGCGAGATGCTGACGGCGCTCGAAACCAAGTACGACATTGAGCTTCCGCTCAGAGACCTCTTCCTGTGGGGGGATGATACGGACGCGGCAGCAGACATCCAGGAGGCCATGCGGGTCGGTACGAGCAACATTGCCGGTCAGTTGGCGGACCACTACGCTTTTCGCCAGGACGAGATCGATTGGCAGATCTGGATTGCCCAAGGGGAGGCACCCCTGCCGCTGCGCTATGTCATCACCACCAAGAATGAGCCGGGCGAGCCGCAATACATGGCCAACCTGACCTGGGACACGCAGGCCAAGCCCGCTGACGCGGTCTTCACCTTTACGCCAAGTAAGGATGACCACCCCATCGCCATCGTCGTCCAGGACGAAACCCCGGCCACGCAAGAGGGCAACCCGCAATGAAACGTCTGTCAAAACACTCCGCCCTGTTGGCCACTCTGGCCGTTTTATTCGTGAGCGTTGTCCTCATCCCTCTGGATGCCTCGGCGGGTCGGGGAGGTGGTGGCCATGCCAAAACCTCGGTGCACCGGGGGGGCGGCGCCAATACCCACCGCGGCGCCAACGTCAACCGCAATGCCAATGTGAACCGCAATGCCAATGTGAACCGGAACGCGAACATCAACCGCAGCGCCAACGTGAACCGTAATGCAAACGTCAACGTCAACCGCGATGCCAACGTGAATGTCAACCGCCATGTCGATGTCGATGTCAATCGCGGCTGGAATCATCCCGTCGGCACGGCGGTGGCGATTGGCGCAACGGCGGCGGTGGTCGGTTCGATCATCTATTCACTCCCTCCCTCCTGCTCCATGGTTCAGGTCGGCGGAGCCACCTACCAGCAGTGCGGCTCGACCTGGTACCAGCCGCGCTATGCCGGCAGCAGTGTTCAGTATGTCGTGGTGAATTCCCCTTACTGATCGTACGACGAGGCGTTCGTCTGGCTCCCGTGCTTCCGCATGGGAGCCAGCCCGGATCCTGTCGTGTCACATAGCCGTTCGAGCCTGGAGCGTGGCCAAGACAGCATCTCCAGGCTGCACATGGAAACGCGATCCCAATAACACCAGGAGATCATAAAGATGCAATGGCGTGACATCACAACCCTGGCAATCATTTGCTGCCTGGGCCTACAGCAGGGGATCGCCGTCGCGGCTGACCCGGCGACAATCCCCAACGACGGCTCAATGCTCCCTTTCCCGCCAACCCTATCGGCCAGTATCGCCGGCCCGACCCTGCAAGAGTCGACACACCAGCGGCGGGCGGAAGACAGCCATCTGCCGGCGGATGCCCCCAACATCCTCATCATCCTGCTCGACGATGTCGGCTTCGGTCTCCCCGACACCTACGGCGGTCCCATCCATACGCCGACCCTTTCGCGCATCGCCAACGACGGCATCAGCTACAACGCCTTTCACACCACGGCCATCTGCTCGCCGACCCGTGCCGCGCTGCTCACCGGGCGCAATCACCAGCGCGTGGGCTCGGGCACCATCGCCGAGCGCGCGGTGGACTGGGATGGCTACACCGGGGTGATTCCGCGCACCGCCGCGACCCTGCCCAAGGTGCTGGGCGCCTACGGTTACAAGACCGCCGCCTTTGGCAAGTGGCACAACACGCCCGCCACCCAGACCACGGCGATGGGTCCCTTCACCCTCTGGCCGACCGGCGAGGGGATCGGGTTCGATTATTTCTACGGCTTCCTGGCCGGCGAGACCTCCCAATGGGAGCCGCGTCTGGTCGAGAACCTCAATCCGGTCGAGCCGCCCCATGACGCGACCTACCATCTGAGCGAGGATCTGGCGGACCAGGCCGTCGGCTGGCTGCGCAAGCACCGCGCCTACGCCCCGGACAAGCCCTTCTTCCTCTACTGGGCGCCGGGCGCCGGACACGGACCACACCACATCTTCAAGGCGTGGGCGGACAAGTATGCAGGCCAGTTCGACGACGGCTGGGACGCCCTGCGCGAGCGCACCTTCGCCCGCCAGAAGGCGCTCGGCTGGATTCCGGCCGACACCCAGTTGACGCCGCGCGCCGCGTCCATGGCCGCCTGGGATAGCATCCCCGAGGCCGAGCGGCCCTTCCAGCGACGGCTGATGGAGGTCTTCGCCGGCTTCGTCGAGCACGCGGACACGCAGGCCGGCCGGGTGATCGACGAGCTGGATCGCCTCGGCATTCGCGACAACACGCTGGTCTTCTACGTCTTCGGCGATAACGGCGCGAGCGCCGAGGGTCAGAGCGGGACCATCAGCGAGCTGCTGGCACAGAACGGTATCCCCAACACACTCGATCAGCACCTCAAGGCGCTCGACGAACTCGGCGGACTGGATGCGCTGGGCGGCCCCCAGATGGACAATATGTACCACGCCGGCTGGGCCTGGGCGGGCGATACGCCCTTCCAGCACACTAAGCTGATCGCCTCCCACTTCGGCGGCACCCGCAATCCGCTGGCCATCTCCTGGCCGAAGGGCATTCAGCCGGACAAGACCCCTCGGTCCCAGTTCCACCATGTCAACGACATCGCCCCGACCATCTACGAGATCCTCGGGATCGCGCCGCCCAAGGTGGTGGATGGCTTCGCGCAGGATCCCATCGACGGGACCAGCCTGGCCTACAGCTTCGCGGACGCCAAGGCGCCCGGACGCAAGCACACCCAGTACTTCGACAACAACGGCAGTCGCGGCCTCTTTCAGGACGGCTGGTTCGCCAGCACCTTCGGGCCGCTCACCCCCTGGCTGATAGTCAGTCCGGGATTGGCGACCTGGGATTCCCGTCAGGATGTCTGGGAACTGTATGACCTGAGGTCCGATTTTTCCCAGGCCGTGAATCTGGCCGACCGGGAGCCCCAGCGGGTCGAAGTGATGAAGGCGGCGTTCCTCAAGGTGGCGGAGGAGAACCAGGTATTCCCCATCGGCGCTGGCATCTGGCTGCGGCTGCATCCCGAGGATCGCATCAAGACCCCCTACAAGCACTGGGAGTTCGATGCCTCGACCACGCGCATGCCCGAGTTCACCGCGCCGGGCCTGGGTCGCGAAAGCAATCATGTGACCATCGATGCCGAGCTGGGCGAGCAGGCTTCAGGGGTGCTCTATGCCTTGGGCGGCGCCTCCGGCGGCTTGACGCTCTACCTGGATCGGGGCCACCTCGTCTACGAGTACAACATGATGATCATCGAGCGCTACGGGGTCGCCTCGGCCAAGCCCCTCGGCCCCGGCCAGCATCGGATCGAGGTGGACACGGCCATCAAGAAGCCCGGCGCCCCGGCCGAGGTGATCCTGTCCGTCGACGGCGCCGAAGTGGCGCGCACCACCGTCGAGCGCACCGTGCCGGCGGCCTTCACCGCCAGCGAGACCTTCGATGTCGGGGTCGATCTCGGCTCGCCGGTCTCGCGCGACTACTTCGACCGCCGGCCGTTCCGCTTCGACGGTTCGATCAAACAGGTCCGGGTCGATGTTCGGTGACGTCTGACTGAGCGAGTTCCGTATCTGGAGGGGCAAGCCGGTATGTGACAAGTAAAGTTGACCCGAAAACCGGACAGTAATTTAAGTTGGTGCCGAACCAAGTGGGGCCGGTCAGCATGTCAAGCCCTGTGAGGTTGTATACCTTCTTTATGAACAGCGCCGGGCGTTTCTCCTGCCAATCTTGCAGGGCCTGAGCGGGCGCGATGTGCCCTAACGCGCGCTGCGGTATGTGATGATTATACAGCCGTACATAGCGGCCCAGGGTGTCCTCCAGGCGCTGGGCCGCATCGAAGCGGGTGGTGGCCAGGACCTCGCTGATACGGCCATTGAAGCGTCCGACCATGCCGTTGGTCTGGGGATGGCGGGGCTTGACAGGCTTGTTTGTCCCGCTTGTCAGTGTCCGAGCGTAGACCCGATCTAAAGGGGATTAAGACGCCAGGCCATTTTGCCTAAGCTCGACGTTAAGTTCTGGCGACGTGGCGCCTATTCGTCGGTGCAGAGGGCGGGGCGACGCGCCGCCCGCCGTGATTCCATCCTATCCATGCCCTATACTCTGGTTCCCGTAACAATAACCGGAGAGCCAGCATGCCCCAGGGCCCCGCGCCGGCCAAGGGCACCTAC
>CAWJBI010000025.1:0-17241 GCA_963841065.1 uncultured Gammaproteobacteria bacterium | reverse complement strand
TTAACCCGCCCAGAGGGCAATCGCTATGAACAACATCGTTTACATCGTTGGCTTGGTGGTCATCGTCCTGGTGATCCTATCGTTTTTCGGGTTACGGTAAAACCCCAATCTCCATCCCAGAGCGGAACCCAGCGTGGGGGCATTTAGAAGGCCGTCCCGAAACCCTCATCTGTCTCCAGCCTCAGTGCAGGCAGATCGGCGAGTTCATGGATAGGCATGAGGACGCCCTCTTGCTTCCGCCTTTGGATGCGTTGGCGTCTTCGAGAAAACGCGTCTGCTCATGGGCGGCAAAGAAGTGTTGCGTCTTGCAATCACGCTGGTAATGCTCGATCAAGAGTTTCAGGGTGGACCTCCAAGCCGACCTCTTCTCCGCGCATTAAGGTCATAAGGCCGAGCTGAAAATTCCTTGCCGTGTAAAGCACTCGGTAGTCTCAGCATCCGGGTCGGAAAGATTTAGAGCATGGTTCGTAAGATCTGCTCCAATCTCTGAAACGTAGGATGGAAAACGCACCGGGGGCAACCTCCTAAAGTAAGGACCTCAGCCGGTTGGCGAACGATGCACCAATGACTGTCTCCAATCGGTTCGATAACGCACGCAGGGGATGTCGACGCCGAGCGCCGTCGTCATTCATCGCCAGGCTGCGTGCGCGAGCGTACAGACTGCCTGCGGTACTTTGGTTAACCTTTCACCTAGGCTGCTATCAGGGGCTCCTGGCGGCAGTGAGGCAAACCGAGTGGCTCGCTGAAGCGGGTTGGAATTGGCGAGACTGATAAAGGAGGCAAATCATGGGTAAGTATCTAATCGGATGGTTGCTGGGTGTTCCGACGATTGTGCTGGTGGTCATTTATTTCCTGAATAACTGAGCCATCGCGACAGCGACCGTAACCACAGAACCGCAGAGGACAATGAGCATGGGGAGATCCGAAGGGTTCACGACCCGTCCCAACGACCTGGTTGGTGGGGCCAACCCCGCCGGCGCGGGACTGGTCCACACGAGCAACGTCATTATCCGGAGATCATCATGAGCAAAGATCAAGACAAGGGCACAGTGGCGGAAGCGGTAGACGAAAAAGGGGGGCAACTGAGAGAGCTTCAGGTGGAATGGCTGGACAAGAGCCGCGCTTACGTCCGCGACAACCCCGTCAAGGCGCTGGGTATCGCGGTCGTCGGCGGCTTCCTATTGAGCCGCCTGTTGAGCTCGCGCTAGGGACTCTCCCCGGGATGGACCGGACCACGCCGGTCGAGCAAGGCGTTGGATCACGGGCCGCTTCCAGCGACCCGGGCCGTCGCGCGGCCGTGCCGCAAGAGGCCACACTGCTTTGGCAAGACTTGCGTGGACTCGCGCACGACCGTCTCGAGCTCGCCGCCTTGGAGACCCAGCGGGCGGGTGAGAGCCTGGTGGCCATGGTCGTAGCGGGAATGCTCGTAGCGGGCCTGCTTCTCAGTGCATGGCTCGGGGTGCTCGGCGCCGCCATACTCGCGCTGACCAGCCTTGGAGTCATGGCGACTGGCAGCGCCCTGCTGCTGGCAGTAGCCCTCAATTTAGTGATCGCCCTCATGCTCTGGCGCCATATCGGCCGCCTGAGTCATGATCTGCGGTTCCCCGCCAACGGCCGCAGCCTGGAGCCGGCGGCGTCGCAGTGCCAGGAAGGGGAGACGTCCTGATGGCCACCGACGTTCCAAGCCCTAGGGCACGGACGGCTTCTCTATCCGCTCAGATCAGAGACGCCGAGCGTCGGCTCCAGAACCGGCGGCGGTTGGTCGGCGTTCGCGGCGTTGCGCTTCGCCGGACGCTCCACCAGTGGATGACCGATCCAACTGGTGTTGCTGTGGGCAGGGGGCATGGGATTCCTCATTGGAGAACTCACCCAGCGTCATACGCCCAAGCCGCAGGGCTCGGATCCTTCGCCAAACCCTGGCCATCCCTTCTTCGATGCCGCCCGGACAGTTATTACGCTGGTCACCTTGGCGCGCCCCTTGTTCTCGGCGCGGCCCGGCGCGCAGACGCAGCGCCCCTCTGCATCCGATGCGCCGCCACACGCGCCAGCGCCGCCCGACCGCTCGGGCACAACGCCCTCCGGTGAAGGCGATGTAGATGGAGGTCCGGGCGACCCTGGGATCTAGCGGTGGAGGTGCGATACCCTTTCGCTCCCGCCCCGGCCGAGACAAGTCAATCTGGCTCCAGCGCGCATCACCCCATCAGCCGACCCGGCAGCTTCGCCAGGAAGCGCCCAGCGCCCGCCAATTGGTGCCGAAGGAGCGGCCAGTCCTCCGCGCGTTTTCGCTCGTCCAGGCAACGCAGGAGTCGGACCTTGTCCGCCGCGCCCTGGCGGTCGAGCAGAGTGACCCAGAGGCTGTCTTCCACGTTATAGACGCGCCCCTCGGCCAGGCAGACGGGGATGGTGTCGGTGACCGGCACCGCCAGGTCTTCGGCAGCCGCCCCCACCGCGGCGCGGATATTCACCGCCTTGGGGCCCACGGGATTGGCGAGGTCATAGGGCGGCTGCCATTCCCGGGGCGGGCGCAGCAGGTCGATATGGCTCACGGCGACCAGCAAGGGAGGGGGATGGCGGTCCGGCCGGGCAGACCAGAGGGCGCGGATGCGGTCCAGGGCCTCCCGCTCCACCTGGCGATCCGGACGGTGGGCGGCGGTGACCCAGAGCACCAGGTCGGCAAGGGTCGCCAGTCGGTCCAGCGCCTTGGGAGGGAGCCCGTCCGTGTCGACCCCCGGGGTGTCGAAGACCAGGGCGGCGGTGAGTCCCTCCCGCTCCAGTCGATAAGGGGCGACGGTCGCGGCCGGGTCCGACAGGACGTCGGAGGGCGCGGTCAGCCGGCCGAAGAGGGCGTTGATGAGGCTCGACTTGCCGGCGTGGGCCCGGCCCAGGACCAGGATGCGCAGGGGCTCGTCGGCGCGGGCGGCGGAATCGGCCTGCGCTTGCGCCAGGTCGCGACTGGAGCCTGGGGTGATCGCGGCGGCGGGTTCCGCGTCAGTCAGGGCCGGGGTCAGCGTCAGACGTCCGCTGTAGGTCTCGATGGCGTAGTAGCCCACCTTGCGGACGAGCTCCTGGAGCAGCCAGCGGTGCAGATCGGACAAGGCGGCATCGAAGGCCCGGCCGCGCAGCCGCTCCCAGCCCTCGCTCAACACGGCGTTGACCGGATTGACGACCAGCCGGCCGGCGCGGTAGAGGTCGAGCAGGCGCTCCGCGGTCGCCTTCCAGCGGTAGGCGCGCACCAGGTCCCCCAGGGTCAGGCGGTGGCTGAAGGGGATTTGACCGACGATCTCGGTGCGCAGGTCCCGGCAGGCCCGTTCGGCGATCAGGAGTCCGTGGGGCAGGGTCAGCTCCAGCAGGGGCCGCTCCTTCTCGGGATGATAGAGGCGCGCTACCCGCTCCAGGGCATCGCGCGCCAGGCCAACGAGCCGCGGGCCGTCGGACAGGGGCCAGTCCTCTGGCCTGATCCCCTCGGCCATGGCCTCGATGGCGTCCCAGGCAGCCTTCGACTTGGGCGGCCACTGGGGGTCTGGGGCAGTCTGGGCATCGGCAAGCAGCCGCCGGTCCCGCCGGCGGAGCCAGAGTTGGAGACCGTAGCCGGTGGCGCTGAATGCCAGCGTGGCCGCCAGCCAATAGGGCATGGCACCCGTTCTGCCACAGCCACCAGAGGCCGAGGGGGAGGAGGGCCGCGAGGGGCAGGGCCCACAGTAGCAGGGCGAACAGGCGCAGGCGGTCGCTTCGGCTGAACATGACGAATCCATCCAGGTTACTGAAAACGGCTAGAAACCCACTCCCGCATGCGCTAGGGCGAACCGGAGTCGGTCTTGATCAAGTTGATGCCGGAGGCCAGCGCCTGCGCGTAGACCCGCCGCAGCTCCGCCGCGTCGATCCGCTCCCCGACCCGGCGGGTGCCAAAGTAGTAGCCGGCCGCCTTGCCCAGGGCATAGGTGGTCGCCCCGCTGGCCGTGGCTCCCCAGACGGCGCCGAGTGTTTGACCCAGGTAGGGCACGAGCTTGACCAGCGTCCGGCCCACCAGGCGCGCTGCATAGCCAGCGCCGACGCCCAGGCCCAGGAGGCCGAGAAACTCGGACACCTCGCGGCGCGTCCAGCCCTGGCCATAGAGCCCGGCCAGGCTGTGCAGGAGCTTGGCCTGGATCGCCGGCACGGCCACCAGGTCTACGACTGGCAGGGCGCCGACCCCGGTCGCCGCCAGGGCATAGCCGACGATGTGGGGGTGGGCGGTGCGGGCAAGGGTGTCGCGCATCCCGGGGTCGCCGCGCAAGCGGGCCTGAAGGTCCAGGGTCGAGACCTCCCCGATGGCCGCCCAAAGGGCGTCGAGTCCATAGTTGGCCGGCTCCAGCCCGTCCTCCGGCAGGGTCAGGTCGATCGGCACCCATAACGGCACCGTGGCCCCGGGCAGCCGGCCCAGGCCAGCGCGCTGGGCGAGCAGGGCGCGGGTCAAATCTTTGGGGACGGCCGTGGGCCAGGGCTGCCGGTCGAAGGGGTAAGGCAGGATGTGACCCGCGCCTGGCGGATAGCCCTCGTGGAGCCCCGTCTGGGCGATCAGCACGGACCACTGGGGGTGGCGCCCGCGCACCGCGCGCAGGACCTCGAAGACCGCCTCCTGCCCCAGGTCCGTCGCCTTCATGACGCCCAGCACCAGATGTGCCTGGGCCTCGCAGAAGCGAATGCCCTCGGCGGGATCATAGGCGACCTCCCCCAGTCCGCGGGTGTCCAGAAAGCGCACCACCGGGGCATCGGCTGGAAAGTCGTAGAGGCGGGAGGTGCGGGTGCAGGGCCGGAATCCGTTGCCGATCTCAGCGTGTGGGCTATCGGTCAGGGCGCGAATGATGGAGGTCTTGCCGGACTGGGCCTTGCCCAGCAGCCACACCACTGGCACGGGCTGGCGCGCCCGGGCGCTGCGCAGGGCGGACTCCAGGGCTTGGTCGTCGACCGTTGGGTTCAATAACAACTGCCGTAGGCGCCGCCAATCCTCGCGCCAGGGTCTTGAATCGGGGGGCTCGGGCACGCGCGTATCCTCCATTAGCTGACCTATACAGCAGTCGCACACGCCTGCTGAATTCAAGGATTACACCGTATCTCCGAGGAGATCGCTGGGGCCTGAGTACGCGAATGAAACGGGCTCATGCTGGGCACTGACGCTGATCGACCGGTCCCAAGGTGGTCGGTCCCGCTTGTCTGAAAGTGTAGTCTGTTATGAGCCCAGAATGTCAGGCCTGGGCGACTATAGTGGACCCCGAAAATCGGACAGCGGTTTAAGCTAAGGAAAAGCGATGAACAGGAGGGTCCCCATCATGAGTAATAGACAAGGATAACGTCACCCTTGGAAGACTAAATTTCGTGGGAACCTCATTCCTCCTTAAGTCGCGGATATAGGCGATTAAGCTTGAATCTTCGCTTGCACGCCTTGGTTATCCGAGTGGGCAGACGGCAACAAGGAAAATTCCACTGCGCGGTTCGCCAGCGCACAGAAGCTAGGGCGGCGCGGGCATAAAGTTGATGGCGTTGGGGCCAGCATGCAGTGCGCCAGCCAGAGCCGCTTTGAACCTTTCAGAGAAGAATTGGAGACACAGACATGAAATCTATTGCTGGAATCACCGCGGCAGCCATCCTGTTGGTTGCCACTCAGACCGCGTTCGCCCAGGCAGGACCAGGGGGCCAAACCCAGCCGCCGCCCGGCGCGGGTGGGGCGGGCACCCTGCCAATGCCCGGGCCGATGGGGCAGCCCGGCGGTGGGATGCCGCCAGGCCCCGGCGCCAAGCCGATGCCCGGACCGACGGGGCAACCCGTCAGTGGCATGACGATGAACCCCGCCATGATGCAGGAGCACATGAAGCGCATGGAGGAACACGCGGCCAATATTGAGGCGCTACTGCGTCAACTGGTTGAGCTGCAGCAGAAGAAGTAGCGGGCCGGACCAGTGGCGATCGGCACGCTCCCCAGGGTGCAGGCGATCACCATTCGCGGACATCCGCGTAAAGCCCAGGGGAGACGCTCCTCCCCAATTATCTAGCTCGCCGAGCGCTTCAGAACCGGGAAGCTTCAGCATTGCAGCGTTTTAGCATCAAAGGCAATTCAGGCCGGAAGATGTTGGGCCCGATCGGCAATTGCGATGCAGAACCCCTTTTAATCAGCCAACGAGGACACACGCATGACCATTCTTTCTTCCAGCACCATCTGCGGCGACAAGGTCGTCAACTCTGCAGGCGAAACGTTAGGCGACATCAAGGAGCTGATGATCGACTGCGCAAGCAGCCGCGTGATTTACGCGGTACTCGAGTTCGGCGGCTTTCTTGGCATGGGGACCAAACTGTTCGCCGTGCCGATGCAGGCAATCAAGCTCGATACCGAGAACAAGCGCTTCGTCCTCGACGTGAACAAGGAGCGCTTGGACAACGCGCCCGGTTTTGACAAGGAAAACTGGCCCGACTTCGCCGACACGACCTTTGCCAACAGCGTCCACGACTACTATGGCATCGTTCGCGATTAACGACGCGCACACGGCAGAGGAGTTGCCAAAGAAAAAGCGGGAATAGGGCACAGTGCGGTTCGGCAGTGCCGTACGGACTGTGCCCGTCCAATTGCAGTAGGGTGAGCTATTGTCAATTCTGGTGTATGACCTTCAGGGGGGTGGTTTAGGCGGCTAACCCTTACTCCTCATGTCGCGCCTGTTGTTGCCCTGCTGCAGGCGGAGAATCCATCAACGCCACCCCATTTTCGTACCTAGTGCCCCCAAACGTTCCAGGACCTTCTTGGGGGCGGTGAGCCGCCGCCCGGACTTCGCCGCCTCTGCCGCCAATTTGAAAGAGGGTCTTTGACCCACTTCGCGGTGGCCTTGGGGTATTTAGCCTGATAGCGGGCGACGAAGCGGTCACCGGCGCGTTGGGCCTCGGCTAGGTCAGAGTCCCGCCGCCAACTGGGCTGGCTGCCATCGGGGGCTTACTCCTAGCAGCCTGTCGGACTTAGCCACTGTCGCCACCGTCTGAGGTCATTGGCTAGCCATTTTTGAAGAAAACGAGGCGATTATTCGCGAACCGCGCGGTTTTCCTCGGTTTTCCCCTTACTGCAGACGTAATACGGCCATCCGTTTTAGATTCCACGCCAGGCAGACCAGCAGCCACTCGCCTTGGACGTTGGCCAGCCCGCGGGTGAGCAATTGGCGAAAGCCCATCACCGACTTGATGATCCCGAATACTGGCTCGCCGGTCTGCTTGCGCAGCGCAAGCCGTTCGTATGTCCACCGGCAGGGGCCTCAACTCTCTCTTATACTTTCAATTAGCACTTGTCGATGGCGATGCTGAGGGGCCCAGCCTCTCTCCAGCTTGCTTTTGTCCCCCGGGAGATCGCGACTATGTTCCGCCTGCTCCTCTTCTTTTTTCTACTCTGGCTTGGCGCGGCGGGTCCCCTGTCCGCCGACGACTTTGACAGCCAGCGCCAGCGTCTCCTGCGGGAAATTACCGATCTTGCCGAGGAGACCGCCGTCGAGACCGGCCGTCCTACCTTCGCGGCGCCGGTCATGGCCGCCTTGGGCCGGGTACCCCGCCATCGGTTCGTGCCCGAGGATCAGGTGCCCTACGCCTACAAGAACCGTCCCCTGCCCATTGGTCATGGCCAGACGATCTCCCAGCCCTATATCGTGGCCCTGATGACGGACCTGATCGATCCCCGTCCCGACCAGCGGGTGTTGGAGATCGGCACGGGTTCGGGCTATCAGGCCGCCGTGCTGGCCGAACTGGTGGGACAGGTTTTCAGCATCGAGATCATTGAACCCCTGGCCCAGGAGGCCGCCAAGCGGTTGCAGGCCCTGGGTTACACCAACATCGAGACTCGGGCGGGGGATGGCTATTACGGCTGGGAGAGCGCTGGTCCCTTCGATGCCATCCTGGTGACCGCGGCCGCCAGCCACGTCCCGCCGGCCCTGATCCGCCAGCTCAAGCCGGGCGGGCGCCTGGTCATTCCGGTTGGGGCCCACTTCATGGCCCAGTATCTCCTGCTGGTGGAGAAGAAGGCGGAGGGAGGGGTCACTAGCCGGCAAATCCTGCCGGTCAGCTTTGTGCCTCTCACCGGCGGCGAGCAAGGCTGAGCCGCAACCTCAATTACCCTCCGACAAAGAACCCCTGACATCCGTCCGGCGCGCCCATGGCATCGCGCACTCCCCCCTATCTGGCCGTCTTCCTGCTGTCAGCCTCGGTCCTGAGCTACGAGGTCCTGCTGATGCGGCTCTTCTCGATCATCCAGTGGCACCACTTCGCCTACATGATGATCAGCGTGGCCTTGCTCGGCTATGGGGCGGCGGGGGCCTTCATATCCTTGACCCAACAGCATCTGAGTGTGCGCTTCACGGGCGTCTTTGCCACCGCCGCCGGTCTCTTTGGCCTGACGGCGCTGCTGGCCTTCCTCGTCGCCCAGCGGGTCGGATTCAACGCCCTGGAAATCCTCTGGGATCCCCGGCAATTGCCGCGACTGGGCTTGATCTATGCCCTGCTGGTCCTGCCCTTCTTCTGTGCCGCCACCGCCATTTGCCTGAGCTTCACCCGCTTCCCCGACGACATCCCCCGCCTCTACGCCGCGGATATCCTGGGCGCCGCGGCCGGTGGTCTGGGCAGCGTCGGTCTGCTGCTGGTGATGGCGCCCGCGAGCGCCCTGCGCTGGACCGCGATGCTGGGTTTGTTCGCCGGGGCCCTGGCGGCCTGGCATGGCCACCGGCGCTGGATCGGTAGCGGTTGCGCCCTGGTGGCGGTCGCCATCCTCGCTCTTCCGGGGGCCTGGACCGCCCTCCAGTCCTCGCCCTACAAGGAACTGGCCCAGACCCTGCAAATCAGCGGTGCGCGGGTGGTCGCCGAGGTCACCAGCCCCTTGGGGGTGATAACGGCGGTCGAGAGTCCCCGGGTGCCCTTCCGCCATGCGCCGGGCCTCAGCCTGCTGGCCGAGACCGAACCGCCGGCCCAGATAGCCCTCTTCACCGATGGCGACGGCATGACCGCCATCAACCGCTTCGACGGCCACTGGGAACCTCAGGCCTACCTGGACTTTCTGACCTCGGCCCTGCCCTATCATCTGTTGGGGGAGCCCCAGGTACTGATCCTGGGGGCGGGCGGCGGGACCGACGTGCTACAGGCGCTGGCCCTCGGCGCTCGGAGGGTGGACGCCGTGGAGTTGAACCCGCAAGTGGTGGCGCTGGTGCAGGATAAGTTCGGTGCCTTTTCCGGCCGTCCCTACAGCCTGCCGGGGGTGCGGCTGCATATTGGCGAGGCGCGCGGTTTCGTCGAGACCAGCGAGGCTAGATTCGATTTGATCCAGGTCGCCTTGCTGGATGCCTTTGCGGCCACCTCCGCTGGGCTGCATGGGCTGGCGGAGAGCTATCTCTACACCGAGGAGGCCTTGGGCGCCTATTTGAACCATTTGCGGCCCGGTGGCCTGCTGGCGATCACCCGCTGGGTGACCCTGCCGCCCCGGGATACCCTCAAGCTCTTCGCGACGGCGGTCGCGGCCCTGGAAAAGCAAGGCATAGCTAACCCCGCGATGTGCCTGGTGATGATCCGGGGCTGGAAGACCGCCACCCTGCTGGCGAAAAACTCGCCCTTTTCGCCAGGGGAGATCGCCGCGCTCAGGACCTTCCTCGAGCAACGGGCCTTCGACGCCATCTGGTACCCGGGCATGATGCCGGAGGAGGCGAACCGCGCCAACATCCTGGACCGGCCATATTTTTACGAGGGCGCCAGGGCGATCTTGTCGGACCAAAGGGCGGACTTCATGGATCGCTACAAGTTCGTCATCCGGCCCGCCACGGATGACCGCCCTTACTTCTTCCACTTCTTCCGCTGGCACACGGTGCCGGAGATCCTCGCCCTCAAGCAACGGGGTGGCTTGTCGCTGCTCGAATGGGGTTATCCCGTGGTGATCGCCACCCTGGTGCAAGCGGTGGTCTTCGGCCTGTTGCTGACGCTCCTGCCGCTCTGGCTATTCCTGCGGCGGCAAGCCGGTACCGGGCGGGGCCCCGGAGGCCTGGTGGTCTATTTCACCGCCCTGGGTCTGGCCTTCATGCTGGTGGAGATCGCCTTCATCCAGAAATTCATCCTCTTCCTGAGTCACCCGGTTTACGCCGTGGCGGTGGTTCTGACGGCCTTCCTGCTCTTCGCCGGTCTCGGCAGCCGGGTTGCGGAGCGGTTCCGCCAGGCCGGGCGGTCGCGCCAGGCGGTCGGGTGGGCGGCAGTGGTCATTGCCGGGCTGACACTCATCTACCTCTTGGGGCTACCCACGGCCTTCCGATATCTGATGGGTCTGGAGGAGGTCGTGAAGATGGGGATCGCGGTGATGCTGATCGCACCCCTCGCCTTTGCCATGGGGATGCCCTTTCCCCTGGGTCTGGCCAGCGTCGCGGCCCGGACGCCGGTCCTGGTCCCTTGGGCCTGGGCGGTGAACGGCTTTGCCTCGGTGGTGGCCGCAATCTTGGCCACCCTGCTGGCGATTCATTGGGGATTTAACGCCGTACTGATCCTGGCAGCGGTCCTTTACCTGACCGCCGCGCTAAACTTTCCGTATGCGTACAGCCTTTGCTCCCAAAAAGTGGTCTAAAAGTTCTTCCCGCGGCAGGCAAGGCACTGGCCTTCCAGGCGCCGCATCCTCTCAAGAGAGGAGCTGTGGGTTTTGAAATTCATGGTCCGCAAGGCGGAGACCCTTGGTAGGGTTGACGTATGATATGAAGCTGTTAGCTCTACTGACCGATCAGTCGTCGCAATTCATCGGAGTCCGATTATGTCCAGGTCATTAGCGGTCGTATTGTCCCTAAGCCTCTTGGCCCCTGGTGTAGCCCTCGGTCAACAAGAACCTTATCGGTTCGTCATCATTCCCAAGGTCGTCCACCCCTGGTTTGACCTGGTCAACCAAGGGGCCCACCAGGCATCCGCCATGATCGAACAGCAGACGGGTAACCAAGTCATCATTTCCTATCAAGCCCCCCAACAGGCCGATATTGCGGAACAAAATCGCCTGCTAGAAGAGGCGATAGCGTCAAAACCCGATGGGATAGCCATTGATTTGCTGGATGAAAAAGTCACCGGGTCCACTCTGGCCAGTGCCATGCGGCAAGGGGTCCCCGTGGTGCTATTTGATTCCGAACCGCCAGCGGGCCTGAAGCTGACCTATGTTGGCAATGATTTCTGTGAACAGGCTCAGATGGCGGCCAGGCGTTTGGTGGAGCTGTTGGGGGGTAAAGGCGAAGTAGCCATCATGCAAGGCGTACCCACGGCCGTAAATCATCGTATTCGTGCCGAGTGCCATGAGCGGCTGTTGCAACAGTACCCCGACATTAAAGTGGTGGCCAAGGGCATTGACCAAGACAGTATCGCCACCGCCTATGATCAGGCCAAGAGCATTATGGCGAACCACCCCGGGCTCAAGGGCTGGTTATCCTGTGATGCCGGGGGTGGCATTGGTATCGCCCAAGCCATCAAGGAAGCCAATAAGGTCGGCGCGGTCTTCAACGTGGCCCTGGATGACTTGCCGGAGACGATCAAACTGATCCAGGAGGGAGTCATCGATTCCTCCTACGCCACGAAACCCCGGACTCAGGGTTATTGGGCGGTGGTGGCCCTGTGGCAGGCGAAATTAGGCGCCGCCCTGCCGCAGGATATTGATACGGGAATCGGTATCGTTACCCAGGATAACGCGGCCCACTATCAAGGTTTGTAATACCCAGTGCCCATGATTAATCCAGGCGGTTTCCCGGCTCGCCCTTTGCGGTCAGGTATCCCAACAAAACCCGTGTTAAGCGGCCACCTTGGCCGTTGCCGGTGGCGTGCCGATGTATCCCGGTGAGTTCTTCAATAGCATCACCCATCTGGTAGGGGCCGTCCTGGCCCTGATGGGCGCTACCTTTCTGGTTACACTGGCCGGTGTCGAAGGGGGGGCGACGCGGATCATCAGTTTTACGGTTTACGGCGTCACCCTATTCCTGCTCTACCTCTCGTCGACCCTTTACCATAGCCTGCGCGGTCGCGCGAAATCCATCCTGCGGATCATCGATCATCACGCCATCTATCTATTGATTGCGGGTACTTACACCCCCTTTACCCTGCTGGCCCTCCAGGGAGAGACCGGCTGGTGGCTGTTTGGCGCGGTTTGGGCGCTGGCCAGTTGCGGCATGATCATGGATACGGTGCGCGGTGGGGGCGGTGGCTTGTGGTCAGTGATGATATATCTCTTGATGGGTTGGCTGATCCTGCTGGCCTTGGACGACATGATGGCCGCCTTGCCGTTAGCCGGGTTCGTCTGGCTGGTGACGGGAGGTATTTTCTACACCCTGGGGGTGATCTTTTACCTCCTCGATCAGCGCTGGCCCTGGTGTCATGGGATCTGGCACCTCTTCGTATTGGCGGGCAGCGCCAGTCATTACTTCGCGATTCTGCTGTATCTTTAATCTCCTCATGCTCATGGATACATCATCATTCCTTTCAGGTTGTTGCGATATCGTCCCGACTTACTCGCGTCGGCGTTCTGCCTCAATAAACATACTCGGAGAAGAAGACATGTTCCGGTATCTCTTATTCCTGCTGATGCTAGTCGCCCCAATGGTTTCCGCCGCTGAAACCTTCCAGACCTATGTTAATCCCAGGTTCAACTACTCCATCGACTATCCCCCCAAGCTTCTCCTTCCCAAGGGTGAGGCCCCCAATGGTGATGGTCAGATCTTTGCCTCCGCTGATCTCCAGGCGCAAATGATCATCTATGGCACCCACAACGTCTTGGAGCAATCCATTCAGGATCTCTTCAAGAAAGAATCCCAGGATGCATCTTCCCAGCAAATCACCAAGAAAGTGACTTACAAACGACAAAAGGACAATTGGTTTGTCGTCTCCGGTTATATTGGCCCTAAGATTTTCTACCAGAAGACCTTTCTCTCCAACGACATGTTCAAGACCTTCTATATCGAGTATCCCGTGAGTCAGCGGAGTATCTACGACCCTATACTCAGCCGGCTGGGAAGTTCCTTTAAGGGCTGAGCTTGTCCGATATGCTGTGATGGATTTTGGTTAACGGCGAGGTGAAAATGTCCCTCAATCCGCTGCTCATAACGGGGGCGGAGTCTAGAATCAAATGCAACACCTCTACACTTATAGGTGTTGTGATGACCAAGCACTTCGAACAACTGTCTGCCGAAGAACGGGCGACGATCATGGTGATGGCCCAGGAGGGCCAGAGTCTGCGCGCTATGGCGCGGACTCTGCACCGTGCCCCCTCGACGATCAGCCGGGAATGGCGCCGCCATGCAGGGCCGACCGCTGCACCGGGGAGCAGCGGCTACGACGCCAAGCGGGCTGGCCAGGAAGCCCGACGCTGCCGCTTCCAACCGCGCACTCTGACTCAGCGGCCCTTGTCGGGCGCTGCCTCACCCTGGCTCGCTACCAGCAGGGGTTCCAGTAGCGGCCAGACGTTGGCGAGGATCAGGGGTTGCGCCTGGGCGGTGGGATGAAGGCCATCGGCCTGCATAAGATTGCGATCCTCGGCGATGCCGGCGAGGAAATCCGGCACCAGGGGCACCCCCTCGGCCTGGGCGACCTCCTGGAACATGGCTTGAAAGACGTCGTTATAGGCCGCACCGTAGTTGGGCGGCAGGCGGATGGCGCTAAGCAGGACTTGGGCGCCACTTTTCCGTCCACTCTGGATGAGCGCCGTCAGGTTATCCCGGATGACCCCAAACCCCAAGCCGCGCAGCCCGTCGTTGGCTCCCAGTTCGATCACCAGCAGGGTGGGCTGGTGTTGGACCAGGAGGGCCGGGAGCCGGGTCCGCCCCCCGGCGGTGGTTTCCCCGGAGATGCTGGCGTTGACGACGCGGTGGGGCAGACCCAACTCCCGGAGGCGCTCCTCCAGGAGCCACACCCAACCTTGCCGCGGGTCCAGGCCATAACCGGCGCTCAGGCTATCGCCGAGTACCAGGATGACCGGGGCCGGGGACGCGGGGGCTGGCTCCCCGCCCAGGGCCAGGGCGGGCAACCACAAACCAATCATCAGGAGTAGAGGGATCATGTCAGCACCCGCGGCGGTGGCCGTTTCCAGGGCGGTGGGATTGGCTAAACATGTTACAGGCCCAGCCGGCGCCTTGACCATCCTGGAAGGGCTCGACCTGGACATCCAGGCCGGGGAGGCGGTGGCCATACTCGGCGCCTCGGGGTCCGGCAAGTCCACCCTGCTGGGGCTCCTGGCCGGCCTCGACAATGCCTCCGCCGGTTCCGTCTGGCTCTGTGGCCAGTCCCTGGACCACCTCGACGAGGATGGCCGCGCCGCCCTGCGCGGTGGCCGGGTCGGCTTCGTCTTCCAGAACTTTCAGCTCCTGCCGACCCTCACAGCGCGCGAAAACGTCTTGCTGCCCCTGGAGTTGACCGGGGCAGCGGATGCCTCCCGCCGCGCCGACGAGGCCCTGGAGCGCGTCGGCCTCACCCCCCGCGCCCGCCACTACCCCCGGCAACTCTCGGGTGGGGAACAGCAACGCGTCGCCATAGCCCGCGCCTATGCCCCCCACCCCCAGGTGCTCTTCGCCGACGAACCCACCGGCAACCTGGATCAGGCCACCGGCGACCAGATCATCGATCTGCTGCTCGACCTGCGCCGCCAGGCCGGCGCCGCCCTGGTGCTGGTCACCCACGACCCCCGGCTCGCCGCCCTCTGCGACCGCCGGTTGCGCATGACGGCGGGCCACCTGGAGCCCAGCCCATGATGACCTGGCGCATTGCCCTGCGACTGCTGCGCCAGGATGGGCGCAGCGGTGAACTGCATCTGCTCGCCGCGGCCCTGATCCTGACGGTCGCCGCCATCACCGCCGTAGGCTTCTTCACGGACCGGGTCGCGCAGGCCATGGCCCGCCAGGGCGGCGACCTCATCGCCGCCGATCTCCTCCTGGAGTCATCCACCCCCCTGCCAGCCACTTATCAGCGGCAGGCGGAGGCCCTGGGCCTCGCCACGGCCCGGATTGTCGCCTTTCGCAGCATCGTCATGGGTGAGCAGGGGCCGCAACTCGTGGAGGTCAAGGCGGTGGATGCGGCCTACCCCTTGCGCGGGCGGCTCAAGGTGCGCGATGGCTTCGACGCCCCGGAGCGGGCCGTCACGACGGGACCGCCGCCGGGCCAGGTCTGGGTCGAATCCCGGCTCTTGCTGCTCCTGGATGCCGGGTTGGGCGCGGAGGTCGGGCTGGGGGCCAGTCGCCTGCCCCTGGGCGCCATCCTGGGGGAGGAGCCCGATCGCGGCGGCGCCCTCTTCGCCCTGGCCCCCCGGGTCATGATGAACCTCGCCGACCTGGCGGGCACGGGCCTCATCTCCGAGGCCAGCCGCGCCGAGCACCGCCTGCTGGTGGCCGGGGACGCCGAGGCGGTGGAGCGCTTTCGGCGCGATATTGAGCCCCTGCCGGCCCAGCTGCGCCTGGTGGACAGCGCCAGCGCCCGGCCCGAATTCGCCTCCGCCGTGGAGCGCGCCGGGCGCTTCCTGCATCTGGCGACCCTGGTGACCCTCCTGGTCGCCGGGGCCGCCATCGCCCTGGCCAGCCATCGCTTCGTCGAGCGCCAGATCGACGCCGTGGCCATCCTGCGCTGCCTCGGAGCGCCCCATCACCTCTTGCGGCGGGTCTTCCTGCTGCGGCTGGTCTTGTTCGGGCTCCTGGCCAGTCTGGCGGGCTGCCTGCTGGGGTGGCTGGGCCAGCTTGGCCTGATGGCGGTACTCGCCGATTGGTTCCCCGCCGATCTGCCGGCACCCTCCCTGACCCCCATCCTCGCCGGTATCACCACGGGGCTGATCGCCCTCCTGGGTTTTGCCCTGCCGCCCTTGCTGCAACTGGCCCAGGTCACCCCCCTGCGGGCCTTGCGCCGCGACCTGGGAGCGCCCCGGCGCTCGACCCTGCTCGCCGTGGGGGCCGCCGTCCTGGCCATCGCCCTCCTCATCCTCTGGCAGGCCGGTGATCCCGCGGCTCGCCGGCCTGCTCCTGGTGGGGGTGGTGGGGGCGGTCGCCAGTCTGGCCTTGAGCGTGCTGGTCCTGGTGCGGCTCGCGGCGGGACTTGCCGGGCGCGCCCGGGGCGTCTGGCGCCTGGGTCTGGCGGGCTTCACCCGCCGCCCCGGCGGTGCCGTCCTGCATATCACCGGCCTGGGTCTGGGCATCCTGGCCCTGCTCCTGCTGGCGGTGGTGCGTGTCGATCTGCTGCGGGCCTGGCAGGAGCGGCTGCCGGCGGGGGCCCCCAATCACTTTCTGATCAACGTCCAGCCCCACGACGTGGCCCCCCTGAAGGACTTTCTGGGCGAGGCGGGCATTGGTCCGGTGGCGCTTTACCCCATGATCCGGGGTCGGCTGGTGACCATCCAGGGGCGTGGGGTGGAGCCCTCCGCCTATGCCAATCCCCGCGCCCAGCAACTGGCCGCGCGGGAGTTCAACCTGAGCCAGACCCTCGCCTTGCCGTCCGACAACCAACTGGTCGCCGGCGACTGGTGGGCGGGTGCCGAGGCGCCGCCGCAGTTTTCGGTGGAGGCGGGGCTGGCCGAGACCCTCGGCATCCGCCTGGGGGACGAAATCACCTTCCTCATCTCCGGCCGCGAACTCAGCGCCCCGGTCACCAGTCTGCGCAAGGTCCAGTGGGATAGCTTCAACGTCAACTTCTTCGTGGTCTCCTCTCCCGCCCTGCTGGGGGGCGAGGCCGCCACCTTCATCACCAGCTTCCACCTGTCCAAGGAGCAGGAGACCCTGATCCCGGAGCTGGTGCGGCGTTTCCCGAGTGTCACCCTGCTCGACGTGAATGCCATCCTCAATCAGGTCCGCCAGGTCGTCGAGCGCGGGGTGCTGGCGGTGGAGTATGTCTTCCTCTTCACCCTGGCCGCCGGGCTCCTGGTCATGTTCGCCGGCACCCAGGCCAGTCTCGAGGAACGCCGCCTGGAACATGGCATCCTGCGTACCCTGGGCGCTGGCCGCCGGGCCTTGCTGACCAGTCTCGCCGTGGAGTTCACGGCCTCCGGCATCCTGGCCGGCATCCTGGTCTCCCTCTTCGCCGAGGTGACCGGCTGGCTCCTGGCGGAACACCTCTTTGGCCTGGAATTCAGTTTCAACCCCCGGCTTCTGGCCTCGTTGGCGTCATCGGCTCCGGACTCTTTATCGGCCTGGCTGGGAGCCCTGGCAACCTACCCCCTGCTGATCCGCCCACCCCTGAAGACCCTCCGCGCGGCGACTTAGGCTGGGATGACAGGGGGGAAGATAACCGC
>CAWJBI010000024.1:0-27464 GCA_963841065.1 uncultured Gammaproteobacteria bacterium | reverse complement strand
ACCCCCGAGGGCCTGGAGCGCATGCCGCTCCATGTCTTCAGCGAGAAGGCGTACCTGGACTATTCCATGTACGTCATCCTGGACCGCGCCCTGCCCAACGTCGGCGATGGCCTCAAGCCCGTGCAGCGGCGCATCCTCTACGCCATGTCCGAGCTGGGGCTCTCGGCGGCGGCCAAGTTCAAGAAGTCCGCCCGCACCGTCGGCGACGTGCTCGGCAAGTTCCACCCCCACGGGGACACCGCCTGCTATGAGGCCATGGTCCTCATGGCCCAGTCCTTCTCCTATCGCTACCCGCTGATCGACGGCCAGGGCAACTGGGGCTCCTCCGACGAGCCCAAGTCCTTCGCCGCCATGCGCTACACCGAGGCGCGGCTGACCCCCTACGCGGAGGTCCTGCTCGGGGAGCTGGGCCAGGGGACCGTGGACTGGGTGCCGAACTTCGACGGCACCCTGGAAGAGCCGGCCCTGCTGCCGGCCCGCCTGCCCAACCTGCTGCTCAACGGGGCCACCGGGATCGCGGTGGGCATGGCCACCGACATCCCCTCCCACAACCTGCGCGAGGTGGCCCGCGCCTGCATCCACCTGCTGGAGCAACCCGACGCCACGGTGGCGACCTGTGCCGCTTCGTCCCGGGACCGGACTTCCCCACCGCCGCGGAGATCGTCACCCCGCCGCCGAGGAGCTGCGGCGCATGTACGAGACCGGCAACGGCAGCGTGCGCCTGCGCGCCCGCTACGAGATCGACCAGGGCGACATCGTCATCACGGCGCTGCCCTATCAGGTCTCCGGCAACCGGATCATGGAGCAGATCGCGGCCCAGATGCAGGCCAAGAAGCTGCCCATGGTGGAGGACCTGCGCGACGAGTCCGACCACGAGTCCCCGACCCGCCTGGTGCTGGTCCCGCGCTCCAATCGGGTGGACGTGGAGCGGCTCATGTCGCACCTGTTCGCCACCACCGACCTGGAGCGCAGCTATCGGGTCAACCTGAACCTGATCGCCCGCGAACGGCCGGCCGCGGGTCATGGACCTGCGCGAGATCCTGGTGGATGGCTCCAGTTCCGCACCGACACGGTGCGCCGGCGCCTCCAGCACCGCCTCGACAAGGTCCTGGAGCGCTTGCACCTGTTGGACGGCCTGCTGATCGCCTACCTCAACATCGACGAGGTGATCCGCATCGTCCGCAGCGAGGACGAGCCCAAGCCGGTGCTCATGGCCCGCTTCGACCTGAGCGACGCCCAGGCCGAGTACGTCCTGAACACCAGGCTGCGCCAGCTCGCCCGCCTGGAAGAGATGAAGATCCGTGCCGAGCAGGAGGAGCTGGCCCGGGAGCGCGACTGGCTCCAGGGGACCCTGGGCTCGGACGCGGCCCTCAAGCCCTGATCCGCGACGAGATCGAGGCCGATGCCGCCAAGTACGGGGACGCCCGCCGCTCGCTCCTGGTCGGAGCGCCCGCCGCCAGCGCCCTGGACGAGACCGAGCTGGCCCCCAGCGAGCCGCTCACCGTGGTCCTGTCCCAGAAGGGCTGGGTGCGCGCCGGCAAGGGCCATGACCTGGACCCCAGCCCCTGAGCTACAAGGCCGGGGACGGTTTCCTCGCCACCGTCCGTGTGCGCAGCAACCAGGCCGTGGTCTTCCTCGACTCGCACCGGGCGGAGCTACTCGGTGCAGGCCACCTGCTGCCCTCCGCCCGGGGCCAGGGGGAGCCGCTGACCGGGCGCCTGAGCCCGCCGGCGGGGGCCGAGTTCGTCGCCGTGCTCGGCGGCGAGGGGGCCAGCGCCTGCTCCTGGCTCGGATGCCGGCTACGGCTTCGTCGTCACCCTGGAGGACCTCTACGCCAAGCCCAAGGCCGGCAAGGCGGTCCTGAGCCTCCCCGCGGGGGCCCGGGTCCTGCCGCCCGCGGTGGTCGACCCGGCCCGACCGTTTGGCGGCCATCACCAACACCGGGCACCTGCTGGTCTTCCCGGTGGCGGAGCTGCCGGAGCTGCCCCGGGGCAAGGGCAACAAGATCCTCGGCATCCCCAAGGCCAAGCCGGGGGAGGAGCAGGAGCGGTCTGCGCCCTGGCGGTGATTCCTCCGGGCGGCGGCCTGGTCATCCTGTCCGGCAAGCGGCACTTCACCCTCAAGCCCGCCGACCTGGACGCCTACCAGGGCGAGCGGGGACGACGCGGGCACCTGCTGCCGCGGGGCTTCCAGCGGGTCGATGGGGTGGAGGTCATCTAACCCCGATCCGGCTGAGCCCATCGCGCAGTTCGAAACACCAGACGGCTTGTGGTTGATGCCCATCAGTCAGGATAGCTCTGGCCCCGGGTCCATGAACCTTACCAAGGTCTAAAACCCGAATCCAGTCATCGCGCCAGACGAATCAAGCAGGAGCTTGAGGGAAATAGCCAAAGAGGCGGTGACGAGGACGGGGCGGATGAGGCGGGCGCCGTGGCGGAGGACGAGGTGGGAGCCGAGCCAGGCGCCGATGAATTGGCCGGCGGCCATGAGAAGGCCGTAGCGCCACAGGACATGGCCGCTCGGGAGGAAGAAGAGCAGGGCGGCGAGGTTGCTGGCGAAATTAAGGAGCTTGGTGTGGGCGGTGGCGCGGCTGAGGTTGTAGCCCAACAGGGCGACATAGCCCATGGCGAGGAAGCTGCCGGTGCCGGGGCCAAAAAAGCCGTCGTAAAAGCCGATGGGCAGGGCGACCAGGAAGGCGAAGGCGCCCTGACTCAGGCGTTGGCGGGTGTCGAGGTCCGAGACGCGGGGGGAGAAGAGGAAGTAGAGGCTGAAGGCGATGAGGAGGACGGGTATCAGCCAGGCGGGCAGGTCGGCGCCGATCTGGCGGATGAAGAGGACGCCACTGGCGGCGCCCACGAAGGCGCAGCTAAAGGCCAGGGCCGCCCGGTGGAGGTCGATGAGACCCCGGCGCAGGAAATTGGCGCTGGCGGCGGCAGTGCCGAAGACGCCTTGGGCCTTGTTGGTAGCCAGGGCCTCCAAGGGCCCCAGGCCGGCCCAGAGCAGGGCCGGCAGGGTAATGAGCCCGCCGCCGCCCGCGATGGCGTCCACCAGACCCGCGGCCAGGGCCAGGATGAAGAGGAGTATTTCGGTTTCCACGGGCTGGGAATGCGGAATTTGGATTGAAAAAGCCGGGTCGGGCCATTAGTTTAGGCCCTTTCCAGCCTTGCCCCGCTCCTTCTTCATGCCCGCCCTCGCCGTACGCCAGCTCCGGAAGACTTACCGCAATGGCTTCGAGGCCCTCAAAGGGGTGGATCTGACCGTCGATGACGGCGATTTCTTCGCCCTGCTGGGGCCCAATGGGGCTGGCAAATCGACCCTGATCGGTATCCTCGCCTCCCTGGTGAACAAGAGTGGGGGCGAGGTCAGCGTCTTTGGTCATGACCTGGACCGGGAGCCGGAGGCGGTGAAGGCCTGCCTGGGCCTGGTGCCCCAGGAGTTTAATTTCAATATCTTTTTGCCCGTCGTCGAGGTGCTCCTCAACCAGGCGGGCTATTACGGCATTCCGCGGCCGGAGGCGCTGGCGAGGGCGGAACGCTACCTGCGCAAGCTCGAGTTGTGGGACCGGCGCCATACCGAGATGCGCCAGCTCTCGGGGGGGCTCAAGCGCCGGCTCATGATCGCCCGGGGTCTGATCCATCAGCCCCGGCTGCTGATCCTGGACGAGCCGACCGCCGGGGTGGATATCGAGATTCGCCGCGGCATGTGGGCGTTTCTGCGTGAACTCAACGCCCAAGGCACCACCATCATCCTGACCACCCACTATCTGGAGGAGGCGGAGAGCCTCTGCCGTCATATCGCCATCATCAATCGCGGGCGGATCGCCGAGCGTGAGGACATGACCCGGCTCCTGGGGCGGCTGGAGGCCGAGACCTTCGTCCTCAACCTGAAGCAACCCCTGACCGACGTGCCCCACTTGCCCGACTTCCCCTCCGTGCTGCTGGACGATATGAGCCTGGAGGTGGAGTTATTGCGCGGCCAGAGCGTCAATAGCCTTTTTAGCGCCCTGTCGCGCCGGGGCATCGAGGTGGTCAGCCTGCGCAACAAGCAGAACCGGCTGGAGCGGCTGTTTCTGGATGCCCTGGATAAGGGTGGTGGGGAGTCGTCATGAGTCAAGGCACGAGCTGCGTCATAACCCCGGGCATGAGCCGTTGGGGCCGCTACTGGGTCGCCTTCAGTACCATTCTACGCAAGGAGATCCTGCGGTTTTCCCGCATCTGGGTCCAGACCCTCTTGCCCTCCGTCATCACCACGGCCCTCTACTTTGTGATCTTTGGCCGCCTGATCGGCGATCGCATAGGCCCGATGGAGGGCCTCGACTATCTGGACTTCATCGTCCCCGGTCTGGTGCTGATGTCGGTCATCACCAACGCCTATTCCAATGTCGTCTCCTCCTTCTACTCCAGCAAGTTTTCCCGCTACGTTGAGGAGTTGCTGGTGGCGCCGGTGCCCAACTGGGTGATTCTGGCGGGCTACGTCAGTGGGGGGGTGGCACGGGGACTGACCGTGGGCGTGGCGGTGACCCTGGTCGCGCTCGTCTTCACCGACCTGCAGATCCACAGCTATCTGGCGAGCCTGGCGGTCTTCACCCTCACGGCGATCCTCTTTTCCCTCGGCGGCTTCATCAATGCCGTCTATGCCAATAGCTTTGACGACATCTCCATCATCCCGACCTTTGTCCTCACTCCCCTGACCTACCTCGGTGGGGTCTTCTACTCCATTGACCTGCTCCCGGACTTTTGGCGATTCCTTTCTCAGGGTAATCCAGTCCTCTACATGGTGAATGCCTTCCGCTATGGCTTTTTGGGTGTGAGCGATATCAACCTGGGGGTGGCCTTCTCCCTTATCCTGGGCTTTATCGTCGCCTTGGGCTACTTCTGCCTGCGCCTGCTCGACCGGGGGGTGGGGATCAAGTCGTGAGGAAGGTTGCCGTTGTTCCTCCCCCATGGGACCATGTTGCCCCATTCGCCCAGGCTTCCCCCGCGCTGCCTGCCTTTCCTCTTGACCCGAACCCGGCGCCCGCTCGCCGCGAGGATTTAGCCCAGTGAACCGGCGCTATCGCGACGAAGACGACCAGGACTACGACGAGGGCGAGGGGGCAGCCCCGCCCCCCGGGCGCCGGAGCCTGCTGGTCCGGGTGCTGCGCCTCTTGGGCGGGACCCTGCTGGTGGCCGGTCTGGCCACTGCCCTGGCGGTCGTTATCTATGCCATTCCGCTCGATACCACGGTGCGGGAGAAGTTCGAGGGCAAACGCTGGGCCCTGCCGGCCCGGGTTTATGCGCGCCCGCTGGAACTCTATGCCGGCGCCCCCTTGTCGGCCGAGGAATTGTTGGCCGAGCTGAAGCGGCTGGACTACCGGGAACTGGTCGAGCCGCCGCGCCCTGGCACCTACCAAGGGACCGATGGCTACTTCCTGATCCGTACCCGGGGCTTCCAGTTCTGGGACGGGGCTGAGCCCGAACGTTTCATCGCTATCCAGATCGACGAAGGCCATATCACCAGCATCGCCAACGCCGGCGACGATGGCGAGGAGCCCGCCCTGGTGCGGCTCGATCCGGTCATGATCGACAGCATCTACCCGATTCATAACGAGGATCGAGTCCTGGTGCAGGCCTCGGACCTGCCGCCCCTGCTCATCGACACCCTCAAGGCCGTGGAGGATCGCACCTTCGGCACCCATGTCGGCGTCGATCCCCTGGCTATCCTCCGTGCCTCCATCAAAAACTTTCAGGCCGGGGCTGTGGTCGAGGGCGGTAGCACCCTCACCCAGCAACTGGTCAAGAATTTTTATCTGACGGATGAGCGGAGCCTGGAGCGGAAGATCAACGAGGCCCTCATGGCCATCCTCCTGGAGTTGCGCTATCCCAAGGAAGATATCCTGGAGGCTTACGCCAACGAGATCTATCTGGGCCAGGACGGCAGCCGCGCCATCCACGGCTTTGGGCTCGCCAGCCGTTTCTACTACAATCGTGAATTGGGCGAGTTGGGGGTTCCCGAGACGGCCCTGCTGATTGCGCTCATCAAGGGGCCTTCCTTTTACGATCCCCGCCGTCATCCCGAGCGGGCTACCGAGCGGCGCAATCTGGTTATCGACGTGATGGCCGACCAGGGCATTATCGACCTTGCCCAGGCCGAGATCGCCAAGGCCGCCCCCCTGGGGGTGGGCGAAAAGGGGGGCCGGCCGGCGGGGGTCTATCCCGCCTTCACCGACCTGGTACGCCGGCAACTGAAGCGGGACTATCGCGAGGAAGACCTGCGCTCCGAGGGCCTGATCATCTTCACCACCCTCTCGCCCACGATTCAGGGCCAGGCCGAAAGGGCCGTGCGCGAGGGTTTGCCGGGTCTGGAGAAGCTACGCAAGTTCAAGCGAGGCACCCTGGAGGGCGCGGCCGTGGTCGTCTCCGCGGCCCAGGGCGAGGTGCTGGCCCTGGTGGGGGGGCGCGAGGCGGATTATGCCGGCTTCAACCGGGCCCTGGAGGCGGTGCGTCCCATAGGTTCCCTGGTCAAGCCCATGATTTATCTGGAGGCCTTGAACGATCCCAAGAAGTACAACATTGCCTCGCCCCTGAACGATAATGGGGTCAGCCTGGCCATTGGCGATGGTAAGTACTGGGAGCCGAAGAATTATGACGGCAGGACCCATGGCCATGTCCCCCTCTATCTGGCCTTGGCCAAGTCCTATAACCTGGCGACGGTGAACCTGGGCCTGGAATTGGGCCTGGATCGGGTCATCAAGCGCTTCCAGGACCTGGGCGTGCAACGCAAGATCGAGAAGGTCCCGGCCATGCTGCTGGGCTCCATCTCCCTCTCCCCGGTGGAGGTGGCACAGGTTTATCAATCCATCGCGGCCAGCGGCTTCCGTGCCCCCTTGCGGGCGATCCGGGATGTCCTCAATACCCAGGGGGAGCCCTTGAATCGGTATCCCCTGGCGGTGGAACCGGCATCCAGCCCCCAGGCCGCCTATCTGCTGACCTGGGCCATGCGCCAGGTGATCCAGCAAGGGACGGCGACCTGGCTCAAGACGCGCTTGCCCAAGGAACTGGAGGTCGCCGGCAAGACCGGAACCACCAATGAATTACGGGATAGTTGGTTTGCCGGCTTCAGCGGCGACAAGGTGATCGTGGCCTGGGTTGGGCGTGATGACAACCAGCCCACCGGTCTCACCGGTGGCACGGGGGCCTTGCGCATCTGGGGTGATATCATGGCCAATATCGACAGCCAGCCTCTCCCGGATTTTCCGCCCGACGGCATCGAGATGGTCAACGTCGATCGATACAATGGTCGTCGGGCCCCCAGGGGGTGCGGACGGGCCATGTCGCTCCCCTTCGATGCGAACGCCTTGCCGACCAGGACCTCGGATTGCGGCGCCGCCGCCGCGGCCGCCGCCGCACCGACGGCCGAGGATGCGGCGGCACCCCCGCCCCCTCCCAAGGAGGAGAAAAAATCCAGCGGTGGCGGGATTGGGAGTTTCCTGCGTGACTTTTTAGGTAACTGATGAACAAGCTACTGATATCGCTATTGGCCGTCGCCCTTCTGGCCGGCTGCGCGGGCAAGCCCCGGGCCGGTGGGCCGGCTCCCGTCGAAAGCCTCCGTGGCCCGATCGCCCCCAGCGCCCTGGCCCCGGCTCCAGCTCCGGCCCAGCCGGCGGTGGATGTTTATGCCTACCGTGCGCCCTCCGGGGCCCCGGCTGCTCCGCCTCCCGCCAACCCGCCCCAGGAGTCCGGAGGCTCCGCCGGCACCATGTTGGCGCTGCGCTCCGAGACCCCAGGCCCGGCCCCTGCTCCGAGGGCGAGTGTCACGCCCAAACCCCAGGAAGTAGATCCGGGCCTGGCCCCTGCCATTGCCTGGACGCCACCGCCCGCCTCGGCGGCGGCTCCCAAGGCCCCGGCCACGCCAGTCGCGACTTCATCCTCGGCCCCGACGCCATCCGTCCCACCCAAGACCAGCCCGGCGGCTAACCCACCCCCCCCGGTCAGCGCCCCCCCCAAGGCCAACGCGCCCGTGCCCGTCAAGGCAGCGCCGCCACCTCCGCCTCCTCCCGTCGTCAAGTACACGGCGCCGCCACCGGCCGCGCCAGAGCTACCGGCGGCGGCGTCTTCGCTGGCGGCGCAGGCCGAGAAACAACGCGAGCGTGGCGATTATGTCGCCGCCGCCGCGACCCTGGAGCGCGCCATCCGTATCCAGCCTCGGGAGGCCTACCTCTGGAACCGGCTGGCGCGGGTGCGACTTGATCAAAACAACTACGATCAGGCCGGCTCCCTGGCCCAGAAATCCAATACCCTCTCCAAGGACCAGGACCAGATCAAGCAGGACAATTGGGGCATGATCGCCGCTACGCGCCGCGCCGCCGGCGACCAGAGTGGCGCCCAGGAGGCGGAGGCCAAGGCCGGTGCCAAGTGAAGACGGGGTCCCGCCATCGAGATCCCAGGCATCGAGGCGGGACCCCTGTCAGAAATCCAGGGAAAAGCTTTCAACCACCCGGCCCGGGATACCTAAAACTCAATGTTGTTGGGTATAACTTCGCGCGAATTGGCTGAACCGTGAGCAAGGTCGCCGATATCCTGGGTCCCGACGGTCTCCTCGCCCGCCGCCTTGCTGGCTACAACCATCGCCCCCAGCAGGAGGCCATGGCGGAGCAGGTGGCCCAGGTCCTGGCGGAAGGCGGCACCCTGATCTGCGAGGCCGGCACGGGGACCGGCAAGACCTATGCCTACCTGACCCCGGCCCTGCTCTCCGGGCGCAAGGTTCTTATCTCCACCGGTACCCGCAATCTTCAGGATCAGCTTTTCCATCGCGACCTGCCCCTGGTCCGCGACGCCCTGGACATACCGGTGCGCATCGCCCTCCTCAAGGGGCGGGCCAACTATCTGTGCCCCTACCGACTGGCCCTGGCCCTCCAGGATCACCATGGTGGGACCACCGAATTCCGCCGCCAGTTACTGGCCGTGCGTGACTGGGCCAGCGCGACCCGGCGCGGCGATATCGCGGAACTGGCCCTGCCGGACGATGCCCCCGTTTGGCCGGCGGTGACCTCCACCAGCGACAACTGCCTGCGCCAGGATTGCCCCGACTGGGATCAATGCCCCCTGCTGGAAGCCCGCCGTCGCGCCCAGGAGGCGGACCTGGTGGTCGTCAACCACCACCTGCTGTGCGCTGACATCGCCCTGCGCGACGAGGGCTTCGGCGAGATCCTGCCGGGGGCGGATGCCTTCATCGTCGATGAGGCCCATCAGCTTCCGGAGGTGGCGGGTAATTTCTTCGGCACCGCCGTCAGCGGCCGCCAGCTCCTGGAACTGGTCCGCGACACCGAGGCCGAATATGGGCGCGAGGCCGGGGACATGCCGGAATTTCCCGACCTCCTCGCCAACCTGCGCCATGCCGCCCTGGAAATGCGCCTCGGCCTGGGTGAAGAGGCCCGCCGCTCGCCCTGGCGGGATATCGCCGAGGACAGTGCTGCCTCCGCCCGCCTGGAGGAGTTGCGCCAGCGCCTGGTGGATGTCCAGGCCGCTCTGGAGGCCCTCCAGGGGCGTGGCAAGGGGCTGGACTCTTGCCTGGCCCGCGCCACCGATCTTGTCACCGGGCTGGTCCGCATCATGGAACCCCCCACGGATTCGGCGGATATCCGCTGGTTCGAGACCCAGGGCAAGGGCTTTCGCCTGCACCAGACGCCGCTGTCCGTGGCCGGCATCTTTCAGGCCCAGATGGAGCGCTATCCCGCCGCCTGGATCTTTACCTCCGCCACCCTGGCGGTGGCCGAGCGCTTCGACCATTTTGCCAGCCAGTTGGGCATCAACAATGCCCATACCGCCTGTTGGGATAGCCCCTTCGACTACCCCAACCAGGCCCTCTGGTTCGTCCCGCGCGGCCTGCCCGACCCTGCCCTACCCGAATACGGGGACGCGGTCACCGACCTGGCCGCCCGGATCCTCGCCTTCAGCCGCGGCCGGGCCTTTCTGCTCTTCACCAGCCACCGTGCCCTGCGTCGTGCGGCGGAGCAACTGGAGACGCGGCTGGACTATCCCTTGCTGGTCCAGGGCACGGCCCCCCGTGGCGAACTGCTCAAGCGCTTCCGGGAGCTCGGCAACGCCGTGCTGCTGGGTACCGCCAGCTTCTGGGAAGGGGTGGACGTGCGCGGCGAGGCCCTGTCCTGCGTCATCATCGATAAGCTTCCCTTTGCCTCGCCCGGTGATCCGGTGCTGGCCGCCCGCATCGACGCCCTGCGCCAAGGGGGCGGCAACCCCTTCCGGGATTTCCAGTTACCCCAGGCCGTCATCAGCCTCAAGCAGGGCGCGGGTCGCCTCATCCGCGACGCGACTGACCGGGGCGTGCTGGTGGTCTGCGATCCGCGACTGCTGTCTAAGCCCTATGGCCATGCCTTTCTCAAGAGTCTGCCACCCATGGCTCGCACTCGTGACCTGGCACTGGTGGAGCGTTTTTTTGCTGAAGCTTCATAGCGGCCCGCCGCTGGACCCGGAACACCATGCGCATCCTGGCTATTGACACCTCCGGCGAGGCCTGTTCCGCCGCCCTACTGACCGAGACGTGTCTTCGGCAGCGCCTGGCCCTGGAGCCGCGCCGCCATGCCGATCTCATCCTGGGCATGGTGGCGGCGCTGATGGGGGAGGCCGGTCTGAAGCTTCAGGAACTGGACGCCCTGGCCTTTGGCCGGGGCCCCGGCTCCTTCACCGGCGTCCGCATCGCCACCGCCGTGGTCCAGGGCCTCGCCTTCGGTGCTGACCTGCCGGTCGTCCCCGTCTCCACCCTGGCCGGCCTGGCCCAGGGTCAGCATCGTCGCCATGGCGCTCGCCAGTGCCTGGCCGCTCTCGATGCGCGCATGGGCGAGGTTTATTGGGGGTGCTATATCCTGGATGGCCAGGGCCTGATGCGCTTGGTGGGCGAGGAAGTTGTGACGACCCCGGCAGGGGCCGAGTTGCCGGAGGGTGCCGGCTGGCAAGGCGCCGGTAGTGGCTGGGAGACCCATGGCGATCTCCTGTGCCAGCGCCTGGGGCCCAGGATCGGGGTCATCGACCCGGCCGCCATCTGCGAATCCCAGGACCTAGTCCTGCTAGCCGCCGCCGATCTCACCGCCGGCCTGGCCCTGTCCCCGGAGCAGGCCCTGCCTCTTTATCTGCGGGATAAGGTCACGCAGGATGCCCCGGGTGTGGCGGGTTGCGCACCCCATCAGGCCCCGAGCCTGTCCTCATCTTGACGGTCGGGGTGGCCCTGTCCCGGGAGCCCGGTTGGCGGTAGGGCCGTGGTGAGTTGCCAGGGCACTCCCGACTTGATCCATGTCAAAGTGGTCGCCAGCCGTTCGCGGCATCGTCGCGGACAGCACTCAGAATAATAATGAATCGGTGCGGAACCGGACGCCCTCGGACGCGTCCGGGAAGCAAGCATTCAACACCGGAGGAATTCGCCATGATCACTGTCAGCCTGCGCATGAAGATCGATCAGACCCCGCTCAAGCGCATCCCCGTTACCCTCTGCCTGGATGCGGACGGCTACTGTACCCCGCCTGTGGCCACCGACCGGGAGGGTCGCGCCCGGTTCGACCTTTCCGAAGCCAGTGGCAAGGTCCTGGTGGATGGGGTGGAGCGCTATCAGGGGCGGCTGGAGGGGGAGGTCCAGGTGGAGCTTTGGTCTCTCACTGAGGCCCCCAACGACTCCCTGGGCCTGGACGGGCACATGCCCCTGGGCAGCAATGCCTATCCCAGTATGCAGACCCGCACCCTGGTGGTCGAGGGTCGCCCGGTCGTCACCGATGGCGAGGGCTATCTGGTCAACCCCGCGGAATGGTCCGAGGCCTTCGTCCGCGCCCTGGCGGCGGCGGAGGGGCTGACCCTCACCGATGCTCACTGGGAGTTGATCCGCTACTTGCGGGAACACTTCGCCCGGACGGGCATCCAGTCCACGGTGCGAGACATGGTCCGGCACTTCAGCCAGGTCTGGGGCCAGGGGGCCGGCAACAGCGCCAGCCTGCACCGGCTCTTTCCCCGAGGCGGCCCCCAGAAGCAGGGCAACCGGCTCGCCGGACTGCTCCGCACCAAGGGGGAGCATTAGCCATGGCCCATCCTTCACCCCCTCCCGATGGGATCAATGACCCCTTGATGGATCTGCTGCCGGATCTCGCCGAACTCGACGTGATGGAGGCTATGCGCGACCTCCAGGGGTACCTGGACATCAGCCCCGGGGATTTCCAGGAACTCTACCACGCCTCCGCCAGCCACGCCCTGGCCCGCTTGGCTGGGAACCCCATGGCTCGGGCCCTGATGCGCGCCGAGGGCCCGGCCCTGGAGCCCGAGCAACCCCTCAGCGTGGCGGTGGCCCAACTGGCTGCGGCCGGCGTCAAGTCCGCCGCCGTGGTGGACCCCCAGGACCGGGTCATCGGCCTCCTGTCCGAAACCGACGTCCTGCGCCACCTGGGTGTGGATTCGATTCTGGCCCTGTTGGCACGCCTGGGGCGGGAACCCGAGGCCCTGGAACGCTGCTGCACTGGGGTGCGGGTTGCGGACGTCATGACCAGTCCGGCCCTGACCCTGCCGGAGGACGCCACCCTGCCGGCCATGGCCCGGGCCTTCGCCCGCCATGGTGGGCGCGGCATGCCGGTGGTCGACGGCACGGGCCGGCTGCTCGGGATGTTGGCCCGCAAGGACCTGATCCACGCCTACGGGGCCGCGGGGCCTCACCTCCGAGCAGACTGAGTTTGCTCTCGCACCTCCGCCGGGTGTGGCTCGTCCTGAACTTCTTATCCTAGCGATCTCCGGGGGCACTGGTGTCGACGATTGGCCGGCCAACAGGGCCCCGCCGCCATCACCGGGCAGGGAGGCATCATGCTTGCCATCGACAATCTCTCGAAACGGTTCGATCCCTCGTTCGGGCACGCCCTCTTTGAGCGGGTCTCGCTGCGGCTGGCACCCGGCGAGTCCGTTGCCATCATGGGCGAGTCAGGGGTTGGGAAATCGACCTTTCTTAACTGCATCGCGGGCCTGGAGCCCGTCGATGGCGGACGGATACAACTGCGGGACCGGGAACTGACGGCCTTGGACGAGGATGAGTTCGCGCGGCTGCGGCGGCGGGACTTTGGCTTCGTGTTCCAGGCCTTTCACCTGCTGCCGCATCTGACCCTCGCTCAGAACGTCGCCTTGCCACTCTGGTTGCTGGAACAGGACGAGGCCAGCGCCGATGGGCGCGCCCGCGCCCTTCTGGAGCGGGTCGGCCTTGGTCACCGCGCGGACGACTGGCCGCGCCATCTCTCCGGCGGGGAGATGCAGCGGGTGGCCATCGCGCGCGCCCTGGTTCATGAGCCGGCTCTGGTGCTTTGCGATGAGCCGACCGGCAACCTGGACCCTGCCCGGGCACTGGGGGTGCTGGGGCTCTTGTTCGAGGGCATCCGCACAACTGGCGCGATCGGCATCCTGGTCACCCACTCGCGGCTGGCGGCGGCCTATGCCGATCGCATCCTGCGCTTGACCCCCCTCGGTCTGGTCGAGGAGCCGGGGGGGGCATGAGCATGGGCGCCCTACTGCGGCATGTCTTCCTGGGCAGTCTGTGGCGACGGCGCCTGGCCACCACCCTTTCGCTGCTGGCCATCGCCTTGGGGGTGGCGCTGGGGCTGGCGGTGCAACTCATCCATGCCGCGGCCCTCGATGAATTCGGGCGTGGCATGCGCTTGATCAGCGGCGAGGCGGATCTGCAGGTCGTCGGGCCCCAGAGCGGCTTCGATGACGGCCTCTATCCGCTGCTGGCCCAACGGCCAGAGGTGGCCGAGGCCAGCCCCGTGCTGGAGATCGAGGCGCGCTTGCCCGGTCGCGCCTCGTCCCTGCGCATCCTTGGGATTGACCTCTTTCGCGCCGCTCGCGTCACCCCCTCCTTATTGCCCCTGGTCGAGGGCCGGTCGGGAGAGGCTACCCCCGACCAGGGGGCGCCCACGATCACGGGTGATGTCCGACTGGACGCCCTCCAGCCCGATGCCCTCTTCGCAAGCCCCGCCGCCGCGACCCACCTCACCCTTGTCAGCGGGACACCCTTGAGGGTGCAGGTTGGCACCCGCGAGACGGAACTGCGCCTCGCCGGCTCGGTGCCCGCCGCGGGCGTTGGCCAGGTGCTGGCCGTGATGGATATCGCCGCTGCTCAGCAGACCTTTGAGCGGGTCGGTCGCCTGAGCCGGATCGATGTGCGTCTCGTGCCAGGTGGCGATTCGGGTCGGGCCCGTCGGGCCTTGAGCGCACTGCTGCCCCCCGGTGTCACCCTCCGCACCCCGGCCGACGCCCAGTCCGAGGTCCAGAGTCTGTCCCGGGCCTATCGGGTCAATCTGAGCATGCTGGCGGCCATTGCCCTTATGACTGGTGGCTTCCTGGTCTTTTCGGCCCAATGGCTCGCGGTGGTGCGACGGCGGCAGGAGTTTGCCTTTTTGCGTGCCCTCGGGCTCGATCGCGCCGGTCTGCGGCGCGGTCTCCTCGCCGAGGGTGCCTTGCTGGGACTGGTCGGCGGCCTCATCGGCGTGGCCCTGGCCCATGGGCTGACCGCCCTGGCCTTTCAGCTGATCGGTGGCGACCTGGGGGCCGGATACTTTCGGGGTCTGGCCCCGCAACTCCAGTGGGAACCCGGCTTGATCCTCGGCTATCTGGCCCTGGGCGTAGGCGCGGGGCTGGCCGGGGCCTGGCTGCCCGCGCGCGAGGCCGCGCGGCTGGTTCCGGCCCGGGGCCTGCGGGCGGGAGACGAGGCCGAGGCCTACCAGGCCCCCCCGCGCTGGGGCCTGACCCTGGGCCTCTTGGCTCTTGCGGCCCTGAGTTGCCTCCTCCCGCCCCTCGAATGGCCTACCCCTGGGCGGCTATCTGGCGGTGGCCCTGATCCTGGTGGGGGCCGTGCTGGCCTTGCCGGGGCTAACCCCCTGGGCGATGCGGCCCTCTGGCGGGGGGCCGCGCCATCCTGACACGTCTGGCGCGGGCGCGTCTGGCCGCCGCGCCCGGACAGGCGGTAGTGGCGGGCGCCGGCGTGGTGGCCAGCGTCGCCCTGGCGGTGTCCATGGCCATCATGGTCAGCTCCTTTCGGGATTCGCTGGACGACTGGCTGACCCAGATGTTGCCCGCCGATCTCTATCTGCGCGCGGCCGCGGCGGGTACCAGCGGTTATCTGGAACCCGAGTGGCTGGACCGGGTGGCCCGGTTGTCGGGGGTGACGGCGGTGCGTCCGGTTCGCTTCGAGAACCTGCGCATCGGGGCGGGGGGCGAGGCGATCGCGCTCATCGCCCGTCCCGTCACGGACCGGGCGGGCCTGCCGCTAGTGGCCGGTACGACCGCACCGGAGCCAGGACCGGCCACGGAGCCGCCGGCCTGGATCTCGGAGGCGGTCGCCGATCGACTGCGCCTCGGGGTCGCCGATCTCATCCAGCTTCCCCTTGGCCAGGCCGTCCAGACCTTTCGGGTCGCGGGCATCTGGCGCGACTATGCCCGCCAGCAGGGGGCGGTCGTGGTGGAACTGGAGACCTTCCAGCGTCTGACCGGGGACCGGCGCGTCAACGATCTGGGGCTCTTTCTGGCCGTCGGGACCGACCCCTCGGGGGTGATGAGCGCGATCCGCGACCTGCTTGGCGCGAATCTGAGCGAGATGATCCTGCCAGGAGAACTGCGGACCATGATCCTTGAGGTCTTTGATCGCACCTTCCTGGTGACCTACCTGATGGAGGCGGTCGCGGTCATGATCGGTCTCTTTGGGATCAGTACTAGCTTTGCCGCTCTGGCCACCAGCCGGCGCAAGGAACTGGGCATCCTGCGCCATCTCGGCCTGAGGCGGCGCCAGATCGGGACCCTGCTGGCCACCGAGGCGGCCCTGACCGCCGCGGTCGGCGTGGTTATCGGCCTGGTCGCGGGCGCGGCCATCGCCTGGATCCTGATCGAGGTCATCAATCGCCAGAGTTTCCACTGGAGCATGGATATGCAATGGCCCTTGGGCGTGCTGCTGGTCTTTAGTCTCACCATGATCCTGCTCGCGGCCCTGGCCGCCCGTCTCTCCGGCCGTCAGGCGATGCGTCAGGATGCGGTCCTGGCGGTGCGGGAGGATTGGTGAAGGGGGCCACCCTGGGCGAGGGGCCTCGCCCAACTGGGCGGAAAAGGGTTCCAGGCGCTGGGCTTACTGCTCCCTCAGCCCTGGGCGAGGGGCCTCGCCTACCTGGGCCGGGCCGGCGCGGTCTTGTCCCGCGCCTGGGCCTGGGTATGATCCTGTGCTTGACCCTGACCCTCCTTGCCGCCGTTCAGGCGAGCGACTTTGCCCCGGTGGTCGAGGGTCGCCCCCTGGTCTTTCCCGCCGATACCGGCGCCCACCCGGACTACCGGACGGAATGGTGGTACGTCACCGGCTGGCTGACCGACGAGGACGGGGCCGAGCGGGGTTTTCAGGTGACCTTCTTCCGGGTCGCCACTGGCATCGGCGCGGACAATCCCAGCCGTTTCGCGCCCCGTCAGCTCATTCTGGCCCATGCGGCCATCGCCGACCCGGCCACGGGCCATCTGCTCCATGCCGAGCGGGCCGAGCGCGGCCTGGAGCCCCTCGCGGGCGCTGCGCGCGAGCGGACCCATGCCTGGATCAAGGACTGGGGGCTGAGCCTTGATGGCGACCAGTATCAGGCCCGGATCGAGACGGAGGCCTTCGCGCTCGACCTCAGCCTGATTGCCGCCGGTCCCCCCCTCCTGAATGGTCGCGCCGGCTTCAGCCAGAAGACCTCGGACCCCAACCATGCCAGCTATTACTATAGCCGCCCTCAACTCGCCGTCACCGGCCGGATGCGCCTGAATGCCGAGGAGCACCAGGTCACGGGGCGGGCCTGGCTGGATCATGAATGGTCCAGCCAATTGCTGTCGGAGGAGGCCCAAGGCTGGGATTGGATCGGCATCAATCTCCATGATGGCGGTTCCCTCATGGCCTTCCAGATGCGCCACCCCGACGGTTCGGTACTCTGGACCGCCGGGACCCTGCGCGAGGGGAGCGCCAGCGCGCGGCACCTGGCGCCCGCGCAGGTCCAGTTCCATCCCCAACGTCGCTGGCAGTCGCCGCGCACGGGCAAGTCCTATCCGGTCACCTGGGGGCTGGAGATCGATGGCCACGCCTGGCAACTCCTGCCCCTGATGGATGACCAGGAGTTGGATGGTCGCCAGTCCACCGGGGTCCTGTACTGGGAGGGCGGGGTCCGCCTCATGGCGGCGGATCGGGAAATTGGCCGCGGCTATCTGGAGATGACGGGGTATTGACGGTCTGGGCCCCGCCGGAAAAACCGGCTGGATTGTAAAGAAATAGGAGGAGCACCCGAGGACATGATTGACTTGAGCGCGACCTTGGCCGCCTGGCCCACGCCGGAGCGCGATGCCACTCTGAAGCGGGCCCTGGAGGGCCTGGATGCCGCTTGCCTGCCCTTGCAACAGGCCCTGGCGCGCGGGAGTCAGGTGACGGCGGAGCCCTTCCAGGTCATGGTCCTGACGACGGCGGAGCCTGAGGACGGCTTGCAGGCACGGGTGGGGGTCTTTTTCACCAGCCTCATCGGCGGCTGTCAGTGCGCGGACGATCCGACGCCCCTGGAGCCTTTGCCGGAATATGCCCAGATCGAGGTCACCATCCAGCGCGAGACCGGGATGGCGCACCTGCGCCTCCTGGATTGAGCCTCTTGAGGGCTGGATTCAGGGGTTTTCCAGGGCCTTCAAGGCCCGCTTGCGAAAGACCCCCATCTCCTTGGCGGCCTGGATGTCGCCTTTAGCCTCGGCAACGGCGATGCCTTGATCCAGGACGGCAATGGCCTCGGTTGGGCGGCCGCTGGCCTGGAGGGCCTTGCCCTGGAGCTTCCAGGCGGCGGAATAACGAGGGTCGAGCCGCGTCGCCGCGGCCAGATGCTCGATGGCCCGTTCCAGGTCCCCTAGCTTGAGATATTCATTGCCCAGGCTGTAACGCAGCAGGGCGCTATCGGGTCCCTTGGCAAGCAGGGCCTCCAGGTTGGTGGCGATGGTCATGGGCGTCTCCCGAATGGATGAAATATGAACAATATGATTTGGGATGTGGCAGCACGGCGTACAAGGGGTCTGGCCAAATTCCGGAGGCAAGGAGCGTACCAGGGGCGAGACGGGGATGCACCGGGCGCCATGCTCTGGCAGACCCTGGTCTGTCATCCCGCCGCCCCGGGGCCAGGGAGTTGGCGCTTGCGTGTCAGATTGGCCTGGGCTGGGGATGGCGCTCTCAAGCTGGATTACCGCCTGCGGGCACCGCGGCGGGCCTTGGCCATGCCGCCGCAGACAAACCCTGGCCGTCAGGATGGGCTCTGGCGGCATAGCTGCTGCGAGGCCTTCATCGCCCTGCCGGGGGAGACGGCTTACCGTGAGTTCAATTTTTCTCCCTCGGGGGCTTGGGCGCTTTATGACTTTACCGATGAACGGGTCCCCTTGCCCCTGCCCGAGGTGGAGGGGCAGGGTGACGCTCCCGGCGTCCAGTGCGAACGCCGCCGCCACGCCTGGCGCCTGCGCGCCCGTATTCCCGCGGATCTGCTCCCCAAGCGATCGTCTGGCGCGGCCCTGCTCCTGGGGCTGGCGGTGGTGGTCGAGGATAGGTGGGGCGATCTCACCTACTGGGCCCTGGCCCATCCGTGTCCCCAGCCGGATTTCCATCACCCGGGGGGCGGGTGCTGACTCTGGTCGGGGCCTGGCCGATTGCATCCGGCTGGGACCGCAGCTTGAGCCTATCCCGGTCCAGGCGGCTTTGGATTCAGCCCCACCGCCACCAGATTGGCGCCATTCAACCTCGGGGGACTTGAACATGCAGGATAAACCCATCATCCGTTCCGCCATTCCCAAACGTCGCTATCAGATCGGCGACCACGCCGTCAGCCTCCTGGGGGAGATCGAGAGTGGGGATGCCCGGGCCTTCCGGTACATCCTCGCCTTCGTCGCCCATGGGTAAGACCGAGCCGTGCCTCTATGTCTTGTCCGAGCTTAGCCCCCCGCGCGAGGCGGACCTGGGCCGTTATCGCCTGCGCCTCGTCAACGAGACCCTGTCCGAGGTCATGGATAGCGATGACCGTTGGGGCGATCTGGAGACCTTTGCCGAGCAGGCCCTCAAGCTTGGCATCCAGGCCCTGGGCCTACAACGGGAGGCGGTGGTTCGTCTCATGTAACGTCGTGCCAAGGTCCAAGGGGCCTGAAAATCCGCCCCCGGACCCTCCGGGACCCTGGTCCTCCTCCAAGTGGATTATTCCAGCGACAGGATAAAATCCCACTGCTCGGGGGTCACCGGCATGACGGACAGTCGGTTGCCCTGGCGTACCAGGGGCATGCCCGCCAGGGGACCATCGGCATGGGCCTTGAGTTCGGCCAGGGTGATGTTGCGCCTCAGGTGGCGCACATAGCGCACCTCCACCATGACCCAGCGCGGCTGGTCCGGGTCGCTCTTGGGGTCGTAATACTTGGCCTCGGGATCGAAGGCGGTGTGGTCGGGATAGGCCTCCCGCGCCACCTCCATGAGGCCGACGATGCCGGGCTCGGCGCAGTTGGAGTGGTAAAAGAAGACCTGGTCGCCGACCTTCATCTCGTCACGCATCATGTTGCGCGCCTGATAGTTGCGCACCCCGTCCCAGGGTTCGGTCTGGCACGGGGCGGTGACCAGGTGGTCGATGCCGAAGACATGGGGTTCGGATTTCATCAGCCAGTAGGCCATGATGGCTCCTCTCGGTTAAGTATGGGTTTCATGATGTTAGTGGCGCGCATTGGAACGCTCCAGGGTGGCGCTCATGTGCAGGAAGTTCGCCAGCCGCTCCGGGTTGAGTTCCCCTGCCGCCACGGCCTCCTTGAGGGCGCAGCCGGGCTCCTGGTCGTGGTGGCAGTTCGCGAAGCGACAATGCCCGATGAGGGGGGCTATGTCCCGGAAGCCATGCTCCAGATCGGCCTGACCGTCCAGGGTCAGCCGGAAGCTGCGTACCCCGGGGGAGTCGATGAGGTGGCCCCCACCCGGCAGGTGGTAACAGGTGGCGGTGGAGGTGGTGTGACGGCCCAGTCCGGTGGCCAGGGACAGGCGTCCGATCTGGATGTCGAGATCCGGCAGCAGGGCCTTGACCAAGGACGACTTGCCCACCCCCGACTGGCCCACCAGGATGTTGGTCTCCCCCGCGAGCCGCGCCGCCAGCGGCCGCATGTCCTGGTCGTCGAGTAGGCTTAGCCAGACCAGGGGGTAGCCAATCCGCTCGTAAGGGGCCAGCAGGCAGGCCATGGTGACCCGGCCCTGGGCATCCAGCAGGTCGGTTTTGTTGCAGGCGATCATGGCCTTGACGCCCAGGCGCTCGGCGGCGGCCAGGTATTGATCGAGCAGGTAGGTGCTGGGTTCGGGCCTGGGGGCGAGGATGGCCACCAGTTGCGTCAGGTTGGCCGCCAGGGCCTTGTCGCGGCCACTGTAATCCGGACGTGCCAGGACGGTCGCGCGCGCCTGGATGGCGGTCACCACGCCGCGATCCGGGCCGCTGGCCTGCCAGACCACCCGGTCACCGCAGACGGGATGGCCCATGTTCTGACGCGCCAGGCAGTGCCAGACCTGGCCGGCCTCGTCCTCCACCGCCAGCTCGGCCCCATGACGCACCACTACCCGGCCGTGGCGAGGTTGGTCGACCTCGCAGGTTGCCAGGACCTGTTCGGCACGCTCGTCGAGGCGCTGCCGGCGCTGGTCCTGAAGGTTGAGGATGCGCGCCTTCTGGCGATCCGAGAGCCGGCGGCCCGGCATCAGGGTTTGAATTTGTAGTAGTGCGTGTTCAGGTAGCCCGCCATGTCGGTGATATCGTCCTCGAACCACTTGAGCCCCAGGGACTGCTCGCAGCGCCGAACTTGCGACTCCAGACTGGCCAGGGAGGTCACTTTGCGATCGGTGCGCGTATAGACCTCGGCGCCATGGCAGGAGGTGCAGTTGAATTGGTAGAGGTCGGTGACCTCCTTGTCCTCGGCGGCCAGGACCGGGAGGGCGGTGGCGAGGCAGAGGGACAGTAAAATCAGGCGTGGGTGCATGGGAGGGTCTCCTGGAAAAGGGTTGTCGTTGGGATTCTATGCCATTTCGCCGGGCTGCCGATATCGGGAATGGCGGCCGGCATCATGGGGCCAGGGGCGGGACGGGGAGGTTGAGGTTACACTGAGGTCTTTCTCAGTGCGATGCAAGACAGCATGAAACCCGACGACAACCATCTGGTCTGGCTGGACCTGGAAATGACCGGCCTGGAGCCCTCCCAGGATCGGATCATCGAGATCGCTACCCTCGTCACCGACACTCACCTGGAGGTCCTGGCGGAGGGGCCGGTCATTGCCATCCATCAGCCCGAGGCCGTGCTCGCGGCCATGGACGATTGGAACCGGGAACACCATGGGGCCTCTGGCCTTTTGCAGCGGGTCCGGGCCAGCGATCGGGACGAGGCAGGGGCGGAGCGCGAGACCCTGGCGTTTCTCGCCGCCTGGGTTCCTGCGGGTAAGTCGCCCCTCTGCGGCAACAGCATCTGCCAGGACCGGCGCTTTCTCGCCCGGTCCATGCCCCAGCTGGAGGCCTGGTTCCATTACCGCAATCTGGACGTCAGCAGCCTCAAGATCCTAGCGCAACGTTGGGCGCCGGCCGTGGCGGATGCCTTCAAGAAGCAGTCGGCCCACCGCGCCATGGATGACATTCGCGAATCCATCGCCGAGCTCCGGCACTATCGCGAGCACCTGCTGCGCCTCTGACGGGCCAGGGCCCAGGCGACGTGCTCGCGGACCAGCTCGCTGGCATGGTCGCTGCGAGCCGCCAGGGCCGCGATCGCGGCGGGGGAGGACGGGGCATTGCCCAGGGCGACGGCGAGATTGCGCAGCCAGCGGGGATGCCCGATGCGGCGGATGGCGCTGCCCGCGGTGCGGTGCAGGAACTCGGGCTCGTCCCAGGCAAAGAGGGCGATGAGGGTGGCGGCTTCCAGGCCCTGGCGGGGGCGGAAATCCCCTTCCAGGGTGAGTTGGGCGAAGCGGTTCCAGGGGCAGACCAACTGGCAGTCATCGCAGCCGTAAATCCGGTTGCCCATCAAGGGCCGCAGGGGTGCGGGGATGGGGCCCTTCAGTTCGATGGTGAGATAAGAGATGCAGCGGCGCGCGTCGAGCTGGTAGGGCGCCAGAATGGCGCCGGTCGGGCAGGCGTCCAGGCAGGCGTGGCAACGCCCGCAGTGATGGGTCGCCGGTGGGTCTAGGGGGAGCGGGAAATCGACGAAGAGTTCGCCGAGAAAAAACCAGGAGCCGGCCTGGCGGTTGACCAGGTTGGTGTGTTTGCCGATCCAGCCCAGGCCGGCGTTTTGGGCCAGGGCCTTCTCCAGCACCGGGGCGGAATCGACGAAGGCGCGGTGTCCAAAGGGGCCGATTTCGGCGGTGATGCGCTCGGCCAGGCGTTGGAGGCGGGTGCGCATCAGCTTGTGATAGTCCCTGCCGAGGGCGTAGCGGGAGATGAAGGCGGTGGCCGGTTCCTCCAGGCGCTCCTGAAGGTGGTCCTGGGTCTCGGGGAGATAATCCATCCGCGCGGACAGGACGCGCAGGGTTCCCGGCATCAGTTCCGCGGGCCGGGCGCGCTTGACGCCGTGGCGGACCAGGTAATCCATCTCGCCCATGCGGCCTTGTTCGAGCCAGGCCAACAGCCGGGCCTCGTCCTCCGCCAGGTCGATGCCGGTAATGCCGACCTGCTGGAATCCCAATTCCCGGCCCCATTTCTTGATGCGCTCGGCAAGTAGGGCCAGATCCATGTCGCTCAGGGATCCTGGGTCCGCTGGCGGGGCGGGGTGGTAATCGTCCTCGGCTTCCCTACCATGGCGGCGGAGGGCATCGGTTTCTTTACCTGAGAGAGGGGGCTTCATGGATATCGTGTTCCTGCGCGGGCTGCGCATCGAGACTACCATCGGTATCTACGATTGGGAAAAGCAGATCAAACAGCCCGTGGTGCTGGATCTGGAGATGGGCGCGGATGTGGCCAGGGGGGCGGCCACGGATCGCATCGAGGACGCCCTGGACTACAAGCGGGTATCCAAGCGGCTCAAGGAATTCGTGGCCGGGAGCCGCTTCGAGCTGGTGGAGACCCTGGCGGAGCGCTGCGCGGCGCTGCTGCGCGAGGAGTTTGGCATTCCCTGGCTGCGGCTCAGTGTCAATAAGATCGGCGCCGTCAGCGGCGCGACGGACGTGGGCGTCATCATCGAACGCGGGGAGCGGTCTGGCGGTGCCTAGGGTCTGGCTCAGTCTGGGGAGCAATCTGGACCGGGAGTCATCCTTGCGCAACGCTATTAGTGCCCTGCGCCAGCTTTATGGCGACTTGGTCATCTCCCCGGTTTATGAAAGCAGGGCGGTGGGTTTCGCGGGTGAGCCCTTTCTGAATCTGGTGGTGGGTTGCCAGACGGCACAGTCCGTGGCGGACCTGCGGGCCTGCCTGCGCGCCATCGAGGATGCGGCGGGACGAGTCCGGGGCCCCGATAAGTTTACGCCCCGGACCCTGGATATCGATCTGCTGACCTACGGCGATGCCTTAGGCATCATCGATGGCTATGAGTTGCCACGCGACGAGATCCTGCGTTATGCCTTCGTCCTCAAACCCCTGGCTGATGTGGCCGGGGAGGAGTCCCATCCAGCAACCAGACGCACCTATCGCGAACTCTGGCGGGACTTTAGGGGGGAGGCCGTCGACCTGGAGCCTCTGGTCCTGGATCTGAACGGGGAGCTGTCGAACCTGGCCTCCCGCCCCCGGATCACTTGAAGAGATCCTGGGCGCGCTGCAGCAGGTCGGTGGCACGCGACTGGCCTTGGCCGGTCGCGGATAAGGCGACGGGATCGAAGAGTTCGCAGAAGTTGGCCTTTTCCTTGTCGGCCACTAACTCGGTCATGGGCTCCAGGCAGGCGTTGGGCCGCCCCGGGGCGAAGTGGCGGCAATTGCGGCAGACCCGGGTGGGCTTGCCACAACCGAGACAGAGGGCCTCGCGGCCATAGTCGTAGGGGGCCAGATCGCGGCCGCAGTGCCAGCAATGGCCGATGATGTCGTTAGCCATGCCTTGGGCTCCAGGTTTAGTGGGTGCTCATGCGCAGGTAATGTTGGGCCGCCTCCAGCAGCTTGTTCCGCCCGAAGACGATCTTCCACCGGCTGCCGCCAACCTGGCGCCAGAGCCAGGCGGCGCGGATGCCGGCCAGAAGCAGGGCCCGGATGCGGTTCTGGTTGTCCGGGTTTTGCAGATAGTTAGGCTCCCCCTTCACCATGATGCGGGGCTGGAGCTGGCTGACGGTCTGACTGTAGATATCGGCCAGGTGGGCCAGGAGGTTGGGGTGCAGCATGGGGAAATGCACCAGCTTGGCACGGGCCCCCTCGATACCTTGGGCAATCTGCTGGATCATGGCCGGGCGACCATTGAGCACGGACTCCAGCTTGAGGAGGGCGAGCAGGTAGCGGGTGAATTCCAGATCCTTGGCTGTCTTACCGCTGAGTTGGTTGGCCAGTTCCCGGATGCCAGGGGTGAGGGCGCCAGGCGGGCCGAAGATCTCGGCGGTGGAGTCGGCGTCGGTTTGGAAGAGACTGTGGATACAGGGCTCCATGAGGTCCGTGTCCACCGTACCCTTGGTGGCGATGCGGCGGACACAGAGGCTGGCCTGATAGATGGCCCCCAAGGCGATGAGGCGGTCTTGAACGGTGTAGATCATGGGCTTGGCGAGTTGTGAGCTATCAGATGGCCATCGTGGCGGTGAAATCCCGACGGGGGCAAGAGCCCTCGGCCAGCGGTCAGGGTTCCGTGGCCTCAATAATGCCACCCCCCAGGCATTCCTCGCCTAAATAAATGACCGCCGATTGGCCGGGGGTGACGGCCCTTTGGGGCTGGGAAAAGCTGAGTCTGGCGCGATCCCCGCTGAGTTCCTCGCACCGGCAGGCTTGCAGGGGCTGGCGGTGCCGCAGGCGGGCCTGGCAGGCGAAGGGTGGCTCCCGGGGCGGCTGACCGCTGATCCAGTGCATCCGGCGGGCGGTGAGGTGGCGGCTGAGCAGCAGGGGGTGGTCGTGGCCCTGAACCACGATCAGGGTGTTGCGGGTCGCATCCTTGGCGGCCACGAACCAGGGCGCCTCCAGACCAGCCGCCTGGCCACCGATGCCGAGCCCCTGACGCTGGCCGAGGGTGAAATAGGCCAGCCCCGGGTGCTCGCCGAGGCGCCGGCCCTCCGGTGTCTCGATGGGACCCGGGTTAGGCGGGACATAGCGGGCGAGGAAGTCGCTGAAGCGGCGTTCGCCGATGAAACAGATGCCGGTGCTGTCCTTTTTGGTCGCCGTCGCCAGGCCGGCTCGCCGCGCCAGGGCCCTGACCTCTTGCTTATTCAGTTCCCCGAGGGGGAAGAGGGCGTGGGCGAGTTGCTCCTGGTCCAGCAGGTGGAGGAAATAGGTTTGGTCCTTACCCTCATCCCGGCTCAGGCAAAGGTGGTAGCCCCGGGCGTCTTCGATCAGGCGGGCATAGTGGCCGGTGGCGATCCGCTGCAGGCCGAGGGTCAGGGCATGATCCAGGAAGGCGCGGAATTTGATTTCGCGGTTGCAAAGGATGTCCGGATTGGGGGTTCGGTTGGCCTGGTACTCCGCCAGAAAAGCGGAAAAGACGCGATCCCAATATTCAGTGGCGAAGTTGACGGTACCCAGGGGGATGCCGAGCCGCGCCGCGACCGCCATCGCATCCCTTAGATCCGCCGCCGCCGCGCAATAGCCGGCATCGTCGTCCTCCTCCCAGTTCTTCATGAAGAGCCCTTCCACCCGATACCCCTGTTCAAGCAGGAGCAAGGCCGCCACCGAGGAATCCACGCCGCCTGAGAGACCGACCATGACGGGGCACCGGGCAGGGTGGAGGGATATTGGGGTAGGGAACTGCATCGATTTATATAATTGATTAATAATATATTTCTAGGATGGGCGCAGGGGGCGAATGATTTCCGGCCCTGGGGGGCCTATTATTTGCGTAGCTGTACGCAAGCCCCGGATCGGGTGCTAGACTAACTTTATTTGTGCAACCCCAAAGAGACAGACGACATGGCCTACGACAAAATTCAGGTTCCCGCCAGTGGCGAAAAGATTCAGGTTGGTGACAATTATGCCCTCCTGGTCCCCAACAAGCCCATCATCCCCTACATCGAGGGCGACGGCACGGGCGTCGATATCTCCCCCGTCATGATGAAGGTGGTGGATGCCGCGGTGTCCAAGGCCTACGACGGTAGCCGCCAGATTCAGTGGATGGAGATCTATGCCGGCGAGAAATCCACCAAGATCTATGGCGATGATGTCTGGTTGCCGGCGGAGACCATGGACGCGATCCGTGACTACGTCGTCTCCATCAAGGGCCCCCTGACCACGCCCGTGGGTGGTGGTATCCGCTCCCTCAACGTCGCCCTGCGTCAACAACTCGACCTTTACGTCTGTCTCCGGCCCGTGCGCTACTTCTCGGGCACGCCCAGCCCGGTCAAGGAGCCGGAACACACCGACATGGTGATCTTCCGCGAAAATTCCGAGGACATCTATGCCGGTATCGAGTGGCAGGCGGGGTCGCCCGAGGCCCGAAAGGTGATCGATTTCCTCCAAACGGAGATGGGGGTGACCAAGATTCGCTTCCCCGAGACCTCCGGCATCGGCATCAAGCCCGTCTCCGCCGAGGGCACCCAGCGCCTGGTGCGCAAGGCCATCCAGTACGCCATCGACAATGATCGCGCCTCCGTGACCCTGGTGCACAAAGGCAACATCATGAAATTCACCGAAGGCGCCTTCAAGACCTGGGGCTACGAACTGGCCAGGGAGGAATTCGGCGCCGAGGAGATCGATGGGGGGCCCTGGTGCGCCATGACCAACCCCAACACCGGCCGCGAGATCATCATCAAGGATGTCATCGCCGACGCCTTTCTGCAGCAGATCCTGCTGCGCCCCAAGGAATACGACGTCATTGCCACGCTCAATCTCAACGGCGACTACATCTCCGATGCCCTGGCGGCGCAGGTCGGTGGCATTGGGCTGGCGCCGGGGGCTAATTTGTCCGATTCCGTGGCCATGTTCGAGGCGACCCACGGCACCGCGCCGAAGTATGCTGGCAAGGACCAGGTCAACCCGAGTTCCATTATCCTCTCCGCCGAGATGATGCTGCGCCACCTGGGCTGGACCGAGGCGGCGGATCTCATCATCAAGGGGGTGGAGGGGGCCATCCTCGCCAAGACCGTGACCTATGATCTGGAGCGCCTGATGACGGGTGCCACCAAGCTAAGCTGCTCGGCCTTTGGGGACGCGGTGATCGCCAATATGTGATGAGGCTGGGGGCCTCGGCCTGGCCCGGGGGCGGCCACCCCGCTTCTGGGGACGAAGATCGGCTCTGCCCTGGGCTGGAGGGCGGGATTTCCCAATCGCTCATGCTGATTCATCGGCGGGCGAAAAAACTCGCACGACCAAGGTACGGTAGCCCGGGTTAATGCTGTTTGGCT
>CAWJBI010000023.1:0-20873 GCA_963841065.1 uncultured Gammaproteobacteria bacterium | reverse complement strand
CTAGATAAGGCCGTTCCTGTCCGCCATGAGGAATCTCAACCCGGGTCTCAAAGCCCCGATTGGGCCAGTGCCTTCGCTTCCGGCCCCACGATGACCGTGGCGAAATGCGCCGGGTCGATACGGCGTTGGAAGGCATCGCGGATGTCCTCGGCCGTGACGGCCGAGATGCGGTCATTGAAACGGTCGAGATAGTCCAGCGGCAGGCCGTAAAAGCCAATCATGGCCAGGTATTGCGCGATTTTGCCGTTACCGGCGATGCGCAGGGGAAAGCCCCCGGTGATGTTCTTGATGGCGGCCGTCAGCTCCTCCGGGGTCGGTCCCTGGGTACGGAAGCGTTCGATGGTCGCCATCAGGACCTCGCGGGCACGTCGGCCCTGGTCGTTCTTGGTGGAGAGCCCGGCCAGGAAGGGGCCTCGCTCCGCCAGGGGCAGGAAGTAGCTGTAAACGCTATAGGAAAGGCCGCGCTTCTCGCGCACCTCTTCCATGAGCAGGGAGACCAGGCCGCTACCCCCCAGGATGTGGTTGCCCACATAGAGGGTGAAATAATCCGGATCCGTCTCGGGTCATGCCGGGCTGGCCGGTAAAGACATGGGTCTGGGTCGAGGGGAAGGCGATGTGCTCCAGGACGGGGGTCGGCAAGATCCTCGACCGGCGGCAAGGGGGGCGGTGGCTCGCCCTGGGCAAGACCGGCGGTCAGTTGCGCGGCGATGGCCTCCGCCTCGGTCGCGGCTCACGGCACCCACCAGGGCGACCACGGCGTTGCTGGCGACATAATGGCGGGCATGGAAGCGTGCCAGGTCTTCCCGGCTCAGGGCCGCCACGGATTCCCGGGTGCCGGAGGGTTCCGTGGCATAGGGGTGGTCGCCGTAAATGCGGCGGTAAATGGCCTTCTGGCCGAGGGTCCCGGGGTCCTGTTCGTCCCGGCTCAGGCTGGTCAGGACATTGGCCCGCATCCGTTCGAAGTCGGCCTCCGCGAAACGCGGCTGGGAGATCACCAGGGCCAGGGTTTCCAGGGCCTGGTTCAAGGCAGGTTGCTGGGTCAGGCTGCGTAGGGAGGCCGAGGCCATGTCGCGCTGGGCCTCGATGGACAGTTCAGCGCCCACGGCCTCGAGGCGTTCGGCGATGGCGTTTGCGTCCCATTCCCCCGCGCCCTGGTCCAGCAGGTCGGCGGTCAGGGAGGCAAGACCTGGCTGCCCCTGATCCCGGGCGCTTCCGGCCTTGAAGGCGATGCGCACATCCAGCATGGGCAGATCAGGGGCCGCCACAAAGAGCACGGGGACGCCCGCGGGGGTCTCCCAGGTTTGGATCTGGGGCGTGGCCTGCAGGTTGATACCGCCCACCAGGAGCAGCAGGCCGGAAGCCAGAGCAAAGAGGCGATTAGTGACCCGCACGTGCGTGAACTCCCGTGGTGGTGGCTTTAGGCCCCTTGCCATCAAGGGGCTGGGGCTCCAGGAAGGCAACCGTCAGATTGTCGGGTACCAGGAATTTCCGGGCGACGGCCTGGACCTGTTCGGGGGTGACCCGACTCAGGTGCGCGACATACTCGTCCATGAGTTGCCAGCCGAGCCCAACCGTCTCCAGACTGCCGATCTGCTTGGCCTGGGCGTAGACCGAGTCCTTTTCGTAAACCTTGGCCGCGATGAGTTGATTACGGATACGTTCCAATTCCGCCTCGGCAACGGGCTCGTCGCTCAGGCGCTGAATCTGGGCCAGGAGGGCCTGTTCGAGTTCGTCGATGGTGCGCCCCTGGGCCGGGATGCCATCCAGCAGTAGCATCCCGGGTAGCCGGCTGAAGGCGCTGTAGCTGGCGCCGGCCGAGGCGGCTACATGGGCGCCGCGCACCAGTTCGCGGCTGAACCGGGCGCTGGACCCCCCGTCCAGAACCGAGGACAGCATTTCCAGGGCATAAGGCTCCCAGTCCTCCTCGGCGTGACCGATGGCGGTGGACTTGTAGCCCATGAGCAGATAGGGTTCCTTGGCGGGGGCCTTGACCTTGATGCGTTTCTCGCCACGCTGGGTCGGGTCGCCACCTCGTTTGGGTGCCGACACTGGCTCGGCTGACAGAGGGCCGAAATGCTTTTCGGCGAGGGAAAATACCTCCTCGGGGTCCACGTCGCCGACCACCACCAGGGTGGCGTTGTTCGGGGCGTACCATTGGCGATACCAGTCCCGAAGATCGGCGACCTTCATATCCTCCAGATCGCTCGCCCAGCCGATGACCGGGATGCGGTAGGGGGATGCCTCGTAAGCCGTCGCATTGAATTGCTCATAGGCCAGGGACTCGGGGTCGTCCTCGGTTCTCATCCGCCGTTCTTCCTTGACCACTTCCAACTCCTTGAGAAACTCCTCCTCCGGCAGAGTCAGAAAGCGCATGCGCTGGGCCTCCAGCTCGAAGGAGATGGGCAGGCGATCCGCCGCCAGAGTCTGGAAATAGGCCGTGTAGTCCCGGCCGGTGAAGGCGTTCTCGTCACCGCCGTTCGCGGCAATGATCCGCGAGAACTCGCCGGGGGCCAGCTTCTCCGTGCCCTTGAACATCATGTGTTCGAGCAGATGGGAAACCCCGGTCAGGCCACCGTGCTCGTAACTGGAGCCTACCTTGTACCAGACCTGGGAGGTGACGATGGGCGCGCGATGGTCCTCCTTGACCAGTACCTTGAGGCCGTTATCGAGGAGGCGCTCCTGGACCTTGGGGGCCTCGGCGGTGGCGACCAAGGGGATCGCCAGGGCCGTGGCGAGAAGTAGTCGGGATTTCATCGCATCTCCATTTTCTGGCTGGGGGGCGGTAGAGCCTGGCGTCCGGCGGTCTTTACCGGGAGACGCATCCGCCGATGTTTGCTAGGATGACGTTAAAGGTCTCGTATTGGCAAGGCCCTCATCCAATAGTTCCCCAGCGCAGCTCCCGTCCATCAGGTCCTTCATTCATGTTTGGTTTTGGCAAAAAGAAGTCGCAACCCGCGTCCGATGCGGTGATGCCGGAGGCAGGGGCCGAGCAACCCGCGCCCAAGGGTGGCCTCTACGCCCGCCTGCGCGAGGGCCTGCAACGGACTCGCGCCGTCCTCAATACCGACATCGGCGATCTGGTGCGAGGCCGCAAGCGCATCGATCAAGACCTGCTGGACGAACTGGAGACCCGGTTGCTGACCGCCGACGTGGGAGTGGAGGCGACCCTGCGCATCATCGGCGATCTCACGGCGCGGGTTGATCGTCACGAACTCTCCGATCCCGCGGTGCTCATGAGCGCCCTCAAGGAGGAGCTGGCGGAGATACTGCGCGCCTGCGAGCGGCCGGTCCGGGTCGCGGCCCCGGGCCGGCCACAGGTCATCCTCATGGTGGGCGTCAATGGCGCCGGCAAGACCACGACCATCGGCAAGTTGGCCAAAAGGCTCCAGGCCGAGGGCAACAGTGTCATGCTGGCCGCGGGCGATACCTTTCGCGCCGCGGCAGTGGAGCAGTTGCAGGCCTGGGGTGAGCGCAACAGCGTCACCGTCATCGCCCAACAGTCGGGGGCGGATTCCGCCTCGGTCATCTTTGATGCCCTCCAGGCCGCCACCGCCCGTGGCATCGATGTCCTCATTGCCGACACCGCTGGGCGCCTGCATACCAAGACTAACCTGATGGAGGAGCTGGCCAAGATCGCCCGGGTCATGAAGAAGCTCGATCCCGGGGCCCCGCATGAGGTGCTGCTGGTGGTGGATGCCACCACCGGCCAGAATGCCATTGCCCAGGCCCAGCAGTTCAATGCCTCGGTGCCCCTGACGGGTATCGCTCTGACCAAGCTTGATGGCACCGCCAAGGGTGGCGTCCTCTTCGCCATCGCCGAGCGCCTGCGCGTCCCTATCCGCTTCATCGGCGTTGGCGAGTCCATCGATGACCTCCGGCCCTTCGTGGCCGAGGAATTCCTCGAAGCCATCTTCGGTTCCTGACGCTCTCCCGGACATGATCCGCTTCGACCAGGTCAGCAAGCGCTATGCGGAAAGCGGGGAGGTTCTTTGCAACCTGAGCCTGGAGATCGCGGCCGGGGAGATGGTCTTTCTGACGGGTCATTCGGGTGCGGGTAAGAGCACCCTCCTCAAGCTGATTGGCTGTTTGGAACGCCCCAGCCGGGGTCAGCTCATGGTCGATGGCCGCAACGTGGGTCGCTTGCCCCGGCGCAAAATTCCCTTCCATCGCCGTCAGGTGGGTATGATTTTCCAGGATCACCGCCTGCTGACGGATCGCTCCGTCTACGACAACGTGGCCTTGCCGCTGGTGGTCGCGGGCCTTGGGCATCAGGAGATCGCGCGGCGCGTCAGGGCCGCCCTCAATCAGGTGGGACTCCTGAAAAAGGAGAAGTCCCACCCCCTGGCCCTGTCGGGAGGGGAACAGCAGCGCGTGGGCATTGCCCGGGCCATCGTCGCCCGTCCGCCCTTACTGCTGGCCGACGAACCCACCGGCAACCTGGACCCGGATCTTTCGCGCGAGATCATGGCGCTGTTCGCACGATTCAATAAGGTTGGCGTCACCCTCCTCATTGCTAGCCATAACCTCGATCTGATCGCTACCCTGCCATACCGTACCCTAACCTTGGATAAAGGGCGCCTGGTCGCCGATTCCCATGCGCACAAGAACCCAGAAACCAACCCCGGATAAGGCCGCGAAGGCCGGCCGCCCCATGCGGCGGCTTCAGATCCCTGTTGTCCGTTTACCGGGGATCTGGTTCGCGCATCATCTTCAGGGAGCCCTGTCCAGTCTGGGTCGGCTGCGCGGCACCCCCCTGCCTACCCTGATGACGGTCTTTGTGATTGGTATCGCCCTGGCCCTGCCCGGGGCCCTCTATGTCCTGACGCGTAACCTGGAACGGCTCGGCGAAGGCTGGGAGCAGACGGCGGCCATCTCCCTGTTCCTCAAGTCGGAGGTGAGCGCGACCAAGGCGGAGGCCCTGGCCCGCCGCCTGGCGGGGCGGCAAGACCTGGAGTCCGTTACCTTGATCTCGCCGGACCAGGCCCTGGATGAACTGAGGGCCGAAACCGGCTTCGCCGAGGCGGTCGAACAACTGGAGACCAACCCCCTGCCCTATGTCCTGGCCCTGCGTCCGGCCCAAAGTCTCGGCGATGCGGCTAGCCTGGAGGGATTGCGCGAGGTGCTTACCGCCCTGCCGGAAACGGACCTGGTCCGCATGGACACCCTCTGGGTGCGACGCTTCCAGGGCGTCATCCTGCTGGGCGAGCGCGCTGCCCAAGTGCTGGCCAGCGCGCTGGCCCTGGGGGTCCTGCTGGTCATCGGGAACACCATCCGTCTGGAAATCGAGAACCGGCGCCAGGAGATCGTCATCATGGAGACGGTGGGAGCTACCCATGCCTTTATCCGCCGCCCCTTCCTCTGGCTCGGGGTCTGGTATGGCTTCCTGGGGGGGCTCATTGCCTGGTGCCTGGTTTCCCTGGCACTCTTCTTCATGCAGAGCCCGGTATCCCGCCTGGCCGCCCTCTATCAGGCGGACTTTCTCCTGGTCGGGCTCGGCCCCCTGGCCTTGGCCGTGCTGCTGGGTGGGAGCCTGGTCCTAGGTCTCGCCGGGAGCTGGATCGCCGTGAGCCGGCATCTTGCGGCCATCGAGCCGGGCTGAGAGCGCCAACCGGCCTCCATGGGCACGCCCGGACACTTTTCCAGGCCCATATCCCCCAAAAGAGCGATTTGCAAGTTGTATGACCCCGCGTGGATTTGCTACACTCAATTCCATAGAAAATTACTTGGGTATTGGCACCATGACTAAAGACCTCGCTCTGCTCCCTACCGGCAACATTGACGCCTATATCAGCGCCTCATACCAGATCCCCATGCTGACCCCAGACGAAGAGCGTGACCTGGCCGTTCGTCTCCGTGATCACGGTGACATGGATGCCGCCCGCCGACTGGTCCTCTCCCATCTGCGGTTTGTCATCCGCATCGCCCGGGGCTATCTGGGCTACGGTCTGCCCTTGCCAGACCTGATCCAGGAGGGCTCGGTCGGCCTCATGAAGGCGGTCAGACGGTTCGAGCCGGACGTGGGGGTCCGGCTGGTATCCTTCGCGGTGCACTGGATTCGCGCTGAGATACATGAATACATCCTGCGTAACTGGCGCATCGTCAAGGTTGCCACCACCAAGGCCCAGCGCAAGCTCTTCTTCAATCTGCGCAGCGCCAAGAAGCGCCTCGGCTGGTTCACCCGCGAGGAGGTGGAGAGCGTTGCCCGGGATCTGGACGTCAAGCCCGAGACGGTGCTGGAGATGGAATCGCGACTTTCCAACCAGGATCTGGCCTTCGATGGCGACGACAGCGATGACGAGGAGGGTCCCGCCGCGCCTTCCAGCTATCTGCCGGATATGCGCATGGAACCTGCGAGCGCCCTGGAACGTCAGGACACCATGATGGATCGCTATGATCGGCTCCACGCCGCCCTTGAGGGTCTTGACGAGCGTAGCAAAACCATCCTCCAGGCCCGCTGGTTGACGGAGAAAAAGCAGACCCTCCACGAACTGGCCGCCCAGTTTGGCGTCTCCGCCGAACGCATTCGCCAGATCGAGAAGAATGCGATGAGGAAAATGAAGACCCACCTTGAGGCATGATCCGCCTCCTTCGCCTCGACGAAAGCCCGCGGTCTCGCGGGCTTTTTTTGTGGGGCTCCCCCGCTTGGCGGTCCCTTGGGGGTTAATACCCAAAAGAGCGAAATTGAGGCAAGTTATTGATTAATAGTTTTAAATATATACCTGGCGCCCTTGAAAGCCGAGCCTTCCCCGTCTAACCTTTAAGTAGGGAGGAAAGACAAAAGGAGTGAAAGCCATGAAGACCAAATCGACAGAGTTGCGTGAAGTGACACCGCGTCGCGAGATTGATGTGTTTGATAACATGGATCGGGTGTTTGATACCCTCTATCGCGGTTGGATGCGGCCATTCCGTGAATTGCTGCCGGAGTGGGCGCCGCTGACCGGTCGTATGGAGTTTGCCATGCCCCATATCGACCTCATCGAGCGCGACAAGGAGATTCTGGTCCGGGTGGAGATCCCGGGCGTTGACAAGAAGGATCTCAAGCTTGATCTGACGGGTGATTTGCTCACCATCGCGGGGGAGCGCAGGTTTGAGGAGGAGACCGAGGTGGGTGAGGTGCATCGCGCCGAGATTGCGCGGGGCGCCTTTACGCGCAGCCTACGCCTGCCAGTTCCGGTCGATCCGGAGCGGGTAGATGCCGAGTTCAAGGACGGGCTGCTCGAAATCCATCTCCCCAAGGCCCACGAGACGGAGCGTCGCCGCATCGAGATCAAGTGATGAAGTAAACCCACCCGCGTCGCGCGAGGAGACGCGGGGTTGACGAGCGGGGGCCGGCCAAAAGCCGGCCCCCGTCATTTCAGGTCTGGATAATCGCCAGGCGATCCAGCCGGTCCGCGAGGCGGGCGGCCAGTTCTTCCGCGAACCGGTCGAGGGACAGTTCCACCCCTAAATCGACCAACCGGGTGACGGCCAGGCCCGGAAAGCCACAAGGGTTGATGCGGGAGAAGGGTTCGAGGTCGAGATCGACATTCAAGCGCTAGGCCATGGTAGCTGCAATGACGCCGCACCCGCAGGCCAAGCGAGGCGATCTTGGCGCCCGCGACATAGACGCCGGGGGCGTCGGGGCGGACCTGGGCGAGAATGCCATGGTCGGCAAGAAGATCCATGACGGCGGTTTCGAGGAGGTGGACCAGGCCCTTGATGCCCAGACCGGCGCGTTTGAGATCCAGCAACAGGTAGGCGATGAGCTGTCCGGGTCCGTGGTAGGTCACTTGCCCGCCACGATCCACCTTGAGTACGGGAATGCCACCCGCATCCAGCAGGTGCTCCCAACGGCCGGCCTGGCCCAGGGTGTAAATGGCCGGGTGTTGCAGGAGCCAGAGTTCATCGGGGGTTTCAGGGTCGCGGGCGTCCGTGAAGTCCCGCATGGCTTGCCAGATCGTCTCATAGGCGCGGAGTCCAAGATATCGAATCACGAGCAGGCCATCGCTGGTCGCCGGGGCGCTGGTGCTCACAGCGGGCGCTAGGTCAAAGCGCCCATGCCACGCGCTCATGGCCACTGAGATCGCGATAGATGGCGTCTAGTTGCTCCTGGCTTTCGGCCTGGATGACCAGGGTTACGGCGACCCACTTACCGCCCCGGCTGGGGCGCACCTTGACCTGGCTCTCGCACAGGTCGGGGGCATGACGACGGACGATCTCGATGACCAGTTCCTCGAAACGATCGCCCACCCTGCCGATTGATTTGATGGGAAAGGCGCAGGGAAACTCCATCAGGCCGGTCAATGCTGCCTTCATGGCCGCATTATTGGAACCAGCGCAGGATCGTATCCCGGAGCCACTCCCACCAGCCACCCGCCGCGACATCCTCAAGGGCGATGAGGGGTTCCCGACCGATCTCCTTGCCATCCAGGTCGACGACGATCTCGCCCACTTTGTCGCCCTTGGCGACGGGGGCGATGATGTCTGGATTTTTTTCGATCCGGGCCGCGAGCTTGTCGTAACGGCCACGCGGAATGGTGGCATGGATATCCTCCGCAGGCCCCACCGGCAATTCCTCGATGGCCCCCATCCAGACCCGCAGCTTCTCGATGGGCTGCCCCCCGGATAGAGCTTGGGGGACTCGTAGAAACGGAAGCCATAATTGAGCAGGGCCAGGCTGGCCTGGGCGCGGGCCTTCTCGCTCTTGGCGCCCATGACCACGGAGGTCAGCCGCATGCTGTCTCGCTTGGCCGAGGCTACCAGGCAGTAACCGGCGGCCTCGGTATGGCCTGTCTTGACGCCATCGACAGCGGCATCCTGCCACAAGAGGCGGTTGCGGTTGTTCTGCTTGATGCCGTGGTACACGAACTCCTTTTCGGAGTACCAGGCGTAATACTCGGGGAATTCACGAATGGTCGCGGCGGTGACCAGGGTCATGTCGCGGGCGGTGGTATAGAGTTCGGGATCGGGCAGACCCGTGGCGTTGGTGAAGTGGCTATGGGTCATCCCCAAGCGCTGGGCATGGGTGTTCATGAGACTGACGAAGGTCTCCTCACTGCCGGCGACGTGCTCGGCCAAGGCCACGCTGGCGTCATTGCCGGACTGGATAATCATGCCGTGGAGCAAAACCTCCAGGGGAATCTGCTTACCCAGTTCGACGAATGTCTTGGAACCGCCCGTGCGCCAGGCCTTTTCGCTGATGAGAACCTCGTCCGTGAGGGCCACCTTGCCCGCCGCCAATTCCCGGAAGACGACGTAGGCGGTCATGATCTTGGTCAGACTCGCCGGGTCCAGGCGCTCGTCGGCCTGGTGTTCGGCCAACACCTTGCCGGTGTTATGGTCAACCAGCAGGTGGGCAAGGCTGACTACCGTCGGTGGCTCGGGGATGGGCGGCTGGGGGTTAGAGGCTGTCGTCTTGTCCTGGGCCAGGACCGGCGTCAGGAGGCACCAAGTTAGTATGCAAAGGATGTGGGCGAGGGGCTTCATCGGCAAGGCTCGGCGCTGGATGGAGGGGGGCGAGGATCAGGGTGTAACCAAATACAAGCTCAGAATAGCTTATTCTAAGCGCTGGCGCTCCGGGTTGCAGCCGCGCTGATAGAGAAATTGCTGACGGAGGGGGTGTTTCAAGCTGTATCTGGGTATGAGATCTCCCCGGGGCCAACTTCACCGGGGAGATTGGAGCCATGGACTTCCGTTAAGGCCCCCAGTCTGGGGTAAAACCTCTCTAGCGACTAACCACTCTGGGGTTGCCTACACCTAGAGAGGCTAATTTGCGCGTGAGGTCCTGTGCCTTGTCCTGGGAATCAACCGGGCCTATCTGAATGCGGTAAGGCGTGGAATCGTTCGAGACGTCGGTTTGTACCAGAACGCTTTCTTCAAGTTTGGCAACCAAGGATTGTCGCAACTCTTCTGCGGTAGAGCGATTCTCGAAGGCGCCAACTTGCAGATAAAGCGATGAAGTATCGTAGGTTTTAGGCTTAGGCTGGGCGGCGACCAAGGGGCTGCCCAGTATGTCGGTTTCGGTGGTGGCGGCGACCCGCGACTCCGTCGGGCTTGAGGTCGGGCTGGGCGGGGCTTGTAGGGCGCCCCCGCCTGTACGCGCCTTGTCGGAGGCGGCGACGAACATGTCCTGTAGGCCCTTCTCAAGCTTGGGCCTGCCCGGTTCAACGACCTGGATGGTGACCTTGGCCGAGCCCTTATCCACCATATTGAGCTGAGAGGCGGCCGCATAGGAGAGGTCGAGAACCCGGTTCCCATGGAAGGGCCCCCGATCGTTGACCCGAACCAGGGTACTCAGTCCGTTGTCGAGGTTAGTGACCTGGATCAGGCTGGAAATGGGTAGGTTTTTATGAGCGGCGGTCATGGCATGCATGTCATAGCGCTCGCCGCTGCTGGTACGACGGCCGTGGAAGCGCTTGCCATACCAGGATGCGGTACCCATTTCCTCATGGCCCGTGGCTTCGGACTTGACGAAATATCGCTTACCCTTGACCACATAGGAGGAAGCTTTCTTCGATGGAGGGGGTAACTCGACTTTGGGTACCGCCTTCTCGGCCTGTCCATGGGGCTGTTCCGAGACGCTATCCTGGCCTGTGGTCGCACAACCCGTAAGGCAGAGCGCCGATAAAAAAATAACCAAGATGCCGAGGACTTGGCCCCGCAGGACGGCTATCCATGCGTTATTGCGCGCATCTCTTGTCGTCATCGTTCGCCCCCAATCTGTCGTAAAGTAACCGTTTGGCTATAGTTTTTCCTTAAACCTCAAGACCTTACCTGGATATCCGGTTACATAAAAAACGGTTAGAGGGGCCAGGATATCCTGGCTGGGGGGGTTGGGCACATAGAAATTTTGTAGTGCTACCCATAAAATTAATTATTGGTCGATCGGCCATGTGCCCATCCTGGTTTATGAATTTCAATATAATCTTTTATAAACAATCGATTGTTGGTATATGGCACCTTCGGGTAGCTCGGCCCCCCAGGCTTTCTGCTCAGGCCGCACCGGGGCGCTGGAAGCTCGCTCTCGGCTCGATGGGGCGAAAGCCGGCTCTCGGGGCGCCGCGGGTACCCACCCTAAGACCACCCAAGGCTTGCACAGGGTGCCTGCATCTAGCCCACGAATGGCGCTAGGCACTATCATCTCGGGGAACTTCCAACAACAAGCGGGGAATCGGCGATGAATGGGGCTTTGGTTGGCATAATCATGGGTAGTGACTCGGACCTGGGTGTCATGCGGGCGGCGGTGGAGGTCCTCGGGGAGCTTGGGGTTCCCTGCGAGATGACCATCGCCTCCGCGCATCGTACCCCCAAAAGGGTCTTCGAATACGCCGAGGGCGCGCGGGCGCGTGGTATCAAGGTCATCATCGCCGGGGCAGGCGGCGCCGCTCACCTGGCTGGGGTGGCGGCGGCCCTGACGCCCTTGCCCGTGATCGGCGTGCCCGTCAAGAGCGCCAGCCTGTCCGGCCAGGATTCTCTGCTGTCGATGGTGCAGATGCCCCCGGGCGTGCCCGTGGCCACAGTCGCCATCGACGGCGCCAGAAATGCCGGTATCCTGGCCGCCCAGATGATCGCCACCGGTGATCCCGCCCTCATGGATCGCCTTATCGACTTCAAGCAAGCCTTGGCGGCGGCGGTCCTCGCCAAGGCGGAGCGTCTGGAGCGCGGGGAATTAAACTGAAATCGTTTGGGTTCGCAAACAGCCCCCTGAGGAAGACCGGATCTCGTCGTGGATATCACTGAATTACTGACATTTTCCGTGCAGAACAAGTCCTCGGACCTGCATCTTTCCGCTGGGTTGCCGCCCATGATCCGCGTCAATGGCGACATGCGTCGCATCGACCTGCCCGCCATGGACCATCGCACGGTGCATACGCTTGTCTATGAAATCATGAATGACAAGCAGCGCAAGGACTACGAGGAGTTTCTCGAAACGGACTTCTCCTTCGAGATTCCCGGCTTGGCCCGCTTTCGCGTCAATGCCTTCAACCAGAAGCGCGGCGCCGCCGCCGTCCTCCGCACCATCCCCTCTAAGGTGCTGTCCCTGGAAGAAATCAACGCCCCCAAGTTGTTCCGGGACATCGTTGAGGTGTCCCGGGGTCTGATCCTGGTGACCGGACCCACGGGTTCCGGCAAGTCCACCACCCTGGCGGCCATGATCGATTACCTCAACGATACCCGCTATGAGCACATCCTCACCATCGAGGACCCCATCGAGTTTGTTCACCTGAGCAAAAAGTGCCTGATCAACCAGCGGGAGGTCCACCGCGATACCCTGGGCTTCGCCGAGGCCCTGCGCTCGGCCCTGCGCGAGGACCCGGACATCATCCTGGTGGGTGAGATGCGCGATCTCGAGACCATCCGCCTGGCCATGACCGCCGCCGAAACGGGCCATTTGGTGTTTGGCACCCTTCACACCACCTCCGCGGCCAAGACTGTGAACCGCATCATCGACGTCTTTCCGGCGGCGGAGAAGGATATGGTCCGTTCCATGTTGTCCGAATCTCTGCGCGCCGTCGTCGCCCAGACCCTGCTAAAGAAGGTCGGCGGCGGGCGGGTGGCGGCCCACGAGATCATGATCGGCTCCCCCGCCATTCGTAACCTGATCCGGGAGGACAAGGTGGCCCAGATGTATTCCGCCATCCAGACCGGCCAGGCCTTCGGCATGCAGACCCTGGATCAAAACCTGGCGGATTTGCTGAAGCAGGGCCTCATCACCCGCGCGGACGCCCAGTCCAAGGCCCAGAACAAGGACTCCTTCGGCTGATCGTTAGTCTTCGCCCCGACCGAGACCCTCCTGGCGAGCAGGATCCTCTACCGATACCCGAGACACCATGGACTTCAACCAACTGCTCATCCTTATGGCCCAAAAAAAGGGGTCCGATATGTTCATCACTGCGGGCCGCCCCCCCGGCATCAAGATCGATGGGGTTATCCGCAACGTCGGCAATGAGGTCCTGACACCCCGGCATGCCCATGACCTCGTTTACAGCGTGATGAACGAGAAGCAGCAAAAGGAGTTCGAGGAGACCAAGGAGTGCCAATTCGCCATCGACGCCAAGGGGGTTGGCCGCTTCCGGGTCAGTGCCCTGGTGCAACGGGACGCGGCCTGCATGGTGCTGCGCCGTATCGAGTCGAGGATTCCCACCCTGGAGGAGTTGCGTCTGCCGCCGATCATCCAGGAACTGGCCATGACCAAGCGCGGGCTCATCATCATTGTTGGCGGGACCGGCACCGGCAAGTCCACCTCGCTGGCAGCCATGATTGGCTACCGTAACCAGCACAGTTCCGGTCACATCATCACAATCGAGGATCCCATTGAGTTCGTCCATGAGCATGGCAGCTGTATCGTCACCCAGCGCGAGGTCGGGGTCGATACCCAGTCCTTCGAAGTCGCCCTAAAAAACTCCCTGCGCCAGGCCCCCGATGTCGTCCTCATCGGCGAGATTCGTACCCGCCAGACCATGGAGTACGCCGTTGCCTTCGCCGAGACTGGCCAACTGGTACTTGCTACCCTGCATGCCAACAACGCCAACCAGGCCCTGGACCGTATCCTCAACTTTTTCCCCGAGGAGGCGCGCAACCAGCTCTTCACCGATCTGTCCCTTAATCTTAAGGGTGTCGTTGCCCAGATCCTTGCCCCTCGCCAGGACGGTAAGGGCCGGCGCGCCGTCATCGAGGTCCTGCTCGGTACCCCCCTGGCCTCGGATCTGATTCGCAAGGGCGAGGTCCATAAGCTTAAGGAACTGATGAAAAAGTCCCGCGAGCAGGGTATGGTCACTTTTGACCAGTCCCTGTTCGATCTTTACGAGGAGGGCGAGATCAGCTATCAGGACGCCTTGCGCTTGGCGGATTCCGCCAACGAGGTGCGCCTCATGATCAAACTCCACGGTACCCGGGACAAGGGGCTGGAACTGGACGGAGGCCTGGAGGGCATCAGCCTGGTGGACAAGGATGAATAATGGCCGAATGGGGTTGCGGTGGCTAGGTGACGATGCAGAAACAGGTGACTCAGGCACCGTGATTTTTTGACCCTCATTGACCAGCCGGAACGCCGAAGGTGCTCCGGTTTCTTTTGAATCGCTATTAAGGGTCGCGGTGTAAAGTGATAGTCAAAACCGCCATCATGCTTGTATAAAGGCGCCATATTTTTTCAAACGCGGCCATATCGAGGACGCAACTTTATGACCAAGACTCCCTGCATATGCATTCCGGCGACGGATCGGTTGCTCAAGCCCCTCTTTGCCACGTTGGCGGCGGTCGCGATTCAGTTTGGGGTCATCGGCTGCGGGAACCTCCCCCTGCTGGAGCAGGAAAAGCCCAAGGAGGAGGAGCCGGTCCAGGCCGAGGCGCCCAAACCCGTCCTCCCCATGGAGCCGCAGGAGGCTCGGCCCGCCAAGGCCAAGCGCTGGGAATGGGAGGGCGATAATCGCAAGATCACGCACATCTGGGTCGATGTCGATAGCCAGAAAGCCCGTTTTTACGAGGGGACCCAGCAGGTTGGTTGGACCTATGTCGCCTCGGGTCTCAAGTCACACCCGACACCGGTAGGTCATTTTGCCGTCATGGGCAAGGAGAAGACCAAGGAGTCGAACCTTTACGGCAAAATTTACAATGCCGAGGGGCGGGTGGTCGTCTCCGACGCCAAGCGGGGCCGCCATCAGGTCCCGGCGGGTGGCCGCTTCGCCGGGGCCAAGATGCCCCATTTTCTCCGCCTCACGGGGGATGGCGTGGGCCTGCACGCCGGCCCCATTCCTCGGCCGGGACATCCCGCCTCGCACGGCTGTATTCGCCTGCCCGGGCCGCTGGCCGAGCGCCTCTTTACCCAGGTCCCGATCGGGACGCCCGTGACCATCACGGGTTCGGGTCCGGACTATGGCGACTATCGCGGCAAACTAGCGGCTCAGGGTGCCGCCAGGCAAGAGCCGGCGGAAGGCGGTACCTTGTCGCCCGCCGAGGTCGCGAAAATCCAGCCCGCGTCGGCATCGAGGGTGCAAACCGAGGCCCTGAAACCCAGGCCCACCCCCTTGCCAACCGCGCCGACACAGACCACCGCCCGCACTGAGCCGGTGAATACCTTGCCCGCGCAAACGCTAGCCACGCCGGCACAAGCGGCACGTACAGAGCCCGTGCAACCCCGGTCCGCTCCCTCGCAGCCCCTGCCGACCGTGCAAACAGAGCCGGTGAAGCCTCGACCCACCCTTTTGCAGCCCATGCCGTCCGGGACCACGCCGGCAGAGCCCTTGACACCCCGATCCTGGCAAATTCCGTCGGCGCACAACCCGCCCGCGCAACCTCAAGTCGCACGACCACCCTCCACGCAACCAGGGGTGGCGAGACCTCAGCCCCCGCAAAATCAGACATGGAAACCCCTTGTCACCGAAGGGACCTTGGCCGTACCAGTCGGGATTCAGCCACCAAGCCAGGCCAAGCCACCCTCGATTGCCCAACCCGGTTCCACCCAGTTGGAAATCCCTCCTGCGGATAAACCCGTGCCGCCCAAACCCATTCAAGCCGGGTCAACCCCGCCTCAAGCGTCAGTGGCCTCGCCCCAGGTCGCCAAGCCCCCGGCTGGGTCCTCTGACATCCCGTCGGCCTTAGGTCAAACCCCGCCGAGTCGGGAAGAAGCCGCTGCCGCCACCCCATCCATCACCCTAAGTGGGGTAAAAACGGCGCCCGCCATGGCATCTACGGGATCAGGATCTGCCCCATCTGCCCCGCCCGTGGCCGAAAAGCTACCGGCTAAACCGGCTCCCCTCATCCAGCCCCTGCCCTCGGCCAGCCAACCCACGGAGCCGGCGGGGGCTGTGCCTGCCGGGATTAAGTCCCCGTCGGCCCAGGCGGGGAAGGACCAGGCCAAGACCGAACCCGAATCCGCCCCGGCCGTGCCCGTTAAGGCTGACCCGGGCGAGGTGACCACCGGCGGCTGATCCGAGACCAGGGTGGTTGGAGTTAAGGCGGACGGGGTTAGCCGCACCCCTCGCCCTGGCCCCAGGGCCCTGCGCTCAGGCTGCCTGGTGGTCCGTGGGGTATCGGTCCCGGAGGGGTCAGAGGGATCGGCGGTGGTTGTTCGCCAGGCGAACATAGTGCAGGGCCGAGTACTCCAGGTATTCCAGCTCTTCGTCCGTCAGGGGGCGGATACGCGTGACCGGGGAGCCGAGCCAGAGATAGCCGCCCTCCAGTACCTGTCTGGGAGGTACCAGGGAACCGGCGCCCAAGAGGGTCCTTGGCTGGACAACCGCCCGATCCAGAATGCGTGCGCCTATGCCAATCAAGCAGCAGTCATGGATCTCGCAGCCGTGAAGCACGACCTGATGGCCGATGGTAACGCGGTCGTGAATGATCAGGGGCGCGCCACCAGGAAGGAACCGGCTGTCGTGGGAGACATGCAGAATGCTGCCGTCCTGGATATTGGTCTCGGCGCCGATGCGGATGTAATGGACATCGCCCCTGATCACCGCCATGGGCCAGATGGACGAGCCCGCGCCGATCTCCACGTCGCCGATCACCAGGGCGGTGGGATCGATCCAGGCATTGGCGGCAAGGCGCGGCTGCTTGCCCTGGTAAGCGCGGATAGGGGACATGTTTTGCCTCGCTGCGGGATGGGTTCGACTAGGTGTCAAGAAAAGGCTCCGTCACTGGCCAATGCTAGCAGCAACCGCCGGGACTGTCGTCGCTGGGCCATGAGCATCGCCGCCGCCGGTGGCACTGGATCGTGACATCACCCGGGCCTATATTGCTCTCCTGAAGTCGCGTCCTCGCCGCGTCAATCCGTCCGGAGTTCGTCACATGCCTTTTGCCGCTGTCACCCTCATGCTCACCCTGGTCCTGGCCTCGTCCCTGGCCCTGGCCGCCAAGCCACGACAATTTATCGACGAGGCCGAGCCCGCGGCGCCAGCCAGTATGAGTGACCCCAAGCCCTGGGAGGAGGGCAGGATCGAGTTGCCGCCCTGGCCCAAGGACGGCGATCTGGTGGAATTCGAGCTGGATAAGGCATCGCCCTCCCGCTTCCGCTATTTCATCGATGGCCCGCATTTGAGCATCGGGAGCGACGGTGTGGTGCGCTACACCCTCGTGGCCGAATCGCCCTCGGGCACCCGCAATGTCACCTTCGAAGGCCTGCGTTGCAAGGCTCAAGGGGTCTTTCGCACCTACGCCTATGGCTCAAACGACCGCTTCATCCCCGTCGAGGGGGCTGACTGGCAGGCCGTCACCTCCCAGTCCGGGGACCGGCTCCACCGGGAGTTGCATGGCCACTTCCTCTGTGGTCCACGCACCTTTGAGCCACGCCCCATCCCGGATATGATCCGGGCGCTCAAGGGTAAGGTCCGCGGCCGCGAAAACGCCGGCTTCCTGCCGGATTGATCTGCGACCAGGCCCCATTCCCTCCCATCACCCCGCAATCTCAATCGGTTCAACGAGGCATCATGGACAACCCCCTCCTCGACATGCCCGGCCTGCCCCCCTTTGGCCGTATCCTGCCCGAGCACGTAGAAGCCGCCATCGATACCCTGCTGGCCCGCAACCGCGCCCGCATCGCGGCAACTCGCCCAGGGTGCGGAGCCCCCTACCTGGGAGAATTTCATCGAGCCCCTCGAGATTCTTGGCGATGGCCTGGAGCGCGCCTGGTCACCCGTCGGCCATCTCAACGCCGTCATGAACAGCGAGGCCCTGCGCGCCGTCTACAACGCTTGCCTGCCCAAGCTCAGCGACTACGCCACCGAGCTTGGCCAGAACCGGGCCCTGTTCGAAGGCTATCGCGCCGTGGCCGCCCAGGAACACCTGGACGACACCCAGCGCCAGCTGCTCGCCAATGCCCTGCGCGACTTCCACCTCTCCGGCGTCGATCTGCCCCCGGAACAGCAGAGCCGCTTCAAGGCCATTGATCGGGAACTGTCGCGTCTCGCCGCCAAATTCTCCGAAAACCTCCTCGACGCCACCAACGCCTGGAGCAAGCATATCGAGGACGAGGCCCAGCTGGCCGGCCTGCCGGAATCCGCCCGCGCCCTGGCCCGCCAGACCGCCGAGCGTCGCGGCGAGCCCGGCTGGGTCCTGACCCTCGATTTCCCCTCCTACCAACCGGTCATGACCTACGCCGATGATGCGGCCTTGCGCCGCGAGGTGTACGAGGCCTATACCACCCGCGCCTCCGAGCTCGGCCCCCATGGCGGCCAATGGGACAACGGCGCCATCATGGAAGAGATCCTGGCCCTGCGGCACGAGCAGGCCCAGCTCCTGGGCTACGCCAACTATGCCGAACGCTCCCTGGCCACCAAGATGGCCCGTTCCCCCGAGGAGGTGATGGGCTTCCTCGCCGGCCTGGCGCAGCGGGTGGTGACCCCTGCCCGCCAGGAACTCGAGGAGGTGCGCGACTTTGCCCGGACCCTGCGAGGCGCCGGCACGCTCGAGCCCTGGGACCTGGCCTACTATTCCGAGAAGCTGCGCGAGCATCGCTATGCCATCACCCAGGAGGAGCTGAGGCCCTATTTCCCCATCAGCCGCGTCCTCGACGGCCTCTTCAAGCTGCTGGAGCGGCTCTTCGACATCCGCATCCGCGAGATCCAGGGGGTCGAGACCTGGCATCCGGATGTGCGCTTCTTCGAGATCCGCGCGGGCGATGGCGACTTGCGTGGCCAGTTCTACCTCGACCCCTTCGCCCGTCCCAACAAGCGCGGCGGGGCCTGGATGGATGTCTGCGTCAACCGGCTCCACACCGCCACCTGTGACCAGATCCCCTGCGCCTACCTGGTGTGTAACTTCACCCCGCCCGTGGGGGATCAGCCCTCGCTGCTGACCCATACCGAGGTCCTGACCCTCTTCCACGAGTGCGGCCACGGCTTGCACCACTTGCTGACCCAGATCGATTACCCCGCCGTCGGTGGCATCTCCGGCGTGCCCTGGGATGCGGTGGAACTGCCCAGCCAGTTCCTGGAAAACTGGTGCTGGGAGCGCGAGTCCCTGGATCTTATCTCCGGCCAGGTGGCAAGCGGCGAGCCCATCCCCGACGGGCTCTACCAGCGGATGCGGGCCGCCAGGAACTTCCATTCCGCCATCCAGATGGCCCGTCAACTCGAATTCGCCCTGTTCGACTTCCGTATCCATCTCGAATACGACCCGGCCCGGGGTGGACGCATCCAGGAGATCCTCGATCAGGTGCGCGACCAGGTGGCCCCCCTCAAGCCTCCGGCCTTCAACCGCTTTGCCCAGGGCTTCTCGCACATCTTCGGAGGTGGCTACGCGGCGGGCTACTACAGTTACAAATGGGCCGAGGTCCTGTCCGCCGATGCCTTCTCCCTCTTCGAGGAAAGGGGTGTTCTCGATACCGCCACCGGCCGCGCCTTCCGCCAACACATCCTGGAACAGGGTGGCTCCCGCCCGGCCATGGACCTCTATGTGGCCTTCCGGGGCCGCGAGCCCACCATCGACGCCTTGCTCCGCCATAGCGGCATCGCTGTCGCGGCTTGACGAGGGGGCGGCCAGACCGAAGTAACGGTGGGTTTAGGGTCCTGTCTGGATATGCCCCCCGCTCCAGGATAAACCCGCCAATGAGCGCCCTAGCCCTATGAAATACGCCGACTTACGAGATTTCATCGTCCAACTGGAGGCACGGGGGGAACTCAAGCGCATCCGCGCCGAGGTCGATCCCTATCTGGAGATCACGGAGATCTGCGACCGGACCTTGCGGGCCGGGGGCCCGGCCCTCCTCTTCGAGCGGCCCAAGGGCTCGGAGATACCCCTGCTGGGCAACCTCTTCGGTACCCCCAACCGGGTGGCCATGGGCATGGGCGAGGAGTCCGTGACGGCCCTGCGCGGGGTAGGCCAGTTGCTCGCCAGCCTCAAGGAGCCAGAGCCCCCCCGGGGCATGAAGGATGCCTGGGAAAAACTGGCGGTCTTTCGCAAGGCCCTGGATATGGCCCCCAAGCAGATCAAGGGCGCGCCCTGTCAAGAGGTGGTGCTGGAGGGCCAGGATGTGGACCTGGGGCGGCTGCCCATCCAGACCTGCTGGCCCGGTGACGCCGGTCCCCTCATCACCTGGGGTCTGGTCATCACCCGGGGGCCGGACAAGCCACGCCAGAACCTGGGCATCTACCGCATGCAGGTGCTGGGGCCCAACCGGGTCATCATGCGCTGGCTGGCCCATCGCGGCGGGGCCCTGGATTTTCGCGAATGGACCCGCGCCCACCCGGGCGAGCCCTTCCCCGTCTCGGTGGCCCTGGGTGCCGACCCGGCCACCATCCTCGGTGCCGTTACCCCGGTACCGGACAGCCTGTCGGAATATGGCTTCGCGGGCCTGCTGCGGGGCAGCCGCACCGAGGTAGCCGCCAGCATCGGCAACGAGCTACAGGTGCCCGCCAGGGCGGAAATCGTGCTGGAGGGTCGCATCCATCCTAGCGACACGGCCCTGGAGGGCCCCTTCGGCGACCATACCGGCTATTACAACGAGGTGGATCGATTCCCGGTTCTGACCCTCGATCGCATCAGCCATCGCCGTCAACCTATCTATCACAGCACCTATACTGGCCGGCCGCCGGACGAGCCTGCCATCCTCGGGGTGGCCCTCAACGAGGTCTTCGTGCCCATTCTGCAAAAGCAGTTCCCGGAGATCGTGGATTTCTATCTGCCACCCGAGGGCTGTTCCTACCGGCTGGCGGTGGTGAGCCTGAAAAAGCAGTACCCCGGCCACGCCAAGCGCATCATGCTCGGCGTCTGGTCCTTCCTGCGTCAATTCATGTACACCAAGTTCGTGATCGTGGTGGACGATGACATCAATGCCCGCGATTGGAAGGATGTCATCTGGGCCATGACCACCCGCATGGACCCGGTGCGGGATACGGTCACCATCGAGAACACGCCCATCGACTACCTGGACTTTGCCTCCCCCGTCTCCGGGCTGGGCT
>CAWJBI010000022.1:0-34867 GCA_963841065.1 uncultured Gammaproteobacteria bacterium | reverse complement strand
CGTCACGACAGCCCCCAACCCAAAATAAGATATAACAATTTGTATTGTATGTTTTATGCGGCGCGACAGGCATTTTTTCCAGCCTTGATCTGGGTCAATTTTAGCGGGAGCCTTCAAGGTTAGCCTGCCGCTCAAACCAAGCGGTCACGATTTAGATCCGTCGCAGGCTATGACTACCATCCATGCCTTGAGACCAGCCCGCGCCCTGGGTCATCCTGCCTGGGGCGCGATCATGTGCGTTGCGCCTCTGCCCTGGGACAAACCTACCTGCGTTTGGGTGGGCCAGCGTCCTGAAGACGGCTTCAATCTACTCCCGCCCATCCTATCCATCAGCCGGGAAGGGTGCCGAAAAGTCGAGGCGGAGGCGTTGCTAAGCCCCCTGTCCAGGCCTTGCTATGGCGAGAGGCGGCATGACCGAATATCACGTCTGTGGCGTCTTGCTGATGGCCCGGCCTGAGCAGGCCGCGGCGGTCGCGCAGGCGCTCCTTGGCCTGGCGGGGGTGGAGTTGCATGCCAGCGCGGGCGGGCGGCTGGTCGTGACCCTCGAGGGCCCCTCTTATGGCTATTGCGCCGACCTGATGGCCCGGTTGGCGGCCCTCGCGGGGGTCACCGCGTCTTCTCTCATTTACCACCAAGTCGATAACGAGTCCCCCCAGGAGGAGGTCGTATCATGAATCAGACCCGTCGGGCATTTATCAAGACCAATGCCATTGCCGCCACCGCCGCCGCCGCGGGTTTCGCGCTGCCGGGCGTCCCCGCGACCGCCGCCGAGGAGGACCAGGGTATCCGTTGGGATAAGGCCCCCTGCCGCTTCTGCGGCACCGGCTGCGCGTGCTGGTCGGGATCAAGGACGGCCGGGTGGTCGCCACCCAGGGTGATCCGGACGCGCCGGTCAATCGGGGTCTGAACTGCATCAAGGGCTACTTCCTGTCCAAGATCATGTATGGCGAGGACCGGCTGACCCAGCCGCTGCTGCGCAAGAAGAACGGCCAGTACGACAAGGAGGGCGATTTCGAGCCCGTCTCCTGGGACGAGGCCTTCGACCTCATGGCCGACAAATGGAAGGCCGCGATCAAGCAGAGCTTGGAGGAGAATAGGGCAAGCCGCCGGAGGAGATCACCTCGCGGGTGGGGATGTTCGGTTCGGGTCAGTGGACCGTTTACGAGGGCTATGCCGCCTCCAAGCTCTACAAGGCGGGCTTCCGCTCCAATAACATCGACCCGAATGCGCGCCATTGCATGGCCACCGCCGTGGTCGGTTTCATGCGCGCCTTCGGTGCCGACGAGCCCATGGGCTGCTACGACGATCTCGAGCACGCCGACGCCTTCGTCTTGTGGGGGGCGAACATGGCCGAGAACCACCCCGTCCTCTGGTCGCGCCTGACCGACACGCGGCTGACCAGGCCGGGCTGCGAGGTCCATGTGCTGTCCACCTTCGAGCACCGCAGCTTCGAGCTGGCCGATCATGGCGATCATCTTCAAGCCCCAGACCGACCTGGCGATCCTCAACTACATCGCCAACTACCTCGTCACCAACGATAAGGTGAACTGGGACTTCGTCAATGCCCATGTGAACTTCAACAGCACGCCGACCGATATCGGCTATGGCCTGCGCCCGGATCATCCCCTGGAAAAGGCGGCCAAGAACGCCGGCAAGGGCAATCTGACCAAGATCAGTTTCGAGGACTACAAGAAGTCCCTCGAACCCTACACGGCCGAATACGTCTCCGACTTGTCCGGGGTCCCGGTGGCGAGCCTGGAGCGGCTCGCCAAGCTCTACGCCGATCCCAGCAAGAAGATCACCTCCTACTGGACCATGGGCTTCAACCAGCATGTGCGCGGCGTCTGGGTCAATGGCCTCATGTACAACGTGCATCTGCTGACCGGCAAGATCTCCGAGCCGGGCAATGGCCCCTTCTCGCTGACCGGCCAGCCCTCGGCCTGTGGTACCGCGCGCGAGGTCGGCACCTTCGCCCATCGCCTGCCCGCCGACATGGTGGTGGAGAAGAAGGAGCACCGTGATTTCGCCGAGAAGGTCTGGAAGCTGCCCGAGGGCACCTTGCCGGGCAAGATCGGCTATCACGCCGTCTTGCAGAGCCGCATGCTCAAGGACGGCAAGCTGAACTGCTACTGGACCAGCACGACCAACAACATGCAGGCCGGTCCCAACATCAATGAGGAGCTGTACCCCGGCTGGCGCAACCCGGCCAACTTCGTGGTGGTCTCGGAGGCCTACCCGACCGTCTCGGCCATGGCCGCCGATCTGATCCTGCCGGTGGCCATGTGGACCGAAAAGGAAGGGGCCTTTGGCAACGCCGAGCGGCGCACCCAGGTGTGGCGCCAGCAGGTCAAGGCCCCGGGCGAGGGGCGCTCCGACCTCTGGCAGTACGTCGAATTCTCCAAGCGCTTCAAAACGGATGAGGTCTGGCCCGAGGAGCTGCTGGCGAAAAACCCCGAGTATCGCGGCAAGACCCTCTTCGAGGTGCTTTACGCCAATGGCGCCGTCAACAAGTTCGCCAAGCAGCCCGTGACCGACGATCGGGGCAACCTCTATCCCAATGACGAGATGGACGCCTTCGGCTTCTACCTGCAAAAGGGCCTGTTCGAGGAATATCGGATCTTCGGGCTGGAGGGGCCGAAGAAGGGCCATGACCTGGCCGCGTTCGACCAGTATCACCAGACGCGCGGCCTGCGCTGGCCGGTGGTGGATGGCAAGGAGACCCTGTGGCGCTATCGCGAGGGTTACGACCCCTTCGTCCCCAAGGGCGCCAAGGTCGCCTTCTACGGCAACCCGGATGGCCGGGCCAACATCATCACCGCGCCCTACGAGCCGCCAGCGGAGGCCCCGGACCAGGAGTTTGACCTCTGGATGTCCACCGGGCGGGTGCTGGAGCACTGGCATTCCGGCTCCATGACCCGGCGCGTCCCCGAGCTCTACCGCGCCGTGCCGGATGCCCAGGTGTTCATGCACCCCAAGGATGCCGAGAGGCGCGGTCTCAAGCGCGGCGACGCGGCCAAGATCGCCAGCCGCCGCGGCGAGATCATCTGCCGGGTGGAGACCAAGGGGCGCAATAAGATGCCCGAGGGCATGGTCTTCGTGCCCTTCTTCGATGCCAGCCGCCTGGTCAACAAGCTGGTGCTGGATGCCACCGATCCCCTCTCGAAGGAAACGGACTTCAAGAAGGTGGCCGTCAAGGTCATGCCGGCCTGAGGTGGGCGGCGGTGGCGGCCCCCGGGCGGGCGGTCGCGGCTTGGGAAGGGGAGATGAGGGGCCATGCCTGGCAATGAGAAGGGCGCCAAGGGTTTCGACGCGGGGCGGCGGCGCTGGCTGACGGATACCCTGCGGACGGCGGTGGGCGTCGGTCTGGTGGCGGTCACCCTGGGCGTCTATCAACGCCAGGCCCGCGCCTTGCCCGCGACCGCCATCCGGCCACCGGGGGCCTCGGACGACGAGGCCCGGTTTCAGGGCGCCTGCATCCGCTGCGGTCTCTGCGTGCGCGACTGTCCCTATGACACCCTGAAACTGGCCCGGCTGGGGGACGAGGTGGCCCTGGGTACGCCCTACTTCGAGGCCCGGGCTATCCCTTGCGAGATGTGCGATGACCTCCCCTGCGTCAAGGCCTGCCCCACCGGGGCCCTGGACCCGCTCCTGACCCGGATCGAGGCGGCGCGCATGGGGCTCGCCGTCCTCATCGATCAGGAAGCCTGCATCGCCTTTCAAGGCCTGCGTTGCGAGGTCTGCTTCAATAGCTGCCCGGTGCGGGGCAAGGCTATCAGCCTCGACATGCGGCATAACCCTCGCAGCGGTAAGCATGCCTTCTTCATCCCGGTAGTCCACTCACGGGATTGCACCGGCTGCGGCAAGTGCGAAAAGGCCTGCATTCTCGATGAGGCGGCCATCAAGGTGTTGCCGATTGCCCTGGCCAAGGGGATGCTGGGCAAGCACTATCGGCTGGGGTGGGAGCAAAAGGCCCAGGCCGGGGAATCCCTGGTGACGCCGGATCCGGCGCACCAGTACCACTTGCCCGAGGGCACGCGTTACGAGCATGGCGGCCGGGGGCTCATCCCGGGCGAGCCGGCCTTGCCGGCGCCCACCCAGGGGCTCCCACCCGCGCCCGGTGGGCCATCGGCGGCCGTGGCGCCCAACCCGGCAAGGTCCCCAACCCCGCCGATGGCGTCATCCGGTCCCGCCGCGCCGCCAGCCCCCGCCGGGGCATCGCCCTTCCCCAGCAATCCGCTGGAGACGCTCAACCGCAAGGGAGGTCTCTGATGCAAGCCGGCGGTCGTCCCGGCGCCGAGGCACGCCGGCTCAAGGGCTGGTTCGGCGCTCACCGCTATCTGGTGCTACGGCGCTTGAGCCAGGTGCTGATCCTGGGGCTCTTTCTGGCCGGTCCCTGGTTCGGCGCCTGGATCGTCACGGGCAATCTGGCCTCCAGCCTGACCCTGGACCTGCTGCCCTTGACCGATCCCCTGCTCTTGCTGCAGGTGTTCGCGACGGGCCATGTCCCCGAGCTGACGGCCTTGATCGGCGGCCTGATCGTGCTGGCCTTTTATCTGCTGGTGGGCGGTCGCGTCTATTGCAGTTGGGTCTGTCCCATCAACCCGGTCACGGATGCCGCCGAGTGGCTGAGGTGCAAATTCAACATCAAGGCCGGGACGCATTTTTCCGATCAGACCCGCTACTGGCTCCTGGGCGCCATCCTGCTGGTGGCGGCGGTCAGCGGTAGCCTGGCCTGGGAGCTGGTAAATCCGGTCGCCATGGTGTATCGCGGCCTGGTCTTCGGGATGGGGCTGACCTGGGGGGTGCTGGTGGCGGTGTTCCTGCTGGATCTCTGCGTCGGTCGCCGGGCCTGGTGCGGGCATCTCTGTCCGATCGGCGCCTTCTATGGCCTGGTCGGGACGGCGGCCGTGCTGCGGGTCGCCGCGATCCGGCGCGAGCGCTGCGACGATTGCATGGACTGTTTCGCGGTGTGCCCCGAGCACTGGGTCATCCGCCCGGCGCTGAAGGGGGCCGACAAGGGGTTCGGGCCGGTGATCCTGTCCGGCCACTGCACCAATTGTGGACGTTGCATCGATGTCTGCGGTCGCGACGTCTTTGCCTTCACCATCCGTTTTACCCATAACCATCGCCCGGCCCTAGGCGGCGAAAACCACAAGAGAGAGGTGTCGTCATGAAGCCATCCCTAACCCTTCTGGCCCTCCTGGTAGCCGGTCAGGCGGGGCTGGCGGGGCAAGTCCTCGCCGGTGTCGTGTCCTTGCGCGGCGACCTGCCGATTCCGGTGACGGAGCCGGCGCCGGAGCTCTACAAGTATATTAATGACAAGGAAAATATCCCCCGTAACTTCGAGCAACAGCCGCCCTTGGTTCCCCATACCAACGAAAAGTACGCCATCAATCTCAAGGAGAACGGCTGCCTGGAGTGTCACATGAAGGGGCCGGAGGAGGACGAGGCCAAGTCGGTGGAGATGAGCGAGTCCCACTTCCTTGACCGCAACGGTAACAAGCTGGAGCGGCCAGCGGGCAGCCGCTACTTCTGCAACCAGTGCCATGTGCCCCAGGCCGATGCCAAGCCCCTGGTGGAAAACAGCTTCCAGTCAGCAGCCCTGAAGTGATTCAGGGCCTGGAGGGTGGGGCACGCCCCGCAGGGTGACGGGACCAGGGCTCCCCCCAACCCGGATGGTGGCGGCGGGACCCTCCGCCCGGTCCCTTCTGGGGGGCTAAGACCGCTCGCTCAGGCCAGGGCATTCAGAGATTGGCGAGCAAATCGTTGATTCGGGCACCCATGCGGCGCTGGTACTGGAGGGCGTCGTCATAGGGGGCAAGCAGTTCGCGGCTGTCCTTGCCAGGGGCCCCGGCGGCTTGGCTGGCTTGCGCCCGGCGGAGAATGTCCAGTTGCCTCAGGGTCTCGCGGAAGGCCTGGCGGAAGTCTTCGAGGGCCTGGAATAGATCCTCTCCCCGGCGGATGGCGAGGTCGTCCGCGGTTAAGCGGCCCATCTCCTCCCCCACTTCTCCCAGACGCTGGAAGAGATGCTGGAACCGGGCATCAACTCCCTGTCGCGCGCCAGGCCGAGCCAGAAACAGTAGGCGGCGCACCGAGAGACCCAGGAGGTCCTCGTGCAGCCGCTGGTACTCGGCTCGCAAGGACGCCATGTCATGAAGAAGTTTGATCAGATTGGACATAGGGTCACCGCAATGGATCGAAGGATTTGCCGGCCAGGGGTCGCGGTCGTCGCGGGGTGGCGCCAAAAATTCTGATGGTGAAAAGAGGCTGGACTATGGGCGCGCGGGCACTAAAATGGTTCGAGAAACCCCCAGGTTGAACCCCGAGTTGGCTAGTCCCGCTCACGTCGCCTCGGCCTCACCCGCATTTAAGGCCATGACACCATTCCAAGAGGATTAACGGCCATGTCATCGAAGAGAACAAACCTGGCGACGGTCCTGGCGGTCCTGGCGATATCTGGCTGTGGCGGCTCCCTGGTGGCCCCGGACTCCCTCGACGAGGACCCTGGCGACGACGCCTTCGTGGATCGCCTTGTCAAGGCCTGTGGCAAATTGGACATCGGCAGGCAGCCTCTAAATTACCTGGTGCAAGTAGAAGATGGCGACGAGAATATTAACTTTATCGATCAAACTTCCAAGCTTTACTTTGGACGCATCGATCGCCAAGGCTACGCCTCTAATATAAATACCTTCCTACCCGGTGATAACCAGCCCGTGCTGAATTGTATCTTTACCCAACTGGATCAGGTGCCGGGGCGATAAATTGGCATTGGGGTGATGATGCCAGGCTCGCCCTCCTTGCCTCTGGTCCTCCCCCCGTTAAGCAGACGGGTGTCTGGCCTCCGCGGCCAATGGCGTTTACAGGGACCTCATTTTTTGTCCAGGTTGCGGGTGCCAGCCAGTGGCGTCGCTGGTGGAGAGCCGAATCATGGCAAGTAAGGCCTTATTGGTAGAGACGGCGACGGGGGAGCGGTTACCCTTCCTGCGCGGCATCCTGGTGCAGTCGCTGGTGGATGTTGGTATCTCTTTTACCCAAGCCTATGCCATTGCCAATCGCCTTCGTAATCAGTTGGATGGCGATACCGAGGTCATGTCCACGAATGAATTGCGGCGCCTGGTGGGCGAGGAGTTGGAACGTCGCTTCGGCACGCAGATACGCGGCGACTATGATGCCGGTGGCGGGGTTTCCCGTGTCGTGGTGCGACGCCAGGATGGGTCCGAGCCCTTTTCCACCGGTGTCCTGGCGCGCCACCTGGAGGGTTGTGGCATACGTTCCGACGTGGCCGCCCGGGGAGCCGCCCTGGTCCATGCCAGCTTGCGCGAGCAGGGAGTGAATCAGGTCGGGCGCAAGGAACTGCGTCAGGAGGTCTATGCCACCCTCAAGTCCGGGGGCTTTCAGGATGCCGGCAACCGCTTCCTCTCGCGCTGCCGCTTCAACGATAGCGGCGAGCCCCTCATCATCCTGCTGGGCGGCGCCACCGGGACCGGCAAGAGCACCCTGGCCACCCGCCTGGCCTACCTGCTGGATATCGTCCGCACCCAGTCCACGGACATGATGCGCGAGATCATCCGTTGTTATCTGGTGCCCCATGTGGCGCCCACCCTGGGCTATTCCAGTTTTGACGCCTGGCGGGGCCTGCCCCAGGTGGAAGGGTCGGCGGCCTACCCCCAGGACCCGGTCATAGCGGGATTTCTGGCCCAGTTCGGCACGGTGCGGGTGGCCCTGGAGGCGACCATTGCCCGCGCCGTCAAAGAGCGGACCGATCTCATCGTCGATGGCGTGCATGTGATGCCGACCTATCTGGACTTGGCGGAGGTGCGGACCAAGTCCGTGCTGGTGCCCCTGGTCCTGGCGGTGACGACGCGCAAGCGGTTGGACGAGCAGTTCAAACGTCGCAGCCGCGAGGCCCCGGATCGCGACTCCGATCGTCATCGCGAGATGTTGTCCGAGATCTGGACCCTGCAAACCTTCATGGTCGATCAGGCCCAAAAGGCCGACATTCCTGTGCTGGCGAACTGGGACATGAACGAGACGGTAGGCCAGGTCATGGACGAGGTCATGCGCCGTATCGGTGAGCGTTTTCCCCCCGATCCCGAGGCCCTGGCATGAGGTGGCCCCATGCCAAGATGGGGGAGTGGATTGCCGGGGCGGCTGTCTTCTGGCGCAGCTATGGCCCGATCTTCGTGGTGGCCCTGCTGGGCGCCCTGGGGACCTGGATGGTCTCGGCCCGTATCGCCGACCTGGAAAATCAGCGGCACTTCGCCGCCTTCTCCGAGGCCGCCCGGGATCGTTTGCTGGTGATCCAGCGGGAACTGGATTACTCCCTGGGCCTGGTGCAGGATTTGGGCGGCTTCTTCGATGCCGCCTCCATGGTCACGCGGCGGCAGTTCCGCGAGTTCGTCGGTCCGACCCTCAAGCGCAACCGCATCATCCAGACGTTGCAATGGGCGCCACGGGTGACTGATGACCAGCTCCGTGACTTCGTCGCCAGAGTCCGCCCCCGGATACCTCGCTTCCAGGTTCAGGATCAGGCCGCCAATGGCGAGAGCCGGCCGGCGCCGGAGCGCCCCGTCCATTTTCCCATTCTTTACGTTCAGCCCTACCCGGAAAACACCTCGTTGCTGGGCCTGGACCTGGCGGGCATTCCCCGGGTGATGGACCTCTTGCTGAAGTCGGCGGAGCTGCGAACCCTGGTGGTGGGCGAGCCTGAATCCCGGAATGACAAGGACGGGGAAAGCCACTTCGCCATTTATCGCCCCGTCTTTAACCGGGTCGAGGAGGGCGAGGGGCTGGAGACGCCGATTGATGTCGATGCAGAGCCGGTGGGCATTGAGGAGCAGGAGGTGCGCGGCTTTGTCATCGGCGTCTTCCGGTTTGGCGAACTCATCGACGAGGCCATGGCCAGCCTGGGCCCAAGCGGCGTGGATATCGCCTTCTGGTCCCAGGACGGAAAGCAGAAGCGGCACCTCTTCTACGTCCATCACTCCCGCGTCCGGGATGCGGCGAACGGGCCTCCGGACCCGGATCCCATCGCCACTTCCTACAAGGGCCAGGTGCAGGCCGGTGACCTGACCTGGACCCTGGTCTGTACCCCGGTGCCGGGCGCCTTCCAAACCAAGGGCTGGGGGGTCTGGCTCATACCCCTCATGGGCCTGGTCTTTACCCTGCTGACCTGTGTCTATCTGCTGGCGCTCACCGGGCGGGACCGCCAGGTTCGGCGGCTGGTGGCGGAGCGCACCCTGGAGTTATCGCGCGCCAACGAGGCCCTCAACGTCGAGATCGCCGAGCGCTGCCGGGCGGAGCAGGCCCTGCAGTGCCTCAACATGACCCTCGAACACCGGGTGGAGCGGCGTACCTTCGAGTCCGAGCGGCGGGCACGGGACCTGGAGCAGTTCGCCTATGTCGCATCCCATGATCTCAAGGCGCCCCTGCGCGGCATCGCCAACCTGTCGGAATGGCTCAAGGAGGATCTCCAGGATCGGCTGACCCCCGAGACCCAGGAGCAGCTCGATCTGCTGCGGGACCGGGTGGCGCGGATGAACGCCCTCATCGAGGGCCTCCTGGAATATTCCCGTATAGGCCGGGTGGCGGGGAGTCTGGAGGAAGTGGACGTGGGCACCCTGGTGGCGGAGGTCGTGGATACCCTGGCGCCGCCCCGTCATTTTAGAATCAAGATTGCCCCGGACCTGCCGATCCTGCACACCGATCGGCTGCATCTGTCCCAGGTCTTCGCCAACCTCATCGCCAACGCCATCCGTCATCATGACCGCGACCGTGGTTGGGTCAGGGTTTCTGGCCACGATCAGGGGGACTTATGGCTCTTTGCCATCGAGGATGATGGCCCGGGCATACCTCCGGAATTCCAAGACAAGATCTTCCTTATGTTCCAGACCCTGAGCGTCAAGGATTACGGCGCCAACACCGGCATTGGCCTGGCCCTGGTCAAGAAGCTGGTGGAGGAGCATGGGGGCACCATCCGCCTGGATGATGGCGCGGATAAGAAGGGCAAGCGGCGCGGCTGCCGCTTCGTGTTCACCTGGGCAAAGCGGGAACAGGCGCTTGACCCGGGTGGGGACGACCTACAAACCAACCGAGACCTACCGAGATGAGCGAACCTGGCAGCGGCATTCTGCTCGTGGAGGATGATCGCGTGGACGTCATGACGGTGCAACGCGCCCTCAAGCGGCACGCCATCGCCATTCCCCTGCATGTGGCCCGCACCGCCACCGAGGCCCTGGAGCTGTTGAGCGGCAAGGGCCGGAAGCGGATCGAGCCGCCGGGCCTCATCCTCCTGGACCTTAACCTGCCGCGCATGAGCGGCATCGAGTTTCTCCAGGCGCTCCGGGCGGACCCTGAACTGCGGGGCCTGAGGGTCATCGTGCTGACCTCCTCCAACGAGCCCAACGACCGGGCCGCCGCCTTTCGCTACGAGGTCGAGGACTATATCGTCAAGCCCCATTCCTTCGAGGAGTTCGCGACCGCCATCCAGGCGGTCCTCGGCGACCTGTTCGGGCCCTTGGGCGGTTGAGGTTAGGGAGAGCCATCATGCGTCTGATTCTGGTTCGCCATTTTCGCACCCAGAGCAATGAGGCCCGGCGCATCATGGGCTGGGGCGATGCCCCGCCCGCCAGCGACTGGGAGAGCGATCTGCTCGACGTGGACCATTGTCTGATGGACCGGGGACTGGTATTTGATGCCATCCATTCCAGCGATCTGGGCCGTGCCCGCAATACGGCCCTCTACTATGCCCGGAGCCGGGGCCGGGACGCGGTGGAGAGTCATGTTGCCTTCAATGAGATCAACTACGGCGAGCTCTTTGGCCTCGACAAGGATGAGGTGACTCAGGCCTATCCCCAGTTCAAACAGGACCCGGACTACGTCTTTCCAGGTGGTGAGAGTTTTCGGCAGATGCAGGCCCGCTGCCTAGCGCAACTCCTGGATATGGCGGCGGGTCACCCTACCCATACCCTGCTCTTGGTCGCCCACGCCGGCGTCATCCGCGCCCTCGTCTGTCACCTGCAGGGCCTCGATCTGGCCAGCAACCTGCGCCGCAAGATCTCTCACCGCTATATCGGTGACTTCCGGTTTGAAGGCAGGCTTTGTACCTACTACGACGAGCTTGGCCAACCCTCCGGCTTCGTGCGCGATGGTATCCTGACCCTGCCCTGGACCGCCCCGGCATCCTAGCTCTGGCCCGATACTGGCCCCGGTCGAGTCCGTGCGGGGCCGGTTCACCGGGGGCCTTTGTCGCTCCCCGCCCGCGGCCCTTGGGGTATCATGCCCGACAACCAGAACCCTCCGCCGGAGCCCCTTGCCCATGCTTGTCCTACGCGGCGCCCCCGCCCTTTCCGATTTCCGCCTGCGTAAGCTCGAAAGGCGCCTGGCGGCCGAGATGGGCGGAAACCTGAGCCTTTACGCTGAATTCCGCCATTTCGTCGAGCTGGAGCAAACACTGGAGGCGGGGGAGCGCGCGGTCCTGGACCGACTCCTGCGCTACGGGCCCAAGCTGACCGGGCACGAGCCCAGGGGTGAACTCCTGCTGGTGGTCCCCCGGCCGGGGACCCTCTCGCCCTGGTCTTCCAAGGCCACGGACATCGCCCACAACTGCGGCCTGAACAAGATTCGGCGGATCGAGCGTGGCACGGCCTACTGGTTGGCAACCACCGAGGGCCCCCTGACCCCCGAGCAGCAAGGGGCGGCCGCGGCGGCCCTCCACGACCGTATGACTCAACAAGTCCTGTTCGACGAAGAGGATGCCGCCTGCCTCTTCCTCCAGGCCGAGCCGCGGCCCTGTCTGAGGGTGGACCTGCTGGCGGGTGGCCGTGGCGCCCTGGAACGGGCCAATGGCGACCTGGGCCTGGCCCTGTCGGACGACGAGATCGACTATCTGGTGGAGAGCTTCATCGCCCTGAACCGCAATCCCACCGACGTGGAGTTGATGATGTTCGCCCAGGCGAATTCGGAGCATTGCCGCCACAAGATCTTCAATGCGAGCTGGGTCATCGACGGCCAGCCCCAGCGTCATTCCCTCTTCGGCATGATCCGCCACACCACCGAGCAGTCCCCGGACCAGGTGCTCTCGGCCTACCGCGACAATGCCGCCGTCATCCAGGGCGGGGAAGGCCGGCGCTTCATGCCCGACCCCGAGGACGGGGTCTATGGCGAGCATGACGAGGAGATCCACATCCTCATGAAGGTCGAGACCCACAACCACCCCACGGCCATCGCCCCGGAACCGGGCGCGGCCACCGGCTCGGGAGGCGAGATCCGCGACGAGGGCGCCACCGGACGCGGCTCCAAGCCCAAGGCGGGGCTCTGTGGCTTTTCGGTCTCCAATCTGCGTATCCCCGGCCTGGAACGGCCCTGGGAGCAGGATCACGGCCGGCCGGGGCGCATCGTCTCGGCCCTGGACATCATGCTCGAGGGCCCCATCGGCGCGGCGGCCTTCAATAACGAATATGGCCGCCCCAACCTATGCGGCTACTTCCGCACCTATGAGCAAGCGGTACCGGGGCCCAGTGGTACCGAGTTGCGGGGCTATCACAAGCCCATCATGCTCGCCGGTGGCCTGGGCAACATCCGCCCTGAACACGTCCATAAGCACCCCTTCCCGGCGGGCTCTCCCCTGGTGGTGCTGGGCGGGCCGGCCATGCTCATCGGTCTGGGCGGCGGCGCTGCCTCCAGCATGGCCTCCGGGGCCTCGGCGGAGGACCTGGATTTCGCCTCGGTGCAGCGCGCCAATCCGGAGATGCAGCGCCGCTGCCAGGAGGTCATCGACCGCTGCTGCGCCCGGGGCGAGGACAGCCCCATCCTCTTCATTCATGACGTCGGCGCCGGGGGCCTCTCCAACGCCTTGCCGGAGCTGGTCCATGACGCCGGCCGGGGCGGTTGCTTCGAGCTACGGGCGGTGCCCAACGACGACCCTGGCATGTCGCCCATGGAGATCTGGTGCAACGAGTCCCAGGAGCGCTATGTCCTGGCCATCGCCGCCGAGCGGCTGGAGGAGTTCAAGGGCCTCTGCGAGCGCGAGCGCTGCCCCTACGCCGTGGTGGGCGAGGCGACGGCGGAGGAACATCTGCTCTTGGGCGACGCCCACTTCGCCAATACCCCCATCGACATGCCCATGCCCCTGCTCTTCGGCAAGGCGCCGCGCCTGTTGCGGGATGTCCATCATCACTCCTTCCACAAGCCGGCCCTGGACCTGGCCGGGCTGGACCTCAAGGAGGCGGCCCTGCGGTTGCTGCGCCTGCCGACGGTGGCGGACAAGACCTTCTTGATCACCATCGGCGACCGCAGCATTACCGGCCTGGTGGCGCGGGACCAGATGGTCGGCCCCTGGCAGGTGCCGGTGGCGGACGTGGCGGTGACCACTCGCGACGGCTTTGGTTATAGCGGCGAGGCCATGGCCATCGGCGAGCGCACCCCCCTGGCCCTGATCGATGCCGCCGCCTCCGGGCGGATGGCGGTGGGTGAGGCCATCACCAACCTGGCGGCGGCGGATATCGCCGCCCTCGGCGACATCAAGCTCTCCGCCAACTGGATGGCGGCGGCGGGCCACCCGGGCGAGGACGCCAAGCTCTACGAGACGGTCAAGGCGGTGGGCCTGGAGTTCTGCCCGGCCTTGGGGGTCGCCATTCCGGTGGGCAAGGATTCCATGAGCATGAAGACGGTCTGGGCGGGTGGACGGCGAGCGGCGCACCATGACCGCGCCCCTGTCGCTGATTGTCTCAGCCTTCGCCCCCGTCACCGATGCCCGCCGCACCCTGACCCCCCAGTTGCGCCTCGATCTCGGCGATACGGATTTGATCCTCATCGACCTGGGGGCGGGTCGCAATCGCCTGGGCGGTTCCTGTCTGGCTCAGGTCTATGGGCAGGTCGGGGACAAGGGGCCGGACCTGGAACATCCGGATTCGCTCAAGCGCTTTTTCGCCGCCATCCGCGAACTGGCGGGTGAGGGCCTGGCCCTGGCCTATCACGACCGCTCCGACGGCGGTCTCTTCGTCACCCTGTGCGAGATGGCCTTCGCCGGGCGGTGCGGGCTGGAGATCGATCTGGACGCCCTGGGCGGCGAGACCTTCGCTGCCCTCTTCAGCGAGGAACTGGGGGCCGTCATTCAGGTCCGTCACACGGACACGGACGATGTCCTCAAGCTGCTGCATGATCACGGCCTGGGGGCCCTCGCCTTCGTGATTGGCAGTCCCGAGGTCGAGGGGGAGGGGGCGATCCGCTTCCTGCGCCACGGGACGGCCGTCCTGGCGGGGACGCGTAAGGAGTTCCAGCGCGTCTGGTCCGAGACGACCTTGGCGATGCAATCCCTGCGCGATAACCCGGATTGCGCCGCCGAGGAACATGACCGCATCGGCGACCCCGGCGATCCCGGTCTGCACGTCGAGTTGACTTTCGATCCCGAGGAAGATATCGCCGCCCCCTTTATTCAGCGTGGGGCTCGGCCGCGGCTGGCGGTGCTGCGGGAGCAGGGCGTGAACGGTCAGGTCGAGATGGCGATGGCCTTCCATCAGGCCGGCTTTGCCTGCGTCGATGTTCATATGTCGGACATCATGGCCGGGCGGATTGAGCTGGCTGGCTTCCAGGGCCTGGTCGCCTGCGGCGGTTTTTCCTATGGCGACGTGCTGGGCGCCGGCGAGGGCTGGGCCAAGTCCATCCTTTTTAATCCACCGGTCCGCGACCAATTCCAGGCTTGGTTCGCACGCCCCGACACCTTTACCCTGGGGGTCTGCAACGGCTGCCAGATGCTGTCGAACCTGCGGGAACTCATCCCGGGTGCCGAGCATTGGCCCCACTTCGTGCGCAATCGCTCCGAGCAATTCGAGGCCCGCACCCTGTTGGTGGAGGTGTTGGAGACCCCCTCCATCCTGCTGTCCGGCATGGCGGGTTCACGGCTGCCCATCGCCGTGGCTCACGGCGAGGGGCGGGCGGAGTTCCGCGATGGTGATCACCTGAGGTCCGCCGGCAGCCGGGTCGTGGTGCGTTATGTGGAAAACGCCGGCGGCATCGCCGAGCGCTATCCGGCCAACCCCAACGGCTCGCCCCTGGGCATTGCCGGCCTGACGAATCGGGATGGCAGGGTCACCATCATGATGCCCCATCCGGAACGCGTCTTTCGCACCATCCAGCATAGCTGGCATCCCGATGGCTGGGGCGATGATGGGCCCTGGATGCGGCTTTTCCGCAATGCACGGGCCTGGGTAGGGTGATGGAGGCGGTTGCCGTTAGGCCCCCGCCAGCACTCCCGCGATCAGGATGAGCAGGGAGCCGGCGACCGTGCCGGTGGAGATGGGCTCTTGCCACAGCAACCAGCCAAAGCCAGCGCCGAAGATGACGGAGAAATAGCTGAAAATCCCCAAGCGGGCAACGCTGGCCATCGATAGGCCCAGCGTCAGACAAACCTGTCCCAAGGTCGAAAAGACGGCGATGGCCAGCAGCCAGACGAGATGGCGGGGGGATGGCGTAATCCATGACCAGGTCAGGGGCAGGGCGGAGAGAATGGCACCCGTGAAGGCGAAATAGAAGACGATGCGCAGCGTGGGTTCGGTGCCTGAAAGCCGGCGGATCGTGACCTGGACGATGGCGGCGAAGAAGCCGCCGAGAAGGGCGATGGCCACGGGGGTGGAGATGCCCTCGAGGCCTGGGCGCAGGATAACCAGAACGCCGCCAAATCCCAGGGCCACGCCGAGCCAGACCCTTGCCGGCACCGGCTCCTTGAGCCAGAGCAGGCCAATGAGGGGGATGTAGAGGGGTGCGCCGAGGAGCAGGACCATGGCCTCCGCCAAGGGCAGGTGCATGATGGCGTAATAAAAGCAGTACATGGCCGCCAGTCCGGCGACGCCGCGCAGGAGGTGCAGATGGGGTACCTCGGTTTGCAGGCTTGGGAGCCCACCCCGGAACAGCCAGGGCGCAAGCAGGGCCAGGCCCAGGATGTTGCGAAAAAACACCAATACCTCGTTGGGTACCTCGTCAGTGAGAAAACGGACCCCAACACCCATTGCAGCAAAGAGAAATTGGCCGCCGATGAGCAGGGCGATGCCCAGAGGCACACTTTTCCTGGGTCGTCGAAATCTCAACTTGGCAGGCCTTCGTTGCAATAATGATACAGTATCAAAGCCGTCACGCTGTTCTTGGTGTTGTAATTGTTATTATATTCAGTAAGTTGTGTATTTGGCGAGTTGGGGGAGTTGCGAATAAGTCTGAAAATGAAAAAGGTTGCACTTTTGTCTGCGGTTTACGCTACAATTAAGAACGACGGACGATTAGTCGCAACAGAGGCTGGTACCCGCGGTTTCGGAGGGCGGCTTCCCGAAAGCTATGCTGAGGGAAAAGGCGGTGGGCGTCGTTGTTGTCATTCGTCTAATATATACTTTCAGGCCTTTGCCGAAACGCCGATTTCTAAACCAAGTCCTTCTAACCTGAACAGAGGATAAGAGAACATGTATAAAGCAACGAAGACTCTTCGCGCCCTTGGGCGCGTGGCGCCGATTGCCCTGGCCGTCGCCATGATGGCGCCTGCCACGCAAGCGGTTGAGCAGCAGGATAGCTTCTGGTTCGCCGCTGGCGACCGTACTTTCACCGAGGGCCAACTCTGGGTCAACAGTGCTGGGGAATGCTGGCAGAGTGCCTACCCGGACGGGCCCAAGAACCTGCCCCCTTGCGCCGCCCCCAAGGTGGTGGTTGCCGAGCAGGTCACCGTCCGCCTGAACTTTGAGTTCGACAAGTACGAAGTGCCCAGGTATGTGGTCAACAAGGAAGAGATTGCCTTGATTGATCAGTACATCCGCGACATCCAGGCGACCCCCGAGACCGAAGTGGTCACCGTCACCGGCCACACCGACGCCGTGGGTTCCGATGCCTATAACATGGCCCTTGGCCAGCGCCGTGCCGATGCCGTTCGCAACTACATCGTTGCCCAGGGCTATCCGGCTCAGAACGTCGCCCCCGCCGAATCCCGCGGCAAGCGCGAACTCTTGCCGGAATACCCGGCGGATTCGGTCCAGCAGCGTCGCGTCGTGCTGACCAAGACCGACCTCATGTAATGCCTGGCCGCGACCAAGGCGCCTTGGGCGCCTTGGTCCGTACTCAAAAAACCGGCCCCGGTTCTCCTGGCCGGTTTTTTTATGACGGCATTTTTCCTTGAGGCACGCCTCGGACCCGTGGGAAGGCGGCAAGCCGCAATATGACTAAGATCAAGGCGATCCCCGGGGGTCTCGGCAACACTGCCATCCTCTTTCTATCGGAGGATACCGGGATGACCGACTCGATTTCCGCCACCATGACCGCCGATCATCGTCATTGCGATCAATTGCTGGCAACCTTTGAGGAGCGGGTAGCCGCCAAGGACTGGGGCCAGGCGGTGGGTGACGGCCAGGGACTGGCGGCCGCCCTCTTGGACCATTTCGCGCGGGAGGAACAAAGGCTCTTCCCCGAACTGCTCGCCGTCGATCCCCGCGCCGGGGGGCCGGTGCAGGTCATGACCCTGGAGCATCGGCAGATGCGTGCCCTGCTGGCCGATCTGGAAGGGGCCATCGGCAAGCGCGACGCGGATGAGTGTCTGGGCCTGGTCGAGACCTTGCATTTCCTCATCCAGCAGCACAACGCCAAGGAGGAGGGTATCCTCTACCCCCTCGCCGACCAGGGCCTGGCCTCGCGCGCCGCGGGACTGCTTGACCAACTCCGGGCCTCGTAAATCATGGACAGGGTTCTGGATGTCAGTCAACTGGAGCCGCCGGAGCCGCTGGAGCGGATCCTGGACGCCCTGGCCGATTTAGGGCCAGGTGATCGTCTCAGTGTCATCCATCGGCGCGTGCCCTTCCCCCTCTACGATATGTTGCGCGGCATGGGCCATCGTTGGGAGACCACCGGGGAGGAGGGTCGCTACCGCATCCTGGTCTGGCCCCCGGGCGAATGATCAATACCCGCGGTCTCGCCCTCGACCAGGCGCCGCCCTTTCCTATCCCGGCCCGGTTCTTCCTCACCGCCCCCCTCTTTGCCATCCTCGCCGGTCTGCTGCTGGTTTGGGAAGGCCCTGCCCTCTTGGCCTCGCGCTGGATGCCCGCGGCCCTGGCGGCCGTCCACCTGATCACCTTGGGTTATCTCGGCCAGGTGATGAGCGGCGCCCTCCTGCAACTGCTGCCCGTGGTGGTGGGGGCGCCCGTGCCTGGGGTCCGCTGGGTGGGTACCTTGACGCACGCCGGCCTGGCCCTGGGTGCCTTGAGCCTGGCCTGGGGCCTTGGGGGTGGCGGTACCCTGGCCCTGGGGATGGGTGCCGGCGCTAGCGCCCTGGCCTTGCTGATCTTGGTGATCCCCGTCTCCCTGGCCCTGGCGCGGTCGCGGGGAGACCCCGGCACACGTCTGGCCCTGCGGTCCGCCGCCCTGGGGCTGGTCATGACGGTGATCCTGGGCCTGGTACTGACAGGCGCCCTGCTCGGCTGGGTGCGGCTGGCGGCGTTCAACCCCTGGCTGGATGCTCACGCCACCTGGGGACTGCTGGGATGGGTGGGAATGCTGATCCTGGGCGTGGCTATCCAGGTGATCCCCCTGTTTTACCTTACCTCCCCCTATCCCCGGTTCGCCAGATTCTGGTTGGCGCCGCTGCTCCTGATCGGCATCGGCCTCGGCAGCCTGGCGGGAATCCTGGGCTGGGACCTGGGGGCTCGGCTGTCCCTGGGCGCGACGGCGCTGGGTTTTGTCTCCTTTGCCCTGCTGACTTTGGGATTTCTGATCAAACGGGGACGCCGCCGCCTGGATCCTACCCTGCTCCACTGGTGGTCCGCCCTGCTCGCCCTCGTCGGGGCGGCCCTGGCCTGGGCCCTGGGGGCGCCACCGACCTTGATCGGTGTCCTGCTCCTGGTGGGCGTGGGTCTGGGCTTGCCCGCGGGTATGCTGTTCAAGATCCTGCCTTTCCTGGCCTGGTTCCATCTCCAGCACCGTCAGGTCACCTCGGGCCGTTTTGACCTGCGCCTGCCGCACATGGGGACCCTGCTCCCCATCCCTGTGGGCCCGGGTCCAGTTTGGGCTCCACCTGCTGGCGCTGCTCTTGATGATGGGGGCCGTCTTCATCCCGGAACTGGCCCGCCCCGCCGGCCTGGCCCTGGCGTTGTCCGCCCTGGTCCTGGAGGGGCTGCTGGTGGGGGTGATGCGCGCCTACCGGCGGACGACCCTGGCCCTGGGGTCTCCCCGGCCGACTGGGGCTGGTTGAGCTCGGGACAGGCGGCCTGTTGATCGGACTGACGGGTCAGGCGGTCAGGCGGCGTCTGGCGGACGAATGGCCGTTCGGAAGGTCGGCCGTTTTGAATGGGCGGACCTTCCGGCCCGCCCGGATATCCCGCCGAGGTCTCCTTTATCCCAGCAATCGCGCCAGCAGGAGGGCCCCCAGGACCAGGGTGAAGAGGCCCACGCCGCGCCGGATCCCGGTCTCCGGCAGGTGTTTGACGGTCGCCGTGGCCAGGGGCACGGAGAGCAAGGCCCCCGCCACCAGGGGCAAGGTCAGGGACCAGTCGATCCCGCTCTGGAAGAAGAGGTAGGCACCCAGGCCCACGGCGCAGGTGAGGGCCTCCGCCATGGAGGTGATGGCCACGGCCTGGCGGGCCGGGACGCCCGAAACGACTTGTCCCGAGGTCACCAGGGGGCCATAACCGCCACCGCTGAGCCCCTTGTTGAAGGCGGCGACCAGACCGATGGCCAGGATGCCCCCGGTGTTGTAGCGGAATCTGCCGGCGAGCGGTGAGGAGCGTCACCAGACCCATGGTCAAGACGATGATGGCGATCAGGAGCGAAAACCATTGGGCCGAGATCTTGACGGCCAGCATGACCGCCACGATGGCCCCTACCGCGCTCAAGAGTCCCAGCAGGCCGAAGGTGCGGCGAGCGGCGGGGTTGGTGCGCAGGTCGATATTGCCGTCGCGATGATGCATGGCCCCGGCGGCGAGGCCGGTCAGCAACTCCGACAGGAGGACGGCGGGCACGATCTCGAGCGGCGCGTATCCCGCCAGCATCAGGAGCGGCGTCAGGGTCGTGCCATAGCCCATGCCCAGGCTGGAATCCAGGTACTCACAGCCCAGGGCCGCCAGAAAGATCAGCAGCAGGGTCGAAGAGGTCCAGGAGGCGTCCGGGGTGGCCAACCAGCCCAGGTTTTGCATGACCCCGAGGCTGGCGAAGGCGATGATCATCAAGCCGGTCAGGCTGGCCAGGATCAGCAGGCGGCTGCGATGCCACTGGTAAAAGGATTCAAGGGTGGCAAGGGAGTGGCGGATCATGGCGGGGCTCCGGGTGGCGAGGGTTGGCTTGCCAAGACTTACCCAAGAAATATGCCAATGGGATGGGGTCAACTCGGAAGAAAGATCCATCCATCTGTTTTAATGAAACTTATTAATTAATCTCGCCGGCACTGGCCCGGATGGAAAGGCCCGGCTGAGCCGCGGTCACCGGGCCTGGACCCTCGGAATTGCTTAATCCGGGAAATAAGACGGAAATTCCGGCAAATAGTTAGGAATTTCCGTTATACTCCCGGAGCATGGAAACCCTGACGACGACCCTGCTCGGGCTCTGGCGCCTGGCCGCCAGTCACGGGCGGCTGGACGAGGTGATCGAGGAGATTACCGCGGGCCTGCGCCGCCACGTCACCTTTGAGCGCCTCCTGATCCTCGAGCTGGACCAGGAGCAGGCCCGGCTGAAACCCGCCGCTCAATGCGGCATGACGCCGGCGGTGCCGGGTCAGGGGCTCGACCCCCTGCCGCCCTTCGCCCCCTTGCGCCACTGGTGCCTGGGTGACGACCTGGTCCAGGGGCGGGCCGCCGAGGTCCGCCAGCGGTTGCCCGGTCTGGTGCCGGCGACTTGGACGGGGGACCTGCTGGCGGTGGGCCTGGCCAGCGCGGGTGAGCCCTTGGGGGCCCTGCTGCTGGGGACGGACGCGGTCGGCGGCCTGGGGTCGCCACAGGCCCCCCGGGTGCTGGCCCTGCGCGAGCCCATTGCCGTGGCCTTGCGCAACCATTTGCGGCTCAAGGAATTGACCGCCCTGCGGGAGGCGGCGGAGGCGGATCGTCGCTCCCTCCTGGCACGACTCGGTCGCCAGGAGATCACGGACACCCTGATCGGTGGCGGCTCCGGCCTCAAGGAGGTGATGCGCGGCGTCGAATTAGTCGCCCCCGCGACGTGCCCCGGTCCTGATTCTCGGGGAGACGGGTTCGGGCAAGGAGGTCATTGCCCGGGCCATTCACGTCCGCTCGTCCCGGGCCCAGGGGCCCTTTCTCCGGGTCAATTGTGGCGCCATACCGCCGGACCTGGTGGATTCGGAACTCTTCGGCCACGAGCGCGGCAGCTTCACCGGCGCCGCCAATCGCCGCCTGGGTTGGTTCGAGCGCGCCGATCGCGGCACCCTCTTCCTCGACGAGATCGGCGAACTGACCCCGGCCATTCAGGTGCGGCTGTTGCGGATACTGCAGGATGGCACCTTCGAGCGCGTGGGCGGCCAGCACCCCCTGCAGGTCGATGTGCGCCTGATCGCCGCGACCCATCGCGACCTGCGCGCCATGGTCCGCGAGGGTCGCTTCCGCGAGGATCTCTGGTATCGCATCAACGTCTTCCCCATCCAGCTCCCGGCCCTGCGGGAACGTCCCGAGGACATTCCGACCCTGTCCAACCACTTCGCCCAGCGGGCGGCGGAGCGGCTTGGGCTGACGCCGCGGCTGCCGACCCCGGCGGACATGGAGCTCCTGCGGGCCTATCCCTGGCCGGGCAATGTGCGCGAACTCGCGTCCGTCATCGAGCGGGCCGCCATCCTCGGCGATGGCCAGCGCCTCGAGGTCGAGCGGGCCCTGGGCGCTGGACCCCTTAGCCCCCCGCCGCCAGCGCCGCCGCCCTCCAGCGTCCCATCCCAGGCCATCGAGCCCCTGGAGGTCGTCACCCGGCGCCACATCGAGCGCGCCCTCGCCCAAACCCTGGGGCGGGTAGAGGGCCCCTTTGGCGCCGCCCGGCTCCTGGACATCCATCCGGATACCCTGAGGTCCAGGATGCGCAAGCTCGGCATTGAGCGGGCCGCCTTCAGGCCCTGAAGCTGTCTGCCTCAGATAGACCGAGCCTGCTCCAGGGCATTGCCGACATAGGTCCCGGGGGTCAGTTCCCGCAGGCGGACCTTGGCCTCCTCCGGAATATCCAGGGCATCAATAAATTGGGCCAGCTCCTCGCGGCCGATGCGATGGCCGCGGGTGAGTTCCTTCAGCCTTTCGTAGGGCTTGTCGATGCCGTACCGGCGCATCACCGTCTGGATGGGCTCCGCCAGGACCTCCCAGTTGGCGTCGAGATCGGCGGCGAGGCGGGCGGGGTCGGGCTCCAGCTTGGCGATGCCGCGCTGGGCCGGACTGGAGGGCGATACTGAGGTGGGCAAAGCCGACGCCCAGGTTGCGCAGCACCGTGGAATCCGTCAGGTCCCGCTGCCAGCGGGAGATGGGCAGCTTGCGGGCCAGATGCTCCAGGATGGCGTTGGCCAGGCCCAGGTTGCCCTCGGCGTTTTCGAAGTCGATGGGATTGACCTTGTGGGGCATGGTCGAGGAGCCAACCTCACCGGCGATGGTCCGCTGGCGGAAATAGCCCAGGGAGATGTAGCCCCAGAGATCGCGGCAGAAATCGATCAGGATGGTATTGAAGCGGGCCAGGGCGTCGAACAGCTCCGCCATGTAGTCGTGGGGCTCGATCTGGGTGGTATAGGGGTTCCAGGTCAGGCCGAAGCCCTCGACGAAGCCTTGGGCCAGGCCGGGCCAATCCAGGTCGGGATAGGCGGCGAGGTGGGCGTTGTAGTTGCCCACGGCGCCGTTGATCTTGGCCAGCAGGGGGACCTCGGCGACCTGGTCGCGCTGGCGGGCGAGGCGGGCTGCCACATTGGCCAGCTCCTTGCCCAGGGTGGTGGGGGAGGCGGGCTGGCCGTGGGTGCGCGCCAGCATGGGCTGGTCCGCCAGCCGGTGCGCCAGGGCGCGGATAGCGGCGATGATCTCGTCCATCTGGGGGAGCAGCACCTGGCCCCGCCCTTCCCGCAGCATGAGGGCATGGGCAAGATTGTTGATGTCCTCCGAGGTGCAGGCAAAGTGGATGAACTCGCTGACCGCCTCCAATTCCGCGTTGCCGGCGATGTGTTCCTTGATGAAGTATTCCACCGCCTTGACGTCGTGGTTGGTGGTGCGCTCGATGTTCTTGACCCGGTGCCCGTCCTCCTCGGAGAAGTTCGCGACGATGCCCTCCAGCAGATGGCGGGCATGAGGGGAGAGGGGCGGCACCTCGGGGATGCCGGGGTGGGCGGCGAGGGCCTGGAGCCAGCGGATCTCCACCAGCACCCGGTGCCGGATGAGGCCGAGTTCGCTGAAGATGGGCCTCAGGTCCTCGGTCTTGGAGCCATAGCGGCCATCGATGGGGGACACGGCGGTCAGGGTGGAGAGTTCCATGGCGGGTCTCGTACTCATCAGAAGGTGGCGTCGATGGGGTCGGGGGTCCCAGGCGGCCCCGGGGTCGCCTGGAGGGTCGGACGCTAGTTTATCCCGGCGGCGGGGGGCTAGCCATGAAGGAGAGGGTCCTCATCCGCCATCAGGCCACTCGCCCGTAGCACCCGGCGCTGAACGGCCCGGTCCAGTACCGCCTCGCCCCCCGGACGGACCAGGGTGAAATAGTGTCGGGCGCGGGTGATGCCGGTGTAGAGCAACTCCCGGGTCAGGATGGGGCTCGGGTGCTCGGGCAGGACCAGGGCGACATGGGTGAATTCCGAACCCTGGGATTTGTGTACCGTGAGGGCAAAGACGGTCTCCACCGCCTGGAGGCGGCTGGGCAGGACCCACTTGATGCCATCCTGGCCGTCGCCGGCGGGGAAGGCCACCCGTAGGTTCTCCCCTTGGCCGGCGGCCCCGGGGTGGACCAGGGTCACACCGATATCCCCGTTCATCAGGCCGAGCCCGTAGTCGTTGCGAGTGACGAGGACCGGGCGGCCGAGATACCAGCCGGTACAGGCGTCAATCATCTGGGCCTCCTGGAGGGCGCGGGCGATCCAGTGATTGAGCCCCTCGACCCCCCAGGGACCGCGCCGCAGGGCGCACAGCACCTGAAACTGGCCGTGGGCCTTCAGGATCCGCCACGCCCAGGCGTCGAAGGCGCCGGGCTCCGCCTCGGGGCTGGGTCGTTCCTGGCGCAAGAGGGTCAGGTAATGGCCATAACCCAGCCGGGCGGGGGTCTGCTCCCCGGCCGGGATCTGGAGATGGTCGGCGGCTGGCGCGGCGGTCTCGGCCGGGGCCAGCCCCCCGCCGGTGACGAGGGAGCGCAGGGCGGGGGCCTCGAGATTGGGGATGGCGGCCAGGGCCAGATCGCGGTGGCCCCGAGCCCAGATGCCCAGCACCGCGGCGCTGTCGCCTTCATTCACCGCCTGGGCGAGTTGGCCGATGCCACTGTCCGCGCTGAAACGGTGGCTGTGGCGCAACATGACGATGGCCTGATCCAGGGGGAGGCCAGCGGAGTCGATCAGGGCCGGGTCGAGCCGCTCCCCAGTCGCGGCGGCCAGCCAATCGCGGCTGTCCGGGGTGTAATGACCCGCGCCCGCGCGCTGGCAGAGTTGGCCGAGCAGGGCCCCGGCCTCCACCGAGGCGAGCTGGTCCTTGTCCCCGAGCAGGATGAGGCGGGCGCTCGGCGGCAGGGCGGCGAGGACGGCAGCCATCATCTCCAGATCGATCATGGAGGCCTCGTCGATGACCAGCACATCCAGGGCCAGGGGGTTGCCGGCGTTGTAGCGTAGGTGACGGGTATCGGGACGGCTGCCCAGCAGGCGGTGCAGGGTGGTGACGGTGACGGGAATGGTGGCGCGCACCGCCTCGCCGTTGGCGAGTGCGGCCAGGGGCAGGCTGGCGACGGCCCCGGCGATCGATTCATTCAGGCGCGCGGCGGCCTTGCCGGTGGGGGCGGCCAGGCGGATGCGCAGGGGTCGGGGCGGCTTGCCGGGGCTGGGGGCCGCCAGGGCCAGGGCCTGCAGCAGGGCCAGGAGCCGGACCACGGTCGTGGTCTTGCCGGTCCCCGGGCCGCCGGTGATGACGCTGAAGGCGCTGGGGGCGGCCAGGGCGCAGGCGAGCTTCTGCCAATCGGGCCCGGGGGTCGCGGGCAGGAACCCGGGGGTCGGGGGCGGGAAGAGGATATCCAGGGTCTGGCGCAGGGCCGCCAGCGGCAAGGCCGCCCGGGGCCTGGCGGAGCGGGCCAGTCGCGCCTGGATGTCCGCGCTCACGGCCCGTTCGTAGGCCCAATAGCGGCGCAGATAGAGGCGCGGGCCCGCCAGGACCAGGGGCGTTGCCCCGGCGCCCGTGCCGACCAGGTCGGGGTGGTGGAGGGCTCCCTGCCAGGCGCTCAGGGTCAGGCCCGCCAGGACCTCGGCGGGGCGCGGCGTGGGCTCGTCATCGGGCCGGTCCGCGCCCTCGGGGGGCAGGGACAGGGCGAAGGCCGGATCGCTCAGGGTCGCCGCCAGGTCCAGGCAGGCATGGCCGCGGCCGAGTTGGTGGCTGGCCAGGGCGGCCGCCAGGATCAGGAGGGGCGGCGCCGCCGGTGCCTCTTCCCAGAGGAAGGCGGCGAAGGCGACATCCAGGGGGCGCAGCCAGTCGCGCTCTCCCCAGCGGGCGAGGAGTCGGCGTAGCCCCGCCTGGCCCTCGGGACTGGCGACGAGGGAGGCGGGATTCATCCAGGGCGAAAGAGTGGCGGGAGTTGCCGCGTCCTCCCCTTTGGGACCAGCGACCAGGGATGCGGGATCCATCGAGGGCGAAATAGCGGCAGGTCTTGCCGCCTCCCGGCCCGCGGGACCGGCGATCAGGGAGGCTGGGCTCGGGGGGGTGCCGCCGGAAGGCTGGGGGCGAAGGGTCTTCTGGCCCTGGATCCCCGGGCCATCGGGACTGGGGGTGCTGGCGCTCGGGGCCGGGAGGTCCGGGGTTGGAGTACTCGGGGCAGGGGGGCTCATGCCGTCACCTCCTGGGTGGCGCGGGAGAAGAGGGCGTCCAGGGCCTCGATCAGCTCCCGGGGCGGGCGCTCGCAGTGCAGACCCTGGCTTGGCGCCGCCAGGCCCCGCAGGAAGAGATAGACGGCGCCGCCGACGTGGTGGTCGTAGTCATAGTCCGGCAGGCGCGCCTTGAGCAGGCGATGCAGGGCCAGGAGATAGAGGACGTATTGCAGCTCATAACGGGCGTGCAGGATCTCGGCGCTCATGGCCTCGGGGGTGTAGGCGGCGGCGTCGGGACCGAGCCAGTTCGACTTGTAGTCGGCGACGTAGTAACGGCCCTGGTGGGCGAAGACCAGGTCCATGAAGCCCTTGAGCATGCCGTTGAGCGGCTTGGGCTGGAGGGCCGCGCGCGGCGCGCCGCCAAGGGTGTGGCGGCTGACCAGTCGGTCGATCGCCTCGGTATCGACGCGGTGGGCGGCGAGCCAGAACTCCATCTCGGGGACGCAACTGGTCAGGTCGGCGAGGCGGACCGAGACGGCTGGGCCGTCCCCCAAGGCCGGCAGGCGCAGGGGTTGGTGGATGAGCTGTCCCAGCCAGGCCGTCAGGGGTTCGATCCAGGCCTCCCAGCCCCGGGATTGACAACGCCGGGCCACCGTGTCGCGCAGCCGCCCGGGGTTGGCCGCGATCGCGGCGAAGCCCTGGGTCGCCACCCATTCGAGCAGGTCGTGGAGAAAGGTGCCGGCCTCGGGCCCCCGAGGGAAGGCATGGGGTGAGCCCGGGGCCGGTGTCGTTCGCGGGCTGTCCGGGATCGTGGTGGTCCCCTGGCTGGCGGGGATCACCGCGGGTTCCTGGCTCACCGGGGACCCCTGGGCCATGGGGGTCGTGGTCGGATCACGCGGGATAGTCAAGGGGGCCGGGCCCACGGCGGCGGCCGTTCGCGCGGCCTGTATCTCTAAAAAGCGCTCCTCGGCCGGGGCCTCGGCGGCCACCAGCCGCGCGGCCTGCATCTCCAGGAAGCGCTCCTCGGTCGGGGTCTCGGCGGCGGCTCGGGCGGCACCGCCATCGGCATCCCATCCGGCCTCGCCCTGGACACCCCCGCCCGCCACGCCGCCCGCCAGGGTGCGGCTGATGGCCGAGTAGCTGGCGATCCACCAGGGCTCGCTCACCACCTTCTGCGAGGCGCGGGCGGCACCAAGGGTGGCCGTCGCCGCCAAGGGCCGGAAGGATTGATGTGAGGGCGCGGGCGCCGGGACCAGGGCCATGTCGACGCAATCCCCGCGCCAGGCCACCAGCGCCGCCTCCAGATCCGTCGGCGCCAGCGGCTCCCCACCCCCCAGCAGATAGCCGAAGGCCCCTTGTTCCAGGCCATTAATGGGCGCCAGGCCCACCCAGGTGGCATAGCGCGCGCGGGTCAGGGCGACATAGAGCTTGCGCAGGTCCTCTCCCAGGCGCTCGCGGTTGGTCTGCTCCAGGACCTCGCCCTGGGCGGCGAGTGACAGTTGCGGTTCACCCTGGTTGTCATGCCATTTGAGGGGCAAGTCCTTGTCCGTGACGGGCCGATAGTCCGCGGCGAAGGGCAGGAAGACCAGGGGGTATTCCAGCCCCTTGGACTTATGCACCGTCACCACCCGCACCAGGTCAGCGTCCGTCTCCAGGCGGATCTGGCGCGCGTCGCCGCCCGAGCCCTGCCCAGCCTCCTGGCACTCCTCCGCCAGATAGCGCAGGAGGGCATGCTCGCCATCGAACAGTCCGCTGGCCTGTTGCAGCAGTTCGGCCAGGTGTAGCAGGTCGGTGAGGACCCGCTCGCCCGTGAGCGCCAGGGCCGGGGCCACCGGCGCCTCCCCGGGTTCTTCCGGTCCGGGCAGCCTGGCGGTAGCGGCCAGGGGGTAGGGCCCCAGGGGTGCGGGGACTTCGCTTTCGCTCATGGCGCCCAGCCCCAGTAACCGGGCCGGGACCCGGAAATCGTTGATCAACCCCCGCAACATCGGCAGCACCCCCTGGCGGCGCCAGAGGTCGCGGTAGCCGCGAAACTGGAGCACGCGCCCCTCCAGGGCCAGCTCGTCCTGGTTGAGCTGGTCCAGCTCGGCCCAGCTCAGGCCGAGGGTCCGGGTCGCCAGGGCGGTGCGCACCAGGCGGGTGTCGTCGGGTTCGGCGCAGGCGGCCAGCCAATGCTGAAGCTCCCGGGCCTGGGGGCTCTGGAAGACCGAATCCTGGTCGGAGAGATAGACGCTGCGCACCCCGCGGCGGGCCAGTGCCCCGCGGATGAGGTCGGCCTCCGTGCGCTTGTTGACCAGCACCGCCAGATCCGCCGGGCGCAGGGGCCGGAGCGGGCTGGGCGCGCCGGTCGCGAACGAAACCCACCCGACCCGCCGCGCCCCCGGCGAGGAGACGCACCATCTCGCTGGCGCAGGTCTCGGCGATCTGGTCGCGGTAGGCCTCCTTGCCGAGCGGTTTGCCACCCTCCGGGGCTGGCAACCACCAGACCGTGAGCGCGGGCAGGGACTGGCCATCGGCCTGGAGGGCGTCGGCGCGCCCCTGGGCCTCCGCCGCGATGAAGGGCACCGGATTCGCCGTCTCCTGGCGAAAGAGGAAGGCCCCCTGGCCGGTGGGGCGCTCCTCGGCGGCCTGAAAGCAGCGGTTGGCGGCCCTGACCATGGCCTGGGTGGCGCGGAAGTTCTTCTTGAGGGTGTAGAGCCGGCCAGCGCAGGCGTGGCGCGCCCGCAGGTAGGTGAAGATGTCGGCCCCCCGGAAGGCATAGATGGCCTGCTTGGGGTCGCCGATGAGGACCAGGGCGGTGGCGGGGTCGTTGCTCGCCACCCGGTAGACGGCATCGAAGATGCGGTATTGCACCGGGTCCGTGTCCTGGAACTCGTCGATCAGGGCGACGGGGAACTGGCGCCGGATGGTCGCGGCCAGGCGGTCGCCGTGGGGGCCCTGGAGGGCGGCGTCGAGCCGGGTCAGGAGGTCGTTGAAGCCCATCTGGGCGCGGCGGGCCTGCTCGGTGGCGAAGCGCCGGTGGACCCAGCGGGCGGCGTGACAGAGGATGGCGCCTTGGGCATCCGGCAGCTGATTGAGGTCATCCTGGAGGGTGACCATGGCCTCCAGGGCGGGGTGCGTGGGGGGGTCGCCCTGGTGCCAGGCCTCCCGGAGGCCTTGCGGGGTCAGGCGTCGCCAAGCAGTGCTCTTGGCATCCAGATCCGGCCAAACGGCTTGCGGGTCCTCGGTCCAGGCACGCAGGGCCTGCAACCAGGGGTTGTAGAAGCGCGCTTGCAGCTTGTGTCCGTTCACCCGTCGCGCGGCGACGGCCCCATCGAGCAATTGCTGCAACTCATCCACCCAAGGGGTTCCCCCACCGACCCAAGGCGCCTTGATCTCGGCCAGACGACAGAGCCGCTTCTCGCGCGCATCGCTGATCGAGCGCCGCGGCTCGGGCGGGTCCTCCAGCCGATCGGCATGATCGATCAGCCCCTTCAGCCCCTTCTCCAGGGCCGCGGGGTCTGGCCACCAGCGCCGGACCTCGGCGACCGCTGCGGCGTCGAGGGGCACCATGAAGGTCCGCCAATAGTCGCGCACCACCTCGGCGAGCAACTCGCTCTGGTCGGTCTCCAGGGTCTGGGTGAAGAGGCTGCCGCTGTCGAAGGCGTGCTCGCGCAGCATGCGGTTGCACCAGGCGTGGATGGTGGAGACCGCCGCCTCGTCCATCCAGTCGGCGGCCAATTGCAACTGGTGGGCACAGGCCGGCCACTGATCCGGTGGGTACTCAAGCCGCAGGTCGTGGAGCAGGTCCTCCCCGGCGGGACGGTCGGGGATGCTGGCCGCCTCGGCTTGGAAATAGCCGGCGGCCTCCGTCAGGCGGGCGCGGATGCGGTCGCGCAACTCCTGGGTGGCGGCCTCGGTGAAGGTGACCACCAGGATCTCCGGCGGCGTCAAACCGGGGGTCCTTGGGGGGGTGGAGCCTGTAGGAGCCCGGCCCTCCGGGCGACGAACCTGTCGGTGGGGGTCGGGGGCCGCCTTGTCGGCCGGTGCAACCTGGTCTTCGGCCGCCCCGGCTTGATCCGGGCCCTCATCCCTCGGTGCTGGCCGATGGCCCAGCACCAGCCGCACATAGAGGGTGGCGATGGTGAAGGTCTTGCCCGTGCCGGCGCTGGCCTCGATGAGGCGGCTGCCCTGGAGGGGAAACCGCAGGGGGTCGAGTGGCGCGGGGCTGGCCGGGTCCGCCGCTGGCGGGGGGGGCGGGGTGGTCATGCCGTTCATGCCGTGGCTCCCGGGGGCTGGGTGGGGTTGGTCGGTGGGGGCTGGTCCTTGGGGGGGTGGAGCGCGGCATACAGCGGGCGCAACAGGGTCTCGGCCCAGTCGGCAAACTCGCCGCGGGCGGCGAGGGCGGCGAAATCCGGATAGACCCGCGCCAGACAGGCGTCGGTCTCGACCTCGCCCATCTGCTGATAGCCACCCTCGTAGGTTTTCCGGGCGGCGTCAGCCTTTTGCCCTTTCAGCCACTCGAAGGCGGTCTTGACGGCCAGGGGCAGGGGCCGGCACATGCCTGTGTGCCAGGCCGCCATCAGGGTGGTCAGGTGCCCCCGGGCCTGCTCCGGGTCGAGGGGCGCCAGGGTGACATCGCCGACCTTGCTGAGGATGATCGTGGTCAGGGGCTCCCCCCCCAGGTGCCCGGCGAGGTGGTCCACCCAGTGGCGGATGAGCTTATGCCCCTGGTACTGCCGGTCTTTGACCAGATCGCTGCTCTCCAGCACCACCCGGCCCCGCTGGCCGGCCTCATCGACCCGGATGGCGCCGAGCCAGTCCGCAAGCTCCAGGGTCTGGCCGGCGACGGCGGTCGCGAACTGGATGGCCTCCTCCTCCTCGAGCAGCCGCGGCCAGCGCGCGAGCGCCTGCCGGTAGCGCTCGAAGAGGTCGTCCATGGGGGCCACCAACTCCGCCGCGAGGGCCTCGCCAAAGGCGCCGGGGGCCAGTTCGCCCCGCCGCTGGATGCGCGCCAGCCGCTCCGTCCGCGCCGGCTCGACCGCTTCACCCCGCGCCACCGCCAGCGCCTGGGCGCGGAGCAACTCGTCGTTGAGCTGCCAGCGCCGCAGGTGGTCGAGGGCGAAGGGCTCCTGGTCCTCGCCGGCCGGGTCTTCCAGGTCGAAGTCCACCTTGAGCCGTTGCCGGAAAAAGGCCCTGACCGGGGCCTTGAGAAAGTCGGCCAGGTCGCGGCGGGTGAGGGGCTCCTCGCGGACCAGGGGGGGCAGGGGCGGCTCCAGGGCCCCCGCGGGTTCCGCCGCGAGCGGCGAAGCCCCGCTGTCCGGGTCGGGCCGCCACTCCCGGGCATAGGTGAACCAGGGGGAGTCCGCCGGGTCCGCCGGGAAATAGCGGGGGCTGAAGGGCTGGAGGGGGTGTACCAGGGTCAAGGCGTCCACCAGGGCCGTCGCCGCCTGGGGGTCGGCATCCGGGTCCTCGGCCCCCTCATGGCCGGCCAGCCGCCAGCCGGCGTTCAGGTGATCGCGCAACTGGCCCACCAGCACCGAGGGCGGGCGTGGGCTGTTGTCGGTGATGCTGCGCCCGACCCAGGAGAGGTGCAGCCGTTCCCGGGCCGACAGCAGGGCCTCCAGAAAGAGATAGCGGTCATCCTCGCGGCGCGAACGGTCGCCCGGCCGGTAGTCCCGGCCCATGAGGTCGAAGTCCAGGGGCTGGCGCTGGCGGGGGTAGTCGCCGTCGTTCATGCCCAGCAGGCAGACGTGGCGGAAGGGGATGGCGCGCATGGGCATGAGGGTGGCGAAGGTGACGGCCCCGGCGAAGAAGCGTTGGGAGAGGCCGCCCTCGTCGAGCCGGGACAGCCAGTGCTCCCCGACGATGGACAGGGGCAGCCGCTCGGTCAAGCCCGCCTCGTCGCAGACCTCCCGCCATTGCTGCAGGGCGGTTTCGAGCTGGAGCAGGGTATAGGCGTCGTTGCTGTCCTCGGGGGCCAGGAAGTCCGCCATCAGGGTGCGCAGACGGCCGCACCAGTCGGCGACGGTGGCCGGTTCCCGCAGTTGTCGCCAGGTGGCGTCCAGCTTGTCGAGGAGGCGAGTCAGGGGACCGAGCAGGGCGGCATCGAGCCCGCCGATCTCGTCAAAGGGCTCGATACCCCGCCAGGGCTGGGCATCCTGGCCCACGGCATAGCCCAGCAGCATGCGGCGCAGGCCGAACCGCCAGGTGTGCTGGGTGGCCCCCTCCGGTCGATCCGGCAGGTCCAGGCTGGCGCGCTGTTCGGCGTGCAGGCCCCAGCGGATGTTGGCGCCCCGCAGCCAGCGATGGAGGCGCGGCAGCTCATCCTCGCCCACCCCGAAACGGCGGCGCAGGGCCGGGACCTCAAGCAAATCGAGCAGGTCGCTCACCGCCAGGCGGGACTGGGGCAGGGCGAGCAGGGTCTCCAGGGCCTGCACCAGGGGGTCCGTGGCCCGCCGGCCCTGGTCGGCGACGCTGAAGGGGATATAGCGGGGGTCCTGGCGGTCCACCAGCCCGAACACCGCCTGGATATGGGGGGCATAGGTGTCGATGTCCGGGACCATGACGATGATGTCGCGCGGGGTCAGGGTCGGGTCGGCATTGAAGGCGGCGAGCAACTGGTCGTGGAGGATCTCGACCTCGCGCTGGGGGCCGTGGGCCAGGTGGAAGCGGATGGAGCCGTCCCCTTGGGGGTCCACCGCCGGCCAGCGGTCGCGGGTCTCGGCCAGGGGGCGCAGGTCGCGGATATCGTCCTGGAGTTGCGCCAGCAGGGTCGGGACCTGGTCGGGATCGGCGCTGGACTCGAAGAGATCGATGCGCTGGCCGATGGCCTGGAAATGGCCTTGATAGGCGGCCCGCGCCGCCTCGTCGTCATGCTCGTCGAGCAGGCTGATGAAGTCGCGCCCCTGCTTGCCCCAGGCCGCCAGCAGGGGATGGGCCTGCAGGTGCATGGCCTCGGCCGAGAGGTCCGCCGTCCGGCCATCGCGGCGGCGCTGGCGGGCGCGTTCCGCCCGCAGCAGGTCCTTATCCGCGACGATATCGGCCCAATAATGCTCGCAGGGGTTGTGGACGCACATCAGGACCTGGGTCCAGCGCGCCAGGGCCGCCAGTACCTCCAGGGCCTGGCGGGGCAGGCTGGAGATGCCGAAGACCAGCAGCCGGCGCGGCAGGCCCGGCGGGCGCTCGTCCCCGGGCCAGTCCCGGGCGCGGCGCAGGAAGGCCTCGTGGACGCTGGCCCGGCCGGCCTGGCTCCCGGGTCCCCGGCTCGCGCCCGCGGCTCCCGGTCCCGGTTCGGCCGCGTCTCCGGGGTCGCCAGGGCCCGTCTCGACATCCACCAGCAGGTCGCGCCAGAGACAGGCCTGCCAGCGCTGCTCCTCCGGCAAGGGGGAGCGGTTGCCGCGGGCGTCGATCAGGACGTCCTCCCCCAGGGCCCAGGCCGCCAGCCAGTCGGCGCGATAGACCTGATACTGGTCGAAGAGATCCGCCAACCGCTCGGCGAGCTGAAAGCGCTTGCGCAGGTCGGCATCCTGGCTCAGGAAGCGTGCCAGGGGCCCATACTCGGGCCGGGTCATGGCCTCCGGCAGCAGGCGCATGAGACGCCAGACCAGGCGCGACTTGTCGTAGGGCGAGGTTTCCGGCACCGCCTCGGGACCCAGCACCGCCCGATAGACCCGCCACAGAAAGCGGGACGGCAGGGAGATCTCCAGCGCCGCCGCGATGCCGAGACCGCCACCCCCCGTGGCGCCCTCACCCCCGCTGGCATCCTCCGCCAGCGCCAGCTTGAGCCACTGGGCGATGCCGTTGCTCTGGGCCAGGATGATCTCGGGTTCCAGGGGCGCCAGGGGATAGCGCCGCATCCAGGTCACCAGGAGGTCCCGCAAGGTCTCCGGCTGGTTGCCGTGGACGAGCATCAAGCCAGGGGGCAGGGGGTTGGCGGTCACATGAGGCTCCTGGCGCGACGAGTGGGTGGGGAAGGCAGAGGCGAAGATTAACACCAGCCGATGACAGAGGGTGTCGCACTCCCCTGGACCCGCGGGCGGACCACCGAACAGGATGGCGGGCCGCCCCCTATAATGTCACCCGACACCGCGATCCTGCTCAGGCAGAGCCAGGCCAAGCGCCGCTCCCCAGGTCGGGGGCATCGGTCAGGCCGTGACGTATCCGTCAGGTGTAATAACCTTCCCAACACCGAGAAGAGGATAGGCCCATGTTCCGCCCCTACCGCCCTGGCCGCGCGCCCGATCGGCTAAGTCGCCGGTTTTTCAGTTATCTCGGCCTTGTCAGCCTCTTGTTCTGGGTCGCCAGCGCCCTGGCCGGTGATGTCAAACCCATCCCCAAGGCCGGCGCCTGCCCGCCAGGCTATTACTCCTCGGGCAAGTACTGCGTGCCACGTAAAGCGGCCAACCCCGTCATCGAGAAGCATGGGGCCTGTCCACCCGGTTACTACTCCAATGGCAATTACTGTGTCGGGCGGGACAACGCCAAGGATGTCGTGGAGAAACTCGGCGCCTGCCCGCCGGGCTACTACTCAAACGGCAACTACTGCGTGGCGCGGAAGTAACCGATCCCGCCAGGTGCGCTGGTCGCGGCGGATACGAGATGCCTTGGCTCGGCGTGGGTCAACCGCCTCTCGATCGGCCCATGATTCGCGTATAGTTTCGATGAGCGCAAGCCACCTGTGAACCACCGCGCACCCCAGCCGTGTAGAGGACCCTGCCATGCAGCCCAGCCTGAATAGCGAAACGCTTAAGCAAACCTTCAAGCAGGCCCTCGTCGAGGTGCTGCACGAGGAGCACGATGTCCTGCGCGACGTCTTTGCCGAAGCCATCGAGGACCTGGCCTTCGCCGAGGCCATCCGCGCTGGCCAGGATTCCGAGTTGGTCACCCGGGGGGCGGTATTCGAGGTCCTTGAGGGCAAGGGGCTGTCAAGCCCCATGT
>CAWJBI010000021.1:0-32985 GCA_963841065.1 uncultured Gammaproteobacteria bacterium | reverse complement strand
ATCAGACAAACACCGGTAGCCGCCGCCGGCCGCGGCGGGCTATTTCTATGTCAGTACGCGGAGCTCTTCGACCCGCGCCGTTCGGTCGGCGGGCCCGGGGCGCGCCAGGAGCCCGACGACGATGCCATGCGACCTGCTTGCCACTCCCGCCACCTGGGATCTGCTGTCCAAGACCGGGCAGGCCTACTTTGATGCCCTGATGGAGTACCTGGTGAAGGTGCTCGGGGTAAGCCTGGCCTTTACGGTGGAATCGGTCGCCCCCTCCGGCAAGCGCGTCTGCCCGGTGGCGAGCTGGGGGGAGGTGGGCTTGCGCGGCGGCCGCTGCTACGACACCCGCGGCACCCCCTGCGAACGGCTGGGGCAGGGCCAGAACGGCATCTACCCCGACCGCCTGGCGGAGCGCTTTCCGGCCGACTCCTGGGTGGCGCAGTCGGGGATGCGGAGCTATGTGGGGGTACCCTTGCTCGACGCCGAGGGGCATCCCCTCGGGCACCTCGGCGTGCTCGATCACCGCCCGATGGCGGACCCCCAGGCCGTCGCCGCCACCCTCGCGGCCTTTGCCCTCCGCTGCGCGGCGGAGCTGGGCGCGCCCGCCAGGACCGGGGGCTGGAGCGACAGCGGCGCGCCCGCCAGGACCAGGGGCTGGAGCGGTTCGTCGGCCATCACGCCTGGGTCCTGTATCGGGCCACGCCGCCACGGTTCGCGGCGGCCATAACCACCCCCGACGGCCAGGATTTTCTCGGCTTCTCCGCGGCGGATCTGAGGGAGTGCGAGGACCTGCGCGGCCGTCAACTCCATGAGCCGGATCGCGAGCGGGTCCTTGCAACCTTCGCCGGTGCCTACGAGTCGGGGGAGGACTTCGTCATCCAGTACCGGTTGTGGGACAAGGAGCGCGAGGTGCTGCGGCGCTTCCAGGACTACGGGCACATCGAGCGTGACTCCCAGGGGCGGCCGACGGCGATCACCGGGGTGCTGGTGGACGTCACCGTCCGGGTCGCCAGCGACGGGGGGCTGGATGGCTTCGTCCTTGACCTCACCGAACAGGAGGAGGCGCGGCGCGCGCTGGCCGAGAGCGAGCAGCGCTTCCGGGGCATCTGCGCCACCGCCCAGGATGCGATCCTGATGTTGGACGAGCGGGGCCACATCGTGTTCTGGAATGCCGCCGCGACCCGGATCTTTGGCTATACCGAGGAAGAGGCGCTGGGCCACGACGCCCACCTGTTGCTGACGCCAGCCCGCCTGCGCGGCAAGGCGGTACAGGGCATGCGCGCCTTTGCCCGGACCGGGGAGGGCCCCGTTCTGGGCAAGACGGTGCGCCTTGATGCCCTGCGCAAGGACGGAGCGGAACTGCCGGTGGAGCTTTCAGTGTCGGCGCTGCGGATCCACGGCCGCTGGCACGCGGTGGGGGTGGTTCGCGACATCACCGCACAAGAGGAGACCCTGGCCGCGGCCCGGGAGTCGGAGGCGCGTTTCCGTGTCCTGTTCGAGCAGGCGGCGGACGGGTTGCTGATCGCCGATCCGCTGAGCACCCGCTTTATCGCCGCTAACCACCGCATGGCGGAGATGTTGGGTTACAGGGTGGACGAACTGGCGGAGTTGTCCGTGGCGGATATCCACCCTCCAGAGGCGTTGCCGCGCACCCTCATGGAGTTCCATCGCCTCGCCACCGCGCCGCAAAGCCAGGCCCTGGACATACCCGTGCTTCGGCGCGATGGGTCGGTGTTCACGGCGAACGTCACCTCGTTCCAGATCCGTCACGAAGGCAAGGTGTGCTTGGTGGGGGCGTTTCGAGACGTCAGCGAGATGAAGGCCGTCGAGGCGCGGGTGTGCGGCGAGCGCCGACTGTTGCGCACCTATCTCGACAATGCGCCGGTAATCACCCTGATGTTCGACGCGGAGGGGCGGGTCCAGCTCATCAACCGGCGGGGGTGTGAGCTGATAGGCCAGGCGCCAGACGAGGTCGTGGGCCGGAATTGGTTCGAGGAGTACGTCGCGGAGGATGACCGGGAGCGGGCGCGGCAGGCGTTTCAGGACTGTCTGACCAACAAGCCCGGCCACTGCGGGACCTTGGAATACGCGGTGGCTACCCCGGGGGGCGGCGAGCGGCGCATCGCCTGGCTCAGTAACGTGGTATCGAACGCGGCGGGCGCGACCGAGGCGCTGTTGGTCTCCGGCGAGGACATCACGGAGCGGCGCCAGATCGAGCGGGAGCTTCACACCGCGCGGGAAAGGCTGGAGTTCGTGGCGAAGACCGTGCCGGCGGTGCTGTTTGCCTGCGCCCCGGGAGAGCATCTACGGGTGACTTTCGCCAGCGCCAATCTCGCCGAGCAGTTCGGGATCGATCCGGAGCGGATTCTCGGACGTTCCGGCCTATGGGACGAGCACGTACACCCCGCCGATCTGCCCGCGATCGCCGAGGCCTGGCCACGATTGCTTGAGACCGGCGGCTTCGAGATCGAGTTCCGGCTGCGCCGTAACGGCGGTTACCGGTGGGCGGAGAGTGAGCTGCGGTTGGTGCGCGACGCGGCGGGCGAGCCCCTCGAAGTCGTCGGTTACCTGCTCGATGTGACAGGCCGCAAGCTGGCGGAGCTGGCCTTGCGCGAGCGCGAGGCGAGCCTGGCCTACGCGCAGGCGATCGCGAATGTGGGAAGCTGGGAGACCGATCTGGTCACCGGAAGCGAGCAGTGGTCGGATGAAGTGTTCCGCATCCTCGGCCACGCGCCGAGGGCCTTCCAGCCGAGCCGGGAACGGCTTCTGCACCATATCCACGGCAGCGACGTGGCACGCTTCAGGGGACGCATGCATGAGGCTATTGACAGCGAGGCCGGTTTTACGGTGGAGTTCCGGGTGGTGCGGCCAAGTGGAGAGGAGCGTTTCGTGCGGGCGCGCGGGGAGATTCGCCGCGATGAGCGGGGCACGGCCCTGCGAATAATCGGCACCTTGCTCGACATCACCGATCGCAAGCGGGCCGAGGCGTCGCTGCTCAAGTCTCAAGAGCAATTGCGCGAACTGGCGGGGCACCTGCAGATGATCCGTGAAGAGGAGCGGGCACTGTTGGCGCGGGAACTCCACGACGAGATGGGGCAGGCGCTGACCGCGATGAATATCGATCTGGTACGGTTGCGGGGCCAGATCAAGAATCCAGTCGCGGCAGCCACGGCCCTGCTTGAGTCGCTGTTACGTTCGGTGGACGCCACGATCGACTCGGTGCAACGTATCATGACCAGGTTGCGCCCGGCGATACTCGATGACCTGGGGCTTGTTCCAGCGATCGAATGGCAGGTGGGGCAGTTCCGCAAGCGCACCGAGATCAGGTGCGAGCTTGTGTTGCCAGACGTCGACATCGAGCTTTCCCGGGATGCCAGCACGGCCCTGTTCCGTATTCTGCAGGAATCCTTGACCAACGTGACCCGTCATGCCGAGGCGAAAAGAGTGAGCATCACGCTGAGCCAGGACGATGATTGGATGAGCTTGGAGGTGAAGGATGACGGCAAGGGCATCTCCGTCTTTGATCTCGAGAGCAGCCGTTCCTTCGGACTTATGGGAATGCGCGAGCGCGCCCAGGTTTTCGGAGGACTATTAGATATCGATAGCGCGCCCGGGGAGGGCACCACGGTGCATGTAGCGATGCCGCTTCCCGGGCCCGTCGAGGTGGTAAGCAATGAAGCATAAGGTTTTGATGATCGACGACCACGCGGTGGTTCGTCTTGGGCTACGCGCCATCCTGGAAGAGGCCGACCCCGGTGTCGAGGTGGCGGAGGCGGGGACGGCGCAGGAAGGATTGGCCTGGCTACACGTTAACCTCGCGGATGCTGTGATACTGGACATTGGGCTACCGGACCGCAACGGCCTCGATGTGCTCAAGCGCATCCATCAGGATTGGCCGCGCCTGCCGGTGCTGATTCTCAGTATGTACAGCGAGGATCAATACGGTCTTCGCGTGATGAAGGCCGGTGCCGCGGGCTATCTCACCAAGGCCAGCGCGGCGGAAAACCTGGTGCGGGCGGTGAAAAGGGTTCTTGCCGGCGGACGCTATGTCAGTTCAGCCTTGGCCGAGCAGTTGTCGAGCCTCTTTGCGGGTGACATCGACAAGGAGCCTCATCAGACGCTGTCGGACCGCGAATACCAGGTATTCCAGATGATTGCCTCCGGCAAGACGGTGTCGGAGATCGCCCACGAGCTCTATCTCAGCGTCAAGACGGTGAGCACGCACCGGACGCGCATTCTCGAGAAGACCGGGATGAAGACTAACGCGGAACTGACTCATTACGCCTTCGCCAACAACCTGGTGGGGTGAGGCAAGTATTCTCGCATATACTAATTTGCCTTTGACACTTCGGCTGATGCGGATCACCCACTCAACCTCCAGGCGAGGAATCAACGATGAAGACCTTGATCGCTCTGACCCTGACCGCCGCGATCTCCACCCTTGGGGGCTTTGCCTCCCATGCCTTGGCAGGCAAGAAGCCGACCACAACCGGGCTGGATGCCGTTGAAGCCTCTCACCTGACCTTTATGCGGGAGGAGGAGAAGCTGGCCCGCGACGTCTACTTGACCCTTGCCAACCTGTATCCGGCCCAAGGCGTGTTCAACAGGATCGCCACGACTTCGGAGCAGACCCACACGGACACCATGCGCGACAGGCTGGCCCTGTTCAACCTGCCGGACCCCAACCCGACGACCAACGATCTGCCCGCTAGCATCGGTGTCTTCACGGGTGTGGAGTGGGGCTGGTACTTCACCGAGAAGTTCGAGGCCCTGACCAGCAAGGGTAGCAAAAGTGAACTGGACGCCCTGTACGTCGGGGCCTTCATCGAGGAACTGGACATGCATGACATCGCCGTGTGCCCGGATGTCATGGTCCAGGCCGGCTACCCCCAGCCCTGCGGCTTGGAATACACCGATGAGTCCGCCCTGATCAACGCCTACGGCTCACTGATCGACGGGTCGGAGAACCACCTGCGCGCCTATGTCGGCCAGATCGAGGCAGTGATCGGCGTCGGCGAACTACGTAGCCCAGTACCTGACCCAGGCCGAGGTGGATGCCATTCTCGGGCGCTAGTCCTGGCTCGCCGCCGACCCGCGGGCCCCCAGGGGCCATCAGGCCCCGGATGGCCCTTGCTACCCTTGGGATCTTGCCATGCAGTGCCGCCCCATCCTTGCCCTCTTCGTCATGGGGTTCGTCCTTGGCCTGCCCGGCAGGTCGCTCGGGCAGGAGTCGGACTCCGATCACGACGGCGTCCCGGACGCCCTGGACCTATGCCCGAACACCTCCCAGTTGCGGAAGCTACCGCCGGATTTCAGGTTCGGCGCGGCGGTCAATCCGGGGCGGCTCAGGCCCGGACCCGAGGCCTATCCGGTGAATGCCGCCGGTTGCGAACTCGATAACGACGGCGATGGCGTCGTCAACAGCCAGGACTATTGCCCTGACGACGCCACCGAGGCCCTGAGCGCCGGGGTCGCCGCTAACGGTTGCCCCAGGCACAGCGACTTCGACGGTACCCCAGACTATCGTGACCGGTGCCCGGATACCCCAAGGGGCATTGCCACCAATGCCCACGGCTGTCCACCGGTTGCCGGCGTCCCAAATCCCGACCAATAGGCAGGGGGGCCGGGTACCGGTCCGAAGGTGGCGGCCGTCGTCACCCGGCCCGGTGGGGTCACACTGGCGCGCGAGCTGGTATCGGTTTTGGAGTGCGGGGGCGGGAGGGCAACCCACGGGGTCTTGGTAATCTTGGCGATTATCCGCGGACTAAAGCCGAAAACGGGTAGGCGTTGGGTATGACGGGTAGGCCATTTCCAGGCAACCCAGATGCGGCCCTCCGGGCCGCGCCTTCGTTCAGGACCTAGCGTGTTCCAAACACCACGATGGTCTTGCCGCTGGCCGTGATCAGCCCCTGTTCCTCCAGGCTCTTGAGTACCCGGCCCACCATCTCCCGGGAGCACCCGACGATGCGGCCGATCTCCTGGCGGGTGATGCGGAGCTGCATCCCGTCCGGGTGGGTCATGGCATCCGGCTGCTTACACAGGTCGAGCAGGGTTCTGGCGATGCGGCCGGTGACGTCCAGGAAGGCCAGGTGCCCAACCTTGCGGCTGGTGTGGCGCAGGCGCTGCGAGAGCTGGTGTCCGACGGCGAAGAGAAAGGCCTTGGCGTAGTCCTTCATCTCGTTGTCCAGCAGGCGGTCGATGCGGGCGTAGGTGATCTCCGCGATGCGGCACTTGACGCGGGTGCGGATGATGACGCCGCGGCTGGTCTGGTGTACGAACAACCCCATCTCGCCAATGAACTCGCCCTTGTTGATGTAGGCCAGCAGCAGTTCGCGCTTGTCATCATCGTCGATGACCGCCTCCACCGAGCCCTCGATGAGGTAATAGAAGGTCTTGGCGGGGTCGCCCTGGCGCATGATGTCCACGCCCTTCTCGTAGGTCTTGGTGTGACAGTACAAAAGGAACGGTTGTAGCCAGACGGGTTCGGGTTTGGGAGGCTTGATTAGATCCATATGCTTCTTTGGGGGATAGGAAATCCAACCACACGGCGGCTGGAACGAGGGGAACTTAGCATCGAAGTAAGGTTTCCGGCAAGGGCACCGTGCGAGCCGAGGGGGGAGAGCGCGAGCAAGCCGCCGTTCGAGAGGGCGCCGGGCGGGGTTTGGCGGGTGGGCGCAAGGGATGGTGTCTCGGCCGGCTCGCCCCTGTGGTTGAGAATCCCCGCCACCGGGGCGCCCTGCTTGCCACCCGTCGGGCGCGGTTACCGCTCCCCAAGGAGCTTGTCCCGCTTTCTGAACCAGCCGGTCAGGCTCAGGCGCTCGCGGCGGGCGGGCAGGACCTCGTGGGGGAAGCGGTCACTCAGGAAGCAGACCAGGCGACCGGCGATGGGGAGGACCAGCTCCTGGCGACCCTCGTCGCTGGGGTCGGTGTAAAGGCGCAAGTGACCGCCGTCCGCTTCCCGCCAGGCGGCGTTGAGGTAGAGGATGAGGGTGACGATCCGCTGGTCCGAGTCCCGGAATTGGTCCAGGTGTTTGCGGTAATAGGCCCCGGCGGGATAGAGGGCGAGGTGCCCCTCGAACTCGAAAAGCCCCAGGAAGAGGGCGCGGTTGATGGCCAGGCGCAGTCCCTCCAGGGTGGCCAGGAAGCTGAGCTGGGCTGGGGTGGCGGCGGCCGGGTTCAACCATCGGATCCGGTCGGTCCTGATGGTGGCGTTGTGTTGAAAGTTCTCGCCCTGGCCGATGCCCGCGTCCTGAAAGCCGCCCCGGGTCCAGAGGTCCCGAGCCTCCGCGGCCAGTTCCGCCACCAGGGCGGGTGGGAGGAAGTCGTCGATGATGGCCAGACCCGGGTTGGCCAGGGCCTGGACGATGCGCTCCTGGATAGCCTCGGCCCGCGAGTCGGCCGTGCCCGCGGCCCGGTTCATGGCAGTATCAGGATGCCATCCATCTCCACCGCGGCGCCCTTGGGCAGGGCGGCGACGCCGATGGCGGCGCGGGCGGGGTAGGGCTCGCTGAAATAGGATGCCATCACCTGGTTGACCAGGGGGAAATGGCCGAGATCGGTGAGATAGACATTGAGTTTGACCAGGTCCGCCAGGCTGCCGCCGGCGGCCTCGGCCACGGCGGCCAGGTTATCGAAAACCCGGCGGATTTGGGCCTCCATGTCCCCCGTCGCCAAGGCCATGGTCTCGGGCACCAGGGGGATCTGGCCGGAGAGATAGACGGTGTCGCCCACCCTGACCGCCTGGGAATAGGTGCCGATGGCCTGGGGGGCGCGGTCGGTGCGGATGATGGTCTTGGGCATGGGTTCCCTCGTCAGGGTGAGGCCGGTGATGGTCACGGCGGATGGGGTGATGGCGATGAGCGCCCGGGTCGGGACCCGGCGGTTCGGATAGTGGCCTAAAGGCGTCAAGCGAAGAGCTTGCGCCACCAGCGACGGCGATTTTGGGGCAGGACGCGGGTCGCGGGCAGGTCAACCGGCGGGATCAGGCTCAGGACCCAGCCGGGCAGCGGCGGGTTGTCGCTGAAGCCGCAGGAGACGCCCAGGTTGTGGGGGTCGTAGATCTTGATGAAGCCCGGGGCCTGGGGGTTGTCGGCATAGACGATGCCGCAGTAGTCCTCCTTGTGCTCCGCGCGCAGCAAGGTATCGATCCCGGCGATGAAGGCGAGGACCTGGTCCGCGGGTGGCCGGCGTCGTCGGCGGTGTCTCCCCCAGGGCATAGAGATACCAGCCGGCATCGGCGCGCTCGCGCAGGCGCTCCCAGAGGGCGTCGAGCTGATGCCAGCGCAGGGCGGCGGTAAAACCGCCGCGAAAGGCGGCAAGGAAGGCGTCTCGGGGTGTCCCGGTCTCTGCGGTCACGAACGGCTCCTGGGTCACGATGTCAGGGTCTCCCCGGAATGCTAGGGTTGGGGCCGACCTGAAGGCTTGGTCTGTTGAGTACCCTTGGGGGGCTCCCGGCGCGGCTCGACTTGCGGTGCTACAGGGGTCGCCCTGGGGCGTTCAACCGCCCCTTTCCTGTATAGTTGCAGTTTTCCTCCGGTGGAAGCAACAACGCATGTCAGCCCTGTACGAAACCCGGCTCGCCCATCTTGAACTCCTGCATCGCGGCAAGGTGCGCGACCTCTATCGGATCGACGCCGAGCATCTCCTGATCGTCGCCAGCGATCGCCTGTCGGCCTTTGACGTGGTCCTGCCGCAGCCCATTCCGGGCAAGGGCGAGGTGCTGACGCGGGTCTCCCGCTTCTGGTTCGGGCGCCTCGGTCACCTGCTGCCCAATCAGCTCACGGCCATCAGCGTCGATGAGGTGGTGACGGACCCCGCCGAGCGCGCCCAACTGGGCGACCGCGCCCTGGTGGTGCGCCGTCTCAAGCCCTTGCCGGTGGAGGCCATCGTGCGGGGCTATCTCATCGGCTCCGGCTGGAAGGACTACCAGCAGAGCGGTGCCGTCTGCGGCATCCCCCTGCCGGCGGGCCTGCGCCAGGCGGATCGGCTGCCCCAGGCCATCTTCACCCCCTCCACCAAGGCCGCCCTCGGCGCCCATGACGAGAACATCGACTTCGACCAGACCATCGCCCTCCTGGGGGCCGATCTGGCCCATCAGGTGCGCGATGCCGCCCTGGCCATCTACACCGAGGGCGCCGCCTATGCCCTGGAGCGGGGCCTCATCATCGCCGACACCAAGTTCGAGTTTGGTCTGGACGAGGCCGGCCGTCTGCACCTGATCGACGAGGTCCTGACCCCCGACTCCTCCCGCTTCTGGCCGGCGGACCAGTACCAGCCTGGTATCAGCCCCCCCAGCTTCGACAAGCAGTTCGTCCGCGACTACCTGGAGACCCTGGACTGGGACAAGACCCCGCCGGGTCCCGAGCTGCCCCAGGACATCATCGACAAGACCGCGGCCAAATACCGTGAGGCGGAGGAGCGGCTGACGCAACCCCTTCAGTCGTAGCGTTCGTCCTTCCAGCGCCGCAGGGCGGTAAAGACCTGGGCGCTCGTCTTGAGCGCCGTCCCCGCAAAGCCCTCCGCCGCCGCCTTGACCGCCGGCACGCCCGTGCGCAGGAAGGGATTGGTGGCCAGTTCCTCGGCCAGGGTCGAGGGCACCGTCGGTCGTCCGGCCGCGCGCAGGGCCTGGGCCCGGGCGGTGCGCTCCGCCAGGGCGGGGCTGTCCGGCTTCCACCCAGGCGGCAAAGCCAAGATTGGCCAGGGTGTATTCGTGGGCGCAATAGACCCGGGTCTCGGCGGGCAGGCCGCTGATCCGCTCCAGGGAGGCGGCGAGCTGGTCGAAGGTGCCGTCGAACACCCGCCCGCAGCCGGCGGTAAAGAGGGTGTCGCCGCAGAAGAGGGCCCCGGCCCCCCAATAAGCGATATGGGTCGCGGTATGGCCCGGCACTTCCAGGACCTGGAGAGGCTCATCCAGGCCCGGCGGGCTGATGGTGTCCCCTTCCCCCACCGGGTCCGTCACCGAGCGGATACGCCGGTCCCGGGGCCCGAAAACCCGGGCCTGGGGCCAATGGGCGAGGAGGTCGTCAACCCCGCCAATGTGGTCCTGGTGGTGATGGGTGAGCAGGATGGCCGCCAGCCGCAGGCCCTGGTTGGCCAGGGCCGCGATGACCGGCTCCTCGTCGCCCGGGTCCACGACCAGGGCCTGATCGCCGCCCTCCTGGCGGACCAGCCAGATGTAGTTGTCGTCAAAGGCGGGGATGGGACTGATGACGGGCATGGCGGGCACTCAGGGGTGGTTAGAGGTTGAGAAGTGACGGTTGGCCGGCACCGGTCGCCTGGGCTTCAGGCGCTGGCGATGTCCGCCGGGCCCAGCCGTTCCAGGGCCGCGCGAATCGACTGCTCGATCCCCAACCCGTCGAGGCCGCAGGTCGCCAGTTGCGCCTCGTGGCGGTCATGCGGCAGGTAACGGTCGGGCAGACCCAGGTGCAGGCGGGCACTCGTCAGGCCGCGCTCGGCCAGGAACTCGGCGACGGCGGAGCCCGCGCCACCGGCGACGGCGTTTTCCTCCACGGTCACCAGCAGGCGGTGGCGGGCGGCCAGGTCCAGGATCAACTCCTCGTCCAGGGGTTTGACGAAGCGCATGTTGGCCACGCTCGCGTCCAGGGCCTCACCCGCCGCCAGGGCGGGGGAGAGCCGGCTGCCAAAGGCCAGGATGGCGACATCCCGTCCGGACCGGCGCATCTCGCCCTTGCCGATGGGCAGGGGCTCCAGGCCGGGCTCGATCTGGACCGCCGGACCCGAGCCGCGCGGATAACGCACCATGGCGGGCCCCGGATACTCAAAGGCGGTCTGCAGCAGGCGCCGGCATTCGTTTTCGTCGCCGGGGGCGGCGATGACGAGGTTCGGCAGGCAACGGGCGAAACTCAGGTCGAAGCTGCCGGCATGGGTCGCCCCGTCCGCCCCCACCAGTCCAGCCCGGTCCACCGCCAGGGTCACGTCCAGGTCCTGGAGGCAGATGTCATGGATGAGCTGGTCGTAGGCCCGTTGCAGGAAGGTGGAATAGATGGCCACCACCGGCTTGAGGCCCTCGCAGGCCAGGCCAGCCGCCAGGGTCAGGGCGTGCTGTTCGGCGATGCCGACGTCATGGTAGCGATCCGGGAACTGGCGGGCGAAGCGGGTCAGGCCCGAGCCCTCGCACATGGCCGGGGTGATGCCGATCAGGCGGGCATCCTGGTCGGCGGCGTCGCACAACCAGTCGCCAAAAATCTGGGTGTAGGTGCGGGGGCTGGACTTGCTGGACATGGCCCCGGTGGCCCTGTCGAAGGGCGTGACGCCATGGAAGGCGACGGGCTTTTCCTCCGCCGGCTCGTAGCCTTGGCCCTTGCGCGTCACCACGTGCAGGAGGCGCGGCCCCGGCATGGTCTTCATGTTGCGCAGGGTGGCGACCAGACCATCGAGGTCATGACCATCGATGGGGCCGATGTAGTTGAAACCGAGTTCCTCGAAGAGGGTGCTGGGCATGACCATGCCCTTCATGTGCTCCTCCCAACGCCCCACCAGTTCGCGGAGGCTCGGCAGGCCTTTCAGGGCCGACTTGCCGCCCTCGCGCACGCTGGTGTAGAGCTTGCCGGAGAGCAGCCGCGCCAGATGGTTGCTGATGGCCCCCACCGGTGGCGAGATGGACATCTCGTTATCGTTGAGGATGACCATCATGTCGGTGTCGGTGGAGCCGGCGTGGTTGAGGGCCTCGAAGGCCATGCCGGCGCCCAAGGCCCCGTCGCCGATCACCGCTACCACGTGACGCTGCTCGCCCTTGAGCCGCGCCGCCACCGCCATGCCCATGGCGGCGCCAATGGAGGTGCTGGAGTGACCGACGCCAAAGGTGTCATATTCGCTCTCGCTCCGCTTGGGAAAGCCGGAGAGGCCGCCACCCTGGCGCAGGGTCGACATGCGCTCCCGACGGCCCGTGAGGATTTTGTGGGGATAGGCCTGATGGCCCACGTCCCAGATCAGCCGGTCTTCCGGGGTCTCGAAGACGTAGTGCAGGGCGATGGTCAGCTCCACTACCCCCAGCCCGGCCGCCAGGTGGCCACCGGTCCGCGAGACGCTATCCACCAGAAAAGCGCGCAGCTCCATCGCCAGTGACGGCAGATCTTCCTGGGACAGTCGGCGCAGATCGGCGGGGAGATCAATGGTGGAGAGCAACGGAAAGCGCCCGCCGCCGCGTGGATGGCTCTGGGTGGCGTAAGGCATGTTAGGGCAGGTCCTTCCTGGGAATGACAAAGGCTAAGGGATATACAAGGAAATAGTCTAACGCAAGCACGTGGCTATCGTGCGGGCCAAGGCGAGAGGGCTGACGCTGGCGCACCCGCCGGGACACCGCCGGCTGGCTCAGATGCAGCTCCTCGGCGGTGCGCCTATAGCTCATGTGGCGCACCACCGCCTCGAAGACCCGCAATTGGCGCAGCGAGATGTTCAGGCCGGGGATCTCATGAATTGTCTCAGCCTCAGGCTGTTGCCAACGACGAAGAGGCTCGACAGGCTCATGGCCGCCGCCGCGACCATGGGATTGAGCAACCAGCCGCTCCAGGGGAAGATGGCCCCCGCCGCCAAGGGAATGAGCAGCAGGTTGTAGGCAAAGGCCCAGAAGAAATTGCCACGAATGATCAATAAGGTGCGGCGCGCCAGGGCGATGGCCCGCGTGATGGCGCGCGGATCCTGGGACATGAGCACCAGGTCCCCCGCCTCCACGGCGATATCGGTCCCGGTGCCGAGGGCGATGCCCACATCCGCCTGGGCCAGGGCCGGGGCGTCGTTGATGCCGTCGCCCACGAAGGCCACCCGCCGCCCCTGGGCCTGCATGGCCTTGATGATCGCTGCCTTGCCACCCGGGAGGACATCGGCCCAGGTCTCCTCGATGCCGGTTTGCCGAGCCACCACCGCCACCGCCGCCGCGTGATCGCCACTGACCAGGGCCGTGGCGAAACCCTGGGCCTTGAGGCTGGCGATGGCCTCGCCGCTGCCCTCCCGCAGGGGGTCGGCGACGCCGATCAGCCCGAGGGGCTGGCCCGCCCGGGCCAGGTAGAGGAGGGAGTGGCCCTGGGCCTCCAGTGCGGCGACGGCGGGCGCCAGGGGGGCCAGGTCGACGCCCAGGCCCTCCAGGTAGCGGGCCGAGCCGATGGCGACGGTGGCGCCGCCGACCTGGCCGCTCAGGCCCAGTCCCGGCTCCGTGACGATCGCCTCGGCACGCCAGGGCGCGATCCGATCGCCGTTGGCCTGATGGGTGGCGACGATGTTGCCTGTGTCGGAGAGGGCGGGCCGCGGGGCCGCGTCCGAGTCACGGGTCTCCGCACCCTCGCTCATGGCGAGTCCAGCCTCGGTCGCGGCGGCCACCACCGCCCGGGCCAGGGGGTGCTGGCTATAGCGCTCCAGCGCCGCCGCCAGCCCCAGCAGGCCCTCCCGGTCGCCATCGAGGGCGACGACCTCCGTCACCTCGGGCCGGCCCCGGGTCAGGGTGCCCGTCTTGTCAAAGACCAGGGTATCGATGCCGGCGAGGCGCTCCAGGGCCGGGCCGCTACGAAAGAGCAGGCCCAGCTCGGCGGCGCGGCCGGTGCCGACCAGGATGGCCGTGGGCGTCGCCAGCCCCATGGCGCAGGGGCAGGCCACCACCAGCACGCTTACCGCCGTGACAAAGGCGTAATGCAGCGCCGGCTCGGGCCCGAAGGCCAGCCAGGCGGCGAAGGTCAGCAGCGCCGCCGCCATCACCAGGGGCACGAAGATGGCGGCGATCCGGTCCGCCAGGGCCTGGATGGGTGGTTTCGCCCCCTGGGCCTCCTCGACCATGCGGATGATTTGCGCCAGCACCGTATCGGCGCCCAGGCTGGTGGCGCGGAACTGGAGGACGCCGGTCTGGTTGAGGGTGCCGCCGACCACGCGGTCGCCCGGCCCGCGGGCCACCGGCAAGGGCTCGCCGGTGAGCATGGATTCATCGACCCAGCTCTCGCCGCTCTCCACCTCGCCGTCCGTCGCCACCCGCTCGCCGGGGCGGACGATGACGCGATCGCCGAGGCTGACCGCTTGCAGGGGGAGATCCTGCTCCAGCCCCGCGCGGATCACCCGCGCCGTGAGGGGTCGCAACGCGACGAGGCGGCGGATGGCCGCCGAGGTCCGTCCCTTGGCGCGGCCCTCCAGCCACTTGCCGAGCAGGATGAGGGTGACGATGACCGCCGTCGCCTCGAAATAGAAATGGGCGGTGCCGGGGGGGAAACTCCCCGGCGCCAGCAGGACCAGGGTGGAATAGCCAAAGGCCGCGCCGCCCCCCAGCATCACCAGGCTGCTCATGCCCGGGCTCAGGGATCGCAGTTCCGCCCAGCCGTGGCGCAGGAAACGCCGGCCGGCCCAGAAGAGGACGGGCGCGGCCAGCAGCATCTGCAGGAGCCCCTGGCCGCGCCAGCCCAGCCGGGCGTCCAGCCAGTGGCCCAGGGGCATCCAGAGCATGGGCCCCATGGCCAGGATCAGCAGGGGCAGGGTGAAGGCCAACCCCAGCCGCAGGTCGCGTCCGAGGCTATCGTCAGGGGTGCCCGGGGCCGCCTCCGCCTCCAGGCGGGGCTCGTAGCCCGCCCCCCGCACCGCCGCCGCGATGGCGTCCGGTGCCAGCATGGCCGGCAGATAGCGCACCTGGGCCTGCTCCGTGGCCAGGTTGACCGTCGCCTCGATGACCCCCGGCAAGCGCCCCAGGACCCGCTCGACCCGGGCACTGCAATTGGCGCAGGTCATGCCGCCGATCCCCAGGGCCAGGTGCGCCTCCTGGGGGACATAGCCCGCATCCCGGACGACGCCCAGCAGCTCCGGGATGCTCGCCTGGTCGTAGTGGACGATGGCGGTCTCGGTGGCCAGATTCACCACCGCCGCGGTCACGCCCGGCTGGCGCTTCAGCACCCGCTCCACCCGGGCGCTGCAGTTGGCGCAGGTCATGCCGCCCACGCCGAAGCGGATTTCAGCGGCCATGGTGGGGCTCCCAGGCGCGGTCGCACCCCGTCAGCCCCGCCAGGGGGTAAGCAGTGTTCGGGACGGCGGTCACGGGCCGGAAATCACGTCGGGACCGGGGGAGTAGGCCGAGGGGATCAGGCGACACGGGCCTGAAAGCCCTCGGCCTTGATCGCCGCGATCAGGGCCGTCGGGTCCGCGTCCCCCTCGACCGCCGCGTACTGCTGGCCGCGGTCCACCTCCAGAACGGCCCTCACCCCGGGGACTGCCGCCAGGGCCTGGCGCACCGCCTGCTCGCAGTGGCCGCAGGTCATGCCTTCTACCTTCAGTTCGATCATGGGATGGTAACCTCGATGGGTGAATGAGGGATGCGGGTGGCGGGGATCTCGGGGCCCAGCCACCCCGGGCGTGGTTCAAACGGACCCGCCGCGCTCAGGCCGCCACCACCAGCCGCAGGGCATCCAGGTGCAGCCGGACCCGGGTCAGGTAACGGGACAGGCGGTCGCGTCGCTCCTCCAGGGCCGTGATCTCCTCGGCGCGGATGTTGGGGTTGACCCGGGCCAGGGCGCGCAAGCGCCCTATCTCGGCATCCAGTTCCCCTGTCATGCGGGCGCGGGCCGCGACTTCCAATCCCTCCGCCGCCTGGGCGGCCCGGCGTTCGCCCTCCGCGATCATGGTCTCCAGGGTCGCGGTCTTGGCCTGGATGATGGCATGGGCCAGCCGGCGGTTGCGGGTCAGGCATTGGCCACGCAGGCGCTGGTGGGGGAAGTCCGCCGTGCGATCCCGGCCCTCGGCATCCAGGAGCAGGCGCAGGGCGGTGGGCGGCAGGAAGCGGCCGATCTCCAGTTCCGGCGGCGCCGGGCATTGGGCGACATGGATCATCTCCAGCAGCAGGCCACCCGTGGGCAGGTCCGGGTCGCGCAGCAGGGTCAGGGCGCAGGTCCCCAGGTCCGAGTCCAGGATCATGGCCATGGCGCCGCGGGTCATGGGGTGTTCCCAGGTCAGAAATTCGCGGTCCTCCCGGGCCAGGGCCAGGGAGCGGTCGAAGGTGACCGTCAAGCCCTCCTCGGGCAGCTCCGGAAACCGCTCCTGCAGCCGATGGACGCCCGGGCGCAGGACCAGGGTCGCCCCCGCCCCCGGCTCCAGGTCGATGCCGAAGCTGTCCCAGACGCGGGTCAGGTAGTCCCGCAAGGCCGGGTCCGCGTCCTGCTCCCTGATGGCGTCCACCAGGGCGGCGGAGACCTCGGGGTGATGGGAGTGGAGTTCCAGCAGCCGATCACGCCCGGCCGCCAACTCGGCGCCGATCCGCTCCCGCTCCTGGCGCGCGGCGGCGATGAGGGCGTCCACCTGGGCGGGATCGGCCTGGGGCATCTCCAGCAGGGCGCGCAGGCGCTCCCCGAGCCGGTCGTAGACCGCCCCCGCCGCCGGGCAGATGGCGGCGAAGGCATCCAGCCCCTCCTGGTACCAGCGGTAGAGGATCTCCTCGGGACCGCCCACCCGATAGGGGATGTGGATGCGGATGGTCTGGGTCTGGCCGATGCGGTCCAGGCGCCCGATGCGCTGCTCCAGCAGGTCCGGGTTCAGGGGCAGGTCGAACAGCACCAGGTGGTGGGCGAACTGGAAGTTGCGGCCCTCGCCGCCGATCTCCGAGCAGATCAGGGCCTGGGCGCCCTCCTCGGCATCGGCGAAGAAGGCGGCGGCCCGGTCGCGCTCCACCATCTCCATCTCCTCGTGGAAGAGGGCGGCATGGATGCCCTCGCGCTCCAGCAGGGCGCGGCGCAGGGCGATAGCGGTCGCGGCCTGGGCGCAGATGACCACCAGCTTTTCCGGCCGCAACTGGCGCAGGGTCGCGGCCAGCCAGGTGACACGGGCGCTGGCCAGGGGTTCGGTCTCGACCGGGGGGCGCAGGGGCGGCTCGGACGTGGGCTCCGGGGTGGCGCCCGGGGTCGGGCTGGCGATCCCGGCGGCGGGCTCGCGGGGCAAGGGGTGCGGGATGGGCTCGCGAGGGGGGAAGCCCGGGATGGCGGCGCGGCTGTTGCGGAACAGGACCCGGCTGGTGCCGTGCCGGTCCAGCAGGGCGGCGATGATCCGCTCCGGCGGCAGGGTGTCCAGCCCCAGGGCCCGCAAGCCTTCCTGGTCCGCCGGCGCCAGGGGCTGGCCATCCAGCAGCCGTCCCGCCAGTTGGGCGATGCCGACATAGCCGGCCTCCTCGGCCAGAAAGGCGTCATAGTCCCGCCAGCGGTGGGGGTCGAGCAGGCGCAGGCGGCCGAAGTGCCCGGCGCGACCCAGTTGCTCCGGGGTGGCCGTGAGCAGGAGGACGCCGGGCGTCTGGGCGGCGAGGGCGGCCACCAGGTCGTATTCCAGGCTGGTCTCGGTGGGGCTCCAGCGCAGGTGATGGGCCTCGTCCAGGATCAGCAGGTCCCAGTCGGCCTCCAGGACCGCCCGGGCGGCGGCGGGGGCGGCCAGCAGCCCCTCCAGGGGGCAGAGGGCCTGGGGCTCGGTGAGGAAGGGGTTGTCGCTTGTAGGCGCGATCTCCCCCAGCCGCTGGCGGTCGAAGAGGGCGAAGCGCAGATTGAAGCGCCGCCGCATCTCCACCAGCCACTGGTGGAGCAGGGGCTCGGGCACCAGGATCAGGACCCGCGCCACCCGCCCGGCGAGGAGTAGTTGGTGGAGGATAAGGCCGGCCTCGATGGTCTTGCCCAGGCCCACCTCGTCCGCCAGCAGCACCCGTGGGGCCGGACGGCGGGCGACCTCGGTGGCGATATAGAGCTGATGGGGGATGGGGCTGACCCGGGGCCCCACCAGGCCCAGCACCTCGGACCCCGCCGCCGCCATGCCCCGCAGCCAGGTCTCGTAACGCAGGCTGAACCAGGCATCGCGGTCGAGGCGCGCGGCCAGCAGGCGCTGACGCGGCCGGTTAATCGGCAGAGCGGGATCGATCCGGGTCTCGGTGAGCCGGCTGGGGTGGCCTTCCGTGTCCTCGCACTGGTAGGTGAGGATGCCGGCCTCTTCCTCGACCGCCACGACCCGCAGGTCCTCGCCGCCGGGGATGCGCACCCGCTCCCCGGGGTGGAAGAGGACCCGGCTCAGGGGCGCGTTGTTCTGGGCATAGAGGCGGGTCTCGCCGGTGGCGGGAAAGAGGATGCTCACCTGGCGGCCTTCGATGGCCGTGACCAGGCCCAGGCCGAGTTCGGATTGGGTCTCGCTGAGCCAGCGCTGGCCAGGTACAAAGGGGGTCATGGGCGGGTCGGGTCGGGTCGCGTACGGCTTGGGACGGGGGGGCTATTGTAATATCCTCGCCGCATCCACCGAGGAGACAATCCGGACTTTTCATCGCCATCATGTGGTCCAGTCGCTTTAACGCCGCCACCATTGCCAACCGCCTGGCCCAGGCCGCTGGCCGGGAGGAATCACGAGAGGAAGAGGTCTCCGGCGATGGGGCCTCGCCCCGGCCCGCCTCCGTGCTCCTGCCGCTGCTCCGCCCCGGTTGCGACCCGAGGGGGGGCCAGGACGCCTCCTGGCGCCTGCTGTTTATCCGCCGCGCCGAGCATGAGCATGATCGCCATAGCGGCGAGGTGGCCTTTCCGGGCGGGCGCGCGGACCCGGGCGATCGGGACGCCGTGGCCACCGCCCTGCGCGAGGCCGAGGAGGAGATCGGCCTGGACCCCCGCCACATCCAGGTGCTGGGCCAGATGCGCCCCTTCCAAACCGTCAGCGGCTACCGGGTGACGCCCGTGGTGGGTCTGGTCACCACCTGGCCGGTCGCCCTGAGGCCAGACCCCGCCGAGGTGGCGGAGATCTTCAGCCTGCCCCTCGACTGGCTGCGCGAGCCCAGCCACCGTCACACCCGACTCTGGCCAGCCCCTGGCCACCCCCAGGCCCGGCAAGTCATCTTCTACCAGGAACGGGACGGCCGCCGCCTGTGGGGCGTGAGCGCCTGGATCACCGTCGATTTTCTAAGCTGCCTGGAGCCCTGGGGCTAATCCCGCCGGGTCAGGAACATGGCGTCGCCGTAGCTGAAGAAGCGGTAGCCCGCGGCGACCGCGTGGCGGTAGGCGGCCATGATGGCCGGATAGCCGCTGAAGGCGGAGACCAGCATCAGCAGGGTGGATTCGGGCAGGTGAAAGTTGGTGATCAGGGCGTCCACCACCCGGAAGCGGTAGCCAGGCCGGATGAAGAGCCGGGTCTCGCCGCGATAGGGGGCGAGGGCGCCACGGGCGGCGGCGGTCTCCAGGCTGCGCACGCTGGTGGTGCCCACCGCCACCACCCGGCCGCCCCGGGCGCGGGCCTGCTCGACCTGGGCGCACACGCTCCTCGTCCACCTCCAGCCATTCCGCGTGCATGGGGTGCTCGTCCAGGTCCTCCACCCGCACCGGCTGGAAGGTGCCGGCGCCGACGTGCAGGGTGACGTGGGCGGAGGCGACACCCTGGGCCGCCAGCCGCTGCCAGCATCTCCGCGTCGAAGTGCAGTCCGGCGGTGGGGGCCGCCACCGCCCCCAGGCGGCGGGCGTAAAGGGTCTGGTAACGCTCCAGGTCCGCCACCTCGTCCGGACGCTGGATGTAGGGGGGCAGGGGCATGTGGCCGTGCCGCTCCATGAGGGCGGGAAAGTCCGCGTCCAGGGCCCGCAGATGGAAGAGTTCGCCCTCCCGACCCAGGCATTCCAGGGCATCGCCCGACTCCAGCCGCAGCCGTCCCCCGGGCTTGGGCGACTTGCTGGCACGGACATGGGCCAGGACCTGGTCCGGCCCCAGCAGGCGCTCCACCAGGATCTCCAGGCGCCCGCCGCTCTCCTTGCGGCCGAAAAGCCGGGCGCGCATGACGCGGGTATCGTTGAAGACCAGCAGGTCGCCCGGCCGCAGCAGGTCCGGGAGCGCGGCGAACAGCCGGTCCTCCAGCCGGCCGCTCGGGCCGTCCAGACAGAGGAGCCGGCTGGCCCCGCGCCTCGCCAGGGGCCTCTGGGCGATGAGTTCCGGCGGCAGATCAAAGTGAAAGTCCGAGCGTTTCATGGCGCGGATGATACCGGAAACCCGGGCCGGATCGGCAGGTCGCGCCAGGCTCCCGCGGGGGAGGGACCCAGTCGCGGTCGCACGCGCCCACATTTTGCCCTTGCCCCGCCAGCGGGAAAGGCTATACTTGCCCCCTGCCTGTAGAGGCGATGCCGGGGTGGCGAAACTGGTAGACGCATCAGACTCAAAATCTGACGGTAGCAATACCGTGCCGGTTCAAATCCGGCCCTCGGTACCAACGCAAGGGCTTGTGTCGCAAGGCGCGGCCCTTTTTTATCGCCCCGAGAGGGGGGCAGGGGTCAGGCTTCCGGGCTCGGCTTTGCGGCGGATTGGCCGCTAGCGGAGTCGGTAAGCTTGCCGAAAGCCCATGTCAGTGATAAATTTGCGCGTTTTCCAAGATCAAGCCCCTTAGGGGATAGTCAGGGTCACCATGAAAGAAGGCATTCATCCCGCGTATCGCGACACCAAGGTCGTTTGCAGTTGCGGCAATCAGTTCAGCACCCGCTCTACCTTGGGCAAGGACCTACACGTGGAAGTCTGCTCCGCCTGCCACCCCTTCTATACCGGCAAGCAGAAGATCGTGGACACCGGCGGGCGCGTGGACAAGTTCCGTCGCAAATACGGCCGCTGAAGTACCCCCTGCTCCGCGCGGGCCGGTGATGCCAAGACGCATCCCGGCTTTTTTGCTGCTGTGGGTGATGGGGTTGTTCCCCTTCGCCGCCTGGTCCGCTTGCCCCCTTCCCGCCCAATCCGAGCCCGCCCGCGTCACCCAGGTCATCGATGGCGATACCCTGGAACTCGCGGATGACACCCGGGTACGCCTCATTGGGATCAATACCCCCGAGAAAGGTCGCGACGGCAAACCCGACGACCCCGGCGCCCGCCAGGCCAGCGCCGCCCTGCGGGACCTGCTGGCCGCGAGCGGCTGGCGCGTGCGTCTCGTCGCCGATGGCGAGGGCCGCGACCGCTATGGCCGCCGTCTCGCCCACCTCTTCGACGACCAGGGGCGCAATATCAGCGAGCAATTGATAGAGCGTGGCCTGGCCTACCAGAGCCCCTTCCCGGCCAACCCGAAATTTCTGGACTGCTACAAAAGGGCCGAGGACGAGGCCCGCGGTGCCAAGCGCGGCCTCTGGAGCCGTCCGCCCCTGGATGCCGCCCGGATCAAGGCCTCTACCACCGGTTTTGAGCGCATCGCCGGACGGGTCAAGTCCGTCGGCCCCTACCGTGACGGGCTGCGCATCAAGCTGGAGGGCGGGTTGGAATTGCACATCCAGTCCGAGGACCTGCCCCATTTCGATGTCGCCCGGCTCCGCAAGTTGAAGGACCAGCGCCTGGAAGTCCACGGCTGGATCTATCGTCAGCAAGGCCAGCCGCGTATGCGGCTGCGCCATCCCGCCGCCATCATCTCGCCAACGCTATAAGGGCGCGCGCCGCCGCCACCAGGCGCTCGACCCCCGCCTCATCCAGGCCCCGCTCCGGTTTTTCATCGCGGGTGGCGAGGGGGGGATTGCTCCGGGCCAGGGTTGGCAGTACCAGCAGCTCGATGGGGGTGTCGCCGGCAATGAAGGTCAGGATGGGCGGAAAGCGCCGCGACCCATCCGCGAAGTGCCGCTGCTCCTGGCGTTCCCGCCAGGGGATACCCTGGTTCAGGAGGATGAGGACGATCTCGTCCACGGCCTCGGCGAAGAGGTGCAGGCGCACCGGCTGATCGGGGTCCGGATAATCATCGACCAGGGCGCCCACCAGCCTGGGGCCAAAGCGGGCAAAGTGGCGCATGGCCGCCAGGGCCTGCTCGCGGCGATGGAGCAAGGTCGCGGCCTGGTCCGGCCTCCAGAACAGCCGCCGGTAAGCCAGCAGCGCCTCCTGGACCTCCTCGTTGCTCGGCCAGAGGCGCCTGTTGTCGATCCCTGCCCGCTCCGCCACCTTGCGCCGCGCCCGCTCGGGCTCGGCGATCCCCTGTTCCGCCATCAGTCGCGCCGTCTCCTCCGCCAGCCAGCGGCGCTGGCTATCCGCGCGCTCGCGTTGTCGCATCTTTGTTGGCCTCCGGAAATGCCCATCCCACGTCAATCTTCGCCAGCCAAGGGGGAAAAGTTATATATTGTTCGCCGTTGGCTACTTAATCCCAACTCAAACTCCCACACGCCCCTAATAAACGTATTCCATCCATGCTCAGCCTTGGCTTTGGCCGCAAGAAGGCGCCGCTCCTGGGATTGGATATCGGCTCGACCGCCGTCAAGCTGATCGAACTCTCCCAAGCCGGGGCCGGTTCCCCCCACACCTACCAGGTGGAAAGCTGCGCGCTCGAACCCTTGCCTCCCGGCGCCATCTCCGAGAGAAAGATCGCCGATCCACGGTTGGTGGGCGAGGCCATCCGCAAGGCGGTTGCCCGCTCGGGGACCCGCGCCAAGGCCGCCGCCGTCGCCATGTCCGGCGCCGCCGCCATCACCAAGATCATCACCTTGCCGGCCGGTCTCGGTGAAGAGGAGATGGAAAACCAGATCAAGATGGATGCGGACCAGTACATTCCTTACTCCCTTGATGAAGTCGATATCGACTTCACCGTGCTGGGCCCGGCGGCCACCGTGGGGGAAGTGGATGTCCTGCTAGCGGCGGCCAGGCATGAGATCGCCAATAACTTGATCATTGCCCTGGATATTGCGGGTCTCAAGACAAGCATCATCGATGTGGAGCCCTACGCCCTCGGGAACGCCTGTATTCTGGCGCTCGACGCCCAGGCCGAGGGCCAGACCATCGCCATCGTGGATATCGGCGCGAACGCCATGCGTATCCAGGTGATGCGCGAGAACCGCGTCCTCTTCACCCGCGAGCAGGGTTTCGCCGCCGCGCAATTGTTCGAGGAAGTCCAGCACCGGTACGACCTGACCCCCGAGGAGGCCCGGCGCCAGGTCATCGAGGACGATCTGCCCGAAGCCTTTGCCACCGAGGTGCGGGATCCCTTCGCGGCCGCCATGGCCCAGCAGATCGGCCGGGCCCTGCAGTTTTTCTTTTCCCCTACCTCTTCCAAACCGGTGGATCGAATCCTCCTCGCGGGCGGCTTGGCCGGACTTCCGGGTCTCGACCAGGTGATCGGGGCAAGCCTGATGATCACGGCCTACGTCGCCAACCCCTTTATCCATATGACGCTGGGGCCCAAGGTTGGGGTCCAGTTGATCCACCGCCAGGGTCCCGCCCTGGCCCTCGCCGTTGGCCTGGCCTTGCGCGGGTTCGACTAGATGGTACGCCTCAACCTCCTGCCTTGGCGCGAGACCAGGCGGCAACACCAAAAACGTCTCTTTGTCATCCATGGCATGATCGCCCTGCTGGTCACCCTGGGTGCCGCCATCGCCAGTTATTTTGTCATCGACGGCCTGATCCTGTACCAGGTGTCCCGCAATGACTTCCTGATTGCCGAGATCGCCAAGCTTGACAGTAAGATAAACGAGATCAAGGAGATCGAAAAGAAAAAGGCGGACCTGCTCGCGCGGATGGATATCATCCAGGAGTTGCAGTACATCCGCCCGGAGGTGGTGCATCTCTTCGACGAGATCGTCACCGCCATCCCCGACGGGGTCTTTCTCACCGGTATCAGGCAGAGCGGTCGCAATGTGGTGCTGGAGGGGCGCGCCCAATCCTACGGCCGCATCTCGGACCTGATGCGCAACATCAAGGCCTCGGCCTGGATCACCAACCCCACCCTCACCATCATCAAGGATCAGGATAAGTCGGACAGGGGTCTGAGCCAATTCGAGTTGCAGTTTCAGCAGCAACGGCCGCCGGCGCCGAAACCGCAGGAGGACAAGGCCCCGGCCTGAAGGCTGGCGCGGACCTTAACCCTCATGGATCTCAACCAACTCAGCGATCTGGATTTCAGCGACATCGGCAATTGGCCGGTGGTAGCCAAGGCTGTCCTCGTCGTCTTTCTGTGTGGTGTCGTGGCGGGAGGTTGGTACTGGTTCGTCACTCTGGATCAATTAGATAACCTGACCCGCGTCGAGGCACGGGAAACCGAACTCAGGGCGAGTTTCGAGGCCAAGCAACGCCTGGCGGCCAATCTGGAGATCCATCGGGAGCAGTTGGTCCAAATCGAGGAGTTTTTGACTGATCTGCTCAGGCAATTACCCGGCAGCGCCGAGATCGCCGCCCTGTTGGTTGATGTGTCCCAGACGGGCCTGGCGGCGGGACTGGAATTCGACCTTTTTCGGCCCGCCGGGGAGGTATCCAAGAGCTTTTACGCCGAACTGCCCATCCAGGTGGAAGTGACCGGCACCTATCACGATCTGGGTCGTTTTGCCAGTGGCCTCGCGGCCTTGTCGCGGATCGTCACCGTCCATGATGTCGTCATCACCTCTCTGGATAGGAGTGTCCGCGGTGCCGCGGCGGCCAGCAAGCTGCGCATGCAGGCCACGGTCAAGACCTACCGCTACATCGAGGACGAGGAGACCAAGAAGGCCCAGGAGACCAAGCAAGGCGGCAAGGCTGGGCAGCAGGGAAAAGCCAAGCCATGAGTCCCGGGGCCCGGATTGCCTTGCTCTCCGCCCTGGGTGTGGCGGCGCTGGGGCTGGCCGGTTGCGGTAATTACGATCTGACCGATCTGGAAGACTACGTCGACCAGATCCGGATGCGACGGCCACCGCCGATCGCCCCCCTGCCGGACTACGTCTTGGTCGAAGGCTTCCCCTACGATCCGGGTCAGCGGCGCGACCCCTTCCTCATGGACAAGGAGACGGCCGCCATCACCCCGGAGACCCCGGACCCTGGCGGCATGGCCCCGGACCCCCATCGGCCTCGGGAGAATTTGGAGCGTTTTGCCCTCGATAGCTTGCTCATGCAGGGCATCTTGCAGCAGGATGACAGGGTCTGGGGCCTGGTCTTTGCCAAGGAGGACAAGACCCTCCATCGCGTCGCGGTTGGCAACTATTTGGGCCAGAATCATGGCCGGGTCATCCGGATCACGGAGCAGAGGATCGACCTCGTCGAACTTATCCAGGACGGCGCGGGGCGCTGGATGGAGCGCGAGGCATCCATGGCCCTGAATCAGAACGGGAAACGGGTAAAATAGGTGGCCCGAGTGCAAGGAACATACATGCAGGCGCTTTCACTCATGAGGATCCGGTGGTCAGGGCCCGCCCCGGCCAGGGTTGCGGTTGCGCTTCTGAATTTGCCCTGGCTGTTGATCCTGAGCCTCGCCTGGCCAGCCAGCGGCCTGGCGGCCGCCCTCAAGGACGTGGAATTCGCCTCCCTCCCCGGCAATCAGGTCCGCATCGAGTTGGTCCTCACCGAGGCCGTAGCCGCCCCTCGGGACTTCTCCACCGAATCGCCGGCGCGCATCGTTCTCGACCTCCCGGGGGTGGCCAGTGAACTGCCGCGCAAGAACGTGGCGATCGACGTGGGGCCCGTCCAGAGCCTGACGGCCCTGGATGCCGAGGGCCGCACCCGGGTCGTCGTCAATCTCGCCAGTCCCGTGCCCTATCGGGTCGAGAACCGGGGTGATAGGGTCACCATCGCCATCAACGAGTCCAGGGTCACCGCGCCCCTGGCCGCCCCCCCGGCCCTGTCCGGCACCGGGCCCATCGCGGCCAAGGGCCCCGAACTGCGGGGTATCGACTTTCAGCGGGGCCCCGCCGGCGAGGGCCTGGTCCTGGTGAAACTGCCCAGGCCGGATACCCGCGCCACCGTCGCGGAGCAGGGGGGCAAGGTGGTCGTCGAGGTCCTGGATGCCGTCCTGCCCGTGCCCCTGCGTCGCCGGCTGGACGTGGTGGATTTCGGCACCCCGGTCGTCGCCATCGAGTCCCGCCCCCAGGGTCGTGACGTCGCCATTACCATCCAACCCACCAAGAATTACGAATATCTGGCCTACCAGGTCAACGAGCTCTTCACGATTGAATTCCGCAAACTGACCCAGGCACAGCAGGAACGGAAAAAGCGAGACCAGGCCACCTACAGTGGCGATCGGTTGACCCTCAATTTCCAGGACATCGAGGTCCGCGCCGTGTTGCAGCTCCTGGCGGACTTTACCGGGCTCAACCTGGTCGCCAGCGATTCCGTCAAGGGCAATGTCACCCTGCGCCTCAAGAACGTGCCCTGGGATCAGGCCTTGGATATCATCCTCAAGTCCAAGGGCTTGACCATGCGCCAGAAGGGCAATGTCATCATGATCGGCCCCACCGAGGAGGTCATGGCCCGCGAGGAGCAGGAGTTGGCGGCGACGCAAAAGATCGAGGAGTTGGTCCCTCTCCGTACCGAGAATATCCAGATCAATTACGCCAAGGCCACGGATATCGCCAAGTTATTGGCGTCCCAGCAGGTGACCAAGGTCTCGGGTAGCCTCCAGCAGGGGCGAGCCCAGGGCGAAGAGGAAGAGTCCCAGGCCCGGGGACTCCTATCCAGCCGGGGCAGCGTCACCGCCGATGAGCGCACCAACACCCTCCTGGTCCAGGACACGGCGGATAAACTCGAGCAGATCCGTCTGCTCGTCACCCGCCTGGACGTGCCCCTGCGCCAGGTCATGATCGAATCGCGCGTCGTCATTGCCTCTGATAATTTCGCCCGTGAACTGGGGGTGCGTTTCGGCGCCAATCGCCTCCAGGTCAATGAGAACAACGGCGATTTCAATGAAATTTATGGCGGACGCCCGGGTACGCTGTTGGGTGACAATTATTGGGGGACCACCGTCGATGACACGGTGCCCCTGATGGTCGATTTACCCGCCGCCAATCCCAGCAGCGCGATCAACTTCCTCATCGGCAAGATCGGCAGCTATCTGCTGCAGCTCGAACTGACCGCCATGCAGCAGGAAGGCCGGGGTGAAATCATCTCGAATCCCAGGGTCATTACCTCCGATAAGCAGAAGGCCGAGATCGAGGTTGGCCAGCAGGTCCCGGTCGTCACCCCGGGCACCCAAAACGAACCACCCACCGTGAAGTATCAGGATGCCACCCTCAAGCTCACGGTCACCCCCCACATCACCCCAGACAATCGCATTCTCATGGCCTTGAATGTGACCAAGAACGAGGCCGACGAGGCCTTGAAAGTCGATGGCAATCCCTACATCAATAAAAGAGCCGTCGAAACCAATGTACTCGTCGATAATGGCGAGACGGTCGTCCTGGGCGGTGTGTTCGAGCGGACCCGGTTCACGAGCAAAGAGCAGGTACCCTGGCTTGGCAACCTGCCGATTGTTGGCAATCTGTTTAAGAATGATTCACGCAAGGAAACCAACAATGAATTGCTCATCTTCGTTACCCCCAGAATTCTCCAGCCGGAGTTAAAATCGCGTTGAAACCGGGCTGTCATTCATCCCTAACTCCCCACGCGCCTTCCTAATCCGAAAAAGCATGCGTCCATGAAGCGGTTAAACAACATCTTTCTCATCGGCCCCATGGGAGCCGGCAAATCCACCATCGGCCGCCAGCTCGCCGAGGCCCTGTCATTTCGATTCGAGGACAGCGATCACGAGATCCAGCGCCGCACCGGGGTGGACATCTCTACCATCTTCGAATACGAAGGCGAGGAGGGCTTTCGCAACCGCGAGCAGCAGGCCATCGCCGACCTGACCAACCAGGAGGGCATCGTCCTGGCCACCGGCGGCGGCGCCATCCTGCGGGAGGTCAGTCGCCAGAATCTGGCGGCCCGCGGCGTGGTGATCTATCTCCATTGCAGCCCCGAGCAGCAATTTTCCCGCACCAACCGCGACCGCAACCGGCCCCTGCTCCAGACAGAAGACCCCCTCGAACGTCTGCGTCAACTCATGGACGAGCGCGAACCCCTCTACCGCCAGGTCGCCGATCTGGTCGTCTCCACCGAGAAGCGCGGCACCGCCTCCGTCGTCAAGGAGATCCGCCGCCGCCTCGAGACGGAATTGTCATGACCAGAAGCATCCAGGTGGCCCTGGGTGATCGCGCCTATCCCATCCACATCGGCCAACAACTGCTGGCCGATCCAGGCTGGTATCAGCCCCATATCCGTGGCCGCCAGGTCATGATCGTCACCAACGAGACGGTCGCCCCCCTCTATCTGACCCAGGTTGAGCAGGCCCTGGCCGGCTATCAGGTGGCGCAAGTCATACTCCCGGATGGCGAGCAATACAAAACCCTGGAGGTCTGGAACCGCATCTTCGACGGCCTGCTGGGTAACCGCTTCGGCCGGGATTGCACCCTCATCGCCCTGGGCGGGGGCGTGGTGGGCGACATGGCCGGCTTTGCCGCCGCCTGCTACCAGCGCGGCGTCGCCTTCATCCAGGTCCCCACCACCCTGCTGGCCCAGGTCGATTCCTCCGTCGGCGGCAAGACCGGCGTCAATCACCCCCTCGGCAAGAACATGATCGGCGCCTTCCACCAACCCGGCGCCGTCATCATCGATACCGACACCCTCAACACCCTGCCGGACCGGGAGATCGCCGCCGGCCTGGCCGAGGTCATCAAATACGGCCTCATCCGCGACCCCGCCTTCTTTGGCTGGCTGGAGGACCGGATGCCCGCCCTCCTGGCCCGCGACAGCGAGGCCCTGGCCGAGGCCATCGAGCGTTCCTGCCAGAACAAGGCCGAGGTGGTGGCGGCGGACGAACGGGAGGCCGGCCAACGCGCCCTGCTCAACCTCGGCCACACCTTCGGCCACGCCATCGAGACGGGCATGGGCTATGGCACCTGGCTCCATGGCGAGGCCGTCGGCGCTGGCATGTGCCTGGCCGCCGATCTGTCCCACCGCCTTGGCTGGCTCGCCGCCGCCGACCTGGCCCGCGCCCGTGCCCTCATCGCCGCCGCCGGCCTGCCCGTCGTCCCCACCCCCGGAACTGACGCCCCAGGCCTTCCGCGACCTCATGGCCGTGGACAAAAAGGTCCAGGACGGCCGCCTGCGCCTGGTCCTCCTTAAGGGCATCGGCACCAGCCTGGTCACCGGCGATTTTGACCCGGCCAAGCTGGACGAAACCTTGGGCCAGGATTGACATCAAGAGGAGTGAACGACCATGACCGACGAGAAGACCTACACCCCAGCGGAGATTGGGCAGCGCCTGGCGACGGCCTTGCCCGCCTGGGACTATGCCGAGGGTTGTCTGCGGCGTCAGTACCGCACCAGCGGTTGGAAGGGCGCCCTGCTGGTGGTCAACACCATCGGCCACCTGGCCGAGGCCGCCTGGCATCATCCGGACCTGAAGGTCTCTTATGACTCGGTCGTCGTGGACCTGAAGACCCACTCGGCAAACGGCATTACCGACAAGGACTTTGAACTGGCCCACAAGATCGAGGAAACGGTGCAGTGGCGACCGGCGGTGGGCAGTGCCCTCGAAGGTACCCCGGACGATCCGCGCTTCCGATACCTCTACTATGACTGAGCAAGGCGCTCGTCATAGCCCCGTGACATCTTCATAGATTACATCCAGCGGCAACTCGAACCCCAGGCAGTCTAGCCGGACCTGCCCCGCCTGGTGGATTTCCGGTGCCCATTCATTCTGGCGGCGGAAAATCTGGACCTGGCGGTGGGTTTGGGATACCAGCAGGTACTCCTGCAGGCTGGGGAGGGTCTGGTAGGCGAAGCGTTTTTCGCGGCTATCCAGGCGCGCGGTGGAGTCGGACAACACCTCGACCAGCAGGCAGGGTTTGCTGCGGTAGTAGGTTTCCCGATCGGTCGGATCGCACGACAGCAGCAGGTCGGGATAGTAGAAGATGTCCTGCTGGCTGATTTTCAGCCGCACCTTCATGTCGTTGGCGAAGAGTTGACAAGGGGTGCCACGCAGGAGTGGGCGCAGGCATGTGGCGATATTGAGCGTAATCAGCCCGTGGCGATCGCTGGCGCCCGTCATGGCATAGAGCTGGCCATCGATGTATTCGTGGCGGACCTCGCCGCCGTCCTCGCTGGCCAGGTAGTCCTCGACGCTGAGGTGTGGGTAGGAGGCAAGATGGGGCATGGCAATGGGTACCTGCTGGGTTGGGCATGGTTCGGGTATCCTAACACCCCGGACCCACCTCCAGTGCGCGCTCAACCCCCTCCCCGACTTCAGGCAGAGGAAGGGGTGGCCACCCTCTCCACGCTACTGGCGCGTAGTAGGTTCTTGTACTATGCTCACGCATTAGCACGGGAGAACGACATGGGCCATCCTGTTTCGGTGCGGTTGGACGTGGACATGCAGTCAACGCTCGAAGACGCCGCCAAGGCGCGCGGCATCGGCTTGTCCACCTATCTGCGGGAACTCGCCGCCAACGAGGCCAAGCGCCTGCGGCGGGAGCGTATCCGCGATCAAAGCCGAGCGGTTGGCGCTTATGTCGCCACCTCGCCGGAAGCCCAGCGCTTCTACGACCAATGGGGCACGCCCACCGCCGAGGGCGAGCGTCGATGAACCTTGCCGCCGGCCAGATCGTCCTCGTGGACTGGCGCGACGCGCTGCCAAAAGAGCCGAACAAGCGGCGGCCAGCCGTCGTGGTCGAGGACAACGACCTGTTCGACGAGACCTACCCGAACCTCATACTGGTGCCCCTCGCCGAAGACCCCCACCTCGCCATCGCGGACCTGTCCGTCCTGATCCCGCCCACTCCCAACAACGGCTGCGCCAAACCCTGTTATGCCCTGGCCCATCATGTCACGACCACCTCGAAGCAGCGTGTCAGTCCCACCAGTTCGCGCATCGACGGCACGGAGCTCGCCGCCATCCGGCGCCTGATCGGCATCGCCGTGGGCTTGGAGTAAAGGCTTCCCGGCGGGCATCTCCCAGGCTCAGCGATGAATACCGACAAACAACCCTATATCCTGCTCAGCGCCGACCTGGAACCCCTGGGCGAGGTCCTCCTCGACTTCGCCGACGCGGCGGACCTGACCGCCTGGCTGGCAACGCATTGAGGCCGCGGGTACCCCGACCAAGGGCCGCTCGCCGCCCAACACTACCCCCAGGAGGCTGCCGAAATGAGCGGATTTGCCCAGCGCTTTATTGAGCAAGGCATCGAGCAAGGCATCGAGCAAGGCATCGAGCAAGGCATCGAGCAAGGCATTGAACGCGGCCTCGCGCAAGGTGTGCAGCGCGGCGAAGCCCGCATCCTCCGCTCCCTGCTGCGGTTGCGATTCGGGGAACTACCCGACGCCGTGCATCACCGCCTCGACACCGCCGATGCCGATACCCTGCTAGGCTGGTCCGCCCGGGTACTGACCGCACCGACCCTGGCGGCGGTGTTCGACGAGGTCGGGAGTGAGTGAGGCGTCCGGCACCAGCCGGTGACGGTTACCCTCACGCCCGAAAGCCAGCCGCCTCATCGACCCCAACACCATCGCCGCTAAAAGGGCCTGGAGCGGCAGACCCGGGCCTACAAAGAACTGGTGGCTAAAAGTCAGAGGATAGGCGAGGCCCGCGGCCGCCAGCGCGAGGTGCAACGGGTGCTGCGACTCCTGCAGCGGCGCATCGTCCCCGTGTCGCAGACCCAGCAGGCGCGCATTAGCGCCCTGCCCATCGACGATCCGGAAACCCTGGGTGAGGCCCTCCTCGACTTTGACGACGCGGCGGACCTGACCGCCTGGCTGGCAACGCATTGAGGCCGCGGGTACCACCCGACACCATGAGCCGCGGTTGAGCGTCACCCCTGACCCATGAAGGCCATCACGGTCGTCGGCAGGGTCGGGGGGTAGGCTCAGACCGGGAAGTTGTAGGGGCTGGGCCGGTCGGCGAGGGGTAAGGTTCAAGTCATGGCCGGTCAACCGTTACTGAATGTCGCGGCCCTCTACGACGTACTGTGCCAGCATCGGGCTAAGCGGTGGCATGCAGCGATCCCTACCGATAGGGGTCAGGGACGGCAACGCCGTCTGCGTATCCGGCAGGCCGATGAACAGGCCGTCGTCATCGACGCCGAAAAACACAACGCCGCGCTCGCCGTTAGCAAAAGCGACGATCTCGCCGGCAATACGCCCTGGATGGTCCCGCTGGCGCTGAAATTCCCGGGTCTGGCTATGTACCGATTCGATCTTCCGATCATTCTTGTAACAGGCCATCCATAGTGGCTTATCATGCCGCGCAGCGACCTCCCTGCCCACCGATAAGCCGACTCACCCAAATCCCATGCCCTTCCGGCCAGACCTTCAAGGCCTGCGCGCGATCGCCATCCTACTGGTGGTGCTTGGCCACGCCAATATGCCCCTCCTCAGCGGCGGATTTGTGGGCGTCGATGTATTTTTCGTCCTCTCCGGCTATCTAATCACCGGCCTGCTGACCCAAGAACGGCACCAAACGGGCCACATCATCCTTTCGCGCTTTTATGCCCGGCGCCTGAAACGACTGTTGCCTGCTCTTATGGTGATGTTGCTGATCAGTACTGGGGGCGCGATCTGGCTGCTCTCCGACCTGGAAGCCCGCGCCCAACTGGCGTCCGCCCCCTTTGCCGCATCCTGGACCAGTAACCTCTATTTTGTCCTGCGCGCGGTCGACTACTTCAACGAACTCGCCAGCCGGGACCTCTTCCTGCATACCTGGTCACTGGGCGTGGAGGAGCAGTTTTATCTCATCTGGCCACCCATCCTGTTGGCGATAGCCTGGCTGGCCCACCGGGCGCGGACCAGTCCCCGCCAGCGCATGATCCGGTGGGCGAGCCTTTGGATTCCTGTTTATGGCCAACGTTGGGCTTGCCCTAGCCTGGACCTTCTCCTCACCAACCGCCGCCTTCTACCTCATGCCGGCTCGCATCTGGCAGTTTGCCATTGGCGCCTCGGTATATCTCGCTCTGTCAGATCTTGGCGAGCGCACCACGCCCACCGTGCCGAACCCACCCGGTTTCAGCCCCATGACCGCCTGGCACGCCTTCGGGCTCGGACTGATACTGATCGATCAAGCAGTGCCCTCTTGCTCCATCCGAACCTGGCCTACCCGGGCGTCTGGCAACTTGCCTCCGGCCTGGGTGCCGCTCTGGTCATCGCCGCCGGTCACAGCCTTCTCGCGCCGCACCGGCGGACCCCTGGCTCATCCCGCCCTGGTTTGGCTGGGCGACCGCTCCTATTCCTGGTACCTCTGGCACTGGCCGCTCCTGATGCTCGGATTTTCACTGGGCCTGGAAGGCCAACCCCTGGCGACTCTGGGCCTGATTCTGCTTTCCCTGC
>CAWJBI010000020.1:0-171360 GCA_963841065.1 uncultured Gammaproteobacteria bacterium | reverse complement strand
CGTTCCTTGGTGGAAGACTCAAGCTGGGAGCCGGATGGTGTAACACTCCAAGTCCGGTTCTGCGAGGAGCCGGGAACGAACCGTCGTATGGCAGAGATATTGTGGCACCGCCGGGAAACCAGGCGGCAAACAGAGAACACGAACATCTGCCTAACCGTCGGTGAGGACCCGGCTTACTCTCCGTTTACTTTAGTTCCCTAGACGAGATGCTTTGGATGGGTTAGAACACGAACTGGGTTTGTGTGACGAGGGATCGGCCGACCGATGGCGAGACTTCCAAGGGTGGTTGTCCCAGGGCTTCCACATCATGTGACCCAGCGCGGTAATCGGCGCCAGCGAACCTTTTTTGGGGATGAGGACTACGCCGAATATCGGCGATTGCTGTCGACGTCCTGTCGGGCGTGTGGCACGCAGGTTCTTGTCTACTGCCTCATGCCGAATCATGTGCACCTGATCCTGGTGCCGGGCGATGAGCTCGGTTTGCGTGACGCGCTGGGCGAGGCTCATCGTCGCTACACGCGCATGATCAATTTCCGGGAAGGCTGGCGAGGGCACCTTTGGCAGGAGCGTTTTCACTCGTTCGTGATGGATGAGCGGCATCTCATCGCCGCTGCCAGGTATGTGGAGCTCAATCCCGTCCGTGCGCGGCTCTGTGCACGGCCGGAGGACTGGCCGTGGTCGAGCGCCCGGGCCCATCTGGCCGGAGCGGACGATGAGCTCGTCAGCGTGCGTCCGCTGTTGGAGCTGGTATCCGATTGGGCTCGCTTCATCGGCGAGCCCGACGCCCCGGACATCGCCGACGTGCTGCACGCGCATACCAGCACCGGCCGCCCGCTCGGTCCGGATTCCTTTGTCGAAGCTCTGGAGCAACGCCTCGGGCGCCATCTCAAGCGACAAAAGCCAGGGCCGAAGCCACCGCGACGAGACTCTCACACCCGGGACCTCTTTGAGCTGCTGGAACGGGATTAGGTAAACTGTCCCGGAATTCCCGGAATTCCCGACAGGGGCGACCGGGACTCTCACAGATCCTGCGTCAGTCTCCGACCAGGTGACAGTAAGGATTGATCGCCGTGCCCTGCCACCAGTTCTTTTCGGGGCCGAGGAGGAAAATGGCGAAATGCAGGTGCGGCCCGTCCGGATTGGCGTTGCCGGTGAATCCGACGTAGCCGATCACATCGCCGCGCGCGACCGTCTGGCCCTCGCTCAGGCCGTCGGCGTAGCCGTCGAGATGGGCGTAGTAGTAGGCCACTTCGGCGTCGTCGTCGAACTGGTAGATGGTCAGTCCGCCCGGTTTGCTGGTGAACAGTTTGACGATGACGCCGTCGTCGACCGCAACCACCGGTGTGCCGGTCGGCGCCATGATGTCGATGGCGTCGTGGCTGCGACCCTGACAGCGGGCATCGGTGTAGGTGTCGCTGAGCTGCGCTGCGGTCACGCCGGATACGGGAATCAGCAGGCCGAGTTTGCGCCTCAGCATCGGCGGCGTCTGCGTCGTCACCTCCGGCGCCGAGGACTCGTCCAGTTGCAACGGTTCCGCGCTGCTCGGTGATGCGGTTTCTTCGATGACCGCCATCTGTTGCGGGGTCGCAGGTGCGGCTTCGGGTGCTTGCCGTTGCGGCGGCAGCGACCCGTCGACAACGGCAGGCGCGCCGCTTTTTTCGCTCTCGTAAGGCAGCACCCGCGCCAGCCGTTGTGGATTCAGCCACAGGTAGCCCATGGCCACCACGCCGCACACGATGCCCGCGAGGAAGGTCATCAGACTCTTCATGCGGCCCGCTTGCGCACCGGCCGCTTACTCACGCAACACCACCGGCATGTTGTTGCTCACCGCCTCGGACAGCAGCAGCGCAGTCCAGTTGGTCACGCGGATGCACCCATGCGACTCGGTCTTGCCGACGCGCGAGGGTTCCGGTGTGCCGTGGATGCCGTAATGCTCCTTCGACAGGTCTATCCACACGAGTCCAACGGGGTTGTTGGGCCCGGGCTGCAGCTTAGCCTTGGTGTGCGTGGGGTCGGCGTCCCAGAACAGCTCCGGGTTGTAATAGAAGACCGGATTGACCGACACGCTGTCGACTTTCCACTCGCCAACCGGTAGCGGGTCGTGCTTGCTGCCGGTGGATGCCGGGAACTGCGCGATCACTACATCCTGCGCGTCCACCAGCATCAGGGTGCGCTCGGAGCGGTCGACGATCACCTGGGTGGCGCCCGTCGGAGCCGCCGCGTCGATCACGTTGGGGACCTGGATCAGCGTGCCGGCGAGGTCCAGCTGTTTGCCGGGATTCAGCTTGCGCAACAGCGCCGGATTGGCGTGGAAGCGTTCGCCCAGGGCTTCGTCGACCGTGGTGTACCCGAGTGCCGGCAGCGCTGCCCGCTCGAACAGATCCGTTGGCAGTTCCACGAACGGGCCTTTGACGTCGGCCTCGAGCAGGGTGTACTCGACCAGCGTCGGCACTGCGTCGCGCTCGAGTTCGGCCCAGGTGTCCGGGCCGAGGCGACCATCGTCGTCGATGTTCCTGCTGCGCTGGAAGCCAGCCAGTGCCTTCTTCAGGTTGCGGCCGGCAAGGCCGTCGATTTCGCCCGAGGAAAAATGGGCGCGGTCGAGTAGCACCTGGGCACGCAGTAGGGTGCGTTCTTCGGCTGCATTGGCAGGTGCTGCAATATCCACGGCGCGATCAGCGGCCGGCTGCGCGGGCACGGCGGCATTTTGCGAATGTGCGGAAACGCACAGACAAATTAGCGATAACAGCAATAGCGATTCATGTTTGAAGTTATTGAGGTGCATCACCTGTCCTCCTGCAGCCGGAATGTCGCCTAAATATGCGCCCGCCGATATGAACGTGATGTTTCAGTGGTGCGTTTCCGCTACGCGCGGTGCGCCACGGTCCGCGCGGCTACTGGCATAGCGCGTCTCCGGCGCGCGCCGGCTTCGACGCTGCCGGAATGGCTGCGGATAGGAAGTTCAACCGGCGGATAGGAAGTTCAACCGCACGGGCGGCTGAAGCAAGGCTAACCTAGCATCGCAGGGAGGGCGTGGCAAGGCCCGGGCAATTCCGGGGACAGTGCGGCCTGGCAAGGTCGCGTGTTCTAGCGGGTGGGAATCCCGCCTGGGTAATCGCTAGCCACGAGCCCAGTATCGAGCCTTGCGGCGCGGCTGGTAACAGGCGAGTCGATGCGTAGGCACGAAAGCAGGCGAGGTGCAAAGGTAACGGGTGGAGCCGACCTTGAAGGTGTTGAGCCCCGAAAAATTTGGTTGGTGAGTGCCGACGGTTTTGTCCCTCCGGTAGGCAACAACCGGCGCTGCGCGATGGCGAGCGGCGCTGGTACTCCCCGGGGTCCGAGGCCGTGTCGAGCCTGACATTGAGAATACGCGGTAACCAGGGAGATCCGAGCGTCGGTCCGCTGGAGGCGGGCACCCGTGAACAAGTGTAAGAGCGAGGACACGGGCGGTGGTGCGCGGAAGTCGGAGCCACCCATAGTAGCGTTGACACCCGGTAATGCGGGCGGAGCAAAGGGGTGGCGGTTTGAGACAGCGCGAGAGTGAAACACGGCCCTACACCGAGAGGACTCTGACCGTGACCAGCAAGCTTGAGCGTTTCACACTGAAGGCGCGCGCGGAACCGCACACGCGGTTTACGTCCCTGATGGGCATGCTGTTTGACCCGGAGGGGCTGCGCGAAAGCTTCGAGCGCCAGGACGGACGCAAGGCGCCCGGAGTCGACGGGGTTAGGAAGGACGACTATGTAGTGGGTCTTGACATGCGTGTGTGTGGCGGCAGAACCATTGCCATCGAATTCAGGGCGCTATGCGGTCGGCTGGAAAACTAGAGACCCAAAGGTAGCCGTCGTAGCCTGCATCGGTAAGAAATACCCAGACAAAAACGCGGCGAGTATCTCCGCCGCCGCTGAAAGAGGCCTGGCCCTCCTCAAAGTGATAAGACCATACAGTGCGTGGCTGGGTATGGAATGGCAGAAACTCGCGTCCCATACCAACGGGTTCCCCAAGCACCTGGCGAACATCCTCTGCGGTCGACTTCCCGACCGTTAATTTGGACTCGAGCAATGACGGCGAAACGGGCGTTCCGGCGCGTACCTTCATCGCCCCGCAACCCGGAAGCAATGCCGTAGTTAGGGATAAGGCAAGCAGAACTGCCGGTAAGGGATTAAGTGTTCTCATCGCCCCTTGTCCCCCTGATACTCTTTAAATATTGACGCATCAGTGAACCACATGTAACCGTCATAGGCATCCCCGGAGAAGAAAACCAGCAGCATCGAGATCTGGACATTCTTGCCTTCGCTGACACTATATTCGTAGAGCCAAACGCGCTGCTGCTTGAAACCGGGATCCAGCCGTGCGGCGCCATAGCCGCGCGGCTCGCCAAGGGTGAGCAGGACATCATTCCTGGTTGATACATTAGGGGTCAATTGCGCCAGCCGGTCCAGCCGTGGCGGCGCGCCTATTTCCATGCGTGTGGCGCATCCTTGAAGCCCTCCCAACGCCAGGGACGCGATCAGCAATACTGCATAAAACGAGTCCGACTTCATCGTCACCCCTTGCCGCGCAAGCTGAGTTCTTTGATCCAGCCTGTTGCCGCGTCCGTGTTTGAAAACCACATAAACCCATCAAAAAGCCGGTCGCGAACAAACACCACCAGAATTTGCTGTCGGATTTTGATGTCAAATTGCCCCTGCGATGCCTTGAAGTCCGTGATTTCGATATCCTGATAGAACCAAATCTCCTGTGGACTTTGCTGGACGCTGGGCAGGAACACGGCTCCGGAACCGGTCGGTTCGCCCAGGACCCGCTTGACGTCCTCCATCGTGGAGACCCCTTTCTTGAGTTGGGTCTCCAGGAGTTGGGTGTCACGGAATGCCTCGGCCGTTGAAACGCGCTGGGGCGTTTCCGCGCAGGCGGTAAGGGCCATCACGCAAATCAGCGCAAACCGGTATTTCCATCCCCCCAGGCGAATGAAGGGTTGGCGATTTGAGATCATTCCAGTCAGGATGTTCCGTGCTTGTCCCAAGATTTATTCTCCTTGGCGATGCATTTCCACTAAAGCCGAGGCAACTGCATTGCCGAAGCGTTCACACCCTTTTGTTTCATGGAGAGAAGGCGCCGCGAGCGGGAAGGCGGCCAAAATTCCGAACCATGAGGTCCCTGCTGCATCGACCCCTTCCTTCAGCCGTTCTGACCCGCTACGCATATCGACAACCAAGGCAGACAGATGTGACTCGTGGTCCCACCACAAAATGCCAATGCAGCCACCGCCTCCATACCCGGCAAAGCATCCGATTCTACCCTTTGTCTCCGACGTAAGGGTTTCACCGCCCACTATTGCAAGGTAGCCAATGCCGGCAGCCTCGATACGCTTGCGGAATCTCCGATCTGGAATCAGTGAACGCAACGCTTCCTTGCCGCGAGGGGCGGCTCGCGGATCGAGATCAGGGAAAGCCTGGGCACGGAATTGAGTGCCGGTGATTACTCGAACGGGAACATCCATTGAGGATGCCGCTTGGCTGACGCAGGCTGCGAACTGCTCCTCCATGGCCTGTTCGTCCTTTGATACTTCCCAGGCGAACCCTCGCGGATCCTGCTCCACCCACGTGCGGTTGACCAAAACAGCGACAACAGGCGCAGAAGAGCCTTCCGTACCGGACAGGCTCGCACAGCCAGCCAGCCCAGACAGCAAAATGCATGCAAGTAGCTGAATGAACAGTGCGCATGAAAAGTAGCGGTGGCTGTTAGGCTTGATTTTCATATCCTATCGGACGAACCAGGGACGTCCAACCGCCTTACGGCGCGCGAAGCTCACCGGCCCGAGCCAGGCCTGCGCCGATGCCCTAGGGTAGCTTTTTCGCAGATGGGCTTCAATCACCCGCAGGAAGATATGCAGGACGGCACCGAACTCCTGCGGCTCGCGCTCCAGGAAATAGCGCAGCCGCTGGGGCACCGAGAGCACCCATTGGCGCACCGGAAGCATTGGGAAGATATGATCGACCAGATGCGCGGCGGCCTGCGCCATGCGCCGGGCGTTGCAGGCGTAGACGCTGGTTTCCCGCTTGTCGAAGACGGCGTAACCAGCGAGATCTGGGCGGATGCGACGCCCGGCGCGATTACCAGTAGCAGGGCCAGCACGGTGGATCAAGCCTTGGCCATGATGCGGGCGGGTAAGCGGCTGGGGGAAAATGATAGGTTTCTGACGAGCTCGGGAAACCCTAACACAGGATCAAGGACTCGTTGCCGCGTGGGGGCGCTCTGGTTAGGATGCAGGTGGGGGTGGCGGTTGGGTTAGCTGGCGGGGTTTCGTAACTTTCAGCCTGCCACCCTTGTGAATCAGCCCCAATCTTTTCAGTTGGTTGGGATTAACTAAGTGCCATTCGGATCTGACCCTTTTCCCCCACCTGCCCGCGCGCCGCCTGTTGCCTCTCGGCCGCCGCTCTTGCTCAACACTGGAGACCCTGTCATGAGTGAATCCAACCCTGCCTCTCCGGAACCGGGTCGCCTCGCTGCGCGACAGGGATCTACCGACCCGACCGGCTGGCTGAAGTGGTTGCCGGGCCTGCGGATCCTGCGTCACTACGAGCTGGCCTGGCTGCGCCACGATGTCGCGGCCGGTCTGGTGCTGACCACGATGCTGGTGCCGGTCGGCATTGCCTATGCCGTGGCCTCGGGCGTGCCGGGCATCTATGGTCTCTACGCCACGATCATCCCGCTGCTCGCCTATGCGCTGTTCGGCCCGAGCCGCATTCTTGTTCTCGGGCCGGATTCGTCGCTCGCAGCCCTGATCCTTGCCGTCGTCCTGCCGCTGTCCGGCGGCGACCCGCTGCGCGCCATCGCCCTGGCCAGCATGATGGCGGTGGTGTCCGGCGTGTTGTGCATTCTGGCGGGCGTCGCACGCCTGGGCTTTGTCACCGAGTTGCTCTCCAAACCGATCCGCTACGGCTATATGAACGGCATTGCGCTGACGGTCCTGATCAGCCAACTTCCCAAACTCTTCGGCTTCTCGGTCGACGCGGACGATCCGCTGCGCAAGGTCTGGGAGTTCGCGGAGGCTCTGCTTGCCGGAAAGACCAACGCGGTCGCGCTACTGGTCGGCGGCGCTACCCTGGCGCTGATCCTGCTGCTCAAGCGCAGCAAGCGTTTGCCCGGGGTGCTGATCGCGGTGATTGGCGCCACGATTCTCGTCGCGACTCTCGGCCTCGACAGCTACGGCGTGTCGGTCCTCGGTTCGCTGCCCCAGGGCTTGCCGGCCTTCGTCATCCCCTGGATCACGCCTGCCGATGTGGGGCCTGTCCTGATGGGTGGTTTTGCCGTCGCCATCGTCTCTTTCGCCGACACCAGTGTGCTCTCGCGTACCTATGCCGAGAGGACCGCAAGCCACGTGGACCCGAACCAGGAGATGGTGGGGCTCGGGGCGGCCAACCTCGCGGCCGGCTTCTTCCAGGGCTTTCCGATCAGCAGCAGCTCGTCACGCACTCCCGTGGCCGAGGCCGCCGGGGCCAAGACCCAGTTGACCAGCGTCGTCGGCGCCCTGGCCGTTACCCTGCTGCTGGTGCTGGCGCCCAACCTGTTGCAATACCTGCCGAATACCGCCCTGGCCGCCGTGGTCATCGCCGCGGCCATCAGTCTGTTCGAGATTGCCGATCTGGGACGCATTTATCGTATCCAGCGCTGGGAGTTCTGGCTGTCCATCGGCTGCTGCATCGGAGTGGTCGTGCTGGGCGCCATTCCCGGCATTGGCCTGGCGATCCTGCTAGCGGTGATCGAGTTTCTCTGGGATGGCTGGCGCCCGGAATCCGCCGTCTTGGGTCGCGTTAAGGGAATCAATGGGTACCACGACATCTCGCGCTACCCCGATGCCCGCCTGATTCCGGGTCTGGTCCTGTTTCGCTGGGCGGCGCCGCTCTTTTTCGCCAATGCCGAGTGGTTCCACGAGCGCGCGCTCGACGCCGTGGCCGCCTCGCCGACACCGGTGCGCTGGCTGGTGGTGACGGCGGAACCGGTCACCAGCGTGGATGTCACCGCCGCGGACATCGTGGCCAAGCTCGACGAGACCCTGCGGGCGGCCGGCATCGAGCTGTGCTTTGCCGAGATGAAGGACCCCGTCCAGGACAAGCTGAAGCGCTTCGGGCTCTTCCACCGGCTCGGCGCGGAAGTCTTCTTTCCGACCATCGGCGAGGCCGTGAATACCTATCTCACCACCCATCCCGAGGTGGTGGTGGCGTGGCGGAAGAGCAGGGAGTCCAGTCACTGACAGGGCGAGCCGCGGTTCTTCGAACGCTCGCGGAACTGTCTTTGAAGGGGATGGCGGAAACGGCGTATTTTCCCATCGCGCTGACGATCGTCTCGCGCGCATGGCCTCGGCGATGCTCGTACAGATTGCAGCATGCTAAGGATAGTAGACTGCCAGCCATTAGTTACCTTAGCCGGGACAGGTCTTCATGAGCACCACCGCCCATATTCGCCGTTTATTTCGCCAAGAGCTCCTCAGAACCTTGGTTGTCGTCTGGCCCATCCTATCGGGACTTCTCATCATTATCGCCAGTCTGGGCCTGTTGGTCGCCCATCTTGAAGGTTGGGGTCTGCTGGACGGGATTTACTTCGCCTTTGTCACCGGCTTGACGATCGGCTACGGCGACCTGGTGCCGCACCAACTGCTCCCGCGTCTCCTGGCCATCGGGATTGGCTTCTCGGGAATTCTCTTGACCGCCCTGCTCGCGGCCATCACCGTGCGGGCCATGCAGGCGGCCACGGAACACAACAAGTCATGAGCTCAGGGGCTATCCTTGGATGAGAGTGGCCGCCGGCCATCTGTTGCCGTTTGGCCCGTTAATTAACTGTAAGACGCGCCCGCGAGGTGTCCGCGATCCCAATCCGTCTCCCGAGGAGTGCCACCATGTCCAACGACCCTAAGACCTCACCCGACGGCGTACTGCCCAGCGGCAAGGCACCGGACACGCCGTCAGCGACCGCGGGGATGGATGCCGCGCTGCAGGCCTGGGGGCCACTCGGGGAGTACCTGGTGGATGCGGCCCAGCGGACCATCCTCTTTTGGGACCTACTGCGCCGGCGCAGCGACCAATACCAAGAGCAGAAGGCAAAGGACCGTGCCCCATGTGCTCAGCTTCGGCGCCGAATTGGTACTCGACGGCCGGACCTTTGAGCACCCGGCCAATTACCTGCTAGTACGGATCATACCTCCAGCAGGGGTGGTGATAGACCCGAAAAAGCGCCCCTTCGTGGTGGTTGATCCGCGTGCCGGTCATGGACCTGGGATCGGCGGCTTCAAGGCCGATAGCGAATTGGGCGTAGCGATGCGCGCCGGCCATCCCAGCTATTTCGTGGGTTTTACCCCCGACCCCAGGCCGGACCAGACCATCGAGGACCTCATGCGGGTTGAGGCGGTGTTCCTGGAAAAGGTCATCGCGTTACATCCGGAGGCCGAGGGCAAACCCTGCGTCATCGGCAATTGTCAGGCTGGCTGGGCGGTGATGATGGTAGCCGCCGTGCGGCCGGAACTGTTCGGACCCCTCATCATCCCGGGCTCGCCCCTGTCTTACTGGGCCGGTGTGGAAGGCGAGAATCCCATGCGCTACACCGGCGGGCTGGCGGGCGGCAGTTGGATGACGGCGTTGATGGGTGATTTGGGCGGTGGCACCTTCGACGGCGCCAGTTTGGTTGCGAACTTCGAGAACCTCAATCCCGCCAATACCCTCTGGACCAAGAACTATGCCCTCTGGGCCAAGGTCGACACCGAGCAGCAGCGCTTCCTGGAATTCGAAAAGTGGTGGGGTGGCCACATCAAGCTTAATGCCGCGGAGATGCAGTGGATTGTCGATCAACTGTTCGTCGGCAATCACCTCGCCACCGCGGAGATCGTCACCAGCGACGGGGCGCGGGTCGATCTGCGCAACATCCGCTCGCCGATCCTGTGCTTCTGCTCCAAGGGAGACAACATCACCCCGCCAGCGCAAGCCCTCGGTTGGATCATCGATCTCTATGGTTCGGACGAGGACCTGCTCGCCAGTGGCCAAACCATTGTCTACGCGATCCATGAGCACATTGGCCACCTCGGTATCTTCGTCTCCGGCGGCGTCGCCAAGAAGGAGCACGATGAATTCGGCTCCAACATCGACCTGATCGATGTGCTGCCGCCCGGCCTCTACGAGGCGGTGATGACACCCAAGACCGCGGAGGCGGCCAATCCGGAACTGGTCAGCGGTGACTGGATCGTTCGTTTCGAACGGCGCACCCTGAACGACATCCGGGCCATCGTCCACCCCGACCCCGAGAACGAACGCCGCTTCGCCACCGTGCGGCGGGTCTCCGAGATCAATCTCGGCCTGTATCGCACCCTGTTCCAGCCCTTCATCCAGGCCATCGGCGCCGCGCGGACCGCCACCTGGCTCCCGCAGATCAATCCCTCCCAACTGCCCTTTGATCTGTTCTCGGATCGCAATCCGCTGATGCACCTGATCGCCCAACTGGCCGATCAGGTGCGGGAACAGCGCCGGCCGGCAGCCCCCGACAATCCCTTCCTCCAGTTACAGGCGACGATCTCGGAGGGGATGATCGCCGCGCTCGACGGCTGGCGCGATCTGCGTGACCGCAGCCTGGAGGAGATCTTCCTGGCCACCTACGGTTCGCCGCTGCTGCAGGCCCTGGTGGGCATCCGCACCGGGGACGAGCCACCGCGGCGGCGCCCCGGGCTGGAGCCGGAGCGGATCAACCTCATCCAGCAACGGATCGGCGAAATCAAGGCGCGTATCGCGGAGGGTGGCCCGCGTGAGGCCATGATTCGCAGCCTGATCTTCATCGGCCTGCCGGGAGGGAGCGTGGACGAGCGTGCCTTCAATGCCTTGCGCCAGATCCGCGCCACGCAGGGCGGTATGACCCTGGAGGAATTCGATCGGGCGGTACGCGAGCAGTTCTTTGCCTTGTTACTCGACCGGGATGCGGCCCTGGCCGCCATCCCCACCATGCTGCCGGACGACGCGGAGGTGCGGGCGGAGGTGTTGGCGAAGATTCGCCATGTCGCCTACGCGATCGGTGAAGCCACCGGTCAGCGGGCCAAAAACCTGGCACGGATTGAAGCATTGCTCGGCCCGGCCGAATGGTCATGACCCCTATGAGGAACTCCTGATGCAGGCCAAGCACGAAAAGTACAATCTCCTGATCGCCCGCTGCCAGGCCCTGGCACCCGTGCCGACCGCGATCGCTCACCCCTGCGACGAAAGCTCCCTCAAGGGGGCAGTGGAGGCGGCCGAGTTAGGCCTCCTGAAGCCGATCCTGGTCGGCCCGCGAGCCAGGATCCTGGCCTTGGCCGAACAATTCCAGCTCGACATCTCCGATCACGAACTGGTGGACACCCCCCACAGCCACGCCTCGGCCGCCGCGGCGGTATTACTGGCCCGGGAGGGCCAGGCCGAGATGCTCATGAAGGGCAGCCTGCACACCGACGAGTTGATGGGGGCGGTGGTGGCCACCGCCACCGGGTTACGCACCGAGCGACGGATCAGCCACGTCTTCGTCATGGACGTCCCGGGCCTAGACCGGCCAATCCTCATCACCGATGCGGCTATTAATATCTTCCCAACATTGGAAGATAAGCGGGACATCGTCCAAAACGCGATCGATCTCGCCCTCGCACTGGGCGTAAAAGAGCCAAAGGTCGCGATCCTGTCCGCCGTGGAGACGGTAACCCCCAAGATCCCCTCGACGGTGGAAGCCGCTGCCCTGTGCAAGATGGCCGACCGCCACCAGATCACCGGCGGTATCCTGGATGGCCCGCTGGCCCTGGACAACGCCATTGATCTCGCGGCGGCCCAGATCAAGCAAATCGACTCGCCGGTAGCTGGGCTTGCGGACATCCTGGTGGTCCCCGACCTGGAGGCCGGCAACATGCTGGCCAAGAGCCTGACCTTCATGGCCGGCGCGGAGGCGGCCGGTATCGTGCTTGGGGCCCGGGTACCGATCATTCTCACCAGCCGCGCGGACTCGGTGCCCACACGCCTCGCCTCGTGCGCGGTGGCGGCCCTGGTTGTCCATGCCAGGCGGGAGCATGCGAACCAGGCGGTGATGGGATGAGCGAAGCCATTCTTGTCGTCAACGCGGGTTCATCCAGCATCAAGTTCTCCCTGTTCCTGGACCGAGATCGGGACGGGGAGCCCGAACTGTTGCTGGGCGGTCAACTCGAAGGGCTCTATACCGCGCCCCGTTTTATCGCCCGCGACGCGGCGGGCACCCTCATCGGTGAACAGCGCTGGGCGGAGGGCGAGGCCCTGGGTCATGACGGCGCCATCACCTATCTGTCCGGTTTCCTGCGCGAACCGCTCGGCGAGCACCGGCTCGCCGCCGTAGGCCATCGGGTGGTACACGGCGGTCTCCACTATGCGGCACCGGTGCGCATGACCCCTGCGATTGTGGAAGAATTGGCGGAGTTCATCCCCTTGGCGCCGCTGCACCAGCCTCACAACCTGGCGCCCATCCGGTCACTCCTTGCGCACCGACCAGACCTGCCACAGGTGGCCTGTTTCGATACCGCCTTCCATCGGGGTCAGTCAGAGGTCGCCCAGGCTTTCGCCCTGCCGCCCGAGATCACCAAGCGCGGCGTGCGCCGCTATGGTTTCCATGGTTTGTCCTACGAATATATTGCCTCGGTCCTGCCCGGGTTCGACGTCCGCGCGGCGCAGGGACGCACCGTCGTGTTGCATCTGGGCAATGGCGCGAGCGCCTGTGCGATCAAGGCATGCCAGAGCGTGGCCAGCACCCTGGGGTTCACGGCTGTCGATGGGTTACCGATGGGCACCCGCTGCGGTAACCTGGACCCGGGGGTCATGCTGTATCTGATGGACGAGCTGAAGATGGACGCCAGGGCCATCGAAAAGTTGATCTATCAGCAGTCCGGGCTGCTTGGCGTCTCGGGCATCTCCAGCGACATGCGCACCCTGCTCAACTCCGACGAGCCGCGGGCACGATTCGCGGTCGAACTGTTCGTCTACCGTATCGCTCGCGAGTTGGGCTCACTCGCCGCCGCGCTGGGTGGACTCGACGCGCTGGTCTTCACCGCCGGCATCGGCGAGCATGCCGCGCCGATCCGCGAACAAGTCTGCCAAGCCGCTGCTTGGCTCGGGGTAGTACTCGATCCCGCCGCCAATGCGGCGGCTAGCGCCCCCAGCGGCTGGCGTATCAGCACGGCAGACAGCCCCGCTTCCGCCTGGGTGATCCCCACGAATGAGGAACTGATGATCGCCCGGCATACGCTGCACCTGCTTAACCCTGCGACCTGAGGAACTGGACCATGTCCGTTGAAACCCACCGTCGGATACTGAAGGGCAAAAAGGCTTTGGTTGTCGGCATCGCCAACGAGCAGTCCATCGCCTACGGCTGCGCCAAGGCGTTCCGCGAGTTGAATGCGGACCTCGCCATCACCTATCTCAACGAAAAATCGAAACCCTATGTCGAGCCGCTGGCTAAGTCCTTAGAGGTGCCGATCTTCATGCCGCTCAATGTCAGCCAGCCGGGTGAACTTGAGGCCCTCTTCGCGGCCATAACCGCTCAGTGGGGGCGACTCGATATCCTGGTCCACTCCATCGCCTTTGCCCCCAAGGACGACCTGCAGGGCGGTCTGCTCAATTGTTCGGCGGCAGGCTTCGCCCAGGTAATGGATATCTCCTGTCACTCCTTCCTCCGCATGGCCAAGCTGGCAGCCCCTCTGATGACCGCGGGAGGGACCATGTTCGCCATGACGTTCGTATCCAGCAGCCCCTCCTGATGGCGGCGCGGCTGGCGGAAAAAATGCTGGGTTGAGAGCGCTATGCCCCAAATCCTGATGGACCCCGAATCCCGCTCCCTTGGCGAGTGCTTTGCCCTGGTCAAGGCCCGGCGTCGGGATCGGCCGCGCTTCCCCTCGGGCTGCGTCACCCCCGTTGCCGACGAGGCGATCGCCCTGGCCAGGGCGGACCCGGATCGCCACCTGCATCCGGCCCTCGTCTATGGACCCTCCCGCTCCTCCGAGGGCCAGCAAGTCTGGTACCTGGTGCGCTGGCTGGATGCCCTGGGCTAGCGGGTAGGCCGGATAATTGCCCCGGCCGCCTTCCCGCGTGGGCGAGCCCGGCTCGTTACCACAGTAAGGGAATCGCCTTGGTGGTGGGATTGTCCCCGGGGGTCGAGGAGGTGGCTGGGGCTGGGCGCGGGGCCGGCCGCATCAGCCTTTCCGTCATCTCCTGGGTGATGAGCAGGCTGAAGCCCAGTTCCCGCGCCGCGGCCAGGTCGTCGGGTTTGATGGCGAAGATGTTGATGGCCCCCGTGCTGGCGCCGCACACGGCGATGTGCATGAAGCCATCCATGCCCTTGCGGCTGTTGAGGATCTTGATGTCCTTGGCGGTCAGTATTTCCGCCTGGCGCTCCAGGGGGATCTCTTCGCCCTGACCACATTGCAGGGTGCCGTCGTACATGAAGACCTCAACCTGGCCGTCATCGAAGGCCCAGACGCCGTAACCACCCGCATCGGGATTTTTGGCCGTGAAGGCCGCCCAGTCGGTCGCCGACAGGGTCAGGACATTGGCCTCGGCGGTCGGTGCCCCACAATGCTGGCCGATGTCCAGGGGCAGATGGCGACGTTCGGCGTCGCGCACCTTGATACCTTGGGCGCGCAGCAGATCGGCCGCCCTTTCCACCGGCACGCCCTGGCCCGGGACGCATTGGCGCAGGCCCGCGAATTGGTAAATGGTCACCGTGTCATCGGCGCCCAAGGGGGCTGAAACGAGTGAGAACGAGCAGGACAAGAAGGGCTTTCATGGGTTCTCCCGACGGCTTGGTCTGACTTCCCTGCTTTCTGGTCCGGGGGCCAAATCCAGCACCCCGAGTCATTTTAGCGCCCCCGAGGCGGCGAAGCCCAACCCTGGTGGCTGTGGCCGTGACCCCAAAAAACAAACCCCGCGGGGCGGGGCTTGGAGGGACTAGGGCCAGGATAGGGCTAAAAAGGGCGTCAGTATTTATCCATGGGCCGGAAATTGGGAGCGGAAGGAGCGGGTGCGCTCGGATTGCTCAATCCCGTCGCGGGACTGGGTTTGGCCCCCCGGTCGGCGGCGGGCGGAGGTGGGGCATAGGCTGGCGGCGGCGCCGTTCTGGCCTCCAATTCCTCGATGCGTCGCTTCAGTGCGTCGATCTCATTCGACTTGGCATTAGATTTGGCGGGTGCGGCCGCGGGCGGGGCCGTGACCTGGCTAGGGGCCGGGACCGGTTGCACCCAGGCGGGGGGTGCGCCGTAGGGGGCACCATAAGCGCCGCCATAAGGCGCGCCGTAGGGTGGGAAGCCATAGGCCCCCGGCGGCGGGCCATAGGGACCGTAACCACGGTTGTCGTAATCATCGTCATAATCGTTGTTTCCACCCATCCATCTGCCGGGGCTCATCATGTCCCCGAAGTTGATGGCCAGGGCGGCGGGGGCTTGCATCAGCAGGGTGGTGCTGGCGGCGGCCAGCAGGATGGCGATTCTTGGCTTGCGGAATGACACGGCTTTAATTCCTCCGATGGGGTATGTGTTCTCCTCAAGGCTCGCGGTTCTTGCCGCGAATCCCGCCGGCCTTCGAGGCCGGTTGGGCAATTACTAACACCCAACCGGCCCCAGGGTCAAACCAAAACGGCGCGGGATGATCGCGGCCGCTTCACAAGGCCAGGGGCTCGACCGTCGGCAACTTCCAGATGTCGCGGTTGTATTCGCCAATGGTGCGATCCGAGGAGAAGCGGCCGCTGTGGGCGGTGTTGAGAATGGCCATGCGCAGCCAGCGCTCGGGGTCGCGGTAGGCGGTGGCAGCGCTTTCCTGGGCGCGGACATAGTCCGGGAAGTCGGCGGCGGTCATCCAGGGATCATGGGGGTTGCGGATGGCCTGGATGATGGGATCGAACAGGCCGGGCTCGAATTGGTTGAAGTGGCCCGACTCCAGCAGGGCCATCACCTCGCCGCAGGTGGCCATGGCCCTGGATGATGGCCTGGGGATCATAGTGACCGCGCGTGGCCTCGACCTCGGCGGCGGTCAGCCGAACAGGAAGAAGTTGTCCGCCCCCGCCTGGTCGCGGATCTCGATATTGGCGCCATCCAGGGTGCCGATGGTGACGGCGCCGTTCATCATGAACTTCATATTGCCGGTACCCGATGCCTCCTTGCCGGCGGTGGAGATCTGCTCCGACAGGTCGGTGCCGGGGGCTATGACCTCCATGACCGAGACCCGGTAGTCGGGGATGAAGGCCACGGCGCAGCAGGCCCTCGGTATCCTTGTCGCCGTTGACCACCTGGGCCACGTTATTGATCAGCTTGATGATCAGCTTGGCCATGACGTAGCCGGGCGCGGCCTTGCCGCCGATCAGCACGCAGCGCGGGGTCCAGTCGGCCGTATCGCCGTGCTTGATGCGGTTGTAGAGGTGGATGACATGCAGCAGGTTGAGCAATTGCCGCTTGTATTCGTGGATACGCTTGACCTGGACGTCGAACAGGGCGGCCGGGTCGAAGTCCACGTGGCAATCCCGGGCCACCAGGCGCGGCCAGACGTTCCTTGTTGGCTTGCTTGATGGCGCTAACAGCGCTCCCGGAAGGCCGGGTCCTCGGCCAGGGGGGCGATGCGCTCCAGTTGGCTCAGGTCACGCACCCAGTCCTGGCCGATGGTCTCGTTCGAGCAGCTCCCGCAGGTCGGGGTTGCACAGGCCAGCCAGCGGCGCGGGGTGACCCCGTTGGTCTTGTTGTTGAACTTGTGGGGCCAGAGTTCGTAAAAATCGCGGAACAGGCCCTCGATCAGCAGGCGTGAATGCAGCTCGGCCACGCCGTTGACGGAGAAGCTGCCGACGATGGCCAGGTAGGCCATGCGGATCTGGGGCTCGTGGCCCTCCTCGATCAGGGACATGCGCCGCCTGGCGCGGCATATCGCCGGGCCAGCGCGAGGCCACCTCGGTCAGGAAGCGGGCGTTGATCTCGTAAATGATCTGCAGGTGACGCGGCAGGAGCTGACTGGAACATGCGCACCGGCCAGCGTTCCAGGGCCTCGGGCAGCAGGGTGTGGTTGGTGTAGGCCATGGTCGGCGTGGTGATGGCCCAGGCCTGATCCCATTCCAGGTGATGCTCGTCCATCAGCAGGCGCATCAGCTCCGCCACCGAGATGGCGGGGTGGGTGTCATTGAGCTGGAAGCAGTTCTTTTCCGCGAACTGGCTGAAGTCGTTGCCATGCAGGCGGATCCACTCGCGCAGCACGTCCTTGCAGACTGGCGCAGGCGAGGAAGTACTGCTGGCGCAGGCGCAACTCCTTGCCGTTCTCGCTGGCGTCGTTGGGGTAGAGCACCATGGTGATGTGCTCGGCGGCGTTCTTGGCGGCGACGGACTCGGGGTAGCTGCCGGCGTTGAATTCGCCCAGGTCGAATTCGTCGGTGGCGACGGACTTCCAGAGGCGCAGGGTGTTGATGGTGTCGTTGCGATAACCCGGTATCGGGGTGTCGTAGGGCACCGCCAGCACGTCCTGGGTATCGACCCAGTAGGCCATCAAGCGGCCCTTGTCGTCCGGATGAAAATCGACGCGGCCGCCAAACTGGATGCGCTGGGTATATTCCGGGCGCTCCAGCTCCCAGGGGTTGCCATCCCGCAGCCAGTGATCCGGCTTCTCGACCTGGAAGCCGTTGTCGAAGCTCTGGCGGAACATGCCGTATTCATAGCGCAGGCCGTAGCCCTTGACCGGCAATTGCAGGGTGGCGCAGGAATCGAGAAAGCAGGCCGCCAGCCGTCCCAGGCCGCCGTTGCCCAGGCCCGCGTCGGGCTCGGTGGCGGCGATCTCCTCCAGCAGCAGGCCGAGGTCGTAGAGGCCCTGCTCCGCCGCGTCGGTCACGCCCAGGTTGAGCATGGCGTTGGAGAGGGCCCGGCCCATGAGGAATTCCAGGGACAGGTAATGGGCGCGCTTGCAGTCGGCCTCGTCCTGGGCCTGGCGGGTGCCCTTCCAGCGTTCCATGAGACGGTCGCGCATGACCACCGACAAGGCGCGATAGGGATAATAGGTGGAGCGGCAATCCCGGTCCCGGCCAAAGGTGCTGGCGTAGTAGCGCTTGAAGTCTAGCGCCAGCCCCTCCGGGCTCAGGGAGAGCGGTGGCAGGTCGAAGAGCTTGTCATTGGGCTGGCTTTGGTTCAGGTCGATAAAGGGCGACATCAAGGGGCTCCAGGGCAGGATGGGGTTGGTAATTCATGGGCGGGGCGGCTCCCCGGCCATCGGCGCCTTCGAGGCGGATACGTAAGGCCAGGTCATTGCGGGAATCGGCGTTGGCCAAGGCCTCCTCCAGGGTGATGCGCTCGCGGGTGTAAAGCTGGTAGAGGGACATGTCGAAGGTCTGCATGCCGGCGGCATCGCTCTGGCGCATGGCCTCCTTGAGGCCTTCGATCTCGCCCTTGAGGATGAGATCGGAGATATAGCGCGTATGGCGCATCACCTCCACCGCCAGGGCTCGGCCACCGTCCCGGGCCGGGATGAGGCGCTGAGACACCACGGCCAGGAGATTCAGGGCCAGGTTCATGCGGATCTCATGGCGGTGGTTCTCGGGGAAGAAGCTCAGGATACGGTCGATGGCCTGGTTGGCGTTGTTGGCGTGCAGAGTGGAGACACACAGGTCGCCGGTCTCGGCGTAGGCCAGGGCATGCCTCATGGTCGCCGCGTCGCGAATCTCCCCGATGAGGATCACGTCCGGTGCCTCGCGCATGGCGTTTTTGAGCGCCGCCTCGTAGGACAGGGTATCGATGCCCACCTCGCGCTGGTTGACGATTGACTTCTGGTGTTCGTGGGTGAATTCGATGGGATCCTCGATGGTGAGGATATGACCACGGCTATGGCGGTTGCGATAGTCAATCATGGCCGCCAGGGTGCTGGACTTGCCTGATCCGCTAGCACCGACCACCAGCAGCAGGCCCCGCTTGGCACTGATGAGTTCCCCCAGCACGGGCGGCAGGGAGAGTTCCTCGAAGGTAGGGATGCGGTCCTTGATATAGCGGATCACCATCGCCGGCCCGCCCCGTTGGCGAAAGACATTGACCCGGAAGCGTCCCGCGCCCTTCAGATCCACCCCCAGGTTGCACTCCCAGGTCTGGGCCAGTTCCCGCTGTTGACCCTCGTCCATCACGGAATGGGCCAAGGCCATAATCTCCTGGCTGGTCAAGGCCCGGTCGCCAAAGGGCAAGAGGGTCCCGTCAACCTTCAAATGCGGCCGCGCGCCCTCGCTGAAGAAGAGGTCGGAGCCATGCTTGGCGGCCATGAATTTGAGAAAGGGGTCCAGGTTCACGGTCGTTCCAACCTCGGTGGGGCAGTGGGGGGGAATGTGCAGGGAAGCGGGGGCTGGCGTCAAGCCCCGAGACGGGGGAAAAGCGCTAGGATGGCCTCTTGAAACCGATCGATGCGTCACACCCTGACCGATCCCGCCGGCGTATACTGGCCCCATGAGCGCCACCTATCAGAGCCGTATCCAACGCCTCCGCCGTCTGGAGGCCCTGCTGCCACCCGCCACCGCGACCCCCGCCGACTGCCCGGACGGGGGGCGGCTGCTGCAAATCCTCGGCGATGACTATGGCAGCAGCGATACCCCGGCGCGCCGCCGGGCCCTGCAACGGGATCTCATGGATCTGCTCAAGGAGGGGCGTATCGCGGCGGTGAATCCGGGCGGCAAGCCCCTGCGATACCGGCGTTTGGGCGATGACGTGATGGAGGACCCCCTGATTTGGCAGTACACCTTGCAGCAGGTTAAGGATCTGATCGCCGAGGCGGTGCCAGCGCGGCGGCTCGACCGCTTGTGGGAGCGCCTGCTGCATGAATTCGATGCTCCGCTCCTCGATGCGCAGCGCCTGCGCTGTGTCCCCGATACCCTGAGGTTGCGCCCGGTCGAACTCTACCCCGACCTCCTTCAGGCGGTGATCCAGGCCCTGGCCCAGCGGCTGGCCTTGCGGGTCCTCTACGAGGATGCTGCTGGGGAGCGCGGCGAGGCCGTCATCCATCCCCAGGCCCTGGTCCAGCGGGGTCCCATTCCCTACCTGCTGGCCCTCAAGAACGACGAGGCGGAGCCGGTGCGTTTCTACGCCCTGCACCGCATGATCCGCGCCCAAGTCCAGGTCGGGACGCCGGCTCGGGCGGCGCTGGGCTTCGATCTGGACCAGGCCATCGCCCTGGGCAGGATCGATTTCGGCCAGGGTAGGCTGATCGACCTGGAATTGCGGGTGCGCGGCTATCTGGCGACCCTGCTGGAGGCCTGTCCGTTGAGCGATGACCAGTGCCAGGAAGACGAGCCGGATGACTCCGGCTTCCTGCTGCGGGTCAAGGCCCGCATCCCCTCCACCGGCCAGTTGCTGCGTTGGCTGCTCGGAGCTGGCGACAATCTGGAGGTCATGGCCCCCGCCGAGTTGCGCCGGGTGGTGGCGGCACAGTCGGCCAAGACGGCGGCACTCTATGCCGAGGGCTAAGGTAAGCCCATCAGCCCGCAAGGTTTGAAGTGGACCCCTACATCGAGACAGCATCCCCCCAAATCGGTAAAGGCCTGGCTGGTGAACGGGGCGCCTTGGTCGCTGTTGAAAATCTCCGGCCGGCCATTACAGAGCAAGATCCTTGTCCCCAGGATGAGGCGCATTAGGTGCGCCTGGGCCCCTTCTGGAAGGACGAACCCTAGGGGTCAGTCCTCCCGCCAGGAGACCCTGGGAACAGTTGGCTGCCGCAGCGGCTGCAGAAGGCGGCGTTGGCCTCGTGGCGGTGCTTTTTGCAGTTGGGGCAGTCGTGCTTGAGTTGGCCCTCCTGACGCATGGCGTTGGTCAGTTCGGCGGTGAAGATGCCGGTGGGCACGGCGATGATGGAATAGCCGGTGATCATCACCAGGGTGGCGACCATCTGCCCCAGGGGCGTCTTGGGCGTGATGTCGCCGAAGCCCACCGTGGTCAGGGTCACCACCGCCCAGTAGATGCTGGTGGGAATGCTGGTGAAGCCGTGCGCGGGGCCCTCGATCACATACATCAGGGCCCCGAATACCGTGACCAGGGAGGAGACGCTGACCAGAAAGACGATGATCTTCTGGCGGCTGCCGCGCAGGGCGATGAGCAGGTAGTTGGCCTGGCTCAGGTACTGGCGCAGCTTGAGGATGCGGAAGATGCGGATCATGCGGATGACCCGGACGATCAGCAGATACTGGGCGTCGGCGAAGACCAGGGCGAGGATGGCCGGCAGCAGGGCCAGCAGATCGACCAGGCCGAAGAAGCTGAAGGCGTAACCCAGGGGCTTGGGGGAGCAGTAGAGGCGCAGCCCGTATTCCAGGGCAAAGAGGGCGGTGAAGGCCCATTCCAGGTTATTGAAGAGGTCGCGGTATTGGCTGTGCATGCCCTCGATGCTGTCCAGCATCACCACCACCAGGCTGGCCAGGATGGTCACCAGCAAGGCCGTGTCGAAGCGCTGGCCCGCCGGGGTGTCCGACTCGAAGATGATGGTATAGAGGCGCTGTCTGTCGAAGAGGGATTGGGAATTCATGGGGGTAGAATAACCTCTGGGGCGGTGCCACGGCCTGGTGCTCGCCGGGCCAAGCGGCGGTCGGCGCCGGCCGCGGAGCCCATCGCCGCGATCGCCGCCGGCGAGAAATTCTAGGGTACGCGGGATCGCGCGCTATGCAAGCCGGCTAAATGCTTTCCAGGGAACTTGAAGTCGCGATGGAAGTTTTCGCCCTGCTGGACGACTGTGCCGCCACCGAGGCCATGCCGACGAGCCGGCTCTATACCGGTTTCGTGCGCGAGTGCCGGTGCGACGACCCCGCGCGCCTGGAGGAGGTCTGGCGCCAGGTCGAGGGCGAGATGCGGGCCGGGCGCCATGCGGTGGTGCTGGCGGATTTCGAGTGGGGGGTGCGTCTCCAGCGCGGGGACGATGCCGGGCTGGCGCCGGGGGAGCGGGGCGCCCTGCGCTTCCTGATCTTTTCCTCCCTGCGGCGCCTGTCCAGTCAGGCGGTCGCGGCCTGGCTGGCGGCCCGCGAGCGCGAGGCGCTGGGCGGGGAGGAGGACCCAGGCGCCCCGGTGGCAGACGGGGCTGCCCGGCCCGGCGCCCGCCGGCGTCTGCGACCTGCGACCCAGCCTGGATCGCGCCGCTTTTGATGAGGCCCTGGCCCGCATTCAGGAGGCGATCGTCGCGGGCGAAACCTATCAGGTCAACTACACCTATCGCCTCGACTTGCGTGTCCTGGGGTCGCCCCTGAGCCTTTACCGCCGGTTGCGCGCCCGCCAGCCGGTGGCCTTTGGGGCCTTGCTGTCCCTCCCGCCCGGGGCCCACGCGGGCGAACCGACGCAGGTGTTGTCCTGCTCGCCGGAGCTGTTTCTGCGCCACCAGGGGGGACTGCTCCAGGCCAGGCCGATGAAGGGCACGGCGGCGCGCGCCGGGGTTGGCGAGGATGAGGCGGCGATCGCGCGCGAGCTCAGCCTCAATCCCAAGACCCGGGCCGAAAACCTCATGATCGTCGATCTCTTGCGCAACGATCTCGGGCGGGTGGCGCGCACGGGCAGCGTGCGCGTGCCGGACCTGTTCGCGGTGGAAACCCACCCGACCCTCTTGCAGATGACCTCCACCATCGAGGCCGAACTGCCGCCGACGGTGAGCTTTCCCGAGGTGCTGCGGGCCACCTTCCCCTGCGGCTCGATCACCGGGGCGCCCAAGCACCGCACCCTGCACTGGATCAGGGCCCTCGAAACCCGGCCCCGGGGCCTCTACACCGGCGCCATCGGCTGGATCGAGCCGCCGACGGGCGAGCGGGCGGCGGCCGCCTGCGGGGATTTCTGCCTGTCCGTGGCCATCCGCACCCTGACGCTCGGTGCCCCGGCGCCGGGCCCGTCGCCCCGGGCGCCGCGTCCGGGATGCCTGGGGATCGGGGCCGGCATCGTCAGCGACAGCCGGGCCGAGGCGGAATACGACGAGTGCCAGTTGAAGGCGCGTTTCCTCACCGAGCTCGACCCGGGCTTCAGCCTCTTCGAGACCCTCTATGCCAGCCGCGAGGAGGGTATTCGTCACCTGGAGCGCCATCTGGCGCGGCTTGGGCGCAGCGCGGATTTCCTGGGATTCCGGTTAGGGCTGGCGGACATGCGCCAGGCCCTGGCGGCGCGGGTGGCTAGCCTGGCGGCGGGAATCCCCTTTCGCCTCAAGCTGGTACTGCACAAAGATGGCAGCTACGAGCTGGATGCCGCCCTGCTCGACGATTTGCCCCCCGGGCCGCTGGGCCTGCTGGTCGCCCCCGCGCCGGTGGACGAGGCGGACCCGCTGCTGGGTCACAAGACGACCTGGCGCGCTCGCTATGACAGGGCCATCGCCGCGGCGGTGCGCCAGGGCGCCTTCGACATGCTGTTCCATAACCGGGCCGGGTGGGTGACGGAGGGGGCGCGCAGCAATATCTTCCTGAAACTCGACGGCACCTGGGTCACGCCGCCACTGAGCGCGGGGGTGCTGCCCGGCGTGATGCGCGGCGTCCTGCTGGATGATCCGGCCTGGGGGGCCCGCGAGGCCCCGGTCACCCTGGCGGACCTCGACCGCGCCGAGGCGATCCGGGTGTGTAACGCCCTGCGGGGGGTGCGCGAGGCGCGGTTGATCAGGGGGGTGGGGCTGTCATAGGGGGCTAGGCCCCGGCTAGCCGCTTCAATCTCCGCCATTCCTACGTCAAAGGGCTGTTTATCAGTCGGTCGGGTCCGCCATCTTCTCGGTCCTCTCCGACGCTGTCCCTCCTCTTGGGGAGCGCATCAGGCGCTCGAAGCCCTCGCCGCCCGGGGGTTGGTCCAGCACCGCCAGGAAATGCTCGTAGGTCTGGCGATCCACGCGTACCAGAGTTCGGTCCAGCAGGGACTCTTCAGCCGCTCGCCGAGCGGCCTCGATCATGAAGTCGGAGCGCGAGCGGCCTTGGCCCTTGGCGGCCTGATCGATCAAATCACGGACATCCTCCCGCACCCATAGCTTGATGGCGTGCCTAGTCGGGTCGGAATGGACAGCGGCGGGTGATTGGGACGACATTGGCGACTGACCTCGGCTAGAAAGGCGATTTTAATAGGTATTGTATATAGCCACGGGGAGTTATATCCAAATGGCGGTCATTTTGCGGTGCTGACCAAGCTGTAGGGCGGCGCTCGGCGGGGCTGCCGTCAATAGGTCTCTGTAGGTTTGACGACAGTATCCCTGCCTATCACGCGCATGGGGGCTTATCGCCTCAAGCCTCCTCCAATTCCTCGCTGGTGATGAGCCAGTTGGCCTCGACCTCTTCCAGCTCGGCGTCAAGACGCTGTTTATCGGCCAGCAGCTTGAGCAGGCGGGGCTTGCCCTCGGTCTCGTAGAGGCCGGGGTCGGCGAGTTCCCCCTCCAGGGTGGCGCGGCGGGTGGCGAGTTGATCGAGTTGGGCCTCGAGCTTTTGCAGGCGCTGGCGCAAGGGTTGGAGGCGCTTGCGCTCCTCGGCCTCCTGGCGGCGCTGGTCCTTGCGGGCGGCGGCGGTCTCGGGGGCCAGGGTGGCGGCGGGGTCCGCGGTCTCTTCCCGCCCGCCCCCGTCACCACTCCCCTCCGCCGCCTCGGTCCGGGTCTGGCGGCGCAGCAGCCAGGTGGGATAGTCGTCCAGGTCGCCATCGAAGGGCGCGACGCGTCCGGCGTCCACCAGCAGGAGCTGGTCCACGGTGACCCGCAGCAGGTGGCGGTCGTGGGAGACGACCACCAGGGCGCCCTCGAAGTCTTGCAGGGCCTCGCCCAAGGCCTCGCGCATCTCCAGGTCCAGGTGGTTGGTGGGCTCGTCCAGGAGCAGGAGGTTGGGCCGGCCCCAGATGACCAGGGCCAGGGCCAGGCGCGCCTTTTCGCCACCGGAGAAGGGGGCGACGGGCTCCAGGGCCTTGTCGCCGGCGAAGTCGAAACCGCCCAGGTAGCTACGCAGGGCCTGTTCCGTCGCCTCCGGGGCCAGGCGTTGCAGATGGCGGAGGGGGCTGTCGTCCGGACGGAGCTGGTCCATCTGGTGTTGGGCGAAGTAGCCGATGCGCAGTCCCTGGGCCTGGCCCTGGTGGCCGCCGGCGAGGGGCAGTTGGCCGGCGAGGACCTTGATGAGGGTGGATTTGCCGGCGCCGTTGGGGCCGAGGAGACCGATGCGGTCGCCCGGCTCCAGGCTCAGCCGCACCTTGTCGAGAATGATCTTGTCGCCATAACCGGCGCGGCCCTCGTCCAGGGTCAGGAGGGGGCGCGGCAGGCTGGGAGGGGCGCGGAAGGCGAAGTGGAAGGGGCTATCGACATGGGCCGGGGCGATGCGCTCCATGCGCTCCAGGGCCTTGATGCGGCTTTGGGCCTGGCGGGCCTTGGTGGCCTTGGCGCGGAAGCGCTCGACGAAGCCCTGGATGCGGCTGATCTCCTGCTGCTGGCGGACAAAGGCGGCCTGGCGCTGGCTCAGGCGTTCGGCGCGCAGGGCCTCGAAGGCGCTGTAGTTGCCGGTGTAAAAATTCAGTTGACCCTGCTCGATGTGGGCGATCTGGCGGACGATGGTGTCCAGGAAGTCGCGGTCGTGGGAAATCAGCAAGAGGGTGCCGGGATAGTTGCGCAGCCAGGTCTCCAGCCAGATGACCGCGTCGAGATCCAGGTGGTTGGTGGGTTCGTCGAGGAGCATGAGGTCGGAGCGGCACATGAGGGTGCGCGCCAGACCCAGGCGCATGCGCCAGCCCCCGGACCAGCTCGACACCGGGCGGCGCTCCTCGCCGGGGTTGAAGCCCAGGCCGTGGAGCAGGCGGGCGGCGCGGCTCTCGGCGGTATAGCCGCCGATGGCCTCCAGGCGGGCGTGGAGTTCGCCCTGGCGCAGGCCGTCCCCCGCCGCCTCCGCCGCCATCAGCTCGCGCTGAACCTGCCGCAACTCGCGATCGCCGTCCATGACCAGCTCGATGGCGGGCTGGTCGCCGCTGGGGGTCTGCTGGGCGACGTGGGCGATCTCCCAGCCCGGGGGGACCAGGACCTCGCCGGCGTCTGGGTGCAGCTCGCCCTGGATGAGGGCGAAGAGGCTCGACTTGCCGCAGCCGTTGGCCCCGACCAGACCCACCTTCTGACCGGGATAGACGCAGAGGTCCGCGGCTTCGAGGAGGAGGCGGGTGCCCCGGCGTAGATCGATCTGACGGAGTTGCAGCATGGCGGGTGGTCTAGCCTTGGGGGTTGCGGTCCAGCCGCCGGTAGCCGATGGCCTCGCCCAGGTGGAGGGTGGTAATGGCCTCGCGGCCGGCGAGGTCGGCGATGGTGCGCGCGACCTTGAGTACCCGGTGATAGGCGCGGGCGGACAGCCCCAGGCGGGCCATGGCCTGGGCCATGAGCCGCCGGCCATCCTCGTCCAGGGGGCAATGGCGGTCGATCTCGCGGGGCTCCAGGCCCTGGTTGGGCTTGCCATGGCGGTCGAGCTGGCGGGCGCGGGCGATCTCGACCCGGCCGCGCACCTGGGCGCTGGTCTCGGCGCTGGCGTCCGGCGGGGCGTTCATCTCCTCCGGCCGCGGGCGCGGCACCTCTACATGCAGGTCGATGCGGTCCAGCAGGGGGCCGGAGATGCGGCCCCGGTAGCGGGCGACCTGCTCGAGGGTGCAGCGGCAGCGCCCCGCCGGGTCACCGAGATAACCGCAGGGGCAGGGGTTCATGGCGGCCACGAGCTGGAAACGGGCGGGGAACTCGGCTTGGCGCGCGGCGCGGGAGATGTGGATACGGCCGGACTCCAGGGGCTCCCGCAGCACCTCCAGCACCCGGCGGTCGAACTCCGGCAGTTCGTCGAGGAAGAGGACGCCCAGGTGGGCCAGGGAGATCTCGCCGGGGCGCGGATTGCCGCCGCCACCCACCAGGGCCACGCCCGAGGCGGTGTGGTGCGGTGTGCGAAAGGGCCGCTGGCGCCAGCGCGCCGGGTCGAAGGCCTCCAGGCCGCTGACCGAGCGAATGGCGGCGGTCTGGAGGGCCTCCTCTTCGCTCAGGGTCGGCAGCAGGCCGGGCAGGCGGCTGGCGAGCATGGACTTGCCGGTACCCGGCGGGCCCAGCAGGAGCAGGCTGTGACCGCCGGCGGCGGCGATCTCCAGGGCCCGCTTGGCCTGGGGCTGGCCGCGCACCTCGGACAGGTCTGGGTACTGGGTCGCGACCAGCGCGATCTCCTCGGAGACATAAGTCGCCAGGGGCTCCTCGCCGTTGAGGTGGGCGCAGACCTCCAGCAGGTGGTCGGCGGGGTGGACGCGCAGGCCCCGGACCAGGCCAGCCTCGATGGCGTTCTGGCGCGGCAGGACCAGGGCGCGGCCGGCCTCCCGGGCCGCCAGGGCCGCCGGCAGCACCCCTTGAACGGGTCTCAGGGCGCCGGAGAGGGCGAGTTCGCCGAGGAATTCCAGGTCTGGCAGCCCCTGGGTCTTGAGCTGGCCCGAGGCCCCCAGCACCCCCAGGGCGATGGGCAGGTCGAACCGCCCGCCCTCCTTGGGCAGGTCCGCCGGCGCCAGGTTGACGGTGATGCGTCCGGCGGGGAACTGGAAGTGGCCATTGTGGAGGGCGCCGCGCACCCGGTCCTTGCTCTCCCGGACCGCCATCTCGGGCAAACCGACGATATTCATGCAGGGCAGGCCGCCGGCTAGCTGGACCTCCACGGTCACGGGCGGCGCCTCCATGCCAACACGGGCGCGGCTGTTGAGGATGCAGAGGCTCAAGGAGAGGGCTGGCGTGGTGGGTGCTGGGCGAGCGCGGGGGCGACTAGGGCGCGGCGCCGTCGGGCCTTAGCGCCCGCTCCAACTCCGCCACCTGGGCCTCCAGGCGCTCCAGTTTGGCGCGCGTACGGGCCAGGACGGCGCTTTGGACATCGAATTCCTCCCGGGTCACCAGGTCCAGCCGGGACAAGCCGGCCTCCAGGCCAGCGCGCAGGTTACGGTCGATATCCTGGTGCAGGGCCTGGAGTCCCTGGGGCAGGCTGCCGGCCAGGCGCCGGGTCAGGTCGTCGAGATATTTGGGGTCCAACATAGGTATCACCTGGGGCTGGGGGGTGCGGTGGCGAGGATTATAGCGCCCTGGCCTCATCCTGACCCTGATCCGCCGAATGCCCCATAATGGTGCGGCTACCCCGGCTCGGGCCTTTAGTCCGCGCCAAGTGAGTGCCCAAATCCTTGCCGCGACGGGGTAAGGGGCTGACTTGACCCTTGGTTGCTGGCATGGCCGAGGGTTGGCACAAAGTCTGCAAGAACCGATTCGACATCCTTATTGCCCCGGCGTGGTCGGCGGCATCCCTAACAGTTACACATCCTAAGAGAGGTCAATTAGCCATGAAATCCCAAAAATTGATCGCCGCTGGCATCGCCAGCGCCCTCCTGTCCGCCCCGCTGGCGGTCCTGGCGGATGACGAGGGGAATCCGCCCCCCGAACATAGCGTCAGCGCCAACATTGGCGTGGTCAGCAACTATGTCTGGCGCGGCGTCACCCAGACGGATGACAAGGCGGCGGTCCAGGGCGGCCTCGACTATAGCCACAGCAGCGGTTTCTATGCCGGGACCTGGGTCTCCAATGTTGATTTCAACCTGGACGAAAATAACCCCAGCGCCGAGGCCGACCTCTATCTGGGCTTCACCAACTCCATTATCGAGGACCTGACTTATAACGTTAAGGGTATCTACTACGCCTATCCGGGTGGCAAGGATCTCAACTTTGCCGAGGTGGGCGGCAGCTTGAGCTACAAATGGTTCAAGCTGGGCGTGGATTACACCGTCTATGGCGAGAATGATGGCGGTCTTTACGACCAGGGTGACTGGTATTTCTCGGGCGGCTTCACCTACGACGAGCTGCCCTATGGCCTGAGCTTCGGGCTGCGCGCCGGCTACACCGACTTCAAGAACAGCGATATCACCTTTGTCGAAACCTTGAATGACGTGGACATAGAGCGCTCGGCCAGTGCCGACTACTGGAACTATGGGGCCAGCATCAGCAAGACCGCGGGCGATTTCGGCACCTTTAGCCTGAACTGGGACCAGAACAACGGTGAAGAAAACGTTGGTTTCAACAATGATCCCAAGTTTTGGGTGGGCTGGTTGAAAACCTTCTAGCCGCGATCCCAACCCCGACGTATCACAACGCGTGCCGGGCCGGGTCCCGGCCAACAAGGGAGCTATCTAGCATGAAACTGGTCACCGCCATCATCAAACCCTTCAAGCTCGATGACGTTCGCGAGGCCCTGTCCGACATTGGCGTATCGGGTATTACCGTTACGGAAGTCAAGGGTTTCGGCCGTCAGAAGGGTCACACCGAACTCTATCGTGGCGCCGAGTATGTCGTCGATTTCCTGCCCAAGATCAAGGTCGAGATTGCCGTCGCCCCGGATCAGGTCGATAGGGTCATTGACGCCATTACCGGGGCCGCCCGGACCGGCAAGATCGGCGACGGCAAGATCTTCGTCTCCGAACTGGGACAGGCCATCCGCATCCGCACTGGCGAAACCGGTATCGATGCCTTGTAATCTCGATGCGCTGTATAGAGGGTTGATGTTATGAGCAAATTACTTGCTATTTTGCTGCCGGTTCTGGGGCTTGGCCTCACCGGGAGCGCTTGGGGCGAGGAGGCTTTGAAACCTGCCGCCGATGTTATTGCCGCCGCCGCCCCCTTGGTCAACAAGGGTGACACCGCCTGGATGCTGATCTCCACCGCCTTGGTCGCCATGATGGTGATTCCCGGCCTGGCCCTCTTTTACGGGGGTCTGGTCCGGTCGAAGAACATGCTGTCCGTGCTGATGCAGGTCTTCATGATCTTTTCGCTGATGATAGTGCTGTGGTTCATCTACGGTTACACCATTGCCTTCACCGAGGGCAATGCCTTCTACGGGGGCTTCTCAAAGCTCTTCCTGAACGGTGTCACGGTGGATTCCGTCGCCGCTACCTTTAGCAAGGGCGTCGCCATTCCCGAATATGTTTACATCATCTTCCAGGCCACCTTTGCCGCCATTACCCCGGCCCTCATCGTCGGCGCCTTTGCCGAGCGCATGAAGTTCTCCGCGGTCATGCTCTTCATGGTGATCTGGTTTACCTTCTCCTACCTGCCCATGGCCCACATGGTGTGGTACTGGGCCGGCCCGGATGCCTACCTGGATGCCGCCACGGGTGAAGCGGCCGCCGCGACGGCGGGCTTCCTCTTCCAAAAGGGTGCCCTGGACTTCGCGGGCGGTACCGTGGTGCATATCAACGCCGCCATGGCGGGTCTGGTGGGTGCCTACATGGTGGGCAAGCGTATTGGCTACGGCCGGGAAGCCTTGGCGCCCCATAGCTTGACGCTGACCATGGTCGGTGCCTCCCTGCTCTGGATTGGCTGGTTCGGTTTCAACGCCGGCTCCAACCTCGAGGCCAACGGCCTCACCGGCCTCGCCTTCCTCAATACCATGGTCGCTACCGCAGCCGCGACCTTGGCCTGGACCTTCGCCGAGGCCCTGATCAAGGGCAAGGCCTCGCTGTTGGGCGCGGCCTCGGGTGCGGTGTCCGGCCTGGTCGCCATCACCCCCGCCTGCGGTTGGGTGGGGCCGATGGGCGCCCTGGTGATTGGCCTGGTCGCCGGCCTGCTCTGCCTCTGGGGCGTGAATGGCCTCAAGCGGCTGCTGGGCGCGGACGATGCCCTGGACGTCTTCGGTGTCCATGGCGTGGGCGGCATCGTCGGCGCCATGCTGACCGGCGTCTTCGTCAACCCGGCGCTGGGTGGCGTGGGCGTCTATGACTACGTCGCCAACGCCGTCGGCCCCTATGACCTCGTCACCCAGGTCACCAGTCAGGCCTGGGGGGTGGGCGTGGCCATCGTCTGGTCTGGCCTGGTTGCCCTCGTCGCCTACAAATTCGTCGATCTCGTGATCGGTCTGCGCGTGCCCGAGGACGAAGAGCGCGAAGGCCTGGATATCACGGCTCACGGCGAGTCCGCCTATCGCTATTGATTTGCCAGTGGCAGGGACGCTAAGGGGCCTTCGGGCCCCTTTTTTTGGTGCTTGTTTGGCGGGGTAACGCTGAAGAAAGTGGGCACTGCGGCCTGGACCGGCCGCCTTGCCAAGGGGTGCCGACCCGCCACCTACGCCCGCCGCCATCCCGAGCAGACCGTCCTCTACCGGCTCCTCCAGCAGCACTTGGAGATTTACCTGGCGCTCGCGCGGGACGAGGATCGGGACGCCATGCGGTCCCGGCCAACGCGGAGCAGGAGTTTCGCAGGTACTTGGAATGCGGCATCCTTTCCCGGTTCGGTTCCGATTGGACCGCCCCGGGTTTATCGGAGGTTCCAATCTTTAAGCGAATGGAGCGATGAAGACAGCAACAAAATTATTCCCTGAGGTGAGCGGGTGGGCGGTGCGACAGGTGCGGGAACACCTGGAGGCACCTGCCTCGCCCTTGGCTGCTCTCCACTCCATCGCTGGCCAGATCGGCTGCACGATACTTGTTGATGACTACACATGGTCGTATGCTGCAACTGGTAGATAGCAAACTGATGGTATCGTGCACACCCAACCTGTAGATAACGAGCAGCCGTCACCCTATATCGATGCAATCTTTCGCCTCCTTGTTATGCCGCGTTCTTCATATGACCAGTTAAGGAGACACTGATTTATTTAAACCCTATTTATTTCATATGATATAATGGTTTTCATTTTCTTCCTGACCGCGAGTAGTTCCATGGCCCAAGCAGATCTCCTTCGCCCAAGCCGAGTATGACGCCAAATGCAAGCAGACTCGCCGGACCGCTTTCTGGGCGAGATGGAGATCGTGGTCCCGTGGGCGCGGCTGCTGGCGGTGCTGAGTCCCCATTACTATCCGGCTGCCGGCAAAGGACCTGGTCGGCCACCCATCGGCTTGGAGCGGATGTTGCGCCTGTATTTTTTGCAGCACTGGTTCGGGCTCGCCGATGAGGCCCTGGAAGATGCCGTCTACGATAGCCAGGCGTTTCGGGGCTTGCTGGGCCTGGATCTGGGCCGCGCAGCGGTGCCGGATGCCACCACCCTGCTCAAGTTTCGCCATTTGCTGGAAACGGCGGGCCTGACCAAGACGATCTTTGAGACCATCAACCAGCTGTTGCGTGAGCGCGGCCTGTTGATGAACAAGGGCACCTGGGTGGATGCCACCATCATCGCGGCGCCATCCTCGACTAAGAACCAAGACCACGCCCGCGATGCCGAGATGGGTCATACCCGTAAGGGCCAGCAATACTACTTTGGTGCCAAGGCCCACATCGGGGTCGACGCCGCATCCGGGTTGGTGCATAGCGTCACCACCACGGCCGCCAACGTGGCGGATATCACCGCGACGGGCAACCTGCTGCACGGTGAGGAGGAGGCCGTGTTTGCCGATGCGGGCTATACCGGCGCCGAGAAGCGCGCGGAGCTCAAGGACCGGCAGGTGAAATGGTACATCGCCGCCAAGCGCGGCCAGGTCGCCGCCTTGCCGGCAGGCGAGGTAAAAGACCTGACCCAGCGGATCGAGCGGATCAAAGCGCACACCCGCAGCCGGGTCGAGCACGTCTTTCACCTCATCAAGGACCGCTTTCACCATCGCCAACTGCGCTACCAGGGGCTCAAGAAGAATGGTGCCCAGCATGAGGTGCTCTTCGCCCTGGCCAATCTGATCATCGCCAAAAAGGCCTTACTGGCCGCCTGAGGGGTCACTGCGCCCAAAATGGGGTAGAGGACCACCTGAGCCAGCCAGAGAGCCCAAAATGAGCCCAAAAACCGGTTAAAACGGGTTCCTTAGCCCTAAAAAACGCTCTCCGAGGGCGAGGGAAGAGAAATCGGGCCAATCTTCAGCGTTCCCTTAAGTGAGATTGGAACTGGGCCTGGGCCCATAAATAGATGTAAAGCAAGTCAATGAAAGTATCGTATATCCTCCGTCACTTTCCTCTCCCTTCCGAGACCTTTGTCATCAACGAGATCATTTCGTTGCAGGGCCAGGGTGTCGATATTCACCCCATATCGTTGTTCGCGCCCGAAAAGTGCCAACAGGGGCTCATGGGTAAGGTTCAGCGTGCAGCCTATGATCTGACAGCATTCAATGTGTATGAACAGGCTCAACAGAGTAGCTTTCTAACTTCGGCAGTCAAAAATGTGGCGAAGATGGAACTTCCTGAGAGGTATGTATGGTATGCCGCCTTGGTCGCTGACTATGTCACCGCCAACGGAATTGAACTCCTCCATGCCCATTTTGCTGCCGAGTCCGCCCTGGTTGCCATGATAACCGGGCAGATAACAGGTGTGCCATTTACCTTTACGGCCCATGCGTATGACATCTTCATGCGGCAAAAGGGTGCAAGCGGAGGCGAGCAGCTTGTGCAGCGCCTGCGCCTTTTGTGTGAGCATGCTGCGCGGATCGTCGCTGTTTCCGAGTTCAACAAGAACCACATTCTCCGTCTTACCAATAAGAAATATGCTTCCAAGGTGGAAGTGGTTCACTGTGGGATTGATCCTGAACGGTTCTGTCCTGCCTCCAGAAATCAATCGGATGTTGTGATTTTTCTCTGTGTTGGCCGCTTGGTTGAGAAAAAGGGATATGAGTATCTGCTCCGAGCTTTTTCTCGTGCAAATAGGATCGCCGGGAATCTGCGTCTCAGAATAGTCGGCGACGGCCTCATGCGAAGTGAGATGGAGGAGCTTTGCCGTCAGTTGCAGCTTGAAGATGCGGTTTCTTTCCTGGGGGCAGTTGCCAGCGAGACTGTACAGAAAGAGATGAGGTCTGCCGATGTGTTTGTCCTGCACTCCGTCACTGCTGCCAATGGAGACAAGGAAGGGATACCCGTCTCTCTTATGGAGGCTTCGGCAACCGGCCTTCCTCTGCTCTCAACCAGGCACTCGGGGATTTCCGAAGTAGTACTGGATGGAGTGACGGGTTTTTTGACCGAGGAGCGTGATATCGCTGGCTGTGCAAACAGCATGATTGCCTTGGCCGCTTCCAGCGACTTGCGAGAGCGGATGGGCATAGCAGGTGCAGCTTTGGTGCGGGAGCAGTTTAACCTGGGTGTTGAGTGTGAAAAGCTCCGAAAAGCGTTCGAGCAGGCCATTTGCAGCAGAGAGGCGGCACCGGCCAGTGTCATGCCCGAGAAGGTTGGCGATGGGCACGATCTAGCGGCATCTGTCATTATCTGCACCTACAACAGGTCCGACCTGCTAGCAGCTTCCATCAGGGCTGTTCAGCGGCAGGATTTTCCGCCTGACCGTTATGAAATCATCGTTGTCGATAACAACTCCACGGATGATACTAAGGCTGTCGTTCGGGATTGCGCTGCAGCATCCCCAGTTATTATAAGGTACATTTTTGAGAGCCGGCAGGGACTTTCCTATGCCCGTAATGTGGGTATAGCTAACGCAAATGGCCATCTCGTGGCTTTTGTTGATGACGACATTGATGCCAACTCGACATGGCTTCGTGCTATGGTTGGGGCATTTGATGATGACGAAGTCGCCGCAGCCGGCGGACCTATCCGTGCCATCTGGATGGTGCCGCGTCCTGATTGGCTTTCTGACCGCTGGCAGGGGCACTTCACGGTCAACGAATTCCTCCATGCCAGAGAGTCAGGGGAGTACACGAACCCCAATTATCCGTGGGGTGCGAACATGGCATTCCGCAAGGATATATTCGATATCGCCGGTATGTTCCCCACAGATCTGGGACGGGTAGGCAAGTGTTTGTTGTCAAATGAGGAGATTGATCTCTTCAGGAGGATAGAAGCAAGCGGTAAGAAGATTCGCTTTGCTTCCGACGCCGTTATCCAGCATAAGATTCCGGCGGAACGGATGCGCAAAACCTGGCTGTATCACCGTACCTACTGGCAGGGGCGATCTGACGCTGTCATCGATACAAATAACAGCCATGATCTTTACCGCAACCTTCTGCAGAAGGTATCGTTCTTCTTCAACTCATCAATCGGTTCCGCTTTCGATTACAGATGTATGGAGAAGTCGGCTTTCGGCTATATCTACCATGTGCTGACGAGCGAAGGGGGAAACGGCGAATTTCGAAGATTGCGGGCTCTTAAGGTGTTGTTGCGTTCCCTTATGGCCCCGAGCTCTTCTAGAGGCGTGCAGGGTGCCGGCGAACAGGATGCAACCCCTAACCGGTTTACACAAGAACTCCTTCTGGAGAAGGATGCGCAGATTCAGGCGTTGGTGAACTCAACGAGTTGGAGAATTACCAAGCCCTTACGCATGCTGGCGGAGTTCGTGCGCTCAAAATAAAACGGTGCACTGTTTTGAGTTTGTTGTTGATAATCAACAAAGTGTGCAGATATGAATCAACCTGCTTAAATGCTATTGAAAGATAGTCCTTGTTTCCACCCGTAACGAGATGACGGGGTTAGTAGTTGGACTTAAAATAAATAGGCTTAATGCTAATGAAGGTCTTGTAAATCCGGGCATTAACACAGTTCAAAATGGTGCGGGATATAGCGGTGTAGTGTTCAGGGTAATAGTATGTAATCATGCAACGCTTACTTAGCATGAAAAAGATAGCCGATAGTAATGATATCTTCAATGCGTTAGGGGTATAAGTACGGGGCCATATGTCTGTTTACGCTCTTCCTAAAATCAGTGTAGTTGTGCCTGCTTTGAACACAGAGAGCACGCTGCGGCTTTGTCTCGACTCGCTGGCAAAGCTGGATTACCCCTCTGAAAACCTCGAAGTGATTTTGGTCGACAATGGCTCCACCGATGCCACCCTTGACATCGCCAGAGACTACAACGTCACTATCCTCAACGAACTCACCATCAAGAGCTCATATGCTGCTCGAAACAAAGGAATACTGGCTGCGCAAGGTGAATTGATCGCTTTCACTGACGCCGATTGCATCGTTACCCCCGGTTGGCTGAAGAACCTGGTCAAGTATTGGGAGGATCAGACTGCCGGCTGTTTTGCCGGTGAGATCGAGGCGTATCAACCCACGAGCCTGGTGGAGAAGTTCTCAGAGCGAGCCGGCATTTTGCGGCAGGGAGGCACTCTCTCCTGCTCCTACCTTCCCTACACGCAGACGGCCAACTCGGCCTATAGGCGTGAGGTTTTCGAGAAGGTGGGGCTTTTCGTGCCAGAGATGACCTCTGGCGGTGATGCTGATATCGCCTGGCGGATGCAGAAGCAGCTTGGACTCCAGGTCAAGTTCATCCCCGAAGCCCTCGTCTACCATAAGCACCGTACCAGCATTGAGGGGCTCTATACTCAGTTCATGAAATACGAACAGGGAAAGCTGTACTGGGCAAAACTGTATCCTGATTATCAGTTGCCGTCCTTTGAGCAGCGCCAGAAGGAATTGATTGATGGTGTTGAAGAGTGTTGCCGCGCACTGAAGCGCAGCCAGGTACCCCTCCTCCTTGAAGAGATGGACCTAGCCGATTTCTGTTCGCCATATCTCCAGCTACTTTTGCGGGCAGGAACATTCAGAGCCCGGGTCCAGGCGGATGCCCCCGCTGATTGGGCTATAAAGTTGCAGGCAGAGCTTGATCGCCCATCGCGTGAGGTTCTGGCACTGCAGCAAGAACTTGAAGCAACGGCCTATCAGCTCAAGGAAAAGGAGTGTCAGCTTGCAGAGAAGGAGCACCAGTTTGCAGAGAAGGAGCACCAGCTTGCAGAGACGGAGCGCCAGCTTGCAGAGAAGGAGCACCAGCTTGCAGAGAAGGAGCACCAGCTTGCAGAGACGGAGCACCAGCTTGCAGAGACGGAATACAAGCTTTCAGAGACGGAATACCAGCTTGCAGCAATGCTCGAATCCCTCAGTTGGCGAGCCACAATGCCCATCCGAAAGCTGCTTGGTAAGTTAAGAGGCCACAAGGCCCCATCAAGTCCATACTACCTGAAAGAGCATGGGATAGACCCCTCAAGGCCTACTCTGCTGTTTATTGCCCCCCGCCTTCCCGAATACGACAGGGCATCTGGCGATCTGCGTCTTTTCCGGATCTTGCAGATTCTTGTGACGGATTATAATATTGTCTATTTCAATAATGGCATTTGGGAGCGCTTTGTCCCTCAGGGTGAGCTCAAGTATCTGCAGGCGCTTCTTGACCTGGGGATTGACTGCATCGATTCGGAGTCGGGGCTTCGCATGCTGCTGAAGTCCCGTGAAATCGGTGCCGTCATATGCGAGTTCTACACGCTTGGGCTGAAATACATACCTCTCCTCCGTAGGATGTGTCCGACGGTGCCTTTTGTCATAGATAGCGTCGATGTGCACTTTATCCGTGAACGCATGATGTCTGAGACCCTCCAAGACGAGTCGCTGCGGTCGCAGGCTGAGAACACCAGGCGATCAGAAGTGAGTGCCTATCAGAAAGCTGACAATGTGTGGGTCGTGAGTAGCCTCGATCGGCATGTGTTATTAGCCGAGGGGATAGCTGCCGAATCCATTACCATCGTTCCCAATATCCATAATGTCGCAGAAGAGGTCGTACCGCGCCAGCAGCGGGAAGAGTATTCACTGCTCTTTGTCGGCGGCTTTGTGCATCAGCCGAACGTCGATGCGGTTGAATTCTTCTGTCGGGACATCATGCCCCTCGTGCGCCGGCGTGTGCCGGGTATACATCTGTACGTGGTTGGAGACAGTCCGCCGGAGCATATCAGGAAGATGGCGGCTCCCGATGTGTCAATCCTCGGTTTTGTCCCCAAGACGACACCCTTCCTGGACAAGTGCATGGTGTCCGTTGCTCCGCTCCGCTACGGTGCAGGTCTCAAGGGCAAAGTGGGGGAGGCATTGGCTGCGGGTCTGCCGCTGGTAACCACCAGTGTTGGAGCACAGGGGATGGATCTCGTCTCTGGTAAGGTCGCATTTGTTACCGACGCTCCTGGAGATTTTGCCGCTGCAGTTGTACGGCTGCTGGAGGAACCAGATCTGTGGGCGGCTTGTTCACTAAACGGCCTGCGCTTTATGGAGATGAACTTTGGTTATGAGGCCGTTGCCGGCAGTTTGAGAAGCCATCTGCAGACTCTGATATCCGGGAGGACTCAGCACCCATGAGTCTTACGGTGTCAGTTGTCTACCTGACGAAGAATGGCGGCGAATTGTTCGCCAGTTCTCTTGAAGCTGTGCTTATGCAGGAGTATGAAGGAGAGGTAGAGGTTGTCGCTGTTGACTCCGGCTCTACCGACGGCACCCTTGAATTGCTTGAACGCACCGCTGTCTGCCTCTTTCAAGTCCAGCCCCAGGACTTTAATTTCGGGCTCACCCGTGACTATGGTTTCAGCCTTGCCAAGGGGGACATCGTGGTACCCATCTCACAGGATGCCATCCCCGTCGGCACCGACTGGCTGGCTCGTCTGGTGAAGCCCTTTGCCGATCCTCAGGTTGCGGTGGTTCAGGGGTGCGACACTCCTGATGTGAATACGGAACTATTTTACTGGGAGAGGCTTCGGCTTTTCTACTATACCCGCGACGTGAAGAAATGGATGAAGGCTTACAATAATGTGGGGCTTTCGTTTACCGCCTGTGCAATCCGCCGCTCGGTCTGGGAGAAACACCCACTTGGCCGCGTCGAAATGAGTGAGGACAAGGTATTCCAGAGGAGCATTGTTACCGCTGGATACAAGATACATCAGGCAATGGATGTCCTTGATTACCATAGCCACATGTACAATCTGCAGAGCTTGGCAAAACGATGTGAAAATGAAGGGCTCGGCTGGCGCTCTGTCGGTATTAGCTACTCGCTAGGGGATATGTTGCTGGACATGGCCAATCCACTCATCTGGTGTGCCCTGGGCTATGGTGTATTGACCTTCAAGGTTAAGCGGCTGGCTGAAGTGCTCTTTCCGTTGGTCCGGCCTTTTTACTTATATAAGGGCAATAAATCCACCTCTTGTTACGTCCACTGAGGCCCCATGCCCTGGTCCATCATCATTTGCAGCCATAATCGTGCCGCCGATCTGGCGGACAACCTGCCGAAGGTCCAGGCTCTTGATTATCCTCTTGACCGTTACGAGATCATTGTCATTGACAATGCATCAAGCGACGGCACTGCCGCCGTTGCGGCCGCTGCTGGTGTACGCTGTGTACGGGAGGAGCGACTTGGGCTCTCCCATGCTCGCAACCGGGGCATCGCAGAGAGCAGAGGGGAGTTGATCGGTTTCATCGATGACGATGCCTGGCCGGAGCCCGAATGGTTGCAAAGACTGGATGATCTGTTCGCGGATCCTGCCGTTGGCTGTGCCGGCGGACAGGTTGTGCCTGAATGGGGGGGAAATGGCAAGCCCTCATGGCTGCATGAGAGGCATGTCTGTTTCTTTACCGTTGTCGATTATGGCGATGTCACCGCTCTTCGTTATTCGGACTATCCGGCTGGGACGAACATAGCCTTCCGCAGGACGGTACTGGAGTCCGTAGGCGGGTTCAGTTCTATCCTGGGACGGACCGGACAGATCCTTCTCTCTGGGGAGGAGACAGACTTGTGCCTGCGGGTGGAAAGGGCAGGATACGACATCCGCTATGCTCCCCGCGCCGTGGTGCACCATCAGATATCCGCGAGTCGTCTGACGAAGGCATGGGTCAAGGAACGAGCCCACTGGCAGGGGATTTCCGCTGCCTTGCTGGAGCAGCACTACCTGTCGGCCCCCAGCCGTTTTGTCAAGTTGCTGAAGTACGCGCTGTTTGCTGTTGCCGGTTCATTGGCAAACATTGTTTTCGCGCTGCTTGGGCAGGAGCGTGATGCATTTTTCTGTGAATGCCAGGTGGCGCTCTGTCAGGCTTACCTGAAGAAAACGTTGGGTCGAGATGTCCTTTGAGGAGGTTGCGGCAGGGACCGGTGAGGCGGGAGAAGTGATGACAGGATGGATGGGTAGGTGCAATCTCTGCGGCTGTCTGATGCCCTGGTGGAACTACTGGAGCCGGGTCAGGATCCGCGTAACGAGGCGGCAGGTGTACTCCTCAACCCCCTCAGTTGGCGCATCAAAGGGGCCTTCGGGCCCCTTTTTGTTGGTGGTGATGGGTGCGGTGCGGCCCCCGCTCGGGCGCCGAGGTGCGCTCATGCGGCCCGGTTCGCCTTCTTGCGCTCGAACTCCTTGAGGTGGCGTTTGCGAATGCGGATGGCCTTGGGGGTGATCTCCACCAACTCGTCGGGCTCGATAAACTCCAGGGCCTGTTCCAGGCTGAAGCGGATCGGGGGGGTGAGGAGGATGTTCTCGTCGGAGCCGGCGGCGCGGATGTTGGTGAGCTGCTTGGCCTTGAGGGGGTTGACGGTGAGGTCGTTGTCGCGGGAGTGGATGCCGACGATCTGGCCTTCATAGACCTCGTCGCCGGGGCTGGCCATCAGGCGACCGCGGTCCTGGAGGTTGAAGAGGGCGTAGCCGAGCACCTTGCCCTGGCCATTGGAGATGAGGGCGCCGTTGCGGCGGGGGGCGATGCCGCCGGGGTTGGCGGGGCCATAGTGGTCGAAGACGTGGTATTTGAGGCCGGTACCGGAGGTCAGGGTCATGAACTCGGTCTGGAAGCCGATGAGGCCGCGGGAGGGGATCTCATAGTCCATGCGCACCCGGCCATTGCCATCGGGCACTAGGTCCTTGAGCTCCCCGCGGCGCTCCCCCAGGGCCTGCATGATGGCGCCCTGGCTGTTCTCATCCAGATCCACCGTGAGTTGTTCGTAGGGCTCGCAAATGACGCCATCGATCTCGCGGAAGATGACCTCGGGGCGGGAGACGGCCATCTCGTAGCCCTCCCGGCGCATGTTTTCGAGCAGGATCGAGAGGTGCAACTCCCCGCGACCGGAGACGCGAAACTTCTCCGGATCATTGCCTTCCTCGACCCGCAGGGCGACGTTGTGGATCAGCTCCCGTTCCAGGCGGTCCTTGAGTTGGCGCGAGGTCAGATACTTGCCCTCCCGGCCGGCGAAGGGGGAGGTGTTGACCTGAAAGGTCATGGTCACCGTGGGCTCGTCCACCGACAGGGCCGGCAGGGCCTCCACGTTGTCCGGGTCGCAGAGGGTATCGGAGACGTTGGGGGCATCGATACCAGTGATGGCGATGATGTCGCCGGCATTGGCGCTCTTGATCTCGTAACGATTCAGGCCGAGGTAGCCATAGACCAGGCCGATCTTGGCGCGGCGGCGGGTGCCATCGGGCTTGACCAGGACCACCTGCTGGTTGGGCCGGACACTGCCGCGCTGGATGCGGCCAATGGCAATGGCGCCGACGAAGCTGCTGTAGTCCAGGGTGGAAATCTGCATCTGGAAGGGACCATCCAGATCCACCGCTGGCGCCGGGCAGTGCTCGACGATGGCCTTGAAGAGGGGCGTCATGTCGCCCTCGTGAATGTCGTCCGTCAGGTTGGCATAGCCATTGAGGGCGGAGGCGTAGATGATGGGGAAGTCGAGTTGCTCGTCGCTGGCGCCGAGGCGGTCGAAGAGTTCGAAGACCTGGTTGATGACCCAGTCCGGCCGCGCCCCTGGCCGATCGATCTTGTTTACCACCAGGATGGGCCGCAGGCCATGGTCGAAGGCCTTCTGGGTGACAAAGCGGGTCTGCGGCATGGGGCCCTCCTGGGCATCCACCAGCAGCAGGACCGAATCCACCATGGACAGCACCCGCTCCACCTCGCCGCCGAAGTCGGCGTGGCCGGGGGTGTCAACGATGTTGATCCGGTAGTCTTCCCAGCGCAGGGCGGTATTCTTGGAAAGGATGGTGATGCCCCGCTCCTTCTCCAGGTCGTTGGAGTCCATGACCCGTTCCACCGGACCGAAGCGATCCCCCAGGGTGCCGGACTGCTGGAGCAGCTTGTCCACCAGGGTAGTCTTGCCATGGTCGACATGGGCGATGATGGCGATATTACGCAGCTTTTCGATCACGGTGGGACAGCTCTCAAAGGTTGGCGCCGGTGGTGAAACCGGATGGCGGAAGGCATGATTCGCGGGGCAAGGCCGGAAGAACCCGGCATTATAGCCGAAAAGGGCGGTAACGGGTTTATGGGATGCGGTGCTGTTCCCGGGTGACCCTGGCTCGCGCCCGGTTTCACCGAATAGTATAAGAATATCGGAATATTGCGATTATCCAGAAAATTTTCCAATCCAAGCTTGGGCTTGCAAGCCAGGTCCAAAAAGGTCAGGATTATAATCTCGCGTTTTGACTCCAGGTCCGTCGCGGGCACTGGAGGCAAGGGTGGCGGCCTGGCACCGAGGGTCGTCGAGGCGCGACCTGCGTCCGGCGCCCTTGCGGCGCGGAGGCAAGGAATCACAACAACCGGGGAGGACCCGGGATTCAGTGCCAAGCCAGTGCCATGCCGTCCGCCACCCGCGGGCGTGATCGTCTGATTGAACCCGGAAGCCGCAGCTCATGACCCCCGCCGATCTCACCCACGTCCGCGATCACATCGCCTCCCGCATCATTGGTCAGCAAAGCTTCGTCGACAGCATGCTCATCTGCCTGCTGAGCGACGGCCATCTGCTGGTGGAGGGCATGCCGGGCCTGGCCAAGACCACGGCGGTCAAGGCTCTGGCCGAGTCCCTGGAGGGCGACTTCCACCGCGTCCAGTTCACCCCGGACCTGCTGCCCTCGGACCTGATCGGCACCGACATTTACCGCCACGAAAAGGGCGAGTTCGAGTTTCGGCCCGGCCCCCTCTTCCACAACATCCTGCTCGCCGACGAAGTCAACCGTGCCCCGGCCAAGGTCCAGTCGGCCCTGCTGGAGGCCATGGCCGAGCAGCAGATCACGGTGGGTCAGCGTACTTACCCCCTGCCCAAGCTCTTCATGGTGCTGGCGACCCAGAACCCAGTGGAGCAGGAGGGCACCTATCACCTGCCCGAGGCCCAGCTCGACCGCTTCCTGATGGAGGCGGTGGTCGAATACCCCAGCCGCGACGAGGAGCTCAAGATCCTCGCGCTAGACCTGGCCCAGCAGAAAGCAAGTCACAAGCCCCCCGTCAAGCGGCTGACCCAGGCGGAGCTCTTTGCCATGCGCCGGGACGTGGCGGGCCTCTATCTGGACCCCAAGCTCAATAGCTATATTGTTGATTTAGTTCAGGCGACCCGCAACCCCCGGGTCTATGACCCGGACCTGGCCCGCTGGTGCCGTTTCGGCGCCTCGCCCCGCGCCAGTATCGGCCTGGCCCGCTGCGCCCGCGCCCGCGCCTGGCTCGACGGCGATCCCTTTGTCGCCCCCCATCACATTCAGTCCGTGGCCCCGGAGATTCTGCGCCACCGCCTGCTGCTCACCTTCGAGGCCGAGGCGGAGGGCATCACCACGGACGATTTCATCGCCCGCCTGCTCAATCTGGTCGCCATTCCCTGACCTTGAGTCTCTATCCCCGCCTCGACGACCTGCTGGAGTTGCGCCATCAGGCCCATACCCTGGGCCTGCCGTCACGCCATCTGGTCAATTCCTCCTTCGCCGGGCTCTATGCGTCCGTGTTTCGGGGCGCCGGCGTCAATTTCGAGGAGGTGCGCGAGTACCGCGAGGGCGACGACATCCGCTACATGGACTGGAAGGTCACGGCCCGCACCAACGAACCGCACATGAAGGTCTTCCGCGAGGAGCGCGAGCGCTCGGTGGTGCTGTGCGTGGACAAGGGGCCCCACATGAGCTTCGGCACCCGCGGCACCTTCAAGTCGGTCCAGGCCGCGCGCGCCGCCGCCCTCGTCGGCTGGGCGGCGAGCCGCCTCAACGATCGGGTCGGCGGCCTGGTCTTCGGTGACCCCATCGCCGGGCTCCAGCACTTCCGGCCCTCCCGGGGGCGCCGCGCCCTCTGGCAACTGCTCCGGGCCTTGACCGTGCCCGGTGCCGAACAGAAGGCCTCCATCGACTGCCTGGGCATGGCCCTGAGGCGCGCCACTAGCGGCATCCCCACCGGTTCCCTGGTCTTTATCATCGCCGATCTCAACCGTGACCCCTTGGAGTTGGAGCCCATCCTCGGCACCCTGATCCAGCGCAACGCCGTTGCCCTGATCCCGGTGGACGACCCGGCGGACTGGGAGATCCCGGCCATGGGGGTAGCGACCTTCACCGGCACCGATGGCACCCTGATCGAGATCGATACCGATGATCCCCAGGCACGTCTCGACTATCGCCAGGCCTGGCTGGAGCGCCGAGCCATGTTGCGCGCCATGACCTACCGGCTTGCCGTCACCCTGCTGCCGGTGCGCACCGACGAGGAGATTCATCTGTCCCTGATCCACCACCTACGGCAGCGCGCGCGGGCGCGGGCGGTCTAGGTCATGGCCACCGAGATCCCGCCCGTCGCCCAGGACATCGCCAGCCAGTTGCGCGATATCCGTGGCCTGGACCCCGTTTCCTGGTGGCCACCAGCCACGGGTTGGTGGCTGTTGGCCGCGGCCGTCCTGCTCCTACTCTTGTTGGCATGGCGTTGGCGGGGCAGCCTGCGGCTGCGTATCCCCCCTATCCCGGTGCTGCGGATCGGCTCCTGGCGCTGGGACGCCGCCCGCCAACTGCGTGCCCTGCGCCAACGGGCCGCGACCCAGGACCCCAAGCTGACCGCCGGCGACCTATCGGAACTCCTCCGTCGGGTCGCCATGGCCCGTCTGGGGCGGGATGCCTGCGCTGGCCTGGCGGGCGAGGACTGGCTGGCCTGGCTGGCGGACCAGGACCCGCGGGGCTTCGACTGGAAGACCAAGGGAAGACCGCTGCTGGATGCGCCCTATGCCCCGCCCGCCGCCACCGGCCGCCAGGCGGCCGGTGGCGGCGGGCCCCTCGGGTCCCCGCGGGAATGGCTTGAACTCATCGACGCCGCTTACCAGTGGGTCCTGGTAGAGGATAGCCGTCGTGTTTGAGTTCCATTGGCCCTGGGCCGCGCTCCTGCTGCTGGTACCCTTCCTGCTGCCCTGGCTCTGGCCCGAGCGGCGAGAGCAGGCGGAGGAGACCCTCGAAGGCCAGCGCCTGACCCTGCTCCATCCCCATCCGGAGCGGCTACGGGCCGCCTATCGCACCTTGCGGCCGGCCCGCCAGATCGCCGGCTGGGTCCAGCGGGGTCTGCTCTGGCTGCTGTGGACCGCCCTAGTCCTGGCCCTGATGCGGCCCCAGTGGCTCACCCCCCATACAGAGGTCAGCTCACCAGGGTACGACCTGCTGCTGGCGGTGGATGCCTCGCATTCCATGGAGGCCCTGGATTTCAGCGCCCAGGGCCTGCCCATTAACCGCATGGCCGTGGTCAAGGGCGTCATGGGGCGCTTCATCGATGGGCGCGAGGGCGATCGTGTCGGCCTCATCGTCTTCGGTAGCCAGGCCTTCGTCCTCTCGCCCCTGACCCTGGATCGGCACGCCACCGGCCAATTGCTCGATGGCGTGGAGGCCAATATCGCCGGACCCGGCACGGCCTTGGGCGACGCCATCGCCCTGGGCGCCAAAAAGTTGCGGGAGCGCCCGGAGGGTTCGCGCGTCATGATCCTGATCGCCGATGGGGACAACTCCGCGGGCGGCTTCACGCCCCTGGAGGCGGCCACCCTGGCCCGAGCCCTGGGCGTGCGCATCCACGTCATTGGCGTCGGCAGCGAGGACCAGCGCATCCCCATCCCCGAAGAGGGCGCGATCAAATATCGCGAGGACCTGACCATGGATGAGGACACCTTGCGGGACATCGCGGATGCCACTGGCGGCGCTTACTTCCGCGCCACCGATGCCCGCGCCCTGGAGGAGATTTCGCGGCGCATCGATGACCTCGAGAAGACCGAGGCCGAGGCCCGCACCGCCTACCTGCCAGACCCCCTCTACCGCTGGCCCCTGGGGCTGGCCCTGCTGGCCCTGCTCGGCCTGGGGCTCTTCCCCGAGGGGCGCAAACGTTTCGCCCGGAGGGTTTCGAGTGACTGAGGCCGGCTTCCACTTTGCCCAGCCTCTCTGGTTCTGGGTCTTGCTGATCCCCTTCCCGGTGGCTCTCTGGCTATGGCGCAGCGCCGCGCGCGCCGCGCGCGGGCCCGTGCATCGCTACGCCGATCCGCACCTGCTGCCCCACCTCACCGGCACCCGGGAACTCAGGACCCGCGAGCGCTGGGGCCGCTTTCTGCTCTGGTCCCTGCTCTGGTCCCTGCTGGTGATGGCCATGGCCGGGCCGCGCTGGAATTATACCGATGTCCGCCTCTTTCATCCTGGCAACAATCTGCTGATTTTGCTGGATATATCTCGATCCATGCAGGTGAACGACACCGCCCCTAACCGGCTGGCGCGGGCGCGGCAGGAGATTCAGGACCTGATCCAGCACAATCGCCAGGTCCGCCTGGGTCTCATCGCCTTTGCCTCCGTGCCCCATGTGCTATCGCCCATCACCGAGGATACTCAGACCCTCCTCAATACCCTGCCAGCCCTGTCCACCGATCTGACCCAACTCCAGGGCAGCCGCCTCCTCGGTGCCCTCGACCGGGCCGAGACCCTGCTCGAAGGTCTGTCCGAGGGCAGTGCCCGCGCCATCCTGCTCATCAGCGATGGCGACTTCGACGAGCCGGGGCTGGAGGAACGGGTGCGCGACCTGACGGCCGCGGGTATTCACCTGCACGCCTTGGGGATCGGCAGCGAGGATGGTGGGCCCGTGCCCGGTCGCGGCGGTGGCTGGCTGACCGATCGCGGTGGCCAGGCCATCGTCTCTCGCCTCGATGAAAAGCGGCTGGAGGGGCTCGCCGAGGCCGGTGGGGGCCTCTATCTCCGGGCCGATTACCGCGAGGACGACACCCTCGCCCTGCTCAAGGCCGCTGCCGTTGCCCGGTTGCCCGCGGAGGCCAGCGATGAGCGGACGCGGGTCTGGAACGAGCGCTTTTATCTGCCCCTGCTGCTGGTCATGGTCCTACTGCTCCCCCGCTTCCGGGGGCGCGGTGGCTGGAGGCGCAAGTCGTGAAGGGCATGAATCTTTGGCTGGTGTCCCTGGCCCTGGCCTCGTCAGCCCAGGCCGGCTGGTTTGATAACCCGGAGCAGGAGGCCGAGGCGCGGTTCAAGCAGGGCGATTATGCCGGCGCGGCCGAGGGTTTCGCCGATCCCTACCGCCAGGGTGTCGCCCTCTACCGGGCGGGACGCCATGCCGAGGCCGCCGACGCCTTTGCCCACAACCAAAGGCCCAACCGGGCGGATGATGCCGCCTACAACTTGGGTAATGCACGCTTCCAACTCGGCGATTTCGCCGGGGCCGCCGCGGCCTACGAACAGGTTCTGGGCCGCAATCCGGCGCACGCCGATGCCCAGCACAACCTGTCCCTCACCCGCTCCGTTCTCGCCCGCATCGATCAGAAAAAGTTCGAGCAGGAGAAGCGGGAGCGGGAAAAGGCCAATCGCCAGGAAGAGGAGGCGAAGGAGCCCCAGGAACAGCAGGATAAGCAGGATAAGCAGGATAAGCAGGATAAGCAGGATAAGCAGGATAAGCAGGAAGCAGAAAACAGGAAGAAAAGCAGGAAAAAAAGGAATCGGGCGAGGAGCAGAAAAAAGAGTCGCAAGAGTCTCAAGACTCGAAGGAATCTCAGGAAGGACAAGAATCCCAAGAGGGCCAGGAATCCAAGCAGGGGCAGGAATCGCAGCAAAGCTCCGGTCAGCAATCCGGGGACAAGTCGTCTTCCGGGGGCGAGTCCAGCGAGGACAGCCAAGGCGGCGAGGGTCGGAAACAACAGGAGACCGCCGGCCAGGGCGAGTCCACCGAACAGGAAAAGTCTGGTGGCTCCCAGTCCCAGACCGAGGAATCCAGCGACGGCCAGGAATCCAGCGAGCAGCAGACCCAGGGCAAGCAAGAGGACGAGAAGCAGGCCGCCGAGGCCGGCGGGCAACCCAAGGAGGTCAAGGACCAGGACAAGGCGAAGGCTGGCGAAACCGCCGATGAACAGCAGGCTCCCCAGGAAGCCGTGGGTCAGGACTCGAAGCAGCAGGCCAAGGAGAAAGAGGCTAAGGAACGACAAGCCAAGGAGAAAGAGGCTAAAGGGCAGCAGACCAAGGAGCAGCAGGCGGGTAAGCAGGATCAGGGCCAGGACGCGGGCTCCCAAGAAGGCCAGGAGCAAACCCAGGAGGCCGGCGGCGCCAAGAAGGAGCAGAAACCAGAGGCGAAAGAGGGCGGCGAGGAACCCCAGGACCAGACCTTCGGGGGCGGCGACCAGGAGCGCAAGCCCGAGGAACCGGGTCAGGGTGAGACCAAGGCGGAGATCGAGGCCGGCAAGGCCAAGGATGAGCAGCCTGATGCCCAGGGTCGGGTCGACAAGCCCCAAGAGCCGGCGGCCGAGCCAGGCCCAGGCGCGGGTGAGAAGCCGTCCCAGGCGGGCGGTCCCGGCGAGCGCCGCACCCAGGAGCCCGGCATGAGGCCCCCGGAGGGCGCGCCCGAGCCCGGCAGCGCGGATGCGGTGGATCAGTTTGACCAACTGGGCGAGCAGCCCGCCCTGGACGCGGGCGCGGCGGGGACCGCCGTCGGCGCCCTCGGTGGCCAGCCCAGCTCGGGCCCCGGCGCCGCCATCCTGGAGCAAAGGTTGCAGCAAGTTGAGGGCGATCCCTCCGAACTCATCCGTAACCAGTTTCAGATCGAGGAGATGCGCCAGATTCGCGCCTCGGGTGGTCCGCCCCGCGAGACCCGACCCTGGTAGCCATCCCGGAAACCTGGGATGAGTGCTGGATCCTCATTCACAACCTATTACCGTATGGCGGGAGGGTCGGGTCCCATCCTCCAGCGGCACGCGGAGACAACCTAATGCAGCGGGTCATGACGGCGGCAATCGCGCTACTCGCGCTCTGGAGCGGGGTGGTGGAGGCCCAGCAGTTTCCTGGCTATGGCCCGCCCTATTTTTCCCCATACCCGTCACCCTACGGCCCCTACCGGCCCCAGGATCCCAGCAATGCCCGTGGGGTGCCGCCGGCCCAGTTGCCTCCCGCTCAACCGGCCCGGCAGGCCACTACGCCGCCGCCCCCCGCGACCCTCCCCGCGCACGCGGCAGCCCCAAGCAATCCAGCCACCAGCGCAGCCCCGACGGGAACCATGCCAGGGCCCAACTTCCCCATGGCCCCAACCGGCTTCGCCCCACCGGTCATTCAGTCAGCCCCGCCGCAGCAGGCCCCGGCTCATGTCCCGGCAGCCGCCCAGGCTCCCGCTCAGGCCCCAGCCCCGGCCCCAGCGGCCGCCCCGCCCTCCGCATATCCTTATGGTGCCTTCCCCGGCTGGTCCCCGCCTTATGCAGCGCCCAACCCCTCCCCCTGGAGCCAGCCCGCCGCCCCGCCCGCGCCCCGCGCCCCGCGCCTGGAGGTTGAGCTCGGCGAGCGCCAGGCCTATGTGCAGGAGAATGTCCTGCTCCGGCTCAAGGTGATCAGCGAGCAAAGTCTGACTAAAGCTACCCCGGAACTGCCCAGCGGCAACGACCTGATCCTGCAAAAGCTGGAGGAACCCAAGGCCAGCTCGCGCACGGCCCCGGACGGCCACCGCGAGATTGTCACCGAATTCGTTTATGCCCTCACCCCCTTGCGCGCCGGGGACCTGAGTCTGCCGGCCCCGCGGGTGACGGGGGAGACCGCGGGCGATGCCTATGGCGTCGGCCGTGGTCAACGTTTCGAGGTCAGCAGTAGCGAGGGCCTCCGGTTGCAGGTGCGACCGGCCCTGACCAGCGTCCAGCCCTGGCTGCCCTTGCGGGCCCTGAGCCTCAAGGCCAGCCTGGATGACCACAATATCAAGGCCGGGGAGCCCGTCTCCCTGGTCCTGGACCTCGACGCCATCGGCGCCGGTGGCAGTCAGTTGCCCAGCCTGGAGTCTTACCTGGAGTCCCCGGACTTCCGCGTCTATCGGGAACAGACCCTGACCGAGGCCAAGGTCTCCGCGGACGGCCAGCGCCTGGAGGGCAAACGCAGCGAGCATTACACCCTGGTTCCCCGCGCCGATGGGCGGTTGCGCCTGCCGGAACTGCGCCTGCCCTGGTGGAACGTGACCACCGGCAGCCGTGAGTGGGTCAGCTTGCCCGCCAAGCTGGGGGGCGGCGGGGTCGAAGGGGTCAGGGCGGTGGCCCACGGCGAGGACTCGGGATCGGGCTGGCTCTGGCTCAGCCTCAGCAGCCTCTTGCTGCCCCTGATCGGTTTTGCGGCGGGCCTCCGCTATCGGGGTCGGTTGGGATCTTCCCGGCAACGCGAGCCCCTGGGCGCCAGCTTCGGACGGCGCGCCCGCGCCGCCGCTGGCCTGGCCCGCCGGCGGCTTGCCCGGGCCCGCGATCGTCTCCACCCGGCGCCGGTATGGCGGCGACTGGGCCAGAATCTGAAGGGCTTGCTGCCGGCATCGAGTCGCTTCCTATTTTGCCTGAGCGCCGCCAACCGGGAGCCGGAGCCTGCGGTCTGGGCACGGCGCTTCCAATCCGAGGCCTGCCGCCATCTGCCCGGGGGTGTCCAGGCGACAGAGGCCGGCGCGCTTCCCGGTCTGGCCGGCCAGGTCTTGCGGCTGAGGCCCGGCGCGAACCCCGACCAGGTCATCCGCCTGCTGCGGCAACTGGATGGGGCCCTCTACGGCGGCCAGGATATCGATTTTCGTCGCTGGAAGAGAGACTTCGCCCGCCAGGTGGGCCGCGTCCAGGGCCTCCTCCGGGCACGGGGCGGCAAACCGCGCCTGGAGCGTCCCCGGCTCCCGGCCCTGAATCCCAGCCCCGCCTGAGGGATGTCCAGCCCTTAGGTCGCGCAATCGCCTCAAGCCGGAGGTACGAAGACCGGATCGTCTAGCGACAGGCGCATCGTCGCCTTCATCACGCCAGCCGCCCCGGTGGCGCGGATGCTCAACCATAGCGGCGAGCCGGCCGGGCCGCCGCGGATCAGCCCGGCCCGCGGGCCGCCCGCCTGGGACGACCCGGCCATCGAGGCCGTACCCGAATGGGACGCCTTGGCCCAACCGCAACCCGAGTACATCTTCGACCAGCAGGTGCAGTGGTAGCCGTCTCCCGTCGCCTGATCGGGCAAGAGACGTGCCACTTCCTGCGCCCGCTGTGATCGGGCCCCCGGCAAGCCGCGCCAAGCCACGCGGCAAGCCCGCCCGGCGCCCTCCCCAACAGCGGTTTGCCCCCCGCCGGCACCCGTCGGCTCGCACTGTGCCCTTGCCGAGAACCTTCCTTCGATGCTAGCCTTCCCCTGACGTCGGCCGCCGTGCGGTTAGATTGAATATCCCCACCGGAGACCGCCCGGATCCTGCTGGAGACCTTCGCCGAGACCCTGGAGGCGATGGACTCCCCTCAGCGGCACAGACCTGGCCACCGGGCAGCCGACCTTCAGTATCGAGGAGGTCGCCAGCGCTCTGGGCATTCCGGCCTCCGAACTGTCCTGGTTGCAAAGCCCGTTATGAGTCCTCAGGCTTGCGCCCCTTCCCGCACTGATGTCGTCGTGTGATCCAAATTCAACCACCATCGAGGTCAACGTCATGCGTGTCCATTGCTTGATCCCACTCCTGCTGGCTGTGGCTTCGCCATCGGTGTTGGCGCTCGACGCCGCGTGCGAACCAGTGGTACAGGCCAGCGAAGCCCGGATGAAACAGCCGGCCTGGCATAGCATTATGGAATTCGGTAACGGCGAGCGCCTGGAGGCTATCAAGGCCAGCGGGCAGTTTTTTCACCAGGTTGACGGCAAGTGGACGAAATTCCCCGTCAATCTCGATGTCGCCGAGGGCAAGGTCCTCGCGCAAATCCGCAGCGGTGAGGTGAAGCTGACTGACTGCAAAGCGGTCGGCAATGACATGGTCGAGGGCGTGCCGGTAACGCTTGTCAGCAGCAGGACCGAGATGGCCGGCGTACCGCCCGGCGGGGCGACGTTATACATCGGCAAGCAAGACGGTCTTCCCTACCGACAGGTAGGCGATAGCGTGACCGTGGTGTATCGCTACAAGGATGTCGTTGTACCGAAGCTGTAATTGACTGAGCCAATCCCCAATCCCCAGTCGGCCATTGCAACACGGCGGCGCTGAAATAGTGTCGGCGAATCGAGCAGCGGAGTTCGCCAACATGTCCTCTTCGAGCATTTCGGCGCACAGCCACCGCTCCCAGGGTCACCGCCCCTGCTTGCGCGCCGCGCTAGTGGGTCTGCTCCTCTTGCTGACCGCGGGGGTAACCGGGGCCGCGCCGGCCGGCGCGGCCGCAGTGCTGATCGTGGATGCCTCCGGCAGCATGGCCGCGCGACTGGGTACCGAGACCCGCCTGGATGCGGCGCGCCGCGTACTGCTGGACCGGCTGGCTGGCTGGAAGGCGGACACGCGGCTGGCCCTGGTCGCCTACGGTCACCGCCGCCCGTCGGACTGTGGGGACATCGAGACCCTGGTGCCGCTCGGCCCAGTCGATCTGTCTCGCACCAAAAAGCGGTTGGCGGACCTGCGCGCGCGGGGCATGACGCCGCTGTCGGCCGCGCTACGCCACGCCGCCGGGCTGCTACCCAAGGACGGCGGGACCCTCTTCCTGGTCAGCGACGGTCTGGAAACCTGCAAGGAGGACCCCTGCGCGGTGGCGCGCAGCCTGCATGCCGCCAACGCGAAGCTGGTCATCCATGTCGTGGGCTTTGGCATCCCGGAAGACGAGAGGCAGGCGCTGGCCTGCATCGCCGCCGAGGGTGGCGGGCAGATGGCCTCGGCGGCCGACGCCGAGGCCCTGTCGACGGCCTTGACTGATCTGGCTGCCGCCGCCGGTGCGGCCACCGCGTCCCACCCAGCCCCAGAGTCGCCCCCTGCACCACCGTCGAAGCCGGTGGAGCCTGCGCCCATCCCCAAGCCGCCGATCGGCCCCGTGCCGGTCGCCTTTCACGCCGTCGCGGCGGAGGCCGACACCCTGGTGGGGGTCCCCTTGGGCTGGAGCATCACCGCGGACGGGGCGGGCGAGCCGATGTATCGGGGCGGCGGCGAGGGTATCTCCCTGGAGCTGGCGCCTGGTCGCTATCGGGTGGACCTGACCGGCGCCAATGCCTTTGGCAGCACCCGGGTTCAGGTCGACGAGCCGGGCGGGCCCTCGATCCCGGTGAAGATCGACATCGGTCGGCTGGACCTGTCGCTGGTCGCCGGGGCCGGCCTGAAACTGTCCGACGTGGACCTGGGCCAGACCCTGGCCTGGACCATCACGCCCCTGGACCGCCAGCGCCCGCCGGAGGCCCCGACCGGGGCGACACCGACCCTGGCCCTGGCCCCCGGGCGTTATCGCGTCGCCGTCGAGGTGGACGGCCACGCCGCCCAGGCCGAGGTCCGGGTGACCGGCGGCGGGCGCAGCGCGGCCGAACTGAGCCTGCACCTGGGCCGGATCACCCTGGAGGCGGCCCTGGGCGACCAGGCCGATCCGATTGCCGGCGGCACCGAGCTGTCCTGGCGCCTGGCGCCCAAGGCGTGGCGGCGCGGTGCGCACCGTCGATGCCGTCGCGCGGCCGACCCTGCTGGCCCCGGCCGGTGACTACACCGCCACCCTGCTGGTGGGCGGGGCAAGCCTGTCCGCCGACGGCGCGGTGCAGGACGGCGCCAACTCCAGCATCCGCGTGCGGTTGCCGGCCGGCACGGTGACGCTGGAGGCCGCGCTGGGCCCCGGCGCCCCGGCCTTCGACGATTGGCGCGACGCCCAATGGACGGTGACGCCGGTGCGCCTGCTGGGCGGCGTCACCGCCGAACCGGCCCTGTCGGAACACGCCGCCGCCCGACCGGCGGTCACCCTGCTGCCCGGCGAATGGGAGGCCCTGGTCGTCTCCGGTGCGGCGCGATCCAGCAAGGCGTTCGTGGTGGCCCCGGGGGCGCAGGCCAGGGTGCGCCTGGATCTCGGTGCGGGGCGGTTGAGCGTGATCGCCACGCCCGCCGCGGGTCCGGCGCCACTGAATGTGGTGATCTCGGCCTATGCGCTGGCCGCCGACGGCACGCCCGCCGACAGCCGATCTTCACCGGCGGCACCCGCAGCGAACTGGCGCAGATCCTGCCTGCCGGTCGCTATCGGGTGACCGCCGAGGACGAGACCGGCCGCAAGGCCATGACCGACACGGATGTCGTGGCCGGGCAGGCGACCCGCATCGCCTTGGAACTGAAGTGATCCACCCGTTGTTCACGAGGACATCGACATGAAGCGATTTGGACAGCGTTGCGCGATGGCCTTGGTGGCCGGGTGCCTGGCACTGCCGCTGCGCGCGGCGGACCTGCCACCGAAGTTCGACTACGTCTCGCAACTTCCTTCGCCTATGCCTGTCAGTTTCGGCGGCTATCCCTGCACCGGCGACGCCGCGCTGAGCGAGTTCCAGCAACTCGGCACGGCGACCATCCTGATGGTGAATCGGATCCGCGACTGGATGATCGAATCCGACAAGAACACCAAGGCCCTGCAAGAGGACGTCAAGGGCCTGAAGAAGGACGTCGCCGAGCTGAAAGAGGCCGTCGCACGGCTGCAACAAGGCACCCCGCCGGGTACACCGAAACCGCCGGACGAGGCCCGCATCTCCGCCCTGGAGGCCCGGGTGGCGAAGCTCGAGGCGGAGCGCAATGCCGTGCGGGCGCCGTTCCGCGTACTCGACGCGGCCGGTCAGGCGCTGCTGACCCTGGACATCCAGGGCAACCTCGCCGTCGGCAAGCCCGGGGGCAGCATGATGCTGTTCACACACCAGGAAGACGGCAAGGCGACCCTGGGGGTGGACAGCGCCGACGGCCATGTCGCCGCACTGATGGCCACCGACGGCGGGCACCTGGTCCTCAGCAACTCGAAGTCCGGGGCGCGGGTCGAGGCCAGTGCCGGCGAGACGCCGGCCATCAGCGTGTCGGACCCGTCGCAATCCGTGGAAATGGGCATCGGGCACGAACCTGTTCGGGCTGAAACTCTCGGCCGGCGACAAGCCCGCCGCCGTCCTCGGCACCATGCCCGGCCGCGGCGTGGCCCTGCGCCTGTTCGACGACAGCGGCAAGGTGGTGGCCGGCGCCGGATCGAACCCCGCGGCGGGCGGGGCCGGCCTGGTGTTCGCCGGCAGCGGCGGCGCCACCAATGCCGCGGTGCTCGCGGCGGAGAGCGACGGCACCGGCCTCGTCCAGGCCTTCAGCGCCGACGGCACCGTAGCCGCCGGGCTGGTCGGCAAGGACCGCATGGTCGCGGCGTACAACAGCACCGGATCGGCCGTGGCGACCATCGGCAAGAGCGAGCAGTCCGAGGGCGGTAACGTCACCGCCCGCAATCCCTCCGGTGAAGGTGTCTTCCGCGCCGGCTTCCGCACGGACCTCGGCGGCGGCGAGGCCTGCGTCTATCGCGTCAAGACTCAGATGGTCTCCTGCCTGGGCCTCGGTGTGCCGGGCATGGGGGTGGGGAAATAGGCGGCTGAAGCGGCACGGGGTTCGCGGCGGAACAGGCTTGCGGGCGTCCTGCGGTCCGACGATGTCGCACCTTGGGCCCATGTCTCGTTGGACAAGGCTGGCTGTCGACGCCGGGGGGTGTCACGGCTACACGCGGATGCCGGGCCAGTCGCCTCAGAGGTTGTGAAGAAATCGATTTTCGGCCAGTGATGGCGACAGCGATGCGCGGCGCGCGGCGCGGCGGACCGCGAAGCGATGACGAAGCCGTCATCGGGAAAGGGGGCGCTCAATCGGCAGGATTCACGCCGAAACCGAAGGTATCCCTTATTGTCAATGCCTTATGCGGTTACTGCGCTTCCGCTGGGCGCACCTTCCCCGTCGCCCAGTAGCCGGGGCGCCCAGGCGAGGGTGCGCATCATCGGGGCGGTGTCCGTACCGCTCCTCGACCGGCGTGATCATCGGGAGGGGTTGCGCCATGTCGGTGCCGACGGTGACCGCCGCGACGCCGACGATGACTTGGTTAGCGGTGTCGGTGGCGTATTGACCCTTGTAGGCCGGACGGCAGCCCCCCTCGCCCATCTTCATGACGGTGGCTGCGGTAGCGGTGGTGGAGGCCCGGGCCTGCCTGCGCGACGGGCTTGTTGGGCCTTGTTGGGGTTCTCGATCTCGTCGAGGAACAGGATGCGGCGGTACCAGGCGTCGCTGTTGTACACCTCGCCTAGATCCGTCTCCTGCCACTGGTTCCAGGTGGACTGCAGGAACATGCCGCTCGGGGTCATCTCCAGGCTCGCCTCCCCGGAGAGCAGGTCCTTGTTGGCCTCGATGCCGTCGAACTGGGGCATGACGTACAGCGGAGTTGCTCCGAGGGTTTCCTCCACCGTTGTGTTCCACAGGTGCGGGAAGCCCGTGTAGTTGTCGCCCCAGTTGACGGCCTGGGAGTAGTACAGGTTCAACGGCGTGGCCTCACCGCCCAGGGCCACGGTGGCGTTGTCCCCGGTCTCGTAGACGATGGCGTAGCGTGACGGGTCGCGCACGTCGTCGGGGTCGTCCTCGGAGTCATGCACGATCGGGAAGTCCAGCACCCCGTCGCCGTCCGGGTCGAAGCTACCCGTGGGAGCGTAGCGCGGGTCGAGCACCGTGGTCTTGAGGCTGGTCAACACCGAGAGATTCCGCGCCTTCTCGAAGGCGCCGGCCCCGTAGGTGGTGCAGGCAGGGGTCGAGAGCAGGCCGCCCGTCGAGTTGCGGAAGATCTCGCAGGTGGTGGTGCCGTTTCCGTCCAGGGCTGCCGGGGTGGTGGTCCAGGTTACGCCTCCGTCGAACGACCGCCGCGCGTACAGGTTGTACTGGTCCTTGCCGATGGCGTTGGTCTTCCAGTTGGGCGACCAGGCGTACATCAGCATGACGAAGTCCTTGTCCAGGAAGCCGCGGTGACCCTTCGCCACGTCCATGGGGTTCTCCCAGGACTGGTCGTCGAGCTGGTCGGCTGTCTGATCCCAGGTCAGCACCTTCGGCACCTCGATGGAAGTTCCGTCGTCGTTGACGAAGTCCGGGTCCACTGTCGGGACGCCCTCATTTCCCACATAGGTGCAGTCGCTGTCACAGGTGAGCGGCACCGACGCCGAGAGGTTGATCGCAGGCGACATGCAGAGGCCGTCCAGATAGTTCGGGTTGGAGCCGTCTGTGAACTGCCATTCTGCGCAGACCATGTTCTTTTCGTCGTAGGGATTATCCACCGCCGGATTGAACGCGGCGGGGGCGACGAAGCGCCGGGCCATGATGTCCGCGGGTCCGCCCTGATTGATGATCCCCTGCTTGAACAGCGGCATGGCCGAGAGCTTGGAGGTCGAATTCACCACCTTGCCCCAGGGTTGCACCATCAGGGCCGCGCGACGGGCGATCTCCGTCTCGTAGAGCGATGCCTCGGACCAGCAGCTTGTCCTTGATGGCATCGATGCTAAACAGGTCGGTGAACGTGCCGTCATCCCAATTCACGGCGGGCTGATTGAGCTGCAGGTTCTGCCGAATGACCTCCGGCTTGCCGAGCTCGAAGCTCACGTAGCGGGCGTTCTTACCGATCTCGGCCGGCAGTTCCGGTGCCTCGTCGATGATGTCGTCATCGTCCAGGTCGAGCTCACCAAGGGCCTTGTTCTCCTCATAGGCGATGACCGTCCAGGCGGAATAGACGTCATCGCTGCTGTCGTCCGGGGTATCGCCGCCGGCCTTCCTATAGGATTGCAGCGAGATACGCGGCCGGGTCGCGGCGGTCTGGCCGTTGAAGACGCGTCCATCGTCTGCAACGCAGGCCTCGACCGTGTCGCCCTGCTTATTCACGTAGGTCACCGTGTTGGTGCCGTCGCAGATCAGGTCGTCGGCAGCGCCGTCGCCGTCGAGATCGAGCAACGCCGTGCAGTATGCCTTGGTGTCATCGGGCGAGCACTTCTCGTTGTCGGTCAGCCGCACCGGGATGGTCATCGGTACCACCATCCTGGGTCTGCCCACCGTCCGCCAGCACTGTCGTCGAGATCATCCGCATCGCCGTCGGCGTCGATGTCCATGGCGTCGAAGTTGGCCCAGTCCATCCAGCTATACCAGACGTCGGTACCCTTGTGCGCCACCGCGCCGCTCCAGCCCTCGCCGGGGCCCTCGCCGTCGCCGGGGCGTAGACCTTCCGGGTCCTCCTGCCAGGACACGGCGCAGCCGGCTTTCAGGGCGCAGGACACCTCGATCCGGTGGGCGTCGCGCACCCCGGAGGTCAGACGCTCGGGTAGGCGCCACAGCACTCACCGACTTGCCGGTCGTCGTCAGTCCTGCTGAATGGTCCCGCGGGCGGTCCACACGCACGAGTAAGGAACCTTGCCCACCGCGGCCCAGGCGTCCGTGTATTCGACGTAGCCCTGCTTGCCGCGCACGCCGAAGAGATCCTGGTAAGCGCATGCCGGTCAGCGGATCGATGGGGTTCTCCGTGCTCGACCAGTCTCCGTCTGTCGGGGCCAGCAGATAGGCGGGCTTGCCACCGCCGCACAGGCGGCTGATCCAGATGGCCAGGACCTTGTTGCCCGCCATGTGGGTGTACATGCGCGTGACGTCGCCATAGTAGGTAGAAGGGCTTGCCTTCGGTCGTGATGGTGATCTCCTTGGTCCCGGATCTGGACAGATTCGTCCGCTTCCAGGAGGCGCCATCGTCGAAGGAGACCGCGGCCCAGGCGTCGCGCTGTCCATGTCCAATGAAGCCCGGCACCTCGTCGACGCCAACGACGTGACCATCCGTGTAGTTCACGACGAGCGGCTTGGCGTCCGTGCGACTAAACAGCTCTTCTAGCCGGAATAGTCTTTGTAGACGATGTCCGTCCAGCAGCGTCCCATCCGACTTCTGAGCCGGCACATAGAACTTGGCCATGTTGATGCCCGCGAACTCCGTCTCGGAATCGGGCGTTCCCGACAAATTCTTGCGCAGCAGCAGGCCATCGTCCGCCGCGAGACTGGCGGCGACCACGAGAAGAACCGCCGTGGCGACGGTCTTACGTTTTGAGTGTCTTCATTGCATTTCTCCGTCTGGCGAAGATTCCAAGAGAGCAGATGCCCCAGGCAATGCGCGGGCGAACGTCGGAATCCCCTGTTCGCCGCGAGCGCGGTAACCCGATGAAAGGCCATACCTCGCACCGAAAGGCCGGTATCGGATAGAAACTGAAGAGGTTTTAGTCGTTTGTCCTACAGGGGCGGTGCACGGCCCTGCGATGAGGTGCGGGCTTGGGCAAATACGGCACTGCGACCTAAGCGCGCGGCTCAGTCGGTGGGCGCGTGGCTTGCCCGCGCGCTACTCGCGAAGAGGTTCAAGTGCCGGCAAGCCGGGCGCCCACCTCAGGGGGGCACGCAACCCATGCGTTATCAGATTGATACGATGCCCCAACACTTAACGTTTCGCTGAGGTTCGGCCTGGGCGCCCGTGGATCACTCGCTGCGGAACCGCTCCTGACGGGGATTGGGCCCGCTCGTGGAAGGGCCGCGCCCGTAGCCTTCGGAGCCTCGGCCGTACCCTTGCCGAGTGCCGCGATTGCCGAACCCCGCCGGCCCGCTGAAATTGGGCCTTGACCGTCCCGACCCTGGCCTCCCCGAGCCGGGGCGAGTGTTTTCCTGCCCGGCCTCAGGTCCGCGTCCGCCCGATGCCTGGCCGGCTGTCCCGTCCGCTGGGCCGCCGGCACTCGTGGGTGGGACATCGCTGCCGGAGCGCGTCCGGCGCGACCCCTCACCGGGCATAGCCGCTCCGTATCCAGGATAACCTAGCCAGTAGCCCGGGCCGACGACTCCGAAACCGGGATAAGCGGGACCATAACCAGCACCAAGACCAGGACCTCCAATGCCGTACCCGGGATAGCCCGGCCAAAAGCCGGGGCCGCCTGCCCCATATTCTGGGCCATATCCCGGCCAGCATCCGGGGCCGCCACCCTCCCATGCAGGTCCAGCAGCCTGGACCGCAGGTGTGAACATCAGTGGCGCGAACGCCAGCAGGATGAACTTCCGTATGCTCTGCCATCCTGTCGTGAGGCGAAAAACCGTGCCGTACGTCGCAGTGTAACCCAACCTCATCGGTGCGGCGGATCAACGACCGACGGAGTGACCGCTAGACCCTCTGCGCCCGATGCCCGGTCTGGCCTTGGCCTTGGTGCTGAGGCTGGCGGGGGCTGCCCCCCTGCCTCGCTGGAGTGCGTATCGCTGCGGGTATTGAGGCGATCGAACTCGTCCTGATAGCCTTCTCCTGCAAGGGGCGCGGCGTTTGCCCGTCGTGCAACGCCCGGCGCATGGCGGAGACCGCCGCCCACCTGGTCGATCACGTCTTCCCACCCTGCCGGTGCGGCAATGGGTGCTGTCGGTGCCCAAGCGCCTGCGCTGGTACCTGGAGCGGGAGCCCACGGCGGTCACTGCCGTACGGCATCCCTTCCTGCGGGTGGTCGAGGCCCATCTGCGCGAGCGCAGTCCAGGGGCCTCGCCGCGGGCGCGCCTCGGGGCGGTGAGCTTCGTCCACCGCTTCGGTGCGTCACTCCATCGCCACCTCCATTGCCACGGCGGCATCCTCGACGGCGTGTTCGAGCCGCTCGAAGCCGGTGGGGTCCAGTGCCGACAGGCCCTGGCACTGGCGGCGGCCAAAACCCCAGTTTCACCCGCTGCCGCGGCGACCAAGGCCCGCTCCTCGGCGCACGACCCCTGGGCCATGCTGATCGCGCGTCTGTTCCTGGCGTTGCTGCTCGTCTGCCCCCGCTGCGGCGCCGACAGGCGCATCGTCGCCTTCATTACCAAGGCCGCTCCAGTGCAGCGGATTCTCAACCACATCGGCGAGCCCGCCGAGCCGCCCCGGATCGCCCCCGCGCGCGGACCGCCAGCCTGGGACGACCCGCCGGTCGATGCCATACCGGACTGGGAGGCCCTGGCGCAACCGTCACCCGAGCATGCCTTCGACCAGGAAGTGCCGTGGTAGTCCCCTTTCGTTGCCGGCGCGCCCCGGTGACGCGCCCCTCCCTGCACCCAGGCCCCGGCAAACCGCCCCGCACGCCCGCTCGGCCCCCTCAGAGGGCGACCCAATCCCGTCCTCCCCGTCGGTTCCCGCGCGGCGCTTGCCACGCCCCTCCCGGCGATGCTACTTCTCGCCCCGCTCCAGCCGCCCGTGCGGTTGGACTTCCTATTCCTCAAAAGGATGACTTCGATCAAGCAAAAATGACGAAAGGTTTGCTGTTTCGTAAGGATTCCCCGACACAAATTTCGAAGCGCTATAGTAGAACATAAACCTTGACTCGGCTGGGTCTTGGTGGACGGGGATGGCTCGGGGTCCGATCCCTGACCCCACCAGCGTGACCGCCTAACATGCTCTTCCTCTCATTTTGAGGAGTCAGCTCTTGAAAGGTACCAATCCCATCGCCTCGCTGTTCGGGCCTTCCCCCTTCAGCCCAGTGCAGAAGTACATGGTTGTGGTTGGCGAATGCGTCGCCGAGGTTCCGGGCCTGTTCGAGGGGGGAGGCCCTGATCGCCAATGACAAGGCGGGCATTGTCAAGGCCAAGGGCATCATCTTCGCCAAGGAGCACGAGGCCGACGCCATCAAGAATGGGTTGGGCGCCCATTTGCCCAAGAGCCGCCCCGCTCCAGCCGCCCGTGCGGTTGGACTTCCTATTCCTGTCAGCATTGGAGCCATTCGGAACCCTTAAGAAAACCTTAAGTTCACCTCACCATACTTCCTATTCCTGTCAGCAGTGGAGTCATTCGGAACGGAATGATACCTACCGGTTCCCCCCCGCGATCCGCTGTGACGAGTACTAACCAGGGGAGAGGAGTTGAAATCATGAGCACCCGAGAATCGATCAAACCCGTTGCCTCCTTCCTGTTTGCGGCCACGCTGGCCTGTCCGGCGGCGGTCCTTGCCGCTCCTGGCGACGGTGGCGGTGGCGGTGGCGGGGGCGGCTCGCCCGACTATGGCGACCTGATCGTCCTGTATCGCGACGCGTACGGCGTCCCCATTCTGAGCGACGCCGACGCAAGTAATCGACCCCGAAACGGGGCTAGTGGTCCACGGAGGGCTCTGCCTGCAGCCCATCGCCGCCGCCGGGGTCGACATTGTTGACGTTGATGGTGTGAGCATCGACTGCGAAAAGACAGCTGATGACCTCAATTGCCTGATCCCCGTGGACCAGTATTCCTGCACGGTGCTGCCGAGCTACGCCAGCTACACGCAGGAGATCGAGTTCGAGCGCATCAACGTGGCGCGGGCTCCGGACGACGTGATGGCACGGCAGCTGGAGGATGTCCTCATCGGCCTGTCCACGGCCGATTGCATCCAACTGGACCCTGCCGGCCGGCTGCTCTACCAGACACTCGACATCAACGATGGCGACGGCGACGGCGACTCTAAAGAGTACTTTACCAAGACCGTCGACTCGCCTTTACAGAACCTGGCTATCTACAAGGAGTTGATCCTCAAGGGCCAATTGGGCGATCCGACAATCGAGTTGCCGCAGCCCTTTGCTGCCTACGGCTTCCTCGACACGGCAGCCAAAGCGCTCGGCGCAGCCGGGTCCAAGGAGGGGGCGATCAATGTGGACCTGGTGGTCTACCTGAACCAGATCATGGGCCTCTCGGATGTGGCAACGACGACCGTGTTGGATCCAAAGATCTGTATCCAGTACAGGGACGAGGACAAGGGCGCCATGGTATTGGTTGACAAGTGCTTCCTGGATTACAGCGATTATAGCTACCGGCGCCGGCAGACCTACAGATCGCTCCCTTATCTCCCCTACATTCCCGTGGAGGACCCGAAGCCGGGTCGGTTCGAGTACCTCGCCCTGTACAAAAGCCCCCAGCCCAACGGTGATCCGCTGTTCTGGATCCGCGATGCGCGGATTCTGCCTACGGTGTGGCCAGATCTCAGCACCGAGGACGTTCTGAGCGACTTCCTGCCTGGCTTCATCGGCGGCAACATCGGTGGCATTGCCCAGGCGGCCGATGATGCCCGCGCGGTCATCCTGTTCGCGCACAACAACCCGATTCCGGCCGGCTATGCGACACCGCCGCTGGCCTGCACCGGGGATCACCAGACCGCCTATGATGTCTCCATCGACGCGACTTCCGGTCTCGCGGTGCCGGTGAACATGATCGTCAATGAAGATGGACGCGAGGGCATTGTCACCGTGGCGAACTCGGGTCCGGATCAGGCGACAGGGTCGGTCACCGTAGTAGGTGAATTGAACGGGGTGAACATCGTGGATGAGACGTTTGAGTTCACCGACCTGGCGGCCGGTGCCAGCCCGAACCCCCTTCAGGTTCACTTCGCCGACCTGGCGGCGGCTGGGGCCACCCAGGGCTTCACGTTCCCGATTGTTGCGGAGGCAGCGGGCACCATCAACTGGACGGCGACGGTGACGGCCGAGTATGACACTTACGCTCCAAACAACACCGTCACCGGCAAGACCGAGGTGAAGGCCATAACAACGGGCGAATAGGCGCGCGGCTGGACTCGCCGCGGAAGGAAGCCGCGATAAGACGTGCTCATTTCCCCCCGGCCCTGCCGGGGGGGTTATTTGGCGAGTACTGCGGAATCCACGCCGCAACTGGGTCAGCCGGCGGTGCTGGTCCGCGTTAAAGGTTTCTCCCGGGAGCCGGCTCAACGGCCTCCCGCCAGGCCCCGGCTTGGGGCCCGTGCCCCTGGTCCTAAACCCATGGCATCGACTCTGAGACGCGCAACGGGCGGCCTGGTGCCGTTCCATTGAGGTCTTTGACGAAGAGGCGGGCGCTGCCGCCCAGATGGCCCTGTTCCCTGAGGACCGCATGGCCCCAGCGTTAGCCTGTGCGGTGGTCCAGGTCAAGCTCTGAGCGGACTGCAGCGGAGTCACCCGCGGCAATACTGGTTCGACCGCATTGCGATGGGTGACCTGCTCGGCGAGGAGGTTGCCATCGCCCACAGCCATACCCTCTACCGCTGTCTTGATCATCTGGTGGCGCACAAACAGGCGTTAGGCAGCCATCTGCAGGAGCGTTGGCGGCGCTTGTTTGATGCCCGCTTCGACATCCTGCTCTACGATCTGACCAGCACTGATTTCGAATGCGATCCCCCGGAGCACGGCAAGCGAAAATTTGGCTACCGCCGTGATAAGCGGTCCGATGGTGTCCAACTGGTCATCGCCCTCATCGCCACCCCGGACGGCTTGCCCTTGGCCTACGAGGTACTCGCCGGCAATCCCCTCGACGCGCAGACCCTCACCGATGCCCTGGCCAAGATCAAGGCCCAATACGGCAAGGCCGATCGCATCTGGGTGATGGATCGTGGCATTCCGACCGAAGAGAGGCTGGCGCTGATGCGCGCGTCAGACCCACCGGTGTTCGATCTGGTGGGTACCCCTAAAGGGCGCTTGACCAAGCTGGAACAGTCCTTGCTGACCAAGCCCTGGGCCGCGGTGCGCGACCAAGTCACGGTCAAGCTCCTCGAGCAGGACGGCGAGTTGTATGTCCTGGCCCACCGCGCCGGGCGCCAAGACAAAGACCGGGCCATGCGCCAAAGGCGTCTGAAGCGATTAGGGAAACGGTTGCAGGAGTTGCAACGCCAAACCCTCAGCCGCGACGACCTCTTCCTGAAACTCGGCGCGGCCAAAAAGGACGCCGGTCGGGCCTATGGGTTAGTGGGCATCCAGGTACCCGAACGCGATCAACCGGTCACCGCCGACACCTTCACCTTTGCACTCCATCGCAAGAAACTCCGGCAGGTCCGCCGGCGTGAGGGCCGCTATTTACTGCGCTCAAAGCTCACCAGCAACGACCCCGTCCAACTCTGGACCTGGTATATCCAACTCACTGAAGGACAACAAGCTCCGGGGACAGTATACGTAACTCATGGCCGCGGCGAGTGTCCGCTGCCCACTCGACTGCGGACCTGGGTCTGCGAACCAGCAGTGGCCGCTCCTGGCCGGTCAGGGACCGTCGACTCGACCCTCGGCCATAGGCGTCCGCGAAGGGGCGCGGCGTTTGCCCGTCGTGCACCGCCCGGCGCATGGCGGAGACCGCCGCCCACCTGGTCGATCACGTCTTCCCACCCTGCCGGTGCGGCAATGGGTGCTGTCGGTGCCCAAGCGCCTGCGCTGGTACCTGGAGCGGGAGCCCACGGCGGTCACTGCCGTACGGCATCCCTTCCTGCGGGTGGTCGAGGCCCATCTGCGCGAGCGCAGTCCAGGGGCCTCGCCGCGGGCGCGCCTCGGGGCGGTGAGCTTCGTCCACCGCTTCGGTGCGTCACTCCATCGCCACCGCCACTACCGCGTGTTGCACCCCGTGCACGCGGCATCCCCGACGGCATGTTCGACCCGCTCGAAGCCGGTGGGGTCCAGTGCCGACAGGCCCTGGCACTGGCGCCAGAAGAGGTTGCTGTGATCGAAGCGCAGGTACGCCGCCGCGTGCGGCGCTGGTTCTCCCGCCTCGGGCTGCTCGATCCCCATGATGCCCGCGACCTGCTCGCCTGGGCCAGCAGCGGCTTCTCGCGCGACGCCTCGGTGGGCATCGCCGGACACGACCGGGCCGGACTGGAACGGCTGCTACGCTACTGAGGGATGTCCTCCCCTTAGGTCGCGCAATCGCCTCAAGCCGGAGGTTTCAGGTGCGGTGAGGCCCTTTCCCGGTCACCGGTCTGGCCGTCCCGCGGCGTCCCCCGCCCTCGGGGCCGGGCCCCGGCCCGGTGGGTTGCCAGGCTGGCACCAGGTGGCGCTGGCCGTTGCCGATCAGATCGGCGCGGCCCATCCGCTTCAGCGCCTCGCGCAGCAGGGGCCAGTTCTCCGGGTCGTGATAGCGCAGGAAGGCCTTGTGCAGCCGGCGCTGGCGCCCGCCGCGCGCCAGGACCACCGGTTCTGCGCCCCGCGTTACCCGCTTCAGGGGGTTGATGCCGGTGTGGTACATGGTGGAGGCGAGGGCCATGGGCGTGGGCAGGAAGGCCTGGACCTGATCGGGGCGGAAGCCGTTGCCCTTGAGCCAGAGGGCGAGATTGAGCATGTCCTCGTCCCGGGTGCCCGGGTGGGCGGCGATGAAGTAGGGGATCAGGTACTGCTCCTTGCCCGCCTCCCGGGAATATTTGTCGAACAGGGTCTTGAAGCGGTCATAGGCGCCGATGCCGGGCTTCATCATCAGCGCCAGGGGCCCCGGCTCCGTATGCTCGGGGGCGATCTTGAGATAGCCGCCGACATGGTGGGTCGCCAGCTCGCGGATGTAGGCCGGGGAGCGCACCGCCAGGTCGTAGCGCAGGCCGGAGGCGATGAGGACGCGCTTGATGCCGGGCAGGGCGCGGGCCTTGCGGTAGAGCTGGATGAGGGGGTCGTGGTCCGTGCCCAGGTTCTTGCAGATGCCCGGGAAGACGCAGGAGAGACGCCGGCAGGCGGACTCGATGGCCGGGTCGCGGCAGCCCAGGCGCCACATGTTGGCGGTAGGGCCGCCCAGGTCCGAGAGAACCCCCGTAAACCCCGGCGTGCGGTCGCGCAGCTCCTCGATCTCCCGCAGGATGGAGGCCTCGGAACGGCTCTGGATGATGCGGCCCTCGTGCTCGGTGATGGAGCAGAAGGTGCAGCCGCCGAAGCAGCCGCGCATGATGGCGACCGAGAAGCGGATCATCTCCCAGGCCGGGATGCGCGCCCCACCGTAGCTGTCGTGGGGCCGGCGGCTGTAGGGGAGTTCGTACACCCGGTCCAGCTCGGCGCTGGTCAGGGGGATGGGCGGCGGGTTGAGCCAGAGGTCGCGGTCGCCGTGGCCCTGTGCCAGGGCGCGGGCATTGCCCGGATTGGTCTCCAGATGAAAGACCCGGGAGGCATGGGCGTAGAGCAGGGGATCGTCCCGCACCTGCTCATAGGAGGGCAGGCGCACGAGCGTATGGGTGCGAGTGGCCTGACGGGGCCCCTGGCCAAGGTCCGGGACAGGTACGGCCACCGGCAGCGCCCCCCTTTCGCCCAGGGTGGCGCCCGCCGAGGCCCCGCCTCCCGGCATCCCTGGCTCAGGTGCCCCGCAGCCCGGATCCAGGTTGTAGGGATCGCGATGCGGGTCCCGCTGGGGCCTTGCTCGGGTGTCATCGAGGGTGCTGGCGTCGATCTCGACCCAGTCCGTGGGCAGGCCCCGGGTCATAAAGGCGGTGCCGCGCAGATCCCGGATGGTCGTGATGGGCTCGCCGGCGGCTAGCCGATGGGCCAGTTCCACCAGGGCGCGCTCGGCATTGCCATAGAGGAGGAGGTCCGCCTTGGCATCCATGAGGACGGAACGTCGCACCTTGTCCGACCAGTAATCATAGTGGGCGATGCGCCTCAGGCTGGCCTCGATGCCACCCAGGACGATGGGCGTGTCCTTGTAGGCCTCCCGCGCCCGCTGGGCATAGACGAGCACCGACCGGTCCGGCCGCCGCCCGCCCTCGCCGCCGGGGCTGTAGGCGTCGTCGCTGCGTAGCCGCCGGTCGGAGGTGTAGCGGTTGACCATGGAATCCATATTGCCGGCGGTGATACCGAAAAAGAGGTTCGGCCGGCCCAGGCGCCGAAAATCCTCCGCCGAATTCCAGTCCGGCTGGGCGAGGATGCCGACCCGGAACCCCTGGGCCTCCAACAGTCGCCCGACGATGGCCATGCCAAAGGAGGGATGATCCACATAGGCATCGCCCGTGACGATGATGACATCGCAGGCATCCCAGCCCAGCAGGTCCATCTCCGCCCGGGACATGGGCAGTTGCGGCGCCGTGCCGAGTTCGTGGGCCCAATGCTGGGGGTAGGAAAAGAGGTCGCGGGCAGCTTGCATGGCGGGGATCGGCTGACGGATAGTAGGGGGACGATAGACGAAGCAGGTGGGACCGGGCAAGGGCCCCACCCTGTCATGATTAGAGGAGAAGGCGATGGACGGTGGATTTCCCCGTAGAGACGAGCCCCTGAACGTGCTTGGGGAGCCTCTGGCCCCCTGCTCGGATGGCGACCTGGCGACCGGCTACTATCGCGACGGCAGTTGCGCGACGGGTCCGGATGACGTGGGCCTGCATGGAGTCTGCGCCCGGGTCACGGCGGAATTTCTGGAGTATTCCCTGCGGCAAGGCAACGACCTGATCACCCCGCATCCGGAGTTCGAGTTTCCGGGCCTGAAGCCAGGTGACCGCTGGTGCCTGTGCGCGGCGCGCTGGCGGGAGGCGTTGGAGGCTGGCGTAGCGCCCCGGGTGGTGCTGAGGGCTACCCACCAGCAGGTGCTGCGCATCCTCAGCCTCGCGGACCTGAAGCGCCACGCCATCGATCTAATTTAGACGCGGCGTGTTGCGCTTACGTCGGACCTCCCGTGCAAGGGTTGACCCAGGCCAACGGTACGCGGGGACGAGTTCCGCCCTTAGCTCCGTGAGGCGCTTTTACTTTCTTTCGCCAGCACTTGCGGACGCGGGGTTTTAACTGGCCGTCACCGTCGCTTCCGCCATCAGCAACCGAGTCAAAATTCATGGACATGAGCAACAACCCTATCGATGCCGCGGCCCAATCGCTTGCGGAGCTGCGGCGCCAGCGGCCGCTGGTCCACAACATCACCAACTATGTCGTGATGGACTTTTCCGCCAACGCCCTGCTGGCCATCGGCGCCTCGCCCGTCATGGCGCACGCCACCGAGGAGGTACGGGAGATGGTGGGCCTGGCCGGGGCCCTGGTCCTCAATATCGGCACCCTGTCGCGACCCTGGATCGACGCCATGTTTGCCGCCGGGCGCGCCGCGCGGGCGCGCCGCCTCCCCATCGTCCTGGACCCGGTGGGTGCTGGCGCCACCCGGCTGCGCACCGAGACGGCGCTGCTGCTCCTGGAGGAGGTCAAGCCGACGATCATTCGTGGCAACGCCTCCGAGATACTGTCACTCGCCGCGGCCGGCGGCGCGACCAAGGGCGTCGATTCGACCCGTGGCGTCGAGGAGGCCCGGGAGGCGGCGATCGCCATCGCCAAAGACTCCGGGGCCCTGGTGGTGGTGACGGGCCCCGAGGACTTCATCACCGATGGCAAGCGCCGGGTACGCCTGGCCAACGGACACCCCCTGATGAGCCGGGTGACGGGCACGGGCTGCGTCTGTTCAGCCCTGGTCGGCGCCTTTGCCGCGGTGCAGCCCGACCCCTTGCTCGCCAGTATCGGCGCCCTGGCCGTCTATGGCATTGCCGGCGAGATGGCGGCGGAGGGCGACCCGGGACCCGGCAGCTTCCGCACGCGCCTCATCGATGCCCTCGACGAGATCACCCCCGAGCGGGTGAGGCAGCAAGCCCGCCTGGTCGTCGAATAAGCCCATGGCGCGGGCCATCGACTACGCCCTCTATTTGGTGACCGATCGCGCCGCCGCCCGGGGCCGGGGGCTGGTCGAGATCGTCCGCGCCGCCGTCCAGGGTGGCGCCAGCGTCGTCCAGATTCGCGACAAGGACACCAGCACCCGGGACACCCTCCGGCTGGCCCTGGAGCTAAAGGCCCTGCTGGACCCCCTGGGGGTGCCGCTCATCGTCAATGACCGCATTGACCTGGCCCTGGCCTGCGGCGCGGCCGGGGTCCATCTGGGTCAGGACGACATGCCCTGCGACCTGGCCCGGCGGCTGGTCGGCACGGAATGCCTCCTCGGCGTCTCGGTCAGCACGCCGGAGGAGGCCCGGCGCGCTACCCGCGAGGGGGCGGATTATCTGGGTGTGAGCCCCGTCTTCGACACCCCGACCAAGCGGGATACCCCGACGGCCACCGGCCTGGCCGGGCTGGCCGCGATCCGCGCCGTCACCCACCTGCCCTTGATCGCCATCGGCGGCCTCAATGAGCGCAATGCGGGGCCGGTCATGGCGGCCGGCGCCGATGGCATCGCCGTCGTCTCCGCCCTCATGGCCGCCGAGGACCCGGCGGTGGCGGCGCGCGCCCTGCGTCTGGCCATCGCACGCGGCCGGATGCGCCCCTAGAGGGTTCTCTGATGCCCGGGGGCGCCTGTCACTCAGCCAGGTGACCGCGGCCCTCAGCGTTGATTTGGAACATAGACATAGATGGGCTCCACATTGGCGCCGACGATGACGAATTTCTGGGATTCATAGTAACCGCCCAGATTGACCGTCCGCCCCGCCGGGTAGGTGCCGACCCGTACCTCATTGCCCGTGACCTCGTAGCTGCCCTGGCCCGGGGGCATCACCAGGCTGACCTGACAGGGCGCCGTGATACAGGTTCCGGTGTCGCCAGGCTTAACCGTGATGGCGATGGTGCCGGTGGGATAGTTGGGCGACGAGCCGCAGCCACCCAGCGCCAGCGCGGCGAGCAGGGCCGTCAGGGGGCCGGCGCCGGCCATGGACGCCCGTCCAGGATGTGACAAGAAAGCCGTCATTTTCTCGATCTCCGCATGTCAGTGAGGGCCGGCTCGGGCCGGGTTCGGATAAGTATATCCAAAACACCTCTGTTTTCGGTTTCCCGGACCGGGTCAAAGGGCTGGTTGCTCGCCTTGGGGAAGACACGGATACCCGGGTAGGGAAGGGCGCCTAAGGGGGCGGGGGGCTATCGCGCGTGACCAGGACCTGGTCGATGCGGAAATTGTCCAGGTCCACCACTTCGAACTTGTAGCCGGCATAGATGACGGCATCGGTGCGGCGGGGCACCTTGCGCAGGCTGTACATCAGAAAGCCGGCGATGGTCTCGTAGTTCTCGAAACCCTCGAACTCGGGGATCAGCAGGGCCGCCATCACGTCCTCGATGGGCGTGGCGCCGTCGATCAGCCAGGACTGGTCGTCGCGGCGCACGATCATCTCTTCCAGGAAGGGGCTGGCGAGTTCCCCCATCACGGTACTCATGACGTCCTGGAGGGTCAGCAGGCCGACGATCAGGGCGTATTCATTGACGATGAGGGCAAAGTCCTCCTTGGCGTCGCGGAAACGCTCCAGGGCCTCGAACAGGGTCAGGGAGTCCGGTAATACCAGTACGGTGCGCACCATGGGCTCGATGCGCATCGAGAGGGGTTTGCCGTCCATGAGGCGCGCCAGTATGTCCCGCCAGGCCACATAGCCCACCACGCTGTCGATGGTGTCCCGGCACAGGGGGAATTTGCCGTGGGGGGTGGTGGCAATCTTGGCGCGGATGCTCTCCTCCGACTCTGACAGGGTCAGGAAGACGATGCTGTCCCGCGCCGTCATCGCCGAGGGCACGATGCGGGTATCGAGCTCGAAGACCTTGCTGATCATCTGCTGTTCCTGGCGCAGCAGCACCCCGGCCTGGGCGCCGGCGTTGGCCATGGCGACGATCTCCGCCGCCGAGAAGTCCTCGGCGCGGCTGGTGGGGAGCTGCAGCCAGCGCAACAAGCGGTTCGCCAGGCCATCGAACAACCATACCAGGGGCGATGTCAGCCAGATAAAGAAGCGCATGGGCCGCACGATCGCCATGGCCACGGCCTCGGGCCGGACCATGGCCAGGCGCCGGGGCAGCAGGTCCGCGAACAGCACAAAGAGGGAGGTGACGAAGATGAAGGCGATCACAAAGCCGATCGTATCGAGATACGGGCCGTCATAGAGGGGTCGCAGGGCCGCGACCACAAAGGGCGACAGGGTCTGCTCACCGACGATGCCACCCAGGATGGCGATGGCGTTGAGGCCGATCTGGATCGCGGTGAAGAAATGCCCGGGCTTTTCCTGGAGCGCCAGCACCAGCCGCGCGCTTTCCTGGCCCGCGTCCGCCAGCAGACGCAGCTTGATCTTGCGCGAGGCCGCCAGCGAGATCTCCGACAGGGAAAAGAGGGCGCTGGCCGCGATCAGCAGGGCTATAAACAAGAGTTGGTTGAGAAGCAAAGGGGAGATCCTCGCGGATGGAGACGGACGGTTGGCAAGTGGCTGCCTTGTTCCGAGTATCCCGCGCCCTTTCGCATCGGGTCAAGGGACTCGCCGCAGTCGCCTCCGTCGGATATCACTCCGACGTCAATACCAGGGTGCTGGCCCAGGGTTAAATGACTGGTCTAGGACCTGGGCGGGGATCTGGCGGATTCCGTCACGGCCACCAAGATGGTCATGATCCTGCCGTTTCCGATCCGGCAGGGACGGTGGTGGACTATCTGGGTCACTACAGCCATCGCATCGCCCTGGCGGGCAGCCGGCTGCTGGGCTTCGACGGCGAGTCGGTGGAACTGAGCTATAAGGACTACCCGACGGGGACCGGCGCAAGGTAAAGTCGACCCCAAAAACCGGACAGCAGGTTAAGCTTGCCGCCAGTTCTTAAAGGGGCAGAGAACGATGAGCGAAGCAAAGCGTCGGAGCTACACCGGGGCCTTCAAGGCAAAGGTGGGTTCAGAGGCGATCCGGGGGGCAAGACGGTCAACGAGATTGGCCAGGCTTACGGAGTTCACCCGGCGCAGGTCGGGCAGTGGAAGAAAAGAGATCCTGGAGTGGGCGGCGGCGCTCTTTGAAACGAAGCGCGAGCTGAAGAAGTCAGACCAGCTTAAACTCGGCCGGAAACTGTCATGGATTTGGGGTCCACTAAAAAAGACGCCGAACACTAGGGCCGAACGGACGGCGTGCAAGCTGCGCTAGCAAGTTCGCTCCGACCTTCGGCCTTCGCCGCCCGCCGCTCACCTGCGACGTTGCGCGGCGGCGATCGATGCTCCGCACCAGATATGGATGGGGTTGAGGTAACTTCGGGAGGGATGGAGGGGATCATGGGGGCGGTTTGCCGGTAAATCAGCGGCTCATCGCTTTGCTGATCCTGCCCCGTCCCTCGCGTAGAATGGCGCCCATTCGATTCGCGCGGGAGCAACCTCGATGGAGACATTTCACGGCACCACCATCCTGTCGGTGCGGCGGGGCGGCCAGGTGGTCATAGGTGGCGATGGCCAGGTAACGCTGGGCTCGACGGTTGTGAAGGGCAACGCCCGCAAGGTGCGGCGGCTGTACAAGGAGCGGGTGCTGGCGGGTTTCGCCGGGGCCACGGCGGATGCCTTTACCCTCTTCGAGCGCTTCGAGGGCAAACTGGAGAAGCACCAGGGCCATCTGACCCGGTCCGCCGTCGAGCTGGCGAAGGATTGGCGCATGGACCGCATGTTGCGCCGTCTGGAGGCCATGCTGCTGGTCGCCGATCAGACCGCCTCCCTCATCATCACCGGCACCGGCGATGTGCTGGAGCCGGAGCAGGGGCTGATGGCCATCGGCTCCGGCGGCTCCTTTGCCCAGGCGGCGGCGCGGGCCCTGCTGGAGGCGACCGAGTTGTCGGCGCGGGAGATCGTCGAGCGTTCGCTGCACATCGCCGCCGACATCTGCGTCTATACCAATCACCAGTTGACCATCGAGGAGCTGGGCCCGGTCTGAAAGGCCGCGCCGGCCCGACCGGCGGCCCGTCGCCGGGACCTGGCCTTGCGGAAGGCCGCCCCGGCCCGCAAATGGCCTCAGTTGCATCCCACGCGGCGGCCTCCTCGGGGCCCCGAACCTTCACCAGGAAGATTTCCCCATGTCGGACATCACCCCCCAACGCATCGTCGCGGAGCTCAACAAGCACATCGTCGGCCAGGACGAGGCCAAGCGGGCCGTGGCCGTGGCCTTGCGCAACCGCTGGCGCCGCGCCCAGATCGCCGAGCCCATGCGCTCGGAGATCACGCCCAAGAATATCCTCATGATCGGCCCCACCGGCGTCGGCAAGACCGAGATCGCCCGGCGCCTGGCGCGGCTCGCCGATGCCCCCTTCATCAAGGTGGAGGCGACCAAGTTCACCGAGGTCGGCTATGTGGGGCGCGACGTCGAGTCCATCGTCCGCGACCTGGCGGACACCGCCGTCAAGATGGCGCGGGAACGGGCCATGGAGGGGCTGCGCGATCAGGCCGAGGCCGCGGCGGAGGAGCGGCTGCTGGACGCCCTGCTGCCGCCCCCCGCCAATTTCGAGGAAGACAGCCGCGGCGTCGGCGCCTCCAACGCCACCCGGGAGAAGTTTCGCGACAAGCTGCGCCAGGGCGACCTGGACGAACGCGAGGTGGAGATCCAGGTCAGCGCCGCCCCGATCGGGGTGGAGATCATGGCCCCGCCGGGCATGGAGGAGATGACCAGCCAGCTCCAGGGCATCTTCCAGAATCTGGGCCGGGACCGCACCAAGCGCCGCAAGCTCAAGGTGGGCGACGCCATGAAGCTGCTGCGTGACGAGGAGGCGGCCAAGCGCGTCAACGAGGAGGAACTCAAGCTGCGGGCCCTGGAGGGGGTGGAGCAGCACGGCATCGTCTTCCTCGACGAGATCGACAAGGTCTGCCGCCGCGCCGACCACAGCAGCGGGGCCGATGTCTCCCGCGAGGGCGTGCAGCGGGACCTGCTGCCCCTGGTCGAGGGCTGCGCCGTCTCCACCAAGCACGGCATGGTGCGCACGGATCACATCCTCTTTATCGCCTCCGGCGCCTTTCATCTGTCCAAGCCCTCGGACCTGATCCCGGAGCTCCAGGGCCGCCTGCCCATTCGCGTGGAGCTCAAGGCCTTGACCACCGAGGACTTCGTCCGCATCTTGACGGAGCCGGACGACTCCCTCACCGAGCAGTACAAGGCCCTGCTGGCGACCGAGGGCGTTAACCTGGAGTTCACGCCAGAAGGCATCCGGCGCATCGCCGAGGTCGCCTGGCAGGTCAACGAGCGCACGGAGAACATTGGCGCCCGCCGCCTGCACACGGTGCTGGAGCGGCTGTTGGAGGATGTCTCCTTCAATGCCGCGGAGATGGACCGGGTGACGGTGGCCATCGACGCCGCCTACGTGGATCGCAACCTCTCCGAACTGGCCGCCAACGAGGACCTGTCGCGCTACATCCTCTGATGGCCAGCCTTTTTTATGACGACGACACCCCGGCCGCGCGGCGGCCGGCGCGGAGCCCTTCATGTCCACCCCTACCGAGATCAATTTCCATCGCCAGTCGAAGGTCATCGAGCTGACCTACGACGACGGCTCCCACTTCACCCTGCCCTGCGAGTTTCTGCGCGTCTATTCGCCCTCCGCCGAGGTCCAGGGCCACGGGCCTGGCCAGCGGGTGCTGCAGCTCGGCAAGGAAGACGTCAACATCGATCGCATCGAGCCCGTCGGCAACTATGCCATCTGCCTCCACTTTGACGATGGCCACAATACCGGCATCTATTCCTGGGACTACCTCTACCGCCTCGGCCAGAATCAGGAAGGCCTGTGGCAGGACTATCTGGCGGAGCTGGACAAGGCCGGCCAAAAGCGCAAGAAACCCTCCTGACCCGCCGGCTGGAGCAGGAGCTCCGGCGGCTGCGCCCATGTATGCCGCACCTTGAGGGCGATTTACCGCGCAACAAGCTGAAGTTGGTACAGGCTTGGTCAGGTTCGCCCGTTCTTCGCGGGCGTGGGCTGGCCGGATGGGCAGGATTTAGGCCCCGATACGATCGCCGCGGGTTTGCAGGCGGCCGATGAAGCCGCCTGGTCTGGCTGGAGCGCGCCAGCCGGAGCGGTGGGCCACGAAGGCACGGACCCGTCGCGTCCGGACTGCTTGACTGAGCCACCGCTACTCCACCTCCAGTTGCCTTGTCATCGGCCGACCCGTCGCGCCAACACCGACACCCTGGACGCGAGGAATCCTGGGGGTGAAGGTGCTGCTGGACTGCTGGGTAGCCAACTACGAAACGAAGCCAAATTACGAAACAAAGCCAAATCCGGGCTCGGCATTCACCTAGCGGTTGTGACCCAATCGTAATCGCGTGATAACAAGGGGCATTGCCGCAAACAGGGCGAGCATTACCAGATAGACGGTTCCGGAGATGGGGTCCCGGCTACTGATATATTCGCCAAGAGACCGATCCTGGAGGGCCACGGCGAGCAAGAGTTCGGCCGCAAGCAGCAAAGCCAAGGCAATAAAACCGGTGCTCAGACGAACCCAGGCGGTAGCCGGCAAGGCGAATCGTTGCGTGATGAAGCGGGCCGCCAAGAAGATGACGACGAACATGAACGGCATTTCGATGAGTTCCGCCAGGCGTTCGCCGAGGCGTGGCACCAGGAAAGGCACGCGTATCGCGCCCATGATGAAGCCCGCGCCAAACGCCAAGGAGAAGTAGGCAATACCGGCTTTGAGGGTGCGTAAGCGTAACGTGCTCATCTGATGACTGGTAGCGAGGCTTGTCATCGAGTCAAACCAACACGGCCTGCACCGGGCGCCGCAGGGAGGCAGGCAGTTTCGGGCCGCGACCGAAGCGAACAATCAGATCAGGTCTGCGCTCGCCAATGCCCAGGAAAGACGCAAATTGCGGCCGCAATGTCGGCACCTCCACGGGCTGGTTAAGAAAGGCGTTGCGAATCCCCAATGCCGCAGACTGGAGGGCAAAACGCTCGTAGCTGCGCCCAACTTCGACCCACTGGGCAGGGCTGGCGTCATCAGCGATGAAGATCGCGATTCCCGAGGAACTTCGCACCTGTTTCGCGTATTTGTCGTTCTCCTTCCTTGGCGTGAAGAACAAGTCAAATAGCCGGCTGCCTAGCCATGGGGGCAAGGAAGGATTGCCCGACGATGCCGCGTAGAGGCCATCCCGTGTCCGAACGGCCTCGTCACCGCTGAAACGAATCCACCTTTTCAGTTCCTCGACGAAAGCGCGATCATTCATCTGGGTGGTATTGCCCTGAACGACATACTCCAGAACTTTCTCCATGGCCGCTCGCTCGGTGAGGAGGATTAAGCGAACGCCGCTGCCGGTGCCAGCCTTCTCAAGCAGTTCGAGTTCCTGCCGGGAGAGGGGTTTTCCGTCGTATTCGCCACGGGTGGTTTGACGTTCGGGTATTGCCTGAAAAAGGTTGGAAGTGACCGCGCGCGTCGATTCCAGTGATATGCGTAGGGCGTTACCCCCGGCGGCATCGAAGCGGGCATGTCCCATCAGGCCATGGGCCAATGCCGCTTGCATCAGGTTTTCGGCGGAGCAGCCCAGCGAGACGAAGAGGTGGTGGTCATCCGGATCGACCACGGGGCATCTGCGGGCAAGGTCGGGCAATATCGAGATAGCGGCCTCTTCGACGCGAAATTTCCAGCATTGCGTATTGTGACTCGACGGCGCCAAAGTCGCGTAGCGCACCAGTTCGCCCAGGAGTGCGGACTTGCCGCCGGACTCGCCCTTGCCGTGGCGCCAGGTATCTTGCACGGCCGCTTCGTAATTCAAGGCGCCTGTTCCAGATGAGCAGGATGATAAGGTCGCAAGTCCAGCAATGGAGGCGAGGGCGGACAGGGAAAATTCTCTACGCGTGACCACGGCTCAATGCCTTCTTAAGGATGACCAACAAGGTTGGTTCAGGGACGGGTCTTCAGGGCCGCTCGATGCGGCAAACTGTTAGGGGCATGAGGAATGACATCCGTAACGCCCCATTTTCAGGCAAATCCGCCCTGATAGCACCAAAATATGAATATCCAGGCAAATTTGCCTCGATATGTCGATAGTTGCTGGGTTTTGATAATAATACATATAAAACAAGATGTTGCAGGAGATGTAGGCGGCGGCGGAGGAGGGTGTCAAATGAATAATCTGGATCGGGAACAAGCTTAGTGGAGGTGGTCGGGGAGGTTCCGTGGCGAAACCAGCATGCCCGTGGGGGGATCGGCCGAGGCAGGATGCCGCCGTTAACGCCTGACCCGACCCTCCAGGTCATGTGGCCGCTAAGGTGGCCAGCCATCCCCCGGCAATCTTCTTGCCTCGGGGGGGTGAGGGCCGGATACTATGCCCATGCCATACTCCTCGACCCTCGCTAACCACTTCCTGATCGCCATGCCGGGCCTGCGGGATCCGAATTTCTCGCGGACCGTGACCTATATGTGCGAGCACACCGACCAGGGCGCCATGGGCATCGTCATCAACCGTCCCCTGGAGATCCGCCTCGGCGAGATCCTGGAACAACTGGACATCGAGGTCCTGGACCCGGGGGTGCGCGACAACCCCATCTACCTGGGCGGTCCGGTGCAGACGGATCGCGGCTTCGTCCTGCACAGCGAGGGCGAGACCTACGACGCCACCCTGAACATTGCCCCCAACATCTGCGTGACCACCTCCCGGGACGTGCTGGAGGCCATCGCCGCCGGCCGGGGCCCGGCCTCGCGCCTCATCGCCCTGGGCTATGCCGGCTGGGGCGGCGGCCAACTGGAGCAGGAGATGGGCACCAACGCCTGGCTGAGCGGTCCGGCGGACGGCGACATCCTGTTCCGGGTCCCCGCCGGGCGGCGCTGGCAGGCGGCGGCGGCCCTGCTGGGGGTGGACCTGAACCTGATGAGTGCCGAGGTGGGGCACGCCTGAATGGGCACCGGCACCCTCCTTGGCTTTGATTACGGCCCCCGCAAGATCGGCGTGGCCGTGGGCCAGCAGGTAACCGCCACCGCCGCCCCCCTCACCACCCTGCGCTGCCGCGACGAGCGGCCCGACTGGCCGCGCATCGAGGCCCTGATGCGCGAATGGCAGCCCGACGCCGCCGTGGTGGGCCTGCCCTTCAACATGGATGACACCGAGACCGAGATCGCCCCCCTGGCCCGGCGCTTCGCCCGCCAGATCGAGGGGCGTTTTGGCCTGCCGGTGTACCTGGTGGACGAACGTCTCACCACCCTGGAGGCGCGCCACATCCTGGGGCGCAAGGCCACCTCCCGCGAGGTGGTGGACGCCATGGCCGCGAAACTGCTGCTGGAGACCTGGCTGTGTGAAGCCCACTGAGATCGTCGCCACCGCCGCCGACATCGAGGCCGCCCTGGCGCGCATGAGCGCCGTCCTCCAGGCCAAGCTCACCCAGCGCGGCATCCTCGACCCCCTCATGGTCGGCATCCACACCGGCGGCGTCTGGATCGCCGAGCGCCTGCACCAGTCGCCTCGTGCATCGCCGAGCCCCTGGGGCGTGCTGGACATCTCCTACTACCGGGACGACTTCAGCCGCATGGGCCTGCACCCCCAGGTGCGGCCCTCGGACCTGCCGGTCGCTGTCAACGACCGCCATCTGATCCTGGTGGACGACGTCCTCCAGACCGGGCGCACCATCCGCGCCGCCCTGGATAGCCTCTTCGACTACGGCCGCCCCGCCTCGGTCCTGCTGGCGGTGCTGGTGCGGCGCGGCGGTCGGGAACTGCCCATCGCCGCCGACGCCACCGGCCTCGACCTCAAGGGCACGCCTGGCCCGCGACGACGCCCTCCAGGTCAAGCTCACCGGCCCCGCGCCCCTGGCCCTGGTCCTGGGCCGGCGCCCGCGAAGCCCAGCGCCCGATGACCGCCGGCCCCGCCCTGAGCCAACCTGCCAGCTCGACGCCCAGGGCCACCTGCGCACTTCCTGACCCTCGAGGGCCTGACCCGCGCCCTCCTGATCCGAGATCCTCGACCGAGCGAGGGCTTCCTGGGCGTGGCCCGCCAGGCGGTGAAGAAGGTGCCGCTGTGCCGGGGCAAGACGGTGGCCAACCTCTTCTTCGAGACCAGCACCCGCACCCGCACCACCTTCGAGCTGGCCGCCAAGCGGCTCTCGGCGGACGTGCTCACCCTCAACATCGCCGCCTCCTCCACCACCAAGGGCGAGACCCTGCTCGACACCCTGCGCAACCTGGAGGCCATGCACGTGGACATGTTCGTGGTGCGCCACGCCGAGAGCGGCGCCGCCCACTTCATCGCCCAGCACGCCGCCCCCGGGGTCAGCGTCATCAACGCCGGCGACGGCCGCCACGCCCACCCCACCCAGGGCATGCTGGACATGTTCACCATCCGCCGCCACAAGGGCGACTTCGCCCCCCTGCGGGTGGCCATCGTCGGCGACATCCTGCACTCGCGGGTGGCGCGCTCGCAATCTGGCGGCCCTCAAGACCCTGGGCGCCGGCGAGGTGCGCGTGATCGCCCCGCGCACCCTGCTCCCCGCCGACGCCCGAGTCCCTCGGCGCCCGGGTCTTCCACGACCTGCGCGAGGGGGTGCGGGACGTGGACGTGGTCATCATGCTGCGCCTGCAGCGGGAGCGGATGCGCGGGCGCCCTGCTGCCGAGCGAGCACGAATACTTCCAGCTCTTCGGCCTGACCGAGGAGCGTCTGGCCACCGCCAAGCCCGACGCCATCGTCATGCACCCCGGCCCCATCAATCGCGGGGTGGAGATGGACTCCCAGGTCGCCGACGGCCCGCGCTCGGTGATCCTGGAACAGGTCAGCAACGGCATCGCCGTGCGCATGGCGGTCATGGCCCTGTGCCTCGGCACCCAGAACCAGGGCGCGGCAGGTCACGGCCCATGACTGAAACCTCCCGCCTCAGCATCCGCCACGGCCGTCTCATCGACCCGGCCAACGGCATCGATGGCCTCCTGGACCTGCACCTGGCCGAGGGGCGGGTGCTGGCGGTGGGCGCGGCCCCGGCGGGCTTCCAGCCGGACCAGGTCCTGGACGCCCGGGGCCAGATCGTCTGTCCCGGCCTCGTCGACCTCTGCGCCCGCCTGCGGGAGCCGGGCGAGGAGCACAAGGGCACCATCGCCAGCGAGACGGCGGCGGCGGCGGCGGCGGGCATCACCAGCCTCTGCTGCCCCCCGGACACCTGGCCCGTCATCGACACCCCGGCGGTGGCCCAGCTCATCACCCGCACCGCCGACCGGGCCGGCTGGGCGCGGGTCATCCCCGCCGGCGCCCTCACCCAGGGCCTGGCGGGGGAGCAGCTCAGCGAGATGGTCGCCCTGCGCCAGGCCGGCTGCGCCGTCATGAGCCAGGCCGACCGCCCCATCCTCAATACCCTGGTGCTGCGCCGCGCCCTGGAATACGCCGCCACCTTCGGGCTCACCGTCTTCCTGCGCTCGGAGGACCCCCAATTGCGCGCCCAGGGCTGCGCCCACGAGGGGCGCGTCGCCACCCGCCTCGGCCTGCCCGGCATCCCCGAGGCCGCCGAGACCGTGGCCCTGGCCCGCGACCTGGCCCTCGCCGAGCAGACCGGCGCCCGCGTCCACCTGCGCGGCCTCTCCTGCGCCCGCGCCCTGGAAATGATCGCCGACGCCCACTGCCGCGGCCTGGCCGTCACCGCCGACGTCAGCGCCCATCAGCTGATCCTGACCGAGGCGGATCTGGAGGGCTTCAACAGCCAGTGCCACCTGCACCCGCCCCTGCGCACCCTGGCCGATCGCGACGCCCTGCGGGACGCCGTGCGCGCCGGCCTGATCAACGCCGTCTGTTCCGATCACCAGCCCCACGAGGCCGACGCCAAGCTGGCGCCCTTCCCCAGCACCGCCCCCGGCATGGCGGCCCTGGAGACCCTGCTGCCCCTGATGCTGCGCCTGGTCGCCCAGGGGGTGCTGGATCTGCCCTCGGCTATCGCCCGTCTCACCAGCGGCCCCGCCGCCATCCTCGGCCTGCCCCTGGGCAACCTGGCCTGCGGCCAGACGGCGGACGTCTGCGTCTTCGACCCCGAGGCCCAGTGGCGGATCGGCCCCGAGACCTGGCGCAGTCAGGGCCATAACACCCCCTTCCGGGGCGACCCGATGACGGGGCGCGTGACCTGGACCCTGCTCGGCGGCCGCATCGTCCACGCCGCTGCGGGAGAGCCCAAGATGAGCGAACCCTCCCAGCGCGGCACCCTCTTTGTCGAGGACGCCGAGGTCCTCGGCCAGGACGCCTTCCCCGGCGACCAGTACCTGATGCGCCTCGCGTCCCCGGAGTGCGCCCAACGTGCCAAGCCCGGCCAGTTTATCCACCTCACCTGCGACCCGGCCCTGCCGCTGCGCCGGCCCATCTCCCTGATGCGCGTCGACCCCCGGGCGGGCTGGATCGAGATCCTCTACAAGGCGGTGGGGGAGGGCACCCGGCTCCTGGCCCGGCGCCGCCCCGGGGATGTCGTCAGCTCCATCGGGCCCATCGGCAAGCCCTTCCAGCTCCATGCCGAACGGCCCCGGCCCCTGCTCATCGGCGGTGGCGTGGGCATGCCGCCCATGATCTTCCTGGCCGATGCCCTGCGCCGGGAGGCGGACTGCAAACCCCTGGTCATCCTCGGCTCCGAGGTGCCCTTTCCCTTCTCGGCCCGGCCCTCCCAGTTTCTGGTCCCCGGGCTGCCGGCGGACGTCATCGCCGCCATGCCCCTGCTCGACGACTGGGGTATCCCCAGCCGCCTGGCCAGCCTCCAGGGGTATGCGGGCTGCTTCCAGGGCTATGTCACCGACCTGGCCCGCGCCTGGCTCCAGGCCCTGGACGCCAGCGCCCGGGCCGAGGTCGAGGTCTTCGCCTGCGGTCCCCACCCCATGCTGGCGGCGGTCGCCGCCTTGGCGCGGGAATTCGCACTGCCCTGCCAGGTCTCCCTGGAGGAGTACATGGCCTGCGGCGTCGGTGGCTGCGCCGGCTGCGCGGTGGAGGTCAGGACAACCGCGGGGCCGGCCATGAAGCGGGTCTGCGTGGACGGCCCCGTCTTCGAGGCTCAAGAGGTGTTTTCAGGCTAACAAGGCTTCTTCGGGGGTAGAATTGCGCGTCCCGCCCGTCTCCGGCGCTTAACCCTGAAGTCGATCCCATCATGACGCCTCTTCGCCTCGGCCTGCCCAAGGGCAGCCTCGAACAATCCACCCTGGCCCTCTTCGAGCAGGCCGGCTGGAAGATCAGCCCCAACTATCGCAACTATTACCCCGCCGTGGACGACCCCGATTTGTCCTGTGTCCTGGTGCGGGCCCAGGAGATGGCGCCCTACGTCGCCAGCGGCACCCTGGACCTGGGCCTGACCGGCCTGGACTGGATCCTGGAGACCCAGGCCGAGGTCGAGGAGATCTGCACCCTCACCTACTCCAAGAGCTCGGAGCAGCCCAGCCGCTGGGTGCTGGTGGTGCCCAAGGATTCGCCGATCAACTCGGTCGCCGACCTCCAGGGCAAGAAGATCGCCACCGAACTCCTGGGCTTCACCAAGCGCTACCTGGCGGAGCGCGGCATCGAGGCCAGCGTGGAGTTTTCCTGGGGCGCCACCGAGGCCAAGGTGGTGGAGGGCCTGGTGGACGCCGTGGTCGAGATCACCGAGACCGGCAGCACCATCCGCGCCCACGGCCTGCGCATCGTCGAGGAGCTGCTGGTCACCGAGACCCGGCTCATCGCCAACCCCCAGGCCCGCCAGGACCCCTGGAAGCGGGCCAAGATCGACCAGATCGCCCTCATGCTCCAGGCCGCCCTGGCCGCGCGCCACAAGGTCGCCCTCAAGCTCAACGTCAAGGCCGAGGACCTGGATCGCGTCGTGGGCCTGCTCCCCAGCCTCCATGCCCCCACCGTCAGCCATCTTTACGATCGCTCCTGGCTGGCCGTCGAGACCGTCGTGGACGCCAGGATGGTCCGCGACCTGGTGCCCCGCCTGCGGGTGGCCGGCGCCGAGGGCATCCTGGAATACGCCTTGCGCAAGATGGTGTGAGGCCCGGGCCAGCCGTCACTCGACGACCTCGTCCAGGGCCCGCTCCAGATGGCGGCGGTCGGCCCAGGCCAGGATGGTCCAGCGGTGCGCGGCATACTCCAGCCAGTTCAGGGCGGCGTTTGGCACCGGGAAATCGCGCGGGCCGGACAGGTCGCGGCCGGTCGCGGCGCGATAGACAATGTCCAGTATGCCGCCGTGGGTGAAGGCGAGGAGGGTGCCCCCCGGGTGTCGCTCGGCCAGGCGGGTCAGGCCCTCCAGGGCGCGCGTGGCGAAGGCCCGCAGGGTTTCGCCGGTCCCGTAGTCGTAGTCCAGGCTGCGCTGGCTGTGGTGATGATGGATCTCGGGGTGGCGCGCCAAGGCCTCCTGCGCCGTCAGGCCCTGATAGATGCCATAGTGGCGCTCCCGCAGGCTCGCCTCGGGACGCAGGTTGGGCAACTCCAGGTCTTGGGTCGCCAACTCCGCCGTACGCCAGGCCCGCGCCAGGTCCGAGCTATAGACGGCGGTGAACTGCTGGCTGGACAAGACGGGCCCGAGGGCGCGCGCTTGCGCCTCGCCGGTCGCATTCAGGCCGATGTCGAGCTGGCCCTGGATGCGCCGCTCGGCGTTCCAGGGGGTTTCCCCGTGACGGATCAGGCAGAAGCGGGTCATGGTGGGGTTCTGTTGGCGTGAATTGGCTGGAACGGGATGATACATTGCCCCCTTCCGCCCGCCATACCCCAGGCATCCCCATGTCCCAACATCCCTTGATTGCCTCGCTGCACGCCGGCGATACCGGCAAGGTGGTCAGCGCCCGGCAAGCGGTGCGACTGATCCGCGACGGCGATACCCTGGCCACCGGCGGTTTCGTCGGCATTGGCTTTCCGGAGAATCTGGCCCTGGCCCTGGAGCAACGCTTTCTGGAAGGTGAGGACGGAGACGTCCAGGGGCTCGGTCATCCCCGCGACCTGACCCTGGTCTATGCCGCGGGTCAGGGCGACGGCAAGGTGCGAGGTCTCAACCACTTTGGCCATGAGGGCCTGGTGCGGCGCGTGGTCGGTGGCCATTGGGGCCTGGTCCCCAAGCTGCAGCAACTGGCCCTCGCCGATCGCATCGAGGCCTGGAACCTGCCCCAAGGCGTCATCAGCCACCTCTTCCGCGACATCGCCGCCGGCAAGCCCGGGACCCTGACGCGGGTTGGCCTGGGCACCTTCGTCGATCCCCGCCTGGGTGGCGGCAAGCTCAACGACCGGACCCTCGCCAGCGGTGTCGATCTGGTGCGCCTGATGGAGATCGACGGCGAGGAGTATCTGTTTTACAAGGCCTTTCCGATCCATGTCGGCTTTATTCGCGGCACCACCGCCGACCCGGAGGGCAACATCACCATGGAGCGCGAGGCCCTGACCCTGGAGGCCCAGGCCATCGCCATGGCCGTCCATAATTCGGGTGGCCTCGTCATTGCCCAGGTCGAGCGCCTCGCCGACCGCCATAGCCTCCACTCGCGTCAGGTCAAGATCCCCGGGATTCTGGTCGATTGCGTGGTGGTCGCGGAGCGGCCCGAGTACCACATGCAGACCTTCGGCGAGCCCTATAGCCCCGCCTTCTCAGGGGAGATCCGGGTGCCCTTGTCCGCCATCCCGCCCATGGGCCTGGACGAGCGCAAGATCATCGCCCGCCGCGCGGCCCTGGAACTCGCCACCAACGACGTGGTGAACCTGGGCATCGGCATGCCCGAGGGTGTTGCCTGCGTGGCCACCGAGGAGAACATCCTGGATCTCATCACCCTCACCGCCGAGCCCGGGGTGGTCGGCGGCGTGCCGACGGGCGGACTCAGCTTCGGCGCCGCCATCAATGCCCAGGCTATCGTCGATCAGCCCAGCCAATTCGACTTTTACGACGGTGGCGGACTCGACATCGCCTTTCTGGGGCTGGCCCAGGCCGACCGCGAGGGCAACCTCAATGTCTCGAAATTCGGCCCCCGGCTCGCCGGCGCCGGGGGTTTCATCAACATCAGCCAAAACGCGAAAAAGGTGGTCTTCGTGGGCACCTTCACCGCTGGCAACCCGGAGATCGCCCTGGAAAAGGGGGCGCTGCGGATTCATGCCGACGGCGGGGCGCGGAAATTCGTCGAGCAGGTCGAGCACCGGACCTTTAGCGGCCAGCGGGCGGCGGAACGCGGCAAGACCGTGATCTACATCACCGAGCGCTGCGTGTTCCGCCTGGGGCCGGACGGCCTCGAACTGACCGAGATCGCCCCCGGCGTGGATCTGGAGCGCGACATTCTGGAGCGGATGGCCTTCGTCCCCCGGATGCCCCGGCCGCCGCGGCTGATGGATGCGCGCATCTTCGGGACCCAGGCCATGAATCTGCGCGCGGCCATGCTGGAGTTGCCCCTCGATCAACGCCTGGCCTACGACGCCGGGCGCAATATCCTCTTCGTCAACTTCGAGGGGTTGACGGTGCGCACCCACCGGGACATCGACCACCTGCTCCAGGCCTTCGAGGCCCATCTGGTGCCGATCGGCCACAAGGTTGCCGCCATCTTCAATTTCGAGCGCTTCAGCATAGCGCCGGACCTGATCAACGAGTACACCCAGGTGGTGCGGGGCATCATGGATCGCCACTACACCGAGGTGACGCGCTATACCGCCAAGGCCTTTCTGCGCGCCAGGCAAGGGGGGTAAACCCTGAACGCAAAAATCCCCGCCGAGGCGGGGATTTTTCACTTAGTCGGCGCTGGCACCGGGTGCCCGCGCCGACCCGTGATCCAACCGATCAATAACGCCGACCACCGCCGCCGCCGTGCGAGGGACGGTCGCTTCTGGGCTTGGCCTGATTGACGGTAATGTTGCGGCCCTTGATGGCGGTGCCATTCAGACCCTTGATCGCGGCATCGGCCTGCGAGTTGTTGTCCATTTCCACAAAGCCGAAGCCCTTGGATTCGCCAGTGAACTTGTCGCTGATCAGTTGCACGTTGGACACGTCGCCATATTGGGCAAAGGCCTCGCGCAGATCGGCGTCGGTGGCGCTATAGGGAAGGTTACCTACGTAAATATTCATCTCTGACTAACTCCGAAATTCGTGCATTGGATAAACATGACACTATCGAAAAATACCAAGCACGAAAATTCCTTCGACAGCGGAATACCGTAAAAACGGTAAGAAGAAGTAAGGGGGCTACATGACTCGCAGGCAATCCATGGGATTCAGTCGAATTTGTGCTACGCCTTGCCCCGATCTGGAGATCGGTTGTTCCTCTTGGTCGCCACAATAACAGGTCTTTAGGCGAAAGGTAAGCGGCGATTGAGCAGGCAGAGGGTCCGCCGCCATCCATGGGCGGCCAAGGGCGTCATCGGGTCTTGCTGCTGGCAAAGGCGCGGGTGCTCTTCCCCGTGGCGTTGCGCATGTTAAAGTCCTCGGCGCAATTTTGGGCGTAGGCCATCACCTCCTCGGGGGAACCACGGTGATAGCCCGTGATCCGGGAGGGGCCGCTCGCCAGCTCATAGCGATACCAGTCCTCCCCCGCGCCGCCATTGGGTTCGGCCACTTTCGCCACGGAGGCAACGGCGAACTGCGGCCGCAGGAGGAGGCTGGGGGTGGAATTGTCCTGGAGAGAAACCTGCTCCGCGGTGTCCGCGTTCGGGGATGGAGCCGAGTCCATAGAGATCTCCTGAGCCAAGGGTTGCCGAAAGGTGGTGCCACAAGTCGCTTGGACCCCGAGCCAGGGCGCGGACAGGCGGATGGCGACCGTATCTTGTTAAGGCGTGCTAGATGGGGGCAATATCGCGAAAATAAACGGGTCTGCCCGCGGGCGTCCCTATTTGCAGGACCCCGGCGGGATCGGGTACCTTCTTGGCCCCCTATGTCGCGAGCCCATCAACCGGAAGTAGCCACCATGCAGCCCGTCCTCAAGTCCACCAAGCTGGCCAATGTCTGCTATGACATCCGCGGCCCCGTGATGGCCCGCGCCTACCAGATGGAGGAAGAGGGCCACCGCATCATCAAGCTCAACATCGGCAACCCCGCCGTCTTCGGCTTCGAGGCCCCGGACGAGATCGTCCGCGATGTCATCCATAACCTCCCCAACGCCTCGGGCTATATCGAGTCCAAGGGCCTGTTCGCCGCTCGCAAGGCGGTGATGCACTATACCCAGGAAAAGCAGATCCCCGGGGTCCAGGTCGGTGACATCTACATTGGCAACGGGGTCTCCGAGCTGATCGTGATGACCATCCAGGCCTTGCTGGACAGCGGCGACGAGGTGCTGGTGCCGGCGCCGGACTATCCCCTCTGGACCGCCGCCGTCTCCCTGGCCGGCGGCACCCCCAGCCACTACCTCTGTGACGAGGGATCGGGCTGGCTGCCGGACCTGCACGACATTCGGGCCAAGATCACCCCGGCCACCCGCGCCATCGTCATCATCAACCCCAACAATCCCACCGGCGCCCTCTATCCGGTGGATCTGCTGCAAGAGATCGTCGAGATTGCCCGCCAACACCAGTTGATCATCTACGCCGACGAGATCTATGACAAGGTCCTCTATGACGGCAACACCCATACCTCCATCGCCTCCCTGGCGGAGGACGTGCTGTTCGTCACCTTCAACGGCCTGTCCAAGAACTACCGCGCCTGCGGCTACCGCGCCGGTTGGGCGATAGTGTCCGGGGAGAAGCGCCACGCCCGCGACTACATCGAGGGGCTGGACATCCTCGCCTCCATGCGGCTGTGTGCCAACGTGCCGGCCCAGTACGCCATCCAGACCGCGCTTGGCGGTTATCAGAGTATCGAGGATCTGGTCGCCCCCACGGGTCGCCTCTGCCGGCAGCGTGACCGGGCCTACGAACTCCTGACCGCCATCCCGGGCGTCACCTGCCACAAGCCCCAGGCGGCCATGTACCTCTTCCCCCGCCTGGACACCAAGGCCTATCCGATCCTCAACGACCAGCACTTCATCCTCGAACTCCTGCTGGAGGAAAAGGTGTTGGTGGTCCAGGGCAGCGGCTTCAACTGGCCCCATCCGGACCATCTGCGCATCGTCTTCCTGCCCAACACCGATGACCTGGACGATGCCATGGGCCGGATCGGCCGCTTCCTTGATGGCTACCGCAAGCGGCACGGCAACTGAGGCATTCTGGATCGGCCGCCAGACCCCCATTTAGCCACCATGGACAGACAACGCCTGCTCGAACACAAGGTGCGCAACGGCCTGCAGCAACTCGGGCTGCTCGGGCTGCTGGCCCTGCTGCTCGGCTATCTGGCCTGGGTGGTGGGCGGCGAGCCCTTTCTGTGGGGCACCCTGTTGGGCGTCGCGATGCTTTGGATGATCAACCCCGTGGCCTCGCCCCGGCTCCTGGTCCGGCTCTACGGCGCCATACCCCTGTCGCCCCGGGAGTTGCCGGGCCTCTACCGGCTCCTGGACGGGGCTGGCGGCGCGCGCCGGGCTGGAGCAGCCGCCACGGCTCTACTACCTACCGAGCCGGATGATGAACGCCTTCGCCACCGGGCGGCGCGAGGACGCGGCCATCGTCCTGTCGGATGGCCTCTTGCGGCGTCTGGAGCGGCGGGAGCTCATCGGCGTCCTCGCCCACGAGCTCGCCCACGTCGCCAACGGCGATATCCAGGTGATGACCTTCGCCGACACCCTGAGCCGCATCACCGGCTTGCTGGCGCTGGTGGGCCAGGTGCTGCTGATCCTCAGTATCCCGGCCCTGCTCCTGGGTCTCGCCACCCCGCCGTTGCTGGCCCTGCTGGTGTTGCTGGCGGCGCCGACCCTGAGCGCCCTCGCCCAGCTCGCCCTGTCGCGCAACCGCGAGTTCGAAGCCGACCGCGCCGCCGCCGAGTTCTCCGGGGACCCGGTGGGTCTTGCCTCGGCCCTGGACAAGCTGGAGCGCCAGCAGGGCAGCTTCTGGGAGCAGATGATGCTCCCCGGCCGCCACCTGCCGGATCCCTCCCTGCTGCGCACCCACCCGCCGACCCAGGAACGCATCGACCGCCTCCTGGAACTGATCCCGGACGAACTCCCCGGCCCGGCCCTCGCCTGGCCCCTGGACGACCCTCGGGAACTGCTGGCGCTCCTGGCCCGCGGCGTCAAGCGGTCGCCCCGCTGGCACATCACGGGCCTCTGGCATTGAACGCCTCGGGAACAGACCCGCGCCCCCTGCCCGCCTGGGAGCACTTCGAGCACCGCGCCGACATGGGCGTGGCGGGCTTTGGCGCCACCCCAGCGGAGGCCTTCGAACAGGCGGCCCTGGCGCTCACGGCCATCATCTGCGACCCGGCGAGGGTCCGTCCGGAGTTGGCGGTGGCCATCGACTGCGAGGAGCCGGACCTGGAGCTGCTGTTCGTGGACTGGCTGAATGCCCTCGTTTACGAGATGGCCGTCCGTCACCTGCTCTTCTCGCGGTTTCGCGTCCGGCTCGAGGGCCCCCGGCTCAGGGGCGAGGCCTGGGGCGAGCCGCTGGACCGGGAGCGCCATGAGCCGGCGGTGGAGGTGAAGGGGGCCACCTATACGGCCCTCGCGGTGCGCCAGGCCGACGACGGCACCTGGTCCGCCCGCTGCGTCGTGGATGTTTGATTGCGAGGAGCCCCCATGGATACCCAGCACCTGACCCAAGTCACCGACACCCAGTGGCGCCTCGAGCCCCAGGGGCCCATGCGCGTCCCCGGCATCCTCTTCGGCAGCCAGGCCCTGATCCGCGACATGGACGACAAGGTCCGGGAGCAGTTGGCCAATGTCGCCAGCCTGCCGGGCATCGTCCAGGCGGCCTACGCCATGCCGGACGCCCACTGGGGCTATGGCTTCCCCATCGGCGGGGTGGCCGCCTTCGACCCGGACGAGGGCGGCGTGGTCTCCGGCGGCGGCGTGGGTTTCGACATCTCCTGCGGGGTGCGCACCCTTCACACCGGCCTGGACCGGGCCGCCATCCTGGCGGTGCAGCAGGAACTGGCGGATGCCCTCTATTATCGGGTCCCGGTGGGCCTGGGCAGCACCGGCGGTATTCGCCTCGACGACCGGGAGCTGGACGCCATGCTCGCCGGCGGGGCGAGTTGGGCGGTGGGCCGGGGCTATGGCCGGCCCGAGGACCTGGGCCGCATCGAGGAGCGGGGCCGCATGGCCGGCGCCGACCCCAAGCAGGTCTCCGACCAGGCCAAGCGCCGCCAGCGCGACGAGATGGGCACCCTGGGCTCCGGCAACCACTATCTGGAGGTCCAGGAGGTCACACGGATCCATGATGACGCCATCGCCGCCGCCTTCGGCCTGGAACTGGGCGCGGTGCTGGTGAGCATCCACTGCGGCTCCCGCGGTCTGGGCCACCAGATCGGCACCGATTACCTCAAGCGCATGGTCCTGGCCGCCGGCCAGCATGGCATCCGCCTGCCGGACCGGGAACTGGCCTGCGCCCCGCTCAACTCCGATCTGGGCCGCGCCTATCTCGGCGCCATGCGCGCCGGCATCAACTGCGCCCTGGCCAACCGCCAGATCATCACCCACCTGGCGCGCAAGGTCTTTACGGAGGTGCTGGGGGTGGACCTGACCCTGCTCTACGACGTCTCCCACAACACCTGCAAGCTGGAGGAGCATGTCGTCGAGGGTCGCCGGCGCAAGCTCTACATCCACCGCAAGGGCGCCACCCGCGCCTTCGGCCCCGGTCACCCCGATCTGCCCGAGAGCCTGCGCGCCGTCGGCCAGCCGGTGCTGATCGGCGGCACCATGGGCACCGCCTCCTACATCCTGGCGGGGACGGCCCAGAGCCAGGAACTGGCCTTCAACTCCGCCTGCCATGGCGCCGGCCGGGCCATGAGTCGCCACGCCGCCACCCGCCGCTGGCAGGGGCGGGCGGTGCAGAACGAACTGGCCCAGCGCGGCATCCTGGTGCGCAGCCCCTCCCCACGCGGCATGGCCGAGGAGGCCCCCGGCGCCTACAAGGACGTCAGCGAGGTGGTTACCGCCACCGACCGCGCCGGCCTGGCCCGCCTGGTGGCGCGGCTGGAGCCGCTGGTCTGTATCAAGGGGTGAGAGCGCTCGGCGGGGTCGGCGCCAGGGCGTGGCGTTGCGCGGGCTTATCAGAGCCAGGCGTGCGCAGCTTATGTCAGCCCGCCATGGGGACGCCTGGCGGCCAGTGGATCGCCAGTTCCGCGATCACGCCCACCGGGGTCGGCTCCTCCAGCGCCCGGATGTCCGGCTTGCCGAAGGCGCCATCTTCCCCCAGCCGATAGATGGTCAGCACCCGGTCGACGGGGTGTAGCAGCCAGTATTCCCGGACCCCGTGACGCTCGTAGAGGACCCGTTTGCGGATCTGATCGTGGGCGGCGCTGGCGGGGGAGAGGATCTCGATGATCCAGTCCGGGGCCCCCCGGCAGCCCTTGTCATCCAGCTTACGGGGATCGCAGATGACCGCCACGTCGGGCTGAACCACCGTGTCCACTTGCGCGTCGGCCTCGTCCTGTCGGGGCAGGCGCACATCGAAGGGGGCGACATAAACCCGACAGGGCTGGCCTTGGAGGGCATTGCCGATCTGACGCGCCAGTTCCACCACGAACTCCTGATGCAACCGTGTCGGCGCGGGGGCCTTGGCAAAGGCCTCGCCGTCGATCAACTCCCAGCGTTCCTCCTCGGGCCACTGGCAATAATCGCCATAACTGAAGTTGTCGATTTTGGGGGCCGGCTGCGGCATGTTGGTGTCTCCTTCTCACCCATTGATTATCGGGTCGTGCATCTTGCCAACATAGGATGTTATGTCATAACTGGCAAGCGACCGGAATGAGGGGTATTCGAATCAGCTTACTCCGGCTTGGCGTCCAGGCTTCATGGCCATTTCAGTCGCAAGATAGACCGTCTTGCGGTATCGGTTTTGTGATGCCTGCTCTGGTATAAAGGGTCGCCCGGCGCATGAACCTCCGCGCCGGGCTCCTCCCGTTCAGGAGATCCACCCTTACACCTTGAGGGAAGCCGGTGGCCATGGTCGAGCCCTATCAAACCTTTGTTGCGCCCATCATCGCCCAGGTAGGCATGATCTGGCCGCTTCCTGTCTTCCTGGCATTTTCCGCGCTCCTGACCCTTGCCACTCCCTGGCTGCGGGGTAAGCTGGGAGAGGCACGGGTCCGCAAGCGACTGGCCCGGATCTGGAGCGAGGCCCTGCATGACGTGATATTGCCGGCCAGTCGTGGCGGCCTGACCCAGGTCGATCACCTGGTGCTGACCGGGGCCGGGTTGCTGGTCGTGGAGACCAAGAACTACCGGGGTCGGATTTTCGGTCGGGAGCAGGAGGCACAATGGACCCAACGGCTCGGACGCCACAGCATCGCCTTTCCGAATCCCCTGCGGCAGAACCATGGCCATACCGAGGCGGTGAAGGCCCTGGTGCCGGGCGTGCGGGTGATCGGCCGGGTGGTGTTTACGAATTCAGCGCAGTTTCCCCAGGGGATGCCGCCGGGCGTGTCCTCTCTGCGCTCTTTGGCGGGCGATCTGCGGGAGGAACTGGGGATCGACTTGTATCATGCCGCCCCGAGCGAGGCGCTGCGCGCTGCCTGGGAACAGGTAAAGGCGCGAGCGGATCAGAGCCCCGGGGCGCGCAAAGCCCACCTTCAGGGTATCGCCGACCAATGGGGACCCGGCCGGGTCAAGTGGAAGCCCTATCTGATCCTGATCTGCTCTGGTCTCTGGCTGGGTTGGTTGGGTCTGCGGGAGACAGGTCCAATGTCCCCTGAGCCTATCTCGCGACCGGAACCCGCTAAGCTAATGGTCCCTGCCCTGGTTCCCGGCCCAACGTCGTCCCGTCTGGAGACAAGGCCAGCGGCGACCTCGTCGGCTCCAGTGCTGAAATGGTCGGATCAAGCCGAGTCGCACGGCAGCACCGCCAGTCCGGAATGTAACTCCGCCATCGCGGCCGTCCTGATCGACAACAGCGATCACAACCAGCAGCGCCGCGATCGGGCTTGCGGGCGCTGACAGATAGGATGGGCGGAAGCCTCTTCCAGGCCTGAAGGTCAGGTTACCGGCGGTTTTTCAGCACCCCTTGCCATGCCCAGCGAATATCAGCCACGGAGCCCCGCCATGAATATTCCTCGCCTCAAGGTCCTGGACGGGCTGGACCCGGACATTCGGGCGGCCCTGATTGCTCAGGTGCGGGACCTCTGGACCCACGGTTCCACCGCGCTTGAGGGTAATACCCTGACCTTGGGGGAGACCAAGTTTGTCATCGAGGAAGGGCTGACGGTCGGTGGTAAACCCCTCAAGGACCATCAAGAAGTCGTGGGCCATGCCCGTGCCATTGAGCTGATCTACGGCTGGACGGAAGAACCGGTGACCCTGGATCGGCTGTTCGATCTGCACCGGGCCGTGCAGACCGCCGTGGTGACGGATATCTACCAGCCCAATGGCGCCTGGAAGCGTGAGCCGAACGGGACTTACGCGGTGACCGCCGATGGCCGCCAGACCTTTATCGAATACGCCATGCCCGGCGACGTGCCCCTGCTCATGGCGACCTGGTTGGCGGCGTTGAACCACTGGTGCGCCAAGCCTCTGAGCGAGGATGAGGCCCTGACCGCCTATGCCCGGCTCCATCTGGGCTTTGTCCACATCCACCCCTTCTGGGACGGCAATGGGCGCATGGCCCGCCTGCTCGCGAATCTGCCACTGTTGCACTCCGGCCACCTGCCGGTGGTGATCGAACTGAAGGATCGTCAGCGGTATATCGAAACCCTGGCTGCCTACCAAATCCAGGCCGGACAGCTTGGGGGCCATACCGGGGTCTGGCCCAACCCGGGGCTTGAGTCGGCTTTTGTGTCCTTTTGCCAAGCCTCTTACGAGGCCACGCGTGCCCTGCTGTCCCAGGCCAGGGCGCAACAGGCGCGCCGCGGGCCAGGGATATGACTGCCATTAGGTGATCACAACCTGAAGGGTGAGTTAGCAAGCCCGCTCGAAATCCACGGCGACTACCTTGAACTCGGGGGTGAGGGTGAATTCGTCGCCCACGTCGCTGGTGAGGTGGTTGATGGACGCCTCGGGGAAATGGAAGGTGGTGTAGAGGACGCCGGGTTTGACGATATCGGAAAGCGCGACCCGCATCAGCGTCTCGGCCCGGGGGGAGCGGAGGCGGACGGCATCGCCGTTGGCAAGGTGCTTGGCCTGGGCGTCGTCGGGGTGGACATAGAGGAGGTCCTCCCCGACCAGTTCGGCGTTGGGGGTGCGGCGGGTCATGGTGCCGCTGTTGTAGTGCTCCAGCAGCCGGCCGGTGGTGAGGATGAAGGGGTAGTCGGCCCCATGAGCCGCCAGTTCCGCCGTCTCCTCGAAATCCCAGACCTGGAAGCGGCCCAGGCCGCGCTTGAAGGCATCGCGATGCAGGATGGGGGTAGCGGTGCCATCCGCGGCCACGGGCCACTGTTTGCCCTGGTCGCCCAACTCCTCCCAGCGGACCCCCTGGAAGAAGGGGACCAGGCTGGCGATCTCCCGCAGCAGGTCCGGCGCCGAGTAGGGTGCCTGGGGGTAGCCCAGGCGCTGCATCAGCTCGATGACGATCTGGCCGTCGGGCCGGGTGCCGGCCAGGGGCGGTATCACCGGGCGCACCCGCTGGACCCGCCGCTCGGCGTTGGTGAAGGTGCCCTCCTTTTCGAAAAAGGACGAGGCCGGGAAGACGACGTCCGCCAACTGGGCGGTGTCGGTGAGAAAGAGTTCCTGGACCACCAGGAATTCCAGGCCGGAGAGGGCGTGACGGACCTGGCAGGTGTTGGGGTCGGTGCGCAGCAGGTCCTCGCCCATGATCCAGAGGGCCTTGAGGTCGCCCCGGGTGCTGGCGGCGAACATCTCGGGGATCTTGTAGCCGGGCTTGTTGGGGTAGGCGACGCCGTAGAAGTCCTGGTAGCGGGCCTGGACCTGGGGGTCATCCACCGCCAGGTAGCCCGGGCCCTGGTGGGGCTGGACGCCCATGTCGGCGGCGCCCTGGACATTGTTCTGGCCGCGCAGGGGGTTGACCCCGGCGCCGGGCTTGCCGAGGTTGCCGGTCATGAGGGCGATGGCGGCGATGAGGGAGACGGCCTTGGTGCCCTGCCAGTGCTCGGTGACGCCCAGGCCGTGGAATTCCATGGCCGCCGGGGCGGTGGCGTAGGCGCGGGCGGCGGCCTGGATCAGGTCCCAGGCGACGCCGCAGATGCGCGTCTGGGCGGCGATGTCCAGGCCTTGCAGGTGAGCGGCGAAGGCCTCCCAGCCCTCGGTGCGGCGGGCGATGAAGTCCTTATCGATAAGGCCGGCGTCGAGGATGGCGCGGGCGAAGAGGTTGAGCACCGCCAGGTTGGTCCCCGGCCGGGGGCGCAGGTGGTATTGGGCGTAGCGAGCCAGCTCGGTGCGCAGGGGGTCGATGACGATCAGCGGCACGCCACGCTGGACCAGCGCCTTGATGCGGGCGCCGGTGACCGGGTGGGCCGCGGTCGGGTTGGCGCCGATGAGCAGGATGCAGGCCGTCTGGTCGAGGTCGGCCACCGAGTTGGTGGCGGCGCCGGTGCCCAGGGTCCACTGCATGCCCAGGGCGGTGGGGGCGTGGCAGACCCGGGCGCAGCCGTCGATGTTGTTGGTGCCGATCACTACCCGAAAAAACTTCTGCATCAGGTAGTTTTCTTCGTTGGTGCAGCGGGCGGAGGAGATGCCGGCCAGGGCGTCCGGGCCCTGGCGATCCTTGATCTCCTGGAAGCGGCGGGCGGTGTAGTCCAGGGCCTCGTCCCAGGTCGCCGGCTGGAGCTGGCCGTCCTTGCGGATCAGGGGCGTCGTCAGCCGGTCGGGGTGGCGGTGAAATTCGAAGGCGAAGCGGCCCTTGACGCAGGTGTGGCCCCGGTTGACGGCGGCGTCCGCGGCGCCCTGGATGCCCTGGATCTGGCCATCCCGGACCTTGACCTCCAGATTGCAGCCGACGCCGCAGTAGGTGCAGATGGTGCGGACCAGCCGGTCGTAGGGGGCGGTCTTGGTGCCGTAGCGGTCGGTCAGGGCGTTGGTGGGGCAGGTCTGGACGCAGGCGCCACAGGCGACGCAGGGGGAGTCGGTGAAGCGACTGGTCGGCCCCGACGATGACCCGGGCCGCGAGCCCGCGCCCGGCGACCGCCAGGACCTGGCCGGCCTGCAATTCGTCGCAGGCCCGGACGCAGCGGTAGCAGCCGATGCACTCGGCCATGTCGGCCCGGATGTAGGGGTGGCCGAGGTCCGGGGCCGGGGCGGGATGGCGGGCGCCCGGGGGATAGCGCACCGCCGGGATGCCGAGGGCGGCGAGGGTCCGCTGGAACTCGGTGGGGAGCTGGCCCGGAGCCGGCTGGAGGCGGTCGGTGGGGTAATCGGAGAGCACCAGTTCGAGGATGTTCCGGCGCAGCCGCCGGATCCGCTCGCTGGCGGGATAGAGGTACTGACCCGGCGCGACCGGCGTATGGCAGGAGGCCAGCACCCGGCTGGGGCCGTCCGCGGCCTTGGCCACCTCCACGGAGCAGAGCCGGCAGGAGCCGTAATTCTCCAGATTGTCGGCCTGGCAGAGGGTGGGGATGAGGTCCCGGCCCCGGTGCCGGCGCACGAACTCGAGAATGGTCTCGCCGGGGATGATGGCGAAGGGCTCGTTGTCGATGTAGGCGGCGTTTTCCATGTCCCCGACCCTTGGTAAGGTGTAAGTCGCGTGAGTCACAATGGCCCGGTGCCGACCACTAACGCCCCGCCATCCTGGTTGGTCCGGGCAAACTTGGTCACTGCCTGGTCAGGCCTCCCGGAACAGGGGCGCGAGTTCGTCGCCAAAGTAGGTCAGGGCGTTACGGACCGGCAGGGGCAGGCCGCCACCGAGGGCGCAGAGGGAACCCAACTCCAGGGTTTCGAGCAGGTCCGCGAAGAGCCTGGGGTCGATCCGGGTGCCCTGGCGGATGGCACCCTCGAGCAATTCCTGGCCGCGCCGCGCGCCGATGCGGCAGGGAAAGCATTTGCCACAGGACTCCCGCGCCGTGAAGGCGAAGAGGTGGGCGAGGAGTTCGGCCAGGGGAAAGTGCTCGGGAATGGCAACGATGCCGGCGTGGCCGAGCAGAAAGCCCGCGTCGGCGAAGGCCTCGAAGTCGAGGGTCAGGCTATCCACCTGGGCGAGGGGGACCAGGCCCCCCAGGGGGCCACCGATCTGGAAGGCCTTGACGGGGTAGCGGGTGCCGCCCCCCAGGCCATCCAGGACCTGGCGCAGGGGGGTGCCCATCGGCACCTCGTAAACGCCGGGGCGGTTGAAGCCGCCGTCCAGGGAGACCAGCTTGGTGCCGGTACAGCTTGCCAGGCCCTGGGCCGCGTAGGCCTCGCCACCGGCCGTCAGGATAAAGGGCAGATTGGCCAGGGTCTCCACGTTGCTGAGCAGGGTGGGTTTGCCGAACAGGCCATGGCTGGTGGGGAAGGGGGGCCGGACCCGGACCTCGGGCCTCAGGCCCTCGATGGAGTTCAGCAGGGCGGTTTCCTCGCCGCAGATGTAGGCCCCCGAGCCCGGGATGACGTGGAAGCGAAAGGCGGGCCCGGTGCCGCGCCGGTCATCCCCCAGGAGACCCAGGGCGTCCAGTTCGCCGATGGCCGCCCGGATGGCCGCGAGCGACTCGGGATATTCGCCGCGGATGTAGAGGACGCCGGTATCGGCGCCGATGATAGCGCCGATGGCCATCATGCCGGCCAGGACCGCATGGGGGCGCTCCTCCAGGAGCCACTTGTCGGAGTAGGCCCCCGGGTCCCCCTCGTCGGCATTGCAGACGACATACTTCTGGTCACTCGCTGCCGCGCGGGCGGCCTCGACCTTGAGGTGGAAGGGGAAGCCGGCGCCCCCCCGGCCGCGCAGCCCCGACGCCCGGATCGCCCTCAGGGCGGGTTCGGGCGCCCCCCTCAGGCCGAGCAGCGGGGCGTAATAGGCCTCGGGATGCGGGATGGGGGCGAGGAGGACCGGTGGCGCGGCCAGGGTGCCGGTGGGGACGGGCTTGGGGGCGGGAGGCGAGGCGCCTGGCTTGCCCAGTAAGATCAGGTCCTCGCGGGTCCAGGTGGCCTGGTCGTAAAGGAAGGCGTCGTTGCGATGACAATGGCCGAGACAGGTGACATGCCCGATCTCGGCCTCACTGAAGTGCCCGGAGAGGGCGGCCTGGAGGCCTGCCTGCCTGCCGGATACCCGGCAGGCGGTACCCGCGCACAGGAGGGCCTTTTTTCCGGCCTGGTCGAGTTGCGGAAAGTCATAAGAGGCGCTGGCCCCGATCAGGCTGGCCTCGCTGACCAGGAATTCCGCCGCGATCTCGCCGATACGCCGGCCACCCCCAGGCCGGCTGGCCTGCTGGGTCGCCGCGTAGAGGCTCTTGTCCAGGCCTTTCCGGGCGGAAAGACCCCTGAGGTTTCGTGACACGCGGCGCTAACAATAAGCTTGAGCTGGGCCGGGCATCAGTCCGCCCGGCGGGGCCGGCGCACGCCGAGCAGCTTGGCGCAGCCGGCCTCCAGCTTACGCCAGTCCTTGGGCATCTCCAGGCGGGCGAGGGTGGCCGTGGGCAGGAGTTTGCCATCGGGGGGCGTCTCCACCGCGTCCCCCAGCAGATAGCGCATCAGCTCTTCCATGCCGGGATTGTGGCCGATGAGCATGACGACCCGGGGCTTGGTCCGGCATTCGGCGAGGGCGTCTAGGTGGGCGGGGACCTCGGCCGCATAGAGGCCCTCCTGCCAGAGGATGTGCTTTTTGTGGTACTCCATGGCCGCGCACACCAGGAGCGCGGTCTCCTTGGCGCGCTGGGCCGGCGAGCTGAGCACCAGGTCGGGCACCAGGTCCTCTTCCAGCAGCCAGGCGCCGATGCCGGGGGCCTCCTTGAGGCCCCGCTTGGCCAGGGGGCGGTCGAAATCATTCAGAGCGCCGGTTTCCCAGTCGGATTTGGCGTGGCGTAGCAGTTGGAGTTCTCTAGACATGATGATAGGAGGCACCGGGGTTAAAGAATGGCCGGTGTTTTACCATACCCCTCGTCGGACTGTCACCGTCTCTCATCGCAGGCCCGGCCCTGGCCAGGCCCGGAGGCGACCCCTCTTTCCCGGGGCCGACGAGCCCCTCAATGCAGGACCGCCAGCAGGCGATCGATCATCCCCAAGGCCTGGCCCAGGTAGCCGGCGCCAAACAGATTGAGATGGTTGAGAATGTGGTAGAGGTTATAGAGGTCCCGGCGGACTTGGTAGCCAGGATCGAGGGGCCAGGCCTCGCGATAGGCGGCTTGAAAGTCGGCGCCGAAGCCGCCGAAGAGCTCCGTCATGGCCAGGTCGGCCTCGCGGTCCCCGTAATAGACCGCCGGGTCGAAGAGGACGGGCTGGCCCGCGGCGTCAAAGGCCATGTTGCCGCTCCAGAGGTCGCCGTGCAGCAGGGAGGGCTGGGGGGCATGGTCGATAAGCGCCGGGCATGCCTCCCCGAGCCGCCGGCCGCGGTCCTGGAGTCGGCCGCCAAAACCCTGGGCCAGGGCCAGGTCGAGCTGGGGCCCCAGGCGCCGCGTCTGCCAGAAGGAGGCCCAGTCCTGGGCCTCCGCATTGGGCTGGGGCGTGGAGCCGATGAAGTTGTCCCGGTCCCAGCCGAACCGGGCCTGGCTCTGGCGATGGAGATGCGCCAGTCGCCGGCCGGCCTCGGCCCCACCATCCCGCCGCGGCCGGCCGAAGGCGAGGTATTCGAGGACCAGAAAGGCCTCCGCCCCCGCCAGGCCCGCGCCCAGCGGGGTGGGCACGCGCAGGGCCTTGGCCGCCGTCAAGGCCTTCAGCCCCGCCGCTTCCGCCTGGAACATGGCGAGTCGCTGGGCGTCGTTGATCTTGACGAACCAGGCGCTTTGGCCATCGCGGAGCACGAAGGCGCGGTTGATGCAGCCGCCGCCGAGTTCCTGGATGGCCCTCGGTTGGCAAGCCTGGCCTGTGAGGTTCTGGATGTGGGCCGCGATCTTGTTCCAGTCGGTCATGGGGCATGAGCCTCCGTCATGAGGTCCGCGCGGGGTGTCCCCGTCTCGCGACCGGCAGCCAGAGGGCCCGGGAGAACACCAGCGGCCCCTGAAGTCAAGACCCTTGTGCACAGGGTTGCGCAAAAGTTCGGCAAGGCATGAACCGCGCTCAAGGACTTAGGGGGCATGTGCGCAACATACTGTTTATAAAAATTTATTTAGATTGTAAAGATTTTGGCCAATTCCGCCAGAGCCCAGCATTTTAGCCACTTTTGGGCGCTTTCCCCGCCCTTTCCCACAAACTTATCCACAGGTGAAGGGGATAAGCGGTATTTCTACCGAGTGCTCAGCAGCTTGCCGGGCAATCGGCAACCCTGGTCGAGAAATCGTCCTCAATCGATCCGCCCTCCAGAGGCCATGAGGGCCGCTGCCGATGGCGTAGAATTCCGTTGCCGGCGGCTCCCGCCCGGCCCACCCTGAACCGCCTGGCCGAGCACCATGCCCGAGGACCCAGCCATTATCCTGCGTATCGCCGTCCCGGTCCCCTTGCCGGGGCTCTTCGATTATCTGCCGCTGGCGGCGGAGGGGAGCCCCCTACCCCAGCCGGGGATGCGCGTCCAGGTGTCCTTCGGCTCCCGGGTCCGGGTGGGCATGATCGTCGCTTTGGCCCAGGAGAGCGACCAGGAGCCGGATCGGCTCAAGCCCATCCTGGCCCTGCTCGACCCCCAGCCCCTGCTGGGCGCCGATGACCTGGAGCTCATTCTCTGGGCCGCCGACTATTACCGCCAGCCGCCGGGCGAGGCCCTCTTCTCCGCCCTGCCGGCGCGGTTGCGCCGGGCCGAGCCACCCCTGGAGCCGGTTCAGCCAGGCCAGCCGGGCTGGCGCTTGACGGCCACGGGCCGCGAGCAGGTGCCGGGGACTCGGGCCCGCCGTCAGGCCGAGATCCAGCGCCTGCTCGGCGATTACCCCGAGGGACTGGGGGAGGCCGCGCTGCGGTCCCGGCTGGGGGAGGTCAAGACTCCCTTGCGCGCCCTGGCCGAGCGCGGCTGGATCGAGCCTTGCCATCTGCTGGGCGACGAGCCGGCCAAGGCGCCGGAGTCGGGGCCGGAACTCAACCCGCGCCAGACCGAGGCGATCGCGGCGGTGAGCGACGCCCTGGGTCGGTTTCAGACCTTCCTGCTGGAGGGGGTTACCGGCAGCGGCAAGACCGAGGTCTATATCCGCCTCCTGCTCAGGGTGCTGGAGGCGGGCGGCCAGGCCCTGCTGCTGGTCCCGGAGATCGGACTCACCCCCCAACTCCGGCGCCGCCTGGCGCGCCGCTTTCCGGGCCGCCTGGCGATCCTGCACTCGGCCCTCAACGCCACGGAGCGGGAACGGGCCTGGCAAGCGGCGGCCCGTGGCGCGGCGGATCTGGTGCTGGGCACCCGCTCGGCGGTCTTCGTGCCCCTGCCGCGCCTGCGGCTCATCCTGGTGGACGAGGAACACGACCTCTCCTTCAAGCAGCAGGACGGTTTCCGCTACTCGGCCCGGGACCTGGCGGTGCGGCGCGCCCAGCGCGCCGGCTGTCCCCTGGTGCTGGGCTCGGCGACGCCCTCACTGGAAAGCCTGCGCAATGCCGCGACCGGCCGCTACCAGCGTCTGGAGTTGCCCGAGCGGGCCGGCGCCGCCGCGCCGCCGGCCATCGGCCTCCTCGACATCCGCGCCCAGCCCCTGCGCGGCGGCCTCTCGGCAGTGTTGATCCGGTTGATGCGCGAGCAGTTCGAGGCCGGCAATCAGGTGCTCCTCTTCCTCAACCGGCGCGGTTTCTCGCCGGTGCTGACCTGCCATCAGTGTGGCTGGGTGGGCGACTGCCCCCACTGCGACGCCCGTCTGACCCTCCACCTGGCGGACAACCGGCTCTGGTGCCACCACTGCGGCCTGACCCAGCCCATCCCCGTCGCCTGCCCCCAGTGCGGGGGGCTCGACATCCGGGCCCTGGGTCAGGGTACCGAGCGCCTCGCGGGTGAGTTGCAGGCCCTGTTTCCGGACATTCGCGTGGCCCGGGTGGACCGCGACAGCACCCGGCGCAAGGGCGAGCTGGATCGGCTGTTGGCGGCGGCCCTCGCCGGTGACTATCCCCTGCTGGTGGGGACCCAGATGTTGGCCAAGGGCCACCATTTTCCCCGCGTCACCCTGGTCGGCATCCTGGATGCGGACAACGGCCTCTATGGCTCCGACTTCCGCGCCGCGGAGCGCATGGCCCAACTGGTGATCCAGGTCGCCGGCCGCGCCGGCCGGGCGGAGCGGCCCGGGCGGGTGGTGCTCCAGACCCATCATCCGGATCACCCCCTGCTCCAGACCCTGCGCCGGCAAGGCTACCCCGCCTTTGCCGCCGCCGCGCTGCGGGAACGCCGGGAGGCGGGCCTGCCGCCCTTCACCCATCAGGCCCTGCTGCGGGTCGAGGCCGCCGCCCGGGAAGCCTCCCTGGGCTGGCTGCGCCTGGCCCGGGAGGCCGCGAGCCACCTGGGCGGCTCGCGCATCAGCCTCTTTGGCCCCGTGCCGGCCCCCATGGAGCGACGTGCCGGCCGTTATCGGGCCCAACTCCTCGTTCAGGCCTGGGAGCGGACTGAGTTGCAGGCCTTCCTCGCCGCCTGGGTGCCCCAACTCTACGGTATCAAGGGGCAGGGCGCCTTTCGCTGGTCCCTTGACGTGGATCCTCAAGAGATGTTCTGAAGCATGATCAGCGTGATTCCTGCTATCCTTAATACCCTGCCTTTCGCCGGTCCCCCCGGGACCTGGCCCTCCCCATCCATCCACGCCCATCCAGCCGCCATAGCCAACCCGAATGAAGCACCAGGTCAAGGAACTCCTCTCAACCGCATGGCGGCATCTGGCCGCGACCGGTCAGGTCGCTGGCGCGGACCTCCCGGATCCCCAGGTGGACCGCACCCGCGACCCTGTTCATGGCGATTTCGCCACCAATCTGGCCCTGGTCATGGCGAAGGCCGCTGGTGGCAAGCCCCGTGACCTGGCGGCGCGTCTGGTCGCGGCCCTGCCGGCCTCGGACCTGATAGCGCGAACCGAGATCGCCGGCCCCGGCTTCATCAACTTCTTCCTGGCCCCCGGCGCCCATCTGGGCCTGATCCCGACCATCCTCGCCGCCGGGCCCGACTATGGCCGGAGCAAGATGGGCGCGGGCAAGCGGGTCCAGGTCGAGTTCGTCTCCGCCAACCCCACCGGTCCCCTGCACGTCGGCCATGGCCGGGGCGCGGCCTATGGCGCCGTGGTGGCGGACCTGCTGGCGGCGGTCGGCTTTGCGGTCCATCGCGAGTATTACGTCAACGACGCCGGCCGTCAGATGGACATCCTCGGCACCTCCCTCTGGCTGCGCTACCTGGAACTGGCCGGGGAGGACATCCCCTTCCCCAGCAACGGCTACAAGGGCGACTATGTCTGGGACATGGCCGCGACCCTGCACCGGGAGCATGGCGACGCCTACCGTCATGGCGCCGACGAGGTCTTTGCCGCCATCCCGGCGGACGAGCCGGCGGGGGGCGACAAGGAGACTCCATATCGATGCCCTGGTGGCGCGGGCCAAGGCCTTGTTGGGCGACAACCGTTACCGCTATGTCTTCGAGCTGGGCCTCAACACCATCCTCGACGACATTCGCGACGACCTGGCCCTCTTCGGGGTGGACCTACGACGAGTGGTTCTCGGAGCGCTCCCTGACCGAGAAGGGCGCCGTCAACCGCGCCCTGGAGCGTCTGCGCGCCGCCGGCCATCTCTACGAAAAGGACGGGGCCCTCTGGTTTCGCGCCACCGGCTTTCGGCGACGAGAAGGACCGGGTGGTGGTCCGCGACAACGGCCAAACCACCTACTTCGCCTCCGACATCGCCTACCACATGGACAAGCTGGAGCGGGGCTTCGACCGCGTCATCGACATCTGGGGCGCCGATCATCACGGCTATGTGCCGCGCATCAAGGGCGCCCTCCAGGCCCTGGGCGACGATCCCGGCCAAGCTCGACGTCCTGCTGGTGCAGTTCGCCATCCTCTACCGAGGCGGCGAGCGGATGCAGATGTCCACCCGCTCCGGGGAGTTCGTGACCCTGCGCGAGTTGCGCAAGGAGGTGGGGCGCGATGCCGCCCGCTTCTTCTACGTCATGCGCCGCTGCGAGCAACACCTGGATTTCGACCTGGACCTGGCCAAGTCCCAGTCCAGCGACAACCCCGTCTATTACGTCCAGTATGCCCATGCCCGCGTCTGCAGCGTCCTGCGCCAGGCGGCGGACAAGGGCCTGGCGGCGGAGCCCAGCCCGGGGATGACGAATCTGGAGCGCCTGACGGAGACCCACGAGCAGGATCTGCTCAAGACCCTGGCCCGGTACCCGGAGGTGGTGGAGGAGGCGGCCCTCAACGAGGAGCCCCACCAGATCACCCAGTACCTGCGCGAGTTGGCCAACGATTTTCACACCTATTACAACGCCCACCAGTTCCTGGTCGAGGATGCCGCCCTGCGCGACGCCCGTCTCAAGCTCATCCTGGCGGTGCGCCAAGTGCTGCGCAACGGCCTCAACCTGATCGGCGTCTCGGCGCCGGAGACCATGTGAGATGACGCGGGAAAACACCCCCAACCCGTCCCCAAGGACCCGCCATCGCCGCAACGGCTCCTGTTTTTTCTGGTTCCTCACCGGCGGCCTGCTCGGCGCCCTGGCGGTGGCCGTCGCCTGGATGATGGACGAGCGCGCTGATGCCCCCGGCCCGGTCGCGGCGGGTGCCCCGCGCGCCCCCCAGACCCAGCCCAAGCCCCGCTACCAGTACCCTACCATCCTGCCGGAACTGGAGGTGGTGGTCCCCGATGAGGAAACCTCGGATCGCCCACCGGCCCTGCCCCCGCCACCCCCATCGCCAGAGGAACTCAAGGCACTCGCCAAGGCGGCGGCCAGCAAGGAGAGCAAGGAGCCCGCCAAGGGCGGAGCAAAGGAGCCAGCCCAGCCCGCCGGCAAGGAGCCCCTGAAGGATCCCGCCAAGGCAGCCGGCAAGGAGACGGCCAAGACCCCAGCCAAGGAGCCCGTTAAGGAGCCCGCCAAGACGGTCAAGACACCCGAGAAGCCGCCGGCAAAGCCCGCCGAGCAGACCGCGAAACCACCGGAAACCGCGCCAGTGGGGGGTGATGGCGAGACCTACATCCTCCAGGTCGCCTCCCTGGGGTCACCGGAAGAGGCCGAGCGTTTCAAGGCCAAGCTCGCTCAGCAGGGTATCGCCGTGAGCATCCAGCAGGCCAGCGTCGATGGCAAAACCCACTATCGAGTCCGCACCGGCCCCCTGAAGGGCAAGGAGGCCGCTAGCAAGGCCAAGTCACAGTTGGCGAGCAAGGGCTTCGCGCCCATGATGATCAAGCTTAAATAGCGCCGCGATCCGGCCGGATCGCGGCGCCCAGACCGTCGAATTATGCCTGCCGGGGTAAATGCCTGGGCAGGCGTCTGGCCCCTACACCAGATCGAAGCGCTCGAATTCCATGCTGAACTGGCCGCGTCCCTGGGTCTGGCTGCGCAGGTCCGTGGTGTAGCCGAGCACCTTTTCCAGGGCGACCTCGCAGTCGATGGTGATGCGGTCGCCCTCGGCGCGGGTGGCACGGATGAGGGCGTGCCGGGACTGGAGATCGCCGAGCACGGCGCCGAGATTCTCCTCCGGCGCCACCACTTCCAAGGTCATGAGGGGCTTGAGGGCGGCGGGGCTGGCCTCCTCCAGGGCCTTGTGGATGGCGCGGGCGGCGGCCGCCCGCAGGGCGTCGGGGGTGGAGGCGGCGCCAAAGACTTCGACCCGCAGGATGCGCGCCGCCACGTCCTCGACGGGCGTTCCCAGCAGGGGACCGGACTCCAGGGCGGCATGCATGCCGGCGCGGACCGCCGCCGCCTGCTCCAGGTTCAGGGTCGCCCCCGCGGGCAGGACCTCGGGGATGTCATCCGAGATCTGGGTCCCGGTACCTCGATCCCGGGCCTCGACGGCCACCACCACCCGCGCCCGCCGTTCCGGAATCCGTTGCTCGATGATGGGGGGCGTGGCATGGATCTGGTCGCCGGTGCCCGAGCCGAGGATGGTCTCGCGCACCGCCACCGCCGGCCGGCCGCTGCGTACCCCAACGCGGAATTCGCGGTCCAGGCGCTCGATGACGATGGCCAGGTGCAGTTCGCCCATGCCGCGCAGCAGGCGCTGGCCGGTCTCCGGGTCCTCTTCCAGGCGTAGGGTCGGGTCCTCCTCCAGGACCTTTTGCAGGGCCTCCAGGAGCTTGTCCTCATCCGTGCCGGCGGTGGGTTCGATCGCCAGGCCCAGTACGGGCTCGCGCGCCTCGATGCGCTCCAGGCGCAGCAGGTGGCCGGGGGTGCAGAGGGTGTCGCCGGTGGTGGCGTGGCGCAGGCCGGCGAGGAGGACGATATCGCCGGCCTTGGCCAGGTCCAGGGCGGTCTTGCGCCCGGCATCCACATCGAAGATGCGCGACACCAGCTCGGTGAGGATGCGCCCGTCGGCGGTCAGGAACTGGACCTTGTCGCCGGGCTTGAGCTGGCTGCGGTAGAGGCGGGCAAAGACGTGGCGGCGGCCCTCCCACATCTGCACCTTGAAGGCCAGGGCGACCAGGGACCCCTTGGCGTCCATGGCCACCTCTTCCTCGCTGCCATCCGGCTTCAGGGCCAGGGAGGGCGGGCGGTCGAGGGGGGCGGGGAGCAACTTGATGACGCCATCGAGGAGGGGTTGGACGCCCAGATTGCGCAGGGCGCTGCCGCCAAAGCAGGGGAAGTGGGTCCCCGCCAGGGTGCCCTGGCGCAGGGCGGTCCACAGCTCCTCCGGCTCCGGGTCCTCGCCGGAGAGGACGCGATCGGCCAGATCCTCGTCCTGCTCGGCGCAGGCCATGAGCAAGGCCTCGCGTTCGTCCGCGAATTGGTCCCAGATGTCATCGGGGCAGGGTTCGTCGATCAGGTCGGTACCCTGATCGCCGGTGAAACCAATGAGGCGCCGCTCGATCAAATGCACCACGGAGGGGCGGTCTAAGCTACCTTCCGGCAGGGGAATGGTCACCGGCACCGGCTTGGCGCCCAGCCGCTGGCGCAAGCTGTCCAGGCTGTGGTGGTAATCCGCCCCCGGGCGATCCATCTTATTGACGAAGAAGAGGACGGGGAGGTTGAAACGGCAGCGCTGGCGCCAGACCGTCTCGGTCTGGGGCTCGACCCCGCGCACGCCGTCGATTACCAGGATGGCGCCGTCGAGGACACGCATGGAGCGCTCCACCTCGACGGTAAAGTCCACATGGCCGGGGGTATCCACGATCTGGAGCAGGTGGCCGCGCCAGGGGGCCTTGGTGACGGCGGAGGTGATGGTGATGCCGTGTCGCTGCTCCTCGGCCATGTAGTCCATGTGGGCGGCGCCGTCATGGACCTCGCCAATTTTGTGGGAAGCGCCGGTATAAAACAGTATCCTTTCCGTCAAGGTCGTCTTGCCGGCGTCCACGTGAGCGGCGATACCAATGTTGCGAACGTGCGAGAGCGGCGAGGGCTTAGACATCGAAATCCATGAGGCTGTGAAATTCGTGAAAAGACAAATTTTGGGATTGAGTAAGGGGCGGGCGTTGTCCCCCCTGGCGGCGGGCGTGAGCCTGGCCCTGATGGCGTCTGGCTGGACCCTGTCCGCCGAGGCCGCCATCTTCAAACTGACCGACCCTAACCAGGAGGTCGTAGGTCGGGCATTCTATGTAAAGAGCCGCAAGGAAGACACCCTTCTCGATATCGGCCGCCAGAACAACATGGGCTATGACGATATGCGCCTGGCTAATCAGAAGGTGGATATCTGGGTGCCCAAGGCGGGAGATGACGTCCTGGTGCCGGAGAGCTTCGTCCTGCCGGATGCGCCGCATCAGGGCATCGTGCTCAATCTGGCGGAGAAGCGCCTCTATTTTTACCCCAGCAACGGCAAGGAGGTGGCGACTTTCGCTATCAGCGTTGGCCGCGAGGGTCTCAATACGCCGCTCGGGCGTTTCAAGGTTACGTCCAAGGTGAAGGACCCGACCTGGACGCCCACGGCCGCCCACCACGCCGATCGCGCCAAGGAGGGACGCGAACCCCTGCCGGCGGTGGTGCCGGCCGGCCCCGACAACCCCCTGGGCGAGTTCGCCCTGCGCACCAGCGCGCCGAGCATCCTGATTCATGGCACCAACAAGCCCTGGGGCCTGGGCATGGAGGTGAGTCGCGGCTGCATCCGCATGTATCCGGAGGGGGTATCACAGCTCTTCCCCATGGTGTCGGTCAACGAACCCATTACCATCGTCAAACAGCCCTACAAGTTTGGCTGGCGCGGGGAGGATTTGTATTTGGAGGTGCATCGTGATCCCGAGGGGACCGCGGCGTCATTGCACGAGGTGGTTCCGGCGCGACTGGCTCAGTCCCCGGAGGTAAATTTGGATTGGAATGCGGTGAAGCGGGCGGTGGCAGAGAACACCGGCCTCCCACAGCGTGTGGGAGGCCGGCAAAGCGCGGGGAACCGGCTTTACTTGGACATGATCTTCTGATACATGCGATCAACGCGCTGAGTGGTGGCATCGCAGCAAGCCTGAGCGGCTTCGGCCTTCTTCAGGGCGTCGGCGGCGGTGTCACGAGCCTGCTGATCGGTGCAGCCAGACAGGAGGCCCAGGCCAAGGAGGGCGGCGGCGGAAAGGGAAATGATCTTAGTCATGGATTAACTCTCCAAGAGTTGTTTGAAAATAGGGGTTTCGCCCAAAGGGCTATTTCTTTTATAGCACAATGCAAAGCGTTAGTGCGAGCACTTGTCGCCAGTTTTGCCCTTGGGAAACTTATTCTGACCGCTAATTCGTGTCTTTGGCAAGACAAATGCCAGATTTTTGGTCTCGCGGCGCGATATCCGGGGGGCCTGCCCGCTCGGGGCCCCGACCTAGTATCATGACCTCGGGCCTGGCTGGATGCGGTCCGCCCACCACCAAAGTTATGAGGATAATAAACAAGATGAGCAACGACATAGAGGTTCGCGTTCCCGCGATCGGCGGACGGGTTGCGGTCGTCGAGGTGTTGGTCGCACCCGGAGACCGGGTGCTGCGGGATCAAGCCATCATTACCCTGCAAGGTGACAAGGGGGCCGTCGGGATTACGGCGCCGGCTCCGGGTACTCTGGCCCGGATCCAGGTCAAGGCAGGCGACGGGGTGGCGGAGGGCGATCTCCTCTTGGTCCTGAACGCCGAGGCGGCGGGCGAGACCGCCGTCACCGAGATCGCCACCGAGGTGGTCGTGCTGGGCGCGGGCCCCGGTGGCTACACGGCGGCCTTCCGTGCCGCCGACTTGGGGAAACAGGTGGTCCTGATCGAGCGCTACCCGAGTCTGGGCGGCGTCTGCCTCAATGTCGGTTGCATCCCCTCCAAGGCCCTGCTCCATGCCGCCCAGATCATCAACGAGGCGGCGGAGATGGCTCACCTGGGCGTGCGTTTCGGCGAGCCGGACATCGATCTGGATAAGCTGCGGGCGGGTAAGGATAAGGTGGTGCAAAAGCTGACGGGAGGACTGGCGGGTCTGGCCAAGGCGCGTAACGTCCAGGTCATCCAGGGCAGTGGGCGCTTCGAGGCGCCGAACCGGATCGCCGTCGAGACCCGCGAGGGGCGCGTCCGGGTCAGCTTCGACCAGGCCATCATCGCCTGCGGCTCGACGCCGGTGAAGATCCCCGGCTTCCCCCACGAGGACCCGCGGGTCATGGATTCCACCGATGCCCTGACCCTGCCGGATATCCCCGCCCGCATGCTGGTCGTCGGCGGCGGCATCATCGGCCTGGAGATGGCCACCGTCTATCAGGCCCTGGGATCGCGCATCGACATCGTGGAACTCCAGGACCAGCTTATCCCGGGTTGCGACAAGGACCTGGTCAAGCCCCTGGAGAAGGTCATCAACAAGCGTTACGACCGCATCATGCTCGGCACCAAGGTCACCGCCATGAGCGCCACCGCCGAGGGCATCAAGGTCGGCTTCGAGGGCCCGGATGCCCCGGCCGAGGATATCTACGACCGGGTCCTGGTGGCGGTGGGCCGCCGGCCCAATGGCAAACTCATCGGCGCCGAGGTGGCGGGCGTGACGGTGGACGAGCGGGGCTTCATCCCGGTGGACCAACACATGCGCACCAATGTCCCCAACATCTTCGCCATCGGCGACGTGGTGGGCAACCCCATGCTGGCGCATAAGGCCACCCACGAGGCCAAGGTTGCCGCCGAGGTCATCGCCGGCCTGCCGGCCCTGTTCGATCCGCTCACCATCCCCTCGGTGGCCTACACGGACCCGGAGGTGGCCTGGATGGGCCTGACGGAAAACGAGGCCAAGGCCAAGGGCATCGCCTATGAAAAGGGGGCCTTCCCCTGGGCCGCCAGTGGTCGCGCCCTGGGTATTGGCCGTGACGAGGGCCTGACCAAGCTCCTCTTCGATCCCACCACCAAGCGCATCCTGGGCGCCGGTATCGTGGGTCCCAATGCCGGTGAACTTATTGGCGAGACTGTCCTGGCCCTGGAGATGGGTGCGGACTACGAGGATATCGGCCTGACCATCCACCCCCATCCGACGCTGAACGAGACCATCGGCTTGGCGGCGGAGGTGGCCCATGGCTCCATCACCGATCTGCCGCCGCCACGCCGGCGTTAGGCGGAACAGGCGGGATGGGGTCTTGAATGCGGCGCCGGGAGCCCGGGGGCGGGGCGAGCGATGCGGCCCCTGACCCTGGTGGGGAGCGCGCTGGGCCTGGCGGGCGCCGTGGCGGCGAGCTCCCACCTGGCCCGTCAGTCGGAGGGCCCCGCCCTGGCGACCCCGGCCCATGGCCGGCCCCCGACCGAGAGCTTTCCGGCGAACCTGGGGGCGGACATCCTGGCGCCACCCGCGCCTGAGTCGCCCCTGCCCTTCCCGCCCGATGGCGTGGCCAGGGGCCAGGGCGCCGATCCGGCCCTGTTTTCCCCCGAGCACCTGCTGAACCTGGGTTTTTCCTTCATCGTCGGGCTGGCGGTGGGTTTCGCCTTCAAGATCGCCTTCAAGATCGCGCTGGTGGGGGGCGGTCTCCTGCTGATCGCCCTCTTTGCCCTGCAACAGGCTGGCTTCATCGGCATCAACTGGTCCGGCATGGAGGCCGGCTACGACAGTTTCGCGGCCTGGTTCGGTGCCTACGCGGGCGGGCTCCAGGATTTCATGTCGAAAAACCTCTCCAACGCCGCCTCCTTCACCGCCGGCATCTTGCTGGGCCTCAAGATCTGACCGGGTGCTGGCGGGACCCGCGCTAACATCCCGCCATGCGCAAGCGCTTGCCATCATGAGGTTGAGATTGCTGCCTGATCCTCGTCAAGGTCCCGGTCGCTGGCTCTTGCTCGCCCTCGGGGCCTTGTTCCTGGCCGGGCTCGCCGCCCTCGCGAGTCTTCCCTTCCTGGCCAGCGCCCTGGAGCCCCGCCTGGGGGCCGTGCCGACCTCGCCCCTGGTCCTGGATCGCCATGGCCGCCTGTTGCGGGCCTTTACCGTCGCCGATGGCCGCTGGCGCCTGCCGGTAACCCTGGGGGAGGTGGACCCCCTCTTCATCCGCATCCTGCTGGCCTGCGAGGACCGGCGCTTCCACGACCATGGCGGCGTCGATGTCCTCGCCCTGGCCCGGGCGGCCCGGCAGTGGGTCGTCAACGGGCGCATCGTCTCCGGGGCCTCGACCCTGACCATGCAGGTGGCGCGCCTGCTGGAGGGCCAGCCGACCCGGGGCCTGGCGGGCAAGACCCGACAAATGGTCTCGGCCCTGGCCCTGGAGCGGCGGCTGGACAAGGTGGCCATCCTCGAACGCTATCTGCTCCTTGCCCCCTATGGCGGCAATCTCGAGGGCATTCGCGCCGCCACCCTGGCCTGGTTTGGCAAGGAGCCCGGGCGCTTGACCCCGGCCCAGGCGGCCCTGCTGGTGGCTCTGCCCCAAGCCCCCGAGGCCCGGCGCCCGGACCGGGACCCGGTGGCGGCCGAACGCGCGCGCGATCGGGTCCTGGCGCGGGCCGTCGCCGCGGGCATCCTGGACCACGACGAGGCCGAGGCGGCCCGGCGCGAGCCCGTGCCCCACCGGCGCCGCCCCTTCCCCTTGTTGGCCCCGCATGCCACCCAGCGGGCGCGGGTAGCGCATCCCGACCTGGCGGTGCAACGGCTGACCCTGGATGCGGACCTCCAGGCCAGGCTCGAAACGCTGGCCGCCGAGCGCGCCCTGGCCCTGGGGGAGCGCCTGTCCCTGGCCCTGCTGGTGGCGGATCACGGTACCGGCGAGATCCTGGCCTCCGTCGGTTCCGCCGGCCTGCTGGCGGGGGATCGCGAGGGCTTCATCGACATGACCCAGGCGGTGCGCTCGCCGGGATCGACCCTCAAACCGCTGATTTACGGGCTGGCCTTCGAGGCCGGCATCGGCCACCCGGAGAGCCTGATCGAGGACCGCCCCGCGGGCTTTGGTCGCTATGTCCCCGCCAATTTCGACCGCGACTACCAGGGCACGGTGACCCTGCGCCGCGCCCTCCAGCTCTCCCTCAATATCCCCGCCGTCAAGCTGCTGGAGGCGGTCGGTCCGGCGCGCCTGGTGGCGCGGCTAAAGCGGGCCGGGGCCCGGCCGGAACTCCCGGACCTGTCGCCACCCGGTCTCGCCATCGGCCTGGGCGGGGTGGGGCTGCGCCTGACGGACCTGGTGGTCCTTTATGGGGCCATAGCCCGGGGCGGGCGGTCCCTGAGGCTGGTGGAGAACCTGTCCGCGTCCCCGGTCCCCGGGGCGAGCCGGGCCGCGTCCCCGGGTGGGACCCCGAGGCTGGATCCCAATACCGATCCGGCTGCGATTCGGACCGAGGTCCCGGGCAAGCATCAAAGCGCGACCCAGGACGCGACTCGGAATGTGACCCCAAAGGAGTCCGCACCCGTGACCCCAGTCGCCCAGAACCCATCTGGCCAGCAACGCGTGCTGGAGGCCGGCGCCGCCTGGCAAGTCGCCAACATCCTCGCCGGGGTGCCGGCCCCCGAGGCCGCCAGCGCCGCCGGCCTGGCCTTCAAGACGGGCACCTCCTACGGCTACCGCGATGCCTGGGCCCTGGGTTTCGACGGCCGGCATGTGATCGGCGTCTGGGCCGGCCGGCCGGATGGCGCCCCCGTGCCCGGACTCACCGGTATCACCGCCGCCGCGCCCCTGCTGATCGACGCCTTCGCGCGCCTGGGCCCGCGTCAGCCCCTGCCCCCGGCCCCGCCGGGGGTCTTGCAGACGACCACCGCCAAGCTGCCCCCACCCCTGCGCCAGGTCGGCGGCTCGGCCGCGACCGCCGGCCCGCGCATCGCCTTTCCCCCCGCCGGCGCCCGCCTGGCCCTGGCCCCCGGCGGCGAGGCGGAGCTGACCCTCAAGGTCCGCGACGGTCAGCCCCCCTTCACCTGGTTTGCCAACGGCGCCCCCATCGCCCGGGAGCCCTACGCCCGTGCTACCCACTGGCGCCCCGCCGGCCCGGGCTTCGTCAGCCTCGCCGTCGTGGATGCCGAGGGCCGTTCCAGCCGGGTCCGGGTCTTCCTGGAGCCCGGGCCCTGAGTGCAATCGCGGGCCCGCCGTGTCAAACTGACCTCATCCGCGGCGCCTGACCCGCCCTGCCTCAGCCACCTGACCCCCAATCCCCGAGCCTTGATGTCCGCCTCCCCGCCTGTCCCCGATCGCCTCATCAGCCCCGACTCGGCCCCGGAAGACAAGGCGCTGGATAGGGCCATCCGCCCGCGGCAGTTGGCGGACTATGTCGGCCAGCCGGCGGTGCGCGAACAGATGGAGATCTTCATCCACGCCGCCCGCCAGCGCCGCGAGACCCTGGACCACGTCCTCATCTTCGGCCCCCCCGGCCTGGGCAAGACCACCCTGGCCCACATCATCGCCCATGAAATGGCGGTGGGCCTGCGCCAGACCTCGGGCCCGGTGCTGGAGAAGCCCGGCGACCTGGCGGCCCTCCTCACCAATCTGGAGCCGGGGGATGTCCTTTTCGTGGACGAGATCCACCGCCTGAGCCCGGTCATGGAGGAGGTCCTCTACCCGGCCATGGAGGACTACCAGCTCGACATCATGATCGGCGAGGGCCCGGCGGCGCGCTCCATCAAGCTCGACCTGCCGCCCTTCACCCTGGTGGGCGCCACCACCCGCGCCGGGCTGCTGACCTCGCCCCTGCGGGATCGGTTTGGCATTGTCCAGCGTCTGGAGTTTTATTCGGCGGAGGACCTGGCCCACATCGTCGCCCGCTCCGCCCGCATCCTCGGCATCGAGACCGAGGAGGCCGGCGCCGCCGAGATCGCCCGTCGCTCCCGGGGCACGCCGCGCATCGCCAATCGCCTGCTGCGGCGGGTGCGGGACTTCGCCCAGGTCAAGGCCGACGGCCGCATCACCGCCGCGGTGGCGGATGGCGCCCTGCTCCATGCTCAAGGTGGATGCCCTGGGTTTCGACCACATGGACCGCCGCCTGCTGGCGGCCGTCATCGAGAAGTTCGACGGCGGCCCCGTCGGCGTCGAGAGCCTGGCCGCCGCCATCGGCGAGGAGCGCGGCACCATCGAGGATGTCCTGGAACCCTTCCTCATCCAGCAGGGTTATCTGATGCGCACCCCGCGCGGCCGCATGGCGACCCAGACCGCCTATCTGCATCTGGGTATCCGGCCGCCGCGCCCCGCCGCTACCCAGGCTGGTCCCCTGGGGGACCTGTTTGGCGAGGTCTGATTTAACCCTGATTTCGCCTGCGGCTGGGATCCCTTATTTCGCTCTGGTCGCCCCTTTTTTTCCGTCCGGAAATCAGAATATACCTGGGCCTTCAAAACAGCGGGAAGGGAAAGCCATCGCCAAAGGGGTTCGCGGGCCGCGCCCGCCCCGCGCGCTTGATGAGGACCGGATCGCCGATTTTGGTCCGGCTGAAGAGGAGTTTGGCGTCCTCGTATTTCAACCGCACGCAGCCATGGGAGTCGGCATGGCCCGGCAGCCAGCCCTCGTGGATGAAGTAGGGCCCATAAAATTGCAAGGAGTAGGGCATGGGCGTGTTCTCATCGAAGTAATTGGTGTATTTACCGGAGCGATTGTCCTCGTCCTTGGACAGGATGCGAAAGTTCCCCACGGGGGTCGGGTGTTCGAGTGAACCGGAGGAGATGCGGCCGCTGGCGAAGACCCGGCCATCTTCCCGGTACTCGAAGGTCTGGGAATCAAGATAGATGGTCAGGGCGCGGGAGCGAGCCGGCGGGACGGCGTATCGCGGATCTGCCGGGGGACGGGTGCGGCCCGCCTCGGCAACCCCCTCGGGCACCCTGGCTTCCGGGAACTCCTCTTGATGGGCACAGCCCGCCCCGGCCAGGGAACTGGCCAGGAGGCTGGCGATGAAGAGGTGGCTGTTTGACATGTGGCGGCTCCCGATCTGGGTCCCAAGCCTGGCCCAGGATGATGCGTGACGCAACCAGGCCGGGCCGGCTGGCGCCTCGCTCTGCGGCGCGCGAACCCGCCAGGGACCCGGGGCCGGCGGTTGCGCCGGAGGGCCCGGGCCCCTTACCCGCTCTTGATGCCTATCATGACCCGGGGGGCGCCGGGAAAGATTATAATTCCTCAAAATTTCTTCCCTCGGGCCCACTACCCATGGCTGCATCCCCTCCGATCGAACTCGTCTGTCCCGCCGGTAGCCTGCCGGCGCTGAAAACCGCCATCGACAATGGCGCCGATACCGTTTACCTCGGTTTTAAGGACGCCACCAACGCCCGCAACTTCACCGGCCTGAATTTTGACCCGCCGCGCCTGCGGGAAGGCATCGCCTACGCCCATGCCCGCGGGCGCAAGGTGCTGCTGGCGCTCAACACCTATCCCCAGGCGGGCAACTGGCCGAGTTGGACGGCGGCGGTGGACCGTGCCGCCGAGTTTGGGGTCGATGCCGTCATCCTCGCCGATCCTGGCCTCATGGACTACGCGGCCAAACGGCATCCGGGGTTGCGGTTGCACCTCTCGGTCCAGGGCTCGGCCACCAGCTACGAGGCGATCAACTATTATCAGGAGCGCTTCGGCATTCAGCGCGCCGTCCTGCCGCGCGTCCTGTCGCTGGCGCAGGTAGAGAGCGTCATCGCACGCACCCCGGTAGAGATCGAGGTCTTCGGCTTCGGCGGCCTCTGCGTCATGGTGGAGGGGCGCTGCGCCCTCTCCGCCTACGCCACCGGCGAATCGCCCAACTGCCAGGGTGCCTGCTCCCCGGGCCGCTGGGTGCGCTGGGAGGAGACGCCCCAAGGTATGGAGACCCGCCTCAACGGCATCCTCATCGACCGCTTCGCCGAGGGGGAGCGCACCGGCTACCCGACCCTCTGCAAGGGCCGCTTCGAGGTGGAGGGCGAGACCTATTACGCCATCGAGGAGCCCGCCAGCCTCAACACCCTGGAACTCCTGCCCGAACTGGCGCGCGTGGGGATTCGCGCCATCAAGATCGAGGGTCGCCAGCGCAGCCCGGCCTATGTCGCCCAGGTCACCCGGGTGTGGCGAGCGGCCATCGACGCCGTCATGGCCGCCCCGGAGCGCTTCCAGGTGGCCCCGGCCTGGATGGCCGAGCTGAACAAGGTCTCCGAGGGCCAGAGCCACACCCTCGGTGCCTACCACAGGCCGTGGAAATGACCCTGCCTCCCCCGGAGCCTCGCCCGATGAAACTTGCCCTCGGTCCGTTGCTTTACTACTGGCCCCGCCAGGAGGTCCTGGATTTCTACGCCGGGATCGCCGCCAGCTCCGGTGGACGCGGTCTATCTGGGCGAGACGGTCTGCTCGCGCCGCCATGAACTGCGCCTGGATGACTGGCTGGAGCTTGGCCGCCAACTCGCGGCGGCGGGCAAGGAGGTGATTCTGGCCTCCCAGAGCCTGATCGAGTCCGAGTCCGACCTCAAGACCCTGCGCCAGATCGCCGGCCAGGATGAATTTCGAGTCGAGGCCAACGACATGGGCGCCGTGCGCCTGCTGGCGGAGGCTGGGGTGACCAACTGGGTCGCCGGGCCGACCCTCAATATCTTCAACCCCCGGACACTGGAACTGCTGATGGCGAGCGGCGCTCGCCGCTGGGTGGTCGCCCCCGAGATCCCCGGGGCCGAACTGGCCGCGATCCGCGCCGGCCTGGTCCAATCCATCGAGACCGAGGTTTACGCCTACGGCCGCCTGCCGCTGGCCTTTTCCGCGCGCTGCTTCACCGCCCGTCATTTCAACCTGCAAAAGGACGCCTGCGAATTCCGCTGCCTCTCCATCATGGACGGCCTGCCGCTGCACACGCGCGAGGGCGAGCCCTTCCTCACCCTCAATGGCGTCCAGACCCAGTCGGCGCGGGTCCACAACCTGCTGGCCGACCTGCCGGGGCTGGCTGGCCGTGCCGAGTTGCTGCGCATCAGCCCTCAGGGCGCCCATACCCTGGAAATCGTCAGGCTCTTTCGCTCCGCCTTGGAGGGGCGACTGACCCCGGCCGCCGCCCTCGACGCCAGCCGCGACTATATGCCCGAGGCGCCCTGCAACGGCTTCTGGCATGGCCGCCCCGGGGTCGAGCAATACGTTGCCGCTTAGGAACCCCTTTTCCGTCCTGGAGCCCCCACCCACCATGAGCTTCCCGCCCCGTTTACCCCGTCCGCCCCGCCTCATCGCCGCCCGGCTCGACCGGCTTCGCCAGCGCATCGAGGACCGGCTGGAAAACCCCCGCATCCCGGACTTCAACCTGCCTCCGGCCCTGGCCAGGTTCCTGGCCCTGCTGCCCGCGCAACCGCCCGCCCTGGCGCTGACCCTGGCCCTCAACCTGGCGCTCGACCGCATCCTGCCCCGCGACACCCTCGAACCCCTGACCGGGCGCTGGCTGCGCATGATCGTCACCGATGCCGGACTGACCCTCGACTTCCATCTGGGCGATAAGGGCTTTCGGCCCGGCCGGCCCCCGGGGCACGGCATCGGCGGCAAGCCGGATCTGACCCTCTCCGCCCGCACCCGCGACTATCTGGCCCTGGCCCTGCGCGAGGAGGACGCCGACACCCTCTTCTTCAGCCGCCGCCTGCGCATGGAAGGCGAAACCGACCTGGGTCTCCTGGTCAAAAACACCCTGGATGCCGTCGATTGGGATGCCTTCAGGGAGCGCCTGGAGCGATTCCTGCCACCGCGAGACCCCAAGTCAGCGGGGTTCTCCGCCGTCTGAGTCAAGGTTGGCCCCATGCCGTTGGCGCCTGGCCGCGGGCGGTTACTGGATTGACATGGCCAGTCGCTAGACCCCAAAGGCCGCCGCGATCGCCTGGACCAGGCGCTCCCCCAATTCAGGTTGTGCCGCCAGGCGGGGATAACGCTTGCGCAGATGGTTAGAAATCGCATTCCCGTTTTCCCGGATGCTGCGAATCATCCCGTCCAGTTCATGATCGGGGGCCTCCAGGAACGCCTTGATGGCGTTTCGGGCATCATCATTGGCCCGCAGGAAACGGGCCTCGGTGCGCATTTCCCCGGTCAGGGTGGCGTCGATGACCTTGGCCAAATAGACCACTTGGGCCGTCAGATCCGGATAGCGCCACACCGGCAGGGCATCCTCGTAGCCGGCGAAGTACAGGTTGTAAGGCACCCCATCCGCCGCCACGACGGTATTGCCAAAATGATATTGGTCGGCGTAATAGCGCATCAGGGGTCGGGAGAAACGCTCCAGCGCCTGATCATAGGCCGCCCGGTCCTGGGGGTTGTGGGTGATGGCGGCGGAGACCGGCAGGATGAGCGGCGCCGAGGTGGCACCATCCCGGCGCAGGACATCATTAATTAAGAAGCGGGAGATGCGGCCGTTGCCATCGACCAGTGGGTGAATGTAAACGAAGCCGAAGGAGGCGACCGCCGCCCGGACGATGGGGGCACCCCCGCCTGTTCGCTCCAGGAAACCGGCCAGGCCCGCGAGCAAGCCGGCCACCTGTTCCCAATGCGGGGCGATATAGTCCACCACCGGCTGATAGCGCATGGCATGCCCTACATACACCGGGGACCGGCGTATGCCATGACGGAGCGCCGTTGCGCCGAGAATCTCCCGTTGGAGAAGGGTCAGCGTCTCGGGTGCGAGGGGGTCCGCATGCCGTCCGCACTCAGTTTCCAGGATAGTGGCAAAGCGGCGCACCCGGTCTTCCCGATCCTGCTCATGTTCGACGAGGAAGCTGGCGCGACTTTCCTTGACCGTTAGCCACAGGGCACTGCGCCGCATCAGATCGACGCCAAAATCTGTTTCCAGCTCCGCCAGACGGGCGGGCAAGTCATATTGCTCCGCCGCCTTGACCTCGGCGACACGGCGGACCAGGGGGCAGTATTCCCGCTGGCCCGGCAGGTTATCCCGCACCCGCCAGCGTGGCTGGTTGATCGTGGTCCCGACCAGATACTCCTTGGGATCGAGCGCATCGACATAATTGCCCCTGGTCACGCCGGGCAACCCCAGGGGGGCTGACATCAGCCACTCATAAAAAAAACCGGCCCGGCGGGCATAGGCACCGGTGGGTTCACGCCTGATCCAGTCTTTCAGGGCGAGACGCACTTCCTCGTGCCGAAACAGCCGGGCGAGAAACTCCAGGTGCATGCCCTCATGCTTAAAGGCAAAGGTGAGATGGCCGCTGAAAGTCGGCGCGGGGCGATAGGCCTCCGGATAAACCTCGCGGTGTAGATCGCCATCCCGGAAGGAGGCCCGGGTACCCGCGATTTCACTGCGCACGGCCCAGGGCTGCACCGGGGTGACCTTAAAGGTGTTGGCAAGCCATGAGTAGCCAATCGGCGCTAGGATTTTTGATGATTCGGCAGGCAAAACGATTAATTCCAATGCGGGTGGCACAAAATCGATGATAATCCATCCCCTGCCAGTTTTCCTCCGGCCCGGAGCCAGGATCTGGCGGGCTCCAAGTTCAAGCCGAAAGCCTCAAGCGCCGGAATGGCCGGTTGAGGTAGCCCGAGCCGGAGACCCTCATGACCCCTTGCCAAGACTCATGCCGCTGCTCTGCCCCGGTGTCACTCGACCTGTCTCCGGTCAGGTCCGAGGTGCCCGCCACCGGTGAATTGACGGCCAGCCTGTTCGCCATTCCCGGCATGGATTGTCCCGCCGAGGAAGGGCTGATCCGGCTGGCGCTGCAAGACACCCCGGGCCTGGCCGGGCTGGAATTCGATCTCGGGCGGCGCGAACTGCGCGTCCGGCATACCGGCCCCCTCGATCTGGTGGCCCAACCCCTCGGGCAACTGGGCCTGGGGGCGCGGCTGGTCTCCTCCGGGCCGGAGGCAGCCGTCGCGGCCCTGGGTCGGGTGGCGCCTCCCCCTTCGCCCGCCCAAGAGGCGCGGGTGCTCAAGTGGCTGCTGGCGATCAATGCCGTCATGTTCGCCGTGGAGATCATCACGGGCTGGCTCGCCCAGTCCACGGGGCTGATCGCCGATTCCCTGGACATGTTCGCGGACGCCACGGTTTACGGCCTGGCGCTTTACGCCGTCGGCCGCGATACCCGCCACCAGATGCGATCGGCCACCCTCTCCGGTTGGCTACAGCTCCTGCTGGCACTGGGCGCTATGGCCGAGGTTCTGCGCCGCCTGGTGTTCGGCAGCGCGCCCGAGCCACCGCTCATGATAGGCATCGCCCTGCTGGCCCTCCTGGCCAACCTCGCCTGCCTCTTACTCCTGACCCGCCACCGCCAGGGTGGTGTCCACATGAAGGCCAGTTGGATCTTCTCGACCAACGACGTACTGGCCAACCTGGGGGTCATCGCCGCCGGTCTGCTGGTGGCCTGGACGGGTTCCCGCTACCCGGATCTGATCATCGGCACCCTGATTGCCTTGCTGGTTCTCAACGGTGCCCGGCGGATTCTCAGGCTGACGCGCTGAGGGTCGGGTTAGGCGCTATGCCGGGCCGTGCGGGGTCGGTGTGTCGGCTTTGATAGCACCCGCGGATTCTGTCAATGTACCGACAGTTCTTCGTCACGGCGATTGCCGAAAAGGTCTCGGCGCTGAAAACCGAAGCCTATTTCCGCGAACGGCAAGCGCGTGGCGACCTGGCCGCCTTCGCTGCCTGGCTAGCAGCCAGCCTGGAGGCTACACCGCTAGCCGGCGATGAATTGCCCTGAGGTCAACCACGACAGGCGGCTGAAGTCTCTGTCACCGATACGGTGCCAGCCGGGACCCTGATGACCGCGGCCGTCGCAGGCTTGGGATGCCTGCCGCCTGGCTGTACCAGGTGTGACCGCCGGCCCGGTGAATGCTAGTCCTTGGCTTGGTTCGCCGAGAAGGGGGCATTGCCGGGATCCTTGCCGGATTTCCGGGCGTATTGGGCGGCGTGGAAGGGCTTGAGCATCAACATCATGATGCCCGTGGTCCAGGCAAAGGAGAACATGCCGGACAAGGCGATGATCATGGTCATCACTTCCCAGCCGTCCGGCATGAGGTCGCCGTTGTAGCCGACAGTGGTATAGGTGCTGCCGCAGAAGGTGAGGGCCTGGCGGAGGGTGTCGACCAGGCCCAGTTGATGGACGATGAAGGCCCAGAGGGCGATTTCACCCAGATGGGTCATCATGAGTAAAAACATACTGAAGAGGAACAGCATCTCGACCCGCCAGTAGGCCCGTCGATGCAGCAAATCGTCGCTGCGTCGCGTGTACCAGGGGTAGATCAAGGCAATGCAGAGGCCATGGAAAAAGAGGATGGCCATGAGGCCCCCGCCGCCGAAGATAAAGTCCGGGAGGTTATAGCTCGCCGCCACCGTATCGAGGTTGGCGACGAGTTGGGGCGACACGGCCGGGGCCAGGGCCTGGGTGACCGCCTCGGTCACGGAACCGGATGACATGGCGTCTGGCATTTCAAGTGCTCCGGACTAACGGTCATGAAAGAAGGATTTGATCAGCATTTTCCAGGGCCACCAGCGCTGCCACGAACGGGAAGTGGGGCGTCTCAGGGTGAGTCGAAGGTACGCTTGCTCTGGATCTCGGTGTTCTTGAGACCGATCTCGGTCTGGTGAGATTGGCTTGGGCGATCTCCACCAGGGACGAGCTGGCCCCCACCGCCTGGGTCGCCGACTGTAGGGCGGATCGCGCCTTCTCCACCTCCAGCACGAAAGGTCGCTGATCGATCCGGGCGAGCAGGTCGCCCGCCTCGACCAACTGCGCCTTGGTCACCGCGAGCGCGGCGACGTAGCCCGAGACCTGCGGCACCACCTCGATGACGATCGCCTTGAGCCGCGCGTTTGAGGTGTAAGGCGTCATCCGGTCGGCGAACAGGTACCAGACGAAGAGCAGCAGCGTCAGGAATGCGACAAGTCTCGTGGTGGTTTTCATGGTTGTTTTGTTTCGGTGATTGGGTGGGCCACTGCCTTTAGGACCCCATCATGGAGAGGGCGAAGGCGCAGAGAAATCCGGCCGCGGTGATGAGTCCAGAAAAATTGTGCGCCCCTTCGAAGGCTTCGGGGAGCATGGTGTCCGCGATCATCGCGAGGATGGCCCCCGCCGCCAGAGCGGTGGTGGCCGCCCGCATTTCGTGGGAGAAGCTGTCGAAGACGCTGTAGCCGGCCAGGGCCGCCAGCCCCGAGATGAGCGCGATCCCCCCCCAGATGCCGAAGATGAATGCGGCGGATCGTCCGCTGTGCTTCATTCCCGCCGAGCTGGAGAGGCCTTCCGGGATGTTGGAGATGAAGATGGCCGCGACCGTCACCAGGCTGACGCCGGTGCCGGCCAACATGCTCAGGCCGATCGCAATGGATTCCGGAATGCCATCGAGCAGGGCACCCACGGCAATGGCGCCGCCGCTGCCTTCGGCTTCTTCTTTGGAGGCATGCTGGACTTTTGAGCGTTTCCGATGCTTCGCGCCATAGAAACTCAGCCCCCAATTAGCGGCGCTGTAAACCAAGGCGCCGGCGGCAAACCCGATGATGGTCGCGTGGAGACCGCCCTCCTTGAAGGCCTCCTCCATGAGTTCAAAGCACAGGGCGGAGATCAGGACGCCGGCGCCGAATGCCATGATGCCCGCGATCCGGCGAGCCGACAGCTCGACCCGATAGCCGATCGCGGCCCCGATCAAGAGCGCCCCGCCAGAGAACAAACCCCAAAGCCCTGCCTGCAACCAGACTGGCATCAAGAATCCTCCCGTGACCGATTGCTGAATGTTATTAACTCATTGTACTTTGGATCTTCTGTGGCCTCATCCTCCCAGCGCTATGCAGAGGCTTGACCATCAGGGCGCCGATAACGACCAGGGTAAGCCCCTTCCCCCAAGGCGTACGCCCACGGGAGCCCCCGAGCTTGTAGCCTGCCACGAAGAGCGGCACCACGGCGACGGCATTGGAGAGTCGCAGCGCCAGGAAGGCGTCAGATACGAAAAGAAGCAGCCGAGCGCGCCCAGGAGATGATGCGGACTTCGGCCTTGCCGGCCTAAGCGACGCGGAGCGAGCAGCTAAAGGTGGGGGCCATGATCGAACGAACCATTGAGATCCTCGTTCCATTGATCGGACGGGGATTCCGGCTGAATCAAGACACTGGAAACCGTGGTCTGTCCCCTATCGCTGCGCTTGGCTTTAGCTGCGGTCAACGGTAAAAAGGAGGCGAAAATGAATCGCGGCGGTGTACGCCGTAAGGAAGACCAGCGCTGCTGGATTGCCACCAAATCGTGCCGGAGGGGACATGAACGACATCCACAACCAGGCGATTGCCCAGCGTATCGACTGGCTCTTCGATCTCGCCCGCCGCCATGGCGAAACCTTTCGCGGGCCGGAAGCCTGGCTGGCACGCCAACGCTACATCGCCGAGCACCCGACCGCCATCGCCGTCCTTAAGTGCATGGACGGGCGCATCAACATCCCCTTCGCCACTCACACCCCGACGGGCATCCTGATGCCCTTCCGCAATCTGGGCGGCATCTTCGACCTCGGCTGGCCGCATCTCGGCGAGGTCCTGGTCCACCATGTCCAGCGCATGACCGGCGCCGGGCGCCGCGTGATGTTCCTCATCACCTACCACTGGTCGCGCGGCAATCCTCGCCGGGGATGCGCCGGTTTCAATTACGACACGGCCGCCGCCATCGCCCACACCCAGGAAATTCGTCGCCAGGTGGAGTACATCTTCGGCGCGGGACACGGCACCGTCTACCCGCTGGTCTGCGGCTTCGAGACCGACGAGGATGCCTTGGCCATCCATGGCAGCGATGGCACCGTGCTCGACCTCGCCAGCCTCGCCGCCGCCGACCTCGCCACGCTGGAACAGCGGCTCGCCGCCTTGCTCCCCGACATGCCGGCGCAGATGCGCGCCGATCTGCTGCCCTTGCTGCGCGGCAATCTCGATCACATCGCGCAAGTCCGCGAACAGGCTGCGCGCAACGAGCGCCGGCTCGACATCGAGCACCGCGAATGGGTGATCTGCGTCGGCCGCGGCTTCGATTTCCTGCACACCCCCAACCTCGCGCTGATCATCGGCCCCTACAGCCCCGATCTCGCCGATCCGCTGCGCAAGGCGGCCGGTATCATCCAGGGCAACATGGAGGCGGGGCGCATCCCGAGCGACGGCTTTCTCCTGCTCGCCTCGGTCCTGTACGACGAAATCGGCGTCGACCGGGCGCGCGCCGAAATGAAGGCGCGCTTCCTGTCGCGCTTCGCCGCCGGCGTGGTCAGCGAAGAATTCCCGGAACTCGCCGGACGGATGACTACCCGCACCGCCATTCTCGACTGGCGCTCGCGCAGCCTGGAGTTGATCGATGCCTGAGCCTTTCCGGCGCCTTACCCGCAGCGCGGCACCCACCCTCGTCCCCTGAAGGGAGCCACACATGGCCGATCGTCTTGGCGTCAAAGCCGTCACCGCACTCCCCGTCCTCGCCTACGACCAGGTGCGCGATCAGTTGCAGACGGGCGACATCGTTTTCTGCTCGGGCACCTATCTCTTCTCGAAGTCCATCCAGTGGTTCACCAAGTCGGTCTGGAGCCATGTCGGGATCATCTATCGCGACGACAACCTGCGGCGCATCTTCATTCTCGAAAGCGAGACCGCCATCGGCGTTCGCCTCGTTCCCTTGTCCAAGTATCTGCGCGACTACCACGGCAGGAACAAGCCTTACCAGGGGCGTATCGTGATCGGCCGCATCGCCCCCGCGGCGGACGGCGAGCAAGTCAAGAAGGCGATCAGCTTCGGCATGGATGAACTGACCCGGCCCTACGACAACTGGGAGATCATGCGCATCGCGATGCGCATTCTTTTCCGGCGCGGCCGCAAGGACCGCGACCGCAAGTACATCTGCTCGGAACTGGTCTACGAGGCCTTCCGCAAGGCGGACATCGCCTTCAGGTTCAACCGGAACTCGATCAGCCCGGACGATATCTGGAAGGATGCGCGGGTGGAGATGAAGTTCCGCATCATGTGACAGGACCGGGCTGGGGTTGTCCAGCACAGGATTATGCTCTTGCGCCGCCTCCCGCATCAGGGCGATACGGTCAGCCCCATCGCGGCCAGCACGGCGGTCGCCTCTTCCTTGATGTGCTCCTCGATGCGCGCTCGGACGACAGCATTTGCGGACATGGTGTGCTCATCCAATTTATTGGCGCGATCAGTCAAGATTCGCGCCATTCCTATTGGCGCGATAGGGGCCGGTTCCGGTAATGGCGGCTAATTCTTGGGTGGGTCCGTCGAGAAGGGGGCGTATTGCGGGTCCCGGCCGGTGATGCGGGTGCGGCGGGGTCCGGCATCTCAAGCGCTCCCGGCTGCTTGGCAAGGGTGGTGGCGGAAGCCTGGGACAGGGCGTTGCCCCGCCCCAGGTCGGGCTTGCCGCGGGCCGGGGCCCTAGCGGCTGCCCGGTTCATAGGCCAGATTGGGCGCCAGCCAGCGCTCCATCTCGGCCAGGTCCAGGCCTTTGCGCTCGGCGTAGTCGACCACCTGGTCCCGGCCGATCTTGCCGACGGCGAAGTAGCGGGCATCGGGGTGGGAGAAGTAGAGGCCGCTCACCGCCGCCGTGGGCACCATGGCCTTGGATTCCGTGAGCCAGATGCCGGTCGCGCGCTCCGCGTCCAGCAGCCGCCAGAGGATATCCTTTTCGGTGTGGTCCGGACAGGCCGGATAACCCAGGGCCGGGCGTATGCCCTGGTAGCCTTCGGCGATGAGGTCCTGGCTGCTCAGGTCCTCGTCCGCCGCGTAACCCCAGTGGCGCTGGCGCACCCGCAGGTGGAGCATCTCCGCCAGGGCCTCGGCCAGGCGGTCCGCCAGGGCCTTGAGCATCAAGGCCGAGTAGTCATCGTTATCCGCCTCGAAGGCGGCGACCCGCTCGTCGATGCCGATGCCGGCGGTGCAGGCGAAGCCGCCGAGATAGTCGTTGAGCCCGGTGTCCAGGGGGGCGATGAAATCCGTCAGGCACTCGTTGGCCTTGCCCGGGGGCTGACGGCCCTGCTTGCGCAGGCCATGGAAGGTGACGATGGGGTCGAAGCGGTCTTCGGTGGCGAAGACCTGGATGTCGTCGCCGACGCTGTTGGCTGGGAAGATGCCAATGACGGCGGCGGCTCGCAGCCAGCGCTCCTTGACGATGCGCTCCAGCATGGCGTGGGCGTCATCGTAAAGCTTGCGCGCCTCCACGCCCTTTTCCGCGTCCTCCAGGATCTGGGGAAAGCGCCCCTTGAGTTCCCAGGCGTGGAAAAAGAAGGTCCAGTCGATATAGGGGGTGATCTCGCCCAGGGGGATGTCCGGGAAGACCTGGAGGCCCGGCTCCCGGGGCGCCGGGGGCTGATAATGCTCCCAGTCGATGGGGGTGGCGTTGGCGCGGGCCTCGGCGAGGGTGACCAGATCCTTGGCCTCGTTAGCGGCGGCGCGGCGTTCCCGCACCTGGACGTACTCCTCGGCGATGCCCCGCGTATAGGGCCCCTTCAATTCGGCGGAGAGCAGTTGGCCGACCACGCCCACGGCGCGAGAGGCATCCGGGACATAGATCACCGGATGATGGTACTTGGGCGCTATCTTCACCGCCGTGTGGGCCTTGGAGGTGGTGGCCCCGCCGATCAAGAGCGGTATGTCGAAGCCCTGGCGCTGCATCTCCGCCGCCACCAGGACCATCTCCTCCAGCGAGGGCGTGATGAGGCCGGAGAGGCCGATGATGTCCACACCCTGGTCGCGGGCCTGCTTGAGGATGGTCGCGGTGGGGACCATGACCCCCAGGTCGATGACCTGATAGTTGTTGCACTGGAGGACGACGCCGACGATGTTCTTGCCGATGTCGTGGACGTCGCCCTTGACCGTGGCCATGAGCACCTTGCCGGCGGCCTTATGTACGCCGCCGGCCTTCTCCGCCTCCAGGAAGGGCTGGAGATAGGCCACCGCCTTCTTCATGACCCGGGCGGACTTGACCACCTGGGGCAGGAACATCTTGCCCGCGCCGAAGAGATCGCCGACCTGATTCATGCCATCCATGAGGGGGCCCTCGATGACCTTGAGGGGTGACCCCAGCACCTGGCGGGCCTCCTCCGTGTCCGCCTCCACGTATTCGGCGTTGCCCTTGATCAGGGCCTGGGCCAGGCGCTTGGCCACCGGCCAGTCACGCCAGGCCAGGTCCTGCTTGACCGCGCCCCCGACGACCCCGCCCTTGAAGCGGCCCGCCAGCTCGATCAGGCGCTCGGTGGCATCGCCGCCGTCCTTGGGGGTGCGATTGAGGACCACGTCCTCCACCGCCTCCCTCAGCCCGGAATCGATCTCGTCATAGATCGCCAGTTGCCCGGCGTTGACGATACCCATGTCCATGCCGGCGCGCACGGCGTGGTAGAGAAAGACGGCGTGGATGGCCTCCCGCACCGGGTCGTTGCCCCGGAAGGAGAAGGAGACGTTGGAGACGCCACCGGATACCAGGGCCTGGGGCAGGCTGGCCTTGATGGCGCGGGTGGCCTCGATGAAATCGACGCCATAGTTGGCGTGCTCCTCGATGCCGGTGCCGATGGCGAAGATGTTGGGGTCGAAGATGATGTCCTCGGCCGGGAAGCCGATCCCCTCCGTCAACAGCCGGTAGGCGCGGGTGCAGATTGCGACCTTGCGGGCCTGGGTGTCGGCCTGGCCTTGTTCGTCGAAGGCCATGACGATGACGGCGGCCCCGAGGCGCCGGCACAGCTTGGCCTGGTGGAGAAATTTCTCCTCGCCCTCCTTGAGGGAGATGGAGTTGACGATGGGCTTGCCCTGGACGCACTCCAGCCCGGCGGCGATGATCTCCCACTTGGAGGAGTCGATCATGAAGGGCACCCGGGCGATGTCGGGCTCGGTGGCGCAGAGGTTGAGGAAGCGGCGCATGGCGGCGACGCCGTCGAGCATGGCCTCGTCCATGTTGAAGTCGATGACCTGGGCGCCGTTCACGACCTGGACCCGGCAGATATCCAGGGCCTCCTCGTAGTTGCCTTCGAGGATGAGGCGCTTGAACTTGGCCGAGCCGGTGACATTGGCGCGCTCGCCGACGTTGACGAAGTTGAGGCCCTTGTCGATGTTGAGGGGCTCCAGCCCGGACAGCCGGCAGGCCGGGGCCAGGCTTGGGCAGGCGGCGCGGTGGCTTGCCGGCCACCGCCTGGGCAATGGCGCGGATGTGGTCCGGGGAGGTGCCACAGCAGCCGCCGACGATGTTGAGCAGGCCGGCCTCGGCCCACTCGGCGATCTCACGGGCCATCTCCGCGGGTCCCAGGTCGTAGCCGCCCATCTCGTTGGGCAGGCCGGCATTGGGGTGGGCGGAGACATGGGTCTCGGCGATGCGGGCCATCTCGGCGACGTACTGGCGCAGTTCATAGGGCCCCAGGGCGCAGTTGAGGCCGATGGAGACGGGCTGGACGTGGCGCAGGCTGTTATAGAAGGCCTCCGTCGTCTGGCCGGTCAAGGTGCGGCCCGGACTGGTCGGTGATGGTGCCCGAGATCATGACCGGCAGGCGCTGGCCCTGCTTCTCGAAGACCTCCTCGCAGGCGACGATGGCCGCCTTGGCGTTGAGGGTGTCGAAGATGGTCTCGATCAGCAGCAGGTCGGCGCCGCCCGCGATCAGGCCCTCGGCGGCCTCGACGTAGGCGGAGACCAGGGTCGGGAAGTCCAGGTTGCGGAAGCCCGGGTCGTTGACGTCCGGCGAGATGGAGAGGGTGCGGTTGGTCGGCCCCAGTACGCCGGCGACGAAGCGCGGCTTATCCGGGGTCGCGGCGGCGTCCGCCAGCCCCCGCGCCAGGCGGGCGGCGGCGACGTTGAGCTCGCGGCTCAGGTCCTCCATGCCATAGTCGGCCATGGAGATGCGGTTGGCGTTGAAGGTGTTGGTCTCCAGGATGTCGGCGCCGGCCTCCAGGTAGGCCTGGTGGATGCCGCGGATGACCTGGGGCTTGGGTCAGGGTCAGCAGGTCGTTGTTGCCCTTGAGGTCCCGGGGCCAGTCCGCGAAGCGCTCGCCACGATAGTCTGCCTCGCTCAGGCCGTGACGCTGGATCATGGTGCCCATGGCGCCATCCAGGATGAGGATGCGTTCGGTCAGCAGGGCCTGAAATCGGGACGACAAATCTTGCATGGGGAGAACCTGTCAGGTGGTGGGCGCCGGGGCTGGGGCCCCGGGGACTTTGGCTTGGATTATATACCGAAGCCCCCATGGCTAAATCCGGCCAAGCCAAATGATGACCAAAGGGGGAAAAGGCGACGTGATACCTATATCATGTCCCACAGTGGCCCGGGTGGGCCCCATCCTTAATGAGGTATCCAAACATGACCGATCGACTCATGATCCTGCCGAGCAAGGACCTAGGGCGGGTCCGGCTGGTGACCATTCCCACGGACATCTCTCCCCAGGAGGCCTATCGCTTTGTCACGGGCCTGGTCAGCGAGGTGCCGCGCGAGGACGAACAAGGCTGGGTGGACGCCGTCATGGACAGCCTGGAGGATCAGGGCTTCGCCCGGGTGGACTTCCTGCTCGGCCCCGCCCTGGACTGAAGGGGGCGGTGCGCATCCATCTGTTGAGCGTGGGCCGGCGCATGCCGGTCTGGGTGGATGCGGGTTACCGGGAATACGCCAAGCGCCTGCCCCCCGAGTGCGCCCTGCGCCTGGTCGAGATCGAGCCGGGGCACCGGGGCAAGGGGGCCAGCGCCGAGGTGGCCCGGCGGGAAGAGGGGGTAAGGTTGCTGGCGGCCCTGCCGAAGGGGGCGCAACTGGTGGCCCTGGATGAGCGGGGCACCCCCTGGAGCACGGCGCAACTGGCGCGGGAACTGGCGGGCTGGCTGGGGGAGGGCCGGGATCTGGCCCTGCTGGTCGGGGGTCCCGAGGGCCTGGACGAGGCCTGCCGCGCCCGCGCCGAACGTCTCTGGTCCCTGTCGCCCCTGACCTTCCCGCACCCCCTGGTGCGGGTCATTCTGGCCGAGCAGCTTTACCGGGCCTGGAGCCTCCTCGGGGGTCATCCTTACCACCGGGCCTAGGGGTTGGGCCTGGCGCTGGGGCTGGCCGCGAATCGGGCCCTGGCAACGGACATTTTGGTGGCGGTAGTCGGGGCGCGACCCAGCCACCTGGGTTGCCATGCGCCCCCCGGCTAGCCTTTGAAGGCCTCCATGGCGAAGATCCAGGTCTATCTGGCCTCCCAATCCCCCCGGCGCCGCGAGCTGCTGGGGCAAATTGGCGTCGCCCATGCCGTGCTCGCGGTGGATCTGGATGAGGCGCCACTCCCCGGGGAGGTGCCGGAGGACTATGCCCGCCGGGTCGCCCTGGACAAGGCCCGGGCCGGGAGGGCCGTCAGGCCCGCGGGTGCCGAGGTACCGGTCCTGGCGGCGGACACCCTGGTGACCCTCGATGGCCGCATCCTGGGCAAGCCCCGGGATGCCGGGGAGGCTGCCGCCATGCTGCGCCTCCTGTCGGGACGGACCCATCGGGTGTTGAGCGCGGTGGCCCTGATCGGCACGGTGGAGCGCCTGGCCCTGAGCGAGAGCCAGGTCAGCTTTCGCACCATCCCGGACTGGGAGGCCCGCGCCTACTGGGCGACGGGGGAGCCCGCCGACAAGGCGGGGGGCTATGCCATCCAGGGTCTGGGCGCCCTCTTCGTGCGCGAGTTGCGTGGCAGTTATTCCGGCGTCATGGGCCTGCCGCTCCACGAGACGGCGCTCTTGCTCGCCGAGGAGGGAATTCTTTTGCTGGGCGATGGCCTAACCGGGAGTTCGTCCCCACTTTCCACTTCACAAACCGCTACTGAATCCCAAGGGCCGCCATGAGTGAGGAAATCCTGGTCAATGTCACGCCGCCGGAGACCCGCGTCGCCGTGGTCGAAAATGGCGTGGTGCAGGAGATCATCATCGAGCGGCTGGAACGCTGCGGCCTGGTCGGCAACATCTACAAGGGCCGCATCTGCCGGGTGCTGCCGGGGATGCAGGCGGCCTTCGTCGAGATCGGCCTGGAGCGGGCCGCCTTCCTGCATACCTCCGATATCGTGGGCGTCGAGGGCGAGCCCCGGGGTGATCAGATCCACGATCTGGTGAGCGAGGGCGACACCCTGGTGGTGCAGGTAGTCAAGGACCCCTTGGGGACCAAGGGCGCGCGCCTCACCACCAATATCTCCATCCCCTCCCGCTACCTGGTCTTCATGCCCACCCTGCAAAACACGGGGGTGTCCCAGAAAATCGAGGACGAGGAGGAGCGCCGCCGCCTGCGGGATATCCTCCAGCGCTTCGTCAATGAGCATGAGGGCGAGGGCGGCTTCATCGCCCGTACCGCGGCGGATGGCATCACCGAGGAGGCTCTGATCAATGACATGATCTTCCTCGCCAAGCTCTGGCATGACATCAAGGAACGCTGCCGTACCGCGAGAGAAATAGGTCTGATCCATGAGGACCTGCCCCTGGCCCTGCGCGCCCTGCGCGATCTGGTGGGCCCCGAGGTGGAGCGGGTCCGTTTCGACTCCCGCATGACCATGGACAAGGCTATCGCCTTCGCCGACCAATACATCCCCGATATCCGTGACCGGCTGGAGTATTACCAGGGCGAGCGGCCCCTCTTCGACCTTTACGGCGTCGAGGAGGAGATCCAGAAGGCCCTGCAGCGCAAGGTGCAGCTCAAGTCCGGCGGCCACCTGGTCATCGATCAGACCGAGGCCATGACCACCATCGATGTCAACACCGGGGCCTTCGTCGGTCATCGCAACCTCGAGGAGACCATCTTCAAGACCAACCTGGAGGCGGCCCAGGCGATCTGCCGCCAACTGCGCCTGCGCAACCTGGGTGGCATCATCATCATCGACTTCATCGACATGATGGACGAGGACCATAAGCGCCAGGTGCTCCGCGCCCTGGAAAAGTGCCTGTCCCGGGATCACGCCAAGACCCACATCAGCGAGGTATCCTCCCTGGGGCTGGTGGAGATGACCCGCAAGCGCACCCGCGAGTCCCTGGAGCATGTCCTCTGCGAGCCCTGTCCCTGTTGCGGGGGCCGCGGCACCGTCAAGACGGCCGAGACCACCTGCAACGAGATCTTCCGCGAGATCATGCGCGAGGCGCGGCAGTTCGAGGTCGAGACCCTGCTGGTGCTGGCCTCCCAGGATGTCATCGATCGCTTGTTGGACGAGGAATCCGGGCATCTGGCGGAACTGGAGGAATTCATCGGCAAGCCGATCCGGCTGCAGGCCGAGGCCCTCTATCCCCAGGAACAGTACGATGTCGTGCTGATCTAGTCCGTCCTCGGTAGTGATTCCCCGCTTCATGCCCCCCTTCCCGAGGCCCTTGGCCTCGCGCCTCTGGCGTTTCCTCCTGATATTAAGCCTGGTCGTGGGTCTCCCCCTGGCCGCGGTCAGCCTGGCCATGCCCTTTGCGGAGGACTGGCTGCGGGAGCCCCTGGCGACGGCCATGCGCGAGAGGCTGGGGCTGGAGACGCGCCTGAGCCGCTTCCACCTGGGGCTGGTCGGCCTGGTGCCCCGGGTCACCCTGGAGGATGTTGACCTGCTGGCCCCCGGCGACCCCATCCCCCAACTCCATCTCCGCCGCCTGCACCTGGACCTGGACCCCCTGGCCAGTCTGGGTACCCTTAGCCCCCAGGTGACAAACATTACCCTCGAAGGGCCGCGACTGCGCCTGGAGTGGCGGGGGGATGGCCAGATTGTCATCGCCGGGCTGGGGGAGGGTGGGGGCTGGCAGGCCGGCAATCACGGGGCCTTGGCAGCCTTTCTCGAACAAGGCCGGTTGCGACTGACGGATGGCGAGATCGAGTGGCTGGATCGGGGCTCCAACGCCCCGCCCCTGATTCTGTCGGAGATCCGGCTCGACCTCGACAATCTGGGCTCCGCGCACCGTCTTGATCTGCAGGCGCGCCTGGCCGCCGACCCCAGCGCCCGGCTGCGGGTGACCGCGGATCTCCAGGGGGATGCGGGCCAGCTCGATGACTGGTCCGGGGTGCTGGATTTTACCCTGGACGCCGGCGACCCGGGGCCGCCGACGGCGGGGCTCCTGCCCCATGGCCTCCAGGTGGCCGAGGAGCTGCTCGCCCTGGAGGGTCATTATCGGGTCCAGGGCTCGCGGTTGGCGACGGGCCAGGCGCGGCTGCGCCTGGAGGGACTGTCGCTCCAGGGCCAGGTTCCCGGCCAGGGTGCCGTGGCGTTCCAGGCGGCGCGGCTTGACCTGGACCTGACGACGGATCTGGCGGGTGGGCGGCTCCAGATCGCCGGGGAGGGCTTGTACCTGAATTTGCCGGGGGTCTTTGGCGACCGGCCACCGCTCCGGGTGGATCGCTTGGCCGGCCCCGTGACCTGGGTGCCCGCCGCGGTTGGCGGGCTGCGACTGGCCAGTGATGGCCTGGAGGCCCTCAACCCGGACCTGGGCCTGAAGCTGCGTTTTACCCTCCAGGATCTTGGGGCATCCGCGTCAGGGGGGCCGGTACTGGACCTCCAGGCCGATATCCGCAACGCCAATGCCGGCGTCATCCGCGACTATCTGCCGGACGCCAAGCTCAAGCCCCGGGCGCGGGCCTGGCTGGAGCGGGCCTTCCCCGCCGGCCGGGTCCCCAGGGGGCAGGTCCTCTTTCGGGGCCGGCCCGCCGATTTCCCCTTCCGCCAGGATCAGGGCTATTGCCATGTCCTGCTCTGGGTCGAGGAAATGGCGCTGGATTTTCACCCCGACTGGCCGCCCCTGGAGGGACTGGAGGGCCTGGTCCATTTTCACAACCAGGCCATGAGCATAGCCACCACTGGCGGCGAGATCCTGGGCTTTCCGCTCATCGAGGCCCAGGCGGAAATTCTGGATCTGGCGGATGCCCAGCGGGTCACGGTGCGGGGCACCGCCCGCGGCGATTTTAATCAGGCCCTGGCCTTCCCCGAGGCGACGCCCCTGCGGGCCTCCCTGGGTGGCCTTTCGGACCTCTTCACCGCCGCGGGCCCTGTGGCTATCGATCTCAAAATGGACATTCCCCTCGGCCATGATCACCCCGAGGAGCGGGTGGGCCTGACGGGGGCCCTGTCCTGGCCCGGCCCGGCCAGCCTGACCCTGGCCGGCGCGGACCTGGTCCTGGCGGATTTGCGGGGGGTCCTGGGTTTCAACCAGGACGGGGTGACGGCCTCCCGCCTCGAGGCCCAATCCCTGGGCGCGCCCCTGAGCGCGACCCTGGATCGTATCCGGGCCGGCAAGTCCCAGACCAAGCTGACCGAGTTGAAGCTGACGGGCGCGACGACCGCCAAGACCCTGGCGGAGCGGCTGCCCCATCCCCTTTGGCGCCAACTGGAGGGCGAGATCCCCTGGGACCTGAATATCCGGATTCCCGACCCGCGATCGCCAGCGGGTATCCGCGCCCTCCAGGCCGATTTCAGCCTGAGTTCCAACCTCCAGGGGCTGGCGGTCAAGCTGCCCGAGCCGGTGGGTAAGGCGCGGGCGGAGACGCGGCCCCTGAGCCTGAACTGGCAATCCCAGGCGGGCCAGGATACCCAGGTGCGTGGCCGCTATGGTGATCTGGCCCTGAATCTGCTTTTTGCCCGCCACGGCAAGGGCGGGCCGGGGCTCAAGCGCGGCGCCTTCGCCCTGGGGGAGGAGCAGGTGGACCTGCCCGGCGATGATGGTCTGCGCCTGACCGGCCAGTTGCCGGAACTGGATCTGAACGCCTGGCGGGACTGGACGGCGGGCCTGGGGGGCGCGGACGGGGGCGCGGGTGGCATGGGCGGTCTCCGCTGGACGGTCACCGATCTAGGCATCGACCGTTTGCAGGTCGGACCCGCGCGACTCCAGGAGGTGCGCCTGGACCTGGAGCAAGGCGCCCAGGCCTGGGATATTCGTGTCAAGGCCCGGGAACTGGCGGGCCACTTGTCTATCCCCCATAAGGCCCGAGCCCAGTCCCTGCGCGTCGAACTCGAGCGGCTGGACCTCAAGCCCTTGCTGGATGAGGGCAAACCCGGGACCACGGCCAGGCCGGCAACCCAAAAGGAGCCGCCTCGGTGGGCCGATCCGCGCCAGGCCCCGGCCCTGGATCTGGCGGTCGATCGGCTCCATTGGGCTGACAATGATCTGGGCCGCCTCACCCTGCTGGCCGCGGCTACGCCGCGGGGGCTCGCCATCGAGGAGCTACGCCTGACTGGCTCCCCCCGCATCCAGCTTACCGGGACTGGCGCCTGGGCCCAGGAGGACGCGGAGCCCAGGACGCGCCTGGACCTGGATGCCAGCTCCGCCGATCTCGGGGAACTGCTGCGGCACCTGGATTACGCCAGCTACCTGGAACAGGCCCCCGCCGGCGTCCTGGCCCGGCTGTCCTGGCCCGGCGGTCCCGCCGACCTGAATCTGGCCGCCCTGGAGGGCGAGGTCGAGGTGGATATCGGCAAGGGCAGCCTGCTGGAGGTGGACCCCGGGGTCGGCCGGGTTCTGGGCGTGCTCAATCTGGGGGCCTTGGGGCGCCGTCTCACCCTGGACTTCACCGACCTGTTCGACCGCGGCTTTGTCTTTGAGGGCATCACCGGCAAGTTGGGCATCCACGGCGGCTGGGTGGAGTTGCTCGACCCCCTGGTCATCGAGGGCTCCTCGGCGGAGGTCCGGATCACGGGGCGGGCCAATCTCATCAAGGAGACCCTGGATCAGGTGGCCACCGTTACCCCGAGCCTGGGCGGGGGCGTGGCCCTGGCCAGCGCCTTCGTCGCCGGTCCCCTGGTCGGCGCCGCCGTCCTGCTGGCCGACAAGGCCAGTGGGGGCGCCCTCGACGTGATCGGTCGGCATAGCTATGACATCCGGGGCCCCTGGGCCAACCCCGACATCGAACCCCGGGCCCGGCTGGAACCGCCCTCCGGGGGCGAGGCCCCCAGGGGCGCGGTCGGCGCCCCGGATGCGCCCCCGAATCCCCCAGCCAGTGACGGCTCACCTCCCAAGGCCACCCGCCCGGAACCGGAGGAAAACGCCTTTCTCCATCAACCCTGAAGGGCGACTCAGCAATCCGTGACCCCGGCCCGGCTGGGGGCGCCCGGGGGGGCCGGGCTCCTGCGGGCCGCTTGGATCCGTCGGCAGCGGGCAGAGGTGCCGGCCTTTTCCGGGACTCTTGGCCAGGGGCGCGAGTCTCATCGCCGGCGAAGGCCGGGGCAGACGGGCCCCGCCAGCCTTTGGTGTCCGGCCACCAAGATGTTATCTTTCCTCGACCCGAACGCGGCCCGACCGCTTGAGTTGGAGACCTACCGCCTGCCATGTCGAGAAAACCCCGAGTCGCGGCCATTCAGATGGCCAGCAGTCCGCATGTGAGCGCCAATCTCATGGAGGCGCGGCGCCTGATTCAGGAGGCCGTGGATGAGTCCGGCGCCAACCTGGTGGTCCTGCCGGAGAACTTCGCCTTCATGGGGGAAGAGGATCGCGATCTGCTGGATCTGTGCGAGACCGAGGGGCAAGGGCCGCTGCAGGATTTTCTCGCCGAGATGGCGGTCCGGTATCGGATCTGGCTCGTGGGCGGGACCTTGCCGCTGACGGCCACCCAGCCGGACCGGGTGCGCGCCGCTTGCCTGGTATTCAATGACCGCGGCGAGCGGGTGGCCCGTTACGACAAGATCCACCTCTTCGACGTCAAACTGCTGGAAACGGGCGAGCACTACGAGGAATCCGCCACCATCGAGCCCGGCGACACCCCTGTGGTCCTGGATACCCCCTTCGGGCGGCTCGGGCTGTCGGTCTGCTACGACCTACGGTTTCCCGAGCTGTACCGGGAGATGCTCGACGCAGGCATGGAGATCATGGCCCTGCCGGCCTGCTTCACCGCCATCACCGGCAAGGCCCATTGGGAGGTGCTGGTGCGGGCCCGGGCCATCGAGAATCTCTGCCATGTGGTCGCGGCGGCCCAGGGCGGCTATCACCGGAACGGGCGCGAGACCCACGGCCATAGCATGGTGGTGGACCCCTGGGGGAACGTCCTGGCCCAGGTGCCACGGGGTTCCGGCCATGTCTGTTGCCCCCTCGACGTGGAATTTCTGAACTCGGTGCGGCGCAACTTCCCCGCCATCGAGCACCGCCGCCTGACCTGCCGCGTCTAGGCTTGAATTTCGCCGCCCCTCCCTCCAAGTCGGGTCTCGGACGACACCCGTCCCCCTTCACGATCGGCCGCCCCCGGGCGGCCTTGCCCAGGTCCTCAGATTAAAAAATATGACCGACGCCATCGCCATTGCCCGCGACCAGATCCTGAGCCCGGCGGGCCTCGATACGGGACACATCGAGCAGCTCCTCGGCCAGCTCAAGACCACCGCCATCGACGCCGCGGATATTTACTTTCAATACAGTCGGCTGCAATCCTGGATGCTGGAGGATGGCATCATCAAGGATGGCAACTTCAATATCGAGCGGGGCGCAGGTCTGCGCGCCCAGAGCGGCGAGAAGACCGGCTTTGCCTATGCCGACGAGGTCCAGTTCGAGACCCTGCTGCAGGCCGCCAAGGCGGCGCGCTCCATCGCCCGTAGCGGCGGCGAAGGGCGGGTCAAGTTGGCGGGCCAGGGGCATGGTCGGCGCCTCTACGAGCCCATCGATCCCCTCGGCAGCCTCTCGGACGAGGACAAGGTCGCCTTGCTCCACCGGGTCGATGAAGAGGCGCGGCGCCTGGACCCGCGGGTGCGCCAGGTCATCGCCAGTCTGGTGGCGGTGCGCGACCTGGTCTTGATCGCCAGCGACGACGGCCGCTTGAGCGCCGACCTCCGGCCCCTGGTGCGGCTCAACGTCAGCGTCATCGTCGAGGACGGCGATCGCCGCGAGCAGGGTGCCAGCGGCGGTGGCGCCCGGGCCGACCTGGGCTACTTCCTGGCCGAGGACCGCGCCCTGGGCTATGCCCGGGAGGCCGTCCATCAGGCCCTGATCAATCTGGATGCCGACGCCGCCCCCGCCGGCAACATGACCGTGGTCCTGGGCCCGGGCTGGCCCGGGATACTGCTCCACGAGGCCATTGGCCATGGCCTGGAGGGTGACTTCAATCGCAAGGGCACCTCCGCCTTTGCCGGGCGCATCGGCGAGCGCGTCGCTGCCCCGGGCGTCACCGTCGTCGATGACGGCACCCTGGCCGGCCGGCGGGGCTCCCTCAACCTCGACGACGAGGGCACCCCGACCCAGAACACGGTCCTCATCGAGGATGGCATCCTGTGCGGCTATCTCCAGGACCGGCTCAACGCTCGCCTCATGGGCGGCGCCAGCACGGGCAACGGCCGGCGTGAGTCCTACGCCCACCTGCCCATGCCGCGCATGACCAACACCTACATGCTGGCGGGGGACCGCGACCCGGCGGAGATCATCGCCTCGGTGGACAAGGGCCTCTACGCCGTCAACTTCGGCGGCGGCCAGGTCGATATCACCTCCGGCAAGTTCGTCTTCTCCGCCAGCGAGGCCTACCTGATCGAAAAGGGCCGTGTCGGCCGCCCCGTCAAGGGCGCCACCCTCATCGGTAACGGCCCGGACGTCCTCACCCGCGTCAGCATGATCGGCAACGACCTGGCCCTGGACCAGGGCGTCGGCACCTGCGGCAAGGAGGGCCAGTCCGTCCCCGTGGGCGTTGGCCAGCCCACCCTGCGCGTCGATGGACTGACCGTGGGCGGAACTAACGGTTGATATGATGGAAATCCCCGACATGACCCAGACCGACCCCAACGACACCGCCGAGCGCCTCGACCGGCTGGAGCGCATCGTGCGCGACCTGCTGGCGGAGGCCACCCGCCAGGGCGCCAGCGCCGCCGAGGCCGCCGCCAGTTCCGAGGCCGGCCTGGAGATCAGTGTCCGCCTGGGCGAGGTGGAGACGGTGGAGCACACCCGCGACAACGGTCTCGGCATCACCGTCTATTTCGGCCAGCGCAAGGGCTCCTCCAGTACCTCCGATCTTAGCCCGGAGGCCGTGCGCGACGCCGTCGGCGCCGCCTGCGCCATCGCCAGCCGCACCCAGGCGGATGCCTACGCCGGCCTCGCCGATGCCGACCTCATGGCACGCGATCTGCCGGAGCTGGACCTCTATCACCCCTGGCATCTGGAACCGGACGCGGCCATCCAGCTCGCCGTCGCCTGCGAGGAGGCCGCCCGGGCCTTCGACCCCCGCATCGTCAACTCCGAGGGCGCCAGCGTCTCCACCCAGGCCGGTCTCCATGTCTATGGCAACAGCCATGGCTTCGTCGCCGGCTATCCCAGCACCCGCCACGGCCTGAGTTGTGCCGTGGTGGCCCAGGAGGGGGAGAGCATGCAGCGGGACTACTGGTGGACCACGGCCCGCGCCGCCGCCGATCTGGAATCGCCCCAGGAGGTCGGTCGCCGGGCCGGCGAGCGCACCGTGGCCCGCCTTGGGGCGCGCCAGATTGGCACCCGCAAGGTGCCGGTCCTCTTCAGCCCCCTGACCGCCGCCGGCCTGCTGAGGTCCCTCACCAGCGCCATCAGCGGCTCCAGCCTCTACCGCCGGTCCAGCTTCCTCCTCGATCGCATCGACACCCGCATCTTCCCGGACTTCGTGCGCATCCACGAGCTGCCCCACCTGCGCGGGGGCCTCGGCAGCGCCCCCTTCGATGGCGATGGGGTCGCGACCCGCGCCAAGGATCTGGTCAGCGAGGGTATCCTGCGCACCTATCTGCTCGACGCCTACTCCGGCCCGGCGCCTGGGCCTGGCCACCACCGGCAACGCCGGGGGCGTCCACAATCTCCACATCGAGCCCGGTCCCCTGGATCGCGCCGGTCTGCTGCGGGAGATGGGCACCGGTCTCTTTGTCACGGAACTCCTGGGTCACGGCACCAATCCCGTCACCGGCGACTATTCCCGGGGGGCCGCCGGCTTCTGGGTCGAGGGCGGCGAGATCCAGTTCCCGGTGGAGGAGATCACCATCGCGGGCAACCTCAAGGAGATGTTCCTGGGCCTGGTGGCGGTGGGTAACGACTGCGACTTCCCCGGCAGCACCCGCACCGGTTCCTGGCTGATCCGCGAGATGACCCTGGCGGGGGACTAGGGCATGGAGCACCTGAGCGCGATCGCCGACCGTTGCCGCCACTCCGCCCCGGCCGCGGACTACTGGTCCGCGCGGCTGGTGAGCGAGGAGACGGACGAACTGGCGGTGCGCCAGGGGGTGACCGAGCCCAGCGTCCTCGGCTCCAGCCTCGGCGTCTTCCTGACCCTGGTGCGGGGGGCTGGCATCGGCTATGGCGCCACCTCCGATCTCAGTGCCGCCGGCCTGGCCGCCGCCTGGGAACGGGCGGCCGGCTGGGCGGACCTGCATGCCCGACTGGGACTCTTTGATGCTGGCCTTTATCCCCGTTCCAGCCTGCGGGCCGAGTACGCCAGCCCCGTCGCCGAGCCCTGGGAGTCCCTGAGCCTGGTGGCCAAGCTCGATCTGCTGCGGGAGGCCTGCGCGGCCCTGGAGATCGACGCCCGTATCGTCGACAGCACCGCCTGGCTGGGCCGGCGGCGGGTCCAGCAGTTGCTGGTCACCAGCGCGGGCGGCGAGATTCGTCAGGTCTTCGATCAAGTCTCCTCCGGCCTGGTGGCGGTGGCCAACGCGGGGAGCCAGACCCAGAGCCGCCACGGCGGCGGCGCCGACTGGGGCGGGCAGGGCGGGCTCGAACGCCTGGCCCGGGTGGGTTTCCGCGCGGACGCCCAGCGGGTCGCCGAGGAGGCCATCGCCCTGCTGGCGGCCCCGGAGTGCCCCGTGGGCGTCCGTGACCTGATCCTGATGCCGAGCCAGATGGTGCTGCAGATCCACGAGAGCATCGGCCACCCCCTGGAGCTGGACCGCATCCTGGGCGACGAGCGCAATTACGCCGGCACCAGTTTCGTCACCCTGGACATGTTCGGGTCCTACCGCTACGGCTCGGAGCTGCTCAACGTCACCTTCGATCCCAGCGTCCCCGGCGAACTCGCCAGCGCTGTCGCCGATGACGAGGGCACCCTGGCGGAGCGCCAGGTCCTGATCCGCGCCGGTATCCTGGAACGGCCCCTGGGTAGCCGCCTGTCCCAGGCCCGCTCCGGTCTGCCCGGCGTGGCCAACGCCCGCGCCTGCGCCTGGGACCGGCCGCCCATCGATCGCATGGCCAATCTCAACCTGGAGCCTGGCCAGGACAGTCTGGCCAGCCTCATTGGCCAGGTCGAAAGGGGCGTCCTCATGGACACCAACCGCTCCTGGTCCATCGACGATAGCCGCAACAAGTTCCAGTTTGGCTGCGAGCTGGGGCGTCTGATCGAGGACGGGGAGCTCGGCGGCCTGGTGCGGAACCCCGGTTATCGCGGCATCTCCGCGAGCTTCTGGCGCTCCCTGGCCGGGGTCGGCGCCGCCGCCAGCCAGGAGGTCCGGGGCGTCTATACCTGCGGCAAGGGCGAGCCCAATCAGGCGGTGCAGGTGGGCCACGCCTCGCCGCCCGCCCTCTTTCGGGATGTCGAGGTCTTCGGAGGCGGGGAATGAGGGACGCGGCCTTTTTCGAGCTCACCACCCGCCTGACCCAAGCCTTGCGGGGCGACGAGGTCTTGCTGTGCAACCTGGACGGCGAGGATTCGGACTTCGTGCGCCTCAACGGCAATCGGGTGCGTCAGGCCGGCGGCCTGCGCGCCTGGAGTTTGAGCCTGGATCTGATCGAGGGTCGGCGCCAGGCCCAGGCAAGCTGCGATCTGAGCGGCGATCTGGATGAGGACCTGGCCCGGGCCCGGGGTCTGATAGAGCGCCTGCGGGAACGCCTGCCCCATGTTCCCGAGGATCCCTATCTCAACTATGCGACCGAGCCCTCCACGAGCCACCAGGTCCTGAACGGGGGAGGTGCCGATGGGGATTGGGATGGCCCCGGGGCCATCGCCGACCTGCACCGCGCCGCCGAGGGCCTGGAACTGGTCGGCATCTGGGCCAGCGGGGAGCTGAGCGCGGGCTTTGCCAGCTCCCTGGGCCACCGCCACTGGCACGCCAGCCGCAGCTTCAATCTGGATTTCAGTTGCTACCTGGAGGGCGACAAGGCGGTCAAGGCCAATCTGAGCGGTTTCGTCTGGGACCCCCAGGCCCTGGCCGCCAAGCTGGCGGGGGTGCGCCGCGATCTGGAGATCCTGGCCCGCCCGGCCCGCGCCATCCCGCCGGGTCGCTATCGCGCCTATCTGGCCCCGGCGGCGGTGGCGGAGCTGTTCGACCTCCTGGCCTGGGGTGGCTTTGGCCTCAAGGACCACAAGACCGCCCAGACGCCGCTGCTCCGCCTGGCGCGGGGCGAACGCCACCTGGACCCCCGCGTCACCCTGCGCGAGGAACATGCCCGGGGGCTGGCCACCCGCTTCACCGGTGAAGGTTTCGTCAAGCCCGAGGCCGTCACCCTCATCGCCGGCGGTCGCTACCAGGATTGCCTGGTGGACAGCCGCAGCGCCAAGGAATATAGCCAGGCCGTCAACGCCGCCGGGGAGGGCCCGGAGTCCCTGGCCCTGGACTCGGGCGATATCCCCACCGCCGAGATGCCCAGTCGCCTGGACACCGGCCTGGCGATCGGGAACCTCTGGTACCTCAACTATGCCGACCGCAACGACTGCCGCATCACGGGCATGACCCGCTTCGCGACCTTCTGGGTGGAAAACGGCGAAGCCGTCGCCCCGGTCACGGCGATGCGCTTCGACGACTCCCTCTATCATCTGCTGGGTGATCGCCTCGAAGGGCTGACGCGGGAGCGGGAACTCCTGGTCTCCCCCGAGACCTATGAGGGTCGCTCCTCCGCGAGTGCCCTGCTGCCGGGTATCCTGGTCAGCGGCATCGATCTGGCGTTGTAAGGGGGCGGCGGCGGGTGGCCGGCCGGGGGTCCTAGGGGACGATACGGATGGTGGTGCCGTCCCTGACGGCCTGCCAGATCTCGTCCATCTCCTTGTTATTGACGGCGATGCAGCCATTGGTCCAGTCGAGGCGGTCATATTCGGCCAGCACCGTGGGCGAGTGAATGTAGTTGGGCTTGCCGTGAATCATGATCATGCCGCCCGGCTTGTAACCGGCCTCCTCGGCGCGCAGGCGATCATCAAGGTTCGGGTAGGAGACGTGGAGGGCCTTGTAGTAGTTGCTTCTATGGTTGCGCCAGTCGAGGACATACTCGCCTTCCGGCGTGCGCTGGTCGCCCTCGCGGAATTTGGGGCCCACCGGGTCCTTGCCGAGGGCGACGCGGTATTCCCGCATCACCTGCCCGCCTTTCATCAGCTTCAAGCGGCGATCCGACTTGTCCACCACCACCTCATCGGCGGTCGCCAACTTGGCCGGCGCGGTATCCTTGGTCGAGGAACAGCCCGCCAGCCAGGTCGTCAGGCACAGGGCCGCGCAGACCAGGGCGCCAGCCCTGGCGAATCCTCTCGCGGAGGAGTCGATGCTAAACAAAGGATTAGGGGTCATGCCGCTACTCAGCTCAGTCAGTTCATTACAATACTTAAAGTAAACGACGAGAGGTCTCCGGCGTCAAGTGGTTGGGGCCCACTTGCAATCCGCCTCAGGCCATGACGGATACCCATGTCGGGTGAAAGAGGCGGCGGGTCAAGCCGGAACCGGGCGCCGATAGGCCAGGACGAGGAGGAGGATGCCCGCCAGGATCATGGGCAGGCTGAGGAGCTGGCCCATGGTGAGCCAGTTGAAGGCCAGGTAGCCAATGTGGCTGTCCGGCACCCGCACCAGCTCTACCAAGCCCCGGAAGAGGCCGTAGCAGAGAAGAAAAAGTCCAGACACGGCCATGGTCGGGCGTGGGCGACGGGAGTAGATCCAGAGGACGAGGAACAGCACCAGACCCTCCAGGGCCGCCTCGTAAAGTTGCGAGGGGTGCAGGGCCAGACTCCATTCGGTCCCGAGGGGCAGGTCGCGGCACTGTTCCGGAAAGCGGGGGCAGGGCAGGCGCACACCCCAGGCGGCCTCCGTGGCCCGGCCCCAGAGTTCGCCATTGATGAAGTTGCCGATGCGCCCGGCCAGCAGGCCCAGGGGCACCAGGGGGGCGATGAAGTCCGTGACCTGAAAGAAGCCGAGCCCGCGCCGGTTGCCGAAGAGCGTCATGGCGATCAGGACGCCGATGAGACCGCCATGGAAGGACATGCCGCCCTGCCAGACCTTCAGCAGATTGAGGGGATTGGCGAGGATCTGGTCGAAGCCATAGAAGAGCATGTAGCCCAGGCGGCCACCGACGATGACGCCGATCACGCCATAAAAGAGCAGGTCGTCCACCATCGGGGCGGTCCAGCCCGAATCCGGCCGCCGGGCGCGGTAACGGCCCAGGGCCCAAAAGGCGCCAAAGCCGATCAGGTACATGAGGCCGTACCAGTGGATCTTGAGGGGGCCCAGGGCCAGGGCGACGGGGTCGATATCGGGATAGGTCAACATGGAGGCATTTTAGCGCACCCTGGCGTTCGGGGGGTGGATTGACGCCCTCGGGCCGCGACTTATTCATCAAGCCCGGCAGCGCCCTGTTCTGGGCCCTGCACGAGGGGAGGGTCGTCTATGGCGGCGGAGCGGACCTTGGCAGAGACCTTCCTGTTGGCCGCGGAGCGTGACGGGCAGGCGTTCCGGAAGCTTGAGCAGGTCGTCTATCGCGCCGGTCGCTGCCGTACCCGACGGGGACGCCCTGGCGGAACCGCCACCCGAGTACGTCCGTGACCAGCGCGTACCGTGGTAACCCCCGTCGCCCGGTTCATCCCGGGGACCCCCCCGGTGCGCACCCGCGCCCGCGACTCGCGGATCCATGCCCACCGCATGCCATTCCCCGCCCCTCGAACGCGGGAACGGCTGTTTCCTCCCGGCCGGTCCACCATGTGGCTTGTCTCAAGCCGCTTGCATGCGGCTTCCGTCGATGGTAAGGCCCCCCCACCCACCCATCCGACCGTCGCGTGGTTGAAGTTCCTATCCCTTGAAGTTCCTGTCCCTTGGACTATATAAAAAGCGAGCGGTTGGTCGTTGCTGGACAATGTAATGCAAGCGTCTGTCGTCAACATAAGTATCGGCCCCGGAAAATGGAGCATCCTGGTGCCTTGGGCAGAGATAACGCAGTCGGCCGTCCGCTACGCTAGTTCAGTCCATCACAGCCAGAGGAGCAGACAACCATGTATAACGGCGACATCGTGATCCATATCGATGAAGATCTGGACGACCACAACATCCACTATTTGGAGCGCGAACTTGCAGGCATCGACGGGATTTTGAGCGCCTGCGTACACGAACGGACGCGCCACCTCATGGTCGTGGACTTCGACGCGACGGCCATCAAACCGAGTACGATCGTTGACTCGTTCCGAGGGCGCGGACTCCATGCGGAAATGATCGGCTTATAGTCGCCGCGCAGCCCCGATTCCCGCCCACCGTCCGGGGAGGCTGCACGGTCGCAGCGATTGGCGGCGAGCACTAATTTTCTCCGAATTCTGCGGAGATTCTTGATTCGCGGGTACTTACAGTACGGCATTTTCGTTGCGTGTGCTGACGTCAAGACCCGATCACTGCCGATTTCACGATAAGCCCGAGCAAAAAACGCTGCCTCGGGACCGCGTCGACGCCCCACCCACCCCATCGCCACCGCGCCCAAGCCGAGCCGGTGCTGACGCGCTTGTTGCCTCCACTGGCGGCGATGTTGGTGCTATGGACCGCCGGCCGCAGGAGCACTGTTGCTGGAGTTACATCAGAGCCAACTGACCGGGAAGCCGCTGGCCCGCTGGATCATCGCGATACACTATAGGCATGCGGCGGGCGCTGCGGACAAGGCCGCGAGCCAGCATCCGTCGTCCCACAAGCTGAACGCCAAAATGACCTGCGAGGAGTTTCTCGGTCTGGAAGTGAGCTTCCAGCCCGAAGCGGTATCCTGGGCAGTCGCCTACGGGGAGAACGGCGATCCAGAGGCGAGGCCGTGGACATCGAGGGTGTCGAGACGGTAGTCCCCTTCGTCGTCGAGGGAGGCGCTGACCGAGGCGAAGGTGTCGATTCCCTTCGCGGAACGTAATCTTCATCTGACGACGGATGCGCCGATCGAGATCAGGCTCCAGCGCGGCCGGGCCTGACCTAACTCGGCCCCTCCCGATCAGTGACGTGCTGCGATGACCCTGGCGACCAGGGCCTGCATCTGCTCACCGATCAGCTGGGTGAGTTTTTCGTCGATCAAGTTGCCATCGGCATCAAAGCCGCCGGCATAGGCGTTGGCGAAGACCTCCGGCTTGTTCAGGGGCCGCAGGTCAAGAAAGACGCAGACCTGACGCAGGTGGTATTGCGCCCGCGAGGTGCCCATGCCGCCACCGGCGCCCATGATAGCCACCGGCTTGCCGGCCAGGAGGGCGTTGTCGGGTTCGCGCGAGGCCCAGTCCAGGATATTCTTCAGGGCCGGGGCCAGGGAATAGTTGTACTCGGTGCAAGCCAGCACCAGGCCATCGGCGGCCCCGATTTGGGCCAGGAGACGGCTGACGGCGGCGGGTTTTTCGGCGATGTCCGCGTTATAAAAGGGAATATCGCTCAGGTCGGCAATGTCCAGGTGGGCACCCGCCGGCAGTTGCGCCTGTGCCGCCCGCAGCAGACCGCGGTTGGTGGATGCCCGACGCAGGCTGCCGGCAATGCCAAGTAGTGATATTGAAGTCATGAAATCTCCTTGCGGGCGCGGTTGATGGGCATGGTGAAAATTAGGGGGCATCGTCAGGGTTGACACCTTGCCCCGCGACGCAGGTTTTCCAGCATGATCCGCGGAAGATAGTCAGTTTTGACCCTCCGTCAACCGCCTGGTGTCCCGCGACGAATGCTGGAGTAGAGGTCGGGCTCCTGCTCCATACCTCGCATAGCCTGAGCCATGGAGAGACGCGAAAAATCCTGGTCGGTCCATTCCACCAGGTCCCTGGCTATCGGTCTGGCAAATCGTGTTGCCAGGTAGTCGACGAAATCGAAGACTTCCGCCTGCTTTTCTATTGGCAGTACCTGAATTTTTTCGATCAGTTGCGCGACATTCAACAGAATCTTCTCCTTGCGATGGGATTGGCGGGACTGCGCGTGACTTGTTACCACAGGTCAGGGCAACAAGCCAACCCGATCATGCCGGGGCCCCAACCGCGCCAAGTCTAATGGCGCGGAGATCCAGCCTCCGCGGCGCATTAACCAGGACACTTCATCCGCCGCGCCAGAAACTCGATCAAGGCTCGCACCCGGTGGGGCAGGTAGCGATTGCTCGGCAGCAGGGCATAGATGCCCAGATCGGGCGGCGTGAAGTCTTCGAGCAGGGTCACCATGCCGCGATCCCGCAGATAGTCCTCCGCGACAAAGTCCGGTACCCGGGTGATGCCCAGGTCCCGCGCCGCCGCCTCGGCCAGGGCCTCGCCGTTGTTGGCCTGGAGCTTGAATGGCAGGTAGAAGATTTCCACCTCGCCCTCGATCCGGAAGGCCCAGGGTTGCACGACCCCGCGGTGGGTGTAGCCGATCAGGGCATGGCCGGCGAGTTCGGCGGGATGCCGGGGCTGGCCATGGCGGGCCAGATAGGCCGGGGTGGCGATGACCTGGAGCCGGGAAGTCCCCAGCTTGCGGGCGATGTCGCCCGGCTCCAGGCGGTCGGTGATGCGCACCAGCAGGTCCTTGCCTTCCTCCACCAGGTTCTGGTGGCTGTCGGTGAAATCCGTCGCCAGGGTGATGGCCGGATAGGTCTGGGCAAACTCCAGCAGTAAGGGCACCAGCTTCTTCAGCCCGAAGCTCAGGGGTACGCCGATGCGCAGGTGGCCGCGCGGCGTCAGGCTGTCCGCCATCACCTCCGCCTCGGCCGATTCCACCAGGTCGAGGATCTCCCGGCACTTCTCCAGGTAGGCCGCCCCGCCGGCCGTCAGGGTCAGGCGGCGCGTCGTGCGCACCATCAGCTTGATGCCCAGATGCTCCTCGAGGGCGGCGATCTGGCGCGTGATCACGGAACGCGCCACCCCCAGCCGGCTGGCGGCGGCCGCAAAACTGCCCAATTCCGCGACCCGCAGGAAGGTGGTCATGGCGTCGAGACGGTTCATTGTTGCCCTTCCTGCAATAGAGAATGACTGATTCTGGGCTATTTCGTGCTCAGTCGGAAGATCAGAGTATTTCCAGGTTCTGATTTAACCGATCCATGACCAGCCTCCAGTACCTGCTCGGGTCCTAGGGAGCTGTCGCGGCGAAAAAAAAGGCGGCACATGTGCCGCCTGAAGGTTGGTCTATCGGCTGCCGTCCCTGGCAGCTTGTTGAGTGGCTTAGACGCTCATTTCTGACGGTGACACATGCCGCAACCCACGGGGGTGCCCTTCGGGATGACCGCCGTCGTCTGACCGGCCTTGCACTCGGGCAGACTGCCTTGGGTGGTCTTGCAGCGCACGGTACGGTCATCGGCGGTGCGCGACAGCACGGTGCCCGTCAGGTTGGTGCCGTGGCAGGACTCGCAGCCGGGCCCGGTGTTGCGGTAGTTGCGATGCTGGATGTTCCAGCGGTCGTCCGGCAGGAAGCCGGTGCCGGCGGCGGGCTGCAAATCCGTGATCGCGTGCATGCCGTGGGGGCCGTTGTTGCCGAGGGGCAAGGAGGCATCCGTGGGCTCATGGCAGACCTGGCATTCGGCGATGTAACCCGAGTGACCCTGGAGATCCTTGGCCGGGATGTTGTCGTTGGCGTTGGGGTTGCTACTGGGCCACTCCGCGTGGGTGCTGCCGTGGCAGGCCTCGCAGAAGAGCCCGCCGTGGCCGGTGCTGACCCGGTAGAGTTTCGGGTTGCCGTCGGCGGCGCCGCCCTCGGCCACCACGTTCTCCGCAAAGGCCTTGTTGTTGGGCACGATGGGCGTGGCCTTGGCATCGCCGGCCAGGTAGGCCGTCAGCAGGCGGATGCCGTCCCGGTTACCCAGGGTGTCGGTGGGGTTCACCAGGGTCCCCGCGGTACCCGCCAGGTTGCTGGTTGCGTAGCCGGTGTGGCAGGAGCCGCAGCCTGGCTCGTTGGCCCAGGGCACGCGCGGCGTCGCCGGGTTGTCATAGAAGTCCGCGGCCAGGTGGAAGGCGCCTGGGTTGCGCCGGAGAGACGCTCGCGCGAGAAGTCGTTGCCCACCTGGGCCATCTGACCGTGGCAGTCCTGGCACACCAGGCCAGCGTTGGCCATGGCCCCGCGCATGCACTGGGTGCGATTGCCGGGGTGGCACATGTAGCAGGTCTGCTCCAGGATGTTCTGGGTCGTCACCGGGTCGCGGCGGTTGCCCTGGCCATCGATGGCCGGCGGCATGGTCGGGAACAGCGGTTACCGCTGCATCGTCGCCGTCGCGTGATGGCTGTGCATCACGTTGGACATGGACTTGTGCTTGACCTGGTCGCGGCCGTTGACCTCGTTCGGACCCACCTGGGCCAGGTCCAGGGCCGGCGTGTAGTGGCAGCGCTGGCAGACCACGGGCTCGGCGGCCCGTCCGGTGGCGGCATCGAACGTCGAGAGCAGCGAGGTCGCGTGCTTCTGGTCATGCAGGCGCAGGATGTTGAGGTCGCTGGCCCACTCAACGCTGGCGGCGTTGGGCACCGAGCCTTCCAGCGGATCGTCGATCGAGGAGTTGATGGTGGTGAGGTTCTTGATGGCCGAGCCGTTGCCGCCGTCCGCCGGTGGCCGCATGACAGGACTGGCACTCGGCCTCGCCGGAGATGGGCATCACCGTATCGAGGGAGGCGATGGTGGTGGTGCCCTGCTTCGCCTGCACCCGCACCAGCGGGTAGGGGTTCTCCCGGCCGAAGTCGTCGAACATGGCGATGGGCACGCCGGCGGCCTCGAACCAGTTGACGTTGTCGGCCACGTAGCCGAACGGGAAGTTGATGAAGAAGGGGAAGTCCGTGAAATGCTCCTGGAACGTCTGGGCCTCGTTCAGGATGTAGGGGTTGTTCAGCCCCGGCATCGCCTGTTGGGTGGCGTGTAACTGACCGTCGCCCAGGTAGAGACGCTCGACGTCAGGTACCGGCAGGCCGATGTCGACGTTGTTGGCCGGGTTGTTCGGGTCGTAGAAGGCGGCCAGCACGCCCGGCGGGTAGAAGGGGTCGTAGGCCTGGAAGGCCACGTCCCAGAAGTTCGTCTTATAGACCTCGCCGTTGACCACCGAGGACAGGGCCTGGCCGCTGGCGACCTTGGCGATGGCGGGGTCGTTCGGGTTCGAGGCGGCCGAGTAGGAAAGGGTCACTTCACCCTCGCCCAGGACGCGCGGCAGTCCGGTGCGGCCCCGCTGGACCACCTGGGCGTGCAACACATTGAACGGCGGCAGGATGCTGGAGATGCGGGTGTCCTGGTCGCCGCAGTGCATGCCCAGGTCGTTGATGGCCAACAGGGTGAAGGCGTTGGTCGGGTCAATGCCCACCTTTGATTGCTCGGGGACCGCGGTCGTCGGCAGGGCGCCATCGGCGCTGGTGGAGTTGATGGAGACCTGGGCGGCGGCAGCGATGCCGATGGTCACGGTCGCCAGGTTGGACGTGGCCCCGAGGCTGTCCCGGGCCCGGTAGGTGAAGCTGTCCGAGCCGTTGTAATTGTTGGCGGGGGTGTAGGTGAAGCCGCCGTTCGCGTTCAGGCTCAAGGTGCCATGGGCGACGTTGGTCCCCAGGACCGCGGTGATGGGGTTGCCGTTGGGGTCGTTGTCGTTGCCGAGGACGCCCGGGGCAGCCACCGTCAGCGGGGTGTTCTGCTGGGTGTTGTACTCGTCGTTCTGGGCCACCGGCGGGCTGTTGCCCACCGCATTGACCTGCACGGTCACGTTGGCGGTACAGGTCTCGTTGCGACCGTTCTTGCCGTTCAGGGTCGCCGCGAAGCTACCGGCGCTCGCGTAGCTCACCGTCACCGACTTGGTGGTGGCGCTGGCCGGCGTGCCGCCCGCAAACGCCCAGGTATAGGTCAAGGGGGCCTTGCCGGTCACCGTACCGGTGAAGGCGACGCTCTGGCCGACATTGATCGTCGGCGGGTTCGGCGTCGTGCCGATAGAACAGGTGGCGGCCGCTTGGAGCCCGCCGGCGGCGAGCAGCAGCGTGAACCCGGCGGCGATTGCCACCACTCCCCTCGTGGGCGGCTTGACGACGCCGCGGTAAGTCTCTCGATCCATTCCAACCTCCAGTCTCTCGGTAGTCGACGCCGGATGCCAATGCTCCGACGCCTTTGGGGTCGCCTCCGGGAACCGCCGCTAGGCCTGTCCGTCAGCGTCTTCTGGCACCCCCTGACCGCGGAACGGATGTTCCCGCCGGGCAAGTCGGGCGCCTGTGATTGCGGGGTTCGCCACCTCTTACCGAGGTGATTATTCCCCCGTCTTTTCTGAATGCCTGTGTGCAAGAGCGGTCGTGTCAACGACAAGGTACCGCTGGCCCTTGAGGGCGGCTAGGAGCGGACGGGAAGCCGTTAGAATTTCGGCCGTCCGATCAGGTGCCGGCCTTTTTCAAGTTAGCATCAGGGACCGGTTGGGTGTGATCAGGGCTTGAAAGAAGTAGGACGCCAAGGCTGCGTCATGATCAACGAGATAAGTTCCATGATAATCCACAATCATCGCCCCCACCCACGATTAAATTTCCAGTCATGGTGATCTGGGTCTAATTTTAGGTGTGCCTGGCATGCCATGTCATCGGGCGGTGGAAGCTCGCCTCAGGCCCGCCAGGAGGGGCCGTAACTTGAAGCTGACGGGGTCTTGATGTCATCACCGGCCCGGGTCGTGACCCGATTCGGGTCTTGTTTTGGTCGTCCTCCAGTCATCCAGGGATGACCCTGCCAGTAGATTGTTGCTGATTCAGCAATACAGAATTGCTTGTTGCCTGCTATTTCGCACCCATCGAGGCCGGTACAGTACCCCCATCGCCGACAGCCGCGGCAGGGGCCGCCACGAGGAAGACGCTCATGACTCATCACTACAGCCGCACCGCCAAGGGCCTGCACTGGCTGATCGCCCTCCTGATGCTGGGTCTGCTGGGACTGGGCTTTTACATGCACGACCTGCCCCTGTCGCCACAGAAGCTGCAACTCTACGCCTGGCACAAATGGGCGGGCGTCACCGTCTTCCTGTTGGTGATCCTGCGCCTGGCCTGGCGTGTCACCCACCAGCCGCCGCCCCTGCCGGCGGGGATGCCCAGGTGGCAGCAGTGGGCCGCCCAGACCACCCACCTCTTGCTCTACCTGTTGATGCTGGCCATCCCGCTCTCGGGCTGGCTGATGAGCTCGGCCAAGGGCTTCCAGACGGTGTGGTTTGGGGTCCTGCCGCTGCCGGATCTGCTCACCAAGGACAAGGCCCTGGGTGACCTGCTGCAGACCTTGCATATGAGCCTGAATCTGCTGCTGGTGGCCCTGCTGGTTGCCCATGTCGGCGCCAGCCTGAAGCACCACTTCATCAATAAGGACGACGTCCTCCTGCGTATGTTGCCGAAGTTCGGCAAGGCCTGAACCCTAACCAAGCCTCGGAGAAATGAAGATGAAACGCCTTGCCCTCCTGCTTGCCCTGAACGCCCTGGTGGCCCCCGCCACCCAGGCCGTGGAATTCACCCAGGTCCAGGCCGACCAGAGCCGCATCACCTTTGGCTACTCCCAGATGGGGGTCGGCATGGACGGTGGTTTCAAGACCTTCAGCGGCCAGTTGCACTTTGATCCGGCCCAGCCGGCCAGCGCCCAGGCCGTGATCGAGGTTGACCTGGCCAGCATCGATACCGGCACCCCGGAGGCCGATGAAGAGGTGGCGACCAAGACCTGGTTCAACACACCGGCCTTTCCGACCGCCCGCTTCGCCTCGAGCAGCGTCAAGGCGGTCGGCGATAACCGCTATGAGGTCGCCGGCCACTTGACCATCAAGGGCCAGACCCGGGAGATCCTGGTGCCCGCCACCTTCACGGCCCAGGGGAACGCCGGGGTCTTCGCCGGCAGCTTCACCCTGCGCCGGGGGGACTTCGCGATCGGCGAAGGGCCCTGGTCCGCCTTTGACATCGTCGCCAACGAGGTCGAGGTCAAGTTTCGTCTCGCTGTCACGCCGGGCAACTAACCCCCATCCCCTCACTCAACCCACCCAACCTCAACCGCCATCGGAGATTACCCATGAACAAGCTCAGCCAATTTTCCGCCGCCCTCATCCTCGCCGCCGCCTCGGCCTCCGCCCTGGCCGCGCCGGTGACTTATCAGGTGGACGGCTCCCACACCTTCCCGAGTTTCTCCTACAGCCACCTTGGCCTCTCCACCCAGGTCAGCCAGTTCAACAAGACCACGGGCACGGTGATGCTGGACCAGGAGGCCAAGACCGGGGCCGTGGACATCACCATCGACACCCGCTCGGTCGATACCGGCTATGCCACCTTCAACGAGCACATCCAGGGCGAGGATTTTCTGGACACCGCCAAGTACCCGACCGCCACCTTCAAGTCCACGAAAGTGGTCTTCGAGGGTGACAAGCCCAAGACCATCGAGGGCGACCTGACCATCAAGGGCGTCACCAAGCCGGTGACCCTGAAGGTGGAACACTTCACCACCATGACGCACCCCATGCTGAAAAAGGATGCCATTGGCGCCAATGCCAGCACCCTCATCAAGCGCAGCGAATTCAACGCCGGCAAGTACGCCCCCAACGTCGGCGATGAAGTGACCATCAGGGTCGCCATCGAGGCGATCAAGGGCTAAGGCCCGGACTGCCGCCGTGACGGGCACTCCCCGCCGAGTGCCCGTCGCCGCGGCCTACAGAGAGGTATTGGACATGCTCGAACTCAGACCCGCCGCCGACCGGGGTCTCGCCAAGCTGGGCTGGTTGCATTCCCGACACAGCTTTTCCTTCGGCAGCTACTACGACCCGGAACAGGCCGGCTTCTCGGATCTGCTGGTGATCAACGATGATCGCGTCCAGCCGGGCCGGGGCTTTGACACCCACGGTCATCGCGACATGGAGATCTTCACCTATGTCCTGGAGGGGGCCCTGGAGCACAAGGACTCCATGGGTACGGGCTCCGTCATCCGCCCCGGCGATGTGCAGATGATGAGCGCCGGCTCGGGCATCCGCCACAGCGAATTCAACGCCTCGCGCCAGGAGTTGGTGCATTTTCTGCAGATCTGGATCGTCCCGAACCGCAAGGGGGTCACCCCGCGCTACCAGCAGCAGCGGTTCGAGGAGGCGGACAAGCGGGGCAAGCTGCGCCTGATCATCTCCCCGGAGGGTACCGAGGGGTCCCTGGCGGTCTATCAGGACGCCCGGGTCTATGCCGGACTGTTTGACGGTCAAGAACAGCAGGTCTTGACCTTGCCGGAGAACCGCTATGCCTACATCCAGGTGGCGCGCGGCGCGCTGGCGGTCAACGGCCAACGCCTGATGGCGGGGGACGGCGCCCGCCTGCGCAACGTCGCAGCGATCAGCTTCGGCCAGGGCGAGAAGCGCCGAGGTGCTGGTCTTCGACCTGCGGCCGGTCGAATTGCCCAGCTACTGAGGGAGAGTGGCCCGGCTATTGAATCAGCCGGTGGCTACCGCCAAACGAGAAATCACCCCAATACGGCTTCACCGCTAAACCCGAACCCCCAGTTCTGGATCTTTCATCATGAAAGAACTCGCCTTTATCAAACGCAGCAGCGGCAGTCACTGGGTCGGCGATGGCTTCCCGGTGCGGACTATCTTTTCTTACCAGGATATCGCCGCCGAAATGTCGCCCTTCCTGCTGATGGACTATGCCGGCCCGGTTGATTTCACGCCGACCAGCGAGCGCCGGGGCGTCGGCCAGCATCCGCACCGGGGATTCGAGACGGTGACCCTGGTCTATGCGGGCGGCGTCTCGCATCGGGATTCGTCGGGTGGCGGCGGCACCATTGGCCCGGGCGACGTCCAGTGGATGACGGCGGCCTCTGGCTTGATCCACGACGAATATCACAGCGCCGACTTCGCCCGCCAGGGTGGGCCCTTCGAGATGGTCCAGCTCTGGGTCAATCTGCCGGCCAAGGACAAGATGGCGGCCCCCGGCTACCAGGGCCTCACCGCTGACCAGATCCCCATCGTCGCCTTGCCCCAGGAGGCCGGCACGGCCCGGATCATCGCCGGTCGGTACGGCGATACCCAGGGGGCGGCCCGCACCTTTACCCCCATGAACGTCTGGGACCTGCGCCTCCAGGCGGGCCGTTCGCTATCCATCGACCTGCCTGCCGGGCACACCACCGCCTTGTTTGTCCTCCGGGGGTCGCTCCAGATCGGCGCCCACACCATCCGCGCGGCCGAGCTGGCCGTCATGCAGCGCGAAGGGACGCAACTCGCCTGCGATATCCCGGAAGATGCCATGGTGCTGCTGCTGAATGGCGAGCCGCTCAACGAACCCATCGTGGGTCACGGCCCCTTCGTCATGAATACCCGGCAGGAGATCAGCCAGGCGATCCACGACTTCAACAGCGGCAAGTTCGGTCAGATCGTCCATTAACCCGGCAGAGAGGGAGAACTTGACAGAAAGGGACTTGCTGCCGTGTGATGAACGCCTTCTGTATCGACTTGGCATTCTCGGCCTTGCACGAGAGGAGGGTGGTTAATGACCGAGCGGACCCTGCCGGCGATGTCCCAGGCTAATGCCAAGGTGACGGATTTGGACGAGATCGCCCGCGACATCATCAATGCCACGGTTGGGGCGGTGGCGCCGGAGCGGATCGTCTTGTGGATTCGGCGCCATAACCAGGGCGAAGCCCATCAGGCCGCCAGCCCCTTCATCTGCAACTCCTTGAGCCGGTCGCGGACCGCCGCCGCCTTTTCGAACTCCAGATCCTTGGCGTAGCCATACATCTCCTTCTCCAGGGCCTTGATCTTACGCGCCATCTGGGCCGGGGTGAGGCTGGCGTACTCGACCATTTCCTCCGCCACCTGGGCGTATTCCCGGGCCGACCGGGGTCCACCCGGCGTTGCCCCCTCCAGAATGTCGGCGATGGCCTTGTGGATGGTCTGGGGCGTGATGCCGTGGAGGGCGTTGAATTCGGTCTGCTTGGCGCGGCGGCGCTCGGTCTCGCCAATGGCGCGCTCCATGGAGCCGGTGATCTTGTCGGCGTAGAGGATGGCCTTGCCGTTGACGTGGCGGGCGGCGCGGCCAATGGTCTGGATCAGCGAGCCCTCGGAGCGCAGGAAGCCCTCCTTGTCGGCATCCAGGATGGCCACCAGCGACACCTCGGGCATGTCCAGACCCTCGCGCAGCAGGTTGATGCCCACCAGCACATCGAACTCCCCCAGGCGCAGGTCGCGGATGATCTCCACCCGCTCCACGGTGTCGATGTCCGAGTGCAGATAGCGCACCCGTACGCCGTGGTCGTTCATATAGTCGGTGAGATCCTCCGCCATGCGCTTGGTGAGGGTGGTGACCAGGACCCGTTCGTCGTGGCTGACCCGGGCCCGAATCTCCGACAGGAGATTATCGACCTGGCTCAGGGCCGGCCGGACCTCCAGATCCGGGTCCACCAGCCCCGTGGGCCGCACCACCTGCTCGACGACGGCCCCGGAGTGCTGGATCTCGTAGTCGCGCGGGGTGGCGGAGACATAGATGGTCTGGGGCTGGCGCTCCTGGAATTCCTCGAAGCGCAGGGGGCGGTTATCCAGGGCCGAGGGCAGGCGGAAGCCGTACTCCACCAGGTTCTCCTTGCGCGAGCGGTCGCCCTTGTACATGCCGCCGAGCTGGGGCACGGTGACGTGGCTTTCGTCGATGATGAGGAGGGCGTTGTCGGGCAGATAGTCGTAGAGGGTCGGCGGTGGCTCGCCCGGCCCGCGCCCGGACAGGTAGCGGGAGTAGTTCTCGACCCCGGAGCAGTAACCCACCTCCACCATCATCTCCAGATCGAAGAGGGTGCGCTGCTCCAGGCGCTGGGCCTCCACCAGCTTGTCGTGTTCCCGCAGCCAGGTCAGGCGCTCCCGGAGCTCCACCTTGATCTGGTCCACCGCCGCCAGGACCGTCTCCCGGGGCGTGGCATAGTGGGTCTTGGGGAAGACGGTATAGCGGGCGACCTTGCGCAGCACCTCGCCGGTGAGGGGGTCGAAGACCGCCAGGGACTCGATCTCCTCATCGAAGAGGGTGACGCGCAGGGCCTCCTCGTCCGACTCCGCCGGATGGATGTCGATGACGTCGCCCCGCACCCGGAAGGTGCCGCGGTGCAGCTCCACCTCGTTGCGCTTGTACTGCAGGTCCGCCAGCCGGCGCAGGAGGGCGCGCTGGTCCACCCGGTCGCCGCGGCTCAGGTGCAGCACCATGCGCAGATAGGCATCCGGGTCCCCCAGGCCGTAGATGGAGGAGACGGTGGCGACGATAATGACGTCCGGCCGCTCCAGGAGCGCCTTGGTGGCCGAGAGGCGCATCTGCTCGATGTGCTCGTTGATGGAGGCGTCCTTCTCGATGTAGGTGTCCGAGGAGGGGACATAGGCCTCCGGCTGGTAATAGTCGTAGTAGGAGACGAAATACTCCACGGCGTTGCGCGGGAAGAAGTCGCGCATCTCGCCATAGAGCTGGGCCGCCAGGGTCTTGTTGGGCGCCAGCACCAGGGCCGGGCGCTGGAGTTCCTGAATGACATTGGCGACGGTGAAGGTCTTGCCCGACCCCGTGACCCCCAGCAGGGTCAGTCCCGCCTCGCCATCCCGCAGCCCCGTCACCAGGCGGCGGATGGCCTCCGGCTGATCGCCGGCGGGATTGAATTTCGAGACCAGTTCGAAGGGTTTGTCGGGGAGCTTGCTCATGAGGGGCGGCGGTGTTTCCGAGGCAGGGCGCTGGGTAAAGCCGTAAAGGTGGTGAATCCCCGTGCCGGAAATGGCGCGTTTCGCTATTATTGGGAGCCACGCCCACGATTGCCAGGGCGCTAAACCTCCCCCACCGGCAAAGAGTCGAGAACAGGACCGATGAGCAGCAAACTTTCCGCCCGCGTACAATCCGTCAAGCCTTCGGCGACCCTCGCCATCACCGCCCGCGCCAAGGCCCTGCGCGCCGCGGGCAAGGACGTCGTCGGCCTGGGTGCCGGCGAGCCGGACTTCGATACCCCGGACCACATCAAGGAGGCGGCCATCAAGGCCATCCATGACGGCTTCACCAAATACACGCCGGTGGAAGGCACCCTCGAACTGAGGCGCGCCATTGTCGATAAGTTCAAGCGCGAGAATGGCTTCGACTATCAGGTCGAAGAGATCCTGGTCTCCTGCGGCGGCAAGCAGAGCTTCTACAACCTGGCCCAGGCCATCCTGGACCCGGGCGACGAGGTCATCATCCCCGCCCCCTACTGGGTCTCCTATCCAGACATGTCGCTCCTGGCCGGCGGCGTACCCGTCATCGTTGACGCGGGCGCGGACCAGCGCTTCAAGATCACCCCGGCCCAGCTCGAGGCGGCCCTGACCGAGCGCACCGCCCTGGTCGTCATCAACAGTCCCTCCAACCCTACCGGCATGTCCTACAGCCATGCCGAGCTGGCGGGTCTGGGCGAGGTCCTGCGTCGTCACCCTAAGGCCGTCATCGCCACCGACGACATGTACGAGCACATCCGCTGGAGCAGCGAACCCTTCGTCAACATCCTCAACGCCTGCCCCGACCTGGCCCCGCGCACCCTGGTCCTCAACGGCGTCTCCAAGGCCTACTCCATGACCGGCTGGCGCATCGGCTACGCCGGCGGCCCCGCCGATATCATCAAGGCCATGAAGAAGATCCAGGGCCAGAGCACCTCCAACCCGACCTCCATCTCCCAGGTCGCCGCCCAAGCCGCCCTGGAAGGTCCCCAGGACTGCATCGCCACCATGGGCGCCGCCTTCAAGGAGCGCCACGACTACGTGGTCGCGCGCCTCAACACCATGGCCGGCATCGAATGTCTGCCCACCGATGGCACCTTCTACGTCTTCCCCAAGGTCCAGGGCATGATCGACGCCATCGACGGCGTCAAGGATGACCTGGAGCTGGCCGAGTACCTCATCGAGAAGGCGGGCGTCGCCCTCGTCCCCGGCTCCGCCTTCGGCCTCGGCGGCCATGTGCGCATCTCCATCGCCACCAGTCGCGCCAACCTGGAAAAGGCCCTCGACCGCATCGCCAGCGTCATCGGCTGACGGGGTAACGCCCGGCGGCTTGGCCGGTCGGGACCGCGTGCTGCCCTTGCGTGGCCGCGCGCGGTCCTTGACTCCGGTAAAAATGGCCAATAAAATGGCGCGCTTAAACCATTCCCCGGTAGCTCAGTCGGTAGAGCGGATGACTGTTAATCATTAGGTCCGTGGTTCGAGTCCACGCCGGGGAGCCAAATTAGACAGAGGCTTAGAACCGAAAGGCTCTAAGCCTTTTTATTTTTGTGGATAACATCACAAGACCGCCTACCCGTCGCCGACCCACCTCAAAGCTCGGAAACACCAGAACATAAGGCGGATCAACCTAATGCTGGTCTATGCTAACTACCTGTGAAATGTTAAAGCGACTCCTGCTCATTTGCTGTCTCGTCCCTGCCCTGTCGGCGCAGGCGTTAGAGGTGGATGCGGACCGAATGGTGGCCGCGCACAATCGCTGGCGCGAAACAGTTGGCGCCCCACCCCTCGCTTATTCGCCTGAGCTTGCCGCTTCTGCCCAGAAATGGGCGAACCATCTGAAGCAATCCAACCAGTGCCGCATGCAGCACAGCAAGCCTAATGGGCGATACGGTGAGAATCTGTATTGGGCGAGTGCAATCAAATGGTCGGATGGCAAGCGCGAACTGCAGAAAGTCAGCCCGAAGAAGGTTGTGGACGACTGGGGCAGCGAGCGTGCCAACTATGACTACAAGAACAACCGCTGTGCCACTGGCAAAATGTGCGGGCATTACACGCAAATCGTTTGGAAAAGTACCACCAGGGTGGGCTGTGCCGTCGCGGTGTGCGATGACTCACGTGAGCAGGTGTGGGTCTGTCAGTACCAGCCGCCGGGCAATTGGGTTGGGAGAAAACCCTATTGATTCAATACGGGTCGGTTAGAGGCGGGTAGGTGCGAATTCATTCGCGCCCACTGAATCAACCTTATGCAATCGGAAAACAACAAGGCCGGATGATTCCGGCCTTGTTTATTTGTAGGCGTTCAGACCCCCCCGGCCGCGTCGGTTGGGTTCAGTAGCTCAAGCCACTGATTCTCTGGCTCCCTCCCCCCTCGCGGGGGAGGGTTGGGGAGAGGGGGTCTGAACGCTGAAGTTTTTTTAGATAATCCCCTTTCTCGGGCGGACCCCACCATTCGGAGGACAACATGACCACAAAATACAGCGCAACAGCCGTCAGTCTGATGGCCCTATTCGTCGCCAGTACCGCCGTTGCCAGCGGTTACGGCGGTTCTTCACCCCAAGCCCCCATGCCGGGCTTTGGCGGCCCCGGCATGAGCTTTCCCGGTTCCAGCGGACCCTGGGGCGCACCCTCTAATCCATCCCAGGTTGGAGCGCCGCCCGCCTCCCAGCGCAATAAACCATCTTCCTACCCTAGATATGCGCCGCCACCGCCGCCCCAGGCCCGCGAATCCGCTCCGGTCCCGCCGGCGACCTACGGCGAACAGCCCGGATATGCCCCGCCTGCTGGCGCCTACCCGCCCGCCCAATGGTCCTCCCCCCCGCCCAATGGACCTATCCTCCTGCCCAATGGACCTACCCTCCCCCACGCATGCCCGCAGGCTATCCGCCCTCCGCCGCACCTTATTTCCCGTGGCGCCGGGGGCCGCTCCCCCCGATGCAGGTGTCTCCGCACAACCGCCCGGCGCCTATCCACTGCCTCCGGGGGCCTACGGCACCTCTCCCGGCTATCCGCCCCAAGGCCAGTCGCCTCAAGGCTATCCGCCCCAAGGCCAGTCGCCCCAAGGCCAGCCGCCGGTGGATAACCGGAACGAGGACGGCAAGGACAAGGGCGGCTTCAACCCGAGTAACATGATGAACAAGATGCCAAATCCCATGAACATGTTTGGCGGCGGCAAGAATTAACTAGCCAGAACAAGTGCTTGGAATCGCAAGGCCCAAGCACTTGCCTCTGCGTGTGCCTACAAGGCGTACCGATGGCGCATGGCCGGTGGACGGGCCGCATCCCGGGCAACGGACGGGAGCGAGCCTCATGAGGCGTGGCGAAGCATCAAAGACAACCATGAATGGGAAAAATGCCGATGAGAATCCTGCACATCATGCTCCGCGTCGGGGACCTGGACCGGTCCATCGACTTCTATACCAAGGTGCTGGAAATGCGGTTGCTGCGCCGCAAGGACTACCCGGACGGTCAGTTCACCCTGGCGTTTCTGGGATACGGGGAGGAGTCGGCGCAGGCGGTCATCGAGCTGACCTACAACTGGGGCGTGAGCGCCTATGAACTGGGCACCGGCTTCGGCCACATTGCCCTGGAAGTCGATGATGTCTATCGTGCCTGCGAGAAGATCCGGGGGCGGGGCGGGAACATCATGCGCGAGGCCGGGCCCATGAACGCCGGCACCACCATCATCGCCTTCGTGGCGGACCCGGATGGCTATCCCATCGAGTTGATTGGACGGAAGGATTGAGTGGACCTGATGGTGACCAGGGTCGAGGTCTCTCCAGGGGCCGAGGGTAAGTCCCCTGGCTAAAGCGCCGTCATGGCGATCCCAAAGGGTGGGCCGTGGGGGATTAGTACTTTCCCGCCTTATTGTCGCCAACCGGCCAGCCCATCCAAACAGTCTCCTGCACGACACAAGCTGTTTCGTACCGCGCCGCGCCCCGCGCACCCCCCATGCCGGGGAGTGAGAGCCAACTGCCTGGAATAAGCACTGACGCCCCGGCCTGGGGCCGGGGTGTCAGTGCCACATGGGGCGCTTTGACTGGGACTAACGGCCGCCGCGGAACGGCCTTTCCTGCGGAGGGCCGCCCTTGGGTTGGGGGCGCGCCGCGCCGCTATCACAATGCTCCATGGGCGCGGCCAGGATGGCATTGAGGGAAGCCACATAGGCGTCATACGCCTCTGTCCCCACCTCGGGCCGGATTCCGAAGTCACTCACATAAGCCGCGCTCGCATCGATGTAGGAATCGCCCGTGGCCAGCTCGATGTTGTGGGCGAAGGCCCTCAGATGGTTGCCGGAGCCGCACAGCAGGTTGTCGTAAACGCCCTGGATATCCGCGTAACCCTCCGCGGTGGCGATCGCCTCGGCCAGATCGATCATGTCAACCTCCTCGATCAGGCCACCGACCAAGAGGGTGCCCAAACCCGAGACCTTGCCATCCGCCACCAGCTTGTTATAGAGGTCGCCGAGGCCGGTGTTATTGAAGGTGCATTCAGGGTCTAGACAGCTGTCCGGGTAGGTTCCCTGCCCCCCGTCGACCGCCGAATCCTCGATGCCGTACTTGTCGAGCAGTTGCTTCATGGCCTCCATATGCCGCTGCTCCGAGTAGGCGATGTTGTCGCATACGGTGAGTGTCAGGCCGTTAGCCAAATGGAAGTCGTAGAGGTTAGCGTAGACATCCCGCGCCAGCTTCTCCTCCTCGCGCATGAACTTCATGTCATCCTGGACCAGACTCCAGTCGGCAGCCGTTGCCGCGCCGACAGCGAGGATCGCCAGGGCCCCGCCGATCACACCCAGTTTCTTGAACATCTGATTTACCTCGCTATCGTGGTTCCCGCAATCCCTGGCGACTGGGGCTGCCGGCCCGGCGCCCCTCCCACCTTCTTAATTCATAGCGCGGACCGCACCCTCTGCCCATCAGGTAAATAACCTATTGACTCTCAATGGAGCGGCTAGGGCTGGACGAGACCCTCGCGGATGGCGAACCGGGCAAGCTCCACCCGGTCGTGAATGTCGAGCTTTTGCATCAGGTGGGTGCAGTGCTGCTCCACGGTTTTGACGCTCAGGTCGGTGATGCGGGCGATCTCCTTTTTCGCCAGCCCCTTGGCCAGATAGGAGAGGACCTCCAGCTCCCGCGGCGTCAGAAGCTGGGCGCGCGTGCGTGCGCACGCCGCCAGGCGCGGCCCATCGGCGGTGATCTCCAGGCGGCTGCGTACCTCCGGGCAGAAGCAGGTGCCCCCCTTCAGGACCTTGCGGATGCAGGTGAGCAGACCATCCGGCGTTCCGCCCTTGGTGGCATAACCGCGTGCCCGTGCCTGGAGCGCTTGGGCGATATAGCCGTCCTGCACATATCCGCTCAGAAAGAAGAGGCGCGTGCCTGGCAACTCGGTGCCGATACGTTGCGCCGCATCGAATGCCGAAAGACCGGGCATATCGATGTCCAGCACCACCATGTCGGGCCGCAGTCGCAGCGTCAGTTCGAGCGCCTGACCGGCGTCCTGCGCCAAACCCACCACTTCCAGGTCGGGCTCCTGCGCCAGACGCTGGCTCAGCATGTCGCGCACCAGCGCGTGGTCATCAACGATCAGAATGCGTGATCTCAAGGGTGCCATGGTCGCTCGCCAGATTGTGGATCAGCCGGATGAGCTCGCTCATCAGGAAGGGTTTATCCAAGGTCAACACATCCGCCCCGGTCTCTTCCGTAAGCTCGCCCTGGCCGGGACCGAGGACCAGGATCGGCACCGCCCCACCGCCGCCCCGTGCCGCCCGCAGACACTCCCCGAAGCTGGAGGTGGCCAGGCTGGCATCGAGCAGCACCACATCCGGCGGTAGCTCGGCGACGGCATCCACGAGGGCTTGGGATGACTCGGCGGCGCGCACCCGATAGCCGTCCGCTTCCAGGGCCGAGAGCACCAGCCCCTGAGTATAGGTATCCGCCAGCCCGACCAGCACGCGCTTGCCTGCCCCGTCTTCGCGGACCTCCGCCTCCGCCGGGACCGGCCCCAGCCCTTGCAGCTCGAGGGTGAAACGGGTTCCCCTGGCCAGGCTCGGAGTCCACCCGGATCCGCCCCCGATGCTCTTCCACCACGGCGGCGACCACCGCCAGTCCCAGTCCCGTGCCCCGACCCCGTGGCTTGGTGGTGAAGAAGGGCTCGAACACCCGGTCCTTCAACTCTTCCGGAATCCCCATGCCGGTATCCTCCACCTCTAGTCGGACCCAGCCGACCCCTATCTCACCCTCTTCATCGACCACCGGCGCCAGACCGATCCGCAGGCGCCCGCCCTCGGGCATAGCGTCGCGGGCGTTGAGCACCAGGTTCAGCAATACCTGCCGAAGCTGGGAACGGCTTGCCCACACCCGGTAGCCCTCTTGCTGGTCAGGAACATCGACCTCGAGGGATACCGTCGCCGGCAGCGTCTCGCGTAACAGCCGGGCCGCCTCCGCCACCAGTCCCCCGAGCTCCACCGGCCCCATCTCGGCCCCCGTGCGGCCACTGAAGGTGAGCAATGATCGAATCAGCTCGGTACCCTGCCGGGCGGCCGCGCCGATCTTTCCCAGCGCCTCGGCGGCGGGATGATCCTGCGCGAGTCGGTTGAGGGCCACGTCCACGAAACCCTGAACCACGCTCAGGATGTTGTTAAAGTCATGGGAAATCCCTGCCGCCAGCCGCCCCAGGGCCTCCATCTGCTGGGCCCGGCGCAACCGCGCCTCCGCCTCGCGGCGTTGGGCCATCTCCGCCTCCAAGGCGCGACCCCAGGCCCGCAAACGCTGCAGCAGAACCACCCAGACCAGGGTGGAGAGCCCGAAGATGGCAAAGGCGAGGACCAGGGCGGCCAGCTCCCGGTGACCCTCCATGCGCAGCCGCTCGCTGAAGGTACGGTTGAGCCGGGTCATGGAGTCGGCCACGCGGGCTTCGAATGCCCAGCCGAGGCTCCGGTACTCCGGGCTGTGCAGCATGGCCTCGGCGGTGGCAGGGTCATGGTTGGCGAGGGCGTCGAGGGCGGCATTCTCCCGCTGCCGCAACCCCAGGCTCAACGCCCCCAGCGAGGCGAGGGAGGCGAACGCCGGGTCCGCCTTGCCGAGCTCGCGTGCCTCCTCCAGGTGGGATTGAAGCCCCGTCTCCCAGTCGCGATACGAGATCACCTTGGCGTGGTCGCCATCGAGGACCACCAGGTGGGCATCGTACATCAGGTTCAGGTGGCTCGAGAGGATCTGGCTACCCAGGGCAAGCCCGCTGGCATACTCGTTGGTGAGCGTTCGACTCACCCGAAAGGTGTTGTAGACATGCCAGTACAGCAACAGAAACATGCCCAGGGTGACCGCGATCACCGTGGCAAACCCCATCAGCGGGAACTGCTTGAGCTTGGTCACAACGCCATGCCAACCCCTTCCGGTCAACCCCCGTCACCCGCGGCGGGATCATTCAAGCCTAGCCCATCCGGGGAGAATCACAACCCCGACGGCCTCCGGAGCCCTCGCCCCATCGGGAAATCCCGGCTTGGGACCACGACGCCCGCCGCCTGGGGTATCTACCCCATACCATACCCCGCCCCCTTTACCAGACTTAAGGCAGATAGGTTTTCTGGCCCGCTTCTCCGGGTCGTGCGCGTGAGGAGGCGGCGGAAAGGGACCGACCGAGGGAGCGGTCGCGCAAGCGTGACGGCCTGCGGTCAAGCCGGACTGGCCAGCAGCGTCAATGGGGGATCAGGCAATGAAACTTATATTGAAACACAAGGTATTGGCGCTCGCGGTGGCATCAGCCATTCTCGTGGCGGCGCCAATGGCAATGGGCAAGGGAAAACCCATAACCGGCGAGAGCGGCGTCAACAACCTGTCGTTCCCGGTGATCCTGTCGGACAATGTGGGGCCAGCAGCCTTCCCGGCGGACGGCATCTGGAGGTGGGCGCCGATCACCGACCCGGTGGCGCAGTGCGTTGACGAGGCGGGCGTGCCGGACGGCACCGCGGTCCCCCCGGCCATCCTGTGCTACTACGGCCGAAAGGTTACCGTCGTTTCGGAGACCGGAGAGGTCGTGTTCACCGGCGACCCGAAGGTGTGGTGGCTGCAGAAGCGCACCCAGAACTTCTGGAAGGCGTTCAGCATCGGCCATGACATCACTTCGCCGCTGGTAGTGAGCGCGGTGGACATCGGCGACCTGCTGGAGTCGAGCCCGTCGATCGCGACCCGGCAGATCCGCGTCGAGTTCAACCTGTTGCAGAGCGTGCCGGCGAACGACCCCGAGCTGGGTTTATACGTAGCTGACTGGGCCGGTTACACGGGTGGGTTACCGCTGCCGGCGCCCTGCACCCTGCCCGATACGACCGGTGAGAGCATCGGCTGCTTCGCGGCCTTCGGGATGAGCGGGGCGTGCCCGGCACCGAGCAGTCCGGCAACGAGATGCAGGGCAATGACTTCGGACCTGGTCCTGCCCCCGGCCTGCTGACAGGCACTCTGACCGCCCTCGACCCGAGCACTGTGCGGGCGGCAACGGACGCGGATGGCACTGCCATCCCGATCAGCGCGCTTGTCTACTCCCGCTGCGCGCGTCTGCTTGATCCAGAAGATCGGCACGGATCCGTACTGGGATGAGACCACGGGTCTGTGGGCCGGCACGGGCGTGGCCGCCCCCTCGGTCAACGTCCCCGTCTACACCAATGCCCTCTCGGTGGAGATCACCTCGGGCGGCAGCATCGTTTATGGCTACAACTGGAACGCCAAGACCGCCTCCACGGGCACTTACCGCCTGACCTTCGTCCTGGATGGCAACGACGCCGAGGGGCCTCAGTGCAACACCCCGCTCGGGACCAAGTTCGCGGCGGGTGGCACCCAGCTCGTCAACCTGGGCGAGAACAACACCTCGACGAGCATCATCTATGCGGGTGACGCCGACCTCGGCGACGAGGGCGGCATCGCCTACCTCGACCTGACCCTCACCGCCAAGGGCGGCAACAGATAGAAAATTACTTTGTCGCAATTTAATATAAACGATAGAAAATTACTTGTCGCAATTAATAGGAGAAATCTTTTGCGAGCATTGGGTGATTAGGCGGTAGTCCCTTGGCCGCACGGGCGACCCGGTACCCCCGCACCCGCTGTGTCCGCGCCCTTACGAGCGGCCCGCCGGCCTCCTTCCGCCCGGCGATCGATCAACGCTCGCTGCGTCAAGCCTTGGAAAAACGCCGAAGCCCCACAAGGGGGCCTTCGGCGAGCGTGCAACTTCCGCCCGATTAACGATTCCGAGCGCCGCTTGGGGCCCTTCGGGCAGAGCCCTGCGAGGCACCGACCGACCTTGAGGGTGATCCCGGAACTACGCCGGGAGGCGCCACGTCGGCGGGGGCGGTAGCGATGGTCTCGGCGCGGATTGCCGATGCGTCATACAGGGCGAGGAACCGGGCAACCGTGGGGTCATTCGCATCCTGCCTCAGGTAGCCGGGCTGCCCGCAGGAGTGTGTAGGTTTGCCTATCCTCCAGGTCGCCCATGTTGGCTCGTAGACCTGGACCTGTCCGGGGCTGGTGAGGTCACCGTTGTAGTGCGGCTCGTCACCGACACCGTTTCCGTTTTCCACACCGACGATGCTGCCGTCCGGGTTCAGTCGACCCGATTCGAACAGGACCCTGCCTACCATGTCGGTCACGGTGAGGTGGAGGTAAGCGCCGGGCTGTCAACCAACGGCTCATCTGCTGCCCCCTCCCGCAGAGCGCGGAAGGTGAGCTTGGCCTGGTGAACCTCCAAGGCAGCGATACAACGAACTCGTTAGGCGGGGAACGGGGGTTGCCGCAAGGAGGCCAATCGCATCTACATCGCATTCGCAACCACCCCTTGCTGGATCTGATTGGTATCATGCGCGACGTGCTCTGCCCGGCCAAACTCGACGACCGCTATCCGCGTTAGGCCTGGCTCGGGCGCCGCACCTATTTCCTTCGCCAATCGTGGCTAACAGGGGCTGAATATGCAAAGTATCGAATCGTTGGTTTCCACTCTCTCGGGCTGGGTCTGGGGGCCGCCCATGCTGATCCTCCTGGTCGGCACCGGCGTCTATTTAACCTTCTTGCTGAGGGGGTTGCAGTTCCGTGCCCTGGGACATGCCTTCCGGCTGATCCTCCACAAGGATCATGGGCACGAGGGCGATATCAGCCACTTCGGCGCCCTGATGACCGCCCTGGCGGCCACGGTGGGCATTGGCAACATCGTTGGCGTGGCGACCGCCATCACCCTGGGTGGCCCTGGAGCGGTCTTCTGGATGTGGATGACCGGCCTGGTCGGCATGGCCACCAAGTACGCCGAGGCCTTGCTGGCGCTGAAATACCGGGAACGCGGCGACTTCGGCATGCGCGGCGGCCCCATGTATTACCTGGCCAAGGGCGCCAATCAGCGGGTGCTGGCCTGGCTCTTCGCCCTCTTCACCGCCATCGCCACCTTCGGCATCGGCAACATGACCCAGGCCAACGCCGTCGCCGGGATCTTCCAGACCAGCTTCCATATCGAGCCCTGGATGACGGGCGCGATCCTGACCCTGCTGACCGGCGTGGTCATCCTGGGTGGCATCCATTCCATCGCCCGCTTCACCTCCTTCCTGGTGCCCTTCATGATCCTGGGCTATGTCGTGGCGTCCCTGGTGGTGCTGGCCCTCAACGCCAGCGAGATTCCGGCGGCCCTGTCCCTCATCTTCTATCACGCCTTCAATCCCATCGCCGCCGGCGGTGGCTTCGCCGGGGCGGCGGTGGCGGCGGCCATCCGCTATGGCGTGGCCCGCGGCGTCTTCTCCAACGAATCCGGCCTCGGCTCGGCGCCCATCGCCGCCGCCGCCGCCCGCACCAATGACCCCGTCAAGCAGGCCCTGGTCAGCATGACCCAGACCTTCATCGACACCCTGGTGGTGTGCAGCATGACGGCCCTGGTCATCCTCACCGCCAGCCCCTGGACCCAAGGGGTGGGCGCGGCAAGCCTCACCAGCCAGAGCTTCGCCGAGACCCTGGGAGGCCCCGGCGAGATCCTGGTGGCCATCGCCACCGCCCTTTTCGCCTATTCGACCATCCTGGGCTGGAGCTATTACGGCGAAAAGGCCATCGAATACCTGGCCAACTCCCTGGGTGGCGCGCGCGCCGTGCGCCACGCCATTCACAGTTACCGACTGGTCTTCACCTCGGCCGTCATCGTCGGCACCCTGATGCAACTGGACTTCGTCTGGAACTTCTCCGATCTGGCCAACGGCCTCATGGCCATCCCCAACCTCATCGCCCTCCTGCTCCTGTCCAAGGTCATCAAGCAGGAAACGGATCGGTATTTTCAGGGCCTCAAATGATGTCAGCCGCTTTCGCCCGAGCCCTGGATGTGCCTTGACCACTCGGCAAGCCCCTCTGGGCACGGGTGTCGGATATCCTCAAGTTCCATAGATTGATCCCTGGATGTAATTGCAGATATGAAACGCGTCAAGCTACTCTGTATCGCCGGCACCCGGCCCGAGGCCATCAAGATGGCGCCCGTGATCCAGGCCCTGCATGAGGAGCCTTGGGCGGATTGCCGGGTGCTGGCCACGGCCCAGCATCGCCAGATGCTTGACCAGGTCCTGCGCCTTTTCGATATAGCGGCGGATATCGATCTCGATATCATGCGTCCCAACCAGGCCCTTAACGCCCTCACGGCCCGTCTGCTACTCGACCTGGATGCGGCGCTGGAGGTCGAGTCCCCGGACGCGGTCCTGGCCCAGGGTGATACCACCACGGTCATGTCGGCCGCCCTGGCCTGTTTCCATCGGCGCATCCCTTTCGGTCACGTGGAGGCCGGGCTGCGCACCGGGGATCTGGGCAATCCATTTCCCGAGGAGATGAACCGGGTCATCGCCAGCCGGCTGGCGCGATGGCATTTCGCCCCCACGGAGCGCTCCCGCGCCAATCTGCTACGGGAGGGGTGCGAGGCAAGTCACATCTGGGTGACGGGTAACACGGTCATCGATGCCCTGTTGCGCGTGGCCGCGACCCACCCCGATCCCGGTGTCCCCATCGATCCCTCCCGGCGGCTCATCCTGGTGACGGCCCATCGGCGGGAAAATTTTGGCGCCCCCTTCGAGACGATATGCCGAGCCATCCGGCATCTGGCGGATATCTACCCGGACGTTCAGGTCCTCTACCCGGTGCATCCCAATCCCAATGTGCGGGAGTTGGCCCATGCGCTCCTGGGGGGGCATGAGCGCATTACGCTGGGGGAGCCCCTCGATTATGCCGCCTTCGTCGGGGCCATGCAGCGGGCCTATCTCATCCTGAGCGATTCGGGCGGCGTTCAGGAGGAGGCCCCGGCCCTCGGTAAGCCCGTCCTGGTTCTGCGCCAGGAGACGGAGCGGCCCGAGGCCGTGGCCGCCGGCGTGGTCGAATTGGTTGGCACGGATTTCGATGCCATCGTCGGCGCGGCCCGGCGGCTGCTGGATGACGCGGCGGCCTACCGGGAGATGGCCAAGGGGGCATCCCCCTACGGCGATGGCCATGCGGCGGGGCGCATTGTCGGGGTACTTCGCGAACATTTCGCTTGAACTGGAAGCTGCCCGTGAAGATCTTTTCATTTACCCCCCGGCGGCGGGGTCGCAAGCCTGACGCGGGTCATGCCATTTGAGCGCCAGCACGCCGGTGAACTCGAAGGTTCCCGTCCCGTCGTCAATCCCCTTGGCCGCCCTCACCTAATCGCCATCATCCTCGGCGGGGGGGATATTGGGTCGGACCTTCCGCGGCGGGGGAGGGGGCCCTGGCTCAACCGACAGCAGTTCCAACTCAAAGATCAGGGCGCTGTTGGGCGGGATGCGATTGTCGCGACCAGTCTTGCCGTAGGCCAGATCCGGCGGGACAAAAATCTCCCACTTGGCGCCCTCCTTCATCAGTTGCAGGGCCTCGCGCCAACCCTTGATGACCTTTCTGACTTCCAATGTCGCAGGCTTTTCATCCTTGTATGAGCTGTCGAACACACTGCCGTCGATCAGGGTCCCCCGATAATTCACGGTGACCCGGCTGTTGGGCGCGGGGGTCTTGCCTTCACCGGCGCTTAGTACCTTGTACTGGAGCCCGCTCGGCAAGGTCGTCACCCCTTCCTTCGCCCCATTGGCGGCGAGAAATTCCTGGGAGCGCTCCAGATTCTCCTGAGCCCGCCCCGCGACAATCTGGGCCAGGGCCGCCCGGCGCTCGCTGGACTTCACCATGGGCTGGGTGCCGGAGATACCGTCCTCGACGCCTTTCAGCAGGACCTCGGGCATCGCTGACAGCTCCTCACGCTTGAGGTCCTGACCCAGCTCATAGCCCAGGCTGTAATTGACCTTGTCGAGATCGGATCCGATCTCGACAACCGCCGCGGGCTTGACCGTCTCCGTCCTGGCCCCTTGCGGTTCGTCCGCGAAGCCGGCGCCGTGCAGGAGTCCCAGCACTGATAAGGTGATAATCGATCTTCTCATTCCCATGTTCCTTCCTCTCTGCGAGTCATTCCGGCCCAGTGACGGGTCCGGCATGATGCCTACTGGTTGAGCCGTCGGACCCAGCGCCCCCCACCGTCGTCAGGTAGGCGACGGCGAGGGGCAGCCGCGCGTCACAAGGTCCGCTTAATCCATATCCAGGAAGGCCCTCGCCAGGAAGGCC
>CAWJBI010000019.1:0-24272 GCA_963841065.1 uncultured Gammaproteobacteria bacterium | reverse complement strand
AGGAAAAGCCCGCATCGACCCAAGCCCTCCCACGATCTCGGAATCACAGGGGTAACGGTCTGATGCGGATACAATCATCTTACAAGGGGCATATTGTCCGGGGCGATATTACCTATCGGCCCCGCCTTTGCCCATCCCCATGCGGTACCAGATCCCGAGAGGCCCGATGGCCGGGGTTCCCATGGCTTGGCAGTTGGCCGCAGGTCGGCCACAATGCCGGCTGTTTTCAGACGCGGGCTCCGTCCAGGCCTGACCTGGACGTGGCAGCACAAGAACGCGATCCGGATACCTCGGACCGCTGACTTGCTCGGCCGCTGAACAACCTCGTCAGGGGCGCAGTCCGACCCCGCCTTTGAGCCCCAGGTCCAGAGCCAGAGTTCAATTGCCGCCCATCAGCCGCTTCTCCCTTTTGACCGCCATGGTTTGTGCACTGCTGTCCCACCCCCTTAGGGCCGAGGTGCTGCTCTACGGCAAGATGAACGTGGCTCTCGTTTATCTCGACCAGGGGGCTGGCGATCCCGCCTCTGGGCGGTCAGACCCCCAGTTCAGGGGCTTCGGCCTCAACGACAATCGGGCGGTCCGGCCCTGGTTGCTGAATCCCTTCATCACCACCCCGCGGGGTCCGGCCAATCGCCTCGGCCTGGAGGGTTCCACGGACTTGGGGGAGGGCCTCAAGGCCCTGTTCAAGGTCGAGTTGGGATTCAGTCTGGCGGACAGCAATAACAATGCCTTCAATCTCGGGGCCAGCGAAACCCTGACCATGCGCAACACCTACCTGGGACTGGTCGGCACCTGGGGCCGCCTCCTCCTGGGTCGTCAGGATACCCCCTTCAAGTCCTCGACCGCGCCCCTGGACCTGTTTATCAATACCTTGGGGGATTCCGCCAGCACCATTGGCTTCCCAGAATTACCGCATGGATAACTCCATTTACTACGCCAGCCCCAGCCTGGGCGGCCTAAATTTTAGCGGCAATAATCCCGGGTGGCGGCGCCACGCTGCCGGGTGGCATCAATCTTGACGCCAGCCATCTAGCCGAGGCCTTTTCCCTGTCCGCCATTTATGCCCAGGGACCCCTCTATGCCAGTCTCGCCTTCGAGACCACCAGCACCGCGCTTTCCGATCCGGTCACCTACGAGAACGCCGCCAGTTGGCGGAAGTGGCGCCTGGGCTTGGGACTGCTGGATTGGCGGGGTCTGAGTGTGACGGGGATATTCGAGCACTGGGATCACGCCTTCTGGGGGGACGATCACCGCGCCGACCTCTGGCAACTCCAGCTTGGCTACCGGCTCGGCCGGTTCCAACTCAAGACCAGGATTGGCGGTAATCAACAGGGGGGTGAGTATGAACTCCTGGCGCCGGTGTGCTGCGATCTCCTGGCCGAGGATGATTTTGCCTTTCAGAGTTGGGCCTTGGGCGGTGATTATTTCTTTTCCCACCAGACCAAACTCTTCCTAGTCTATTCCGCCAATCTGGCCGACCCCCTGGTCCAGGCGAAAAGCCGTAAAACCTATGACATCCTGGATTGGCACGGGGCTCAGTTCGGCATCTCCCATGCCTTTTGACGGTTGGTCGCGCACGGGGCAGGGTAAAAACCAATGGCCAGGTCAGAGGCTTTTACCCATAATGCCCCCGTCCGCCGCCGGCCTGCCCCCCCCAATCGCCAGTCCTGCCATCCACTCCCCAACCCGGTAGCCACGCTGATATGAATGAACCCGCGGAACCCACCCCACCAGCCAGTCTGTGGGAAATCTTTCTCGAATTCCTCCTGATCGGCAGCATCAGCTTTGGCGGTGGCATCGTCGCCTACCAGAAAATACTCCTGACCGAAAAACGGCGCTGGCTGAATGACGACGAGTTCATGGCCTGCCTGGCGATCAGTCAGACCATGCCCGGGCTGAATGCGGTGAATATTGCCGTACTGACGGGGGATCGCCTCCGCGGGGTGCTCGGTTCCATCGTCGCGGCCATGGGTCTGCTCATCCCCGGGGTGACCTTCGTGCTGGTGATGGGCATCCTCTATCTGCAAAACACCGATCACCATCTAGCGAATCTCCTGCTGGCCGGGGTGGCGGCGGCGGCCACGGGCCTCCTGTCCGCCATCACCTACCGCCTGGGCCACCGGCAATTCAACCATTTTAAATCCCTGCTGATTGTCTTCGCCTCTTTTTATCTGATGAGCATCATGAGCCTGTCCTTACCCATGGTTCTGCTCGTCATGGTGCCCATCTCCCTCCTGCTCTTCCGTCCCAAGGCTTGAACCCATGGTTTCCGTACTCATTCACCTCATCTTGACCTTTGGCCTGCTCTCGGTCCTCGCCGTGGGCGGGGGAACCGCCGTCCTGGCGGAGATGCAGGAGGTACTGCACCAGCAGTTTCAGATCCCCCCGGACCGTTTCCTGGAGGTCTACAGCGTCGGTCAACTGGCACCAGGGCCCAATATGACCATGGTGGTGATCTTTGGCTTCCAACTGGCGGGAATCATGGGGGCTCTGCTGGTCGGGTTGGCCTTTTTTCTACCCTCCAGCGTGCTCTGCTTCTGGATCGGCCGCTTCTGGAACTATATCGGGGAGACCCCCTGGCGACGGGCGGTGCAGAATGCCCTGGAACCCATCTCCATCGGTTTGATGTGTTCGGGTGTATATGCCGTCGGCAAATCCGCCCTGGATGGCCCCTTGACGATCGCCCTGGCCATGACCGCCTTCATCGGCGTACTCTTCACGCGTATCAATCCCGTCTATGTGATTCTGGGTATCGGCACCCTGGGTGCCGCCATCAAATACTGGCAGCCCGGCCTGCTCTGACCGCAAACCGACGGGGGCAAGGACCGCCCCCAAGGTCCATCCGGGGCCTTAGGGCGGCGATCCGTATCAGTCGAGCGACGGGTGGACGCAGGATGTGCTCCAGGAAATCACTGTAGCCAGCCACCTGCCCCTTGCCCACCGCGACTCTCCGGGCGAGGATGCGGAGGGGGGTCAGATAGGGACTCTCCAGGCTGATAGAGTGATACACCTTGTCCAGGACCTGGATGCGGGCAAATTCGATCTGCACCCCAAACATCATGCTCGCGCCCTGCCGGACCTTGGAGACGGTGATCTTGCCGGGCTGGTAACCGGTGACGGTCATGACCTGCAGCAACTCATCGATACTGCGCAGCTTGCCGCGCACCTCGAAGAGGCGGGGGAAGAAGGTTGACAGCAGTAGGGCCTTCTCGGGAAAGCGGAATTTAGCGCTGGGCCCAAAGGCGATGAATTCATCGAAGGCCTCAAGCACGGGTTTGATCTTGAGGTTCTTCCCCCGGATCTTGATGTTGTCCTTCTTGCCATGGACGAAGAGGTAGTGGTCGTCGTTGGTCTCCTCGTTGGCATCCGAATTCTGGGTGATCTCGGCCCAGGAGACAGGTAGCTCCACGATCTGGCCCTCCGGCCAGAAGGCCCGCCACTCCCAAGTGGTGGTGCTGCGCTGATAGCCCCCCCCCGCGCTGGCGCCACCCAGGTTGACCCCCGGGCCCGCGCTTTGGTCCTCCACTGCATCCAAGAGGTAGGTACGCAGGCGCAGGCGCATCTCGAAAACCGCCGTGACCACGGCATGACCGACCAATTCCATCCGGCGGATGATGTCGATGCGGGCGTTATAGGCCAACAACCAGTGTTGGTAGGACTTGCCTCCTAACACCGGACCTATGATTTCACAGGCATGGAGCAGCGCGATAAGCGCCGCCTGGTTAGGATCTGGCAGTTCATCCGTCTCGATCAGCCCGACCAGCGCATAACGCAGTTTCGGCCGCCTCGGCCCCCCGTGCCTGACTGATAGCCAACTGCCGAAAGTCCCAATTCAGCGGGCTGCTGGTCGTCAGGCAGATATTCTTGGCCACCAGGCTGGCCAGACAAGCGGCACGTAGATCCCCGACGCGATCGGCGAGGGCATTGAGGGCGACATCCAGGGGGACGGTATGCCCCAAGCGCCTGAGGGAGGCCAGGGCCATGGCCTGCGAAGGCTCCAGGCTGGTCTTGGGCTCCAGCAGGGTCAGATTCTTGAGATCGCTGTCTACCCATCCGGACAGAGACAGGTCAATCAGTAGCGCCCCCACCAACCCGAAATCCGCGTCGGACCAGGCGATCATGGGATCGACTTTAACGGGCCACTCCAGGCTCAGGAGGACAAAGGACTCGGCGATGCTAAGTTCATCATGAGTCTCCGGGTGATGGGATTTATGCGTCATAGATTGGACCAACAGAAGTTGAACAGGGTCGGTGACAAGCTCGCGAAGAGCCAATGTCAGTCACGCTGAGCCCAGCTCTCCCAGAGGGATTCAGCATTTTCATGCTAGCTTAACCGGCCTAAAGGCGCCACTTGTCGTTGGCTATAGGCCACATAAATCCTGCAAAAGCAGGACGCTGAAGGCAGGAAAGGGGATATCCCTCGGTGAGTTAAGTCATTCACACAAAGTTACCATAACCTTGTCAGGCCATAGGGATTTGCTGTAAGGTAGCTCATGATTCAGCTTCATGAGGCTTCAAGCGATGTTACGTGTGACACTCGTGCTCAGTGCTCATGATCGCCAGGCGTTACAACACCTCGTCAAGCGCGATCCCCATTGGCGTGTCCGGGAACGCGCGCAGAACGTCTTACTGCTCGCTGCGGGACTGACCTGCCAGCAGGTAGCGGATCAGCAGGATCTGAGCATGCAGACGGTGAGCGCGACGCGTCGCCGCTGGTTGGCCCAAGGCCTGGCGGGATTGCCAGACCGCGCCCGGAGCGGCGCACCGTCCAAGCTCACCGCCGCGGAGAGGCAGCGCTTGTTGACGTGGGCCCGCGCCGCACCGCTGACCTTGACGGCCTTGAAGGCGCGCCATGAAGCCGCTGGGGGGACGCCGGTGCATGTCAACACGCTCACCGGGGTCTTGAGGCGTGCCGGTTTTGTCTGGAAACGCACCCGGCACAGTCTAAAAAAAACGCGACGACGTGAAATTTGCCAAAGCCCAACAGGAGATTAGCGCGTTGAGACGGCAAGCGGCGGTGGGCGAGATCGCGGTAGCCTATCTGGATGAAGCGGGTTTCGCCCAAGTCCATCCTAATCGCAGCGCCTGGACTCCGGTCGGCCAACAACACCGTATCGAGGCGATCCGTGGCAAGCGCTTGAACGTCATCGCCGCTTTCCTCTCAACAGGCCAGGTCGTCAGTGCGGCCTTGTGGTGCACCTTCAATGCGTTGCTCTTTGTCGGCTTCCTGGGGCTACTGCGCCAGCAGGTCGCTAAACCCTTGACGATCATCCTGGACAATGCCTCTTTTCATAACGCGCGCGCCATTCAGCCGCACCTCGAGGTCCTGCGCCGCGAAGGTGTCACCCTCTACTTTTTACCGCCCTATAGCCCCGAGTTGAACCGCCTCGAGAAACTCTGGCATCTGGTCAAACATACCTGGATGGCTGCCAAACACCGCGATGCCAAGACTCTTGAAGCCGATGTCAACGAGATCCTCGACAACGTCGGTTCACGCTATCAACTGGCATTTTAGTTTAAAGAACTATTTGTGAATGACTTATAGGCTGAATGCATCAACCTGGGGAGTCACCCTTCGATAATTAAAATAGCACAATAGGCAGCGGTACGGCGTGGGACAAGGCCCCCAATATGCACTTCGCCACCTGCAGCCGCTGGGCTCAGTGGCGGAAATTCTCCCGGAGTCCCGGCAAGTCGCCGCCATCTTCACCTCACGGGGCGTTAAAGTGGACCCCGAAAATCGGACAGTAGTTTAAGCTTGCCTCCTAACAGAGGTGGCTCCGATTGTTTGGACAGAGAAACGCCCTGGATAAGTGGAGCCTTGCGGGTAAAAGCTGAGTGACGAGGTAGGGTTATCCCGCGGTGCCGCGCGCGTGGCGGCTGCCACGCACAAAGCGCGCGGCGCGGTGGGCAACCCGGTGCATCACGCTGCCACCTTCATGGCGCAGGCCGGCGAAGTAGATCGCATCCGGCGTGCGGCCGTCAAACGCCCGGTGCGGTCTTCGCGTGTTGTAGAACGCCAGATACGCGCCCAACGGGGTCTTGGCCTCGCCCACGCTGTCATAGGCCATCGCGTACACCTCCTCGTACTTCACGCTTCGCCACAACCGTTCGACGAACACGTTATCGCGCCGAGCAGCCCTTGCCATCCCTGCTGATGCGGATGCCGTGCTCCTTGAGCAGCCCGGTGAATTCGGCACGGGTGAACGCGCAACCCTGCTCGGTGTTGGAGATCTCCGGTGTGCCATGGCCCAGATCGCCTCGCGCACTGCGTCCAGGCAGAAGTCCGTGGTCAGCGTGTTGGACAGGCGCCAGGACCGCACCTTCCTGGAATACCCGTCCACCACTGCCACCCAGTAGACGAAGCCCTTCGTCATCGGGAGGTAAGTGATGTCGGTGGCCCAGACCGGGTTCGGGCGGTCGATGGTCAGTTCACGCAGCAGGTAGGGGTAGACCGGATCCCCCGCCTTCCTGCGGCTGGTGTTGGGCTTGCGGTAGCGGGCTGCGATGCCCCTCTCGCCATCAGGCCGGCCATCCGCTGGCGGCCTACCCGCCGACCCTCCTGGCCGAGCAGGTCGCGCAACAAGGCGCGACGGCGAACCGGTGTTGCCGGTGCAAGGCGTCGAACTGCGCGTTCCGTTCATGTAGGTGCCGGCTACCCTGTGTACTGTGGCCGCTACGGATCATCGATCGTCCTACTCCTGTGCGGCGGAGATAAGAGTTCCCAGGCGTCGGACATCAAACGGGCCAAGACACTGTGGTTGGAGTGGATACGGAGGCAAACATGAATCAATTGAAGGGCGTGATCTCGCACCATGAGCGTGAAATTGCCGAACTGCGCGCCGACCAGGAGTTGGCGGTTGCCTACCTGAAGGCGGCGATGGAATCCCTCGACAATCCCGAAGAACGCGCCGCTGGCCTCCTGGCTTTGCGTACCGTGGCGGAGGCCCATGGTGGCTTGGGGGCGGTAGCGGCTGCGGCGGGTATCAGCCGGGAGTCGCTGTACCGCTCACTTTCACCCACAGGCAACCCGACACTCAAGACCTTGCTGGCGGTACTGAAAACAGTCGGCATGCGCCTTTCGGTTGAGCCGGAACGTCAGGTCCAAACCTAAGATCCCGCTAAACTGGCATCCGAACCGAAACCGCCCAATCAGCCAGACGGATACGGCTACCGACAGATAGAGATACGACCCCTCTCCGGTGAGGAGATCCCGTTCCCAGACGCCGACCTGCAGGGCCTCGACGAGGATAGCCAGATGATCGTGCTCGGCGCTCAATTGCGCCTCCAAGGCGAAACTGGTCGCAAATTGGGCCCGGCGGCGCCGCTGGCGCAGGCCTTGGGGCACGACAGTACCCACCACTAAGAGGGGATAAAAGAGGGCCGCGACCCAGGCATCCTGCCGCCAGGGGGCATTGATGGCCACCAGGGAGCGGCTGGTGGCCCCCACCAGGGGCTCGCTCATCCGCAACTGGGGCGGGGACAGGGTTTGGAGGGCCATCAGGCGGTTTTCACCGGTCGCCAGGCTAATCCCTTGGAGGACATTGGCCCGTCAACCGCTGTCGCGATGCCGGCTGAAGAGGCTGCCGGGCTGGGCGATGTCCATGCCAGACAGGCCGGGGCGTTCCGGCGCCAGCAAAAACAGCTTGCCCTGGCCATGGGCCAGAGCCGACCACATATCCTGGGGGTAATTCACCGCGGTTAACTGGGTCGCGAAAAAATCCGGGTCCAGGGTGGCGACGATCAGGCCCTCGGACTGGCCCTGGGGATTGGTCAGGAGTCGGGACAGGGCGATGACTCAGACACCCTCCCCGTTCTGGAAGGGAGGGGAGACATAAAGGGTGCCGAGGTCCGGGGCCTGGCGCGTGGCGGGGCTTGGGAGATCAATTCACCTTGATATTCAAATCCGCGCACCTTTTGACATACTCGGAGCTGGCGGACGCCACGCCATCCAGATCCAAATCGCCCTTTTGCCCACCGATGTCATATTCCAGCCTGGATGCCCCGCTCAGGGCTTTTAAAAACATTTTATGGTTTTTATGATTGACCGTGAGGACCGCGCCCTGACCATCGTAATTCCAGGTGCCGGAGAACCCCTGGCCCTTGTCGAACCGGAAAACCACCTCCGCCATCTTGGCCCCACGGGGGTTCAGGCCCGCATCGAACATGACCGTCACGTTTTTATTATCACAAGAAAGCTGCAAAAAGCCTTCGGAGATATTTTTGTTCGATTTATAGCAACTTAATATCGAAGATTTTAGATTGGTAGCGTCATCAATATAGGAGAGAACCAGGCAATTCGCGCCGAATGATTGTTCGTTAGTCAGCCTGGCCTGGAGATTCGCGGACATCAGGAACAAGAGCGGAAGCAGCAGCAGGGATGACTCAGGGATTTTCATAGAAAAATAAGGCCATGGCTATCGGGAAAAGAATCAAGGGGGTCCCTGGATTTAGGTGTCGTCCGGACCAGCGCTAGCGCCGGGGATAGACACAACCATAGTCAGGAGGCGGTGCGGGAATCATATCCGGAGGGCAAGTGACAGGCGTTGGTTTAGGTTTGCGATAGCGAGGTGGGGGGGCGACGGGGGCCCTGGGCTCCTGGCTCCTGGATTCAACCTGGTTTCCATATTTCTGCTCGTATTGTCTCGACAGATAATCGTCTCTCGTCCAGGCCTGCATTTCCTGCACGCAATTTTGAGAGTAACAAATCACTTCCCCACCAGGCGTATATACCCTGGTCGCGCAGCCTGCTAAGGGCAGCACACCCGCGGTTAGCAGGATGGCCTTGATGGAGTATGAGAATTTTCCTACCAGGTTCTTAGGCATAAGGTACTCCAGCAATAGGCATCGCCACCAAGCTGACTTGGGCGGACCGCCCCGGTGGGGGGTCTTTGTATTGCCCGCCAGCAACTGCACAAACAGGCCGAAATCCGTCCACAAGATGACTCTTTGGTTGCTAAAAAAGAACGGCTTAGGTCCGAAGCGCCTAAGCCGTTGTTTTATTGGAGCCGACGCACGGATTCGAACCGTGGACCTACTGATTACAAATCAGTTGCTCTACCAACTGAGCTACGCCGGCTTAGGATTGAGGATTCTAGCCGGATGACTGGCGGGAGACAACGCCACCCTCATTCCGGCACCAGCGCCAGACCCTGGAGGACCAGGTCGGGGACATGCCGGGCGCTGGACTGAATACGGGCCAGGAGGCGTTCGGCATCGCCACCGGTGGTGACGAGGACGGGTTCGGTGCCGGCGGCGATGGCGAGCTGTCGCAACAGGCGCTCGGCCAGGGCGACGGGGGCATCAAGGGAGGCGACAGCGATAGCGGTGGCGGTGTCCCTGGCCCAGGAGTCGGCAATCTCCTCGGGCTCGACCCGGGGGATCTGAGTGTTGGCCATGAGGGCCTGGCGCATGGTCTCGATGCCGGGGAGGATGAGGCCCCCCAGATGGCGTCCATCCGCGAGCAGCAAGTCGTAGGTGATGGCGGTGCCCGCATCGAGGATGAGGACGGGCTGATCCAGGAGCCGGCGCGCGGCGAGCAGGGCCAGCCAGCGATCGACGCCCAGGCGACCAGGGTCGGCATAGGCGACCGTCAGACCCCGCCACACTGGCCTGGGATGCACGAATTCGGGTTCCTGTCCCCAATAGGCGCTACAAAGGCGGGATAGGCCCTCGGCGACCTTGGGCACGCCGACACAGGCAACCCGCGTCCGCAGCGGTTTTTCCAGCCCCTCCCAGGCGGCAAGCAGGTCGAGGGGCAGACCCCCATGATGACGGAGGACACGCATGGGCTCAAGACTGGGGTTTGGCCCATCGACGTGGAGGGTCCACTTGAGATTAGTATTGCCAATGTCAACAAGAAGCTCCATGGCCAGTCCCTTCATTAAGCAGACGATTTAGATCGGGGTATGGAGGCGGCCATGCCAGGGCCCCCAAGAGCCGCGCGGGCGCGCCCCTTGGGGGGTTGGGCATCGCCATAAAAGGATTTCCCATCGCCCGCGCATACGCCTATACTCCATTTGTGTCAAAGATAGGCGAAAAATCGATATCGTCATCCGCGACCTAATAAGGGACTTCTACCGTCCGGGCAAGATTCAAGAATGACGGTCGGGAAAAATACCACGTTTTAGCGGATTCGCGCAGTTATGAGTTCGTTCGAGGTTATCAATTCCAAAGGCCTTCGTCGGCGACCCCTCGGGTTTCCCGTTACGGCGGCTCCTAGGGCGGAAAGTCCCAATCCAATCCCAAGAAGAGGTTCTCATCCCAATGAATAAGTTTGTAAAGACTGCTGGCCTAGCGGCCGCTGTTGTGTTGTCCGCCACGTCCTTCTCCGCCAGCGCCTTTTGGGGTGGTGGTCCTTGGGGTAACAACGGCTATGGCAACAATAATAGCAACTGGATGAACGACATGATGGGCGACGGCAGCGGCGACTTCAACATGAACATGAGTGGCAGCGGTCGCGGCTACGGTCGTGGTGACAACCGTTACTACAACAACTCTGGCTACGGCTATGGCCCCTACGGCTACGGCGCCCCCTATGGTGGCGGCTATGGCGCTCCCTATGGCGGTGGCTATGGCGCTCCCTACGGTGGTGCCCCCTATGGCGCTCCCTACGGTGGTGCCCCCTATGGCGCGCCCCCGGCTCCTCCCGCCCCGCAGGCTCCTGCCCAATAAGTAAGGCATGCCTTGGTTCCGGTCCTCCTGGACCGGAGCAACAACCGGCCCCGTCATCGTGGCCGGTTTTTTTATCCCCCCTGTCCTGAATCGCCGTCCGCCAACCTGCCTGGGATCGGCGGAGGCAGCACCCAGCGAGAGATAAGAAGATGACCCAGCCGATCGAAGTCGCCGAGAACATTTACGCCATTGAGACAGGACTTTACCGCCATGGGCTGGCCTCCTGCTACCTGGTGCGCGAGGCCGATCGCCTGGCCTTCGTCGATACGGGCACGGCCCACACGACCCCCCACCTGCTCCAGTTCATCGCCGACCTGGGCCTGACCCCCGGTCATGTGGACTGGGTCATCCCCACCCATGTCCACCTGGACCATGCCGGTGGCGCCGGTGATCTCATGGCCGCCTGCCCCCAGGCCCGGCTGGTAATCCACCCCAAGGGGGCGCCCCACATGCTCGATCCTTCCAAGCTGACGGCCGGCGCCACCGCCGTCTATGGCGCGGAGGGCTTTGCCCGCGATTACAAACACCTCTTGCCGGTGCCCGCGTCACGCCTGATCGAGGCCGAGGACGGCATGACGATCGACCTGGCCGGACGCAAGCTGGTCTTCCTGGACACCCCCGGCCACGCCAATCACCACGGCTGCATCTACGACGAGCGCACCCGGGGCTTTTTCACCGGCGACACCTTCGGCATCTCCTACCGGGAATTCGATAACGAGCGCGGCGCCATGCTCTTTGCCCCCACCACCCCGGTCGCCTTCGACCCGGAGGCCTGGCAGACCAGCATCGACCGCCTCATGAGCTTCGCCCCCGAGCGCATGTACCTGACCCATTACAGCCGTCTGGACAAGCCGGCGGCCCTGGCGGGCGACCTGCGCCAGAGCGTGCGCGACCTGGCCGACCTGGCCCTGGCCGAGGCGGGTGGGCCACCCGAGGGACGCCTGGACCGGATTCGCGCCGCCGTGGGCGATTACCTGGTCCAACGGGTTCGCGACCATGGCTGCGACATGGCGGAGAGCCGCATCCGCGAGCTCCTGGCGCTGGACACGGATCTCAATGCCCAAGGGCTCGAGGTGTGGCTGGCGAGGCGGGCCAAGGCCGCCGGCCAAGTCGCCGCGGGCTAGCACCCGGTGCCGGCCGGGCGGGGTACCCCGCCCGGCCAACCCCCTAATCCCGTAGTTGGTAACGAGCCCCGCAATAGGGGCAGGTGGCCTCGCCGGTCTTTTCGATGGGGAGAAAGACCCGGGGGTGCTGACTCCAGAACTTGTCCCCCAGCGGGGGGCAGGCCAGGGGCAGATCCTTGCGGCTGACGGAAATCACTTCCCGGGTCTGGGCATTGTCGGCGGCTGCGGCCATGATCGGAATCTCCTCGTGAGGGAAGCGGGAGGTCAGACCAGCGTGAGCCACTCGGGATGCTCGTCGCGGCGACCGTGGACCTGATCGAAGTAGAGACTTTGTAAGCGCTGGGTGATGGGCCCCCGGGTGCCGCTGCCAATGACGCGGTTATCCACCTCGCGAATGGGGGTCACCTCGGCGGCGGTGCCGGTAAAGAAGGCCTCGTCCGCGATATAGACCTCGTCCCGCGTGATGCGCTTCTCGACCACCCGGATGCCCAGTTCCTCCGCCACCTGGATGATGCTGCGGCGGGTGATGCCGTCCAGGGCCGAGGTCAGGTCCGGGGTATAGAGGATGCCATCCCGTACCAGGAAGATGTTCTCGCCGCTACCCTCCATGACATAGCCCGAGGCGTCCAGCAGCAGGGCCTCGTCATAGCCATCCCGGAGGGCCTCCTGAAGCGCCATCATGGAATTCATGTAGTTGCCGTTGGCCTTGGCCCGGCACATGGTGATATTGACGTGATGACGGGTGAAGGAGGACACGCGGATGCGGATACCGTGACGCATGTTGTCCTCGCCCAGATAGGCGCCCCACTCCCAGGCGGCCACCATGCAGTGGACCTGCAGGTTATCGGCGCGCAGGCCCATACCCTCGGAACCGTAAAAGCACATGGGCCGGATGTAGGCGGAGGCGAGGCCGTTCTCGCGCACCGCCGCGCGCTGGGCCTCGTTCAGGGTGGCGCGGTCATAGGGCATGGGCATGCCCAGGATCTTGGCGGAGTTGAAGAGGCGGTCCGTGTGCTCGCCCAGCCGGAAGATGGCAGCACCCTTATCGGTCGCGTAGGCCCGGACACCCTCGAAGACACCCATGCCATAGTGCAGGGTATGGGTCAGCACATGGACCTTGGCCTCGCGCCAGGGCACCAATTCGCCGTCCAGCCAGATGAGGCCGTCACGGTCCGCCATCGTTCTCATGCTCTTCTCCGTAGTAGGTCGCGGACCACCAGACTGGCGCCTTGCCAGCATAGCGCCCCCTCAAGGTCGGGGATCGGGGCCACCGGCGGGGCCGGACCTCAATCCTCCATCAATGCTCGCCACAGGGCCACCACCCGCTCGCGGCTGTCGAGCAGCACGTCCGCGGCGACCCTGGTCGGCTCATCCTGCAAGGCGCTGCGATGGTAGGCGGCCCGCAGGGCCTTATAGGCCGCGGTGAGATCCGTCGCCGCCGTGCCCGGCAGGAGATCCAGCCGGCCCAGGCTTTCCAGCAACCGGATGTTATCGGACCAATCGGCCAGTTCCGGATATTGCGATGCCCACCGCAGGATTGAGTATTGAACCATAAACTCGATGTCCGCAATACCGCCCTGACCCTGTTTGAGGTCGAAGCGGCCCCCGCCGCTCTTGTCCAGGCTGGCGCGCATCTTGGCCCGCATCTCCCGGACCTCCTGGCGCAAGCGGTCCGGGTCGCGCTCCCGGCACAGGACCTCGCGGCGAATACGGGCGAAGCGATCGTAGAGGCCCCGATCCCCCGCCAAGGGCCGGGCGCGCACCAGGGCCTGATGTTCCCAGGTCCAGGCCTCCTGGCCCTGGTAATGGGCGAAGGAGGCCAGGGAGCGCACCAGCAGCCCCTTATTGCCATCCGGGCGCAGGCGCATATCGACATCGTAGAGCTGACCGGAGGGGGTCTGGGTGGTCATCATATGAATGGCGCGCTGGCCCAGGCGCGCATAGAACTGGTCGTTGGCCAAGGCCTTGGGGCCGGCGGTCATGGCATTGACGCTGTCGCTGCCGTGGAGAAAGACCAGATCCAGGTCCGAGCCATAGCCCAGCTCGATCCCCCCCAGCTTGCCATAACCGACCACCAGAAAGCCGGTCTCCCCCGCCCCCACCCCGGCGGGGGCCCCATGCCGCTGGACCAGGTGGCGATAGGTCAGGGCGACAATGCGCTCCAGGCTGGCCTCGGCGATGTCGGTGAGATAGTCGCTGACCACCATGAGGGGGATGGCCCCCGTCAGATCGGCGGCGGCCACCCGCAGCCGGTTGCCCTGGGCGAACTGGCGCAGGCGCTCCATCTGCTGTTCCAGGTCCTCCGGGTCCAGGGGGTCCAGGAGGGCATCCAGCTCGGCCTCCAGCTCCGCCCGGCGCAGGGGGGAATAGAGGCGGCGGGTATCGATCAACTCGTCGAGCAGCAAGGGTTGGCGGACGATCTGCTGGCCGATCCAGGGGCTCATGCCCGTGAGTCGCACCAGTTGGGAGAGGATGATGGGCCGCTCCACCAGCATCGCCAGATAGGCGGTGCGGCGGGCCACCGCCTCCAGCACCCGCAGCACCCGCTCCAGGGCCAGGTCCGGGGCCTCGGAACCGGCGATCATGGGCAGGGCCAGGGGCATGAGCTGGCCCAGGCGCTCCGCGCCCGCGACTGCCGAGATCCTTGCGATGGACCCGCTCGCGGAAGGACTCCAGGCTCAGCCGCGCCACCTGGGGATCGGCGAATCCCGCCTGACCCAGCAGCTCCTCCGCCTGGGCCGCCTCCAGGCGCCCGCGCCAGAGGGCGGTGAAGGCCGGTTCCTGCTGGGCCTTTTCGGCCTGGGGCGCGGCGAAGAGGCTGTCGAATTGGCCCTGGACGTGGCGCCGGTGCTCGTCGAGGGTCGCGAGAAAGCCCGCCCAGTCGCCGAAGCCCATGGACCGGGCCAGACGCCACCGGCCCAGGTCGTCCTCGGGCAGACGATAGGTCTGCTGATCCTTCCAGGCCTGGAGGCGATTTTCCACGCGCCGCAGAAAGACATAGGCCGCGTCGAGCTGCTGGACGGCGTCGGCGGGCAGGAGGCCGCGCTCCCCCAGCAACCGCAAGACCGCGCGGATGGGGCGAATCTGCAGTTGGGGATCGCGCCCCCCGCGCACGAGCTGGAAGGTCTGGCCGATAAACTCGATCTCCCGGATGCCACCAGGCCCCAGCTTGACGTTGTCCGCCATGCCCTTGCGCTGGAGCTCCTTGGCGATCATGGCCTTCATGTCGCGGATGGATTCGATGGCGCCAAAGTCCAGATAGCGGCGATAGACGAAGGGCCGCAGCAGGGCCGCGAGTTGTTCCGCCTGGTCCCGGGGACCGGCCACCACCCGCGCCTTGACCATGGCGTAGCGCTCCCACTCCCGCGCCTGGTCCTGATAGTAGTACTCCATGGCGGTAAAGCTCATGGCCAGGGGACCGGCGTCGCCAAAGGGTCTCAGACGGGTATCCACGCGGAAGACGAAGCCATCGACGGTGGGCGCGTCCAGGGCCCGCACCAGACGCTGCCCCAGCCGGATAAAGAACTGCTCGTTAGTCAGCGGTCGGGAGCCATCGACCTGCCCCGTCTCCGGATAGGCCAGGATGAGGTCGATGTCCGAGGACATATTGAGTTCCCGCGCCCCCAGCTTGCCCATGCCGATGACCAGCAACCGCTGCGCCTCGCCCTGAGCATTGCGGGGGGTCCCCAGTTCCGCCCGCGTCCAGGCCTGGGTCAAATCCAGGGCCTGATTGACGCACACATCCGCCAGTTCACTGAGATCCTCCAGGGTCTCCTCCAGGGCGGCGGCCCCGCCCAGGTCCCGCCAGATGAGGCGCAGCATCTCGCGGCGGCGAAAGAGGCGCAGGCGATGCTGGAGGCCCACGTCATCGGCGCCTGCCAGCCTCAGGTCCGCAAGGGCCGCGGCCAGCCCCTGGCCCATCTCGCCCGGCTCGTAGGGGCGGTCCAGATCACCCGAGGCCAGAAGCTGGGCGAAGGTCTCGGGGTAACGGGCGACGGTGGTGGCGACAAAGTCACTCGCCTCCCAGACCCGGGCCCGGGTCTCCTCAAAAGCCGGATCCCGGGCGGCGGGCACGTCAACCCCCTGCCCCGCCGCCCAGTCCAGCCACTCCCGCCAGAGGCGCTCCGCATAGGCCATGGGTTCCGCTGCCACCGTCATGATTTCAAGCCTGATTTGCTGAGGTCAAGGGCGGTCGCCCTGGTTAGGATCTATCTTGCTTCCACCGGTCGGAGGACGCAAACCCGTCGCCCAGGCCACCAGCCATCTATCGCATCCCTGACCCCATTATTGGCTAAAATACTGACTTCGCTCACCACCAAATAAGAAGGATTCCCATGCTGCAAGCCTACCGCCAACATGTGGCCGAACGCGCCGCCCTCGGTATTCCGCCGCTGCCCCTGACCGCCACTCAGACCGCCGAGCTGATCGAGCTGATCAAGCACCCCCCCGCCGGCGAGGAGGCCTTGCTGCTGGACCTGCTGACCCACCGGGTACCGCCCGGCGTGGACGATGCCGCCCAGGTCAAGGCCAGCTTCCTGGCGGCCGTGGCGCACGGTGACATCAGCGTCGGGTTGCTCAGCAAGGCCAAGGCCACCGAGTTGCTTGGCACCATGGTGGGCGGCTACAACGTCCACCCCCTGATCGAGCTGCTGGACGACCCCGAGGTCGCCGCCGTCGCTGCCGCCGGCCTGAAAAAGACCCTGCTGATGTTCGACTTCTTCAACGACGTCGCCGACAAGGCCAAGGCCGGCAACGCCCAGGCCAAAGAAGTCATCCAGAGCTGGGCCGACGCCGAGTGGTTCACCAGCCGCCCCGAGGTGCCCCAGTCCATCACCGTCACCGTCTTCAAGGTGCCCGGCGAGACCAACACCGACGACCTCTCGCCCGCCCCCGACGCCTGGAGCCGTCCGGACATCCCGCTGCATTATCTCGCGATGCTGAAGAACACCCGTCCGGACGCGGCCTTCAAGCCCGAGGAGGACGGCCAGCGCGGACCCATGCAGTTCATCGAGGACCTCAAGAAAAATGGCCACCTGGTGGCCTACGTCGGCGATGTCGTCGGCACCGGCTCCAGCCGCAAGAGCGCCACCAACAGCGTCGTCTGGGCCACCGGCCAGGACATCCCCTACGTGCCCAACAAGCGCTTTGGCGGGGTGACCCTGGGCGGCAAGATCGCGCCCATCTTCTTCAATACCCAGGAGGACTCCGGCTCCCTGCCGATCGAGCTGGACGTATCGAAGCTGGAGATGGGCGATGTCGTCGACGTCCTGCCCTATGACGGCAAGATCCTCAAGAACGGCGCCACCCTCGCCGAGTTCCAGCTCAAGAGCGAGGTCTTGCTGGACGAGGTGCGCGCCGGCGGCCGCATCAACCTCATCATCGGCCGCGGCCTCACCGCCCGGGCGCGCGACTTCCTGGGCCTGCCCGCCTCCACCAGCTTCCGCCTGCCCAAGCCCCCGGTGGACACCGGCAAGGGCTTCACGGTGGCGCAGAAGATGGTCGGCCGGGCCTGCTGCCTGCCCGAGGGTCAGGGCATCCGTCCCGGCACCTACTGCGAACCCCGCATGACCACCGTCGGCAGCCAGGACACCACGGGACCCATGACCCGCGACGAGCTCAAGGACCTGGCCTGCCTGGGCTTTTCCGCCGACCTGGTGATGCAGTCCTTCTGCCACACCGCCGCCTATCCCAAGCCGGTGGACGTCAAGACCCACCGCGAGCTGCCCACCTTCATCAGCACCCGCGGCGGCATCTCCCTGCGCCCCGGCGACGGTGTCATCCATAGCTGGCTCAACCGCCTGCTCCTGCCCGACACCGTCGGCACCGGCGGCGACAGCCACACCCGCTTCCCCATCGGCATCAGCTTCCCCGCCGGCTCCGGCCTGGTCGCCTTCGCCGCCGCCACCGGCGTCATGCCCCTGGACATGCCCGAGTCCGTCCTGGTGCGCTTCAAGGGCGAGATGCAGCCCGGCGTCACCCTGCGCGACCTGGTCCACGCCATCCCCCTCTACGCCATCAAGGCCGGCCTGCTGACGGTCGCCAAGGCCGGCAAGGTCAACGCCTTCTCCGGCCGCGTCCTGGAGATCGAGGGCCTGCCCAATCTCAAGGTGGAACAGGCCTTCGAGCTCTCCGACGCCAGCGCCGAGCGCTCCGCCGCCGGCTGCACCATCAAGCTGAACAAGGAACCCATCATCGAGTACCTGACCAGCAACATCGTGCTGATGAAGACCATGATCGCCAACGGCTACCAGGACCGGCGCACCCTGGAGCGCCGCATCGAGGCCGTCGAGGCCTGGCTGGCCAACCCGCAACTGCTCGAAGCCGACCCGGATGCCGAATACGCCGCCGTCATCGAGATCGACCTGGCCGACATCAAGGAGCCCATCCTCTGCTGCCCCAACGACCCGGACGACGCCAAGTTCCTCAGCGAGGTGGCGGGCACCAAGATCGACGAGGCCTTCATCGGCTCCTGCATGACCAACATCGGCCACTTCCGGGCCGCCGCCAAGCTGTTGGGCGGCCAGCGTGACATCCCCGTCAAGCTATGGGTGGCGCCACCCACCAAGATGGACCAGAGCGAACTCATCAAGGAAGGCCACTACAACACCTTCGGCGTCGCCGGTGCCCGTACCGAGATGCCCGGCTGCAGCCTCTGCATGGGCAACCAGGCCCAGGTGCGCGAAGGGGCCACGGTCGTCAGCACCAGCACCCGCAACTTCCCGAACCGCCTGGGCAAGAACGCCAACGTCTATCTGGCCTCGGCGGAGTTGGCGGCCATCGCCTCCAAGCTGGGCAAGTTGCCGACGGTGGCCGAGTACCAGGCCGAGATGGGCATCATCAACCAGGACGCCGCCAGCGTGTACCGCTACATGAACTTCGACCAGATCGAGGAATACGCCGAGACCGCCAAGTCCGTCGCCGCCTGATCGGACCGGCCCAGCGAGGGACCGCGTCATGGCCCGCCGGGGCGACCCGGCGGGCTTTTTTGTAGCCCGCTGGTCCTCCCGCGGCTACCGACAGGCCGCCGGGGCCCGCTACCACTTATGGTAGAGCCTCCATCAGCAAGCCCGATTCCTGGGTTGCCCGGGTGCCTGTAACCATCCCTATCGGCAGGGGAATTTGGCTTTGTTTCGTAATTTGGCCTTTTTCAGCACCGCTAGGCGCCCGCCCCCCTTGGCACTAAGCCTCTCCCTACACCTCCGGCAGGAAAGGCGGTCGTGCAGCCGAGGACACGGCATCTATCCCAGATCCTATGTCCGGAAGGGTTTTTTCGCTGAAGCGGACATTGCGGAGTATTTGAGTGCACTCCCCCTCGGATTGCCCCTTCTGTCACCCGAATCCCCAACGCATCGTCGCCAAGTCGCCCCTGTGCCTCACCCTGCTTGATGGCTTCCCGGTCTCCACTGGCCCTATCCCCAGCGTTCCGCGTCGCCAGGAAGAGGAATCGGAGCCAGACCCAGAGTGACGAGGGCACCTTCACGGACACCGCCCATTACGTCGGTCTGGTGCCGGAGTGCACCAATCTCAGCATTGGCTACGAAAACGCCCACTCCGGCGATGAGTATCAGGACTACGGCTTCCTCGCCGCCTTGCTCCCCGCCCTCCTGGGCGTGGACTGGCACCGGCTGCCCGTAGCCCGGGTCTGTGATCAGGCCCCGTGGCCAGAGCAGCCCAGTCTGGCGGCACGGATGGCGGGGGCGGACCTGCCCGCCTTGATGGATATCGTCGAGTCCGGGCGCTTTCCGTCGCGCGCGGCGCTGATCCGGGCCCTGGGTCCCCGGCTCGGCGCGGAACTGGCCAGTCAGGAGGTCCGCCATTGGGACCCCCAGGGTCACCCCTTCGCCCCCGCCCCCGGCCCCCACGGCTGACCGCGAGGTGCCGGCCAGCACCCCGCCCACAGGCCCGCACCCTTCACCGCGCCCGTGGCGCTGGCTACCCTGACCATCGGGAGGGGCCCTGGCCGGAGCCCTCCCCAACCGGAGCCCCGCCGCTGACCACCGTCGTCTATTTTCATGGCTTTGCCAGTGGCCCCCAGGGGCCCAGTCCCAAGACCGACCTGATCCGTGATCTGGGGTATGCGGTGGCCTTGATCGCCACCGACGGCGACTACCGGCCCGCCGGCTACCGCGCGGCCTTCGCGCGCCTGGGCCTAGACCCCGCGGCCCCGGTGGTGCTGATGGGGACCAGTCTGGGGGGCTTCTGGGCCCGACGGCTGGGCCAGGAACTGGGCCGCCCCTGGCTGGCCCTGAACCCGGCGATTCAGCCCTCCGTCACGCTGCGGCGTTACCTGGGCCCCAATACGCGCTTCGACACCGGCGGCGCCTTCGTTTGGACCGCGGCAGATTGCGAGGCTTATGTGGCGGAAGAGCACTTCCCCCTGCGCCCGGACGTGCCGGGCCTGCTGATCTGCGCCGCGGATGACGAGGTGCTGGACTATCGGGTGGCCCGGGACGCGGCGGCCACGGCGCAGGTCCTGGTCCTGCCCGGCGGCGGTCATCAACTGCACAATACGGGGGATTATGGGGAGGCGGTGGGCGCCTTTCTGGCGGCGGTGACTGATCGGCCTTGCCGGGGCGACACATAGGCGTCGATCAGGGCGTAGGGGCTCATGGCAAGCGCCGCACCACGCCCCCCACCACCCCCCAGATCTGCAGTTCCTGCCCCGGCCGCAAGATGATGGGGGCAAAGTCCGGGTGATGGGCGCGCAGGCAGGGCGTCGGGCCCTGGGTGTCCAGTTCCTTGACCGTCAGTATGCGGCTGACGGGCAACCGCACCACCTGGGTCGCCTCGCCCCAGCGGCCCGATCCGTCCTTGCGTCCCGCGCCGGGGCGTGCGCCACTTCGTGGCAATCTTGGCTCTCCGATAGTCGTTACGAGATCCAAAGTATCGGGCGTGGTGGGGGACTCGGCTCCCGAAGACGTGTGGGCTGTCACCATCGGATTCCCCATGAGGCCCTGGTGGAGTGGCTGGGGAGGAATCAGCATTATGAGCGGGAGAGTGCGTGAAGTGAGGCGACGTCAGCGGAAACGGCCCTATTCCCGGTGGTTTGACAGGTTCGGGGGCAGGGATTATTGTCCGGATCACTGACAACGCCCCGGGGCGGCCCGGCAAGACCCGATGGCCTGCCCACGGGTCAGGTTAGAGACTCGGCCTAGTATGGCCAAGGTAGACGCTTTCTAGCACCATCATGAGGGAATCTGTCTAATTCACGGGTTTAGGCAAAGAAACGCAGGAGTCCGTCGTGCCTACAATTTCGATGTTCTACGGAATTCTTGTCTTGATGTATTTCTACGACAACAAGAAACATAGCGCTCCGCATATTCACGCGGAGTATGGAGAATACGAGGCAACCATCGCCATTGAGGATGGTTCTGTTCTCGGTGGCGATCTGCCACCCGCTAAGATGAAGCTGATACAGGCATGGATCGAAATACACCGGGACGACCTGATGGCGAACTGGCGGTTGGCAGTTTCGGGTGAACCTGTATTCAAGATTGACCCATTGCGATAGGAGATCTTGGTGGACAAGATTGTAAAAGCCATCCCCCTCGAAAACCATCTGATTGAGATTCAGACAAGTAATGGTATTTCGGGAATCTTTGATGTCAAACCCTACTTAGGGGGAAGTGCATTTAAAGAGCTTCTGAATGAGTCCTATTTTCGTATGGTGCGCCCCGCGCATCATGGCATTGCCTGGCCGCATGAACAGGATTTCAGCGCAGACACCATTATCTGGGATATTCAAAATGCTTAACAAGGCGCCGCACAGGGCAGCCCACACCATTCCCCCTCACCCCACCCCCGGCAACCCCGCCCAATCCGTCGTATAAGCCGGCGATAACCGCTCCCGGCGCAGCCGCCACGGCTGCCCCCCGGCCCCACCCTCCGCCAGATAGCGCAGCGTCCCCCGCCCCCAGCGGCCATTGACCCCATCCAACACTTCTAGCAGCCGCGCCGCCGCGCCGCGCCCGCCGGCGCCACCGGCGCGAACAGGTCCCCCGTCACCGCCCCCGCCGGGCTCAGGTCCAGCAACACCACCCCCGCCTGCTGGTAGCGATAGCCCGCCCGAAAGATCAGCCCCAGGTCCGCCGCATAGGCCACCCGCGCCGCCGCCGGCAGCGCCAGCCAGTTGCACACCCCCGCCGCCGCAAAGTCCGGGTGGCGCTTGGCCAGGTGGCGGGGGTAGGGGCACGGGGGAGTGGCGGGAGCGGCACGAGGCGCGAGCGCACCTGATCAGGACGGGACCCGCCCCAGGCGTTACACTTTCAGGCACCATGCCTGGCTTGCCTGCCCACCCGCTTACGGAGGAGATGATGAATCAAACAGTGGCGATCGATTGTCCCGCGGAAATACTGCTTTCCCTCCATATGAACGCCGAGGGGCTCGCGGGCTTCATGAAGGAGCAAGCGGCCATCAGCCTGTTCCGGGAGGGGCGTTTGTCGTCCGGTACCGCCGCGGCCTGGCTCGCGCTGCCCCGGGTGACCTTCTTGCTGCGGGCGATGGCCGCCGGCGCCGTCTTACTGGAAGACAGCACCGATGACCTGGCACGGGAAACGTCTTTGTTGGGCGAGCGGGCGTGATCTTCTGCAATACCACCCCACTCATTGCCCTGGCTGGCATCGGCCAACTCGATCTGCTACCGCGTGTTGTTGGCGTCGGCGTTGGTGGCTAATCTGTGTCGGCTGGCGGGAGAGTCGTCGTGAAAACTCAGCAGGGGCCTCACGGCAACCGCCGCACCACGCCCCCCACCACCCCCCAGATCTGCAGTTCCTGCCCCGGTCGCAAGATGATGGGGGCAAAGTCCGGGTGATGGGCGCGCAGGCAGGGCGTCGGGCCCTGGGTGTCCAGTTCCTTGACCGTCAGTTCGTTGTCGATGACCGCCACCACATACTGACCATGGCGCGCCTCCCGCGCCCGGTCCACCACCAGGAGATCCCCGTCCAGGATGCCGGCCCCGGTCATGGAGTGGCCGGTGACCCGCACATAGAAGGTCGCCGCCGGGTGGCGGATCAGGTGGCGGTGGAGATCGAGGGGCCCCTCGGCGTACTCCTCCGCCGGCGAGGGAAAGCCGGCGGGGACCCGGGAGCTGAAGAGGGGCCGGGTCAGGGGCGGACCGGGACGGGCCGGTTCCAGTCCCGCCAACTCCGGCCCCAGGCGGGGGGTTGCTTGCAGCCAGGCCTGGATGGCGGGGATGCGGCTGACGGGCAGCCGGATTACCTGGGTCGCCTCGCCCCAGCGGCCCGATCCGACCTTGCGCCCCGCGCCGGGGCGGGCGCCACCTTTTGGCATCTTGGCTCTCCGATTGGTGTTACGAGAACCAGAGTATAGGGCATGGCGGGGGGATTGGCTTGCGAAGATGGGCGGGCTGGAGGCGGATTCGGGCGGCGGATAGCGCAGGCCGCACGGTCTGGGGGGGTGGCGGTTGGCTGGCGCGGAACCAGCAGTATGAGCGGGGGAGTGCGTGATGGGGGGCGGGCGCCCGCCGGGAGGGCCCGGCGGGGCCAAACCCGGCCCCACGGGAGCTGGCCCGAGGAAATAGAGCAAATAAGGGTGCGCACGGTGGTGTTTTTGTGGGGGTTTGGCTTTAGTCCCCCGGATTGACTCCTAGGACCACCTGTTTGACTTCATGCTCGACGGCCTGCGACCGGCCCCGCGCAACGTCCGAGGGCGGCCAAACACCGGGTAGGGGGCAAATTTGGAATTGCTGGGTCATCTGAAGATACCTGGAAATCTGCTTCCGGCTCCCCTAAACTGCCGGCTACCTGTCGGAACCTGTGCAATCCTGGGCTAATCCGCCATGGCGACGTCCATGGCGCTAACTGACCACGAACGACCTGCACCCCCATCCGGCCTCTTAGAGAGAGCGCTATCCCCCACCCAGTGCGCAATCTGACGGACCTCCCACTCAAGCTCAGTTACCGCACGGGTCGGGATGATCTCGTCCGAGACTTTTTGTGCCCTGTCTCGAAGCGGCCGTCGTTTACCGCCGGGCCGCCGGTTACTTCACCAGCGCCGGCCTCGCCCTGGCCGCCCGCGGCGTCGCCAGTCTGGCCCTGCGGCGTGGGCGCATGCGCCTGGTGGTCTCGCCACACCTGGAGGCGGACGACATCGCCGCCCTGGAGCGGGCCAAGGAGAATCCAGCAGGGGCGCTGCGCAGCATCGCCGCGCGCACGCTGGCGGAGATCGAAGACGCCCTGGTCAAGGATCGGCTCAACGCCCTGGCCTGGCTTGCCGCTGCGAGGCTCCTGGAGATCAAGCTGGCCATCAGGGTCAGCGCTCAGGGCGGTTACTCCCGCGGGCTCTTCCACGCCAAGACTGGCGTCTTCTCGGACGACGCCGGCAACCACGTCAGCTTCTCCGGCTCCGCCAACGAGACCGCCGGGGGGCTGGTCGAGAACTTCGAGCACCTGGATGTCTTTCGTTCCTGGCAAGACCAGGAGGGTCGCGTCCAGGCCGCCATCGACGACTTTGATG
>CAWJBI010000018.1:0-45477 GCA_963841065.1 uncultured Gammaproteobacteria bacterium | reverse complement strand
TCAAAGCTATTGGCATAAACGGCATTGATGAAGCCGCCGAGGGCAAAGAGGATCGCCGTGAGGGTGAAGACCGCCAGGCTCGCCAGATAGCTGTCGATCTGCAGGTCGCGTGAAGCGAGCGCGACCAGGGTCACCGCCACGCCCACGGTCAGTCCCCGTGCCACCCCCCCACTGACGTAGCCCGCCAGAATCACCCAGTTGGGAACCGGCGCCACCAGCAACTCCTCAACATAGCGTGAAAACTTGCTGGAGTAGAAAGAGGAAACGACATTGGCATAGGCGTTGGTGATGACCGACATCAGTACCAGACCGGGAACGATGAAGTCCAGATAGTCAAAGCCCTCCATCGGGCCTATGCGATCGCCGATCAGGCGGCCAAAAATCACAAAGTAGAGGGCCGTGGTGATGACGGAGGGCAAGAGGGTCTGTACCCAGATGCGGGAAAACCGCAGGATCTCCTTGCGTAAAATGGTACTGAAGGCGACCCAGTAGCGGCCCCAACGGCTCATGCCCGGGGTTATGACGCAGCTCGTGCCTTGACTCATGATGACTCCCCACCGCCCTTATCCAGGGCATCCAAGAACAGCCGCTCCAGCCGGTTCTGCTTGTTGCGCAGGCTGGCCACCTCGATGCCCCGGCGCGACAGGGCGCTAAAAAGGCTATTGACGCTCTGGCCGCGCAATAACTCCACCTCCAGGCTCATATCGTCCGACGAGCACGGAGGGGAAGTCGGGCAAGTGGGGCGCGTCGGTCAGGGGTTGCTTCAGGTTGAGGACGAAGGTCTCGGCCTCCAGCCGCCCAGGAGCCGGGTCATGCCCTCGCGCTCGGCGACCCGCCCCCGGTTGATGATGGCGATGTGACGGCAGAGGCTCTCCGCCTCCTCCAGATAGTGGGTGGTCAGGATGATGGTGGTGCCTTGGGCGTTGAGTTCACGCAGAAACGCCCACATGCCGCGGCGAATCTCGATATCCACCCCGGCGGTCGGCTCGTCCAGGATCAGCAGCCGGGGCTGATCGGATCAGACCCCGGGCGATCATGAGGCGGCGCTTGAGCCCCCCCGAGAGCTGGCGCATCTCGGTATGGCGCCGGTCCCACAACTCCAGCTTGCGCAGGTAGAATTCCGCCCTTGCCAACGCCTCCGGGCGCGGGATGCCGTAATAACCCGCCTGGTTGAGGAGCACCTCGACGACGGGCAAAAAGATATTGAAATTAAACTCCTGAGGCACCAGGCCCAGGCAGGCCTTCACCGCCTCCGGCTCCCGGTCCAGGTCATGACCAAAGACGCTGACCTCGCCCCCACTCTTGTTCACCAGGGAGGCGAGGATACCGATCAGGGTCGATTTGCCAGCCCCATTGGGCCCCAGCAGGGCGAAGAAATCGCCGTCATCGACGGTCAGATCCACCCCTTTGAGGGCCTCGAAGCCATTGCGGTAAGTCTTCCGGAGCTGGCGTACGGCGAGGGCGGGCATGAAGAAGGAGCGGGGCAAGGCTGGAAAGGGCCTAAACTAATGGCCCGACCCGGCTTTTTCAATCCAAATTCCGCATTCCCAGCCCGTGGAAACCGAAATACTCCTCTTCATCCTGGCCCTGGCCGCGGGTCTGGTGGACGCCATCGCGGGCGGCGGCGGGCTCATTACCCTGCCGGCCCTGCTCTGGGCCGGCCTGGGGCCCTTGGAGGCCCTGGCTACCAACAAGGCCCAAGGCGTCTTCGGCACTGCCGCCGCCAGCGCCAATTTCCTGCGCCGGGGTCTCATCGACCTCCGCCGGGCGGCCCTGGCCTTTAGCTGCGCCTTCGTGGGCGCCGCCAGTGGCGTCCTCTTCATCCGCCAGATCGGCGCCGACCTGCCCGCCTGGCTGATACCCGTCCTCCTCATCGCCTTCAGCCTCTACTTCCTCTTCTCCCCCCGCGTCTCGGACTTTGACGCCCGCCAACGCCTGAGTCAGGGCGCCTTCGCCTTCCTGGTCGCCCTGCCCATCGGCTTTTACGACGGCTTTTTTGGCCCCGGCACCGGCAGCTTCCTCGCCATGGGCTATGTCGCCCTGTTGGGCTACAACCTCAGCCGCGCCACCGCCCACACCAAACTCCTTAATTTCGCCAGCAACCTCGCCGCCCTCCTCTTCTTCCTCCCGAGCGGCCATGTCCTGTGGCGCTACGGCCTCCTCATGGCCGCCGGCCAATTCCTCGGCGCCTGGCTCGGCTCCCACCTCGTCCTCCGCCACGGCGCCCGCCTCATCCGCCCCGTCCTCGTCACCGCCTCTTTGGCTATTTCCCTCAAGCTCCTGCTTGATTCGTCTGGCGCGATGACTGTATTCGGGTTTTAGACCTTGGTAAGGTTCATGGACCCGGGGCCAGAGCTATCCTGACTGATGGGCATCAACCACAAGCCGTCTGGTGCTTCGAACTGGGCGATGGGCTCCAGCCGGATCGGGGTTAGATGACCTCCACCCCCTCCACCCGCTGGAAGCCCCGCGGCAACAGCCGCCCTCTTCTTCCCCCGCTCGCCCTGGAAGGCATCCAGGTCGGCGGGCTTGAGGCTATAGCGCCGCTTGCCGGCGATGATGACCAAGCCGCCGCCCTGATGAATCACCGCCAGGTGGCTGACCCGCTCCTGCTCCTCCCCCGGCTTGGCCTTGGGGATGGCGATGAGCTTATTGCCCTTGCCCCGGGGCATCTCCGGCAACTCGGCGATAGGGAAGACCAGCAGATGCCCGCCAGAGCCGATCACCGCCAGACGGTCGGAACCGCTGTTGAATACCAGCGGGGGCGGCATGACCTGGGCTCCCGCCGGCAGGCTCAGGACCGCCTTGCCGCCCTTGGGCTTGGCCAGGAGGTCGTCGAGGGTGGTGACGAAGCCATAGCCGGCATCACTAGCCAGGATGACCCGCTGGCCACCCTCCCCACCCAGGACGGCGACGAAACGGGCGCCCGGGGGCGGCGCCAGCTTGCCGGTGAGGGGTTCGCCCTGGCCGCGCGCGGAAGGCAAGCTATTGGCTGGCAGGGAGTAGCCGCGCCCGGTGCTGTCGAGGAAGATGACGGCCTGGTTGGATTTGAGCCGGGCGGCGGCAAGGTAGCCATCCCCTGCCTTGTAGGCCAGGCTGGTGGGGTCGATGTCGTGGCCCTTGGCGGCCCGCACCCAGCCCTTCTCGGACAGGACCACGGTGACCGGCTCGCTGGGGCTGAGCTCGCTGTCGTCGAGGGCGATGGCGAGGCGGGCCTCCTGGAGGGGCGAGCGACGGTCGTCGCCGTATTTGTCGGCATCCCGGCGGATCTCGTCCTGGATCAGGCCACGCAGGGCGGTCTCGTCGCCCAGAAGGCGCGCCAGGCCATCGCGCTCCGCCGCCAGCTCGGCCTGCTCGGCGCGGATGCGCATCTCCTCCAGTCGGGCGAGTTGGCGCAGCCGGGTGTTGAGGACATAGTCGGCCTGGGCCTCGTCCAGGCCAAAGGCAGCCATGAGCACCGGCTTGGGTTCGTCCTCGGCACGGATGATGCGGATCACCTCGTCGAGGTTGAGGAAGGCGATGAGCAGCCCCGCCAGCAGATGCAGGCGTTGCAGCACCTGGTCGAGGCGGTGCTGGAGGCGGCGGCGCACCGTCTGGTGGCGGAAAGCTCAGCCAGGCCTGGAGGACGCCCTTGAGGTCATAGACGCGCGGCCGGCCGTCGAGGCCGATGAGGTTGAGGTTGACCCGGTAGGAGCGCTCCAGGTCGGTGGTGGCATAGAGGTGGGACATGAGCCGCTCAACGGGGACGCGGCGGTCGCGGGGGATCAGCACCAGGCGCGTCGGAGCCTCGTGGTCGGATTCGTCGCGCAGGTCCTCCAGCCAGGGTAGCTTCTTGTCGCGCATCTGGGCGGCGATCTGCTCCAGGATGCGGTTGCCGGAGACCTGGTAGGGCAAGGCGGTGATGACGATGTCGCCCTGCTCCAGCTCATAGCGGGCGCGCTGGCGCAGGCTGCCGTTGCCGGTCTCGTAGAGGCGGCGGATCTCGGCGGTGGGCGTGATGATGGTCGCGGCGGTGGGATAGTCGGGACCAGGTATGAAGGCCATCAGCTCCGGGATGGTCGCCTCCGGGTGATCCAGGAGGTGGATACAGGCGCGGGCGACCTCGCGCAGATTGTGGGGCGGGATGTCGGTGGCCATGCCCACGGCGATGCCCGTCGCCCCGTTGAGGAGAATGTTGGGCAGGCGCGCCGGCAGGAGCCTGGGTTCCTCCAGGGTACCGTCGAAATTGGGCTGCCAGTCCACGGTGCCCTGCCCCAGTTCGCCGAGCAGGACCTCGGCGTAGGGGGTGAGGCGCGCCTCGGTGTAACGCATGGCGGCGAAGGACTTGGGCTCGTCCGGGGAGCCCCAGTTGCCCTGGCCGTCGATGAGGGGGTAGCGGTAGGAGAAGGACTGGGCCATCAGCACCATGGCCTCATAGCAGGCCGTGTCGCCATGGGGGTGGAACTTGCCCAGGACGTCGCCGACGGTGCGGGCGGACTTCTTGTGCTTGGAGGCGGCGGAGAGGCCCAACTCGGACATGGCGTAGAGAATGCGCCGCTGCACCGGCTTGAGACCGTCCCCCAGGTGCGGCAGGGCGCGGTCGAGAATGACGTACATGGAGTAATCCAGGTACGCCTTCTCGCTGAAGACGTGCAGGGGGCGGCGCTCGATGCCTTCGGAGGTGAAGGCGGGGCTGGGGGTGGCAAGTGTATCGGTCATCTCAAAGCTCCGTCAGACTACACCCCTTCCATCCGCAATCCAGCGCAGGCAGGCGATTGTCGCGTCATCGGTTCGGGTTCGGGATCTTTAGGGTATGGCCTCATACTAACACTCCCCCGGCCTTCGGTGAGCCTGGCGGGGGCGGGCCGCTTTCCTGGCTGGGCTGGCTGGCGTGGTGGCTGGAGGCTCCGGAGGACTTCCTAACGTATGCCAGACAAGGCCATCGCTACACGGGCATCTTGTCGGAATGGCTATGGCGCGGCAGCCTGCCGCGGGCGATCGCCCTCGATCTGGCGGTCATCCCAGATTTCTGGAGCGGCTACCATCGCACCTATGTCGAGCGGGATGCCCGCCTGCTGGCCGAGGTGGAAGACTGGCAGGATTTCGGGCGCTTTGTGCGGCTGATGAGCGCCCTCACCGCCCAGGAAATCAACTACAGCCAGCTTGGCCGCGAGATCGGCATGGTGCCGCAGACGGCGCGCCGCTGGCTGCAGATCCTGGAGGGAACCTTTCAGTGGCTTGCCTTGCCTGCCTTCTCGGGGAACCCGACCAAGCGGGTCTCGTCCCGGCCCAAGGGCTATCTGACCGATACCGGGCTGGCCTGCTATCACGCCCAGCTCTCGTCACCGCAATCTTTGGCCGGGCATCCCCTCTATGGCCACCTGTTCGAAACCGCCCTGGCCGGCGACTTCATCAAGCAGGCCGTGGTCCTGCCCACCCGCCCGATCTTTTATCATTGGCGCTCGGCGGGTGGGGCGGAGGTGGATCTGATCCTGGAACGGGACGGCATCCTTTACCCCTTCGAGATCAAACTGACCGCGGCCCCCAACCGCCGGATGGCCTCCGGCATCGAGGCCTTTCGGCATGCCCATACCCATCTGAGGGTGGCCAAGGGCGCCCTGCTCTGCGCCGTGGAGCAACCCCGTTGGATCAACGAATCGGTGTTGGCGCTACCCTGGAATCTCTTGTGAAGGCATTTGCCCCCACCGGCGCCCGCAGCGCCCGCCAACGAGGGCCCACTTATGATCAAACTCGGGTCAGCATGAAGATCAGTCGCTGAAAGATACACCAATGACAGGGCTGCAAGCCCAGCCAGTGGGTCATGACCATGCTGGCCAGGGCCGGGGCGGCGCTGCCTGTAGTCAGGAACAGCCAAATTTTCCGATCCCTTCTGATTTTCACAGCAAAAAGATCTAACTGAATTGAAAATTCTGCCAAAGTCGGAACAGCGGCTTGATGTTGCGCTGGCGGCGCTTTGATCAGAAGACGGACAGGGTAGAAAAAGATGCTAAGTTAGGTCGATAGACGGTCGACCGACCAGCCCCTCAACGGTAGGACGGCTACTAGGTCGCGGGGCGAAGCAGCAGACCCTGCCGGTCTCGTCAAAGCGCACCTGGCAAGCGGTTGCCAGGCGATCGCGCAGCCGTTTACGGGCCCGCTGGACGCGCGACTTGGCCCCGGGCAAGGTGAGACCCTTGAGATGGGCATAAGCCTCCTGACTCATCCCATCAAGGTCGCACAGGGTGATGGCCTCACGGTCCTCGGGTGCCAGCTCCGCCAGCACCCGCGGCAAACAGTTGGCCAGGGCCGCCACGGGGGCCGTTTCCTCCTGGGGGGCCGCCAGGTCTCCCGGCAAGGCCTGTTGCTGCTTGTGCCGGCGCAGATGATCAATCAAGGCATGGCGTGCCACGGTATACAGCCAGGCACGGGCATTGGCCATAGTGCAGAACTGCTGTTTATGGCCCAATGCCTTGACAAATAGCTCCTGAAGCAGGTCCTCGGCTTGGCTGGCATCCCCTAGTTGATGCACCAGCCAGGCATGCACCTCCCGCTGGTGCGCGGTCCAGGCGGTCATGAGACAGGACAAGGCCATTCTCCGCTGATGGGTAGCAGGGCGGTTCAGGCGCTGTTGATCAGGACCCCTGCCATCACCAGGAGCAAGGCGCCACAGGCAGCCCGCCCCAGGGCCAGGTCCCGATGCCGACCCAAGGCATCCAGCCAGCGCTGCACCAGACCCAGGGAGCCCGCCGCAAGCAAGACGCCCAGGAGGTGGCCGAGGGCGAACATCACCAGCAGGAGACCCGGCAATAAGAGGCTGCCGGCGGCCTGTATGCCCGCGACGCCGAGCACGGGGGCGATCCAGGCAAAGGCACAGGGTCCTAGAGCCAAGCCAAAGACCAGGCCCAGGAGGAGCTCGGTCCGGGGTCCGCGCCGGGTGGGGTGCGGCAAGCCCTTGCCAATGCTCGGCAGGGGCAGCCAGTCGAGCAAATAGAGCCCCCCGAAGAGACATAAAAGCGCCGCCAGCCAGTTGCCGGAAAAGCCCAGATCGCCCGCCAAGCGCCCCAGGAGGAGCGCGACCGCCCCCAAGGGCAGCAGGCTCAGCAAGATGCCTAGGGCGAAGGCAAGCACGATGAATGTCCGACGGCGCCTCATCACCCCAGTGGACGGCGGGGTGCCGGCCGCGCCGACACTCCACCGGCGTGGCCGCCAGCCAGCCGACCACCAGGGGCACCCCAGCCAAATGACAGGGACTCAGCCAGATACTGGCCAGGCCCCAGGCGAGGACGGCGGGCAGAGCGACCAGGGGGGCGCCGCCGAGGGCGTCGGCGATAACCGCCAACGCGGTCACGGGTTAGACCCCGGGGCAGCGTCCAATGAAACCCCGGCGACGGCAAAGCGGGCCAGAATGGCATCGGCGGTGATGAAGCGCAGGTGCCGGTCGACTTCCTGGCCCTCGGCATCCAGCAGGATTTGGGTCGGCATGGCACGAATGCGCCACTGTTCGGCCAACGCCCGCTGCTCAAGGAGGTTGACCGTTACCACCCGCAGATGGGGGAAAGCTGGTTATTCCCTTTCTCACGGATAGGTTTGATCCAGGTAGTCGGTGTGTACGGGCATTTTCAGGGCATGCGGACGCAAACCTTGGACCTGGCGCACCACCTCGTCCCGGTCCATGCCGGACTCCAGCAACAGGATGGCCGCCATGAAACCGGTGCGGCCCGATCCGCCACGACAGTGGATGGCGAGGGTGCCCTGCTGTTCCAGCAGCGACAGGAGGGTCTGCTTCTGGGTGGCGAACGCCGTTGCAAAGCGCTCGTCGGGGGCATGATCGTCCTCCACGGGCAGGTGAAACCACTGGATACCAGATGCGGCGCAGGATCCGGGAATGGACTCGGCGGCGAATTTCGCCAATTCTTCATCTGGCATGAGGGTGATCAGGGCCTGGGCCCCCGCATCCTTCAAGGTCGCCACCGCATCCTCGACGGAGGTGTCTTTGGTTCCGGGGCAAGGAGTCAGGATCAGCGTCGCGCCGCCGGCCAGGGCCAATTTATCGTAGGGATGAGACATGCGGAAACTTTCCATTATCGAGATTGAAATCACGAGATCGCCCGATGGGGTCAACCTCATTCAGAATCACGGTTGCCCGCCAGGCAGGCCGGCCTCGTACCAGCCCTTAGTGGCATTAACTACTTTGACCACCAGCAGCATCACCGGCACTTCGATCAGCACCCCGACCACGGTGGCCAGGGCGGCACCAGATTCAAAGCCAAAGAGGGAAATGGCCGCCGCCACCGCCAATTCGAAGAAGTTGCTGGCTCCGATCAGGGCCGAGGGACAGGCGACGCGGTGTTTCTCCCCCACTCGGCGATTCAGCCAATAGGCCAGGGAGGAGTTGAAGAAGACCTGAATCAGGATGGGCACCGCCAGCATGGCAATGATCAGGGGCTGTTTCAGGATCTGCTCGCCCTGGAAGGCAAACAACAACACCAGGGTCGCCAGCAGGGCGATGATGGAGGCATGGCCCAGGGTCGCCAGGGTAGTGTCGAATTTGGCCTGACCCTGTTTGAGCAGGAAGTAACGCCAGCCCTGGGCGATCCCGACCGGGATCAGGATGTAGACCACCACCGAGGTCAGCAGCGTGTCCCAGGGCACGACGATCGCCGAGAGCCCGAGCAGCAGCGCCACCATCGGCGCGAAGGCGACGATCATGATGGCGTCGTTGAGCGCCACCTGGGTCAGGGTGAAATAGGGGTCGCCGCCCGTCAGCCGACTCCAGACGAACACCATGGCGGTACAGGGCGCGGCGGCGAGCAGGATGAGCCCGGCCACATAGCTATCCAGTTGCTCGGCCGGCAGCCAGGGGACAAAGACCTGGCGGATGAAGATCCAGGCCAGCAGCGCCATGGAGAAGGGCTTGACCGCCCAGTTGATGAAGAGGGTCACCCCGATGCCCTTCCAATGGGATCTGACCTGGCCCAGGGCACCGAAGTCGATCTTCATCAGCATGGGGATGATCATCACCCAGATCAGCACCCCGACCGGCAGATTGACTTGGGCGACCTCCAGCCGGCCCAGGAACTGGAAGGGGGCGGGGAAGAACTGGCCCAGCCCGATGCCGGCAAGGATGCACAGGGCGACCCACAGGGTCAGCCAACGCTCGAATAGGTTCATGGGGGCGCCGGCGGCCTGCTTGCCGGCGCTATCGCATTGGGCGCTCAAGATGTTGCTCCTGTGGGCGGGTACTGGCCGATCCGCGTCAGCAGAGCCGCGACCCGGCTGCGGATGTCATCCCGGCTGGCACGAAACACCGCCAGGATCTCGTCCTCGCTGCCGGTGGCTTTGGCTGGATCCGTGAAGGGGCCAATGCTCCTTGCGGGTGCCCGGTGGCAGCAAGGGGCAGGTCTCCTCGGCATCGCCGCATACGGTGATCACCAGATCGGCCCACCCCAGATGATCCAGGGTCAATTCCTTGGACGACTGGCGGGAGATATCCACCCCGGCCTCGGCCATGACCGCGATGGCCCGCGGGTTCTGGCCACGGGGGCTGATGCCGGCGGAGTTGGCCGCGACGCTGCCTTCGCTCAAGGCCCGCAGCCAGCCCTCGGCCATCTGGGAACGGCAGGAGTTGCCGGTGCAGACAAACAGGACCTTGGTCGTCATGACTTCACCTCTAAAACAATGGCCGCTGGGGCTGACAGGATGCTCATGGCTTGGGGAATCGGCCACTTAGTCGAAGCCGGCGTTCATGGCCAGGTGCGTTTCTTCAGCGGATGGGTCTATATCTACGTTATCAAATATACGGAGGATCGTATATTTTGGCAAGCACCTTTCCGCGGGACGCCGACGGGTAAGCGGGCGACGCCTAAACCCGATCAGAAGTATTCCCGAAGCATTAGGGTTCTCGGTCAACCCAGCGCACCGTGCGCGTCATCGGCTCCGGCTGCAAGGTGGCGTGATGAATGCCGAAACGCGCGGTGAGCAGGGCATGACTGGCCTCCATGACCTGCTCCCAAGCCGCCAAGTCATGCACCACCAGATGGGCCGTGAGCAGGGTCTCATCGGCACGGACGTTCCAGAGATGCAGGTCGTGCACCGAGGCGACGCCGGGAACCGCCGCCAAGGCCTGCCCCACCGCCCGCGGATCCAGGTTGAGTGGCGCCCCCTCCATCAACCCATGCAGGGCCTCGCGCAGCAGGCGCAGGCTGGAGACCAGAATCAGGGCGCCGATGGCCAGCGACAGCAAGGGGTCGATGGGGGTCCAGCCGGTGAAGGCGATGACCAGCCCGGCGACCAGGGCTGCTACCGAGCCCAGCAAATCACCCAGCACATGCAGGAGGGCGGCGCGGGTATTGAGGTTCTTCTCTCCCCGATTCAGCAGCCAGGCCACCCCCAGATTGATGGCAAGCCCTACCGCCGCGGTGAGGAAGACCGCCTCGCCCAGCACCGCCCGCGGCTCACCGCAGCCTGGCCACGGCGGAAAAGATCAACCAGGCCACCAGGGCCAGCAGGGCCAGGCTGTTGATCAGCGCGGCGAGGAATTCCGCGCGGCCAAAACCATAACTGTGGCGCGGCGAGGCGGTCGACGCGCCAGCCAGGCCGCTACCGCCGCCAGGGCCAGGGCGGCGGCATCGTTGACCATGTGGCCGGCATCCGCCACCAGGGCCAGGGACCCGGCCCAAAACCCGACACCGGCCTCCACGGCGGCAAAACCCAGTGTCAGCAAGGTGGCCAGGATCAGGGGGGTCCCGGTCCCGCTATGCGGATGATGGCCCTGGTGGTGGTCGTGAGTTTGGCTCATGAGGTATTTTCCCGCCATGCGGATTGCGGCGAATTTGGCGCCCTTAGTTGATGCCCCAACCGTACAAAGCGAGCCCTGTGCTCACCGCTCGTAGCCCGGAGCAGGGAATACAGACCTGCTGTTCGCCCAGGATGCGCAGATAGGCCCTGGCGGTCACCTCCCCGCAGGCCGCGCAGGGGACGAAGCCCATGACCTCCGGCAGCCAGTCACGCTCGAACGCGAAGACCGTCGCCGATCGTCAGGATGTCCGCCTCCCGGGCATTCCACACCAGATCGACCAGCTCCAGTTGCTACCCCGTCGCCGCAGCAAGCAAGGACCGGCCCGTTCGCCGTGGGGGACAGCGCGCAGCCGTTCGCGGGCGGCATCGATCAGGCGTGGGACCGGCGGTCATGGGTACGGCGCTCTGCGATCCGGCGGTCGAGGGGTCCCACGCTGGGCGATCGCTGCGCCCGGAACTCGTGCACCAGGCCCAGACGCCCACCGCCAGGCCGGCCGCGAAGATGACCATCGCCCAATTGGCCAGGGACAGGCCGAGGACGACCCATTGCGTTTCGTCGCAGAAACCGCTGGCGAGGAACAGGGCTCGGGACCTGCTGGCCGAGCCATTCCACCAAGTCCTCGATCAGGCCGAGTTGGCCGGCGCTGCAGGAGACCGTGTTCGCCGGCTGGAACTGGAGCCAGCTCTGGTAGCCGGCGACGGCCAGTCCCAGAGCCGCGAGTCCCAGGGTCAGGACGGCTGGGAGCCAGCGCCCCCTAACGCTTGCCGGGACGGCCGCGATCAGGGCCAACACGGCGATGGCCATGAACAGCAGGCGTTGGAAGATGCACAGGTGACAGGGCTGCAAGTTGAGCCAAGGGGTCGGAGCGAGGCTCGCGACCACCGCCGCCGCGCTGGCGAAGGCCAAGCCGCCCCACACCCGGCGTGGGGTAAGCGGGCCGAGCTTGAGCAACTGGAACCACAGCACGCTGGCCAGTCCCAGCCCGACGGCCATCGCCAGTTCGGGCGGCGGCAAGGGCGCGAAGCGCAGCACGCCGACGGCCCGGCAGGTAGAGCGCGGCCAGCAACCCAGCGCCAGCGCCGGTCGACGACCCACAGGGCCGCATTGGGTGCCAGCAGCGTCGCCGCAGCGAGCGTGCGCGCGAGCGGTTGGAGAGGATCAGCGCCAGGTTGCCGACCACCAGCGTGGCGAACGCGAAGGCGCGGGCCTCGGGCTCGGGCAGTCGCAGGTGCGCCCAGGCAAACGCGCCCATGACCACCGCCAGCACGCCCAGGCCCTGCAGCAGCGCCAGCCGCAGCGTGGCGCCGCCAAACAGCGGCGCCTCGGCATCGCGCGGCGGGCGCTGCATCACGTCGCTCTCGGCCGGTTCGTTCTCGAAGGCGATCGAGCAGGCCGGGTCGATGATCAGTTCGAGAAAGGCGATGTGCATCGGGAACAGCAGGGCCGGCCAGCCCAGCAGCACCGGCAGCAGCGCCATGCCGGCGATCGGCACGTGCACCGCCAGGATGTACGACATGGCCTTGCGCAGGTTGTCGAAGATGCGCCGCCCCAGGCGCACCGCGCGCACGATGGACGCGAAGTTGTCGTCCAGCAGCACCAGCGAGGCCGCCTCGCGCGCCACGTCGGTGCCGCGTCCGCCCATGGCCACGCCGACGTGCGCGGCCTGCAGCGCCGGGGCGTCGTTCACGCCATCGCCGGTCATGGCGACGATGTCGCCGTCGGCCTTGAGCGCCTGCACGATGCGCAGCTTCTGCTCGGGCGCGATGCGGGCGCAGACGCTCACCGTCTGCCATGCGCTCGCGCAGTTGCGCGTCGCTCAGCGCCGTCGAGCTCGTCGCCCGACGAGCACGTCGTCGCGCCGTGGCCAGGCCGGCCTGGCGGGCGATGGCGCGCGCCGTGGCCGGGTAGTCGCCGGTGATCATCACCACCCGGATGCCGGCCGCGCGGCACTCGGCGACGGCCGCGGGCACCTCCGGGCGCACCGGGTCGGCCAGGCCCAGCAGGCCGATGAACGCGAAGTCGAAGTCGTGCTCGATCGCCGGCCAGTCCTGCGCCGTCAAAGCGCGCCTGGGCCACCGCCAGCACGCGCAGGCCCTCGGCGGCCAGGGTCTCGACCGCGCTGGCGATGCGCGCCTTGCGCGTCCGCGTCGAGGTGGCACAGATCCATCACCGCCTCCGGCGCGCCCTTGGCGGCCACCACCTGGGCGGCGCCATCCACGGCCGTCCACACATGCGACATGGCGCGCAGCTCGGGCTGAGCGCCGTAGGCCTGCACCAGGCGCCAGTCGCGGTGCAGGTGTTCGGTGTCGGCGAGGAAGCGCTGGCCGAGGTGGTGGAAGGCCTTCTCCATCGGGTCGAAGGGGTCGACCACGCTGGCCAGGATCGAGAACTCCACCAGGGCGTGGAAGGCCTCGGGCAGCGCGTCCGTCGGCCGCCGCGTCCAGGCCAGGCGACCTGGAGTCCGACCCCGACCGGCGAGCCAGGTGCGTCACCGTCATGCGGTTCTCGGTCAGGGTGCCGGTCTTGTCGCTGCACAGCACCGTGGTGGCGCCCAGCGTCTCGATGGCGTTGATGCGCCGCGTGAGCACGCTTCTCCTTGGACAGCCGCCGCGCCCAGCGCCGGGAACACCGTCAGCACCACCGGGTACTCCTCCGGCAGCATGGCCATGGCCAGCGCGATGCCGGCCAGCAGCGCCTGCAGCCAGTCGCCCGCGCATCAGGCCGTGGACCAGCACCAGCGCCAGGCTGAGCGCCAGCGCCAGCAGGGCCAGGTTGCGCACCAGCCGTGCCGTCTGCTTCTGCAGCGGCGAGCGCTCGGTCTCCAGCGTGCCCAGGGCCGTGCCGATGCGGCCGATCTCGCTGCGCGCGCCGGTGGCCGTGACGCGCGCCGTGCGCGTGCCCCTGCACGATCAGCGTGCCGGCGTAGACGCAGCGGCAGGTCGTCGCCGCCGGGCGCGACGCGTGCGGCCGGCGGTCTCGCCCGGCTGCCAGTTCATCGGCCTTGCCACCCGCTTGCCACCGGCACCGCCTCGCCGGTCAGCAGCGACTCGTCCACCTGCACGCCGTCGGCCGACACCAGCAGCGCATCGGCCGGCACGCGGTCGCCTTCGCTGAGCTTCAGCAGGTCGCCGCGCACCACGTCGCGCCCGGCGATGCGCTGCGGCTGCGCCGTCGCGGATGACCAGCGCGCGCGGGCTGGTGAGGTCGCGCAGGGCCTCGATGGCGCGCTCGGTCTTGCCTTCCTGGTACAGGGTGAGCGCCGAGCGTGACCAGCACGAAGCCGAACAGCGATCAGGCCTTCCTGCAAGTCGCCGAAGACCAGGTAGAGGGTGCCGGCCGCGAGCAGCAGCAGGAACATCGGCTCGCGCACCGTCTCCCGACGATGGTCAGCAGGCTGCGCCGCTGGCCGCCGGGCAGGGCATTGGGGCCGTCCTCGGCCAGGCGGTCGGCTGCGGCGGCGGCTGTCAAACCTTGCGTGGTGTCATTCGTCGAGTCGGTCATCAGAGCACCGGATTGGCGACCTGGGCATGGGCCAGCAAGCCGCTGATTGAAGCGAGGAGCACGACCAAGGAGGCGCTGGCCGAGGCCCGTTTGGGCGCCAGACCGGACGCACCAGGGCCGGTACGGTGATGCTGCCGCCGCCTACCCGAGCAGGCCGCCGATGAAACTGATCGCGCCGCCCCGAACGCCACCGCCTGGTCGCCGCCTGCGTCGCGCAGCCCGCCGCAGCTTGGCGTTCCGCGCACCGCTACGCGGCTGGGACGGCGGCGTCCCAGACCTGCCCGACCGCCCGAGGCGACCTAGTTACCCGGGCCGGGCCCGTAACCTGGACCAGGACCCGCGCCCATGCCGGACCCCATACCCATCCCCGGACGGCCCTGCATCCGTGCCTGACGCCCGGCGTCGAACTCGGCCGGGGTCATCTTGCCGTCACCATTCTGATCTAAGTCGGCGAAGCTCGGGGCGGTGGCTGCGCCGCGCATGGGGGCGCCTTGGGCCCCCCGGGCCGCCATCCGCTCGCCGCGGGCCGTGCCGAACTCCTCCGCGGTCACGGAGCCGTCGCCGTTCTTGTCCAACTCGGAGAAGCCCATTGGGCCTGGCGGCGGCGCGGGCTGCGCCGCCGCGCCGCCGGGCCAGGCGGCACAGGCGAGGACCAGGGTCGCGCCGAGTGAAAGGGTACGGATAGGGTGTGTCATCGTCTCACTCCGGGGTTTTGCCATAGTCGCACCATGGTCAGTCATGACGACCGTGCTCCGCCAACATGGCTGGCGGCGGCGCGGCGAAGGAGCGGTCTTCCAGCACTGCCACGACACACTAAACACAAGCGCGGGCGCGCACTCAGTGCGGCATCGTACAGAGGGCGGTCGCTGGGAAAACTTAATGATGAGTTCGAGGCAACCTGACACGATGTTCTCCATCATGGCGGTGCCGGCGTGGGGTGACGGTCGCTTGCTCGGGAATTGGTGGAACGCGGGGCGCGCGCTGCCTGCACGGTCGCGGGGCGGCTCTGGAAACCGTCGCTCAGGTCGGAGCCGCGTGCCATGGCAGGGCATCAGGCCGTCCATACCAGATAGCCGCCCACCAGGGCGACCAGCAGGCCGCCGACCCGTCGCGTCCAGGCCGAGAGATGGGCGATCCCGCGCGCCTGGGCGAAGGACTCCACAAAGCCGATGGAGGTCCCGGCCACGAGCATCAGCAGGCAATGGCCGATGGCGTAGACGAAGAGTAGTGCGGTGCCGTAAAGCACCTGCCCCTGGGTGGCCACGTAGCTCAGGATCACCACCAGCACCGGCGTCGCGCACGGCGACGAGACCACCCCGAAGAACAGCCCGAGCAGGAAGGCCCCGATCAGCCCGCCCTGCTTGGGCCGATATTGGGGCGGCATCGGCAAGGGGATGGCATAGAGCCCCATCATCTGCCCGCCCATGGCCAGCGCCACGAGGCCGACGGCGATGTACCAGCCGCCGCCGAAGGTCCCGAACAGGGTGCCGAAGAGCCCGGCCGCCGCGCCCAAGGCGGTGAAGGTGAGCGACAGCCCGAGGATGAAGCTCAGGGAATACAGAAAGGCCTTCTTGCGATCTCCGTCCGCATAGCCGCCCACAAAGCCCACCACCAGCGGGATCGTGGTCAGCACGCAGGGCGAGGCAGAGGAGATCACCCCGGCCAGAAACACCACGCCAAAGGCCAGCAGCGGATAGGCCGCGACGATCTGCTCAAGGTTGTCGAACCAGGTCATTCGGCGCCTGGAGTCTGAACTCCCAGTGTCTTGAGCTGCGCAAGGATCGCCGGCTCGCCCATGAAACCGATGTGGCGTGTGACCTCCTGGCCCTGGGCATCGAAGAAGATCTGGGTCGGAATCATCTGAACGCGCAGGGCCCTGGCGGTCTCCTGATCCTCCTTGAGATCGACGAACAGCACGCTGACCTTGCCCCGATAGGTCATGGCCAGGGATTCGAGGATCGGTGCCATCTTCCTGCAAGGGATACAGGTCCGGGCACCCACGTCGATCACCGTGGGATGGCCGGCGCCCAGGGCCTGCGCGATGTCCGCGGCGGTCGCGGAGGGCAGTTCGGCGCGGGCGGTGGCGGTCACTCCCAACAGCAGCGCCGCGGCGAGGGTTTGTGTCACGGCGCCCCGGCGCATCGCGCCATCGCGGCGACCTTGGCGGATCATCAATTCGGCAATTCTCATCGTGTCTCTGCGTCTCTGGTTCGGTGTTATGGCGGTGCGGTCGTGACCGGATGACCGGGACGGGCGTCAACCGAGCCAGCCCTCGATCTTCTTGCGGTCCGGCACGCCGCCCGCGTGGACCACCTGGTCGTCGATCACCACGCCCGGCGTTGACATGACCCCATAGCGGATGATCTCGGGGATGGCCTCGACCTTCTCCAATTGGATGTCGATGCCCTTGGCCTTGGCGACCTCCGCGATCAATTGCGCGGTGGTCTGACAATTGCGGCAGCCGGAACCGAGTACCTTGATCGTTTTCATGGATGTGACTCCTCACAGAACGAGATTGAACATATAGCCCACCAGCAGGATGCCGGTTGCCACCACCCCGACGAAGGTCGCGATCAGGGGCCATTTGAGCACCTTGCGCAGGATCAGCATCTCCGGCGCCGACAGCGCGATGACGCTCATCATGAAGGCGAGCGTGGTGCCGAGCGCCGCCCCCTTGCCGATCAGGGCCTCGACGATCGGCAGAATCCCCGCCGCGTTGGTGTACATCGGCACCCCCGAGCACCACCGCCGCCGGCACCGCCCACCAGGCATCCCGGCCCATGAAGCTCGCCATGAAGTCCTGCGGGCACGATAGCCGTGGATCAGGCCGCGCCCAGCCCGATGCCCACCAGCACATAGGGCCAGACCTTGCCGACGATCTCGCGCGACATGGCGCCAGCCCGCCTCGAAGCGCTCGACCCAGGTGTAGCGCCTGGTCGCTGGGGGCCGCCGCCGCACCCTGGTGGATGGCGCGCACCCAGTCCTCCAGATAACGCTCCATCTTCAGCTCGCCGATGATGAGTCCGGCGACGATCGCGATCAGCAGCCCCATCCCCAGATACAGCGCCGCCACCTTCCAGCCGAACAGGCCCAGCAGCAGGGCCAGCGCGATCTCGTTGACCATCGGCGCGGCGATCAGGAAGGAGAAGGTGACCCCCAGCGGAACCCCGGCCGAGAGAAAGCCGATGAACAACGGCACCGCCGAGCAGGAGCAGAAGGGCGTGACGATCCCCAGGCTCGCCGCCATGGCGTTGCCGATCCCCAGCCGCCGCCCGGCCAACAGCGCCCGGGTGCGCTCCGGGGCGAAGAAGGTCTGGATCACGCCCATCAGGAAGACGATGCCGGTCAGCAGCAGCAGGACCTTGGGGGTGTCGTAGAGGAAGAAGTGGGTCGCCTCGCCCCAGTGCGTCGCGCGCGACAGCCCCGCGGCCGACACCAGCAGGTCGGCGAGGTCGGCGAGATGCCAATAGAGCGCCACCCAGAGGGCGGCGGCCAGAGGCAGGCCCCAGAGCCAGGGGCGCGAGGCGTGGGTGTCGGCGGTGGTGACGGTTTCCGGGTTCATGGCGAGTGTCTTGGTCTCCGTCGGTGATCAGCGCTCGTACCCGGAGCACGGGATGCAGACGTGTTTGTCACCCACCACCCGCAGATAGGCCCGCGCGGTCAGCTCCCCGCAGGCGGTACAGGGGACGAAGCCCATGACCTCCGGTAGCCAGTCGCGCTCGAACTGCGAAGACCTCGCCGAGCGTCAGGATGTCCGCCTCCGGGGCATTCCAGATCAGGTCCACCAGTTCCATCTGCTCGGCCTCCGGGATGTCGATCCGGCTCGATCCCCTGGCCGCGCTTGGTCATGAAGGCGGAGGCGCCGATCTGCTTCTGCAGGGTCGGCTTGTAGCTGACCCGGATCGCGCGGTTGGTGGCCCGCTCGATCACGGTCACCGCGAGCTTGCCGTAGGGGGTCTTCTCCAGGTTGCCCTTGCCCAGGGTGCAGCCGGTGGCGTACTGCACCCCGTCGCCGAAGCACATGCCGCCGTGGTCCTCGCCGATCTCGACGAAGCCGTGGAGTTGGCGTCCGCCGGAGCGCTTGACCTCCAGCTACCCGCAGGGCGGCGAGCCCCGCCCGCACCCCGGCCACGCTGGCCCAGCAGCGGTGGCCGTGGAATTCGAGGGCCTTGAGAAGGGTTTGACGGTCATCGTTCATGTTCGGGTTCCTGATTCCGGGATGAATCGTTCGGAGAAAGGGTCAATGCGCCCTGTCGTATCAGGGCCGCATCAGGGCCACAGCAGGTCCCAGCCGTCTTGACGGCGACCGCGATCAGGACCAGGGCGATGGCCCGCTTCAACTGCGCGGCCGACAGGCGCTCGGTCGCCAGCCAGGCCCCCAAGGCGGCCCCGGCGATCGGTCGCCAGCGCGGTGACGACGAGCAGGCCGGTGTCGATCCGGGCGACCTGGACATGGGCCAGAAAGCCGCTGAAGGAGGCGAAGATCACCACGAATGAGGCGCTGGCCGAGGCGCGCTTGGGCTCCAGGCCCGCCGCCACCAGGGCCGGGACGATGATGTTGCCGCCCCCGACCCCGAGCAGGCCGCCGATGAAGCCCGCCGCCCCGCCCACCGGCAGGCCCAGCGCCAGGGTCGCCGCCAGGGAGGCGCGGGTCTCGCGCGGCTTGGGTTGGTAGAACAGCATCATCGCCGCGGCGAAGACCAGAAAGCCGACGAACAGCCACAACAGCAGGCCGCGATCCAGCCCGTGGGCGGCCCAGACCCCGACCGGCGACAGGCCCAACCGCCAGCACCAGCATCGGCAGGACCAGTCGCCACTCCACCAGCCCCTTGCGGACGAAGGTGACGGAGGCCACCGACATCCCCACCGCGTTGAGCAGCAGGGCCGTGGCCATGGCCGTCTGCAGTTCGATCCCGAAGGCCAGAAAGACCGGGATCAGGATCAGGGCCGCGCCCAACCCGGCCATGCTGAAGAGCGTGGTCAGGACAAAGGTCAGCAGGGCGGCGATGACGAGCATGGTCATGAGGTGGCCCGCGGTTCGCGGATCCCGGTGAGCTGCTCGTGGCAGGGGATGCAGACCCGCTTCTCGCCGCCAGGCGCGCATAGCCCTCGACCACCATCTCGCCGCAGGCCTCGCAGACCAGCCCTTCGAAGGAGTGGGCATGCCGCTCCACCGGGTGATCGAACACCGGGCCGACGTTGAGCAATTGCTCCGCCGGGGCGCCCATGACCCGCTCCACCAGGGGCTGCACCACCTCCAACGGCACCTTGGAGGCGGGTATCCCCTTTCTCCCGATAGTCCTTGAAGAAGGAGGTCTGCTTGTTGGCGAGCATCGCCTCCGCCTTGCGGCGTAACCCGCACCGCCCGCCCGGTGGCCACCTCGACCAAGGTCACGCCCCACTTGCCGTAATGCAGCTTCTTGATGTTGCCCTTACCGAAGGTGCAGCCGGTGACCATCTGCACCCCGTCGGCGAAACAAGTGGCGCAGTGATCCTCCCCCAAGTTCCACCAGGGCCAGGAGTTGGCCGTCCGCGGCCCGCTCCACCCCCAGGGCGTTGAGGGCCGCCGCGCCGACGCGCAGCCCCATCGGCATCGCCGGACACTTGTGGCCGTGCAGGGCCAGGCCGTGGTCATAAAAGTCTTTGGCTTCGATCATGAATGCATCCCTCGAAGTTGGGCGGTGATCCCCCCGGCCCAGAAACCCGGCCCGCCACCGTCGTGACAGGCCGGGCGCGCGGCCCGGATGACGGCAGGCTCAGTCCGCCGGCTGGCCTGCCACCTCTTCCCCCTTCACCGGTGGCAACAGGAAGGAGATGAGCGCTGCCGCCAGGACGAAGGCGGTGGATACCCAGAGGCAGCCCTCCAGGCCCTGGGTCTGATAGACCCAGCCCGACAGCACCGTCCCCGTCAGCCGGCCGGCGGCATTGGCCATGTAATAGAAGCCCACGTTCATGGCCACCTTGTCCTGGTCCGAGTAGGCCAGGATGAGGTAGGAATGGACGGCGGAGTTGATGGCGAAGACGGCGCCAAAGGCAAAGAGGCCGATGATCAGCGACAGGCCCGGGTCCAGGCCCTTCATCAAGGCCAGGGCGATGCCGGCGGGGAAGACCGCCAGCAGCAGGGCCCAGTTACGGGCGCTCTTGCCCTGGGGGCCCTTGCCGCCATGACCCTGGCGCAACAGGGCCGGGGCCCCGGCCTGGACGAAGCCATAGGCCACCACCCAGAGGGCCAGGAAACTGCCCACCTCCAGATGGTTCCAGCCGGTCACGGAGGCGAGAAAGACCGGCAGGCCCACCACGAACCAGACATCCCGCGCGCCAAAGAGGAAGAAGCGCGCCCCGGATAGGATATTGATCTCCCGGGTCTTGGAGAAGATCTGGCTGATCTTGGCCTTGACCTTGGTGGTGCCCAGCCCGGACGGCAGGGCCCAGGCGACATAGAGATAGAGGACAAAGAGGCATGCCGCCATGCCCGCCAGGGCCCACCGGAAGCCCACGGTGTAGAGCAGCAGGCCGCCCAGGAAGAAGCCGACGCCCTTGAGAGTGTTTTTCGACCCGGTGAGGATGGCCACATACTTGAACAGCCGCGTCTCGGCGTCCGCCCCCTTGGGCACCACCATCTTGACGCTGGACTTGGCGCTCATCTTGTTGAGGTCCTTGGCGATGCCGGACAGGGCCATGGCGGTCATCACATAGGACACGGTCAACCAGGCTGGGTCCACCGCCAGCATGCCCAGGGCCAGGACCTGGAGGAAGCCGCCGGCGACCATGGTGCGGTTGAGGCCGACATGGGAGGCGATCCAGCCCCCCAAGCCGTTGGTGATGATGCCGAACACCTCGTAGAGGAGAAAGAGGAAGGCGATCTCCAGGGGGCTGAAACCCTGATTGTGGAAGTGCAGGACCACCAGCATGTGGATGGCCCCGTCCGTCAGGGTAAAGCCCCAATAGGCGCCGGTGACAACCAGGTAGGTGCGCAGGGCGGCATCCATGGCTACATCATCCGCGCCAGCTTGCGGGTGATATCCATCATGCGGTTTACATAGCCCCACTCATTGTCGTACCAGGCGTAGATCTTGACCTGGGTGCCATCGACCACCAGGGTAGAGAGGGCGTCAACGATGGACGAACGCGGATCGCCCTTGAAATCCACGGAGACCAGGGGCCGTTCCTCGTAACCCAGAATATCCTTGAGCTCGCCGGCGGCGGCCTCCTTGAAGAGGGCATTGACCTCCTCCGCCGTCACGGGCCGGGCCGCCTCGAACACGAAGTCGGTGAGGGAGGCATTCAACAAGGGCACGCGCACGGCGTGACCGTTGAGCTTGCCCGTCAGCTCGGGGAAGATCTTGGTGATGGCCTTGGCGGAGCCGGTGGTGGTGGGGATCAGGGATTGCCCCAGGGCGCGGGCCCGGCGCAGGTCCTTGTGGCCGCGATCGACGATGGTCTGGGTATTGGTGATGTCGTGAATGGTGGTCATGCAGCCGCGCAGGATGCCGATCTTCTCGTGCATGACCTTGACCACCGGCGCCAGGCAGTTGGTGGTGCAAGAGGCGGCGGTGACAATGTCATGGACGGCCGGGTCGTAGAGGTGGTCGTTGACCCCATAGACGAGGTTGAGGGCCGGATCGGGCACCGGGGCGGACACCACCACCTTCTTGACGCCCTGATCGAAATAGGGCTGGAGGGCCTCCGCGGTCTTGAAGCGCCCCGTGCACTCCACGACGATATCGATGCCCTTGGCGCCCCAGTCGATCTCCTCGAGGGTGGCGCCCATGCTGAAGCCGACCTCCTGGCCTGCGACGATGAGGGCATCGGACCGGGAGCTGATCTGGTCACGGCACCAGCGGCCGTGGACCGAGTCGAATTCCAGCAGGTGGGCCTGGCAGACGGCATCGCCCTTGATTTCATTGACGTGGACGATCTCATACTCGGGGCTGCCCCAGCCAGCACGGAAGCCCAGTTTGCCCATGCGACCAAAGCCGTTGATGCCAACACGAATAGCCATCTTCTTTTACTCCCGTCGAGGTGGATTTAATATGTGCGTGGCTTAATATACGTTCTGGCGCATACAGTGACAAGACCTTTTTACAGGGCCAACAGCCCAGGATTAGGGTTGCCTCGAGACCCCATAGGTCACCCTCCATGCCCTGCTTTGCCTGCGTCTAGGCTAAGCCAATCTTCCGCGAGCCCTGCCTGTACCATGATCGGCTGGCTGCTAAACTTGATAGCGGGTCAAACATCAATTGGAGGTCATCATGGCTGGCAGCTTTAAAGAGGCGCTTGAGACCCTGGTCAACCAACGGATCGCGGCAGGCGAAGATCCTCAGGACCTGTTCGAGGAACTCACGCATGAGGCCAATCTCGTCTTCGGTCATTACAACCTGGAGTATGAAATCGGCCTCTTCACCAAAGAAGAGGGGAAAAAATAGACCCGTTTAACGGATGGGATGGCGGCTGAATCCTGGCCCTTGCCAGATCGCTAACCTAGGGGTCGAACCCTTCGTCGTAAGGCTGGTCTCCCCTGACCACTGGCAGGGTGAAGGCGCGATCCCAGACCCCCCCAGCCGCCATCCAGCAGCCGAATATCCTGGAAACCCAGGCGTGGAGCTGCAACCAGCCGAGGCTCATGCGAAAGCCATCCTGGCAAGGTACCTTCGCCAGACCTGATCTCGCCCAAGGGAGTTTTTTCGGTAAGATGACGAAGCGGCGCCCGCGGCCTCGCGCTGGCGAGCGGTCTCCTCCTGCGCGCGGATACGCACCCCGCTCCCATTCTGGCCCTCTCCCTCAACGGAACAACGGATCACCATGAAAATAGACAAATTTCTTATCGCCCCCGGTGCCAAGGTCAAGCTCGGCAAGATCGACCCCGCGGACACGGGTGACTATAAGAACCATGCCGATGCGGCTCAACGCCAGGAAGAACTCCTCCTCCGGATGCGCGACCTCCAGGCCAAGCTCTACGCCGCCAAGACCAACGCCCTGGTGATCGTCCTGCAAGGGCTGGATGCGGCGGGCAAGGACGGGGTGGTCACCCATGTCATGTCCGGCCTCAACCCCGAGGGGACGCGCGTCGCCTCCTTCAAGCAGCCCACCGCCGAGGAGGCCGCCCACGATTTCCTCTGGCGCGTCCACCCCCATGCCCCCGCCAAGGGGGACATCGTCATCTTCAACCGGTCGCATTACGAGGATGTCCTGGTCGTCCGGGTCCACCAGTTGGTGCCCAAGGTCGTCTGGAAGTCGCGCTACGAACACATTCGCAACTTCGAACACCTCCTCGCCGCAGGCAACGACACGACGGTCCTGAAATTCTATCTGCACATCTCCCGCGAGGCCCAACTCGCCCGCTTCAAGGTCCGCCTCGACGAGCCGGATCATGAGTGGAAAATCAGCAAGACCGACTACGCGGAGCGGGAGCTTTGGGACGAATACACGGCGGCCTTCGAGGAGGCCATCGCCCAGACCAGCACGGCGGAGGCGCCATGGTTCGTGATCCCCTCGGACAATAAGTGGTTCCGCGACCTGGCCATCTCGGAGGTCATCGTTGCCGCCATCGAGGGGATGAATCTGCAACCCCCCAAGGCCGAAGTGGATCTGGAGCTGATCAAGCAGGATTACGCCAAGGCCCTCGCGGAGGAATCTCCCGAGAACCAGAAAAAGATCGCCAAGCTGGTCAAGAAAAAGGAAAAGAGCCTCAAGCAAGCCGGCTGATGACCTCACCCCGAGACACCTTGGGTCCCCCGAGGTGTCTTTTGCGGAGCCCGGAGCGCCATGACGCCCCTTAACGCCCTCGTCTTCGGCCTGGGCCTCTTCTTTATCGGCCTGCATCTGGTCGGCGATAACCTCAAGGCCCTGAGTGGCGGCCGACTCCGCGATGCTATCGCCCGGACGACGCGTCGCCCCCTGCCCCGCATGGCCCTGGGCCTGGCCTCGGGGGCCCTGATGCAGAGCGCCACCGCGGTCACCTTTATCTGCGTGAGCCTGGTCGCGGCGGAATTGCTGACGGCAAATGCCGCCAGCCTGGTCATCGTCTGGTCGAATGTGGGACTGACGGTCCTCGCCTTCGTCGCCACCCTGGACATTCACCCGGCGGTGGCCTTCCTCGTCGGCGGGGCGGGCATCGTGATGGGGGTGGTGCGGAATCGCTCCTGGCAGACGGTGGCGAGCGTCCTGATCGGCATCGGCCTCATCCTCTTCGGCCTGGAACAAATGAGCGCGGGGGCGGCGCCCCTCAAGGACGAGCCCTGGTTCCGCGATGCCATCGGCATGGCCGTCTCCTCCCCGCCCCTCGCCTTCCTGAGCGGCATCCTGGTGGCGTCCATCCTCCAATCCAATTCAGGCGCGACCATGATGATCATCACCCTGGCCAACGCCGGGGCCCTGGACTTGCCGGATGCCGCGCTCATGATCTATGGGACCAATCTGGGGGCCATCACCCTGCGGCTCATGCTCGCCACCGGCCTGCGGGGCCAGGCCCTCCGCCTGGTACGGATGGAGGACTTCTTCTGCCTCCTCGGCGGCGGCCTCATGTTTGGGCTCTATTACCTGGAACGGTCGGGCATCCCCCTGGCCCTGGCCCTGTCCGGGGAGATCTCGGACGCGACGGGTACGCGCCTGGCAATCCTGTTTCTGCTCTCAAACCTGATACCCGCGCTGGTCATATCCCCCGTCATTCCCCTGGTCGCCGGTTTGCTCGCAAAAATCTGGCCCGGCGAGGCACCCGACGTGCCCGGCGCGCCCAAGTTTTTGCAAACGCAGGCCCTCGATGATGCCGCCACCGCCCTCGCCCTGATCCGCAAGGAACTGGCGCGGCTGCTGCGCATGGTCACGGGGGAGCCGGGGGCCCCGCGTGATGCCTCCGAGGATTCCGGACCCTCGGCCAACTTCGAGAAACTGTCCAATGCGATCGAAAAATTCGCCAGCCAGCTCGCCTCCCGCGCCCCCATGAGCGAGGGCGATGCCCTCAAGCTCCACGCCTTGCGCAGCGCCCTCAGTGGCATCCGCCACCTGGAGGAAGCCGCGCGCCTCTTCGTCGCCCGCGTTCAGGTCCCGGGCGTCATCGCCCCCGACCAGCGCCAGGGCCTGGAGAACAGCCTCCTGGAACTGCTGGGCGCCATGGCCAACGCCATGGACGAGGACGATATCGCCGCCATCACCGCCATCCGGGATCGCACCCGGATCCATGGCGACTTCGTCCGGGAGATCCGCCGGCAACTGGGCCCACCGTCGGGCGGGTCCCTGGATCAAAGCGCCCTCTTCGTGGATTTCGAATTCGTCGCCTGGGCCCTTCACCACCTCACCAAGATCCTGGTGCGCCTGGAGCCCCCGCGGCAGCCACCCGCCCCCGGCTAGGCGCCGGGGCCAGGGGCACCACTCAATGGGCGGGCAGGGTGGGATAGATCCTCGTGATGCCATTGACGATGAACTGCACGCCAATCGCCAGGGTAAAGAGGCCCATGACCTTGATCAGGACACTCATGCCCACCTCGCCCAGGAACCTCATCAGGGACATGGCGAACAGGAAGATGAGGAAGATGATGACCGCCATGGCGCAGATCGCCAGGAAGAGGGCGATGTCCGCATGGGCCTGGACGGCCTCATGGGCAAAGACGGTGACGGTGGAAATGGTACCGGCGCCCGTGGTCAGGGGCAGGGTCACGGGCACTATCATGGTGGAGACCAGGGTGGAGCGATCGATGGCGGGCCTCTCCACCTCCTTGCCGTGAACATCGCCAGCCCCCTTGGCGTTGAGCATGCTCATGCCAGTGCCCCCCAGCAAGATACCACCGGCGATCTGGAAGGCACTGATACTGATGCCGAAGAAGCCCAGAATCGCCGTGCCAGCGAGCATGCTGGTGGTCATGATGATGAAGGCGCCCGCCGAGCCAATGGTGATCAACCCCAACTTCTGGAACCGGCTCAGGCCCATGCTGAGGGCGAGGAAGGGGGCCAGGGCTGGAAAGTTGTTCGCGACCGCGAACAGGCCCAACAAGTAGTGCTGAACAGAATTTTCCAACGGATTACGTCCCTTAAGAGTGGCTTGAGTGGCCTGGGATACCTGGGGTGACGGGCCGTCGGACCCCGCCTAGCGCAACCAGAACCACCCCAGGGCACCGCACAGCAGGATGAGCAGGGCCGGGTTGACGCGCTTCCAGAAAAGTATCCCCACCACGCCCATTCCAAATGCCAGGGTGACAAAATTGTACCAGAGGGGCTGGTCCGGGTGGAAACTGGCCTCCTTGCCCACCGCGTAAACACCCGCCAGCATGAGTCCAATGGTGATGGGCGCCAGCCCTTGCTGGATCGCGTCGCGCCAGGGGTTATCCTGGTAAGTGTCCCAGATCTGACTGACGATGAAGGTCAACATGCTCGCGGGAAAATAGAAGGCAAACAGCACCAGGAAATACCCAGCCACGCCAGCGGCGTGATAGCCAATAATGCCGACCATGGTCATGTTCGGCCCAGGGGCGAGTTGCCCCAGGCTATAGATTGAGGCGAACTGGGTCGATGTCACCCAGTGATGCACGGTGACGGTCTCATGCACCATATCGGGGAGGACGGCCGTACCACCACCCACCGCCAATAGCGAGAGCAGGGCGAAGACATTCAGAAGTTCGATCAGATCTTTCATCGCCTTAGGACTCCTTTGACGGAGTGGCCGTAGCGGCCTTTTTCAAGGCCGCTGGCCGATGTAGCCACACGGCGATGGGCGCCAACATAAATAGAGTGGCGGGCAAGGAGACATGGAGGACGCCGACCATGAGAAAGGTGGCCAGGATGAAGAAAAGGTCCCGGAAATTCAGGAACTGGCGGCCACCGATCTTGAGCGTCACCTGCAGCAGGAGCCCCACGGCGGCTGCGGCAACGCCGGCAAGGGCCGCCGCCACATCCGGATTATTGTGAAAGCGGACGTACAGGAGCCCGAGAATGATCAGGATCACGGCTCCCGGCAAGATGAGGCCCATGACGGCGCAGACCGATCCGGCGGGACCGCGCAATTTGCGTCCAACGATCACCGCCAGGTTGGTCGAATTGAGACCGGGCAGGGTCTGCCCCATCTCCAGCGCGGCCATGAATTCCTTGGCGTCGAGCCATTTCTCCCGATCGACCACCACATCGCGCAGATAGGCCACCAGCCCCCCGCCAAAGCTGGTAATCCCAATCATAAAGAAGGCCCGGAAGATCTTTCCAAGAGAGGGCAAGGATGGGGCTTTATTGGAATTATTCACGGTTGGTAGAGACCCTGGACCCCAGCCCATAGACAATTGCGGTCTTGGTAGTACCAAGCGTCACCCAGTCAAAGGCATCCATTTGCAGCGCCTTATAGAACTCGGCGGCCCGCTGGATGCTGTCCTTGTGAAGTTCCTCGCGGCGATCGTATTTGGCTTGGAAGGCAAATTCCCCGCAAACCGCACGTTCATGCTGGCGATTACGCCAGACAGCGATGGTCGCCTTAGACTTGATGCCGTGGCCAAAGCCCAGGGTACCGATATTGACCTGCACCTCCTCGACCGCGAAATCGTTGACTAGAGTCACACGGTGATCGGGCTTGGCTTGGGCCAGGGCCAGGGCAGGAAAGGAACGCGTCAAATCCTCCACCGCCATGTTCATCTGCTCCCGGGGCATGGACATGACGCAGTTATGGGAATAGATGAAACGGAATCCGCCCAGACCCTCGCGCAGGGGCAGGAGCTCTTCCTTGAATTTGACCCGGGCAGAGGAGCCGGGGGTGGCCGGTCGCACGTCCACGGCGGCGGCGGCGGCGAAGTCCGAGTGGCGGAATTTGACCGTCAGTTCCGGCAGGCCATCGGGCCAGCCATTCTTATAAAAGGAACGCAGCCGCACAATGAAGTGGTTGTTGTACAAGTCGTGGTCCGGGGTGTCATAGAAGAGGACCTCGCGGACCTGGTTGACAAAGGCGTCCTTGTCTTCACGGACCTCCACCCCGTGCTTCTTGGCTGTGCGCTTGACGATCTTCCAGAAGTCCTTGAAGCCTTGGGCACTGATGAAGTGCTGGGGCTGCAGGATGATCTTGCATTCCGAATAGTTGATATTATCGGTAGGCGTGTTTTGAACGACGATGGCGTTTGAATCCATAAATTGGATATCCTGGGTGTGAATTCAGGGAACCTGGAGGCGGCGGCGTATCACGAATCCGTCAGGTGAAAATCGTTGATTCGGCCCAAATCATAGCACCTCGCCCACTGGCACTGGGATACTCAGAAGAGATCGTCGATCAGACGTGGCGCGCCCGAGGGCGCCGGTTTGCGTCTCTCATAGTAGCCAGGATCCTCGGTTACGAACTCCTTGGTCTCCCCCGTTGGCGCCGGGCCCTCGGGGGCCTGCGCATCCTCCTGGCGCACCCATTCGGGCAGGCTGGAATCCCCGGCTTTGCGGGTGAGGCGGCCATCGGACTTGGCGACCCGCACCTCGGTCAGACCGGCGGGGACCTCCAGGGTCGCCTCGGGCTTGCCCGCCAAGGCCTGGTCCATGAAATCGACCCAGAGCCCCAGCGCCGCATGACCGCCGGTCTCGCCCTTGCCCAGGGGCGAAAAATCGTCGAAGCCCATCCAGGACACGGCCACCAGGTCCTTCTGATAGCCACAGAACCAGGAATCCCGCACCTCGTTGGTGGTGCCAGTCTTGCCGGCGATATCCTCGCGCTTGAGCTCCAGGGCCTTGCGGCCGGTGCCCTGGCGGATGACATCGCCCATGATGGAGTTCATCTGCCAGACCACGCGGGGGTCCAGCACTCGCTGGGCCTCCGGGGCCGGCCCCGCCCCCGCGTCCAGGGCATGGGCCCCGGCGCTGGCCTCCGGGTAGCGGAACCAGCAGTCATCGCAGGCTCGGGGGGCCTTGGCCGCGAACACCAGGGTGCCGTTGCCATCCAGGATTTTGTCCATGAAGTGGGGTATGACCCGAAAACCGCCATTGGCGAAGACGGCATAGGCCGCGGCCATCTGGGTCGGCGAGGCCGCCGCCGTGCCCAGGACCAGGGTCAGACCGTGGGGCAGGCTGGCGACATCGAAGCCGAAGCGGGTGGCGAAATCCAGGGCCGAGTCCAGCCCGATCTCCCGGAGCAGCCAGACCGATGCCAGGTTGCGGGATTTGATCAGGGCGAGACGCAGCCGGATCGGGCCCATGGTCTTGCCGTCGAAGTTGTCGGGCCGCCAGACCTTGCCCTTGTTGACGCGAATTTCCAGGCGCTTGTCCTGCAAGAGGCTGGCGGGGGTCCAGCCCTGATCCAGGGCCGCGGCATAGACGAAGGGTTTGAAGCTGGAGCCGGGCTGGCGGCGGGCATCCACGGCCCGGTTAAATTTGCTGTCCTGGAAGTCATAGCCTCCCACCAGGGCCAATAGGGCCCCATTGGTCGGGTCCAGGACGCTGAGGGCGCCCGAGACGTGGGGGGCCTGCGACAACTCCCAGCCCCCACCCGCGGTCTTGCGCAGCCGGATCAGATCACCGGCGGCCACCACCTGGGCGACCCGGCCCGGTGCTGCGCCCTTGGCGTCCTCGTTGCGGTAGCGGCTGGCCCATCGCATCTGGCCCAAGGTCAGTTTGGCCCGCTTGCCCTGGCCGAGATAGACCTCCGCCTCCTTGTCGCCGGCCCGCAGGACCAGGGCAGCGGTCAGTTCCGGCAGTTTCCCGGCCTTCTCCAGCAGGTTATCGAGGGCCTCGTCACCGAGGCCCAGGAGCTTGTGCTTGGACTCGGCGCCCCGGTAGCCATGACGCTGGTCGTAATCCAGCACGGCGCGATGGACCGCGCCCTCGGCCTCCCGCTGGAGGCGGGAGTCGATGGTGGTGGTGACCTGGAAGCCATTGCCATAGGCGGCCTCCTCGCCATAGCGGGCCACCAGGTCGCGACGGACCATCTCGGAGACATAACCCGCCGCCAGCTCGATGGGCCGGCGCGCCAGGCGGGCGGTATCCGGGGCCGCCACCGCCTCCTGATATTCCTTGGGGCTGATGTAGCCCAGCTCGCGCATCCGCCCCAGGATGTAGTCGCGCCTTTCCAAGGCCCGCTTAGGGTTCGAGACGGGGTTGTTCGCGGAGGGGGCCTTGGGAATGCCCGCCAGCATGGCCATCTGCGGCAGGGTGAGTTGGCGCAGGGTCTTGCCGTAATAGATGTCGGCGGCGGCGGAGATGCCATAGGCGCGATGGCCGAAAAAGATCTTGTTGAAGTACAGCTCCAGAATCTCCTGCTTGGTCAGGGTCCGCTCGATATGGAGGGACAGCAGGAGTTCCGAGAGCTTGCGGCGAAAGGTCTTCTCCGGCGAGAGATAGAAGTTGCGCGCCACCTGCATGGTGATGGTGCTGCCGCCCTGGCTGCGCTCGCCGGTTTGCAGAAAGCTGAGGGCGGCGCGGCCGAGACCGATGAGGTCAACACCCTCGTGCTGGAAGAAGCGGTTGTCCTCGGTGGCCAGAAAGGCATCGACCAAACGGGGCGGGACCTCGGCATAAGGCACGGGCTGGCGTCGTTCGGCCCCAAACTCGGCCATGAGGACGCCATCGGCGCTGAAGACACGCATCGGTTCCTGCAACCGCACCTCGCGCAGCGAGTCCGTCCGCGGCAGGTCGGCCAGGGTGGTGGCAATCAGGATCCCGACCCCCAGCAGCCCCGCCGCCGCCAGATTCAGCCCCAAGGCCACCCCCGACGCCAGCATGAGGCCGAGGCGCGCCAGGAGCCCACGGCGACGCCTTTTGACCCTGGCCCCCTGATTAAGCACCCTGGCTTGTCCCAATCCTCGATCCTCTTGAGCGTCTGCTTGATAAATTGAGGATGGGATTCTACAACAGCCACAAGGGGCCTGGTGACCCTTCTTTGCCTGTCATCCCTATTATAATTATTTTTTTCAATGAGTTAATCAGAATCCAGGCGCCGTGCCCACCGGGCCATCCGCCGCGACTCGATCCCAGCCAACAAAAGCATTAATCTGCCCTTTCCTCTCAGGCGTGACCGAGGCCAGACCCTTGTCCACCGCACCCACCTCCCCCGATACCCGCGAGCGCCTCCTGCGTTCCGCCATCCAGGTCTTCGCGAAGCGCGGCTACGCCGGCGGCACCATCCGCGACATCTGTCGCCGCGCCCAGGCCAACCTGGCCTCGGTGCATTATTACTTCGGCGACAAACAAGGACTTTATGCCGCCATCTTCGACCAGGTCTCCGGCCTCTTCTGTCAGCGCCGGGCCCGCTACCTGCCCGCCGCGGCCCCGGCGGCGGAGCGGCTCAGGGTCTATATTCAAGCGGCCCTGGAGGAGATCCTGGGCGGCAAGGGTGACGCGGACGACCGCGCCGACCTCAGCGCCATCTACCTGGCGGAGATGGCCCACCCCACCGAGACCCTGGATCGAATCGTTGCCCTCCACATCAAACCCAGCAACGATGAACTCCTGACCATCGTGGCCGACCTGCTCGACCTACATCCCCAGACCCCCCTGGTCGTGGACGCCGCCGCCAGCGTCAGTGGCCAGATCCTCCGTTATTTCCTCGCCCGCCCCCTCATCAGCCGCCTGAATCCAGACCAGCAGCCCTTGGAGGACAGGGTCGAGGAGCTGGTGGAGCGGGTGTGGCGCTTCTCCCTGGGGGGCATCCTGGCGCTGGGTCCTCTGGCCCGGGGCGACGGGGTGGCCGACCCGGACACCGCCGCCCCGGCCCCCTAATCCGCCGGCGAGCCCAACAAGGGCTTGGCCATGAGGATGGCATCCTCCCGCCCCTGACCCTTGGGGTAATAGTTGCGGCGCAGGCCGACCTCGCAGAAGCCTTCGGCCTGGTAGAGGTGGATAGCGGCATGATTGGAACGGCGGACTTCGAGAAAGGCGGTGTCGGCCTGGCGCTGGTGGGCGATGGCCAGAAGACGCCGCAAGAGGCGGCGGCCGAACTGGCGGCCCTGCCAGTCGGGGTGGACGCAGAGATTGAGGATCTGGCACTCGCCCACGGCGATGGACATGACGCCGTGGCCCACCAGGCGGTCGCTGACCTGCAAGACCCAGGCGTGATAGCCAGCCCGCAGGCAATCGCGAAAAATCTCCTGGCTCCAGGGGTGGGGATAGGCTTGCACCTCGACCGCCATGACGGCGGTCAGATCCGGGTCCGCCATGGGGCGAAAGGTCAGCCCGGGCTGGCTGGCCGCCACCTCTCTGTCATTCACCACCGCCACCATCCCGGACCTCCACGCATACCCAGATTCTTCCCGCGGCCCCGCCGCAAGGCGGTGATCCACCCTAACGTCAGGCCCGACGCCACCTGAACCGCGACCATCAGGAGGCAGGGCCAATTTCAGATTACCGTAATGTTACGTAGGGACAACTTCAGTTTACAATCAAGAGTAACCCCTCGGGGGACCGCACCCCTTTCCTAAGCCTGGAACCTCGCCATGTCAAAGCAGTCCATGGTCACCCTCGACGGCAACGAGGCCGCCGCCTACGTCGCCCACCTCACCAACGAAGTCATCGCCATCTACCCCATCACCCCCTCCACGGCCATGGGCGAATGGGCGGACGAGTGGTCCTCCCTCAAGGTACCCAATCTCTGGGGCACGGTACCCGAGGTGATCGAGATGCAGAGCGAGGCCGGGGCGGCCGGGGCCATCCACGGCGCCCTCCAGGCGGGGGCCCTGGCCACCACCTTCACCGCCTCCCAGGGCCTGCTGCTGATGATCCCCAACATGTACAAGATCGCCGGCGAACTCTCGCCCCTGGTCATGCATGTAGCGGCGCGCTCCCTGGCCGCCCAGGCCCTCTCCATCTTCGGCGATCACTCCGACGTCATGGCCTGCCGGACCACGGGCTTCGCCATGCTCTGCTCAGCCTCGGTGCAGGAGGTCATGGACTTCGCCCTCATCGCCCAGGCGGCGACCCTGGCGGGACGGGTGCCCTTCGTTCACTTTTTCGACGGCTTCCGCACCTCCCACGAGGTCAATAAGATCGAGCGCCTGGCCCTCGAGACCATCCGCGCCCTGATCGACGACGACTTGGTGCGGGCGCACCGGGAGCGGGCCATGAACCCGGATCATCCGGTCCTGCGCGGTACCTCCCAAAACCCCGACGTTTACTTCCAGGGACGCGAGACCGTCAACCCCTATTACCAGGCCCTGCCGGCCATCGTCGAAGGGGTCATGGACCGCTTCGCCACCCTTACCGGCCGCCACTACCGACCCTTCGAGTATGTTGGCGCCCCGGACGCGGAGCGGGTCCTGCTGCTCATGGGTTCGGGGCTCGGCGCCGCCGAGGAGACGGTGGAGCATCTGGTCGCGCGCGGCGACAAGGTCGGCCTGGTCAAGGTACGCCTCTTTCGGCCCTTCTCCCCCGAGCGCCTGCTCGCCGCCATCCCCACCACGGCGACCCGCCTGGCCGTCCTGGACCGCACCAAGGAACCCGGCGCTGACGGCGAGCCGCTCTATAAGGATGTGCTCACCGCCCTGGCCCAGGCGGTCACCCAGGGCGAGCGGGAGCAACTGCCCCGGGTGGTGGGCGGGCGCTATGGCCTCTCCTCCAAGGAATTCACCCCGGGTATGGTCCTGGGTATCTTTGACGAACTGGCCAGGGACCGGCCCCGGCACCCCTTCACCGTCGGCATCATCGACGATGTGGGCCACACCAGCCTGGACTGGGACCCGGCCTTCCGCCCCGACGCGGCGGCGGGTGTCACGGCCTGCGTCTTCTATGGCCTTGGCTCGGACGGCACCGTCTCGGCCAACAAGAACTCCATCAAGATCATCGCCGAGGAGACGCCCAACTTTGGCCAGGGCTATTTCCAGTACGACTCCAAGAAGGCCGGGGCGGTCACCATCTCCCACCTGCGCTTCGGCGCCGGGCCCCTGCGGGGCGGTTATCTGGTGGGCGATGGGGAGGCCAGTTTCGTGGCCTGCCATCAACCCATCTTCCTGAAACGCTACGAGATGCTGGACAAGGCCGCGCCGGGCGGCATCTTCCTGCTCAACACCCCGACCCCCCCGGAGCGCGTCTGGGACGAGTTGCCCCGGCATTTGCAGCAGCAACTGATCGGCAAGGGCCTGCACTTCTACGTCATCGATGCCTATGGCATCGCCGAGCGCACCGGCATGGGCCGGCGCATCAACACCATCATGCAAACCTGCTTCTTCGCCATCTCGGGCGTCCTGGAGCAGACCGAGGCCATCGCCCGCATCAAGGAGGCGGTCAAAAAGACCTATGGCCGCAAGGGCCAGGGCCTGCTGGAACGTAACTTCATCGCCATCGACGCCACCCTGGCGGGCCTGCGCCAGGTCCAGATCCCCCTCAAGGTCACCAGCACCCTCAGGATCAGCGCCCGGGTGCCCCCGGAGGCCCCGGAGTTCGTGCAACGGGTCACGGCCCTCCTGATGGCGAACAAGGGCGACAGCCTGCCCGTCAGCCTCATGCCCGCCGACGGCACCTGGCCCCTGGGCACCACCCGCTATGAAAAGCGCGGCATCGCCCTGGAAGTGCCCATGTGGGAGCAGGACCTCTGCACCCAGTGCGGCAAGTGCCCCCTGGTCTGCCCCCATGCCGCCATCCGCGCCAAGGTCTATCCGGCGGAACTGCCTTGCCGGCGCGCCGGCCAGCTTCCAGCACGCCCCCATCAAGGGCAAGGACTTTCCCGAGGGCTATCAGGTCACCTATCAGGTCGCCCCGGACGACTGCACGGGCTGTGGCCTCTGCGTCGAGGTCTGCCCCATCCGCAACCGCAAGAACCCCTTGCGCAAGGCCATCAACATGGTCCCGATCGACCAGCGCCGGGAGCTGGAGCGCCCCAACTGGGACTTCTTCCTGGGCCTGCCGGAATTCGATCGCACCCGCCTGGACGCGAGCAAGATCAAGCACGCCATGATGCTCCAGCCCCTGTTCGAGTTCTCCGGGGCCTGCGTGGGTTGCGGCGAGACCCCCTACATCAAGCTGGCGACCCAGCTCTTCGGCGACCGCATGCTGGTCGCCAACGCCACCGGCTGTTCCTCCATCTACGGCGGCAATCTGCCCACCACCCCCTACGCCGCCAACCCGGAGGGCCGGGGCCCGAGCTGGAACAATTCCCTCTTCGAGGACAACGCCGAGTTCGGCCTGGGCCTACGCCTGGCGGTGGACAAGCAAACCGTCCACGCCCGCGAGTTACTGGCGGGACTGGCGGATCGCGTCGGCGGGGAACTGGCCAGACAGCCTGCTCGAGGCCGACCAGACCAGCGAGGCCGGCATCTTCGAGCAGCGCCAGCGCATCGCCGTGCTGAAGGAGCGGCTGGCGGGCCTGGACCAACCGGAGGCCAGGACCCTCGCCTCCCTCTGCGAGAATCTGGCCCGACGCAGCGTCTGGATCATCGGCGGCGACGGCTGGGCCTACGACATCGGCTATGGCGGCGTCGATCACGCCCTGGCCTCCGGGCGCGACATCAATCTCCTGGTGCTCGATACCGAGGTCTATTCCAACACCGGCGGCCAGACCTCCAAGGCCACCCCCCTGGGGGCGGTCGCCAAGTTCTCCGCCGGTGGCAAGGCCGACCTTCAAGAAGGACCTGGCCATGATGGCCATGGCCTACGAGAGCGTCTATGTGGCTCAGGTCGCCTTCGGCGCCAAGGACCTCCAGACTATCCGCGCCTTCCTGGAGGCCGAGTCCTATCCCGGGCCCTCCCTGATCATCGCCTATTCACCCTGCATCGCCCACGGCGTGGACCTGTCCAACAACCTGCGCCAGCAGGACATGGCGGTCAACTCCGGCCACTGGCCCCTGTTCCGCTACGACCCCCGCAAGACCGCCGCGGGCGAGAACCCCCTCAGCCTGGATTCCAAGCCGCCGAGCCTGCCCTACCGGGACTTCATCGCCACCGAGGCCCGCTTCAGCGTCCTCAACCACACCCACCCCGAGGACGCGGAGCGCTTTCTGCGCCTGGCCCAGCGGCATGTGGAGACCCGCTTCAGCCTCTACCAACAGTTGGCCCACCTGGCGGTGGCCAAGCAGGAGTGAGATTCGGAGCCTGACCAGCCGCGGCGCCGGGCCCGGGGCACCAGTCCCCTGCCCTACCGGCCCGACGCCTGGCCTGCTCCGAGTCCGCTCCCCGACTTCCTTTTGATCACCCCTTGGCAACCCACCCCTTGGAGGGGCCTCCCATGGACCTCAGCACCCACTATCTCGGCCTGAACCTCACCAGCCCCCTGGTCCCCTCAGCCTCGCCCCTCAGCCGCGGCCTCGACACCTGCCGGCAACTGGAGGACGCCGGCGCCGGCGCCATCATCCTCTGGTCCCTGTTCGAGGAGGCCCTGACCGCCGAGACCGAGACCAGCGCCCGCTTCCTGAGCGAACAGCACACCGGCTTCGCCGAGGCCTCCGACTTCCTGCCCAATTACCACGACTATCCGCCCGCCCTGGACAGCTATCTGGAACATCTGCGCCGGCTCAAGGAGGCCCTGGGGATTCCGGTCATCGCCAGCCTCAACGGCGTGACGGTGGGCGGCTGGGTCGCCCATGCCCGCGCCCTGGAGGCGGCCGGCGCCGACGCCCTGGAACTCAACGTCTATTACGTCGCCGCCAATCCCGAGGAGAGCGGCGCCGAAGTGGAGGCGCGTTACCTGGGCCTGCTCGGCGCCCTGCGCCATCAGGTCAGCCTGCCCATCAACATGAAGCTGTCGCCCAATTTCAGCTCCGTCGCGAACATGGTGCAAACGTCTGGAGGCAGCGGGGGCCGACGGGGTCGCCCTCTTCAACCGCTTCTACCAGCCGGACATCAATCTCGACAGCCTGCGCCTGCGGCCGGCCCTCTACCCCTCCACCTCCCCCGAATCCCTGCTGGCGATGCGCTGGATCGCCCTCCTCCATGGCCGGGTCGAGCTGTCACTGGGGGCCACCGGCGGCGTTCACACCGCCGAGGACGCCCTCAAGCTGCTGCTCGCCGGCGCCGACGTGGTCCACCTCTGCAGCCTGCTGCTACGGGAGGGACCAGGCGCCTTGCGGCTGGTCCGCGAGGGAATTGAAGGCTGGATGGCGGAGCAGGGCTTCGAGACCCTGGCGGATTTTCGGGGCCGCATGAGCGCCCTGGCCGTGCCCAATCCGGCGGAATTCGAGCGCGGCAACTATGTCCAGGTCCTGGACAGCTACCGCGCTTCGTCGGGGGTACTCGTTTAGAATGCGATCCTTTACCCGATTCCGCACCGGAGCAACGCCCCCATGAGGCCCACCGAGCACCAGAAGCGCTGGCTCAAAAAGCAGGTTCATCACCTCAAACCCGTCGTCAGCCTCGGCCAGGCCGGTCTCACCGAGCCCGTCCTCGCCGAGATCGAGCTCGCCCTCGATCATCACGAACTCATCAAGGTCAAAATCGCCGCCGGCGACCGTGACCTGCGGGATGAATTCATCGCCGCCATCGCCAGCCGCACCCAGAGCGATCTCATCGACCGCATCGGCAACGTCGCCGCCTTCTTCCGCGCCAATCCCCGCAACAAGGCACCGATGGTATTGCCCCGGGACTAAGCCTCGGCCGCCACCCACCGAGGAGGTGGCGGTCTATCCGGGACAGGTGCGCACGGACGGAACATCTGGATACACCCGCCAGGCCGCAAGGATGGGTAATAAGCGAGGGTTCCACTGATAAGGTTGCCATTTTTACCCCCTACCTGGGTCACCGTCGCCCCCAACCAATACCATGGTATCTTACTGGTGATTTGGCTTTGTTTCGTAATTTGCCTGTTCGGCACATCACCGCTGGAGAGAAACAAGGGTTGAGCCGGAGGCGATGGCCTCGCGCGGAACCACCCTGCCCTGTCCATTGACGCCGAAAACGTTAAAGGCCGCGCCGGTTGCACGAACTTCGTGCAACCGGCGCGGCCTGGCACCTCCCTGTGCCTGAATATTCCCTTCGCTAAACCGGCGCCAAGACGCCGGGGCGGTGCTTACTTGGTCGGGGCGACCGGAGCAGCCTGAGGGGCGACCGGAGGAGCGGGCGGGGCGCCATAAGGGGCACCGTAGGGGGCGCCATAACCATAAGGGGCACCGTAGGGAGCATAGCCGTAGGGGGCGCCATAACCGTAGGGGCCGTAGCTGTTGTTGTAGTAACTGTTGTTACCCCGGCCATAACCGCGGCCGCTGCCGCCGCCGCCCATGTTCATGCTGAAGTCGCCGTAGCCGTTACCATCGCCAAACATGTCATTCATCATGTTGTTGTTATTGTTGCCGTAACCAGGACCACCGCCCCAAAAGGCGGAAGCAGTGGCGGAAACGCCCAGCAGGGCAGCGATGGCGGCAGCGGTAGCAAGTTTTTTCATCATTTTTCTCTTAAAGTTAGGTTCTGGTTGCAGCAAATGGCGGCGTCTGTGTGCGCCGTCCATGGGGGAGTAGAATATTAGAATATTCTGATACAGTCAAGTATCTTTACTGAGATTTTTCCGGGGTCAGTTACCACTCCTCAAGCCTGACCCGCAAGAAGCTGGCGAAGCGGGGCGTGCCCTTGGCGGTGCGGCCCTGATATTTGAAGGTGACCAGACTGCCCATGCTGGGGGGATCTCGCCGTTGGGCGTGGCTAAAGCCGGTACCCAGGCGAAAGCGGGTGCCGTCGGCCTCCTCCACCAGGAGGGAGCCCAGCATGCCCTGGAAGCGGCCCTTGCCGGGCAGATGGCCAATTACCCGCGCCTCGGCGTCCAGATAGGGCTTGACCTTGAGCAGGTCATCGGAGCGCCCGGCCCGATAGGGGGAATCATCCCGATGCAGCATCAGGCCCTCGCCGCCGGCGGCGACGACCTCCTGCAGCCGTGCCATGAGACTGGCGTGGTCAGAGATGCGGGACTGCCCGATCAGGGCGAGATGAGGGCTGGGGGCTGGCGTCAGCATGACCCGCAGGGCTGCCAGCCGCTGCCCAAAGGGCCCTTCCTGGCCGGGCAGATCGAAGACCATGAAGCGCGCCTGGCCCCAGGCGAGGGGGTCCGGTTCCCCCTGGCGCGCCGTCGCGGACATCCGCTCAAAGGTACCCCGCCCCATCCAGAGTTCGCCATCCAGCGGGGTCGTGGGGAATCCCTCCAGAAACCAGGCCGGGGCCTGGATGTGCCTTCCGCCCCGGCTGATGAGCCGTGCCCCGTCCCAACGGGCGCGCACGCCATCCAGCTTCTCGCTGACCCAGTAGCGCCCGAGATCAATACCCGGATGGTAGCTGTTCGCCAGCAGAAGGGCGGGCGAGCCATCGACTGGCGCTAGCGGAGGGTCCTCGGCCCAGGCCGGTGAACCGCAACAAAGGCCCAGCCAACAGAGGGCAATCAGACCCAGGGCGCGCCAAGGGCTTGAAAAAGGAGACCGGTGAGGGAAGACACCGGCCACGACCTCATTGGCCTTTCGGGGCCACGGCCTCCGGCAAGACGATATTGAGTTCCAGAACCTCGCGGGTCTCGTCTTGCTCGTAGTTCACCGAGATGGAGTTCATGTCCACGTCCACATACTTGCGGATGACCTCCAGAAGCTCCCGTTGCAGTTGCGGCAAATAGGAGGGCTGATTGCGCGTGGCGCGATCATGGGCCACCAGGATCTGCAGCCGTTCCTTGGCGATCGCGGCGGTGCCCTTGTTACGGTGGGAACGGAATAAGTCGAGCAGACCCATACCTTAACCCCCCAGCATCCGACTGAAGAAGCCCTTCTTCTTGATCTCCAGAAAGCGGTGAGGCAGATCCTCGCCCAGATAGCGCGCCACGGCGTCGCTATAGGCCTGGCCGGCATCGCTCTCCTGGTCCATGATGACGGGCACGCCGGAGTTGGAGGCGGTGAGGACCGCCTTGGACTCCGGGATAACGCCCAGCAGGTCCAGGGACAGTATCTCGCGCACATCGCCCACGCTGAGCATCTCCCCCTTGGCGACCCGCTCCGGGCAGTAACGGGTGAGGAGCAGATACTCGCGAATGGGAGGCTGGTTTTGCTCGGCGCGCCGCGACTTGCTGGAGAGGATGCCGAGCATGCGGTCTGAGTCACGCACCGAGGAGACCTCGGGGTTGGTCACCACCACGGCGTCGTCGGCGTAGTACATGGCCATATGGGCGCCATGCTCGATCCCCGCCGGGGAGTCGCAGACGATGTAGTCGAAGCTCTTACCCAAGTCCTCCAGGACCTTGCCGACGCCCTCCTTGGTCAGGGCGTCCTTGTCGCGGGTCTGGGAAGCGGGCAGGACATAGAGGGCATCGCACCGCTTGTCACGGATCAGGGCCTGGTTGATGTTCGACTCGCCATTGATGACGTTAATGAAGTCATAGACCACCCGCCGCTCGCACCCCATGATGAGGTCGAGGTTACGCAGGCCCACGTCGAAGTCGATGACCACGGTGCGATGCCCACGCTGAGCCAGGCCCATGGCCAGCGCGGCGCTGGTGGTCGTCTTACCCACACCGCCCTTGCCGGATGTAATTACGATAGTTCTCGCCAATGTCTCGCCCTCCCTTAGGCGCGGGGGTTGTCTCGTACGTGCGGCGGATTGGATTGGTGTTTGAATCCGCTTAGATTTTTTCAACGCGCAGTACATCCTGGTCGAGGAAGATCTGGACGGCGACGCCCTTGACATCTTCCGGGATATTTTCGCTGATGCGGTAATGACCCGCCACCGAGATGAGCTCGGCCTGGAGGTCCTGGCAGAAGATGCGCGCGCTGGTGTCACCCTTCATGCCGGCCATGGCCCGGCCCCGCAGGGGACCATAGACGTGGATGTTGCCGTCCGCCATCAGTTCGGCGCCATTGCTCACCGGGGCTATGACCGAGAGATCGCCGCCAGCGGCATAGACCCGCTGACCGGAGCGCACCGGACGGGTGACCAGGCGCTGGCTGGCGGTCTGGGCCTCCTCTTCGGGAGCGGGACGGGGTGGGGTCGAACGGGCGGGGGCCGGACTCGCCGTTTCCCGCGCGGGCGGGACGCGGCGCACGAAGGCATCGCCCAGGATCGCCAACTCCATGGCCTGGGCGGCCTCGTGCTGTTCCTCGGTGCCACCCCGGATCCCGACCGGGATCATGCCGAAGCCGCGCATCAGGCCGACGAGCTGGGGAAATTCCAGTTGTCCAGAACCCCGGGGCAGGCCAGACAGGTCGATGACCACGGGGGTGTTGCGAAAGAAGTCGGGCGCCTGATCGACCTTGACCGCCAACTGATCCGCCACGACGTCCATCTCAACGCCCAGGAGCCGAATCACGGGGAGGGTAAATGTCGCGGCCTTGAGTTCGAAGGCCGGGTTGGGGCTTGCCGCCGCGGTTGTTGATTTAAACGCCATCGGGTCGAGGAGTTCCTTGGATTCCGGAAACAATGCCAAGGCCACCCGGGGGCAGCCTGGAAAAACCATCGCTCATCCTATCCGTTTGGGGCGGAAAGAAAAAGCGGCAAAGGCACCCGGGGCCAGCCCCGGGGCCACCCGGGCTTCAACCCGGCGGCCACCGCAAGGGCCGTCCACCCAGCAGATGCAGGTGCAGATGGAAAACGGTCTGCCCCGCCGCAGCGTTGCAATTAATCACGGCACGGTAGCCGGCGGCGGCTATGCCTTCCTGTTCCGCGACCTTACGCGCGGCGAGGAAGAGCTTGCCGACGAGTTCCGCATCGCCCTCCTCCAGGTCGTTGAGGGTCGGAATGGGCTTGCGGGGGATCACCAGGACATGGGTGGGGGCCTGGGGATTCAGGTCCCGGAAGGCTACCACATCCTCGTCCTGGTACAGGATATCCGCGGGAATCTCGCCGCGGGCGATTTTACCGAAAATGGTGTCCAACATCTCGTCTCCCGAACAAAAAAGGCCTGGGCCTCAAACCCCCTGGCGCCCAGCGAAGGCATGAGCCAGGGTGCCGCCATCCACGTATTCCAGTTCGCCTCCCAGGGGGACGCCATGGGCGATGCGGGTGGTGCGCACCTGGTGATCCGCCGCCATACCCGCGATATATTGCGCGGTGGCGCTGCCCTCGACGGTGGGGCTGACAGCCAGAATCAATTCCTGGATCCGACCCTCGGCGAGGCGCGCCTCCAGGGCGTCCAGCCCCAGCTCCCCCGGCCCGATGCCATCCAGAGGCGAGAGGCGCCCCCCGAGCACGAAATAGAGCCCTCGGTAGCCCGTCGCCTGCTCGATGGCCACCATGGCCGAGGGATGCTCAATGACGCACAGGAGGCCCGGATCCCGATTCGGGTTGGCGCAGAGGCCGCAGAGGGGCTGTTCACTCAGGGTCCGGCACCGGTCGCAGCGCCGCACCCGCTCCATGGCTTCGGCCATGACCCTGGCCAGGTGGCGACCACCCTCCCGGTCCCGCTCCAGCAGATGGAAGGCCATGCGCTGGGCAGACTTGGGGCCCACGCCGGGCAGGCAGCGCAAGGCGTCAACGAGCTGATTGAGTAGCGAACGGTCCGACATGGTCGCGGGTGGTGAGCCTAAGTCCCGGGGCGGGTCAGAAGGGCATCTTGAAACCCGGCGGCAGGGGGATGTTGCCCAGACCGCTGGTCAGACTCGCCATCCCCTCCTGGGTCATTTCCCCCACCTTCTGCACCGCGCCGTTGACAGCCGCCGCGACGAGATCCTCCAGCATCTCCTTGTCGTCGGTCAGCAGGGAGGGATCGATCTCGACCCGCTTGACCTCATGCCGACCGTTCATGGTGACCTTGACCATGCCACCGCCGGACTCGCCGGTGACCTCCTCCCGCCCCAGCCGTTCCTGGGTCTTTTGCAGGTCTTCCTGCATCTTCTGGGCCTGCTTGAGGATATTGCCTAATCCGCCTTTCACGCTTGATTCACCTCTGTTTAACCGAAAATTTCGTGTCGTTTCCCGCGCCCGCTCGGGCCTTTGGCCTTCCCCCAGGCCTAGCTTGGAGGTCGGACAGTGCCAGGTATCAGTCGGGCGCCCAGGGTGTCGCGCAGGGCCACCGCGATCGGGTCAAGGACCATGGCCTCCTCCGCCGCCCGCTGGCGCTCCCGCCGCGCGCGGGCGCGCCTTTGGGAGGGCGTCTCGCCCTCGGGCCGCGCGACCTGGATCTCCAGACGCAACCCCTCGCCCAAAACCACGGCCAAGGCCGAGCGCAGGCGCTGTTCGGTGGTTTCCACCCGCAGCCGCTCGGACGCCTGATCCAGGATGAGCCGCAAGCGCTGGCCGTCCCAGTCCAGCAGTTCGCAATTACGGGCCAGTTCGCTCGCCAGGCCACCCAGATCGAGCGCCGCTACCAGGGCGTGCCAGTGCTCCTTGTCCTCAAGACAGGGAGCGGCGGCGCTGGTGGGCGAGCTGGTGGTGGGGGCCGGACCGGGGGTTGAGGCCGGAGCGAGCAGAGCGGTGGAGGCCGGCTGGCCACCAACCGCCACGGCTGGCGCCGCAACATCCGCGTCCCAATCCGCCCAGAGATCCGGCGGCGGGCCATCCTCCCCGGGAACCTGGTCCATGACAGGCGCGGACAGGGGACGGGTCGGGACGGGTTTAGGCGAGGCCAGGGCCACCCCGGGTCCCTTGGTTTGGAGGGCGACGCCGGAGGCGGAGGCGCCAGGCACTGCTGGGGCCGGGGCTGCCCGGGGCGTTTGGGGGACCGCGCCCGCGCCGGAGGCGCTGGCTGGGGCCGATGCAGAGCCTAGGGCTGGGGCGGGCGCTGCTCGCGGGGCTTGAGTGACCGCCTTCGCGCTGGAGGCGCTGGCGGTTCCTGGCGCGGAGGCCGGGGCCCTCGCTGCTCCGAAGGCTGGGGTGACGCCGCCCAGGCTGGATGCGCTGGCGATTACTGGCCCTTGGGCCGGTGCCGGGCCTCTGGACCGGCCTGAACCGGGCTTGTCCATGGTGGTCGCCAAGCGGGCCGCGGCCAGGGCAGCGCTGGCCGGGGACTCCCGACCTGGAGCGGGAGAGGCAAGGCGCGCCGCCTCGGCACTGGGGGTGGCCGTAACGGGGGGAACGCCGATACTCGCATCCAGGCGCTTCTCCCCCGCCGGTCCCGAGCCCGCCGAGCCGGTCGGCACCGCCGGTCGCGGTGGCATCGAAGCCCCCGGACGCGTCTCGACGCCGCCCGCGACTACGCTAACCCTGCCCTCCTGGTCCACCGGCCGGAAGGCGAGCATCCGCAGCAGCACCATCTCCATGCCGGTACGCGGGTCCGGGGCCAGGGGCAGGTCCGCCTGCCCCAGGAGGGCAATCTGGTAAAAAAGCTGGAGGTCCTCCGGGGCCAGGACCCGCGCCAGGGCCTCCAGGGTCTCCCGCTCCGGGTCATCGGCGGCCAGGGTCGCCGGGACCTGCTGGAAGAGGGCGATGCGGTGCAGAAAGCCCAGCAGTTCCTGCAGGAGGCCGCCAAAATCCGGGGTCAGTTCATGGATGCGCCCCACCTCCTCGAGTAGGCGGGCGCCATCCCGGCTGGCCAGGGCGGAGAGCAGATTCAGGCTCATGTCGCGCCCGACCGTGCCGAGCATGGCGCGGCCCAGGTGATGAAACTTTCGTGAGAGTTTCATTGTTTGCCCCCGGGACATTTCCTGTCACAGAGATTAATATATTTGACCTGAAAGGGCTAGAGTCATTAAACAGCACCAAGACCTCGTCTTTTTTATAGGATATTTTTTTAGAACTCGTTGCCAGTTTCATCATCCCAGTTATCTTTTTCCCAATCATTGGAGGAAAAGGGATATGAAATAATGTTGGTATGGGACCACTCCCTGATAAATGGCTTGTATTTATGCAGACAAATGTTTCTTCATGCCATTTTTTAGGATTGAACTTCGGACAGCACTCTTCATCCATTTTCATTTTCTCCACCGATTTAATTTTCTTATTATTATCAATTCACGACCAGTAAAACTCCTACTCCCATTAAACTATATCCAATTAATCGGCTTTCTCCGATAATTCCTGCTATAATAAATCCAAACGCTAATCCTGCTAAAGGGGTTAATGGTTTTTGTTTCTTGTTTTTTTTGATAAAAAATATAAGAATCGCAATTATGGATCAAACTTGCTCTTGAGATTAGAATATATATTTGAGATTCTTCCATATATTCTTCACATCTTTTTAGTATTTAATATTTTCTGAAAATGAGCCTAAGCCGTGTCAAAATTAAACCTAAGAATACTTCGGTTTTTAGAACCTTTGACATTCGATATTGCTCTTCGTGTAAACGAATGTATCCTTTTAGTTACTTTTCAGATAGTCAACCACCCTAACTATTGTTTATCTTTATGATACAAATCTAAAATATACACTATCTGCTTTGCATAATCATACAAATAAGATAACCTAAAAGGAGAAATATAAATTTCTCTTGTTCCTTTTCTAGAAAATCTCA
>CAWJBI010000017.1:0-14705 GCA_963841065.1 uncultured Gammaproteobacteria bacterium | reverse complement strand
CCGGCCCGCCAGCACGATCAGCGCGGTCGTATCGCTGACGATGGCGGCCATTCAGTTCACGCCGAGCAGTTCCAGGGTTTCCAGGTCTTCGGCCAGGTCGTAGTCGGCGATCGGGACCCCCAGCTCGGCCAGTAGCCGCATGGTCTCCTCCTTTGGCTTCTTGAACACCTGCGCGACCTGGCCCAGGCTGAGGTCGCCCGCCTGGAAGGAGCGCACGGCGATCCACTTCCTGAATCCCAGATCGAGCAGGCCGTCGTCGAAGGCGGCGGCGATCCCGAACGGCTTGCCGCGCCGGGTAATCAGCAGGTAGTCCCCGCTGTCGAGTGCCTTGCTGAGGACGCCGGGGTTGGTTTGCAGCGCTTTGATGCCGACGGTCTGCATGTCAGATACTCCACTTTAGGGGTACATCTAGCATAACATCCATGCGCGACGACGGGCTCAGCGGATCTCTACCCTTTCACCGGCGCCGATGGCGGCCTCCAACTCCCGGCGGAGGCGCTCCAGATAGCCGTCGATGTCCGCCTGGGTTTCGAGGAGCGCCTTGGGTGCCAGCCGCGCGGCCTGAACGATGCGCCGCTTCTTGACGTAGACGGGCGGCTTCTTCTCGCCGATATCCTTCTCGGCCCTCGCTTTGGTTGCAGCTTCAATTTTGTCGATCGCCTCGTCTGCCGCCTCGACCGCACTCTGCTGCGCCTGATTGATGTGGGCGATGCTGGTCTGGGCCTCGACCTGGCGCCTCAGGGTTTGCAGGGGGTAGAGACAGGGGTTGCGCAGGTCGTTGGATGCCTGCGCGGCATCCAACTCTGACCCGACCTTGGCGACGTGGGCGTCGATGCGCTGGAGGACATGGTCCCGGCGCTTGGTGACCAGAGCCGCGTTGACCGCCTCGACCGTCTGGATCAGCGACTCGGCCTCCTTGATCATGCCGTAGGGCGCGGCGGCGGCGAGGATGTCCTTCATGCGCTTGAGGGCCGCGGCGGCGGTCGGCGTCCTTGTCCAGCCAGGTGCGGTTGAGCTGGAACCGGGCGTTGGCCTTGCGCAGCTTCTCCCAGGTCGGGCGCTGGGTGTCGTAGAAGTTCTCCAGCTCGTGGACGTCGTCGGACAGGTCGAGCAGGTCGGCCTTGCGCTCCAGGAACTTGCCGATCAGGCCGAAGCTCTCCTTCTCCGCGAGCAGCTTGGCGATGACGCCCAGGGCGTCGGCGATCTCCTGTCTGCCCGGATAGTCGCCGGTGTCGGCCAGCGTCTTGTACTGGGTCAGGTTGGTCCGCCAGCCCCCCAGCTTCCCGCGCAGGAAGGCATCCAGGGCCTCCTCGCCGTCGGGGGCGATCTGGCCGAAGACGTCCTTGGCCAGGTGGCGCGCGGTCTGAAGCTGACCCGTGTCGACGCTCTGGCGCTTGACGACGGTGATGCGCCGCCATTTGCTCGGGGTGATGACGGCCTCATGGATCTTGTCCGTGGACAGGGTCGCGCCGTCCATGACCAGGCTGATGTCGCCCTTGCGGACCAGGCGGGCCACCAGCAGCACCACCTCCCACTCCGGCCAACCGTAGGGGCGCCGCCCGAAGCGCGCCTCTACCATGTCCTCCAGGACCACCTGCTTGCTGGCGCTGGCCATGAGGTTGACGTAGCCCTGGACCTCGTCGAGGGCCTGGCGGTTGCCCTGGCCGGCCTCCAGGGAGAAGCCGAGATCATCCACGTCGGTGGCGCTGAGCACGGCCTTGATCTCGGCCTGGGGGTTGGCGGAGAGGTGGCCGAGGTAGCCGAGCTTGTTGAAGCTGTTGCGCACCAGGTAGGTCAGGGCATCGCCCAGGGCGGCCGCGGCGGTGCCGCCCTTGGGCTGGATGGGCTGGCCGGCGGCGTAATAGCGGGCCTCCTTGACCAGTTGCTCCAGGTGCAGGACCAGGCGCTGGCGGCGCTCCCGGTTCTCTTCCTGACGCTCGCGCAGGATCTTGACGGTGCTGGTCGAGGCGCTGCCGTCGTTCTTGCGCCCGACGTACCGGTCGGTCTGGAGATAGGTGCGCAGCTCCCGCCCAAGGGTCTTGTCGTCGTCCAGCCGCACCATGAGCTGGCCACCCTCGGTGGCGCTCTGCAGGACGCACTTGCCTTCGTCGTACAGGGCGTAGTCCTCGGCCAGGGGGGTGACGACGGAGAGCACCAGGTCGGCGTCGGTGCGGGTGCCATGGGGGTGCAGGTCGCACAGGCGGTTGATGCCGAAGTCTTTGTTGTTGTCCGGGAAGCGGTGCTTGCGTACCCCCTTGAGGACGTCATCGAAGATGAGTTCGCCGAGGAACTTGGCCTCCTCCGCGGAGCTCAGGTCCACGTCCTTGATCTCGCGGCTGATGTCGCGCTCTTCGTTGGTGAGGAAAAAGTACTCGTCGCCGTTGCGCCCGATGAGGGTCTCCTTCTCCAGGCGCTGGACGCTGGCCTCGATCTGGTGGCGCAGGGCCAGGCGGTCGGCGTCGATGCGGTCGACGAAGAGGGTGATCAGATTGTCCACGTTGCCGCGGATCTCGTCGACGTAGCGGGTCAGGAACAGGGTCTTGAGGACCAGGACATCGAAGCCCTCCAGCTTGGCGTTATTGGCGGCGTGGTCGATGGTCGATTTGACGATGCCTTCCAGAAAGCTCTCGATGGCCGGGTAGAAGCGGTACAGGGGCGACAGCACCCCGACCGACTCGCCGGCGAGCTGGATGGCGGCGGACTGGAAGGCGTCGAGCATGGAGCGCTCGCCCCGGGCCAGGTGCAGGCCGGTGACGCCGTGGCGGCGGATGGCCTCGAAGACCTTCTGGACAAGCTGGAACTGGTAGGGGGCGAAGGGGTAGACGCTGACGAAGTCCTGCTCGTCGGCATAGGGCTTGAAGGTCATGCCGACGTTGCTGAAGCTGAGCTGATTCTTGAGGATGTCGGCCTGGTTGCGATAGACCGTCGCCAGGGTGGAGCGCGCCAGCTCGGTCTTGCCCAGGAGGCGCTTCTGGATGACCTCGTCCACGTTGGCGCTGGAGAGCGACAGACGGGTCTTGAAGCGGCCCTGGATCTTGGAGAAGTCGTTGGCCCTGGCGGCGCGCACCTCGCCCAGGACGGCGTCGATGTCCTCCTGGGAGGTGACGACCACCCAGGCCCGGCCGCCGCAGGCGGTGCCGAGGTTCTCGGTGATGGTCTGGAGGTTGAGCATCAGGTGGGTGTCCTGGCCGATGAACTGGCCGATCTCGTCCACCAGGAAGACGATGCGGTGGCGCGGGCCGCGGCTGTCCAGGTATTCCTTGATCCAGCGGGCGAAGTTCTCGACGGTCAGGAGGGACTTGAAGTCGTCCTCGGCCTTGTCGAGCCAGGCCCGGGCGCCCTCCGGGGTCTTGCCAAGCGCTTCCGACAGGGCCTGGACCAGCTCGTCGGCGTAGAAGCTGTAGCCGTCCCGCTCCCGCTCCCAATCGACACCGGCAACGGCGCGAAAGGCGTCCTTGAAGGCCGCTAGCCTGCCTTGAGCGGCGAGGTGACGCTCCAGCGCGGCGATGTGCGGGTGGTCACCGCTGTAGCCGAGCTTTTCGTTGAAGACCTTGAGGAAGACGCGGAGGATGGCGTCGCGTCCGCTGACGCTGTCGGCCTTGCTGTCGATGTTGAACAGGATGACGTCCACGTCGCTGTTGACGGCGCGCTTGATGTCGCCGGCGAGCATGGCGTCCTGGATCTTGCCGTCGAAGAACTCGATGGCGCGCTTGGTCTGTCCCGCCCGGGTAACCGCGCGGTTCTCCAGCAGGTAGGAGAGGATCTTCAGGAAGTGGGACTTGCCGGACCCAAAGAAGCCGGAGATCCAGACCCCGACCTTGCCGGTGACGTTGGGATCACCGGCCTTGTCGATGGCGTCGAGGTAGGCACCAAAGAACTTGCGGAAGTGGATGTCCAGTTCCTTGGTGATGACGTACTCGTCCAGCTCCTGCCAAACCGACTCGCTGTCGTTCTGGTCGGCCTTGATGACGCCGTTGATGGGGCGATCGATCTGCTTGGTGAAGAGGTCCTTGATCAACATGTTCTTAGTGGCGACGGGTGAGTGGGTGTATCAAGCGAAAGGCGCGGTAGTAGGGTTTGTCTTGCAAGGTGCCGAACAGCCGTAGGGACTGGCCGTCGTACACCCCGGGGTAGAACAGCACCAGCGGGGTGCTGCCCAGGTGGTGGTGGAGATTGTTGAGCAGGTTGTGGGTGCGCAGCAGGGGGTAGGCGCTGCCGACCCCAGACACCAGTACCAGGTCGTGGTCCGCGGGCTTGGCTTCATCGGCGAAAACCGCGGCCAACTTGCCCGCGTCCAGCGGTGCCGCCAGGGCCTTGAGGGTCGCCTCGTCGCCCTTCTGCTGTTGCATGACCAGGGCCTTCTCGTAGAAGCCGCGGTTCTTGAGGTGGCGGACGATCAGCTCGAACAGATTGATATGGACGAAGCGCAGCCCCGGGCGGCGCTTGGGGATCTGCGCCAGGAGGAAGACGATGTGCGCACGGACTTCCAGCTCCCGCTCGGGGGGGTAATCGAAGGCGTAGAAGGGGATCTCGTTGCCCAGGCCCTTGCCCTGAAGGAAGGCATCGGAGGTGAGCCGGTCGAGAATCTTGTCGAGCCGCTCGTTGAAGTCGCTTGTCATCGTCCCAGGTCCAGGCATCGCAGGGCGTAATCCCGTTGGAATTCCTTGAGATATTGCATGACCTCCGGGGCCACGATTAGGGGTCTGAGGGTCCGGGTCCTGGAGTCGGAGAGGTAGCCTGCCTCGGTCAGCATGCCGTAGGCCCGGGTGCGGAGTTTTTCCAGGGTGGCCGCGGTCCACTCCGGCATCCCCGGGTCCCGGCTGCGGCAGTCCTCGACATAACGGTCCCAGTGCTGGGGCTTGAGGGTCTCCTCGAATCGCCGGTAGAGATCGCGGACCACCAGATCCATGAAGTCGCCAACCAGGGGGGAGTAGGTGATGGTTGCGGCGAAGACGGCCTGGGTGGACACCGGCTTGCTGCCGTCGCGCACCAGACGCCAGAGGTCTTCGGTCATGGTCCGCAACCTGGCGCGGATCAGCACCGCCTTGGTCGAGGCCGTTGTGGGCGACCGCTTGGCCAGGGCGTTATCGACCTCGATGGCCTGCCTCCAGCCGGCGGCGTCGATGCCCCGCAGCAGCAGGTCCGCCACGAGGCGGCTCTCCGGGACCATGAGGCCGCCCTTGGTGAAGTTGGCCTTGTAGCGGCCTTCGGCGGGCGGAGGCATGTCCTGAGAATTCCTACTGGTTGGGGACGGCGGAATTTTGAATATACCGGAGAATGCCTATCAGCGCTCAGGTAACAAAAAGGGCCAGTACGGTGGATCAAGCCTTGGCGCCGATGCGGGCGGGTATGCGGCTGGGGGAAAATGATAGGTTTCTGACGAGCTCGGTAAACCCTAACACAGGATCAAGGACTCGTTGCCGCGTGGGGGCGCTCTGGTTAGGATGCAGAGGCTGGCGGTCGGGTTAGCTGGCGGGGTTTCGTAACTTTCAGCCTGCCACCCTTGTGAATCAGCCCCAATCTTTTCAGTTGGTTGGGATTAACTAAGCGCCATTCGGATCTGACCCTTTTCCCCCACCTGCCCGCGCGCCGCCTGTTGCCTCTCGGCCGCCGCTCTTGCTCAACACTGGAGACCCTGTCATGAGTGAATCCAACCCTGCCTCTCCGGAACCGGGTCGCCTCGCTGCGCGACAGGGATCTACCGACCCGACCGGCTGGCTGAAGTGGTTGCCGGGCCTGCGGATCCTGCGTCACTACGAGCTTGGCCTGGCTGCGCCACGATGTCGCGGCCGGTCTGGTGCTGACCACGATGCTGGTGCCGGTCGGCATTGCCTATGCCGTGGCCTCGGGCGTGCCGGGCATCTATGGTCTCTACGCCACCATCATCCCGCTGCTCGCCTATGCGCTGTTCGGCCCGAGCCGCATTCTTGTTCTCGGGCCGGATTCGTCGCTCGCAGCCCTGATCCTTGCCGTCGTCCTGCCGCTTTCCGGCGGCGACCCGCTGCGCGCCATCGCCCTGGCCAGCATGATGGCGGTGGTGTCCGGCGTGTTGTGCATTCTGGCGGGCGTCGCACGCCTGGGCTTTGTCACCGAGTTGCTCTCCAAACCGATCCGCTACGGCTATATGAACGGCATTGCGCTGACGGTCCTGATCAGCCAACTTCCCAAACTCTTCGGCTTCTCGGTCGACGCGGACGATCCGCTGCGCAAGGTCTGGGAGTTCGCGGAGGCTCTGCTTGCCGGAAAGACCAACGCGGTCGCGCTGCTGGTCGGCGGGGCTACCCTGGTGTTGATCCTGCTGCTCAAGCGCAGTAAGCGGTTACCCGGGGTGCTGATCGCGGTGATTGGCGCCACGATCCTCGTCGCGACACTCGGCCTCGACAACTACGGCGTGTCGGTCCTCGGTTCGCTGCCCCAGGGCTTGCCGGCCTTCGTCATCCCCTGGATCACGCCTGCCGATGTGGGGCCTGTCCTGATGGGTGGTTTTGCCGTCGCCATCGTCTCTTTCGCCGACACCAGCGTGCTCTCGCGTACCTATGCCGAGAGGACCGCAAGCCACGTGGACCCGAACCAGGAGATGGTGGGGCTCGGGGCGGCCAACCTCGCGGCCGGCTTCTTCCAGGGCTTTCCGATCAGCAGCAGCTCGTCACGCACCCCCGTGGCCGAGGCCGCCGGGGCCAAGACCCAGTTGACCAGCGTCGTCGGCGCCCTGGCCGTTACCCTGCTGCTGGTGCTGGCGCCCAACCTGCTGCAATACCTGCCGAATACCGCGCTGGCCGCCGTGGTCATCGCCGCGGCCATCAGTCTGTTCGAGATTGCCGATCTGGGACGCATTTATCGTATCCAGCGCTGGGAGTTCTGGCTGTCCATCGGCTGCTGCATCGGAGTGGTCGTGCTGGGCGCCATTCCCGGCATTGGCCTGGCGATCCTGCTAGCGGTGATCGAGTTCCTCTGGGATGGCTGGCGCCCGGACTCCGCCGTCTTGGGTCGCGTCAAGGGCATCAATGGTTACCACGACATCTCGCGCTACCCCGACGCCCGCCTGATTCCGGGTCTGGTCCTGTTTCGCTGGGCGGCGCCGCTCTTTTTCGCCAATGCCGAGTGGTTCCACGAGCGCGCCCTCGACGCCGTGGCCGCCTCGCCGACACCGGTGCGCTGGCTGGTGGTGACGGCGGAACCGGTCACCAGCGTGGACGTCACCGCCGCGGACATCGTGGCCAAGCTCGACGAGACCCTGCAGGCGGCCGGGATCGAGCTGTGCTTTGCCGAGATGAAGGACCCCGTCCAGGACAAGCTGAAGCGCTTCGGGCTCTTCCACCGGCTCGGCGCGGAAGTCTTCTTTCCGACCATCGGCGAGGCCGTGAACACCTATCTCACCACCCATCCCGAGGTGGCGGTGGAGTGGCGGAAGAGCAGGGAGTCCAGTCACTGACAGGGCGAGCCGCGGTTCTTCGAACGCTCGCGGAACCGTCTTTGAAGGGGATGGCGGAAACGGCGTATTTTCCCATCGCGCTGAGGATCGTCTCGCGCGCATGGCCTTGGCGATGCTCGTACAGATTGCAGCATGCTAAGGATAGTACACTGCTAGCCATTAGTTACCTTAGCCGGGACAGGTCTTCATGAGCACCACCGCCCATATTCGCCGTTTATTTCGCCAAGAGCTCCTCAGAACCTTGGTTGTCGTCTGGCCCATCCTATCGGGACTTCTCATCATTATCGCCAGTCTGGGCCTGTTGGTCGCCCATCTTGAAGGTTGGGGTCTGCTGGACGGGATTTACTTCGCCTTTGTCACCGGCTTGACGATCGGCTACGGCGACCTGGTGCCGCACCAACTGCTCCCGCGTCTCCTGGCCATCGGGATTGGCTTCTCGGGAATTCTCTTGACCGCCCTGCTCGCGGCCATCACCGTGCGGGCCATGCAGGCGGCCACGGAACACAACAAGTCATGAGCTCAGGGGCTATCCTTGGATGAGAGTGGCCGCCGGCCATCTGTTGCCGTTTGGCCCGTTAATTAACTGTAAGACGCGCCCGCGAGGTGTCCGCGATCCCAATCCGTCTCCCGAGGAGTGCCACCATGTCCAACGACCCTAAGACCTCACCCGACGGCGTACTGCCCAGCGGCAAGGCACCGGACACGCCGTCAGCGACCGCGGGGATGGATGCCGCGCTGCAGGCCTGGGGGCCACTCGGGGAGTACCTGGTGGATGCGGCCCAGCGGACCATCCTCTTTTGGGACGTACTGCGCCGGCGCAGCGACCAATACCAAGAGCAGAAGGCAAAGGCCGTGCCCCATGTGCTCAGCTTCGGCGCCGAATTGGTACTCGACGGCCGGACCTTCGAGCACCCGGCCAATTACCTGCTAGTACGGATCATCCCTCCAGCAGGGGTGGTGATAGACCCGAAAAAGCGCCCCTTCGTGGTGGTTGATCCGCGTGCCGGTCATGGACCCGGGATCGGTGGCTTCAAGGCCGATAGCGAATTGGGCGTGGCGATGCGCGCCGGCCATCCCAGCTATTTCGTGGGTTTTACCCCCGACCCCATGCCGGACCAGACCATCGAGGACATCATGCGGGTTGAGGCGGTGTTCCTGGAAAAGGTCATAACGTTACATCCGGAGGCCGAGGGCAAACCCTGCGTCATCGGCAATTGTCAGGCTGGCTGGGCGGTGATGATGGTAGCCGCCGTGCGGCCGGAACTGTTCGGACCCCTCATCATCCCGGGCTCGCCCCTGTCTTACTGGGCCGGTGTGGAAGGCGAGAATCCCATGCGCTACACCGGCGGGCTGGCGGGCGGCAGTTGGATGACGGCGTTGATGGGTGATTTGGGCGGTGGCACCTTCGACGGCGCCAGTTTGGTTGGGAATTTCGAGAACCTCAATCCCGCCAATACCCTCTGGACCAAGAACTATGCCCTCTGGGCCAAGGTCGACACCGAGCAGCAGCGCTTCCTGGAATTCGAAAAGTGGTGGGGTGGCCACATCAAGCTTAATGCCGCGGAGATGCAGTGGATTGTCGATCAACTGTTCGTCGGCAATCACCTGGCCACCGCGGAGATCGTCACCAGCGACGGGGCGCGGGTCGATCTGCGCAACATCCGCTCGCCGATCCTGTGCTTCTGCTCCAAGGGAGACAACATCACCCCGCCGGCGCAGGCCCTCGGTTGGATCATCGATCTCTATGGTTCGGACGAGGACCTGCTCGCCAGTGGCCAAACCATTGTCTACGCGATCCATGAGCACATTGGCCACCTCGGTATCTTCGTCTCCGGCGGCGTCGCCAAGAAGGAGCACGATGAATTCGGCTCCAACATCGACCTGATCGATGTGCTGCCGCCCGGCCTCTACGAGGCGGTGATGACACCCAAGACCGCGGAGGCGGCCAATCCGGAACTGGTCAGCGGTGACTGGATCGTTCGTTTCGAACGGCGCACCCTGAACGACATCCGGGCCATCGTCCACCCCGACCCCGAGAACGAACGCCGCTTCGCCACCGTGCGGCGGGTCTCCGAGATCAATCTCGGCCTGTATCGCACCCTGTTCCAGCCCTTCATCCAGGCCATCGGCGCCGCGCGGACCGCCACCTGGCTCCCGCAGATCAATCCCTCCCAACTGCCCTTTGATCTGTTCTCGGATCGCAATCCGCTGATGCACCTGATCGCCCAACTGGCCGATCAGGTGCGGGAACAGCGCCGGCCGGCAGCCCCCGACAATCCCTTCCTCCAGTTACAGGCGACGATCTCGGAGGGGATGATCGCCGCGCTCGACGGCTGGCGCGATCTGCGTGACCGCAGCCTGGAGGAGATCTTCCTGGCCACCTACGGTTCGCCGCTGCTGCAGGCCCTGGTGGGCATCCGCACCGGGGACGAGCCACCGCGGCGGCGCCCCGGGCTGGAGCCGGAGCGGATCAACCTCATCCAGCAACGGATCGGCGAAATCAAGGCGCGTATCGCGGAGGGTGGCCCGCGTGAGGCCATGATTCGCAGCCTGATCTTCATCGGCCTGCCGGGAGGGAGCGTGGACGAGCGTGCCTTCAATGCCTTGCGCCAGATCCGCGCCACGCAGGGCGGTATGACCCTGGAGGAATTCGATCGGGCGGTACGCGAGCAGTTCTTTGCCTTGTTACTCGACCGGGATGCGGCCCTGGCCGCCATCCCCACCATGCTGCCGGACGACGCGGAGGTGCGGGCGGAGGTGTTGGCGAAGATTCGCCATGTCGCCTACGCGATCGGTGAAGCCACCGGTCAGCGGGCCAAAAACCTGGCACGGATTGAAGCATTGCTCGGCCCGACCGAATGGTCATGACCCCTATGAGGAACTCCTGATGCAGGCTAAGCACGAAAAGTACAATCTCCTGATCGCCCGCTGCCAGGCCCTGGCACCCGTGCCGACCGCGATCGCTCACCCCTGCGACGAAAGCTCCCTCAAGGGGGCAGTGGAGGCGGCCGAGTTAGGCCTCCTGAAGCCGATCCTGGTCGGCCCGCGAGCCAGGATCCTGGCCTTGGCCGAACAATTCCAGCTCGACATCTCCAATCACGAACTGGTGGACACCCCCCACAGCCACGCCTCGGCCGCCGCGGCGGTATTACTGGCCCGGGAGGGCCAGGCCGAGATGCTCATGAAGGGCAGCCTGCACACCGACGAGTTGATGGGGGCGGTGGTGGCCACCGCCACCGGGTTACGCACCGAGCGACGGATCAGCCACGTCTTCGTCATGGACGTCCCGGGCCTAGACCGGCCAATCCTCATCACCGATGCGGCTATTAATATCTTCCCAACATTGGAAGATAAGCGGGACATCGTCCAAAACGCGATCGATCTCGCCCTCGCACTGGGCGTAAAAGAGCCAAAGGTCGCGATCCTGTCCGCCGTGGAGACGGTAACCCCCAAGATCCCCTCGACGGTGGAAGCCGCTGCCCTGTGCAAGATGGCCGACCGCCACCAGATCACCGGCGGTATCCTGGATGGCCCGCTGGCCCTGGACAACGCCATTGATCTCGCAGCGGCCCAGATCAAGCAAATCGACTCGCCGGTAGCTGGGCTTGCGGACATCCTGGTGGTCCCCGACCTGGAGGCCGGCAACATGCTGGCCAAGAGCCTGACCTTCATGGCCGGCGCGGAGGCGGCCGGTATCGTGCTTGGGGCCCGGGTACCGATCATTCTCACCAGCCGCGCGGACTCGGTGCCCACACGCCTCGCCTCCTGCGCGGTGGCGGTTCTGGTTGTCCATGCCAGGCGGGAGCATGCGAACCAGGCGGTGATGGGATGAGGGAAGCCATTCTTGTCGTCAACGCGGGTTCATCCAGCATCAAGTTCTCCCTGTTCCTGGACCGAGATCGGGACGGGGAGCCCGAACTGTTGCTGGGCGGTCAACTCGAAGGGCTTTATACCGCGCCCCGTTTTATTGCCCGCGACGCGGCGGGCACCCTCATCGGTGAACAGCGCTGGGCGGAGGGCGAGGCCCTGGGTCATGACTGCGCCATCACCTATCTGTCCGGTTTCCTGCGCGAACCGCTCGGCGAGCACCGGCTCGCCGCCGTAGGCCATCGGGTGGTACACGGCGGTCTCCACTATGCGGCACCGGTGCGCATGACCCCTGCGATTGTGGAAGAATTGGCGGAGTTCATCCCCTTGGCGCCGCTGCACCAGCCTCACAACCTGGCGCCCATCCGGTCACTCCTTGCGCACCGACCAGACCTGCCACAGGTGGCCTGTTTCGATACCGCCTTCCATCGGGGTCAGTCAGAGGTCGCCCAGGCTTTCGCCCTGCCGCCCGAGATCACCAAGCGCGGCGTGCGCCGCTATGGTTTCCATGGTTTGTCCTACGAATATATTGCCTCGGTCCTGCCCGGGTTTGATGTCCGCGCGGCGCAGGGACGCACCGTCGTGTTGCATCTGGGCAATGGCGCGAGCGCCTGTGCGATCAAGGCATGCCAGAGCGTGGCCAGCACCCTGGGGTTCACGGCTGTCGATGGGTTACCGATGGGCACCCGCTGCGGTAACCTGGACCCGGGGGTCATGCTGTATCTGATGGACGAGCTGAAGATGGACGCCAGGGCCATCGAAAAGTTGATCTATCAGCAGTCCGGGCTGCTTGGCGTCTCGGGCATCTCCAGCGACATGCGCACCCTGCTCAACTCCGACGAGCCGCGGGCACGATTCGCGGTCGAACTGTTCGTCTACCGTATCGCTCGCGAGTTGGGCTCACTCGCCGCCGCGCTGGGTGGGCTCGACGCGCTGGTCTTCACCGCCGGCATCGGCGAGCATGCCGCGCCGATCCGCGAACAAGTCTGCCAAGCCGCTGCTTGGCTCGGGGTAGTACTCGATCCCGCCGCCAATGCGGCGGCTAGCGCCCCCAGCGGCTGGCGTATCAGCACGGCAGACAGCCCCGCTTCCGCCTGGGTGATCCCCACGAATGAGGAACTGATGATCGCCCGGCATACGCTGCACCTGCTTAACCCCGCGACCTGAGGAACTGGACCATGTCCGTTGAAACCCACCGTCGGATACTGAAGGGCAAAAAGGCGCTGGTTGTCGGCATCGCCAACGAGCAGTCCAGCGCCTACGGCTGCGCCAAGGCGTTCCGCGAGTTGAATGCGGACCTCGCCATCACCTATCTCAACGAAAAATCGAAACCCTTTGTCGAGCCGCTGGCTAAGTCCTTAGAGGTGCCGATCTCCATGCCGCTCAATGTCAGCCAGCCGGGTGAACTTGAGGCGCTCTTCGCGGCCATTACCGCTCAGTGGGGGCGACTCGATATCCTGGTTCACTCCATCGCCTTTGCCCCCAAGGACGACCGGCGGGGCGGTCTGCTCAATTGTTCGGCGGCAGGCTTCGCCCAGGTAATGGATATCTCCTGTCACTCCTTCCTCCGCATGGCCAAGCTGGCAGCCCCTCTGATGACCGCGGGAGGGACCATGTTCGCCATGACGTTCGTATCCAGCAGCCCCTCCTGATGGCGGCGCGGCTGGCGGAACAAATGCTGGGATGAGATGGCTATGCCCCAAATCCTGATGGACCCCGAATCCCGCTCCCTTGGCGAGTGCTTTGCCTTGGTCAAGGCCCGGCGTCGGGATCGGCCGCGCTTCCCCGCGGGCTGCGTCACCCCCGTTGCCGACGAGGCGAGCGCCCTGGCCAGGGCGGACCCGGATCGCCACCTCTATCCGGCCCTCGTCTATGGACCCTCCCGCTCCTCTGAGGGCCAGCAAGTCTGGTACCTGGTGCGCTGGCTGGATGCCCTGGGCTAGCGGGTAGGCCGGATAATTGCCCCGGCCGCCTTCCCGCGTGGGCGCCCCCGGCTCGTTACCACAGTAAGGGAATCGCCTTGGTGGTGGGATTGTCCCCGGGGGTCGTGGGGGTGGCCGGGGCTGGGCGCGGGGCCGGCCGCATCAGCCTTTCCGTCATCTCCTGGGTGATGAGAAGGCTGAAGCCCAGTTCCCGCGCTGCGGCCAGGTCATCGGGTTTGATGGCGAAGATGTTGATGGCCCCCGTGCTGGCGCCGCACACGGCAATGTGTATGAAGCCATCCATCCCCTTGCGGCTGTTGAGGATCTTGATGTCCTTGGCGGTCAGTATTTCCGCCTGGCGCTCCAGGGGGATCTCTTCGCCCTGACCACATTGCAGGGTGCCGTCGTACATGAAGACTTCAACCTGGCCGTCATCGAAGGCCCAGACGCCGTAACCACCCGCATCGGGATTTTTGGCCGTGAAGGCCGCCCAGTCGGTCGCCGACAGGGTCAGGACATTGGCCTCGGCGGTCGGTGCCCCACAATGCTGGCCGATATCCAGGGGCAGATGGCGACGCTCGGCGTCGCGCACCTTGATACCTTGGGCGCGCAGCAGATCGGCCGCCCTTTCCACCGGCACGCCCTGGCCCGGGACGCATTGGCGCAGGCCCGCGAATTGGTAAATGGTCACCGTCTCATTGGCGCCCAGGGGGGCTGAAACGAGTGCAACGAGGAGGACAATCAGGGCTTTCATGGATTCTCCCGACGGCTGGGTCTGGCTTCCCTGCTGTCTGGTTCGGGGTCCAAATCCAGGGCCCCGGGCCATTCTAGCGCCCCGGGGCGGCGAAGCCCAACCGGGGTGACAGTATCCCCCTGCCCGCGAAAAATCCAACCCCGCCGGGGCGGGGCTGGGCGTGGACGAGTGCCAGGACAGGAGCTGACAGGGGGGTCAGTTTTTATCCATGGGTCGGAAAGTGGGTGCGGCGGCGGGGGCGCTGGGACCGCCCATTCCCTTCGCGGGACTGGGTTTGGCACCCCGGTCGGCGGCGGGCGGAGGTGGGGCATAGGCTGGGGGCGGCGCCGTTCTGGCCTCCAATTCCTCGATGCGTCGCTTCAGTGCGTCGATCTCATTCGACTTGGCATTAGATTTGGCGGGTGCGGCCGCGGGCGGGGCCGTGACCTGGCTAGGGGCCGGGACCGGTTGCACCCAGGCGGGGGGTGCGCCGTAGGGGGCACCATAAGCGCCGCCATAAGGCGCGCCGTAGGGTGGGAAGCCATAGGCCCCCGGCGTCGGGCCATAGGGACCGTAACCACGGTTGTTGTAATCGTCGTCATAATCGTTGTTTCCACCCATCCATCTGCCGGGGCTCATCACGTCCCCGAAGTTGATGGCCAGGGCGGCGGGGGCTTGCATCAGCAGGGTGGTGCTGGCGGCGGCCAGCAGGATGGCGATTCTTGGCTTGCGGAATGACACGGCTTTAATT
>CAWJBI010000016.1:0-4455 GCA_963841065.1 uncultured Gammaproteobacteria bacterium | reverse complement strand
CCAGGGTCATCGCAGCACGTCACTGATCGGGAGGGGCCGAGTTAGGTCAGGCCCGGCCGCGCTGGAGCCTGATCTCGATCGGGGCATCCGTCGTCAGATGAAGATTCCGTTCCGCGAAGGGAATCGACACCTTCGCCTCGGTCAGCGCCTCCAGAATGGCGTATCGTAGTTCGCTCGCCACCCGGCGTTCATCCCGGCCGGGCACCATCTTCAACCAGTAGCGCAGGGTGAAAATGAGGGCACTGTCGCCAAAGTCCTCGAACAGCACCATGGGGGGGTTGGGCTGATTGCTGACCTCGGGATGGGCCAGCGCCAGGGCCACCAGCATTGCCGTGACCGCTTTGACATCCGAACCATAGGCGACGCCAACCTTGAGTTCCCAGCGCATTTCCGGCGTACTGTAGGTCCAGTTGATCAGCTTGTCCTCCACCAACATGCTGTTGGGGATCAGCATGTCCATCCCCTGGGAGGTGAGAATGGTCGAGACCCGGATGCCGATGGTCGTGATGCGCCCCCGGACGTTCCCGACCTCGACCAGGTCGCCGACCCGAACCGGGCGTTCCGCCAGCAACATGACCCCGCTGATCAGGTTCTTGAGCAGCGTCTGGGCGCCAAAACCGAAGGCCAGCACCAGGGCACCGCCCATGAAGGCGAAGATCTTCACCGGGATATCGACCACAGCCACGCTGATGAGGACCAGCGTCGCCACGGCTATCAGCCGCAGCCAGCGCTGGACGAGGGAGGCCGTGGCCGCCGACAGGTCCAGGCGCGCCACCAGCAACGCAAAGATCAGCCGGATCGCCCGGGCAATCACCAGATAACCGCCGATCAGGATGAGGACGGCGCCGATGCTCTTGCCGACCGTCACACTGCGTGTCGCCCGAATCTCCCGGCCCTCGACCATGAGGGTGTCCTCGACCGGCAGTAACTCATAGTTCCACACCGCCTTGGCCCAGACCCCGGACTGGACCCAGGCATTTTGCAGCCACAGCAGGGGGCTGCCCGAGCGATACATGCGGTCGATCTCGCTGGCGACGATCCGGACAAACCCCAAGAGCTCCTTGAGATCCTCGAGCCCCTCCCGGGCATCACTGGCCTGACTGGTGGCGGCCTCGTAGCGCGCCGTCAGCAAGTCGCGCTCCGCCTCATCGGGGTCGAGCAGCAGCTCCTTACGCAGGGCATAGGCCTGCTGGCTGTTGGCGTCGATCTCCTGAGTGAGAAACCGCCGGGTCTTCCCAAAATCGGCCTCGAACTTGGCGAGCGCGCCAGCGAGTTCAATCATCTCCGCATGATCGGGTTTATCCGCGCTGTAGAGCTTGGCGCGAACTTCCCAAAGCTGTTTGCGCCCATCGAGCAGGGCGATCCTGACCCGGTAGAGCTCGGCATGGAATTTAATGCGCTCCTGCTCGGCCAGGGCGATCTCCAGTTTGCCGTGGATATCCGCCTTGTCGAGGGTCGCCGCACCCGCTCCCGCGGTTGATGCCGCCATCTCCGCCCGTAACCCATCCACTTGTAGCCGCGTCTCGGCCAGGTCGGCCCGCACCTGGATTTCCAGCTCGCGCAGATGCTCGGCCTGCTGGTCGTACTCGCGATCGATTTTCGCCAACTCCTCGGCACTCAAGGCAAAGCGGCCCGCGAAGTGGTCAAGCTGCCTTTGCAGGCGCTGGGCCTCGATGTCCTTGAGTTCGGACTCCTGCCTCACGGACTTCAGGAGCAAATCCTGCAGGTAGATCACCTCGTCAGCTAATGCGGTTTCCAGCCGGGCCAGTTCCAACGCCGACGGCGATCCCGCACCCGGCGACGGGTCCCCCGCCAGGCTCTTTTCCTCCTCCTGCCGATACTTGACCTGTAGCCTGTCGCGTTGCTTGCGCGCCTCGGCCAGGACGCTCTGTTGCTCCTCGACGCGACTGGCCAATTGGGTCAGGGTCTCCCGCGCTTGGAAGAGGGCAATCCTGACGGCGTCGCCTTGGGTCAAGGGCCAGGGCGGAGAGCCGGCGGGGGGTTGCCACTCGGCCAGGGCCTTACGGGCGTCCCGCAGCGCCAGGTGCTGATTTTCCAACTTGTGGATGGCGTCCAGTTCCGCCTTGTAAACATTGACAAAGCCCTCGCGAATCCGGACCAGCTTGGCGGTTGGACGGGTTTGCGACTTGACGGCCTCGGGGTCCTGCCGGAGTTGCGCCTGCGCGGACTCGACGTTAGCCATGGCCATCGCCAGCCTTTGCTCCACCTCGACCCGTTTCGCCGCCCAGTCCGTGGCACTGGCATCATCGGTCGCCGCCGGTAAGGGGAAAGGCAGGAGGAAGGCCAGCAAGAGGGCCCAACAGCCCAGGCATAAGCGGGCCCGGTGGGGGATCTTCATGGCCAGGAGGGTGTTCATTTCACGGCAATTTCCAATTTGAGTGTCAACCCTCAATTGCTGGTGGCCTTGATCTTCGGCGCCTGTTGGCATACCTTTTCAGCAAGCCAGGGACAAAATTCGGCTTCATGCCGTGTGGCTTGCGGGTCTCGACCCGCAAGCCCTATACCCCTGGCCCCTTTTTCGTCGCGACGGCCGCCCGATCGAGCGGCCTTTGTTTTGAGTAGAAAACACCGCGCCGACCCTTCTCCAGGTGATCCAGGTCATGGATCTCTCCAACCTGCGGCCAGATCAGGTTCAGAAAGCGATCTTCGTGGCGTTCGTAGCAGCGCGGCACAAGGCCCAAAGATTCATGCCCTTGCTCTGACAAAAGCGCCAAGACAAAGCCCCATCAGCCCGCTCCTGGGTCTATGGGGAACGCCTGCCGCATTGCGTGAACAAAGGCGATCGCTTGAGAAACCGCCCATGCTGCATGTTTGTGATCCACCGTCTCCCCCTTGTAATCGGCAACAAGGCGAATCTCCTCGGCGCGGTTCAGTGCGCGTCCGAGTTCCAGTGAGACTCGCCCTGGCTTGACTAGGTGCAGGCTGAAGGCGGCAATGACCCCGCCGTGGGTCCGTGGGACTTCCGCGCCGCTCTGCACGCCCGCGGCGAGTAGAGCGGCCCTGGCTGCATCGAACATGGCGTAGTAGGCGCGATTACAGGCACCATCCAGATCGCCGGTATTGAGCAGCAATTGCGCCGATTCCGCCGCACGGATTGCCTTTGCCATCAACTCGGTCGCGGTCAAAGGCGTATACCTTCGCGGCTGATATTCATCAGCAACCTGGGATTGGAGTACGACTCCGGATGTGTCCACTCGGCATCCCAAATAGGCAACGGCTGGATGCGGATTCCGGTCTCAAGCAACACATCATAGGCGAGATCGGACAGGTCCAGTTTAGTATCGAGAAAATCGACCCGCGCTCCGCTCAGCAGGACCGCGACATCGGCGTCGCTGTCCGCGCGAAAATCGCCCCTGGCGCGACTACCGAACAGATAGGCACCGCTGACGGCGTAACGCGACGAGACCCGCACCAGAAAGAGACGCACGGCCTGAAGCGTAGGAGAAGCAAGCTCGGGGTTGTAGCTTTTTTTGTCGGTCACAGACCTATCTCCTATTCGATAAGAGCGATGCGGTTTGCAGAACGTCCAACAACTCCGCGCATAGACGACCCTCCCCTCCCGCAGTGCCCAAAACAGGGCGCAGCCTGGCTGGTTACCCCAGCGCTCCACCTCGGCGCGGGAGTACACCAGGATATCGACCGGGATACGCAGCGGACGCAGCAAGCGCCGCAGGCGCACCATCTCCGCGGCGCGATCCGGGACCTCGGTCTCGATGACCAGCAGGTCGAGATCGGACTCCTCCCGTGCCTCCCCGCGGGCGTGGGAGCCGAAGACGAGGATGCGCTCGGGTTGGGCCGCTTGCGCGAGTCGTTCCACGGCGGCGGCGATCTGGGGTTGGGTGATCATGGGCGGCGGCACCGCTATGCTTGCTCGCCGGTGTTCAGGGCGAAGGCCCCCGGCCAGCCGCCGTGCTGGTCGATGACGGCGTCGATCTCCTGCATCAGGCGGATGGTCTCGTTCAGGGCGACGACGATCTTGTGGTAGTGGGCGATGTCGTCGTCCGAGAGGGTGCGGCCCTTGCGGTCCTTGAGCCACTTGTGGCAGACCTGATAGCCGCCGATGTGGAAATGCTGATCGAGTGCAAGCAGCGCCCCGATCTCGAAATAGCCCGTGGCAATATCGAAGGCCTTGGCGATGCCGCACCACTCTTGGAGGTAACGAATCCCCGTCCAGCCGGCGACACTGTTATCGACGATGAAGAGGTCGCGACCTTTGGCTTCCATGGGCATAACAGCAACTCGATTGGAAAGAGCCTGACTATTGGAAACTGGACACTGGTGGGATGGGTTGGACCTATGCCTAACCTGACCCCCCGGGGCGTCTCGTGTAACCTATTGGTCCAAGGGAATCTCGTCAAGTCATTCAGATGGCTTACCGGCATCCACCCCCATCGAGGGTCTCGGGGTCAGATGCCGCTCTGTCCCCCAACCCCC
>CAWJBI010000015.1:0-13245 GCA_963841065.1 uncultured Gammaproteobacteria bacterium | reverse complement strand
CAAGGCGCACCGTCTTACCCAGAACGGTGCCCTCCCCGGTCCGGGCAAAGGCGCGCATGCCCTGTACCGCCTTGCCGCGCAGGCGGGCTGGCGTCAGCGACAGGTGGGCGTCGTGGCCCAGCGCCTCTTCCTCGGTATAGCCAAAGATCCGGGTCGCGGCGGCATTCCAGAACACGATGTGGCCCCGCTCGTCCAACATCAGGATCGCATCCTGGGCGGTGGCGCAGATGCCCCGGAAGCGCTTCTCGCTCTCGGCCAGCGCGCGCCGCGCCTCCTCCTGTTCAGTGAGGTCAAGGACGAAGCCATCCACCGCCCCGTCGCTGGCGACCCGGACGGTGACGTCCACCAGCACCCCGGTAATCGCCGTCGGCCGCCCCTGGGAGTCACGCTCGATGTGCCCGTAGTCCTGGAAGCGCCGCAGCACCTCGCGCTCCTTGTCCCACAACCGGGTACTGGATGACGAAGTCCTCCCCCGACTCGTAGGCACCGGCGAAGAGCTGCAAGGACCCGCTCGCGATCCGGCTCATGGAGTTGACGGCCGCGCAGGTCCTCGCACTCACTCAGATCCGCCGCGGCGAAGCCGAGAAAATCCCGGCCGTCGGGGGTGGTTATGGCCGCCGCCGAACCGTGGCGGCGTGGCCCGATACAGGACCCAGGCGTGATGGCCGACGAAAACCGCTCCAGCCCCTGGTCCTGGCGGGCGCGCCGCTGTCGCTCCAGCCCCCGGTCCTGGCGGGCGCGCCCCAGCTCCGCCGCGCAGCGGAGGGCAAAGGCCGCGAGGGTGGCGGCGACGGCCTGGGGGTCCACCATCGGGCGGTGATCGAGCACCCCGAGGTGCCCGAGGGGATGACCCTCGGCGTCGAGCAAGGGTACCCCCACATAGCTCCGCATCCCCGACTGCGCCACCCAGGAGTCGGCCGGAAAGCGCTCCGCCAGGCGGTCGGGGTAGATGCCGTTCTGGCCCTGCCCCAGCCGTTCGCAGGGCGTGCCGCGGGTGTCGTAGCAGCGGCCGCCGCGTAAGCCCACCTCCCCCCAGCTCGCCACCGGGCAGACGCGCTTGCCGGAGGGGGCGACCGATTCCACCGTAAAGGCCAGGCTTACCCCGAGCACCTGCACCAGGTACTCCATCAGGGCATCAAAGTAGGCCTGCCCGGTCTTGGACAGCAGATCCCAGGTGGCAGGAGTGGCAAGCAGGTCGCATGGCATCGTCATCGGGCTCCTGGCGCGCCCCGGGCCCGCCGCCGAACGGCGCGGGTCGAAGAGCTCCGCGTACTGACATAGAAATAGCCCGCCGCGGCCGGCGGCGGCTACCGGTGTTTGTCTGATTTTATCCCTCCCCGGCGTCAGAGTAGGACAAACACTCATAGGGCAATCAGAACTTCTCCGATACCGGCCGGCCCTGGCGGGGCCTAGGCTTTAATTGGACCCGGCTGATACCGGGCCGCTCACGGAGTGGCGGGGAGTGTCGATGGCGGCGGCAAGGCTCGGCGACGAGATCGGCGCCAACGCCGGGTTCCGCCGCATCCTGTTGCTGGATGACCCCATGCCGCCGAGCGAGTAGGCGAGCGGCGACCAGCCGTGGTAACTGACCACACGGCAATGAGTGCCCCCAAGCCGGCGGGCCACGAGCCAGGGATGGCGATTCACCCTTCGGGAAAGGACACGGAGGCGGGAAGGACCCCGGTGGCCCGTCTGGCTTTCTCAGGGCTAGTGAGGCAGCGGTAAGCCCGCGATCAACCGTCGGCGCCCCCAGGCGTCGGCGGTTTTTTTTCGACCAGGCGCCCGGCGCTCCCCAACCCCGACGGGGCTCCCGCCGCCCCGGTTCTGCCGTGACCTCACCCGCCGACGCATGTCTGGGGCTGCCGCCGTAGCGGAAACGAGAGTGGTCGCGGGTCCGCGGCGACACAGCCCAGAAGTCCCAGGTCAAGGCCCCTAGCACCCGCGGAGAGCCCTTGTAGGACAAACGCGGATAAGAGCGTCCGTGTTTGGCCGACACCGGGGAAGGCCGATGGGTAGTATTTTTAATGAGGGGTCACACGGGCTTGATGCGAGACTCCCCGTCAGCGCTGCACTTTGATCCCGGGTCGATTCCCTGCCAGCGCCATGTTCGGGGGTTCGCGGAACATTCTGGGAGGATGTAAAAATGTCCACACGCGCGTTACTGTATCAAGGGTTGCTGCCGCTGGCGGCGGCCAGCCTTTTTGGCCTTTCGGCCGGGGCTTGGGCCGCCAAAGTCGAGAAAGGGCACTTTGTCGACGGCGCATATCAGATCATCTACAACCTGGACGAGAAGGCGTATCACGTCAAGGGGGACGACACTCTCATTCCGGCGGCGGAGGTGGAGCGCGGCCTGGCCACCGTCCTCTGTGCGAAATGCCCGAGGACGCCATCGCTCAGCTCAAGAACTCGGTGCATTTCACCAGGCCAGGGTCCCAACCCGCGCATTCTGTTCCCGGGCGGCGGCGCTCACGGACAGGTCGATCGGGCCTGCGGGCTACCCGGAACCACCGGACTGATCAACTACAACAGCGACATCAACCTGGGCGAATGCGGCAAGTGTCATACGGGGCGCTTCATGCCGCCGATGCAGAACGCCTTCCTAAGCACATTCATGCAACAGGGGATGCCACAAGAGCTGGCGGCAGCCAACGCCCAGAGCCTCGTCGATGGCGGGCTCAACTGTCTGGTCTGCCACGCCGAGACCTATCTGTCGGTGCGCGACGATCTGAGCGAAACCGAGCTCGATACGCTTCGGATTGCCGGTTATGCGGCCCCAGGGGAGGCCTCCCCGTCACCCCAGGGCTTCGCAAACCTCTCCCGCGACAACACGGACTTCAATCACGACGGGGTGCCGGACAACCTGATCGATACGGACGGTGACGGCGATGCCGATGTACCGCTGATGATGGACACCGATGGCAATGGGGTGCCGGAAACGCCCTGGCCCACCATCGCGCAAGACCGGTCGGTTGCCGCGGTCCTGTCCGTCGGGGCGACGGATGAGCACGCCTGCCTGCGCTGCCATGAGCACGCGCGCACGGGCTACAAGCGCGGGACCCTGTTCCGGGAGGGCTATGACGTTCACGCGAGCGCCGACTGCTTCGACGTCGGGGACGGGTGCGCCAAGAACACCTGCACGGCCTGCCATGTCACCCTGGACGCCGACCTGGACGGCGACGGCCTGCAGGACGTGCACAAATTCGTGCGTGGTCACCTGGTGGGCGGCGACCTGGCGGCGGCCGATTATCCGCCACCGGCTCCCGGTGTAGCCCCTAACCCGGACGACCCGACCCACCTGACCTGCGTTCAGTGCCACCCAGCGGCCGAACTCACGGGTGAGGTGCACTCCGAGAGGCATTTGGAGAAGATCGCCTGCGAGACCTGCCACATCATCCAGAGCGGCGGCATCACCTATTCCATGTACGGCCACGGCGGCCACCTGTCGTTCGGGCGCAACGCCGCCGGACTCGACACCAAGGTCATCACCGCGGACCACATGGTCGCGAACGAGGACGTGGGAGGAGATATCGACGCCGATTTCGCGGCCTACCGATTGACGCCGGTCTTGATGTGGTTCAACGGATCGACGTCCTTCCTCGCCCAGTCACTGGCCGTGCGCGGCTCTGAAAACGCCAAGATCGCGCCCTTCAAGCCCATGGCCAACGGCATGGTGATGGACGGCCGCTTCTTCGCTGGCAAGACCGCGTTGAACGAGGCGGGATTCCTGTACAACAAGTTTTCGATGTACGGCTTCTTCGCCAAGGCGGCGGATTGCGACACCCTCTTTTTGCCTGGGACGGAGCCCTTCACCTGCGGCGATGACGGACTCTATGGCAACGCGGAGGTCTTTACGGCCCTGGGTCTGCTCGGTGAGGTCAAGGACAAGGACGGGAACGTTATCGTCCAGGGGCTGACGCCCGAGGCAACACGCAAGCTGACACTCGCCGACATGATGGACATGTCGAACGCGAACAAACAGGCAATGGCCATGATGATGGGCTTCCCCAATCTGATGAACTTCAGCAAGGCGGCCTATGGCTATGAGCACTATCTCGTCAGCAGCGCCCTTGCCGGGACTCCGCCGGATGCAAACAGCGACGGCTTCATCGATCCCAATACATCCTTCCTATTCGACATGTTCGGTGCGGTCAATGCGGGTCTGGATCAATTCAAGGGCTTTAACGCCCCCATGTTCCTGCCGGCGGACTATGACTGGTATAAAAAGTTCACGGACGTGAGCAATGTCGCGACGATGAAACTGCCCGACGGCAGTGACATGAAGCTGTTCCTGGCCATGCAGCTCCAGGCACAAGGCGCCACGCCCGAGGAAATCCAGCAGTTGGTCGGCAACTACCCGGCCTTCTCCAACGGCATCACCCTGGGAGGGCACGGCGTCGCGCCAAACCCCGAAGAGAACGCCCTCGGGGCCGAGGGCTCCGGCCAGGGCAACGGCTGTGCCGATTGCCACAGTGCGGGGGGCCTGCTCGATAGCCCGGTACCGGTCACCGACAAGGTATTGGTCGATGTTAAAGGGTTGGGCCAGGCGGAGATGCCCGTCTGGCGCTGGGTCTACTACCACGCAAAGCGGATCGTCAATCTGGGTCTCAAAACAGCAAACGAAGATATCGCAACTGGGACGGCAGACATCGACATCGCGGGTGATCGAGTGTACCTGCGCCCGAGCCGCAGTCTCATGGTGTTGAACTGGTTCGATCCGAGGGCGAAACTCACGCTGAACGGCACCGAGCTCACGGGCTACCGCCGCTTCACACGCGCGGATAGCGATTCGGCACTGGCCGGCACCAACTTGATCGCCCAAGACCTGACCTGGAACGGTGGGCCTTGGATGCCGGTGCTCGAGCCGGTGACCAAGTCGGTACCAAACTACGCCGTGCTGGGTTACACCCGCGATGAGGTCATCGTCGATGACGTCAGCCAACTGACCAAGGTGCTCGCTAATCCCTAACGCCAGTCGCGCCCAGGCCATCCTTTAACCCTTTTTGCGCCGGCCTTGGGCCGGCGCTTTTTTTGCGGGCCGGCGCTTGACCGGTAGGCTGTATCCCAAGTCGGTCAAGTTCAGGAAACCGCGGCGTTCGGGCAGGGAATGCCGAAATCCAGTGCCAGGAAAGTAAAGGCCGCGGCTCGAGCCAAGGCTCGACGCTGATCAGCTACCTTAATGCCGTCGGTGCGGTTTCCGAGCTGGAGCTCCCGGATCAACCAGGACGGAGCGGTTGAGCCGCGGACACACGGAGAAGAGGGGCCTGAAGTCCGTCAGACCAAGACCCGAGAGTGGCGAGCGAGGATGCCCGCCCTGGGTCCACCCTACTCACAGCCCCGAGGTATCGCTGGGCTCGGGCTTGGGGGCCGACGCCCCCAGACGCACCCCATCGTCGCTGTAGACGATCGAATAGATGCCGCGTCCGCAGCGGGTTGAGTGCAACCGCACACTCCGGGAGTTGGGGCGCAACCGGTCGCGGAAGCCGTACCAGTCCCCGGCAGGGCCTATTGCGCTGGGTTTGCCGTACTTGGTCGTCAGGAATGCGGCCAGGGCCTTGGGCGCCTCGCAGGCCGGCCTCGGCTCCGCGGGCTCCTGATCCCCGCGAATGGCGTAGATGAGACCATCCGCCGTGGTAGCGACCGCATAGGAGGCGAACAGGGTGTTGGGCACCTTGGGCTCCACCCGGTAAAGGGTCCCTTGCGCCTCCACCTTGTTCGGCCCGCGGTAGCTCTTCTCTTCCTGGCTGATGACCTTCGCCACCATGCAGGGTTCGAAGCGCTCTCCGAGGGGTATGCCGAAGGCCCCGGTGATGGTTTGCGGCGCCTGTTCGGCCGCGGGCGGGGTGTCCGGCACCGCAACCTGAGGCTCGACCGCCTGCCCCACGGCCTGGACGGCCGCGTCCGGCTTGACCTTGTCATCGGCGGCCGACGGGGCGGGGGCGACACCCGAGGCCGCGATCAGCAAGGACGCCATCAGAATGGTGACAACTTCTTTATTCATTGCTTCCCTCGATGCAGTCATGCCCATGCGGGCCTTGAATCCAGTGCGGCGGCTCAAACCGCCAAGGCGCCCCTTACCGCGGCGCCGCGGATGACTGGCAGCGAAACCGCTCCCGCCGGGGATTGGGCCCGGACGTGGAGGGGCCATGCCCCTCCTCATCCTGAACCAATCAACCCGACCGAAGAGCCCAGTGTAGCTCAACCTCGGCGGCCCGGGTAAGTGTCAAGGCAGTCGTTGGGGACCACATCCGGTACCCCTAGTAGACCACCTCGGGATGGCGATTCATCCCTCGGGAAATGGCGCGCGGATAGGACAAACACCGATGCCCGCATCAGAGCCCCTCCTATATCACCCCTCGTCCGGGACTCCTAAGCTTGCACTTGAGGTATGAGCAGTCCTCAGGATTCAGGCGTGGCGGGTGCCATGCCAGAGCGCTCAATGTATTAATCACATGGGGGCACACCATGCACACGCAAGAACCGAAACAGATACCCAATCCGAAATGGCGCCGGCGCACGCTCGCACGCGCCGTCGCGGCCTTGCTCGCCAGCATGGCGGTGGCGGTGGTGGCCGATGACGGCGGCAACGGCGAAGCCGGTAAGCCGGTCCTGAAGAGCATGTCCAAGCTGAAGACCCCGACGGTCGCCGGCTATGTGGATGAGGCCGAGCACGCCTATCATCTCCCAGATGAAGTTCTACGTGCCCAACCAGGCCGCGAGTGGGGGTGACGGAGACCCGTTGTACTACGACGTCGACGGGAACCTGGTCGAGGAGCGCGCCCTGGCCAAGCCCCTGATCGGCGTCAACCTCTTGGGGCCCGTGATCAGTGTGGAGGGCGTCGGCTTCGTTGGCCACGGTAAGCGCGACGCCTACGCCGCCGTGAGCCTGGACGACGGTGACACCTGGAAGAAGACCAACCTCTCCCAGTCCGCCGACCTCACGTCCTGCGACAGCGCCAACTGCGATGTCATTCGCGAGGATGTGCCGCTCTTCGCGGACACCGACTACCAATACCCCGGCGACGTAACCAACCTGTTCCACAGCATCATGGGCAACAAGGTCCTGGTGGCCTGGCAGAGCCGCTACTGCGCGAAAGGCCAGCCCAGTTATTCCCTCGACAATCCTGATGCCACGCCCGAGCAGATCGCCCGGCGCGCGGCCATCGCAACCTACCTGGGCATCGACCTGGCCACGGCCTCAAAGGACGACATCTACCTGATCGACATGTACAGCGTCGGTGGCTCGCAGGGCTTTGTCGATTACCTCGCGAGTGACGACTTCGAGCCGAACCAGGCCGTCGGCGCGGTCCCCTTCAACTGCCTCTGGACCGCCCGCGGCGTCCTGAACGCGGGCGACGACCCGCGGACCGCGGACGTCGTCGAAGAGAGCTACATGCGCTGGTTCAAGGCCGAGCGCCTGACCTCCGGCGTGCGCGACGTCAACCGCATCGAGACCGTGTGCGTGGGCGGCGCCGGCTGCGCCATCACCTGGCAGGAAGACCCCGAGGGCCTGCGCGGCGGCCAGGGCGAGGGTCCCGGCGAGGGCTGGAGCGGCGCGGTCGCCAACACCCAGACCGACGTCTGGTACAGCTACATCGACTTCGAGCACTTCGACGTGGTGCAGGACCCGGCGGATGCGACCGGCGCCACGCCCATGGCGCTGGAGGACTATGAGGATGCGGCCGCCGACAGCGACGACATCACGCAGAAACCCAAGCCCTTCGTGCCCTTCGCCATGCCCATGCGGCTGACCGACAACGCCAAGTGCAACGTGGACAAGCCCAAGCCCTACTGCTATGGATCGGCCCTCGAAGGTACCGATGCCGTGGCGCCCGTCTTCCCGGACGAGGACGCGACCACCCCGATGGACTACGGCCTGAAGGACCTGTGCCAGGACATCATCCAGATCCCGACCGGACAGGATGACACCCCGACCGATATCTGCGTCGCCGAGAACGACATGCCGAACGTCGGCAACACCGCCGCCACCCGCCCGCGCCTGGCGGTGTACGGCTATGACTCCACCGGCAAGGTGAAGAACGCCGTCATCAACAGCGCCTTCGTCGCGGTGGTGGCCGAGGAGGACAAGGGCCTCGGCGCCTTCACCTTCGACGCGGACGGCGAGCCGTGCGTGCAGGAGGACAACAGCGACCCCGACTGCTTCGGCTTCGACGAAGGCAAGAACATCCGCTACTTCAGCTTCGGCATGTCGATCATGGACACCGTCGGCGGAAAAACGAAGGACACCCTGCTGGCCAACCTGACCCAGCCCGGCCACCAGCTCAACCAGCCGGAGGTGGATTGGACGACCGGCGAATTTTACCCGGTGAGGAACACCAGCGAGTTCTGGGACTTCGGTGACTACAACTTCGACATCTACAATACCGAGATCGCCCGGCGCGGCAGTTGGCTGGGGCAGGACATCTACAAGGTGCACCAGGACACCTCGAAGGCGGCCCACGACCTGCTCGCCCTGCCAACCTGGAAGCAAGGCATCATGAACCAGGGCGGCCCGGCGGACGTCATGTCGCGTCGCATCCTTATGAGGAACGGCAACTGGGTCCTGACGCAGCGTGGCAACCCCTATGCCTTCCGCTACATGGCCTGCGACAACTGGGCCTTCAACCCCGAAGGACAGATACCCAACCCCTACTACCCCGGCGGCCTCTGCCTGGATTCGGCCCTCAACCTGTCGGGCGTGATCCCGGACACCTGCCAGGATTCGAACACCGGCGTAGAGGTTGACTGCCCGCAGGTCGACCTGACCACAGGCACGACGCTTGGCATCGGCGACACCAACCCGGTCCTGCAGGGCAGCCTGGTCGAGCCCAACACGACCAAGGTCCTGTCCTGGCACCAGTGCCCCGCCAAATTCACCACGGTGAGCCAGACTGATCCGGAAGCCATACCATACACCTGCGACAACGACCTGCGGACCGACGCCACCACCCTGAAGGATCAGTCCTGGTACAACCCGCTGGACGTGGCGAAGGGCCATCGCGGCTTCCTGGACGGCGACATGGTCATGATGCTGTACGCCTGGTCGCCGAACTGGCGTCTCAACGCGAAGGGCAGCGATCGCTACGAGCTGTACATCCGCCGGTCCTTCACCGGCGCCACGACCTGGAAGACCCTGCCGAAGGACTACACCTACTGGGATCCGAACGACAAGACCAAGTACGGCGGCGACGGCACGGTCACCTGCGAGACCTTCCGCAGTGCGGAGACCGGGACCGGCGACCTGGTCGAGCCCCGGGTGTGCAACCAGTACGCGGCCGGCGCCGCCGAGCAGGCCCGCAACGTGACGCAACTCCAGTCCATGCGCATCACCACCCTCGACCCGCGCTTCGCCATCACCGGCTCGCCCCAGGGCGTGAGCAACACGCTGGATCCGTTCGGCACCGGCGAAATCAACCCCTATCGGTGAGGACGTCCGGAATCCGTCGCGCTACTTCGTGGTGTACGAGACCGGTGACAACACCACTACCGCCGTCGGCGAACCGGAGCCGATGGACCTGCACTACAGCCGCGCGGTGGACTTCGGCGAGGACTACCAGGTGTGGGCGGAAGACACCGACCTGAGACGACTGCTACCCTCGGATCCGCATGACGACACCGATCCGGACAAGGGTGTTCCCACGGAGCTCATCGGTTCGGGCTTCTGCAACGAGTTCGACCAGCTCGACCAGGGCAGGCCCGGACTCGAGGCCAGCGAGGCCAGCCTGACGGCCAACCCGGGCGGCCAGTTCCTCTACGGCGTCTGGGCGCAGTTGGAGCATCCGGTGACGGAGAACAACGAAACCCTGTGGGACGAGGTCATTTCGTCCGACGCCATGGCCCGCCGGGTCTGGTGGATCGACGACTACATCTCCGAGGACCTGGGCCTGGGACTTCGGCCAGGGGTCAACTCCGTAACCACCCAGCTCCGCCTGCCCGGCTTCGAACCCCGGGCAGGCGGTCCCGGCACCGAACCTCAACCACTCACCAGAAGATCCGCCGCCCCGCGCCGCCGCCCCGCCGAAAGGGTCAGAGCACTGCCGGGGCGGCCATCCACCGAACAGCGATTCCCTGGAGGAACCCGACCATGTCACGCCCCCCCTCACCCCTGCTGCGGACCCTCGCGTCCGCGCTCGTAACGGCCGGCTTGCTGGCGGCCATCACCCCCGCCCAGGCCTTGAAGAGTTTTATGGGGACCTGGCAGGCCACCTATCCAGGCTCGACCACGGATAATGCCAACTGTGCCCTCTGCCACGGCCCCACGACCTGAACCTCAATGCCTACGGCAAGGCCCTGTGCGATGCCTTCGACGGCAGCTTGCCATTGAATATCGTCCCGGCCCTGGAAGCCATCGAATCCCTGGATTCGGATTCGGACCCCACGGATCGAGCAACCTGGAGGAGATCACCGTCAACGCCCAGCCGGGCTGGACCGAGGGGGCGTGAACCAGATCTACGTCGCCGACGTGGGCGAGCGTTGCGTGCCCCTCGGCGCCCCGATCAGCGTGATCGCCGGTGTCCCCGTGCCCTACGACCCGCCTCTCGATGGCGAACCAGTGGCCGACCTGAGCGGCCCCTATGCGGGCTACGTGAACGTGCCCATCACCTTCGATGGCAGCGGGTCCTATGACAGTGATGTCGAGGGCGCCGGTATCGTCAGCTACACCTGGAACTTCGGTGACGGTTCGGCGAATAGGGTCACCACCGAACCAACCGTCCAATACACCTACAGCTTGCCGGATACCTACATCGTCAACCTGACGGTGACCGACGACGAGGGCGATACCAACACCAACTCGACCATCGCTACCATCTCGGGGTCCTCCGTCCTCGACCTGGACATCGCCGCCTTCAAGGTCACCACGGCACGGCTGGTGGGCAAACTTATCGCGATCAAGCTGTTTGTCGAGAACCCCGGCACCATCCTGGGGCAGGCAAAGGCGACCGTGACGGGCACGCAGGGTGGGGTCCAGATCTATAAGTGGAGCTTGAACGTCTACGACTCCAATATCACGGGCGCCACGAGCTTTGCCTTCCCCTCCTACAGGTCGACGACCACGGGCACCATCAAATGGGCCGTGACCATCGCGGACGTCAACCCGGATCAGGACCGGGCCACCGCCACCACGACCGTACAATGAGGCGGGCGCGCGGGTGGGTGGGGTCCGCCTCGCCCACCCCGCTAGCCCATCGCATAGAGTGGGGAAACGCCGATCGGTCGGCGTTTCCCCGGAGAAGATCGCCAGGAGACCGCCCCGCCCCCCTCCCCTCCTGCCTGCCCGGTGGCTCCCTGGGGGGCGTCCCCTCGCCATGAACTTGACCCTGCCTAGTGGACCGGTGACGCTGACGCCTTGCTGGTCGGGAGAGAAGACAAATGCAACACTCAAGATGGTGGAAGACCTTTGTTATGGCGGGCCTGATCGGCGCGGCAAGCGTCAATCCGACCGCGCCCGGTGCCGATGAGGCCAGCGCCCTGGCGCTCGACCCGACCCTGACCTGGACCAACTTCCTCGGCTCGGCGAAGAACGACGACGGCTACGGGGTCGCCGTGGACGCCGCCGGCAACCTCTACCTGGTAGGCACCAGCTTTGCCACCTGGGGCAATCCGCTCCGCGCCCACTCTGGCGGACCGGACCTGGTGGTGGCCAAGCTCGACAGCAGCGGCAACCTCTTGTGGAACACCTTCCTGGGCTCCCAGGGGGCGGACCAGGGCTATGGGATCGCCCTCGATGCCTCTGGCAACATCGCCGTCGTCGGCTACAGCGACTCCGACTGGGGCGGCCCGCTGCGGGCGCACTCGGGCCTCAGCGATATTCTGGTGGCCAAGCTGACCGGCGCGGGCCAGCTCGTCTGGCACAGCTTCCTGGGCACCTCGGAGGGCATGAGCGCGGGCTCCGGCGTCGCCATCGACAGCCAGGGCAACCTCCTGGTGACCGGCAAGAGCGACGCCGACTGGGGGGATGCCATTCGGCCCCACGCCGCCAATAAGCAGCCTGACATCGTCGTCGCCAAGCTCGGCGCGTCGGGCACCCTCTTGTGGAACACCTTCCTGGGCTCCATGGACAATGACGAGGGCGAGGCCATCGCCGTCGATGCCAGCGGCAACGCCTACGTGACCGGCGCCAGCGGGTCGCCCTGGGGCAATCCGCTGCGCGGCTTCGCCGGAGGCAAGGACATCGTGGCGGCCAAGCTCAACCCGGAGGGGGCGCTCCAGTGGAACACCTTCCTCGGTTCCGGGGCCGGGGATGAGGGCTATGGCATCGCGGTCACCGGCGGCACCCTATTTCTTACCGGCTACAGCGGCTCGGGCTGGGGTAGCCCCATCGACCCCTACGCCGGCGACGCCGACATCCTGGTCGCCCGGCTCGACCTCAACGGAGCCCTGGCCTGGCACAGCTTCCTTGGCTCCGGACAAGGGGACTGGGGCTACGGCATCGCCGCCGATGGCGCGGGGGGGGTGTTCGTCACCGGGACGAGCAACGCCTCCTGGGGCACCGATCCGGTGTTTCCTTTCTCCGGCGACAAGGACATCGTGGCGGCGAAGCTGGGCGAGGACGGTGTAGTGCGCTGGCACGGCTTCCTGGGCTCGGTGGAAATAGACGACGGCTACGCGATCGCCCTCGGCTCCGACTGCCGCATCCACCTCACCGGCGGGAGCGGCATCAGTTGGGGCAGCCCTCTGCTGCCGCACGCGGGGGATTCCGACATCTTCGTGACGCAGCTCACCGAGAATGACTGCGAGGATCCGCCCACCCCCTTTGCGGATGTTCCCCCGGGAAGCTGGGCCGAAGACTACATCAATGCCATCTACGCGGCGGGGATCACCGGCGGATGTGGTAACGGCAACTACTGTCCACAGGGCCTCGTCACCCGTGAGCAGATGGCGGCTTTCGTGATCAGAGCCCTGGAGGGCGATCCGGCCACTGACTACTGTGGTGGCGTAGCGCCTTTCAGCGACGTTTCCCCCGCTGCCTGGTCCTGCCCGCATATCAAGCGGCTCGTTGAGCGGAGCATTACGGGTGGCTGCGGCGGAACTTATTACTGTCCCCAGGGTATCGTCAGCCGCGAGCAAGTGGCGGCCTTCATCGTCAGGGCGCTGGAGGGCGAACCGCCGCTCGATTACTGTGAGGGCGTCGCGCCTTTCGATGATGTTGCACCGACTGACTGGGCCTGCCGCTACATCAAGAGGCTCGTTGAACTCGGTGTCACCCAGGGTTGTGGCGATGGCGATTACTGCCCCGACGCCAGCGTC
>CAWJBI010000014.1:0-5973 GCA_963841065.1 uncultured Gammaproteobacteria bacterium | reverse complement strand
TGGGTGTGGCGAAAAACAGAAAGGGCCGGGCGGAAGGATGCCGCCCGGCCCGTAAGGGTGCCACTCGCGGGGGTGGGGGGAGTACCCGGTGGCACCATGGGGGCAATGCTACCGCCTAATCACCCAATGCTCGCAAAACATTTCTCCTATTAAATTACGACATAGAAATTTTCTATCTTTTGCCGCCCTTGGCGGTGAGGGTCAGGTCGAGGTAGGCGATGCCGCCCTCGTCGCCGAGGTCGGTGTCACCCGCATAGATGATGCTCGTCGAGGTGTTGTTCTCGCCCGGTTGACGAGCTGGGTGCCACCCGCCTCGAACTTGGTCCCGAGCGGCGTGTTGCACTGAGGCCCCTCGGCGTCGTTGCCATCTAGGACAAAGGTCAGGCGGTAAGTGCCCGTGGAGGCGGTCTTGGCGTTCCAGTTGTAGCCATGAACGATGCCGCCCGAGGTGATCTCCACCGAGAGGGCATTGGTGTAGACGGGGACGTTGACCGAGGGGGCGGCCACGCCCGTGCCGGCCCACGGACCCGTCGTCTCATCCCAGTACGGATCCGTGCCGATCTTCTGGATGAGCATACGCGCACAGCGGGAGTAGACGAGCGCGCTGATCGGGATGGCAGTACCGTCCGCGGCCGTTGCCGCCCGCACAGTGCTCGGGTCGAGGGCGGTCAGAGTGCCTGTCAGCAGGCCGGGGGCAGGACCAGGTCCGAAGTCATTGCCCTGCATCTCGTTGCCGGTCTGCTCGGTGCCAGGTACGGCCCCGCTCATCCCGAAGGCCGCGAAGCAGCCGATGCTCTCACCGGTCGTATCGGGCAGGGTGCAGGGCGCCGGCAGCGGCAACCCACCCGTGTAACCGGTCCAGTCAGCTACGTATAAACCCAGCTCGGGGTCGTTCGCCGGCACGCTCTGCAACAGGTTGAACTCGACGCGGATCTGCCGGGTCGCGATCGACGGGCTCGACTCCAGCAGGTCGCCGATGTCCACCGCGCTCACTACCAGCGGCGAAGTGATGTCATGGCCGATGCTGAACGCCTTCCAGAAGTTCTGGGTGCGCTTCTGCAGCCACCACATCTTCGGGTCGCCGGTGAACTCGATAGCTCCGGTCTCCGAAACGACGATGACCTTTCGGCCGTAGTAGCACAGGATGGTCGGGGGGACCGCGGTGCCGTCCGCCACGCCCGCCTCGTCAACGCACGGCGCCACCGCGTCGGTGATCGGCGCCCACCTCCAGATGCCGTCCGCCGGGAAGGCTGCTGGCCCCACGTTGTCCGACAGGATCACCGGGAACGACAGGTTGTTGACGCCGCTCTCGCCGGTTATGGGTTTTCCCTTGCCCATTGCCATTGGCGCCGCCACGAGAATGGCTGATGCCACCGCGAGCGCCAGTACCTTGTGTTTCAATATAAGTTTCATTGCCTGATCCCCCATTGACGCTGCTGGCCAGTCCGGCTTGACCGCAGGCCGTCACGCTTGCGCGACCGCTCCCTCGATCGGTCCCTTTCCGCCGCCTCCTCACGCGCACGACCCGGAGAAGCGGGCCAGAAAACCTATCTGCCTTAAGTCTGGTAAAGGGGGCGGGGTATGGTATGGGGTAGATACCCCAGGCGGCGGGCGTCGTGGTCCCAAGCCGGGATTTCCCGATCGGGCGAGGGCTCCGGAGGCCGTCGGGGTTGTGATTCCCCACGGATGGGCTAGGCTTGAATGATCCCGCCGCGGGTGACGGGGGTTGACCGGAAGGGGTTGGCATGGCGTTGTGACCAAGCTCAAGCAGTTCCCGCTGATGGGGTTTGCCACGGTGATCGCGGTCACCCTGGGCATGTTTCTGTTGCTGTACTGGCATGTCTACAACACCTTTCGGGTGAGTCGAACTCTCACCAACGAGTATGCCAGCGGGCTTGCCCTGGGTAGCCAGATCCTCTCGAGCCACCTGAACCTGATGTACGATGCCCACCTGGTGGTCCTCGATGGCGACCATGCCAAGGTGATCTCGTATCGCGACTGGGAGACGGGGCTTCAATCCCACCTGGAGGAGGCACGCGAGCTCGGCAAGGCGGACCCGGCGTTCGCCTCCCTCGCCTCGCTGGGGGCGTTGAGCCTGGGGTTGCGGCAGCGGGAGAATGCCGCCCTCGACGCCCTCGCCAACCATGACCCTGCCACCGCCGAGGCCATGCTGCACAGCCCGGAGTACCGGAGCCTCGGCTGGGCATTCGAAGCCCGCGTGGCCGACTCCATGACCCGGATCAACCGTACCTTCAGCGAGCGGCTGCGCATGGAGGGTCACCGGGAGCTGGCCGCCCTGGTCCTCGCCTTTGCCATCTTCGGGCTCTCCACCCTGGTCTGGGTGGTTCTGCTGCAGCGTTTGCGGGCCTGGGGTCGCGCCTTGGAGGCGGAGATGGCCCAACGCCGCGAGGCGGAGGCGCGGTTGCGCCGGGCCCAGCAGATGGAGGCCCTGGGGCGGCTGGCGGCAGGGATTTCCCATGACTTTAACAACATCCTGAGCGTGGTTCAGGGGTTCGTGGACGTGGCCCTCAACCGACTCGCTCAGGATCATCCCGCCGCCGAGGCGCTGGGAAAGATCGGCGCGGCCGCCCGGCAGGGTACCGAGCTGATTCGATCATTGCTCACCTTCAGTGGCCGCACGGGGGCCGAGATGGGGCCGGTGGAGCTCGGGGGACTGGTGGCGGAGGCGGCCCGGCTGTTACGCGAGACGCTGCCGGCGACCGTATCCCTCGAGGTCGATGTTCCCGACCAGCAAGAGGGCTACCGGGTGTGGGCAAGCCGTTCCCAACTTCGGCAGGTATTGCTGAACCTGGTGCTCAACGCCCGCGACGCGATGCCCGAGGGCGGGCGCCTGCGGATCGGTCTGGCGCCGGTGGTCGATGAAGAGGGTGAGATAGGGGTCGGCTGGGTCCGACTAGAGGTTGAGGATACCGGCATGGGGATTCCGGAAGAGTTGAAGGACCGGGTGTTCGAGCCCTTCTTCACCACCAAGCCACGGGGTCGGGGCACGGGACTTGGACTGGCGATGGTTGCCGCCGTGGTGGAAGAGCATCGGGGGCGGATCCGGGTGGACTCCGAGCCTGGCCAGGGCACCCGATTCACCCTCGAGCTGCAAAGGCTGGGGCCGGTCCCGGCGGAGGCGGAGGTCCGCGAAGACGGGGCGGGCAAGCGGGTGCTGGTCGGGCTGGCGGATACCTATACTCAGGGGCTGGTGCTCTCGGCCCTGGAAGCGGACGGCTATCGGGTGCGCCCCGCCGAGTCATCCCAAGCCCTCGTGGATGCCGTCGCCGAGCTACCGCCGGATGTGGTGCTGCTCGATGCCAGCCTGGCCACCTCCAGCTTCGGGGAGTGTCTGCGGGCGGCACGGGGCGGCGGTGGGGCGGTGCCGATCCTGGTCCTCGGACCCGGCCAGGGCGAGCTTACGGAAGAGACCGGGGCGGACGTGTTGACCTTGGATAAACCCTTCCTGATGAGCGAGCTCATCCGGCTGATCCACAATCTGGCGAGCGACCATGGCACCCTTGAGATCACGCATTCTGATCGTTGATGACCACGCGCTGGTGCGCGACATGCTGAGCCAGCGTCTGGCGCAGGAGCCCGACCTGGAAGTGGTGGGTTTGGCGCAGGACGCCGGTCAGGCGCTCGAAATGACGCTGCGACTGCGGCCCGACATGGTGGTGCTGGACATCGATATGCCCGGCCTTTCGGCATTCGATGCGGCGCAACGTATCGGCACCGAGTTGCCAGGCACGCGCCTCTTCTTTCTGAGCGGATATGTGCAGGACGGCTATATCGCCCAAGCGCTCCAGGCACGGGCACGCGGTTATGCCACCAAGGGCGGAACGCCGGATGGTCTGCTCACCTGCATCCGCAAGGTCCTGAAGGGGGGCACCTGCTTCTGCCCGGAGGTACGCAGCCGCCTGGAGATCACCGCCGATGGGCCGCGCCTGGCGGCGGGCGTGCGCACGCGCGCCCAGCTTCTGACGCCGCGGGAGCTGGAGGTCCTCTCCTATCTGGCCAAGGGGCTGGCGAAAAAGGAGATCGCCCGCATCACCGACCTGAGCCTCAAAACCGTGGAGCAGCACTGCACCCACCTGATGCAAAAGCTCGACATTCACGACCGGGTGGAGCTTGCCCGGTTCGCCATCCGCGAGGGTCTCGTCCAGCCCTAGCCCCTCCATCGAGAGTCAATAGGTTATTTACCTGATGGGCAGAGGGTGCGGTCCGCGCTATGAATTAAGAAGGTGGGAGGGGCGCCGGGCCGGCAGGCCCAGTCGCCAGGGATTGCGGGAACCACGATAGTGAGGTAAATCAGATGTTCAAGAAACTGGGTGTGATCGGCGGGGCCCTGGCGATCCTCGCTGTCGGCGCGGCAACGGCTGCCGACTGGAGTGTGGTCGAGGCTGACATGAAGTTCATGCGCGAGGAGGAGAAGCTGGCGCGGGATGTCTACGCTAACCTCTACGACTTCCATTTGGCTAAGGGCCTGACACTCACCGTATGCGACAACATCGCCTACTCGGAGCAGCGGCATATGGATGCCATGAAGCAACTGCTCGACAAGTACGGCATCGAGGATTCGGCGGTCGACGGGGGGCAGGGAACCTACCCGGACAGCTGTCTAGACCCTGAATGCACGTTCAATAACACCGTCCTCGGCGAACTCTATGACACGCTGGTGGCGGATGGTAAGGTTTCAGGTTTGGGCACCTTCTTGGTCGGTGGCCTGATCGAGGAGGTCGACATTATCGATAATACCGAGGCGATCGCCAACGCGGAGGGTTACGCGGATATCCAGGGCGTTTACGACAACCTGCTGTGCGGCTCCGGCAACCATCTGAGGGCCTTCGCCCACAACATCGAGCTGGCCACGGGCGATTCCTACATCGATGCGAGCGCGGATTATGTGAGTGACTTCGGAATCCGGCCCGAGGTGGGGACAGAGGCGTATGACGCCTATGTGGCTTCCCTCAATGCCATCCTGGCCGCGCCCATGGAGCATTGCGGTAGCGGCGCGGCGCGCCCCCAACCCAAGGGCGGCCCTCCGCAGGAAAGGCCGTTCCTCGGCGGCCGTTAGTCCCAGTCAAAGCGCCCCAGGTGGCACTGACACCCCGGCCCCAGGCCGGGGCGTCAGTGCTTATCCCAGGCAGTCGGCTCTCACTCCCCGGCATGGGGGGTGCGCGGGGCGCGGCGCGGTACGAAACAGCTTGTGTCCCCTGATCGCCATGACGGCGCTTTAGCCAGGGGACTTACCCCCGGCCCCTGGAGAGACCTCGACCCTGGTCACCATCAGGTCCACTCAATCCTTCCGTCCAATCAACTCGATGGGATAGCCATCCGGGTCCGCCACGAAGGCGATGATGGTAGTGCCGGCGTTCATGGGTCCGGCCTCGCGCATGATGTTCCCACCCCGCCCCCGGATCTTCTCGCAGGCACGATAGACATCATCGACTTCCAGGGCAATGTGGCCGAAGCCGGTGCCCACTTCATAGGCGCTCACGCCCCAGTTGTAGGTCAGCTCGATGACCGCCTGCGCCGACTCCTCCCCGTATCCCAGAAACGCCAGGGTGAACTGGCCGTCCGGGTAGTCCTTGCGGCGCAGCAGCCGCATTTCCAGGACCTTGGTATAGAAGTCGATGGACCGGTCCAGGTCCCCGACGCGGAGCATGGTGTGCAGGATTCTCATCGGCATATCTCCCATGGATGGTTGTCTTTGATGCTTCGACACTCCCCTTGAGGCTCGTTCCCGTCCGTTGCCTGGGATGCGGCCCGTCCACCGGCCATGCGCCATCGGTACGCCTTGTAGGCACACGCAGAGGAAGTGCTTGGGCCTTGCGATTCCAAGCACTTGTTCTGGCAAGTTAATTCTTGCCGCCGCCAAACATGTTCATGGGATTTGGCATCTTGTTCATCATGTTACTCGGGTTGAAGCCGCCCTTGTCCTTGCCGTCCTCGTTCCGGTTATCCACCGGC
>CAWJBI010000013.1:0-11452 GCA_963841065.1 uncultured Gammaproteobacteria bacterium | reverse complement strand
AGTAGATGCGATTGGCCTCCTTGCGGCAACCCCCGTTCCCCGCCTAACGAGTTCGTTGTGTCGCTGCCTTGGAGGTTCACCAGGCCAAGCTCACCTTCTGCGCTCTGCGGGAGGGGCAGCAGATGAGCCGTTGGTTGACAGCCCGGCGCTTACCTCCACCTCACAGTGACCGATATGGTAGGCAGGGTCCTGTTCGAATCGGGTCGACTGAACCCGGATGGCAGCATCGTCGGTGTGGAAGCGGACACCGGTGTCGGTGACGAGCCGCACTACAACGGTGACCTCACCAGCCCCGGACAGGTCTAGGTCTACGAGCCAACATGGGCGACCTGGAGAATAGGCAAACCTACACACTCCTGCGGGCAGCCCGCTACCTGAGGCAGGACGCGAATGACCCCACGGTTGCCCGGTTCCTCGCCCTGTATGACGCATTGGCAATCCGCGCCGAGACCATCGCTACCGCCGCCGACGCACGCCGACGTGGCACCTCCCAGCGTAGTTCCGGGATCACCCCCAAGGTCGGTCGGTGCCTCGCAGGGCTCTGCCCGACGGGACCCCAAGCGGCGCTCGGAGTCGTTAATCGGGCCGGAATTTGCGCGCTCGCCGAAGGCCCGCTTGTGGGGCTTCGGCGTTTTTCCGAGCTTGACGCAGCGAGCGTTGATCGATCTGCCGGACTGGAGGGTGTCGGGCGGGCCTGCTGCGTGCATTGGCGCGGACACAGCGGATGCAGGGGGTGACGGGTCGCCTGCGCGGCCAAGCGACGGGGAACAACCAATGTACTCCTTGGTCGCAGACATACTCCGGTGGCGGCATCGGCGGGGAGATCGGTTTGCGGGGCGCGGAACTCGGGTGGATCACCCGAGCTCCGTCGGTGGGATCAGCGCGGCACGCGGGTGATGTACACGCCAGCCATGCCGTCCTCTTCATCGGTGCTGCCCGCCACAGCCATCTTGGCGCTGACCGCCAGCCAGTTGCCGCGGAGGCCTTCGCGCTCTATTCCCACCTCCGAGATCATGGAGCCGGCCGGCGCCTCCGGGTCGACCGACCGACCGTCCGTCCGCGTATCCAGCACGGTGAAGATGTCCTGGCCGGGCTGCCGGTTGAGGTAGACGCCCACCACCCTGGTGTGGTCGTCCTTGATCGTGACCGCCTTGAAGGCAGTGCGCAGCCCGGAGACCGCGACGAAGGCGGAGGAGCGCCAGCGCGTCAGTTCGCCGTCGTCCTCGGCGCCTTCTTCGGAATGACCGCCGCCCACGCAGGGGGTCTTACCGGAGTAGTTCCAGAACAGGAAGTCGCCGAAGCGCACTCCGGTCTTGGCCACCGCCCGTGTGATGCCAAGCCCGGTGTCGTGAACGAAGATGCCCTGGTCCACCGGGACCTGCTTGTCCTGCCAGCAACCCGTGTCGTCGCAGGTGCTGTTCGGATCCCCGATGGTCACGCCCGTGTCTGCGCAGACCAGCTCCTGGTTGCAGTAGGCGATGCGGTCCTTGTTGCCTTCCGTCGGGCAGTACAGGCGCACCGTGCGGGTTTTGGTCCCCCAGGCGCCCCAGAAACCGACGTAACGGCCGTCGAACGCGCTGCCCTCGCCGAGATTCTTGAAGGTACTCTTGACTCCCTCCCCGGGAACCAGCCCGCCGATGCGGACGAGGGTCGTGAGCTTCGGCGTCTGTTTCAGCGGGGCGAGATAGATGCCGCCCAGGGTCGGTTTCTCCTCGTTGTCGAAGCCGGCGAACACCACCTTGCCGCCTGCCGCGCTGGGTGGGGAGGTGGAGCCGAACACCCGATTGGTGCCAGGAATTTTGGTGACGGTGTTGTTGGCGATGAGCACCACCGGATTGGTGCCGCCACCGGGTCCACCGTTAATGTCACTGTCGACCAGCTTGCGGTAGAACACCCCGGTCTTGCCGGCGTCGCCCACCGTGTAGTTGCCCTTGAACACGAGGGTGCTGCCGCCGGTCACGGCGGGCGCCCCGGGAAACACGTCGAACAGGGTCGGCGGGCTGAGGCCGGGCACCGCGAAGAAGCCGAAGTCCGGGACGGCCCCGAGCTTGCTGGCGCCGGTGATCAGGTCACCGAAGGGGTTGGTGTAGATGCCCGTGGTCCCTGCCCGGGTTTCATCGCCCTCGGAACCATAGGTCCATACCGGCTGGTGATTCCCGCGGGTGGCGAGGGTGTCGGACGTCATGTCGATGCGCGGGAACGACGGTGTCTCGACGAAGGTGGTGCCAAGGTTGTTCGGCTGCGGGACTTCGGTCTTCCGGTCGAGGATCCGGACGATGGGGCTCCCGGCCACGCTCATATCGCGGGTGTAGATGCCGTGCACGGGTTGGTTACCCTCCGCGCGCTGATCCCAACCGATTCACCCTCGCCCCCGCCGCCTTCACCTCCTCGGCTCCGGGCCCGGATGACCACCAGCCCGCGCGTGTTCACCGAGGGCTGGTTGTAGCTGTTGAAGGTTCGTTCTTTAGGGTCATCCGGCATCAGGTCGGTGTTGTTCACCACCGTCGACCAACTGAACAAGGGTGGCGACGGGGGCCCGGCACTGGACAGGGCCGTGGCCGCGAGCGCTGTGAGCGCGAGGCCGGTCTGGGCAAAGGTGGGCATCCGCTTTCTCATCTCACTCCTCCGTTAGGATGATAGGTTTGAAAACACTGGGGGGGGAAGGAGGGGTTTCCTTTCCTTGGCCGTGAACTGCCGTGAGGCGTTAGACGATGATTCGGTCAGCGCTGTAATCTTGGGCACAGCCCCGGTTTGCCTCCCTCCGGTCTGGCTGATCAAAGCTCCAAAACCATTAGCATAGCATAGCGTATGTACAGCGAAATAGGGTTAATGGGCATCCCTGCGTCTCGCTGGGTAACCGGCCCAGTGCCGTTTATGCCGGAGCGGTAGGGTGGGAGCTAGACTAAACGTAAGCCTCCGGAGAACTACCCGCTTGACACCTATAGTTTCAGGTCTTCGGGTTTGAGGGCTTGGGGCAGGAGCGCCTGGATGGGCGCGGGCATCGTCGCCTCGGGCAGGCGCTCGAAGAGGAAGTTGAGGTAGGCGCGGGGCTCGAGGCCGTTGGTCTTGGCCGTCTCGATGAGGGAATAGCGCGTGGCGCTGGCCTGAGCGCCGCGGGGACTGCCACTGAACAGCCAGCCCTTGCGGCCGACCACGCAGGGCCGGATGGCGTTCTCGGTGACATGGTTGTCGATGGGGAGGTGCCCGTCTTCAAGGAAGGTGGTGAACTCGGCCACAACCCCAGCGCGTAGCCGATGGCCGTGCCGAGCAGCCCCTTGGGCAGGACGTGGGCGACCTCGCCTCGCGCCAGGCCTTGATCTTCTCCAGGATGGGGCGGCTATGGGTCTGACGTTCGGCCTGGCGTTTGGCTGCGGAGCCGGCGCGCAGGCGGCGCTCCACGGCGTAGCGCTGGCCGATCAGCGCCACCATCTGGTGGGCGGCGGCGGTGTTCTTGCGCCCCTCGGTGGCCTCGACGAACTTGAGCCGCACGTGCGCCCAGCAGGCGGCGTGCCCGCGGATACCCACCTCAAGGGCCAGGGCGCTATCGCCGCTGTAACCATCGGTCAGGAGGTAGAGGCCCTGCGGCGGCGGCTCGCCGCCTGCCGGGGGCACCCCGCCAGGGAAGAGGAATTGCCTGGGGACCGTGCCGCTGCGGGTAAGCGAACCGGTCGCGACACTCGCCGGATAAAGGGACTTGGCCCTGCAATCATGAGCCAACCGCTCGCGAATCGCGCCTTTCAGCCCGCGCCGCACGTTGGAAGCGCGCATGACTCTTGTGTAGGACAACCGAAATTGATCAGTTCTTGACCAATCTGGGGATGTCACAGCGAAAGTCCGACAGGCTGCTAGGTTGTTCGGCTGGGGGACCTTGGTCTTCCGGTCGAGGATCCGGACGATCACGCCCAGACTCTCAGGCACCGACATGTCGCGGGTGTAGATGCCGTGCACAGGCTGGTCCTCACCGCCACTGCCGGGGGCATCGACGATGGTTTCGCCACCTCCGCCTCCTTCACCTCCTCTGCTTTGCGCACGGATGGCCACCAGCCCGCGCTGGTTCACTGAGGGCTGGTTGTAGCTGTTGAAGTTCTTATTGGTTGGGGGCACGAGGTTGTTGTTGACCACCGTCGACTAGGTGAACCAGGGTGGTGCGGGAGGCGCTGCGTAGGTGGCGGCGGTCGCCGCCCAAGCGCCTGGCTTGCAGGGATGACATTCCTCCGAGGCCCTTGGGTTCATCTGTATCTCAGTACCGGGGAGGGGTCGGGCCCTTCGCCCCTCACCCGCCGCTCCCTTCGCCTCGTCGGGGGCCGGGAGCGGGGCAGCGCACGTCGTCCGGAGATGAAACGGCCGGGGAGGTCTGCCAGCCCTTCCCCGGCCCGTGTGCGGCGTGGCGCTCGGACAAGCTCCGACGGACTACTTCTTGCCGCCGCCCTTCTTACCACCGCCACCGCCGCCGCACCCACGATGATGTCGAGGTAGGCGTTGTTGGCGTCATTGGTCGTCCAGCGTCTACACCCGTGAACGTGACAACGGGTGTGCTGGTGAACCGGATCCTGTACGTTCCCGCCGCGGCGACGCGCAGGTTGTACCCGTACACGACCTTGCCGGTGGCGTTGATCTCGGGCGCGATCGTGCCCGGAGCGGAACCGCGAAACGGCCGGTGTCCAGGTTCTCGACGCTGAACTGATGCCGGCGTCATGCACCACCCACGACGCCGGCCCGACATCGACCGGGATGTCGGTCGCAGCCGAGAGTCGCGTCACCGGCGGCCGCGTGTGCCCGTAGGCGGATTGCCGGTCGAGCTTGCTCGGCTCCAGCTTGATGCACCGTGTAGCCTTGCAAGGCTCGGAATCGTCGCCGAATAGTCGGTCATGTTCGTGAGAACGATCTCGACCCGGATCGGGCTGCCGACCTTCAGCTTCGCGTCGCCCGCGAGGTTGTCGCCCCAGGCGCCAAATACCGATGCCTCAACGGCGTTGAAGCACTGCGCCTGCCAGGTGTGCACCTTCTGGACCCAGTAATAGCCCGGGACCTCATAACCGGTCGAGTGGGGTACCCGTGGGCGGCACCAGCGCCGACGGTGCCAGTTCCGATGTGCCGCAGACAAGAGTCCCGAGGGAACCGACCAGGATCGCCGGCACCGACAGGTTCTGGGCGGCCGTCTCCTCGCCGCCACCGCCACCGCCACCGCCGCCACCGCCGCCACCCCCGACGCCCGGCGGTCTGGCGGCAAAAGCCGCCGATCCCGCGACCGCGACCACCGAGGCCACGGCGAACGCCATTGCATTGATTTTCCAGGAATGTTTCATTGCCTTCTCCGTTATCGACGCTGTCGGTCAGTCCGGCTTGATCGCAGCCATCCCGTTTGACGTGACCGCTCCCTCGGTCGGTCCTCTTCCGCCGCCTCCTCCATACACACGACCCCGGAGAAGCGGGTCAGAATACTTTATTCTACAATAAGCTTGGTACACGGTAGGGGGGGAGGGCCATGAGGTAGATACCCCATACGGCGGGCATCATGGTCCCAAGCCGGGATTTCCTGGCCGGGCAAGGTTTCCGGCGGCAGCCGGGGTTGTGATTCCCCGCGGATGGGGTAGGCTGTAACCGATGCCGCCGCGGGTGGCTTAAGGGGCGGTGGTGGGTTGGTGACGGGGGTAGATTGGAAAGGATTGGCAGGCGATGTGACCAAGCTCAAGCAGTTCCCGCTGATGGGGTTTGCCGCTGTGATCGCGGTCACCCTGGGCATGTTTATGTTGCTGTACTGGCATGTCTACAACACCTTTCGGGTGAGTCGGACGCTCACCAACGAGTACGCCAGCGGGCTTGCCTTGGGTAGCCAGATCCTCTCGAGCCACCTCAACCTGATGTACGATGCCCACCTGGTGGTCCTCGATGGCGACCACGCCAAGGTGAGCTCGTATCGCGGTTGGGAGACGGGGCTTCAATCCCACCTGGAGGAGGCCCGCGAGCTCGGCAAGGCGGACCCGGCGTTCGCCTCCCTCGCCTCCCTTGGGGAGCTGAGCCTGGGGTTGCGACAGCGGGAGAATGCCGCCCTCGACGCCCTCGCGAACAGCGATGACATGCCACCGCCGAGGCCATGCTGCACAGCCCGGAGTACCGGAGCCTCGGCTGGGCATTCGAAGCCCGCGTGGCCGACTCCATGACCCGCCTCAACCGTACCTTCAGCGAGCGGCTGCGCGTGGAGGGCAACCGGGAGCTGGCCGCCCTGGTCCTCGCCTTTGTCATCTTCGGGCTCTCCGCCCGGTCTGGGCGATCCTGATGCAGCGAACGCGGGCCTGGGGTCACGCGCTGGAGGCAGAGATGGCCCAGCGTCGAGAGGCGGAGGCGCGGTTGCTTCGGGCCCAGCAGATGGAGGCCCTGGGGCGGCTGGCGGCGGGGATTTCCCACGACTTCAACAACATCCTGAGCGTCGTACAGGGTTTCGTGGACGTGGCCCTCAACCGGCTCGCGCGGGATCACCCCGCCGCCGAGGCCTTGGGGAAGATAGGCGCGGCCGCCCGGCAGGGTACCGAGCTGATTCGATCATTGCTCACCTTCAGTGGCCGCGCGGGGGCCGAGATGGGGCCGGTGGAGCTCGGGGGACTGGTGGCGGAGGCGGCCCGGTTGTTCCGCGAGACGCTGCCGGCGACGGTGTCCCTCGAGGTCGATGTCCCTGACCAGCCAGAGGGCTACTGGGTGTGGGGAAGCCGCTCCCAGCTTCAGCAGGTATTGTTGAACCTGGTGCTCAACGCCCGCGACGCGATGCCCGAGGGCGGGCGCCTGCGGATCGGTCTGGCGCCGGTGGTCGATGAAGAGGGTGAGATAGAGGTCGGCTGGGTCCGACTGCAGGTGCGAGGACACCGGCATCGGGATTCCGGAAGAGTTGAAGGACCGGGTGTTCGAGCCCTTCTTCACCACCAAGCCGCGAGACCGGGGCACGGGACTGGGACTGGCGGTGGTCGCCGCCGTGGTGGAAGAGCATCGGGGGCGAATCCGGGTGGACTCCGAGCCCGGCGGGGGAACCCGTTTCACCATCGAGCTGCAAGGGCTGGGGCCGGTCCCGGCGCGAGGCGGAGGTCCGCCCAGACGGGGCGGGCAAGAGCGTCCTGGTCGGGCTGGCGGATGCCTACACTCAAGGGCTGGTGCTCTCGGCCCTGGAAGCGGACGGCTATCGGGTGCGCGCCGCCGAGTCATCCCAAGCGCTCGTGGATGCCGTCGCCGAGCTACCGCCGGATGTGGTGCTGCTCGATGCCAGCCTGGCCACGTGCGGCCTCGGGGAGTGTCTGCGGGCGGCGCGGGGCGGCGGTGGGGCGGTGCCGATCCTGGTCCTCGGTCCCGGCCAGGGCGAGCTTACGGAAGAGACCGGGGCGGATGTGTTGACCTTGGATAGACCCTTCCTGATGAGCGAGCTCATCCGGCTGATCCACCATCTGGCGAGCGACCATGGCACCCTTGAGATCACGCATTCTGATCGTTGATGACCACGCGCTGGTGCGCGACATGCTGAGCCAGCGTCTGGCGCAGGAGCCCGACCTGGAGGTGGTGGGTACGGCGCGGGACGCCGGTCAGGCGCTCGATCTGACGCTGCGGCTGCGGCCCGACATGGTGGTGCTGGACATCGATATGCCCGGTCTTTCCGCGTTTGACGTGGCCCAGCGCATCCGCGACGAGTCACCGCAAACGGGGGTGATCTTCCTGAGCGGATATGTGCAGGACGGCTATATCGCCCAAGCGCTCCAGGCACGGGCACGCGGTTATGCCACCAAGGGCGGAACGCCGGATGGTCTGCTCACCTGCATCCGCAAGGTCCTGAAGGGGGGCACCTGCTTCTGCCCGGAGGTACTCAGCCGCCTGGAGATCACCGCCGATGGGCCGCGCCTGGCGGCGTGCGCACGCACGCGCGCCCAGCTTCTGACGCCGCGGGAGCTGGAGGTCCTCTCCTATCTGGCCAAGGGGCTGGCGAAAAAGGAGATCGCCCGCATCACCGACCTGAGCGTCAAAACCGTGGAGCAGCACTGCACCCACCTGATGCAAAAGCTCGACATTCACGACCGGGTGGAGCTTGCCCGGTTCGCCATCCGCGAGGGTCTCGTCCAGCCCTAGCCGCTCCATTGAGGGTCAATAGGTTATCTACCTGATGGGCAGAGGGTGTGGTCCGCGCTATGAATTAAGAAGGCGGGAGGGCGCCGGTGGGGTCGTCGGGCCGGCAGCCCCAGTCGCCAGGGATTGCGGGAACCACGCTAGCGAGGTAAATCAGATGTTCAAGAAACTGGGTGTGATCGGCGGGGCCCTGGCGATCCTCGCCGTCGGCGCGGCAACGGCTGCCGACTGGAGTCTGGTCCAGGATGACATGAAGTTCATGCGCGAGGAGGAGAAGCTGGCGCGGGATGTCTACGCCACGCTCTACGACTTCCATTTGGCTAAAGGCCTGACACTCACCGTATGCGACAACATCGCCTACTCGGAGCAGCGGCATATGGATGCCATGAAGCAACTGCTCGACAACTACGGCATCGCGGATTCGGCGGTCGACGGGGGGCAGGGAACCTACCCGGACAGCTGTCGAGACGCTGAATGCACGTTCAATAACACCGACCTCGGCGACCTCTATGACAAGCTGGTGGCGGACGGTAAGGTCTCGGGTTTGGGCACCCTCTTGGTCGGTGGCCTGATCGAGGAGGTCGACATGATCGATCTGGCCGAGGCGATCACCAACGCGGAGGGTTACGCGGATATCCAGGGCGTTTACGACAACCTGCTGTGCGGCTCCGGCAACCATCTGAGGGCCTTCGCCCACAACATCGAGTTGGCCACGGGCGAATTCCTACATTGATGCGAGCGCGGCTTATGTGGCTGAGTTCGAGATCCGGCCTGAGCCAGAGAGCGATGAGTACGCGGCCTACGTGGCTTCCCTCAATGCCATCCTGGCCGCGCCCATGGAGCATTGCGGTAGCGGCGCGGCGCGCCCCCAACCCAAGGGCATACCTCCGCAGGGAAGGCGGTTCCGCGGCGGCCGTTAGCTCCCAGTCAAGGCGCCCTATGTGGCACGAATGCGGCACTGACGCCCCGGCTCCAGGCCGGGGCATCTGTGCTTATCCCAGGCAGTTGGGTCTCAATCCCCGGCACGGTGGGGTGCACGGGGCGCGGCGCTGTACAAAACAGGTTGTGTCCACGCACACCGCCTGCTGCTCCGCTGGGAATGCGGCGCAGCGGGCGGCGGGGTACTCTCGCCCGTCGAGGCGGAAATTTGCCCGCGCATTAACCCCCTCCGTTAGTTACGTTTGCGCTTCCTCCAGGTTCCATGGGCCGGTGGGACGTCGTGGCAGGCCTGGCACGCCATCCTGCCCTGCTGGGAGGGGATCATCCCCGGCTGGGTGTGGCAGTTGTAGCAGCCAGAATAGCTGGCCGGCGGTGTCCAGGCCGGCGGGGTGATGGAACGCAAGAACTTGTCGTTCATCAACTCCACGGCCCGGGCGACGATGTCCCCCACCAACTTGGCGCAGTGGTCGCTTTTCGCCCGGTCTTGGTTGGAAAGAGGCCAGACCGGTACTCCGGCGGTGGCGGCCCAGCTCGATACCGTATTGTGGCACAGCGGCGAATAGGAGACGTGTGTCACGGTGCTCGGGAGCGGCACTGGGACCCCGTCCCAACCATCGTCCGCCGGGTTCCAACCGACCAAGGCGCTGGTCGGCAGCTCGGCATTGCAGAAATAATCGATCAGCGCACTGCCAAGCGCCCCATGCATACCAAGGATGCCATCACCGCGACAGCTCCATTGAGTGCGCCGCAAATGGTTCCCCACCCCACGACCCCGCCCGCGCCGTAGCTGTAGAGCTTGCGCGGCAGCATTGGCCCAGGGATTCGTGACTGGATGCATCGGCGAGCGCATCGATGATTGCTTGGGCCGAGCCATGACCGCAGCCTCCCTCCTTGTAATAAAGGCAGTAGGCGGCCTTGCGCACGGCATCCACATCGAGTCCCTCTAACGGGTATGGCCACGGCACCGCCGGTAGGGCATCCGCGGCCAGCGCGGTGCCCGGTACATGGGTGATCCCTACGCCTAGGGCCACGCCGCCGGCCGCGGCAAGAAACGATCGACGGGAAATCCCACTCTCTTCGGTCTTCACCTTGATTCCTCCTGAAACAGCTATTGCGAGGGGCCCCTCGCCTCCGCCGGGGACGACTGGCTAACGGCATCCGCTAACCCTCCAGACACCTGAGCGTCAGCACTAAACGGCCTGTACCGAGGTTTGCCTTCCGTTCGCTTCCAGGTCCTTTACACCTCGCCCGGTATAAATATTGACGACCGCCCCACGGCTTACCATGGGGTACTTACCTGATTGTGGTCAGCATCTTGCCAGGGAAGCCAGGCGACCGCCGGTTTTGTGGGTTTTATTCGGCCAGGGGCCATATGGCAAGGACAACATGAAAAAGTTCAGCAAAATTTCCCCTGCCCTTGCCCTTGCCCTTGCCCTTGCCCTTGCCCTTGCCCGCGGTATCGCAATAGGGTTTCTCGGGCTTGTTCCCCGGGAAGCCTGCCATCAACCAGGCACTGGCCGCCGAGTCGTCGGCCACTGACCAGGGCTTTTATTTTCCCGAGGCGCTCAAGAGTGCAGGAGACTGTTTGGATGGGCTGGCCGGTTGGCGACAATAAGGCGGGAAAGTACTAATCCCCCACGGCGTACCCTTTGGAGCACCGCCATGACGGCGCTTTAGCCAGGGGACTTACCCTCGGCCCCTGGAGAGACCTCGACCATGGTCACCATCAGGTCCACTCAATCCTTCCGTCCAATCAATTCGATGGGATAACCATCCGGGTCCGCCACGAAGGCGATGATGGTGGTGCCGGCGTTCATCGGGCCCGGCCTCGCGCATGATGTTTCCGCCCCGCTCCCTGATCTTCTCGCAGGCCTGGTAGACGTCGTCGACTTCCAGGGCAATGTGGCCGAAGCCGGTGCCCAGTTCGTAGGCGCTCGACGCCCCAGTTGTAGGTCAGCTCGATGACCGCCTGCGCCGACTCCTCCCCGTAGCCGAGAAAGGCCAGGGTGAAGCGGCCGTCCGGGTAGTCCTTGCGGCGCAGCAGCCTCATCCCCAGGACCTTGGTATAGAAGTCGATGGACCGGTCCAGGTCCCCGACGCGGAGCATGGTGTGCAGGATTCTCATCGGCATATCTCCCATATCATGGTTGTCTTTGATGCTTCGCCACGCCTCATGAGGCTCGCTCCCGTCCGTCGCCCGGGATGCGGCCAGTCCACCGGCCATGCGCCATCAGTACGCCTCTAGGCACACGCAGAGGCAAGTGCTTGGGCCTTGCGATTCCAAGCACTTGTTCTGGCTAGTTAATTCTTGCCGCCGCCAAACATGTTCATGGGATTTGGCATCTTGTTCATCATGTTACTCGGGTTGAAGCCACCCTTGTCCTTGCCGTCCTCGTTCCGGTTATCCACCGGCGGC
>CAWJBI010000012.1:0-40448 GCA_963841065.1 uncultured Gammaproteobacteria bacterium | reverse complement strand
CGCATGATAGCCCTGGTCAGGGGGCCTGTCAACCGCGGCCAAACTTCCCTAGAGCCTCAAGAAGCCCCACATTCACTCGCCTCCCTTCACGACGGGGTTTCGTTTAACATGTCGCGGAGAATTATTTTGCCCATCGCGGGCGTGAGTGGGGGATCCGGATGGATGTAACGATTTTTGGCAGCGGCTATGTAGGTCTGGTGACGGGCGCCTGTCTGGCGGAGGTCGGCAACCGGGTCCTCTGTATCGATATCGATCCGGCCAAGATCGACCTGCTCAACAAAGGCGGCATCCCCATCTTCGAACCCGGACTGGAAGCGCTGGTGGAACGTAATCGCGCCTCCGGCCGGCTCACCTTCTCCAACGACCCGGCCGAGGGCGTCGCTCACGGCCTCTTCCAATTCATCGCCGTCGGCACGCCGCCCGACGAGGACGGCTCCGCGGACCTGCGCCACGTCCTGGCCGTCGCCCGGACCATCGGCGACCATATGCACGCCTATCGGATCATCGTTGATAAATCAACGGTTCCCGTCGGCACCGCCGACCGGGTCGCCACCCAGGTGCGTGAGTCTCTGACCGCGCGGGGGGCCGAGGTCGAATTCGACGTCGTCTCTAATCCGGAATTCCTCAAGGAAGGGGCCGCGATCGAGGATTTCATGCGCCCGGACCGCATCGTGGTTGGCACCGACAACCCCCGCACGGGGGAGTTACTACGCGCCCTTTACGCGCCCTTTAATCGCAATCACAACCGCGTCATGCTCATGGACGTCCGCTCGGCCGAGTTGACCAAGTACGCCGCCAACGCCCTGCTGGCGACCAAAATCAGCTTCATGAACGAGTTGTCCAACATCGCCGAGGCCGTGGGCGCCGACATCGAACAGGTCAGGGTTGGCATCGGCTCGGACCCCCGGATCGGCTACCAATTCATCTACCCCGGCTGCGGCTATGGCGGCTCCTGCTTCCCCAAGGATGTCCGCGCCCTGGAGCATACGGCCCGGTCCGTTGGCTATCAGGCCGAACTCCTGGGCGCCGTCGAGGCGGTCAACCTGCGCCAGAAGGAGGTCCTCTTCGCCAAGATCCGGCATCACTTCGCCGGCAATCTCTCCGGCCGTACCCTCGCCCTCTGGGGCCTGGCCTTCAAGCCCAACACCGACGACATGCGCGAGGCCTCCAGCCGCCGCCTCATGGAGGCCCTCTGGCAGGCCGGCGCCAAGGTCCGCGCCTTCGATCCGGTAGCCATGGAGGAGGCCCAACGCCTCTACGGCAACCGCCCCGACTTGACCCTGGTGACCGACCCCCTCGACGCCCTCGATGGCGCCGACGGCCTGGCAATCGTAACCGAGTGGCACCAGTTCCGCGGTGTCGATTTTGCCGCCGTCAAGGCTCGCCTTAAAATCCCGGTCGTCTTCGATGGCCGCAACCTCTTCGATCCACGTCACGTTAGCGCTAGCGGCCTGACTTACTACTCCATTGGCCGAACCCCAACGACGCCAGGTTGAAGGGCCATGACAAGATTCCTGGACTGCTAAATTTAAAGCCCGTCAATCTTCGGCATACAGCAGAAGGGTCGGGTGGCGGCGGTTGGGGGACGCCGTGAATACCTCCCGGTAGGCGTGAGGACAGCATCCCGGCTGTCGACACCCCCAACCGCCACCTGACCCAACCAACCGGAAACTCATGAGTTTTCAGTATATAACACCTGACTTTCGCATTTTGAGGGCGCCAAAATCTCGAGGATCCCCATGGCGCCAGACCTTTCTCCAACACCTGGGCAGGGAAATTTTGGAATCTCCATAAAAAAGGCGACGGCCCGCTTGAGCGAGCCGCCGCCTTGACATCGGTAGTCAGCAGCGCCGGTTAATTAGAAGCGATGATTCCAACTGATCTCGATATCCTTCTGCTCCATGAAGAGACTACCGGTCTGGCCGCCAGTAATACTAGAGTTTAGCCCCCCTCGATGGTAGCCTTAGGCATGTAGGCCAGAGACAGATTGAAGGAATCGGTGGCGCTATGGCGATAGGTACCACCCAGGGTCCAAGTCCAGTCGATGGTGGCCGGGGCCATGACGTTTAATAAACCCTCGGTCATCAGGGGCAAACTGGCTGGCATAGCTAACACCACCCATAAAGCTGAACCTTTCGTTGTAGTCCCAGCGAACGCCCAGCTTAAAGACATCCATATCATCCCAGCCAAAACCCAGGCCGTCATCCCCGCCCAGGCAGTAGCTAGCCTTGACCCCCATCATGCACGGCATGACATTGACATTATTGGAATTACCGACCGACGCAATCTCATTGTAGAAGATGCGCTGCCAGTCGAAGGCCAGCACCAAGTCGGGTCGGACCTTGAAGGACAGGCCCAGGTTGAGCATGGCCGGAATGTCAAAGTCGCCGTTCTCCGCGAAGAGCCCCTTATAGTCATCAAACTCGGTCATCCAGAGCTTGGTGCGATAGGAGGCACCCAGGGTGAGGGCATCGGTAATCTCGCCAACCCAGCCGACGTGGACGCCAAAGCCGTAGGACCAATCCTTGCCATTGTTAGAGACGGCCTCGGGGTGCAAGGACATCTGGCGGAAGGGCTCCAGGCCCTTGGCCTCGAAGCTCTGGACGGCAAAGACGGGGGCTATGCCCAGGGAATGTTGTCCGTTGACCTTATAGGTGAAGGGAACTTCGACGAAGAGCTGTTCGAGATTGATGCCCGTGGGGGTAGTGGCTGAGAAGATGCCGCCGGGGTTGACGTTACCCTGCTGGGGGGTGGCATTGGGATTCGTAACCGGCACCGGACGCCCATCGGGCCCCATGCTGAACAACATGCCATTAGGGGCGGCAATGGTACCCGGAGGGGGTGTCATGCCCGGCCCGATAGCCAACTGATTGGGGGCCCCGGCGAAGTTCTCCCAGACCGGACGGTCGCGGTAATCGGTATTCATGCCGCCATTGCCAAAGACGCTGACACCCAGGGTCATCTTGTCATCGAGGACGTGGTTGTACCCAAAGCTCGGAATCAGGAACCAATCGCTGCTGCTTTCGTATTCCCCCGGCGTCACGAAACCGCTCGTAGGGAAACCCATCGCGTTGGTCGAGAAATTGTTGTCGGCCTCATAGCCTCGTGGCGAGGGACTGAAGAAGGCCACGCCCAGGTCGAGGCTGGTGTCGATCAGGGCCATGCCCGCTGGGTTCGTGGCGGCAACCAAGGTATCCTGGGGCAAGGCGGCTGCAACGCCGGCCATGGCCTTGGACTTGGTGCCCCAGCCAAAGGAATAGTAGCCATTGGAGGCCAGGACGGTTGCGGGCGTGACCGCGCCGGCCACCAACGCCATCGCGACGATTTTCTTCAGTTTAATGTTCATGTTCTGGAACTCCTCTCTTTACTCTAGTTGGATGATGCTGTGATTTTGTTACCCAGGTGGTCCCCCTCCGGGCCGATTCCCAAGACTTAGGGAGAAGCTCCGATGCAGGCCGCCAGGCGAGATATAGGGTTTTCCTAAGAAATCGCCCGGCCGCGACCCCCTCGAAGACCGAGCGATGAAATAACCGTAGTACTTTTCCAGAAGGCCGCAACAATTGCAACCCTTTGTAACAAAATTAGGCGGTCAACGGCTCGAGTGGAGGCGATGCATGGCCTTCTGGAACTCGCCTGAGAGAAGGTCGGGGAGGCAGCATTCGGCGTCATCCAGGACGGACACGATACGCCCCTCGTCATCCCGGGATGGCCGGCCGAGGACATAATTGACGACCTGTTCCCGATCACCGGGATGGTCGATGCCAATTCGCAAACGCCAGAAGTCGCGGCTTCCCAGCACATTGATGATGTCGCGCAGCCCGTTGTGGCCCGCATGTCCCCCGCCCTGCTTTAGGCGCGCGGTACCTACGGCCAGGTCGAGTTCATCGTGCGCGACCAGGATGGCCTCGGGGGGGATGTCCAGGTAGCGCGCCACCGCGCCCAGGGACTGGCCGCTGCGGTTCATGAAGGTAGTGGGTTTGAGGAGGCGTAATTCGACCCCGCCGATGGGGACTCGGCTCAGGAGACCGTGGAATTTGAGTTCCGACCGGAATTGGCCCTGATGACGCGCCGCCAGGGAGTCGACGAACCAGAAACCTACGTTGTGACGGGTGGCCTCGTACTGGGGGCCTGGATTGCCCAAACCGACGATGAGCCTGATGCCGGTCTCGGGCATGCGGGGCTACTCCAAGGCCAAGAAGGGGCAAAAGGGGGGCTTTATTTTCGGGAGGCGAGGTCCTACCCATTTGCGGACCGGCAAGCGCACGGTCCGCAAACCAGGACAAGGTGGCGGAAGATCAGGCTTCGCCGCCCTCTTCCCCGCCCTCGCCACCATGACCACTGTGAATGACGACCACGGGAACGTCCGGGTCTGGCGCCTGGGCCAGCTCGACTCCCGGGGGCAAGGGCACCTCGGAAAGGTGAATGATGCCGCCCAAGTCGAGATCCGTGAGGTCGAGCCCAATGAATTCCGGCAGGTCCCGGGGCAGACAGCTAACCTCAATGTCGGTCATATTATGAGACACGACACCACCACCCAGCTTAACCCCCTTGCAGTTCGCGGCATTGAGGAAGTGCAGGGGCACGGACATGCGCAATTTCTCGTGCGCCTGAACACGCTGGAAGTCCGCATGCAGGATGAAGGGCTTGGCAGGGTGACGCTGCAAGGCCTTGAGCACCACGCTCTCGGTCTTCCCCGCGATATTAAGGCTCAGAATGTGGGAATAAAAGGCCTCGTGCTCCAACTGCAGAATCATCGCGTTATGCCCTACGCTGATCATCTCCGGCTCTTGGTGGGCGCCATAGACAATAGCGGGGACGCGCCCCGTGCGACGCAGGCGGCGGCTCGCACCCTTCCCTGTATCGCTACGGGACTCCGCTAGTACTTCAAACTTTTCGCTCATATTGGATAACTCAAAGGGCTGTTTTCAAGGAACATGCCCGGCATCCGCGACCAGATGCCGGACGGCGTCTTCCCGAGGGAAGGGGAAAATGGCTGGCATCAATCGACGAACAGGGAACTGACCGATTCCTCGCTGGAGACGCGACGCATCGTCTCGGCCAACAGCTCGCCAATGCTGAGCTGCCGAATGCGTCCACAGGCCAAGGCCTCCGGGCGCAGGGGGATGGTGTTGGTGACCACCAACTCGTCAAGCCGGGACTCGTTAATATTCTCCACCGCTCGACCCGACAAGACCGGATGGGTGCAATAGGCCACAACCCGCGACGCGCCGTGGTCCTTGAGAGCAGCGGCAGCCTGACACAAGGTGCCAGCGGTATCGACCAGGTCATCAATGATAACGCAGGAATGGCCGACCACATCACCAATGATATTCATAACCTTGGCCTCGTTAGGCCTGGGCCGCCGCTTATCAATGATGGCCAGTTCCGCACCGTCAAGACGCTTGGCCAGGGCACGGGCCCGCACCACGCCGCCGACGTCCGGCGAGACGACCAGCAGATTTGGGTACTTTTGGCGCCAGACATCGCCCAGCAGGATGGGCGAGGCATAGACATTATCGACTGGAATATCGAAAAAACCCTGGATCTGATCGGCGTGCAGGTCCACGGTCAAAACCCGGTGGGCGCCAGCGTCGGCGAGCATCTTGGCAACCAGACGCGCCGTGATGGGGACACGGGCCGAACGCGGCCGACGATCCTGACGAGCATAGCCAAAATAAGGAATGACCGCCGTAATGCGTTTGGCGGAGGCCCAGCGCAGGGCGTCAATCATCACCAAAAGTTCCATTAGGTGATCATTGGTAGGCGCTGAGGTTGGTTGTACCACGAAGACGTCGCGACCACGGACGTTCTCCTGGATCTCGGCCATCACCTCGCCATCGCTGAATTGGCCTAACACCGCCTTGCCTAGCGGCAGCGCCAGATAGGTCGTGATTTCAGCGGCCAACGCCGGATTGGCATTGCCGGAAAAGACCATCAATTGACTGGTGGGCACGGCCAGTATCCCCCCATCGCCATGACATAGGATCAAAGTTGGCGCCCCGGAATCTTCTCCGTGGCGCCAACTTAGTCGGTGTTAAAAAACTTGGCTGGGGTGCCAGGATTCGAACCTGGGAATGCTGGGATCAAAACCCAGTGCCTTACCACTTGGCGACACCCCAAGAACTTTAGCTCGCGGCCAGGCGATGCAGTAGCGGCGAGCGATTCATACCCTTGGCCACATAACCCCTCAGACCGGCGGGGGCCTGGTTCAGAACGGCATGGGCCTCTTCCGCGGAGCCAAAGGTGGCGAATACGCAGGCGCCGGTGCCGGTCAGCCGCCCCCGGGAAAAATCCCCAAGCCAATCCAGGGCATCGGCCACGGCCGGGTACCGCAATCGGACCAGGCCCAGACAATCGTTGCGGTCATCCCCGGCAAGGAAGTCGGCGATTTTGATTGACGGGGAATTTCTTGTCAATCCGGGATCGGCAAAGACAGCGGCCGTGGACACGGCGCAAGCCGGCGCCATGACCAGGTACCAGGGTTCAGCAACCTCCACCGGGGTTAGGTTCTCCCCTACTCCCTCGCCCCAGGCCGCCCGACCGCGCACAAAGACAGGGACATCGGCCCCCAGCGCCAGGCCCAAGGCCGCTAGATCATCCTCGGACAAGCCGGTGCCCCAAATCCGGTTGAGGGCAACCAAGGTGGTAGCGGCGTCGGAACTGCCCCCGCCCAGCCCCCCACCCAGGGGTAACCGCTTGTCGATGCTCAGATCGGCACCCAGCTTGCAATCGGTAGCCGCTTGGAGCCGGCGGGCGGCGCGAACACTGAGATCGGACGCGGCGGAGACACCCGGTATCTCGGTCAATAGCCGAATCTGGCCGTCGGCGCGAGGGGCAAAAGAGAGCCAGTCGCCATAGTCGATGAACTGAAACAGGGTCTGCAGGCGGTGATAGCCATCCTCGCGCCGCCCCAGCACCCGCAGGGTGAGATTAAGCTTGCCCGGCGCCGGCCATGGCGCGCCCGTCACGGCTTGAAACCATTCTGGCTAACGCGGTGGCGGCCAACAACCTTGAGCAGATAAGCGTGTTCCGGGGCCTTTGCCAGCCCTTGCTCCCATGCTTGCCAGGCCTCTTCGTGCCGACCCAGGGCCCAGAGGACCTCGCCCAAGTGAGCGGCGACCTCGGGATCATCCGGAATTTTGGCGCTGGCCTGGCGCAGATAGTCCAGGGCCAGTTCCAGGTTGCCGAGGCGATAATGGACCCAACCCATGCTATCCAGAATCGCCCCCTCATCGGGTTTGAGGGCCAAGGCCCGCTGGATCAGGGCCAGCGCCTCTTGATGGCGGTCGGTCATATCCGCCAGGGAATAGCCAAGCGCGTTGAGGGCGTCGACATGATCGGGGTCGAGTTCCAGGAGACGACCCAGGTCGGCCTCCAGCACGTCCAGACGCTGCATGGCGGCGCCATGCAAGCCCCGCGCGTAGAGGAGTTCCGGATCATCCGGATGGGCCTCCAAGGCGGCGTCATAAACCTTGAGGGCCTCCGGCTTACGATCCATCTCCGTCAAAAGCTCGGCTTCGACCATAAACAGCATGACGGCATCCTTGCGACTCTGATCGCGCATCAACCGCAACCGCTCGCGGGCCTTGTCCAGATCGCCACCCTTGGCCTCGAGGCGGGCCAGGCGGATACGGGCATCCTGGGCATGTTCCCCCCGGACCTTGAGGTACCAGGCAGCCGCCGCCTCCGGCTTGGCATCGAGCTCCTCCAGCCGGCCCAGGTAGTAGGCGGCGTCATCCCGGCGCTCCTCGGTCTCGCGCAGCCGGGTGAAATAGTCGCGCCCGGAGGCCAGATCCTCGAGCTGCAGGGACAGGATGCCCAAGGCGAAGAGCACGTCGGGCTCCCGGGGTGATTCCACCAACATGCCGGCAAAAACCTCCCGGGCACGATCCAACTCCTTGTCATCCACCAGGAATTGCGCGTAGAGGGTTTGCAGCCCCTGGTCGCGGGGATTCTCGGCGACGAAGCGCTCTAGGGTAGCCCTGGCCTCCTCCTGACGGTCCGCATCCTTGAGCAGTTGGACCAGAAACAGGCGGGGTTCGATCCAGTCTGGCCGCAGCTCGGTGGCGCGTCGAGCGGCGGTCACGGCCTCGTCCTGGCGCTCGGAACCCGCCGCCACCAAGGCGCGGGCGAACCAGGCGTCGGCGTTTTCCGGCTCGCCCTGAGTCAGTTGCTCCATGAGTTCCATGCGCTGCCCCGGCGGCCGCAGCTTGTGGACCAGGCGCGCCAACTGCACAAAACCACTCTCACCTTCGTCCGTGGTCAGATTGACCAGCCGCCGCAGGTGGTACATGGCACCTTCCAGGTCCTCGTCCTGCAGGCGAACAAAAGCGGCGATTTGATGAGCGGAGAGGGACTCGGGGGCAATCTCCAGCCAGAGGGCGACCGCTCGCCCCACGGCTTCGTCCTGGTTCGAAGCCAGGGCCGAGCGCGCGGCCTTTTCCGCCAGGTCCTCGTCCCGCGCCAACTGGGCCGCCCGCGACAGGTGTTCGAAGGCCGCCAGGTGCTCGCCACGCTGAGCGGCGATTTGGCCGGCCAGGACGGCATAGACGAGCGTCTTGGTCAGGCCCGGTGGGGTCCCGACGTCCGCCGGTGCCGAGGGGGAGGAGGATGTATTCATGGCCGGGGATGCCTCCTGGGCCCCGAGGCGATCGGGTAGCAGGAATGCCCACGAACAGAGCACGGCTGACAGCAAGATAGCTAAACGCATGGATGTCGAAAAACAGAGAAAGGTGGCGAAGGGAGGATAGAGAGGATAATGAGCGGTTGGACTATCAGTATAACCCGCCGGTTCCGCGACCAAAACAGTACCCGCCATACGGGACTGAAATCAGGTTGCCGCGGCCAAAATCAAGAGAAGTCCCAAGCAAGACTTGCATCCTAGGCGTCAATATCCAAGAATCGCACCGATTTTACCAGCGCAAGACGCACCATGACCCTACTGGCCGTCGGCCTCAATCACAAAACCGCCCCGGTGGAAATCCGCGAACGCATCGCGTTTGGGCCCGATATCCTGGCCGGTGCCTTGCGCAGCCTGGCCGAGGATCCGGTCCTCAGCGAGGGCGCCATCCTGTCCACCTGCAACCGCACCGAGATTTATTGCGTCTTGTCCGGGACGCGCCAGGAAAGCGTCAGCGACTGGCTCGCCCGCTTTCACGGGCTGGAGGCCGAGCGTATCGCCCCCTACCTCTTCACCCATGTGGATCGCGAGGCGGTGATCCATCTGTTGGAGGTAGCCAGCGGCCTGGATTCCATGGTCCTTGGCGAGCCCCAGATCCTCGGGCAGGTCAAGACCGCCTTCCAGAGCGCCCGCGATCACGGCACCGCCGGCAAGCTCCTGGGGCGCCTTTTCCAACATACCTTCGCCGTCGCCAAGCAGGTGCGCACGGATACCGCCATCGGCAGTAGTCCGGTGTCCGTCGCCTTCGCCGCCGTCAGCCTGGCGCGGCAGATCTTCAGCGACCTCAAGGACCAGACCGCCCTCCTCATCGGCGCGGGCGAGACCATCGAACTAGCCGCCCGTCATCTGCGCCAGCATGGCATCGGTCGCATCATCGTCGCCAACCGCACGGTCGAGCGGGCCCATGCCCTGGCCACCGAATTCGGTGGCTTTGCCATCTCCCTGGCGGAGCTGGGCGCCCATCTGCCCGAGGCGGATATCATCATCTCCTCCACCGCAAGCCCGGTCCCCGTGCTCGGCAAGGGTACGGTGGAGCGAGCCCTCAAGGCCCGCAAGCACAGGCCCATGTTCATGGTCGATATCGCCGTGCCGCGCGATATCGAGCCGGAGGTGAGTGAACTCAGCGACGTTTATCTCTACACCGTGGACGATCTCCAGGATGTAGTCGAGGACGGCCTGCGCTCACGCCAGGCCGCCGCCGAGGCCGCGCGAGAAATCATCGACTTCCACGCGGGCGAATTCCTGGCCTGGCTACGCTCGCTTGATGCCACCGACCTGATCCAGGGCTACCGCCACAACGCCGAATGTCTCCGTGACCAGGTTCTCGCCCAGGCCCTCCGCCGCCTGGAGGCCGGCAAGCCGGCGGAGGAGGTGTTGACCTTCCTGGCCCACACCCTCACCAACAAGTTGCTGCACGCCCCCAGCACCCGCCTGCGGCAGGCTGGCCGGGATGGCCAGGCCGACCTCCTGGAGGCTGCGAATACCCTTTTCGATCTCGATCACAAGCGAGAGGCCTGATGAATCCCTCCATCCAGGGCAAGCTGGAGCGTCTCGCCGAGCGCTTTACCGAGATCACCGCCCTGATGGCGGAACCCGAGGTCCAGGGAGACCAAGCCCGGTTCCGCGCCCTGGGCCAGGAATACGCCCAACTCGAGCCCGTGGCCCTCTGCTTCCAAAGCTACCAGGCCATCGAGGAGGACCTCGCCAGCGCCGAGGCCATGCTCACGGATCCGGAGATGGCCGGGTTGGCCCGGGAAGAAATGGACGCGGCCCGGGAGCGGCGCGCCACCCTGGAACCCGAGTTGCAGCGCCTGCTGATCCCACCGGACCCCCACGATCAGCGTAACGTCTTCCTGGAGGTGCGGGCCGGGACCGGTGGCGCCGAGGCCGCCCTCTTCGCCGCCGACCTCCTGCGCATGTACCTGAGACACGCCGAGATCCGTGGCTGGCGGACGGAGCAGATGAGCGCCAGCGAGGGCGAACTCGGTGGCTTCAAGGAGGTGGTGGTGCGCATCAGCGGCAGCGGCGTCTATTCCCGCCTCAAGTTCGAATCCGGCGCCCACCGCGTCCAGCGCGTCCCCGAGACCGAGTCCCAGGGCCGCATCCACACCTCCGCCTGCACCGTGGCCATCCTCCCCGAGGTCGAGGCAGTGGACGGGGTGGAGATCGACGCCAAGGACCTGCGCGTCGACACCTATCGCTCCTCCGGGGCCGGCGGCCAGCACGTCAACAAGACCGACTCGGCGGTACGCCTCACCCACCTGCCCAGCGGCATCGTGGTGGAGTGTCAGGATGAGCGCTCCCAACACAAGAACCGCGCCCGCGCCATGTCCCTGCTCCAGGCCAAGCTCCTCTCCCAAGCCCAGGAGGCCCAGGCCAGCGAACAGGCCCAGAACCGCAAGCTCCAGGTTGGCAGCGGCGATCGCTCCGAGCGCATCCGCACCTACAACTACCCCCAGAACCGGGTCACCGACCACCGCATCAACCTCACCCTCTACAAGCTGGAAGAGATCCTCCTCGGTAATCTCGACCAAGTCATCGAACCCCTGATCCAGGAATACCAGGCCGAGCAGTTGGCGGCCATGATGGATGCCTGAAGCCATCCGAAAGATCCGCACCCGGAAAATGCCGCAACGCCATGAAGTTTGCTTGGGACATCGAAAAAGCGGATATCAACCGCAGGTAGCATGACGTCGAATTCGATCAGGCAACCACTGTTTTCGGCGATCCTTTAGCGGAACCTTCCACGATGCTGACCACCCCATTGGGGAGTTCCGCCTCATTACCGTTGGCAGGTCATCAACGGGGCAGCTCCTGGTGGTGTCCCACACCGAACATGTGGCGGAGATCGCATAATCAGTGCAAGACCTGCGACTGCTCATAAGAGAAAAAAGTATGAATCCTGAAGATTCGCAAGACGATCTGCGACTGGAATACGACTTTGATTTTTCTAAGGCCGTGCAAGGCAAGTATTATAAACAATACATGGAAGGCTCTAATGTTGTCGTGCTTGAGCCAGACGTTGCTGCTGCTGTGAAAAATGCAGATGCCGTAAATCAAGCACTGCGAGCAATGCTCAGATTCGCCAAACAAACATCTAATCTTACAGCGCATTCTGGGCAAAGCGGATAAAGCGGATAAAGCGGGTAAATAGCGGCATTATAGCCAGACTTGTTTTTTCCCCCAGAAAATAAGAGCCTAACAACTCGCCTCAAATGCGAGGCGCGCCACGAGCGGATTCGCCTGTCTGCAAGTTCGTAGTAGGCGGGCCCGCTTCAGGCGGATCGCTAGAAACAGGAGTCATCTTGGTATCCCCACGCCTAGTCGGAAAAATTGAGTCAGAAGAGCCCACTCTTCGTCTAGCTGTCCTCATTGACGCTGACAACGCACAGGCTGCCGTCATTGAGGGACTGCTTGCGGAAATCGCACGATTTGGTGAGGCAACCGTAAAGCGGATATACGGAGACTTTACCGCTCCGACGAGTTCCTCTTGGAAGAAAGTGTTGCAACGGTACGCAATCAAACCTGTTCAACAATTTGCGTATTCGACTGGGAAGAACGCTACGGACAGCACCCTCATCATTGATGCGATGGACCTGCTCTACACGCGTAAATTCGATGGCTTCTGTCTGATTACCAGCGACAGCGATTTCACTGGCCTCGCAATGCGATTGCGTGAAGAGGGACTTACTGTCCTCGGCTTTGGTGAACAGAAGACGCCGGAGGCATTTCGCAATGCTTGTCACAAGTTTGTATTTACTGAAGTCCTGCGCCCAAACACGGTAGCGGAGCCTAATGGCCCCCCCCAAAAGCCAGGAATGAGCCAAAGGTTGCACCAGTTCAGCCCATTGCTAAGGCAACAGAACCAAAACAGAAATTCCCAAGACAGTTCGTCCTGACCGCACTTGAGCAATCTATCGACGATGCTGGATGGGCTCATTTGGGCACCTTTGGGAGCTACCTCACCAAATTACAACCCGACTTTGACTCCAGACTCTATGGGTACAAGAAGCTCTCTGATCTTGTCAAAGCAAAGGCAGACCTCTTCGTGACGGAGGAAAGACAGGCGCCTGGGTCAACCCAAAAGGTTCTATACCTCCGTGCGAAATAATTTCCTAACCCAGCAGTCAACAAGGAACATGCGCGTTTAAGCCGCGCAGCGCCGTCTACTTCTACCTTAGGCCTACAACAGAATCCGTCGCGAAGACCCGTTAGTTCGGCGCAGCTGTTCAGGTCGAGAAAGGAGCCTGCAATGACCAATGTTATCGTCGATATCGGTGCCGGATCGATCGGTCAGGCGTTCGTGCGGCAGGTAAGCGCAGGCAAGCACGTCTTGCTGGCTGATCTTCGCCAGGAAAACGCCGATGCGGCCAAGAAAGCCCTCAGCGACTGCACCCGCTAGCTTGTCATTAGGCTGCAAGGTGAGCCTGCGGAACAGATAAACGCTAGGCGTTACTCTGGACGGCAATTCCGACTCCCCAATCCCTCTTTATCATTGCAGGCAATCCCAAGCGAAAAGATCGCCATTCGTGAACAACAGCCCCCCAAGGCCCAATCCGACAGACTGCAGGGTCATTAATTTGCCTTCATCCCCTCCACCCACCATCCGAGCGCTGCTTCACGAGGCCGTTCAGCGCCTGGGGTCATTGCCCCAGGCGGCACCCAGACTAGAAGCGGAATTGCTGCTCATGGCCGCCACGGGCGCCACCCGCGCGGGGCTGATCGCCTGGCCGGAGCGGACCCTGTTAACCGAGGAATCCGACCGTTTCGCCAACCTCTTGGCCAGACGCCTGAGCGGCGAGCCCATCGCCCATATCCGCGGCCGCCAGGCCTTCTGGAGCCAGGAGTTGCGGATCACCCCGGATACCCTGATCCCCCGCCCCGAGACGGAATTACTGGTGGAGATCGCCCTGGAACTCTTGCCGGCGGACGCCCCCCTGCTGATTGCGGATGCCGGCACGGGCAGCGGCGCCATCGCCCTGGCCCTGGCCCTGGAACGGCCGGCCTGGACCCTCATCGCCCTTGACCTCAGCCCGGGCGCGGTGGCGGTGGCGGCGGACAATCTCGCCCACCATGCGGCCGACAACGCCTGGGTGGTCCGATCCGACTGGCTTGCCCCCCTGGCCCCGGCCAGCCTGGACGCCCTCATCGCCAACCCGCCCTATATCCCCGCGGCCGATCCGCATCTTCGCCAGGGCGACCTGCCGCGCGAACCCCTGTCCGCCCTGGCCTCCGGCACCGATGGCCTGGATGCCCTGCGCCAGATCACGCGCCAGGGGGCAAAATGCCTCAAGCCCGGCGGCCTGCTGGCGCTGGAGCACGGCTTCGATCAGGATGCCGCGGTGCGGGCCCTGTTGGCGGCAGCCGGTTTCGAACGCCTGGAAACGCGCTCCGATCTCGCCGGGCACCCGCGCGCGACCCTGGGCTATCGGCCTGGGTCTGGTGGCAGGGCCGCACAAACCCATCAGACGCACCCCGTTCCCGTGTCAAGCCCCGTGTGATTATGTGCTCAGAAGGAGCTATCCTCTGCCCCGCGCCGTCCTTCAACTGGAGACCCTAGATCATGGTCAAGGCTGGAGTTGTTGCTATTGCAGTGGGCCTATGCTGCCTTCTTGCCTTTCAGTTGCAGGGGTCCGTAATAGATAGCCAGGCCTTTCTCCAAGAACCGTTTGCTCTTCTGCCAATCGGCCTAGTTCTCATCTTTGGTGGCGCAGCAGCAATCGTCGGCGCCCTTCTCAGAGGGAGATGGACGTTGATCTTGCGGTCGAGTCGATTCATGAGCCTGAGAGCATTCCGCTCGTATCAAAATAACAGCTTGAATCTGGGCTCCAATAAAGATCAATGCATCCGAGATGCGCCTGAAACGGGCATCCAATCTCTCATGGGTTACCCGAATCAAGGGTAGCCTCCTTCAGTGCGGAACCATCGCCAGCCATGAACGACGAGCAACTTCTGCGCTACAGCCGCCAGATCAATCTCCCGGCCATCGATATCGCGGGGCAGGAACGTCTGCTCCAGTCGCGGGTGTTGATCGTGGGCCTCGGCGGCCTCGGCTCGCCGGCAGCCCTCTACCTGGCCGCGGCCGGGGTCGGCCACTTGCGAGTGGCAGACTTTGATAAGGTGGACCTGTCCAACCTCCAGCGCCAGATCCTGCACACCACGGATCGGATTGGCATGGCCAAGGTCGATTCCGCCATCCAGGCCCTCGGGGCCCTCAATCCCGATGTCCAGGTGGAGGGCTATCGGGGCCTGATCGACGCCGAGTGCCTGCCGGGCCTTCTCGAAGGGGTGGATGCCGTGGTGGACGCCTGCGATAACTTTGCCACCCGCTATGCCGTCAATGCCGCCTGCCAGCGTCACCAGATCCCCCTCGTGTCCGGCGCCGCCATTCGCGCCGAGGGTCAGGTCACCGTCTTTCCCGGCACCCCCGGCGGGCCCTGCTATCAGTGCCTCTACCCCCGCGCGGGCCAGACCGACCAGACCTGTTCCAATAACGGCGTCCTCTCCCCCCTGGTCGGCATCGTGGGCGCCATTCAGGCGACGGAAACCCTCAAGGTACTGACCGGCGCCGGCCGGACCCTGGCGGGCCGCCTGTTACTCATCGATGCCATGACCCTGGAATTTCGCACCCTGAGCCTGCCCGCCGACCCGGCCTGTCCCGTCTGCGGTTGTTAAGGCCAGGGCGGCCTTTTCACCCCACAAGCTACCGCAGATGGTTATATACCCAGGGCGAGTCACTTGCCGGTAGGTGGCGGGAGGGTCGGGTGGGGGCTGGCGGGGGTGTCGACAGCAGGGATGCAGTCGCCAAGCCTACAGGGACCAATTCCCCGCGTCCCCCGCCAGACACCACCCGGCCCGGGAAACCGAAAACTCAGCTTTTTCGGTATAATTTCACCTTCCACGCCCGCCCTCCAGGGCGGATGCGATCAACCCGGTGATTCAAGATGCGCTTTCAGGTCAGCCCCGACGATATTAAAAGGGCCAACATCCCCCACGAGGTCTTTTTGACCAATCTGATCGGCAATCACATTCTCATGGCCGTCGGCGCCGGTGGCGTGGCGGGCACCTTTCCCTGGGTCATGGCCATCATTCCCCTCACCTCCTTTGCCCTCCTCGGCTACATCCTCTGGCGCGCGCGGCGCTCCCTGACCCGTGACCCCTGGTACCCCATGTGCCATTGGCAAGTCTGTGCGCGACGCAGCCGCATCTTCATCCTGATGCTGATTCTGCTCCTGGCGATCGTGCTGTTGGGGTGGATCGGCTACAGCTATCTGGGTTTGATGCGGGAGGCGGTCCTGGCCATCATCGTCGGCATGGGCATACTGCCCATCATGGCGACCGTGCTCGTCCTCATCCTCTTCGAGTCCGAGACCCTCTACCATGCCAATCAGGCCAAGCTGCCGGCCTGGGTCGTGGCACTTCACCCCAATCCGCCCGAGATCCCGGTCATCGAAGAGGTGAAACCCCATTACTACGACTGAAGATCGGGGCTCCAATCGTCAAGGCCTGGCGGACCTTTAAGTCAGTCGCCATCCCTGGCGGTAGCGGCTCCCTCAGGAGCCGCCGGTCTCGCGGGCGATGAGTTGGTCGATCACCTTGACCAGGCCCTCGCGGCTGCCGGTCTGGGAGGGGCTGGTGCGGTACTTGCCGTTGACGACCACGGCGGGGACGCCGTCAATGCCGTAGTTCTTGGTGACATTGCGCGCGCGGTTGACCTTCATGTTGACGTCGAAGGAATTCAGGGCCTTGCGAAACTCGGCCCCATCGATTCCCGCGCCCTCGGCGATGGTGACCACGACGTTTTCATCGCTGATTTTCTGCTTCTTGACATGGATGGCATCGAACATGGCCAGGGTGAACTTCTCTTGCGCCCCCAATAATTCAGCGGCATAGAAGGCCTGGGCCTGAAGATCCGGCTTGGTGCTGAACACCGCTGGCATCCGCCGGAACGCCACGTTAGCCGGCTGGGTCTCCCGCCACTTCTCCAGGGTCGGTTCCAGATGGAAGCAGTGGGGGCAACTGTACATAAAGACCTCGAGCACCTCGATCTTGTCCCCCGTCTCCGTCGGCTGAGGGTTGGGTAGGATCGTGAAATCGATGCCCTCGTCGAGCGCCCAGGCCTGGGCCGAGAGCAGGCATCCGAACAGCAGGGATAACAGGAAGCGGACGGACATAAGGGGGTATTCCTCTTGATAGTCAGGGGGTTGGGCGATGCGATTTTGACCCGCGCCGCCGGTGGAAAGTTCGAGGGGCTAGCAGCGTCAGGATAGGGCGTAATCCAGGAAGAGCCCCAGAAACAGGGCCAGGCCTAGATAGTTGTTGTTCAGAAAGGCCCGAAAACAGGCCGCCAGTTCCCGATCACGCATCAGGTACTGCTGATAGGCAGAGAGACCGGCCGCCACCGCCAGCCCGCTAAAATACCAGCCCCCCCGCCCCGCCGTCAGCCCGATATAGGCCATGAGACCGAGAAAGACCAGTTGCAGCAGGCCGATCAGGAGCCGGTCATGGCGTCCAAAGAGGATGGCGGTGGACTTGATGCCCGCCTTGCGGTCATCCTCGCGATCCACCATGGCGTACTGGGTGTCGTAAATCAGGGCCCAGATCAGGGCGGCGGTAAAGACCAGCCAGCCTTGGAGCGGGACCTGGCCAGCGACGGCGGTATAGGCCATGGGCACGGCCCAGCCAAAGGCGGCGCCAAGAAAGACCTGAGGCCAATGAGTCACGCGCTTCATGAAGGGATAAAGGACCGCCAGCCCCAAGGCCACCACGGACAAGGCGATGGTTTTCCAGTCCAGCAGGAGCACGAGCAGAAAGGCCGCCAGGCCGAGGGCGAAAAAAACGCCAAGCGCCTCGCGCGGGCTGACGAGCCCGGTCGCCAGGGGGCGCTCCCGGGTGCGCAACACCTGGCCATCCAGATTGCGATCCGCGAAGTCGTTGATGGCGCAGCCGGCGGAACGCATCAGAAAGACTCCGGCGATGAAGATCAGCACTACCCGCCAAGGCGGCTGGCCCTGTGCCGCCAGCCATAGGGCCCACAGGGCTGGCCACAACAGCAAGAGGCTCCCGATGGGGCGGTGGAAACGCACCAGCAAGGCGTAGGCCCGTAGGCGCTGGTGCCAGTCCAAGGGGCTCGGGGGGCTGGTGTTCACTGCCAGAGTCATGGGCGGGCCTGGAACCTGTCCTGTCGTGGGGGTTGTGACCAAGGGATATCGGGGATTCGCGTCGCCACTTGCGGCGCCTCGCCCAAGCATTGGGGGCGAATTATGACACAGGGTCAGCGCCGATCGCAGCGCCAGACCCGGTCCTCAGACGCCGCCACAATGCTCCCGGGCCCCCAGCCAGCGGTCGATGAGGAGGGTGACCCGGTCGCGATAGCGGTCGAGGATCAGGTCCGCCGCCTGACGGGCGGCCGCCAGCAGGGACTCGTCGGCCACCGGATTGGCGATGCGAAATTGCATCTCCCCGGTCTGCCGGGTACCCAGGACCTCGCCGGCACCGCGCATTTCCAGGTCCTTTTGGGCGATCTCAAAGCCATTGGTGCTGCGCCGCAGGAGCTCGATGCGCTCCCGCGCCAAGCGCGACAAGGGAGCGTGGTAGAGGAGCAGGCAATGGCTGGCCTGGGCACCGCGGCCGACCCGGCCCCGCAACTGGTGGAGTTGGGCCAGGCCCAGGCGCTCCGGATTTTCGATGATCATGAGGCTGGCGTTGGCCACATCCACACCCACCTCGATGACCGTGGTGGCCACCAGCAGATCCAGGTCGCCGGCGGCAAAGTGGCGCATCACCTCCTCCCGCTCCACCGCCTTGAGGCGGCCATGGGCAAGGCCAATGCGCACCTCCGGCAGGGCCTCCCCCAAGTTGCGCGCCGCCTCCTCGGCCGCCTGGCATTGCAGGGCCTCCGACTCCTCGATCAGGGTGCAGACCCAGTAAGCCTGGCGGCCGCTGGCACAGGCCTCGCGGACCCGGGCCATCACCTCCTCCCGACGGCTGTCTGGCACGGCCACCGTCGTCACCGGCTTGCGGCCCGGGGGCATCTCGTCGATGACGGACAGATCCAGATCGGCGTAGAGGGTCATGGCCAGGGAGCGCGGGATGGGAGTGGCCGTCATGATGAGCTGATGAGGCACCCCGCCCTCCCCCGACCCCTTCTCGCGCAACCTCAGGCGTTGGTGCACGCCGAAGCGGTGCTGCTCATCGACGATGACCAGACCCAGGTCCTGGAAGGCGACATCCTCCTGAAAGAGGGCATGGGTCCCCACCACCACCCGCGCCTCCCCCGTCGCGATGCGCGCCAGCAGCTCTTCGCGCTCCCGCCCTTTGTGGCGGCCGGCGAGCCAGGCCGGCTCCAGCCCCAGGGGGCCCAGCCAAGCCGCGAAATTGCGGCGATGCTGCTCGGAGAGCATCTCGGTGGGGGCCATGAGGGCGGCCTGGCGGCCCGACTCCACCGCCTGCAGGGCGGCGAGGGCCGCCACTACCGTCTTGCCCGAGCCGACGTCCCCTTGCAGCAACCGCAACATGGGACGGGGCCGGGCCAGATCGGCGGCGATCTCCTCCAGCACCCGCCCCTGGGCCCCGGTCAGACTAAAGGGCAGCCCCGCCAGCAGCCGGGCCCGCAGGTCGCCACCGCCCGCCAGCACCGGTGCCTCCAACTGCTGACGCTGCCGGCGCAAGCGGCGCAGGGCCAGTTGATGGGCGACCAGTTCCTCGAAGGCGAGGCGCCGGAAGGCCGGGTGGCGACGCTCGTTCAAATCCAACCCCAGCGCCTCCAGGGGTGGATGGTGCAGGAAACGCAAGGCCTCCACCAGGCTCGGCAGCCGCATGGGGTCCAGGACTTCGGCGGGCAACAGCTCCCGCGGCCCTAGACCGCCCGCGGCCTGGTCCGACTCCAGCAGCAAGGCCAGGGCCTGACCGATCAGGTTGCGCAAGCTGGCCTGCTGGAGCCCCTCGGTCGTGGGGTAGATGGGCGTCAGGCCCTCCTCTTGGGCCGCTTCCGTCGCGCCGGTCAAAAGCCGGTATTCCGGATGGATCATCTCCAGCAAGGGAACCCCGGCCCGCACCTCGCCAAAGCAGCGCAGGCGCGCCCCGGGGGTGAAGGCCGCGGTCTGGGTACCGCCAAAATGGAAAAAGCGCAACTGGAGGGTGCCGGATTCATCCGACAGCCAGACCTTGAGGGTCCGGCGCTGACCATGGCTGATGCGGGCCTCGCCCACCTCACCCTCGACCAGGGCCTCTTCCCCCGGCAGGAGCGAACCCAGCGGTCGCCGCCGGGAACGATCCTGATAACGCAGGGGCAGGTGGAACAGCAGATCCAGCACCGTCGCCAACCCCAGCCGCGCCAAGCGTTCGGCGAGCCGGGGGCCTACGCCCCGCAGGCGGGTGACCGGCTGGGTTTCAAGAGGCTGGGGTTTAGTCTCCACCAAGGCGGCGATGGCCTAGATCCAGGTCCGGGCCAACGCCGCCAGGGGCCCGGCTTGCCAGGTCAGAGCCTCGGCTCCCCACCCCCCTCCAGAACCGACAGGCGGATATCCGGGGTACCGCCGTGGCGGGCGCGGAGGGCCTGGGCCAGTTGGTGGACGGCCATGGCGTAATAGCTGCTGTGGTTGTAGCGGGTGATGACGTAAAAGTTGTTCAACCCCAGCCAGAATTGGTAACCGCCGGTGGCGTCGAGCCGGATGAGGCTGACCTCGTCCCCCGTGGGCAGGCGACCCTGGGGGCGGATGCCGTCGCGGGCCAGGGCATCCAGGCTGTAACGGGTGTCAAAGCCGGTCTTGAGGGCGACGGCACCGCTGGCGTCCGCCTTGACCGCAACAGGTTCGCCCCGGCGCCAGCCATGAACGGCGAAATAGTTGGCCACGCTACCGATGGCATCGATGGGGTTCCAGAGATCCCGGCGTCCGTCACCGTCGAACTCGACCGCCCATTTGAGGTAGCTGGAAGGCATAAACTGACCGTAACCCATGGCGCCGGCATAGGAACCCTGCGGCTTGAAGGGGTCCATGCCTTCATCGCGGGCCATCTTAAGATAAGCCGCCAGTTCGCCGGTGAAGTAATCGGACCGGCGCGGAAAATCAAAGGCCAGGGTAGCCAGAGCATCCATGACGCGATGCTTGCCCATGTAACCGCCCCAATTGGTCTCCACCCCAATGATGGCGACCACGTATTCCGGTGGCACACCGTACTTGTCCTGGGCGCGGTTCAATTCCCGCTCATAACGTGACCAGAAGGTGGCGCCCTTGGAAATATTGGCATCGGTGAGGAACTTGGCCCGATAGCGAGTCCAAGCGCCCGTCGGCTGGGTGGAGGGTTTGGCATCGGGTTTATGAACGAAGTCGATGATCCACTGCTGGCGCTGGGCCCGGGACACCCAGTCCGCCACTTGGGCCCGGTCGAAACCCTCGGCCGCCATGCGATCGACAAAGTCCTGGGCGGCGGGATAGTTGGCATAGTCGCCCCGCAACCGCCCGTCACCCGACACCGGGCGCGCATAGGCCCCCGCCGAGGGGCTGCCAGTGGCATCCTGCCGGGAACTCGACCCACAGGCCGCAAGCAAAATGGTCAGGGCACAAACCAGGAGCAGGGTGGGGCGCATGGCGATCTCCGGCTATGGGGTGACGTTATTCGAATCATAGATCATCCTGGCGCGAACCGTGAAGCCCTGAACCGGGCGGCCGGCCCGCGCCTGCCCTGGATCCCACCTAGCGCCGCACCTCGATGCCCGACTGGCGCAGGTGCTCCTTGACCGCCGCGATAGGCACCTCCTGGCGATGGAAGATGCCAGCGGCCAGGGCGGCCTCCACCTGGGTGGCGGCAAAGACCTCGGCGAAGTGTTCAACCCGGCCCGCGCCACTGGAGGCGATGACGGGGATGGTCACCACCGAGCGCACGGCCCGGATCAACTCCAGATCGAAGCCGGCGCCGGTGCCGTCACGATCGATGGAATTGAGCAGGATCTCCCCGGCGCCCAGTTGCTCGCAGACCCGCGCCAGGGTCACGGCGTCCAGATCCCGCCCCTCGCGGCCGCCCTTGATGGTGCACTGGAACCAACACCAGCCCTCGCCCCGGGGACCCGGGGTAGTGGTGGGGACGACCCGATGACGGGGGGCCTCCTCCGGGCCCGCCACATAGACCCGGCGGGGATCGATGGAAATGACCACGGCCTGGCTGCCGTAGCGATGGGCGATGGCCTCGATGGCGCTATCGCCGGTGGGGCCACCCTGGGCCAGCACCTGCTCGACGGTCGTCACGGCATCGCTGCCTATGGAGATCTTGTCCGCGCCCGAGGCGAAATACTCCGCGGCCACCTCCAGGGCCGAATAGTAGCGTCCCTCGGCGTCGGTAAAGGCGCGGATGCCACCGCCAATGGTCAGGGGGACAAAAACGTTTTCCGAGGTCCGCCGCAACACCTCCAGCATGGGTTGATCGGCCAGGGGGAAGTCACGATAGGCGGTGATATTAAGAAAGGTGATCTCATCCGCCCCCTCCTCGTAGTAACGCCGCGCCAGGTCCACCGGCTTGCCCAGATTCCGGACCTCGCCCGCCTGGCGTACGTCGTACTGATCGCCCTTGGTGACCACCAGGTCGCCGGCATCATTGGCGCGGACATCCAGGCAGGCAATGACGCGCTTGGCCAACCGCGTCGGCTCGCCCGGGGGCTGAGCCCCATCGGCCACCCTCCCGTTATCGGGGCCGTTCGCGTGGCCAGCGGAGCGCAGGAATCGGTCCAGCAGGCGCAATCCCGCCGGCCCACTCTTTTCCGGATGGAACTGAACCGCCGCCACGGCGCCCCGGCGCACGGCGCTGATGAAGGCCCCACCGTAATCCGTCTCCGCCAAGACCCAGTCCCCGTTGGCCTCCCCCGGCACGGCACAATAGGAATGGACGAAATAGAGCTTCTCGTCCGCGGCACCCTCGATCAGGGTGGAGACGTATCGGGGGCGGATGCCATTCCAGCCCATGTGGGGCACGGCCAGGCCCGGGGCATCGAAGCGGCGGACCTGACCGGGGATGATGCCCAGCCCCGCCACGCCCGGGGACTCGTCACTGCCCTCGAACAGGGCCTGGAGGCCGATGCAGATGCCGAGGAAAGGCCGGCCCGCCCGCAGATAGTCGCGCAGGGGCTCGAAAAATCCCATCTGGTGGAGCCGCTGCATGGCGGAGCCGTAGCTACCGACGCCCGGGAAGAGGATGAATTCGGCCTGGTGAATATCCTCCGGAGTCCGGATATCCTTCAGCTCATGGCCGAGCTTAAGCACTGCATTGCGAACGCTGCGGACATTGCCCGCGCCGTAATCGAGTAGGGAAATCATGGGGCGATGGATTCCGAGGGGTTATGGCTCAACAACGCTTTAATTTCAATCAGTAGAACAAATCCTGGTCCGAGCGGGGTCCCGCCCCGGAGGCCTCAGGCCTCCTCGGGGGGCCGCATCTGGTCGGGGCGCAGGATGGGCGTGAAATAGATATCCGCCTCATCCAGATCCACCTCCTGGCCGTGAGCATCTTCCAGGGGCTGCTCATAGTCCTTCCAGCCCCGCAGGCCGGTCTGCAGCGAGGCCACCCAGGTGAATCCAAGCACCTGCATAACATGGCTGGCGAGGATGCTGCGGTAGCCGGAGCGGCAAACGACCACGATCTCCCGGTCGCGGCCCCGCACCAGCTCGGGGACCGTCTCCTCGTAATCCCACTCACAGGCGGACTCCAGGATGCCGCGGGGGACATTGATGGAGCCGGGGATATGCATGGCGTAAAACTCGTAGGGTTCGCGCACATCCACGATCAGCAGCTCCGGGTTGGCCGCGCGCCGCTCCTCCAGGTCCCAGGGCATGATCTCGCGCACCTCGGTCAAACAGCCGCGCACCAGTTCGATGAAATGCTTCATGTCGTCATCGCTCCACAAATGAGCCCGGCCACCGCCTCCAACCGGGTAAAGACCGCAACCTGGGGCGAACAGGCCTCATCTGTCATCGCGCGCATAAATCCTTCTCGACCGCGATAACCGCCGCCTCCACCCGCGAATGGACCGCCAGCTTGCGCAGGATGGCCTTGACGTGGAGCTTAACGGTGCCATCCGTGATCCCCAGAACGCGGGCGATACCCTTATTGCTGCGACCCTCGGCCAGATGGCAGAGGATCTCGCGCTCGCGGGGGGTCAGGTCGGAAAAGGCCACCGGCGCCCGCCGATCCTCATGCCCCCCCTGGACCACGCGGGCCAGGATACCGGTCAGCTCCTTGGCGACCACGGTGCGCCCCGCCAGAATATCCTTCAGCGCCGTGATCAGTTCCTCCGGCTCCATGTCCTTGAGCAGATAGCCCTGGGCCCCCGCCTGGAGGGCGGCGATCAGGTCACGCTCATCGGTGCTGGTGGTGAGCATGGCCACCGGCATGGTCTGGTCGGCGGCGCGCAGCCGCTTGAGGACCTCCAGGCCCGTCATCTGAGGCATGCGCAGATCCAGCAGGACCACGTCCGGGGCCTGCTCCCGCACCCGCGCCAGGCCCGCCTCGCCGTCGCCGCGGGCATCCACCTGGATGCCGCGCCGCTCCAGGAGTTCACTGACCCCGAAACGAAAGAGGGCATGATCGTCGATCAGCAGCACGCGCATCAGGTTACTCCCACCAGCCGGGGCTGACGGCGATCCGGCAGCGAGAAATGTAGCTCCACGCGCGTCCCCTCCTCGGGTTCGCTCTCGATCCGCAACTCGGCGCCGATGCGGCGCGCCCGTTCGCGCATGATGGACAGGCCGATATGTTCCCCCGTCTGTCCCTCCGGCTCCGGAAGCTGGAAACCCACGCCATCATCCTCGATCAGCAGGACCTGATCGCCCTCCATCTTGGCCGTGAGCAGCACCCGGACCGTATGGGCTCGGGCATGCTTGCGGATGTTGGCCAGGGCCTCCTGGGCGATGCGCGTGACCTGCAACTCCGCCGCGGCCGGCAATTCAAAGGCGCGCAGATTGTTTTGAAAAAGGACCTTGAGCCCGGTGGCCTGGCGAAAACTGGCGGTGAGCCGTTCCAGGGCCGACACCAGGCCGCGCCGGTCCATGGGGGCCCGGAAATTCGCCAGGAGGCTGCGCAACTCGCGATGGGCCTCGTCCAGGCCACCGCGCAGGCGATCCAGATCGACCCTGGCCTTGCTCGGAATCGGGGCCTGGGCCAGGGATTCCTCGAACAGGTTAACCTGAAGCCGCAGGCTGGCCAAGGTCTGCGCCAGGGAATCGTGCAGTTCGTTGGCCAGGGAGTTGCGTTCCTCCATGATCGACAACCGCAGGGCATCGGCGTCGGAACGGTGCTTGGCCACGGCGATACCCAGATGATGACCGATACTGAACAGCAACTCGAGAATATCCTCGCGCGCACCGATACCGGGCTTATCCACGAAAATGGTGTAGTACCCCAGGAGTTCGTCCCGATGCTCCAGGGGGATGGTGACCACCTCGATCTCATCCCCACGGAACATGCGCCGGCCATAGAGCCGGGAGCAATAGCGTTGGTCGTTATCACAGAGGATATCGCCGGAGGCCAGGACATTGCCACAGAAGCACAGGTCCAGGGACATCGCGGTCTGATCGCCAACCCGCGTCTCATCCAGGCCGATGGACCCCACCAGCCGCCGGCTGCCGTCCGGCTTGACCAGGCGGGCCGTGGCCGCGCGACCGTTCACCATCTCCTTGAGGACATGCAGGAACCGCAACAGCAGGCTGTCCAGGGACTCGGCCTCGTTGATGCCCGCCGCGACGTCGTAGAGGATCTTGATGGACGCCGTCTTCTGCGCCAGGCGCGTGGTCTGGCGGGCCACCCGATTGTCCATGTCCTCGTAGAGATCCGTCAGTTCCTCGTTAAGGCTGTCGATGGCGCGGGTCAGGTTGGCGAGAATCCCCACCTGGTGTCCCAGTTCCCTGAGGGCGCCACCAGCACCCGGCTCACCCTGACAAACACGGGCGACCGTCTCCTCCAAACTGGCCAAGGGCTTGAGCAGTCGATCATGCAGCCGCCAAGCCGCAAGGCCCAGGCCGCCCAGGGACAGAAGCAAGAAACCCGGCCAGAGCAACCAGATCCCTGGCGCCCAGGCCATTGATCCGGATAGGGACAAGGCAAAAGCCACCGCCAAGCCCAGTATTCCCGTGACCAGGGCCAGCAGGGGCGCAGTCAGGCCCACCACCCCCAAGACCCCCGTGGCCGGCCGGCGCCCTAGCCCCTCGGAGGCCAACGCCTGGGTCGAAATAAAGGAGAATTTAGGCATATCAGGGGCTAGTTGGGGAGGCCGGGGCGGAAGGCAAGACTAAACCCGGCCGCGGCGAGGGGTAAGCCGGTCGCGACCGAGGCCAGGAAACCGATGGGACGGCTGGTTATGCCCCAGATCAGGCGCCAAATCACGCATCAGGCCGCCCCTGCCCCCAAGGCCTGCTCCCGCTCGCGCCGCTGCAACTCCCACATGCCGGCATAACGGCCACCCAAGGCCAGGAGTTCACGGTGAGTCCCCTGCTCCACCAGGCGCCCGGCCTCCAGCACCAGGATCTGGTCCGCGTCCACCACCGTGGACAGGCGATGGGCAATGACCAGGGTGGTATGGTTCTCCGCCACCTCGGCCAGGGTCCGGCCTATGGCCTGCTCGGTGTGCGCTGTCCAGGGACGAGGTCGCCTCGTCGAAGACCAGAATGCGCGGCCGCTTGAGGATGGCTCGGGCAATGGCCACCCGCTGCTTCTCGCCCCCGGAGAGCTTGAGCCCACGCTCCCCCACCACCGTGTCCCAGCGCTCCGGCAGGCTCTCGATGAAGTCGCGGATATGGGCCATGGCCGCCGCCCGCTCGATCTCGTCCCGCGTCGCCTCCGGGCGCCCGTAGGCGATGTTGTAATAAAGGCTGTCGTTGAACAGCACCGTATCCTGGGGAACGATGCCGATGGCCGCCCGCAGGCTGTCCTGGGTCAAGCCGCGCAGGTCCTGGTCATCGATCAGAATGCGGCCGCCGGTCACGTCGTAGAAGCGAAACAGGAGCCGGGAGAGGGTCGATTTCCCCGCCCCGCTGTGCCCCACCACCGCCACCTTCTGGCCAGGGCCGATCTCGAAGCTCAGGTCGCGCAGGATGGCCCGCTCCGGTTGGTAATGGAAAGCGACCCCCTCGAAACGGATGGCGCCCCGTCCCAGGACCAGAGGCCGGGCGTCGGGTGCGTCCCGGACCTCCGGTTCCCGCTCCAGCAGCTTGAACACCAGGTCCATGTCCGCCAGGGCATACTTGATCTGGCGATAGACGATCCCGAGAAAATTCAGCGGGATGAAGATCTGCAGCAGGAGGGCGTTGACCAAAACCAGGTCACCGATGCTCATGTGGCCCGCCACCACCCCCCGGGCGGCCAGCAAGAGGATCAGGGTCACGCCCAGGGCGATGATGCCGCCCTGGCCGAAGTTCAGCAGCGACATGGAGGTCTGGCTCTTGACCGCCACCTCCTCCCAGGCATCGAGGGTGCCGTCGTAACGCCGCGACTCCAGGCCCTCGTTGCCGAAATACTTGACGGTCTCGTAATTGATCAGGCTATCGAAGGCCTGGCTGTTGGCTTGGGAATCCAGCCGGTTCATCTGATGGCGATAATCCATGCGCCACTCGGTCACGGCGAAGGTAAAGAGGGCGTAGAGGGCCACGGCGCCGAAGGTCACCAGGGTAAAGACCAGTTCGTAGCGGGACAGCAGGATGGCCCCCACCAGGCCGAACTCCACCACCACCGGCAGGATGCTGAAGGCCATGTAGTTGAGGATGGAGCTGACCGAGCGCGTCCCCCGCTCCAGGTCCCGGCTGATGGCCCCGCTCTGACGCTCCAGGTGATAGCGCAGGGACAGCCGATGCAGATGCTCCAGCACCCGGGTGGAGAGCCGGCGCATGGCCCGGTAACGGACCCGCGCGAAGACGATGTCGCGCAACTCGTTGAACAGGGTCGCGGACAGCTTGAGCAGGCCATAGGCCAGCAGCAGACTGACGGGCAGTATCAAGGCCTGGCCCTGGCCCGGCTCGAAGGCATCGACGATGTCCTTCAGCACCAGCGGCACCCCCACGTTCGCCACCTTCGCCAACACCAGGCAGGCGAGGGCCAGGAGGGCCCGGCCACGAAACTCCCACAGATAGGGCAGCATGGCACGCAGATTGTGGGCATCGCGGCGGTCCTTATGGACCCGTTCGGTGGCATTGGTGATCATGGTGCTCCGCAACTGGACTCCTTGGCCCCCCTGCTGGGGCCCCGAGGGGGTGATGATAGCCGAGGGCGTGACCCGAGATGTCATCGCGTCTGGAACTCGGACCGCCTTTTGGCTTTTAATGAGACTTTAGCGCCAGCCCGAGATAGCCCCCATGACGGACGAGACCTTCGATTTCACCGGTTGCAGCCTGAGCGAGCCCTATGCCCTCCAAGTTCTGGGTAACGAGATGGAGCCGGAATTTCCGGACCAGTGCATCGTGGTCATCCGGCCCGAGGATAGCTGCACTGACGGCATGAATGTCTTCGTCGAGGTCGAGGGGGTCCGGTGGTTCCGCCAGTACCGCCGTGACGCGACGGGCCGGGAGACCCTGGTCGCCCTCAATGACCTCTATCCCGAGATCGACCTCACCGGCCTGGAGTGGCAGGTGCTCGGCGTCATCATCCAGCGCAACATCCGCCGCCAGATCAAGCACTATCGCTACGAAATCAGGCCCCCGACCGCAGACCTGGCGCCTGTAACCGTCGCCCCACCCGTCCTGCATTGAGCCCTGTCACGCGGCCTGACGGCGCTTGTACTCGGGCCGACCTGGGGACTAACATCGCCGATCCAGGTCTTCCCGGGCGCCGGGATTTGCCAGCCATACCCATGCGACATTCGACCGCCTTCCCCCTGATCCTGCTGTCTCTCCTGGGCCTGGCCGCCTGCGAGCAACCCCGGCCCCCGACCCCGCCGCCCCCCGTGCCCGTGGTCATTCTGCCAGTCGCCACCGAAGCCGTACCCGTGGCGGTGGAGGAGGTGGGCCGCGCGGAGGCGTCCAATTCCGCCAACCTGCTGCCACGGGTCGGCGGCCAGATCCTGACGCGTCACTTCGAGGAGGGCCAGGCCGTGGCCGCCGGGGATCTCCTCTATTCGGTGGACCCCGCCACCTTCGAGGCCAAGCTACGCTCCGCCGAGGCCCAACTGGCGCGGACCCAGGCCGAGCTGAAATATGCCCAGGACGAGGCGGATCGCTACGCGGCCCTGGAGACCAAGCGCACGGTATCGCGCTCCCAGGCCGAGCAGTTCACCAATGCCGCCATGGTCCTGCGGCAGGCGATCCGGGCCCAGGAGGCGGAGGTGGAGCAGGCGCGGCTGAATCTGGCGTATTGCCAGGTCCATTCGCCCATCCCCGGCCGGGCCGGGGCCTACCTGGCCAACGCCGGGGCCTTCGTGGAGGCCTACCGGACACCGCTGGTGGTCGTCAATCAGATCGATCCCATCCTGATCGTCTTCGCCCTGCCGGAGGCGCGCTTGCCGGAGGTGCTGGAGGCCCTCAAGGCGGAACGGCTGGAGGTGACGGCGACGGTAACGGCCTCGGGCGAGTCCCGGGGCGGCGGGGTGGTGCATTTCATCGACAATAGCGTGGACCCGGCAACGGGCATGATCAAACTTAAGGCGCGCTTTGACAACCCGGACGCCTTTTTCTGGCCCGGCCAGTTCGTTCGGGTACGCCTGGTATTGCGGACGATCGCCGACGCCCTGCTGGTGCCCAGCGAGGCGGTGGTGAAGTGTCCCCAGGGGACCTGTGTCTTCCTGGCCGGGACCGATGGCAAGGCGGAGCTGAGGCCCGTGAAGACCGGCAAGAACCTGGAGACGCGCACCCTGATTCTGGCCGGCCTGAGTCCGGGGGACGCCGTGGTGGTCGAGGGCCAGAACAAGCTCAAGCCCGCCAGCCCCCTCAAGGTCGTGGGGCGGTGAGGGCCTGACCGGGTGAATCTCTCGGAGCTCTTCATTCGGCGGCCGGTGATGACCACCCTGGTCATGCTGTCGCTGCTTCTGTTTGGCCTCATCGCCTACCACCGGCTGCCGATCAGCAATCTGCCCTCGGTCGATTTCCCCACCATCAGCGTCACCGCCAACCTGCCCGGCGCCAACCCCGAGATCATGGCGGCGGCGGTGGCCCTGCCCCTGGAGAAGCAGTTCGCGTCCATCAGCGGCATCGACTCCATGACCTCGACCTCGGCCCTGGGGACGACCACCATCAATGTCCAGTTTGCCCTGTCGCGTAACATCGACGCGGCGGCCCAGGACATCAGCGCCGCCATCGCGGCGGCCATGGGGGTGCTGCCCCCGGAGATGCCCAATCCGCCCACCTACGTCAAGGTGAACCCGGCGGACATGCCGGTCATGATGCTGGCCCTGACCTCGCTGACCCTGCCCCTGACGGAACTGTCCGACCTGGCGGAGAGCCGCATCATGGCCAGCCTCTCAATGGTGGAGGGGGTAGGCCAGATCGACCTGGCGCCGCCGCAGAAGTACGCGGTGCGGGTGCGGGTGAACCCGGACGCCCTGGCCCAACGGGGCATCGGCATCGACGAGGTGGCGGAGGCCCTGCGGGCGGGCAATGTCAACCTGCCCGGGGGCACCCTGGAGGGGGACGTGACCGCCTATACCCTGAACCCGGAGGGTCGCCTGCTGGACGCGGCGGCCTATCGCGACCTGGTGGTGCGCTATCGCGGCGGCAACCCGGTGCGCCTGGGGGACCTGGGCGAGGTAGTGGATGGCGTCGAGAAGGACCTCACCCACGCCTGGTCCATCAAGAATGGCGAGATCCAGGACGCGGTCTTCCTGCGGGTGCGCAAGCAGGCCGGTGCCAACGCCGTGCGCCTGACGGACGCCATCAAGGCCAAACTGCCGGGGCTGGCGGCGGCCCTGCCCGGGGCCGCGACCCTGGAGGTGTTCTACGACCAGAGCGCCTTCATCCGCGCCTCCGTGGTGGACGTCCAATTGACCATGGGCCTGACCCTGGGGCTGGTGGTGGCGGTGATCTTCGTCTTCATCCGCGCCTGGCGGCCGACCCTGATCCCCAGCCTGGTGATCCCCCTGGCCCTGATCGCGACCTTTATCGTCATGGCGGTGCTGGGCTATAGCCTCAACACCCTGTCCCTGATGGCCCTGACCCTGAGCATCGGTTTCGTGGTGGATGACGCCATCGTGGTGCTGGAGAACATCATCCGCCGCATGGAGAGCGGCGAGGGGGCCCTGGAGGCGGCCCTGCGCGGCAGCCGCGAGATCGGCTTCACGGTGCTGTCGATGACGATCTCCCTGGCGGCGGTCTTCATCCCCATCCTCTTCATGGAGGGCATCCTGGGGCGGCTGTTCCGGGAGTTCGCCGTGGCCATCACCGCCGCCATCCTGCTGTCGGGCTTCCTGTCCCTGAGCCTGACGCCCATGCTGGCGAGCCGCCTGCTGGCGGGGGCGGAACTCAAGCCCACTGGGCGGCTGGCGCGGGTCTTCGAGAGCGGCTTCGCGGGACTGCTGCGGGGCTATGACCGCTCCCTGAGCCTCAGCCTGCGCCACCGGGGCCTGATGCTGATCCTGACCCTGGCGACCCTGGCCGGCACGGTGCTGCTGTTCCAGGCCCTGCCCAAGGGCTTCATCCCGACCCAGGATCAGGGCTTCTTCCGCATCTTCTCCCAGATCGACGACCGCACCTCCTTCACCGATATGCGCCGCCACCAGGAGCAGCTCAACCAGGTGTTGCTAGCGGACCCGGACGCCCGGACGGCGAACATCGCCTCCACCGTCGGCCTCATGGGCGACAGCACCGGCCTCGCCTTTCTGAGCCTGCCCCCGGCGGAGGAACGGGCCCACTCCGTGGATGAGATCATCGCCCGGCTGCGCCCGCCCCTGAACCAGATCCCCGGCCTCATCGTCTCCCTGGTGAATCCGCCTCTCATCACCATCGGCTCGCGCCTGACCAGCGCCCAGTGGCAGTTGGCCCTCCAGGGCGATGACCTGGCGGAGTTGCAGCACTATGGCGCGGTCATGGAGGACAAGCTCCGGGGACTGGAGGCCATCATCGACGTCAAATCGGACCTGCAGGTGCGCCAGCCCCGGGTCGAGATCACCCTGGACCGCGACAAGGCGGCGGCCCTGGGGCTGTCCCCGCGCCAGATCCAGGACGCCTTCTACTCCGCCTATGGCCGCCGGCAAGTCTCGACCATCTATGCCGCGGCCAACTATTACTACGTCATCCTGGAGCTGGACCCGGCCCACCGCGAGGCCCCGGATGCCCTGGACCGCCTCTACCTGCGGGCGGAGGGCGGTGCCCTGGTGCCCCTGCGGTCGGTGGCGCGCCTGACGGAGACCCAGGCGCCGCGCACGGTCAACCATCTGGGGCAACTGCCCTCGGCGACCATTTCCTTCAATCTCAAGCCCCAGGCCTCCATCGGCCCCGTCATCGAGTCCATCAACCGGCTGGCCCACGAGACCCTGCCGGCGAGCGTCCATGCCGTCTTCCAGGGCACGGCCCAGGCCTTTCAGGCCTCGCTGGCGAGCATGGGCTTTCTGCTGGTCATCACCCTGGTGATCATCTACATCGTCCTGGGGATTCTCTACGAGAGCTTTCTGCACCCCCTGACCATCCTCACCGCCCTGCCCCTGGCGGCCTTCGGCGCCCTGGCATCCCTGAAGCTGCTGGGTCTGGAGCTGGACATGTACGCCTACGTGGGCATCATCCTGCTCATCGGCATCGTCAAGAAGAATGGCATCATGATGGTGGACTTCGCCCTGGAGGCGGAGCGCACCCGGGGCCTGGAGCCCCTGGCGGCCATCCACACCGCCTGCCTGACGCGCTTTCGGCCCATCCTGATGACCACCCTGGCGGCCCTGCTCGGCACCCTGCCCATCGCCAGCGGCTGGGGGGCGGGGGGCGAGGCACGCCAATCCCTGGGCGTGGCGGTGGTGGGGGGCCTGCTGTTTTCCCAGCTCCTGACCCTCTACGTGACGCCGGTCTTCTACCTCTACCTGGGCCAGTTCGCCCGCTGGCTGGCAGGCCGGCGGCGGGCGTCCCTGGCGTCCTAGGAGTTGCCCATGGCCTTTTCGCTGCTGGGTCCCGCCTTTCCCTTCGGCCCCCTGCTGGAACGGCAGTTCAGCCTGCTGATCGCCGCCAGCCGGGAACTGGAGGCCCTGCTGGCGAACCCGGCGGCCTCGGCCCCGGCGGCGGGCCGGGTGCGCGACCTGGAGCAGGCGGCGCGCCTGACCTTTCGGGAGGTGGGCCGGGAGTTGGGCCTGACGCGGCTCCTGCCCCTGGAACGCGCCGACCTCCACGCCCTGAGCCTGGCCCTGGAGGAGACCACCCGCGCCCTGGTGGCGGTGGCGGCGCGAGCCGGCCTCTACGGCTTTACCGCGCCGCGACCGGCGGCCCTGTCCCTGGCCGGGAGCCTGGGAGAGATGCTGACCCTGACGGCACGCATGCTGGAGCGGCTGCGGCGGGGCGACACCATCGCCGCCGAGATCGCCGCCGTCGAGCGCCTCACCGAGGAGACCGACAGCCTGCTGCTGGTGGCCCTTGGCGAGCTCTACGAAGAAGAGGCCGAGGCCGCCCATCCCCTCCCCCTGCTGCGCTGGTCCCACCTGCTGGACCGTCTGGAGACGGCCCTCGACGGGGCGGGGCGCATCGCCACCATCCTGGAATCCCTGGTCATCAAGCACGCCTGAGCGGCGGGAGTAGCCATGAGGCGTCAATCGCGCGGGCGGGTTTTCACCCGCTGGGTGCTGTTCCTGGCCCTGTTGCTCGGTCTGGCCGTCGCCCTAGGCGGGGCCTGGGCCTGGCGGGCCTCGGGCCTGGAACTGCTGGAGTGGGGGCACCCGCGCCTGGCCCTCGGGGAGTTGCACCTGGACCGCCTGTCCCTGGCCCGGACCCTGCCCGCTGGCGACCAGATACGTTTCTTTGCCCGGGATCTGCGCCTGACCTGGGCGGGACTCGGGAACGGCAAGCCCCGCCTGGAGATGCTGGACATCGCCCAACTGAAGGTGGACTGGCGAGCCGGTCCGGCGGACCCGGACCCAGCCTCGGCGGCGCCGACGGACTTCCAGCCCCTCCTCGCCAACCTGGTGTGGCTGACGCGCGTCACGCATATTCAACGGGTGCAACTGGATCTGCCCTGCCCCACCGGAGCCTGCCGCTGGGAGGCCGGCCCCCTGCGGCTGGAGAGCGAGGTGGTCCCGGCCGAGAGGGGCAACACCTGGAAGGGGCGGTTGCTGGCCCAGTTGCCCCGAATGACGGTGGCGGGGGTGGAGTTCAGCGACCTGAGCGCGGATGTGCTGTTCCTGGGGAACCTGGACGCCGGAGACGGGGTGACCCTGGGCCCGGTGCTGGCAATGCGCGGGCTGGTGGAGCTGAGCGCCGGGTCCGTCGGCCACCCGACCCTGCACCCCCAGGCCTGGACGCTCAGTGGGGACCTGGACGCCGACCTGGACCGGCTCGCCTTCCAGGGCGAGATGAGCGCCGCCAGCGGGTTCGCCGCCCCGCTGACGCTGAGTTGGGATGCCCAAGCGGGCCTGGTGGCCCAGGTGCCGGAGGCGGACCTGGCCTTTGCCACCAGCAATCCCCTGGCGGCGATCCTCATCGACTGGCCGGCGCTGCTGAGCCTGGACGGCGGAACGGCGCGGGTGACCTTGAACCTTACCGCCCCGGCGGCCAAGCCCTGGCGCGGGGACCTGACCCTGGACCTGGACGGCCTGTCGGGCATCCAGGACCGCATCGCCTTCACGGGCCTGACCGGGCGTCTGACCGGGGTACTGACGGCGGGGGAGCTAAGGCTGGACCTGCCCCGCCTGAGCCTGCCGGAGGCCAATGTCGGTCTGAGCCTCGGCCCCCTGACCCTGGTCGGCCAATACCGGGCGCGCCTGGAGGCGCTCGGGGCAGGCACCCTGTCCTGGCGCCAGGCCGAGACGGTGCTGTTCGGCGGGCGCGTCTGGGTCGAGCCCGGCTCGCTGACGGTGGGTAAGGGCCACCCGACCCTGCCGGTGCGCTTCGAAGGCGTGGAGCTGGCGTCCCTGCTGGCGGCCTATCCGATGGAAGGGCTGAGCGGCGCCGGGACCCTGGAGGGGCGGCTGCCGATGCGCCTCGGTACCGAGGGCATAACCATCCAGAACGGCACGGTCTTCGTCCGCGCCCCCGGCGGTCAGCTCCAGTTCCGCTCCGAGGGCCTGCGCGAGTACGGCGCCGCCAATCCCGCCCTGCAACTGGTGGTCCAGGCCCTCGACGACTTCCAGTTCGACCAGCTCGACAGCGACCTGAGCTATGACGAAGACGGCAAGCTCCTGCTCGCCCTGCGTTTGAGCGGCCGCAACCCGGCCATCGAGGACGGGCGGCTCATCAACCTCAACATCAACCTGGAGGAGAATATCCCCGCCCTCCTGACCAGCCTGCAACTGTCGGAGCGGGTGAACGAGACGATTCGCGAGCGGGTCAGGCAGCGGATGGAGGGGAAAGCCAGTAAGCAGGGGAAGCAGAAGGGGCAGTAAGGCCGGTTGGTGCGCCAAACTGATGACATCCACATCAATGTTGTTGAGGCGGCGGTGGGCGCTGGGTTCGTCGAGTTGCTCGAAAAAACCGTGGTGGGCATGCCATAAGTCTTGCAGGGTAAAGACCTGCGCGGGCAGCAAGGGGGACCCGGCACGCCAAAGATCCGCGGCCAGAAAATGTGTTAAGACCCGTGGGCGCTATCTGGGGTTGTTGGTCCCAAAACTACCCAAGAATACCCCCAGATGGTGACGACAGGTTAGTTTGACCCCAAGGGATATCGGGGTCGGAGGACCAGGCAACAAGCGCACCAGCTTTCCGGTGGGTCACGGCCGCCGATGACGCCCCTAGGATACTGGTTGAGTCCTCCGGGAGGAAGGCGTGATGAGCCGGAGTCGCCTACCCGGTGATACCTGGCCAGGTTCCTGGCCAGGATGCCAGCGCCAACGAACGGCATGGCCCAGCCCGCCCCGGATGACACGGCCGCCGGCGCCCAGGTAACTGGTCCGCCCTGACCGGCTGATGCTGGCCACCTACTGCCCGCCCCCCTGGCCCTGGCCGATCAGGCGCTGCGCGTCGTGACCTGGAACCTGGAGACGGTGGGGACACCGGGCAGCGCCCCCTATCAGGCGGTGGCCGCCGTGCTGGGGCGGATCGACGCCGATGTGGTGGCCATCCAGGAGGTGGCCGGCGCGACCGATGCCCGCCATCTCCAGGCCCTCGCCCAGCAACTGGGCTATCCCTATGTCGAGATCGCCCCCGGCGGCCCCTTCGGCGCCCTGCGCAATGCCCTGCTCTCCGACTTCCCCATCACCCGGAGCACCCTCTGGACCGCGGCCCTGCTGTCCGGGGATGCCCAGGCCAATGACCTGACCCGCTATCTGCCGGAGATCCGGGTCGATGTCACCGGCCGGGGCGATCTGCTGGGCCTGGTGTCGGCCCATCTCAAGTCCGCCAGTTGGATGGCAGCCTCGCCACCCGCAAGGCGTCGGGGCGGCGCCTCGACTATCTGCTGACCAGCCCCACCCTGACGCGGCGCGGCCCGGCGACCCAGGTCTATGACTGCGCCGACGAGGGCCGGCCCGGCGGCCTGCCCCTGTCCGGGGCGCCCCTGGCGGCGACGGTCTGTACCCTGGCGGCGGATCATCTGCCGGTGTTCGCGGATCTCATCGTCCCCACCGCCGTCGTGGCGCAGACCCTGCGCATCAATGACGCGGCGCGGGCCGAGGGCCAGACGGGCACCAGCCCCTTGACCTTTACCCTCACCCTCAGCCCGAAGAGCGCCGGGCCGGTGACGGTGCGGTACGCCACCGCCAATGGCACGGCCCAGGCCGGCACGGATTACACCGCCGCCAGCGGCCAGGTGACCTTTACGCCGGGCCAGACGAGTAAGACGCTGGCCATTGGCGTCAAGGGCGACACGGCGCGGGAGGGTAACGAGGTGCTGTTCGTCAATCTCACCCAGGCCACGGGCGCCAACCTGGCGGACGCCCAGGGCCAGGGTTTGATCCTCAATGACGATGGGCCGGTGCTGGCCATCGGCGATGTCACCCTGGCGGAGGGGCAGAGCGGCACCCGCACCGCCAACTTCCGGGTCACGCTGACGCCCGCCAGTACCGGCACGGTGACGGTGCAGTACGCGACCGCCAATGGGACGGCCCAGGCGGGGAGTGATTATGTCGCCAAGAGCGGGAGTTTGACCTTTCCGGCCGGGCAGCGGGTGCAGACGGTCAGCGTGGTGGTGCGGGGGGACCGGGTTAAGGAGGGGAATGAGACCTTTTTTGTGAATTTGAGCACCCCGAGTGGGGCGACGCTGTTTGATGGGCGGGGGGTGGGGACGATTAGCAACGATGACTAGGGGGATCGTTACAGGAAACAATAGGGGTCTAGCGGGTGCGGTGGCGTTGCGGCAAGGACCCAACTCATCCGCAGGGTCAACCCCTCAGCGCGCGGCCCGCTCCAGATTCAGCGCCAGCAGGCGGCGCAGGATCTCCTCGTCGGGCATGTCCGGGCTGTAGTCGTCCCAGCCGTAGGCGGCGGCAACGGCGGCATCCAGGGCCTTGTGGGCGTTGTCGAGCCAGGTCGGCCGGGCGTTGTAGAGGTTGGTCAGGGTCCGCTTCTTGATCTCGGCCGCGTGCTCGGGCTTGGGGATGATCCGGTCCGGGTAGCCGGGGACGACCTCCGGGACCCGCTCCACCCACTCCGGCGGGTTCAGCCAGTTCTCGCGCAGGGCGTTGAGCCGGTGGGCCGCCTCGGCGATGGCCAGGGCGGCGGGGCGGCGGTCTCGCGGGGCAGACGGGCGGGAGGATGGACGCCGGAGTCGAGCGTGCCTTCGGCACTCGCCCGGGCCGGCGGTATCGGCTGGGGTCAGGCCCTCGGGGAAGGGGAAGGTCTCGAAGGTGGTGGTGGGGGTGTAGCGGGGGCGATCCCTTCCCAAGCCTGGTGCCCATGCCGCAGCGCCCAAAGCTCGTGGAACCGCGAGTGCAGGATGCCGAAGGTGGTGTCGTCGGAGCGGGCGATGACGATGAGGTCTGGCTTGTCGGCAACGATAGCCTGGATCAGACAGACAAAGACCCGGTGCTTGGCGACCTCCGGGGTCACGATGAACGGGGCAAGTCCGAGCGATGGCCTCGCATGTCCGGCCGGGCCTCTCGTGAAAGCCACCAATGTCGTTCGATGGGCTTCTCGCGCTTGCCGACGCGGTCGGCTTGACGTGGTTCAAGGCGTAGGCGAACGGGGCCTCGTACAGGGCCGCGTCGGCTTCGGGTCATGTCCACGCCGAAGTCGATGATCCACATGTCCCGCTGGCCGGCGGGTAATGTCCAGGCCGTTCAACCAGGGCTCGACCACCTCGGCGTTCGATCGGCCGTGCGGGTTTGGGCACGTCAGCCATGACGCGGCAGCCTTCGCCGGGGATGTCGAATGGGCCCGTCTTCTGGATGCCCACTGAAAGCCGATGCCGCGTTCTCCGGCAAAGCCCTCGCCGCCGTCAGATCGCCGGACGCCGTCGCAGTCTGCGCCGGCGTCAGGTCGGATTGGATGCGAGCCACCTCCTGGCCATCCAGGCTCACACCTGTCCCAGGTGCTGTCGCGGCAAAGGCCACCAGCGACACCCGCACCGCCGCCCCGTCGTTGATCCAGGGCTCATCCGACCAGGCGTTGAAGATGTGCAGTGGGGCGCCTAGAAGAAGCCCTTCAGGATGAGCGACATCACCCCCGCCAGCAGCACCCCCATCATCCATTTCAGCACGGTCAGATCGGTGCGTAGCGGGGCGAGCGCTTGCTCCAGATCGGCCTTCGTCACCAGATCCGACTGCGCCTCGCTGATCGCCCGGACCACGGCCTCCGCCTGTTCCGGCGGGAGGCCCGCCGCTTTGAGCTTGTCCATCAGTTGCAGCGTGTCGAACGTGATGGTCGTCATACGATTCTCCCAGATTGGTCGAGTTTCCGTCCGCTGGATACGCTCCAGCACCTTGCGGTTGGCCCCGCCGCGAATGCTGTTGGTGGCGACCAGCCCGGCATAGCCCGCCTGTCCCCGCCTCGATCTGCGCCCGCGCCTTCTCGAACCAGTAGGTCACCAGATCGGCCCCGCCCGGGACCCGCCCCTGGTAGAGCTTGCGCAGCCGGGTCACATACTCCTCGCCCAGGGCGCCCAGCATCTTCTTGTCCCCCAGGAACGGCGGATTCCCCACGATGACATCCGCCTCCGGCCACTCCGGCTCGCTCCCGTCCGCGTTCACACCGCATCGCGCTGCTCGATGGTGTCGAGGGGCTTGAGGATCGGGTTCTTCGACGAGCGTAGAAGCCGTGGGCGAGCATCCACTGGATCTCGCCGATCCAGACGGTGACCCGGGCCAGCTCGGCGGCATAGGGGTTGAGCTCGATGCCCAGGACGTTCTCCGGGCCGACCATCGGGAAGGCCCGGGGCAGGCCCAGGGCCTCGGCCTCCAGGATGACCCGATGCTCCAGGTCCTTGAGCCCCAGCAGGGACAGCAGGAGGAAATTGCCGGAGCCGCAGGCCGGGTCGAGGACGCGGAAGTGCGCGAGCCGGTCCAGGAAGCCTTGCAGGACGCCCTGGGCCTCGTTCAGGGCCTTGGTGCGGGCGGACGGCGACTTGGCCGCGGCGGCCTTGGCCATCAGGGCCTCGATCTCGGCCTTCTTGCGCCGCCCACTCGTCCCGCAGGGGGTCCAGGACCACCGGGTCGACCAGGCGCATGATGGAGCCCGCGTCGGTGTAGTGGGCGCCGAGCTGGCTGCGCTTGTCCGGGTCCAGGCCGCGCTCGAACAGGGTGCCGAAGATCGAGGGCTCGATGGCCGACCAGTCCAGCGCCGGCCAGCCCGCGCAGGACCTTGATGTCGTCCCCCTCCAGGGGCAGGGCGTCCGGGGAGTCGAACAGCCCGCCGTTGAACCAGTCCACCGGCTCGAAGCCGACGCGGCCGCCCTTCGCCATGGCGCCGAACAGGTCCCGCAGCATCCCGGGGAGGCTGGCCGGGTCCTTGAGCCCCGCGTCCAGCAGCCGGGTGAACATCTGGCCGGGCAGGAGCTCGATGTCCTCGGCGAACAGGCAGAACAGGAGGCGGATGCAGAAGTGCCCGACGGCCCAGGGATCGTGCCCCCGGGCACGCAGGGCCTGGGCGAGACCGCCGAAGCGGCCGGCCGCGGCCTCGGTGAGGGCGGCGGTGGTCTGGCCGGGCCGCAGGCGCTCGGGGTCGCTGAAGGCCCACTTGAGCAGCCGCCGCTTGGCCGCGTCGCGCAGGTCCTCCAGGGTGCAGGACATGGACATCGGGGACAGTGCCGGTGAAGGCGGTGTGGATGACGATGCGGTCTCGATGTCGCGAGACGATCAGCAGCGGCGGGTACTCCAGGGCCGGGGTGTAGATCTGGAGCTGCTTGAAGGCGTCCTTGAGGTCCTTGCCCTTGCCCTTGTACTCCCAGCCGAAGCAGCCGCGCTTCCAGACATCGGCCCAGCCGTCGCCGCCCCCGGCCTTGGCGGCGCCCTTCTCGAAGCAGTACCAGGTCGCCGGTGGGGTCGGCCTCGGCCGGCGTGGGCTCGTCCAGCAGCCGGCACAGGTCGAGGAAGTGCTCCTGGGCGGCGGAGCGCTCCTTGAGGGTGGCGTCTTTCCACTTGGCGATGAATTGGTCTGGGGTCACGTCACGTTCCGGGTGAGGATTACGGGGTGCGGCTGGGACCGCGCTCAGGCCCCACGCCGTTGGTCAAGCAGCGGCGGGACTGTCAATATACCGTACTCGAAGAATACCCGGCGCGAGAACACGGCATCATGGCAAGCTCACCTAAGAC
>CAWJBI010000011.1:0-15052 GCA_963841065.1 uncultured Gammaproteobacteria bacterium | reverse complement strand
GAAGATTCAAGCTTAAACGCCTATATCCGCGACTAAGGAGGAATGAGGTTCCCACGAAATTTAGTCTTCCAAGGGTGACGTTATCCTTGTCTATTACTCATGATGGGGACCCTCCTGTTCATCGCTTTTTCTTAGCTTAAACCGCTGTCCGAGTTTCGGGGTCCACTATAGTCGCCCAGGCCTGACATTCTGGGCTCATAACAGACTACACTTTCAGACAAGCGGGACCGACCACCTTGGGACCGGTCTATCAGCGTCAGTGCCCAGCATGAGCCCGTTTCATTCGCGTACTCAGGCCCCAACGATCTCCTCGGCAGATACGGTGTAATCCTTGAATGCATAGGCGTGAGCGACTGCTGTATAGGTCAGCTAATGGAGGATACGCGAGTGCCCGAGCCCCCCGATTCAAGACCCTGGCGCGAGGATTGGCGGCGCCTACGGCAGTTGTTATTGAACCCAACGGTCGACGACCAATCCCTGGAATCCGCCCTGCGCAGCGCCCGGGCGCGCCAGCCCGTGCCAGTGGTGTGGCTGCTGGGCAAGGCCCAGTCCGGCAAGACCTCTATCATTCGCGCCCTGACCGATAGCCCACACGCTGAGATCGGCAACGGATTCCGGCCCTGCACCCGCACCTCCCGCCTCTACGACTTTCCAGCCGATGCCCCGGTAGTGCGCTTTCTGGACACCCGCGGACTGGGGGAGGTCGCCTATGATCCCGCCGAGGGCATTCGCTTCTGCGAGGCACAGGCACATCTGGTGCTGGGCGTCACGAAGGCGACGGACCTGGGGCAGGAGGCGGTCTTCGAAGGTCCTGCGCGCGGTGCGCAGGCGCCACCCCCACTGGTCCGTGCTGATCGCCCAGACGGGGCTCCACGAGGGCTATCCGCCAGGCGCTGATCACATCCTGCCTTACCCCTTCGACCGGCAGCCCTGGCCCACGGCCGTTCCCAAAGATTTGACCCGCGCCCTGCCGCCCAGCGCGCTGGCCTGGGCCGGCTGCCCGGGGCCACGGTGCCGTTATGGGTGCCGATCGACCTGACCCTGCCGGAGGACGGGCTGGAGCCGGCCAACTATGGACTCGACGCCCTTTGGGCGGCCATCGGGGAGGTCTCGACCCTGGACCTTCAGGCCCGCTTGCGCGGCGACCCCGGGATGCGCGACACCCTTGCCCGCACCGCCCACCCCCACATCGTCGGCTATGCCCTCGCTGCGACCGGGGTCGGCGCCCTGCCAGTCGTAGACCTGGTGGCCGTGCCGGCGATCCAGGCCAAGCTCTTGCACAGCCTGGCCGGGCTCTATGGCCAGGGCTGGACGCGCCGCGAGGTGTCCGAGTTTCTCGGCCTCCTGGGCCTGGGCGTCGGCGCTGGCTATGCAGCGCGCCTGGTGGGCCGGACGCTGGTCAAGCTCGTGCCCTACCTGGGTCAAACACTCGGCGCCGCCTGGGGAGCCACGGCCAGTGGGGCGAGCCACCTATGCCCTGGGCAAGGCGGCCGGCTACTACTTTGGCACCCGCCGGGTCGGGGAGCGGATCGACGCGCCGGAGCTGCGGCGGGTCTACGCGCAGGCGCTGGCCTCCGGCATCAACTTGATCAAGACCAACTCCGGTTCGCCCTAGCGCATGCGGGAGTGGGTTTCTAGCCGTTTTCAGTAACCTGGATGGATTCGTCATGTTCAGCCGAAGCGACCGCCTGCGCCTGTTCGCCCTGCTACTGTGGGCCCTGCCCCTCGCGGCCCTCATCCCCCTCGGCCTCTGGTGGCTGTGGCAGAAGGGTGCCATGCCCTATTGGCTGGCGGCCACGCTGGCATTCAGCGCCACCGGCTACGGTCTCCAACTCTGGCTCCGCCGGCGGGACCGGCGGCTGCTTGCCGATGCCCAGACTGCCCCAGACCCCCAGTGGCCGCCCAAGTCGAAGGCTGCCTGGGACGCCATCGAGGCCATGGCCGAGGGGATCAGGCCAGAGGACTGGCCCCTATCCGACGGCCCGCGGCTCGTGGGCTTGGCGCGCGATGCCCTGGAGCGGGTAGCCCGCCTCTATCATCCCGAGAAGGAGCGCCCCCTGCTGGAGCTGACCCTGCCCCACGGACTCCTGATCGCCGAACGGGCCTGCCGGGACCTGCGCACGGAGACTCGTCAGTCAAATCCCCTTCAGCCACCGGCTGACCCTGGGGGACCTGGTGCGCGCCTACCGCTGGAAGGCGACCGCGGAGCGCCTGCTCAACCTCTACCGCGCCGGCCGGCTGGTCGTCAATCCGGTCAACGCCGTGTTGAGTGAGGGCTGGGAGCGGCTGCGCGGCCGGGCCTTCGATGCCGCCTTGTCCGATCTGCACCGCTGGCTGCTCCAGGAGCTCGTCCGCAAGGTGGGCTACTACGCCATCGAGACCTACAGCGGACGTCTGACGCTGACCCCGGCCCTGACTGACGCGGAACCCGCCGCCGCGATCACCCCAGGCTCCCGTCGCGACCTGGCGCAAGCGCAGGCCGATGCCGCCGCCCGCGCCGACGAGCCCCTGCGCATCCTGGTCCTGGGCCGGGCCCATGCCGGCAAGTCGAGCCTGGTCAACGCCCTCTTCGGCCGGCTGACCGCGCCCTCCGACGTCCTGTCTGACCCGGCCGCGACCGTCGCCCCGTATCGACTGGAGCGGAAGGGACTCACCGCCGCCCTGGTCTTCGACACCCCGGGGGTCGACACGGACGGACTCCCTCCCAAGGCGCTGGACCGACTGGCGACCCTTGCCGACCTGGTGCTCTGGGTCACCGCCGCCCACCGTCCGGATCGCCAGGTGGAGCGGGAGGCCCTGGACCGCATCCGCGCCCTCTGGTCTGCCCGGCCGGACCGCCATCCCCCTCCCTTGCTGGTCGCCGTGAGCCATATCGACCTGCTGCGCCCGCCCCGGGAATGGCAGCCGCCCTATGACCTCGTCAATCCCGTGGGCCCCAAGGCGGCGAATATCCGCGCCGCGGTGGGGGCGGCTGCCGAAGACCTGGCGGTGCCGGTCACCGACACCATCCCCGTCTGCCTGGCCGAGGGGCGGGTCTATAACGTGGAAGACAGCCTCTGGGTCACTCTGCTCGACCGCCAGGGCGGGGCGGACAAGGTCCGACTCCTGCGCTGCCTGGACGAGCGAAAGCGCGCGGAGGACTGGCCGCTCCTTCGGCACCAATTGGCGGGCGCTGGGCGCTTCCTGGCAAAGCTGCCGGGTCGGCTGATGGGGTGATGCGTGCCGGAGCCAGATTGACTTGTCTCGGCCGGGGCGGGAGCGAAAGCGAGTCGCACCTTCACCGCTAGATCCCAGGGCCGCCCGGACCTCCATCTACATCGCCTTCACCGGAGGGTGTTGTGCCCGAGCGGTCGGGCGGCGCTGGCGCGTGTGGCGGCGCATCGGATGCAGAGGGGCACTGCGTCTGCGCGCCGGGCCGCGCCGAGAACAAGGGGCGCGCCAAGGTAACCAGCGTAATAACTGTCCGGGCGGCATCGAAGAAGGGATAGCCAGGGTTTGGCGAAGGATCCGAGCCCTGCGGCTTGGGCGTATGACGCTGGGTGAGTTCTCCAATGAGGAATCCCATGCCCCCTGCCCATAGCAACCCAGCTGGATCGGTCATCCACTGGTGGAGCGTCCGGCGAAGCGCAACGCCGCGAACGCCGACCGACCGCCGCCGGTTCTGGAGCCGACGCTCGGCGTCTCTGATCTGTGCGGATAGAGAAGCCGTCCGTGCCCTCGGGGTTGGAACGTCGGTGGCCATCAGGACGTCTCCCCTTCCTGGCACTGCGACGCCGCCGGCTCCAGGCTGCGGCCGTTGGCGGGGAACCGCAGATCATGACTCAGGCGGCCGATATGGCGCCAGAGCATGAGGGCGATCACTAAATTGAGGCTTACTGCCAGCAGCAGGGCGCTGCCAGTCGCCATGATTCCAAGGCTAATCAGCGCGAGCATGGCGGCGCCGAGCACCCCGAGCCATGCACTGAGAACCAGGCCCGCTACGAGCATTCCCGCTACGACCATGGCCACCAGGCTCTCACCCGCCCGCTGGGTCTCCAAGGCGGCGAGCTCAAGACGGTCGTGCGCGAGTCCACACAAGGCTTGCCAAAGCAGTGTGGCCTCCTGCGGCACGGCCGCGCGACGGCCCGGGTCGCTGGAAGCGGCCCGTGATCCGACGCCTTGCCCGTCCGGCGTGGTCCGATCCATCTCGGGGAGAGTCCCTAGCGCGAACTCAACAGGCGGCTCAATAGGAAGCCGCCGACGACCGCGATACCCAGCGCCTTGACGGGGTTGTCACGGACATAAGCGCGGCTCTTGTCCAGCCATTCCACCTGAAGCTCTCTCAGTTGCCCCCCTTTTGCGTCTTCCGCTGCCGCCACTGTGCCCTTGTCTTGATCTTTGCTCATGATGATCTCCGGATAATGACGTTTCTCGTGTGGGCCAGTCCCGCGCCGGCGGGGCTGGCCCCAACAACCAGGTCGTTGGGACGGGTCGTAAACCCTTTGGATCTCCCCATGCTGATTGTCCTCTGCGGTTCTGTGGTTACGGTCGCAATGGCTCAGTTATTCAGGAAATAAATGACCACCAGCACAATCGTCGGAACACCCAGTAACCATCCGATTAGATACTTACCCATGATTTGCCTCCTTTATCATCCTCGCCAATTCCAACTCGCTTCAGCGAGTTCCTCGTTTTACCTCACTGCCGTCAGGAGCCCCTTATAGCAGCCTAGATGAAAAGTTAACCGAAGTACCGCAGGCAGTCTGTACGGTGGAGCACGCAGCCTGGCGATGAGTGACGACGGCTCTCTGCTTCGACATCCCCTGCGTGCATTATCGAACCGATTGGTGACAGTCATTGGTGCATCGTTCGCCAACCGGCTGAGGTCCTTACTTAGTAGGTTGCCCCCGGTGCGTTTTCCATCCTACGTTTCAGAGATTGGAGCAGATCTTACGAACCATGCTCTAAATCTTTCCGACCCGGATGCTGAGACTACCGAGTGCTTTACACGGCAAGGAATTTTCAGCTCGGCCTTATGACCTTAATGCGCGGAGAAGAGGTCGGCTTGGAGGTCCACCCTGAAACTCTTGATCGAGCATTACCAGCGTGATTGCAAGACGCAACACTTCTTTGCCGCCCATGAGCAGACGCGTTTTCTCGAAGACGCCAACGCATCCAAAGGCGGAAGCAAGAGGGCGTCCTCATGCCTATCCATGAACTCGCCGATCTGCCTGCACTGAGGCTGGAGACAGATGAGGGTTTCGGGACGGCCTTCTAAATGCCCCCACGCTGGGTTCCGCTCTGGGATGGAGATTGGGGTTTTACCGTAACCCGAAAAACGATAGGATCACCAGGACGATGACCACCAAGCCAACGATGTAAACGATGTTGTTCATAGGATTGCCCTCTGGGCGGGTTAACTGGCCAAAGTGGAAAAGCGCAACACCAACCCCTGTTCACTGCCGGGGTTGTCTGTGCGCAGTTTGCCGGTTTCACGATTACCGAAACTCATTTCTTGCTCCTGTCGAAGGCTGCGACTCACGCAACTCGCGGCCGATGGCCAGGGTGGTCCGCGCGGTCTTATGCAGGTTGACTTGCATGGGTGTGATCTCAGTCTGGGGTGGCAACAGCCACCGGTTCGGCAGCCCCCGGGGTGGCGTTTCCACCCAGGGCCAGGTACTCGAGTGCTTCCGGGGCATGGAACTAAGAATAGCTCCATCTGGGTATATAAGCACACGGAGAGAAATAGGTTCCTTTTTTGATTTTTGACTTAACATCGCCATATTTTTCACGAACCTCGCCATTTGCCTTCTCGACCTTACTCTCTTGCTTCAGGGTTTTGTTTCCGACGACGTCTCCGGTGACTTCCTTCACCTTGTCCTCCATCTCTTTGAGACGGCCTTTAACTTGGTCTTTGCTCATATATGCTCCTGAGATTGACTGGCCTTAATGGCTTGAGACGCCTTACTCCACAACCAGTATCGCCAGCGCTCGTCATGAAATTAATGATAGGCGTAATAGCGAGCTTGATCGGTACGGCAGCACTCATATGTGACACTTTAGACGTGGCCCGCATAGCCCGCATGGCCCGCGCGAGACGGATGGAGTTTGAGTCTCCCTTGGGACGCCCGGGCGCGTCTGTATGCCATCGCACATAGAGAAGCGAATCCTCACCGAGGTCGGTGCGAGGACGACATGAACAGTGCGACAACTGCCTTGACATCTACCGGTATGCCTGCACTGAGGCTGGAGACAGATGAGGGTTTCGGGACGGTCTTCTAAAAGCCCGCCACGCTGGTTTCCGCTCTGGGATGGAGATTGGGGGTTTACCGAAACTCGAAATACGGGTACCCGGCCCAAGGCGGCCATAACCGGCGCCGCGAAGGTCGGGCGGCCGGTCTGATCGGCGGTCAGGGGTCCCGCCGCGCCAAGCCAGAGGAGCAGGCAGAGGAGGAACTGGCGGAACCTAGTCGCGATCTCCCGGCGGACAGAAGCAAGCTGGAGAGAGGCAGGGGCCTCCTCCGCATCGCCATCTACAGGGGCTAATCGGGAGTTTAAGAGAGAGTTTCGGCCCCTGCCGGGGGACCTGGGAAGGGCTAGGAAACCGCCGTCCCGGTCCCCGGGTTGGCGGCCTCGTCCAGCAGGAGGGTGACGCGCTGGTCCCGGCAGACCTGGGCAATGGGCAGAGCCGCGCCGGCTCGCCAACCCCTCAAGGCCTCGCGCTTACCGGCGCCGGTAGCCAGTACCAGCAGATGCCGGCTGCTCTGGAGACCCCGGAGGCCCAGACTCACCCGCTCGGGGGGTGGCTTAGGGGCATCGTGAACCGGGATCACCCAGGCCTCGGGGTCCAGCGGTCGACCCGGGAAGAGACTAGCGGTATGCCCATCCTCCCCCACGCCGAGGAGCACCAGATCGAAGGGGACCGCCGCCGCTATGATCCGGGCATAGGAGGCCGCCGCCTCCTCGGCCCCCCGCTCCGCGGCGATGGGATGGACCTCGCCCGGGGCCAGCGGTATCTGGGACAGGAGCGCCCGCTCGACCATCTGACTGTTGCGCTCGGCATGGTCCACGGGCAAACAGCGCTCGTCGCCGAAATAGCACTCCCAACGCGTCCAATCGATCGCCTGGTGGGCCAGCAGCCGGTAAGCCGCCTCGGGGGTCCGCCCCCCCGCCAGCACCAGGCGAAACCGCCCCCGTTGCTCGATCGACTCGGCGGCCGCCTGGATAATCAGTCGCGCCGCCGCCAGGGCCACGGCATCGGCATCCGCCAGGACTCGCCACTCCAGCAGGGCCGGATTCAATCCGCGACCTCGTTAGGGTCCAGGGTTTGGCGCCAGCGGTGTTCCTCGCGGTCGAACAGGCGCCGGGCGTCCTTGGGGCCCCAACTGCCGGCGGGATAGGTCGGAATGTAGTCACGCTCCATGGCCCAGACGTCCAGCACCGGTTCCACCACCCGCCAGGCCGACTCGACTTCGTCGTAGCGCAGAAAGAGGGAGCGGTCGCCCTGAATGACATCCAGCAGCAAGCCCTCGTAGGCGTCGGTCGTTTGCGAGGGGTCGCCGCGAAATTGGGCGTCCAGACTGATCTGCTGGGTGAGCATCTCCAGCCCCGGCTGCTTAGCGGTGAGCTGCACCCGCAGGCACTCCTCGGGCTGAATGCCAAGCAGGATCCAATTGGGGTTCATGCACTCGACCGGGGTGCCCCGAAAGAGCTGCAAGGGCGGATGGCGGAAACAGATCGACACCAGGGAGCGGGCCTCGGCCATGCGCTTACCGGTGCGCAGGTAGAAGGGCACGCCGCGCCAGCGCCAGTTGTCCACGTAGAGCTTGAGGGCGGCGTAGGTCTCGGTGACGCTGCGGGGATCGACGCGGTCCTCCTGGACATAGGCCGGCACCGGCTTGCCCGCGATCTCCCCAGCAGCGTACTGGGCGCGAAAGGCCTGGGCGTGGACGGCGGACTTGACCAGGGGCCTCACCGACTTGAGCACCTTGACCTTTTCGTCGCGCAGGGCCTCGGCCTCCATGGACACGGGTGGCTCCATGGCCACCAGGGTGAGGAGCTGCAGCAGGTGGCTCTGGATCATGTCGCGCAGGGCGCCGGTGCCATCGTAAAAGCCCGCCCGGGAACCCACCCCCAGGGTCTCGGAGTGGGTGATCTGGACATGATCGATGTGATGGCGGTTCCACACCGGCTCCAACATCAGATTGGCGAAGCGGAACACCAGGACGTTCTGCACCGTCGCCTTGCCCAGGTAGTGGTCGATGCGGTAGATCTGGTACTCCTGGAGGTAGCGACCCAGGCGGCGCTGCAGGTCGGCGGCGCTGGAGAGGTCATGGCCGAAGGGCTTTTCGATGACGACCCGGCGCCAGCCGCGCTCCTCGCTCAGCAGGCCCGCCTCGCCCAGTTGGCTGATGACGCCGCCATACTGGTCCGGCCCGATCGACATGTAGAAGGCGACCTTGCTCGCGCCCACCGCGGCGAGCCGCTCCCCCAGCCGTTGGTAGAGCCCCGGGTCCTCGAGATCGCCACGAAAGTATTCGACGCGCCGCGCGAACCGAGCGAACAGGGTCTCGTCAAGGCCGCCCCGCGCCTTGGCGACGATGGCCTCGCGCACCTGGGCCAGCCAGGCCTCGGCGGTGAGGGGCCGCCGGCCGGAGCAGATGATGCGCAGGCCCGGGCCCAGGCGGTCTGCCTGATCGAGGTGGTAGAGGGCGGGGAGCAGTTTGGTTGTCGCCAGGTTGCCGGTGGCCCCGAAGATCACATAGGCGCAGGCGTCATTCATCGACCCGGCGCTCCGCTTGATCGCCGGTCCAGTCCGTATGGAAGCGCTCGGCGGCGGGGGCATCCAGGCGGGCATAGGTGTGGGCACCGAAGTAATCCCGTTGGGCCTGGAGGAGATTGGCCGGCAGGCGCGCGCTGCGATAGCCATCGTAAAAGGCCAGGGCGGAGGAGAAGCCGGGCAGGGGGATGCCAAGCTGGATACCCAGGGCCACCGCGCGCCGCCACCCGGCCTCGGCCTGGCGGATGGCGGCGGCGAAAAAGTCATCGAACAGCAGGTTCTCCAGGGCCGGGGCCCGGTCGAAGGCGCGCTTGATATCGCCGAGGAAGCGGCTGCGGATGATGCAGCCGCCCCGCCACAGCAGGGCAATGTCGCCATAGGCGAGCTTCCAGCCGAAGCGTTCGCTGGCCGCCCGCAGCAACATGAACCCTTGGGCATAAGACACCAGCTTGGCGGCGTAGAGGGCATCCTGGACGAACCCGACCCAGGGCTGGGAGGGATCCCAATCCCAGGCCTGGGGCGTTGACGGAAAGGCTTGCGCCGCGCGCTCACGCTCACTCTTCAGGGCGGAAAGGAAGCGGGCATTCACCGCCTCGCCAATGAGGGTGAGGGGGATAGCCTGTTCCAAGGCGTCCAGGGCGGTCCACTGGCCCGTACCCTTCTGGCCCGCGCTATCGAGGATGCGATCGACACGCGGTACGCCATCCGGATCGCGGACGGCGAGGATGGCGGCGGTGATCTCGATGAGGTAGGACTCCAGCAGGCCCTGGTTCCAGCGCCCGAACACCTCCGCAACCTGGTCCGTACTCAGATTCAGGCCCTGACGCAGAAGCTGATAGGCCTCGGCGATGAGTTGCATATCGCCGTACTCGATGCCGTTGTGCACCATCTTGACGTAATGCCCGGCGCCGCCCTCGCCCACCCACTGGCAGCAGGGCTCGCCCTCGGCCACCGCCGCGATGGACTGGAAGATATCCCGCACCAGGGGCCAGGCCTCCGGATCGCCCCCCGGCATGAGGGAGGGCCCGTGGCGCGCCCCCTCCTCCCCGCCCGAGACGCCCATGCCGAGAAAGCGCAACCCAACCGCGGCGAGGCGGGCGTAGCGGCGGGTCGTATCCGGGTAGTGGGAATTGCCCCCATCGATGATGACGTCACCGGGGGCCAGGAGCGGCATCAACTGCTCGATGACCGCATCGACCCCGGGACCCGCGCGCACCATCAGCATCACCAGCCGCGGCGAGCGCAAGGCCCCGACCAACTCCGCGAGGGAGGCGCAACCCAGGATATCCCGCCCGGCCCCCTCCCCCGCCAGGAACTCCTGGGTCCGCGCCCAGGTGCGGTTGTAAACGGCCACCTTATGGCCATGGTCGCTAAGGTTGAGGACCAGATTGCGGCCCATGACCGCGAGGCCGATTAGGCCTATGTGGGCCTTGCCCATGACTTCCTCCTGTTGTTTCAGCTACCTGGTCTCCTCAAAGATCCTTTGGACCATCAGAGCAAACCAGGGCGTAAAAGATGGGGGGTTCCCCGCAGACATTTGCCCACCCTAGGCAACGACACCCAGCGCCAAGCACTGACTTCGTCGGGGTTCGGCCCCGGCTCTCCGGTAAATCATGACTGGCGCTCGGTGACGGGTGGAGGAGCCGGCGGCGGCTTGCCGAAAGCCGCGATGGCGCCCCGTAACTCGGGATTTCCTGCCGCGTGCCGTTCGATGGGAATACCGAGCCGACAGGCATCCCAGGCCTGGCGAATACTGGCGGCCCCGGCATCCGGCCCCATCGGGTGTCCAAAGACGCCCCGGCCGGGCACGAACCCAAAATCCACGGAACCGAGCTTGAGATAGATGTTTTCCAGGGTGCCAGCCCAGTCACTCCCCCCCGGCACGGGCAGAGAGCGCTTGATGGGCCCCATCTCGGCCAGGCAGGCGACGACATTCTCGATCACCTCGGCCTCGGGGGTCATCATGCGTGCGCCGAAGCCGGGCATAATGATGGCATCGCAACCCGCCAGCCGTTGCAGCTTGGTAATCACCCGCGAATGCACCCCGTAATGGGGCAGGCGACTGAAGGCGGCCGTAAATGGAAAGTGCGCGACCAAGGGCACCCTGGCATGTCTTCTCAGCATGCGCACCGCGCTCAACCCCAGCGGCATGGCATTCACGAGTACGGCATTGGCGCCATTGCCGACGGCGATATCGTGCAGATCGCACAACCGATCCACCTCGTCGGTGATGTTGGCCAGGTAGATCTTGGACTGGCCCGTCTCCGCCTCGGCCTTGCGCCTCGCGGCACCCAGCAGCGCGGAACGACTCTCCAGGCTGCACCAGGCCATGTCCGCCAACATCTCGTCGTCCTTGGCTACATCCAGGCCGCCAACCCAACCCCGATAGCCAGCCTCGGCAAAGGCCTCCGGCGGCAGGCCGATGTTGGGTTTGATCACGCCAAAAAAGATGGGCCGATCAAACACCCCCAAGCGCTCCCTGATCCCCTCGATACCAAATTGAGGCCCCTGAAACTGGGCGAGAAAGGAGTGGGGAAATTCAATATCCAGCAACTTAACAATCGGAATGCCCGGCGAGAAAAAGGTGCCCTCGCCGCACACGGCACTGAGAAGGTTGGGAATCCGGGGCCCGAAATTGCCATGGGGGTGGGCAATCTTCAGACGACAGGCGTGGATAGGCCCGCCCCCCGCGCCCGGGACAGGGTAGCTCAGTCGTGGCAGCAAGGCCTCCACACCCAAATCGACGACTTTGGCGGCAAACCGCGGCCGCAAGTCTTCGCAATGGCCAACACGCTGCCATTGGGCGGTGGACTGCTCGCTACAAAAATGGGCGGCGGCGGTACGCGGATCGCCGATGCACTCGATGTAATACTCGAGCCAGAGGTAGCTTTCGGGGTCTAAATCGCCTGGGTTGGCGAAAAATCCCGCAATATCGGCAGCGTTCAACCTTCAATCCACTTCAAGAATCTGGACCTGAACGGATCGCGTCTCCCTGGGGCCATCAAGTTCGATAAAGAGAATCGACTGCCAGCCCCCCAACAGGAGCTTACCCCTAACGACCGGGATACTCAGGGACGGATTCAAAAAAAGGCCAGCCAAATGGGAATGGGCATTTTGCCTCCCATCGACGGGATTGACATCATGCCTGTAGCCAGCCCCACGCGGGGCCACCCTGTCCAGGTATTCGACCATGTCCTGTTGCAGGCCAGGCTCGAATTCGTTGAGGCTGACAAAGGCCGTGGTGTGACTGGAAATCAAGGTAAACAGACCGTTACTAACCCCGCTGTCAACAAGCAATTGCATGACCTGGGTAGTAATGTCGATAACTTGAATAGGCTCGGTCGTCCCTAACCTAACCTCTTTGAGTACGGATTTCATGGTATTGAAGGACAGGTGTCCAAGTTGCTCGAAGCCGACCCGGTAGATAGCCTCGCTCTCTTGGATATAGCGAAAGTAGCCCGCCACGTCACCGGGTCAAAGCAGGTTAGCTCGGCGCGAAATTGGGCCGGGTCGCCGCTATAGCCGAAGACGTGGCCATCGTCGAAGCGGATGCGGTAGAAGGGCGACATGGACTCCGCTCGACATTGTCGGGAAGCGCTTGCCGCACAAGGCTCCAGATCTCATGTGTCATGTTTCCCTGACAATATACCAGCAAGCTTTTGACGACCGCCACTGGTCTATGCCGTCCGTGGCAGGGGCTGCCCGCTTCAGGACGGCGAGAAACGAAGGCCGGCCCGGCGCTTGGACCCAGGGCTAGGGCGGCTAGCGCCAATGTTCCGGGTACTGGCGTTGGCTAGGCAGATTGTTCACCAGAAGCCCGACCAGGAGCAGCACCAGGGCGCCAACCCCCACGGGCATGAGGACATAAAGCCAGCCCAGGGCGTGGATCTGGTCCGAGCCGGCGACGGCGATGAGGGCGGTGGCACCCCCCGGCGGGTGGAGGGTGCGCGTCAGGTGCATGACGGCGATGGCGGTGGCCACGGCCAGGGGCGCGGCGAGCCAGGGGAGGGAGCCAAGGGCCTGGAAGCAGATGACACCGATGGTGGCGGAGAGGATATGACCACCGACCAGGTTGCGGGGCTGGGACAGGGGCGCCCGGGGGGCGCCATAGACGAGGACGGCCGAGGCGCCGAAGGAGCCGATCAGGAGCAGATTGTCGCCACTGGGCAGAAAGGCCTGATTCATGAGGGACAAGATGCCGATGCCACAGCAGGCGCCCAACCAGGACCAGAGGACCTCGCTCAGGGGCACGGGGGGCGGCCCTTCCAAGGTCCGGCCCCGCATCTTGCCCAGGTAGCGTCCCAAGGCCAACCCGATTCCCCCAGGCTCGGAGTCCGCCTGGGTGGTCATGCCCCGGGCATTACCGGTTTTCTCGATCATCTCACCCCCTTGCGGCGCCTGGCCTTTGCTTGGACTTTAACGGAAATATCACAAACCCCGGGGCGCGAGGGCGCCTTGAGTTGGGTCAAATCCTTGGGCTCCAAACCCATGGCATGACCCCGCCGGGTGGGCTAAACTTCGCATTCTTGCCCTCCACCCCGGTCCCCCCCGATCCCCCGGTGGCTGGCATCCACAAACGCATGACAACCTAGCCAGCCACTTTAGTACCACCTGTTACCTGGCTCGCCCCCACAGGAGTTCACTCCATGGCCACCTTTACGACACTGCACGAAGAGATTCATGATATTACCGAAAAAAATAATGTCTTCCGCTATCTCATCCAGGATCGCCTCATGTGCGACTCCAAGATCGCGCAGGGCATATTTTTCGACTATGTAAAGCTGGTCCGCAATCACATGGAGAAGGTGGACCGGGACTTCTGCCGCCGGCTCCTGTCCCATGAGAGCCAGACGATGCGCAATACCGCCGATCGCTTCCTGGCTGGTTCGTCCGAAATCAAACGCATCTTCGCCGCCTACCTCAAGCAGTATGCCGTCGAGCGCCACAACCAACTGCGCATCAAGGATTATCCGGCCTTCGTCGAGGATACCACCCAGATGTTCGACATGGTCCTGGACCGCATTCAGCGCGAGACGGAGCACCTCTATCCGCTGATGCGTAGCCTGGAGGCCCAGGAGGAGACGCAGAAGGCGGCCTGAGGCCCCTTTCCGGCCTGTAGCGATGGTGTTTGCTCTCCTTCGCCCGATTGGCTATTCCCCGCCGTGAGGTTGGCTCGTGTTGATCCGATCCTGCCTGTCCGGCACGAGTTTCCTGTGCGGGCTGCGTACTCCCGCCGGGTCCTTCGCCAGGTAACGGGCTTTCCCCGTCCCCGACGACTAGGCCCGATAAGACACCTCCTTGGCATAGGCCGTCGCCGGCCTGCCTGGACGCTCCATGCTCGACGATGCCACCCGAGCGCACGCCGTATCAGGGCTCATCACCCGTGCGTGTCCCAGCCCGGTCGGTGTCATCGTCTCACCTCGTCCAGGCGCCTTGGGGGCTTCCCGAGTTCTCCAGCGTCTCTCTTCCTGCATGCCACGGCCTGAGGACTCCGGCGGACCGCCACACCCCAGCCACCACGGGTGCTGCGTATGGCCTGCCAGGACGTTAAGACTGTCGGCATCCGCCATAAGCTTATTGCGCAGCGGTACCAGCACGTCAGGGAGCGCGACCTCCCCTACGGCCTACCGGATGCTCTGTGTACGCTTGCCCCGTCTTGTTCGCGGGTTACCCCACTCCGCCACGGGACCAACACGCGATACGGGCGGGCGGCTAACCCTTACCCGACCGGGACTTTCACCCGGCAAGAGACGCCGAGCTTCGCTCGGCGCGATAACGTTAGCGCTCAGCCGCGCCGCTTTTTGGCGTCGGCTGGAGCGCTTTGTTAGAGCGCACTTGGCACCTCGACGTTTAAGTATTTCTCATTACCTTTACACCAGCCGAGAATTAGCCTTTGTCCATCAATGTTTGGAATTTCGCGCAAATCTTCTGATAGGGCATTACAATCGAGTCCCTTGCAGAAAGCCTCAAAGTCTTCACGCCACTTCGAGGAAGGGCTGAATGAATGAACCATCATTACTGCTATGGGTGCATGGAAAGCGCGGGCGGTTAAGATTGCGGAAACTGTCCTGTGCAAAAGTTGATACCGGATATGGTTTCCGAAAGGCTCGGTTCGTCCTAGTTCTTTTTCAAGATAGTCGATTCGGCTTAGCTGACTTTGAGTAGCTTTAGTTTTCTTTTCTCCAAGCGTAGGTCCAAATGGTTCATCTACCTTTGCCTCGACACCGATAATTACAAGGCCCGACTGATTCCTTGTTATAGCTAGAATATAGCCATTTAATAGGATATCCAGAT
>CAWJBI010000010.1:0-18755 GCA_963841065.1 uncultured Gammaproteobacteria bacterium | reverse complement strand
CCGCCGAGTTCCAAGGCACCAGCCCAAACCCCGCCAAGCCAGGCGGGTGCCGCGCGCCCCACGCTCAATGTCTCCGTGCGGACCTAACCCGCTTATGGGAGACTGACGCAAAGATCAGGAACAAGGACGCGACCCTCCCGCCCATGCAACTCGAACAACTCCAGCCCAACGCCGCCATCCGCGGCATCCTCCCCGATGCCCTGGTCACCGTGGTCAGCGTCCAGTGGTTCGGCTCCGAGGCCCTGGAGCTGACCTACAAGACCCCGGCCGGCAAGGTCGCCAACGAGCTGCTCTACCGCCACGACGAGCCCCGCCTGGAGGTCGTCGAGCAGGGCCGGCCCTGGAGTTTCGACGGCGACGGCGCCCTCTTCCGCCTGGTCTCCGAGGCCCACCGCATCCGCCTGGCCCATCTCTTCGACCCGGTGCTGGCGGTGCACACCTCCGTGGTCGATCCGCTGCCGCACCAGATCACCGCCGTCTACGAGGCCATGCTGCCGCGCCAGCCGCTGCGCTTCCTGCTGGCCGACGACCCCGGCGCCGGCAAGACCATCATGGCCGGCCTGCTCATCAAGGAGCTGATCGCCCGGGGCGACCTGCAACGCTGCCTGATCGTCTGCCCCGGCAGCCTGGCCGAGCAGTGGCAGGACGAGCTGTATCGCCGCTTTCATCTGCCCTTCGAGATCCTCACCAACGACAAGCTGGAAGCCGCGCGCACCGGCAACTGGTTTCTGGAAACCAACCTGGTCATCGCCCGCCTCGACAAGCTCTCGCGCAACGAGGACGTACAGCAGAAGCTCCAGGCCCCGGACTGCCGCTGGGACCTGGTGGTCTGCGACGAGGCCCACAAGATGTCCGCCACCGTCTTCGGCGGCGAGGTCAAGTACACCAAGCGCTACCGGCTGGGCCAACTGCTCTCGACCCTGACCCGGCACTTCCTCCTGATGACGGCCACGCCGCACAACGGCAAGGAGGAGGACTTCCAGCTCTTCATGGCGCTGCTGGATGGCGACCGCTTCGAGGGCCGCTTCCGCGATGGCGTCCATACCGCGGACGTCTCCGACCTGATGCGCCGCATGGTCAAGGAGAGCCTGCTCAAGTTCGACGGCACGCCCGCTCTTCCCCGAGCGCATCGCCTACACGGTGCCCTACAAGCTCTCGGACGCCGAGGCCGCGCTCTACCAGGCGGTCACCGAGTACGTGCGCGAGGAGTTCAACCGCGCCGAGGCCCTGGAGAACGACAAGCGCGCCGGCACCGTCGGCTTCGCCCTGACCATCCTGCAACGGCGTCTCGCCTCCTCGCCGGAGGCCATCTACCAGTCCCTGCGCCGTCGCCGCGAGCGGCTGGAGAGCCGGCTGCGCGAGTTGCAAGTGCTCCAGCGCGGTACCGGCGGCACGGCCATCTCCCCCACCCTGGCCGGGCTCGACGCCGACGACGTCGACGACCTGGAAGAAGCGCCGGACAACGAGGTCGAGGCCGCCGAGGAGGCGATCCTCGATCAGGCCACCGCCGCGCGCACCATCGCCGAGCTGCGCAGCGAGATCGACACCCTGCAACGGCTCGAAGCCCAGGCCCTGGCGGTGCGCCGCAGCGGCACCGACACCAAGTGGCGCGAACTGGCGAGCCTGCTCGGCGAGATCTTCACCCCGGCCGCCCTGGACCACCGCGTCGCGGAGTCCCAGCTTCCTTACGGTGCGGGGGCGATCCCGCCGCCCAAGCCCTCCCCGCACCAGAAGCTGGTCATCTTCACCGAGCATCGCGACACCCTCAACTATCTGGAGGGCCGCATCACCCGGTTTCTGGGCCGCGGGCGACGCCGTGGTCATCATCCACGGCGGCATCGGCCGCGAGGAGCGCCTCAAGGTTCAGGAGTCCTTCAAGCACGACCCGCAGGTCCAGGTGCTGCTGGCCACCGATGCGGCGGGCGAGGGCATCAACCTCCAGCGCGCCCACCTCATGGTCAACTACGACCTGCCCTGGAACCCCAACCGGCTGGAACAGCGCTTCGGCCGCATCCACCGCATCGGCCAGAACGAGGTCTGCCACCTCTGGAACCTGGTGGCGGAGGAGACCCGCGAGGGCGACGTCTACCGCAAGCTGCTGGAAAAGCTGGAACAGGCGCGCCAGGCCCTGGGCGGCCAGGTCTTCGACGTACTCGGCAAGCTCCAGTTCGAGGGCAAGTCCCTGCGCGAGCTGCTGATCGAGGCCATCCGCTACGGCGAGCGCGCCGAGGTCAAGGCCTTCCTCAACACCGTCCTCGACATCAGCCTCGACCGGGGCCACCTGCAAGACCTGATCGAAGAGCGGGTGCTGGCCCACGACGCCATGGACGCCAGCCGGGTCCAGCGCATCCGCGAGGACATGGAGCGGGCCGACGCCCGTCGCCTGCAACCCCACTACATCGAATCCTTCTTCCTCGAGGCCTTCAAGCGGCTCGGCGGCACCGTCAAGCAACGCGAGACCCGCCGCTACGAGATCACCCATGTCCCGGCGCCGGTGCGCAACCGCGACCGGCTCATCGGGGTCGGCGAGCCCGTGCTGCCACGCTACGAACGCATCGCCTTCGACAAGAGCCTGGTAGCGCCCCAGGGCCAGCCCCTCGCCGCCTTCGTCTGCCCCGGTCACCCGCTGCTCGACGCCGTCATCGACCTCACCCTGGAGCGCAATCGCGACCTGCTGAAACGCGGCACCGTCCTGGTGGACGAGCGCGATCCCGGCACCCAGCCCCGGGTGCTCTTCTATCTGGAGCACGCCATCCAGGACGCCGGACTCACCCGCGCCGGCGAGCGCCGGGTCGTCTCCAAGCGGATGCTCTATGTGGAGCAGGACGCCGCGGGTGCCACCCGTCACGTCCAATACGCGCCCTATCTCGACTACCGTCCCCTGGCGCCCGGCGAGCCCGGCATCGACGCCATCCTCGACCGGCCCGAGTGCCAGTGGATCGACCGCGAGCTGGAGCGACGGGCGCAGGGCTACGCCATCGCCCAGGTCGTGCCGGAACACCTGGCCGAGGTGCGCGGCGCCAAGCTCGATCTCATCGCCAAGACCGAGGCGGCGGTCAAGGACCGCCTCACCAAGGAGATCACCTACTGGGACCACCGCGCGGAAGAACTCAAGCTGCAAGAGCAGGCCGGCAGGCCCAACGCCCGGCTCAACTCCGGCGAGGCGCGCAAGCGGGCCGACCTCCTGCAAGGGCGGCTGCAAAAACGGCTCGAAGACCTGAAGCTCGAAGCCCAGCTCTCGCCCCTGCCGCCGGTGGTGCTGGGTGGCTTGCTGGTGGTGCCGCTGGGACTGATCCAGGCCATGACCGGGCAGGTCGTGGCCGGCACGCCCGCGCACCCGGCGGACACCCAGGCCAGCGCCGCCCGTGCCCGCGCCATCGTCATGGACATCGAGCGCGGCCTGGGCTTCGACCCCACCGACCGGGAATTCGACAAGCTCGGCTACGACATCGAGAGCCGCGTCCCCGGCACCGGCAAGCTGCGCTTCATCGAGGTCAAGGGCCGGGTCTCCGGCGCCCCGACCATCACCGTGACACGCAACGAGATCCTCTACTCCCTCAACAAGCCGGACGACTTCATCCTCGCCATCGTCGAGTTCCTGGACGATGACAGCGCACCAGGTCCACTACCTGCGGCGGCCCTTCCAGCGCGAGCCGGACTTCGGGGTGACCAGCGTGAACTACGACTTCCCTGAGCTCGTCGATCGCGCCGATCTCCCATCGTAAACCTGAAGCCACCATGCTAACCAAGCTGACCATTCGCAATTTCAAGGTCTTCGACGACGTCGAGTTGGAGCTGGGCGATAGAGTCGTCTTGATTGGACCCAATAACGCAGGGAAAACCACTGCCTTGCAGGCTTTGGCCCTCTGGGATATCGGATTAAGGCGCTGGATGGAAAAACGCGGTACTGGCGAGGTGCCCGCCAAGCGACCTGGGGTAACCATCAACCGTCGGGACCTCATTGCGGTTCCCGTGCCTGTAGCGAATCTCCTATGGCGTGATCTGCATGTGCGCAGCGGTTCGCGAGCGAATGGCAAGACACGCACGGAAAATGTCCTGATCGACATCATTGTCGATGGCATCGATTGGTCATGCGGGTTGGAGTTCGATTACGCCAATGAGGAATCGTTTTACTGCCGCCCCCTGCGTTTGCACGACGCGACCCGTATGCCAGTTCCTGAAGCAGCCAGTGGGGTACGTATCGCATACCTGCCGCCGATGTCCGGTCTGGCGGCCAACGAGACGCGGCTTGATCGCGGTGCCATCGGCGTCCGCATCGGTGAAGGGCGAACAGCGGAAGTGCTGCGTAATCTCTGTTACCAGATACTGATTGGCGAAGACGGCGAGACCAAGTGGCAGGGCATCGTCGAGCACATCCAAGCCCTGTTCGGGACCACGCTGGATAAGCCCCAGTACATCGCGGAGCGCGGTGAGATCACGATGACCTACCGCACCCGTGAGAAGGTACAGCTCGACCTCTCCGCCAGCGGTCGCGGCCAACAGCAGACCTTGTTGCTGTTGGCCCATATGACCGCGAATCCCGCTTCCGTGCTGCTGCTCGATGAGCCGGACGCCCACCTGGAAATCCTGCGCCAGCGTCAGATTTACCGGCTTCTGGGAGAGACGGCGGACCAGACCGGCAGCCAGATCATTGCCGCCAGCCATTCGGAGGTCGTGCTGAACGAGGCGGCCGATCGCGACGTCCTCATTGCCTTCGTAGGCCGTCCCCATCGCATCGATGATCGCGGCAGCCAAGTCGTCAAGTCGCTGAGAGAAATCGGCTTTGAGCACTATCTGCAAGCGCAGGAAAAGGGCTGGGTCCTGTACCTTGAAGGTTCCACCGATCTGGCGATCCTGACAGCATTCGCCCGACGTCTTGAGCACCCCGCCGCCGCCCTGCTCGATTGCCCCTACGTGCACTATGTCGCCAACCAGCCGCGCAAGGCCCAGGATCACTTCTATGGCGTCCGCGAGGCCAAACCCGACTTGGTGGGCATTGCCATCTACGACCGCCTGGACCAGACCCCACCCAGCGATCCCAACTTGACTCAACTCATGTGGCGTCGGCGCGAGTTGGAGAATTACCTGTGCCTGCGCGAGGTGCTGCTCGACTTCGCGGGCGCCGAAGGCCGCGGTCGCCAGGGTGACCTATTCGAGAGACCCTGGCGCGAACAGATGTCGGCGAGTATCGATGAGATTGAAAAGGCCCTGGACACCTTGGGTGAACCGTCACCCTGGGGGCCGGACATCAAGGCCAGCGACGCTTTTCTGGATCGGGTATTCAAGGATTTCTACAAGAAACTCCGACTCCCAATCTGATGTCCAAGACCGACTATCACCGCCTCGCCGATTATGTGCCGCGCGAGGCCATCGATGACGAGATCACCGAAAAGCTCGACCTGATGCTCGAGGTCGCCAAGCACGCCCACCCGCTAGAGAAATAGACTTGAATAATAAAAAGAAACTCATCGAGGTCGCCCTGCCCCTGGAGGCCATCAACGCGGCCTCGCGCGCGGGAGAAGTCCATCCGCCACGGGCACCCCTCCACCCTGCACCTCTGGTGGGCGCGCCGGCCGCTGGCGGCGGCGCGGGCGGTGATCTTCGCGCAGATGGTGGACGACCCCTCGGCGCATCCGGACCTCTTCCCGACCGAGAAGGCGCAGGAGAAGGAGCGGCAGCGGCTGTTCCGCATCATCGAGGACCTGGTGAAGTGGGAGAACACCACCAACGAGACGGTGCTGCAGCGGGCGCGCGACGAGATCTGGCAGAGTTGGCGCTACACCTGCGCCGAGCAAGCCGACCATCCGCGCGCCAAGGAACTGTTCGACCGCTACAAGCTGCCGGCCTTCCACGATCCCTTTGCGGGCGGTGGGGCGCTGCCGCTGGAGGCGCAGCGGCTGGGGCTGGAGAGCCATGCCTCGCGACCTCAACCCGGTGGCGGTGCTGATCAACAAGGCCATGATCGAGATCCCGCCCCGCTTCGCCGGGCACGGCCGCCCGGTGCAATCCGCGCAAGAGCCGCGGTCGGAGCGGCAGCGCGAAGACAGCTGCAGCGTCGAGCTTGTCCGACACGGGAGTGGAACGCGGGCGCGCCAGGGCCTGGCCGAGGACGTGCGCTACTACGGCCAATGGATGCGCGACGAGGCCGAGAAGCGCATCGGCCACCTCTACCCCAAGATCGAGATCACGGCGGCGATGGTGGCGGGAGCGCGGGCCTCTCGCCCCCGCGCCCCGACCTGAAGCCCTACCTCGGCCGCAAGCTCACCGTCATCGCCTGGCTCTGGGCGCGCACGGTGAAGAGCCCCAACCCGGCCTTCGCCAACGTCGACGTGCCGCTGGCCTCCACCTTCATGCTCTCCACCAAGGCGGGCAAGGAGGCCTATGTCGAGCCGGTCCTGACTCCCTCGCGGGGGAGGGCGGGGAGAGGGGGCCGGCGGCTATCGCTTCACGGTGAAGGTGGGCAAGCCGAAGGATGCGGAGGCGGCGAAGAACGGCACCAAGCTGTCGCGCGGCGCGAACTTCCAATGCCTGATGTCGGGCATGCCGATCGCGTCCGAGTACATCAAGGCGAGGCCAAGGCCGGGCGCATGGGTGCGCGGCTGATGGCGATCGTCGCCGAGGGTGATCGCGGGCGGGTCTATCTCGCGCCGACGCCGGAGATGGAAGCCGTTGCCCTGACGGCGCAGCCGACGTGGAAGCCGGAAGTCGCGATGCCCGAGAACCCGCGCTGGTTCTCGCCGCCGCTCTACGGACTGAAGACCTACGGCGACCTCTTCACCCCCCGCCAACTCGTGGCGCTGACGACCTTCTCCGACCTGGTGCAGGAAGCGCGCGAGCGGGTGAAGCGCGACGCCCTCGCCGCCGGCCTGCCCGACGACGGCAAGCCCCTGCGCGACGGCGGCGCCGGCGCCACCGCCTACGCCGATGCGGTGGGGGTGTATCTGGCGTTCGCGTGTCAGCAGAGCTGCCGACTACGGATCATCGCATCTGTGCATGGCGACTCCGGCAAAGACGCAGATGCGCAATACGTTTCGGCCGGCAAGCAATTCCGATGACTTGGGACTTCGCTGAGGCCAATCCGTTCTGCGGACGTCGGCGGCAGCTTCGCGAGCCGTGTCGACTGGACAGTGCGAAGGCGCTCGACAGTCTCGCTGCCAGCGCCGACGGGCATCGCGATCCAAGCAGATGCGCACGACACAGACGTCTCAGCGCGACAAGGTCGTCTCCACCGACCCGCCCTACTACGACAACATCGGCTACGCCGACCTGTCGGACTTCTTCTACGTCTGGCTGCGCCGCTCGCTGAAGCCCGTCTTTCCCGATCTTTTCGCCACGCTCGCCGTGCCCAAGGCCGAGGAACTGGTCGCCACGCCCTACCGCCACGGCAGCAAGGAGAAGGCCGAGACCTTCTTCCTCGACGGCATGACGCAGGCGATGCACCGCCTCGCCGAGCAGGCGCATCCGGCCTTTCCGGTCACCATCTACTACGCCTTCAAGCAGGCCGAGAGCGACGGCGCGACGGCACGACCAATACCGGCTGGGACACCTTCCTCGCCGCCGTCATCGAGGCCGGCTTCGCCATCAGCGGCACCTGGCCGATGCGCACCGAACTGGGCAATCGCATGATCGGCATCGGCACCAACGCCCTCGCCTCCAGCATCGTCCTCGTCTGCCGCCAGCGCCCCGCCGACGCCCCCACCGCCACCCGCCGCGAGTTCGTCGCCGCGCTCAAGGCCGAGCTGCCGCAGGCGCTGGCCCACCTCCAGCGCGGCAACATCGCCCCGGTGGACCTGGCCCAGGCGGCCATCGGCCCCGGCATGGCGGTCTATACCCGCTACGCCAAGGTGCTCGACGCCGAGGGCAAGCCGCTCCCGGTGCGCGCCGCCCTGGCGCTCATCAACCAGACCCTGGACGAGGCCCTGGCCGAGCAGGAGGGCGACTTCGACGCCGACAGCCGCTGGGCGCTGACCTGGTTCGAGCAGACCGGCTTTGCCGAGGGCGATTACGGCGTCGCCGAGCAACTCTCCAAGTCCAAGAACACCAGCGTCTCCGGCCTGGTCGAGGCCGGCATCCTGGTCGCCAAGGCCGGCAAGGTGCGCCTGCTGAAACCCGCCGAGCTGCCCGCCGACTGGGACCCGACCACCGACCAGCGCCTGACCGTCTGGGAGATGGTCCACCAACTGATCCGCGTCCTCGAATCCGGCGGCGAGAGCGCGGCGGCGGCCCTGGTCGCCAAGCTCGGCAGCCAGGCCGAGACCGCCCGCGAACTCTGCTACCGCCTCTACACCCTGTGCGAGCGCAAGAAACGCGCGGCCGAGGCCATGGCCTACAACGGCCTGGTGCAGAGCTGGCCCGAGATCACCCGGCTGGCCCAGGCAGCGCCGCAGGCCGCCGTTCGCGGGCACCGGCGATTCTGTTCGATGACGACGGAGGTCGATGATGAATCTGATCGATGAGGCGCTGGCCTGTCTCAAGCCGGCGGTTCCGGCGGGCACCCGACTGATCGTGTTTGGCTCCCGGCGCGCGGCGATGCGCGGGAAGACAGCGACCTCGACTTGCTGGTGGTGGAGCCGGATGTGCCCGACCGCTTCGCGGAAATGGCGCGGCTGCCACCTGCTGGGCCGGCGCCTGATTCCCGCCGACGTGGTGGTGATGAGCGCGGACACCTTCGAGCGCCAGAAGACGATGATCAACACCTGGCTTGGCGCGCGGCGCGGGCAGGCAGGCGAATGACTGGCCGCGCTGAGCATGCGCCGGCACTGCTGGCCGTGCCCGCGACGCCCGATGTGTTGCAGTGCCGACTGGCAGCATCGAATCGCCCGTCAGGGCGCCGGCAGTCATGGCCGCCGCTCGGCGACGATGGCCTCGATGCCGCAGTGGACCTGGCCGACCGGCTGGGATCTCGCCGCGAACTCGCAGTCGGCGCTCGAGCGCCGCATGCATCCCGCTCTGAATCCTCGACGCAAGCCCTGGACCGCACGTTCTGCCGACGGCATCACATTCGCCGCTTGTCGCTGTTCGGCTCGCAGCTGAAGGGACCGCGCGGCCGGATAGCGACATCGATCTGCTGGTGGAATTCGACCCGGAGCATATTCCGTCGCTGTTCGGTATCGCCGGCATGGAGATCGAGCTGTCGGAGATGTTGGCGAAAGAAGGTCGACCTGCGCACAGCGGGGGACCTGTCACGCTACTTCCGCGACGAGGTAGTCCGCACGGCCGAGGTGCAGTATGCAGGCGGATGACCGGGTGCGGATCGGCACATGATCGACGCGGCAGAGTCCGTCGCTCGCTTCGTCGCTGGCCGGACGTCGGGACGGATCTCGACAACGACGAATGCTGTGGTTCGCGCTGGCGCGCGCCGATCGAAATCATCGGCGAGGCCGCAAGCCAGTGTCTCCGACGGAGACGCCAAGATCGCTCATCCAGAATTCCCTGGAAGGCAGTCATCGGCATGCGTCATCGACTGGTTCATGCCTACTTCGACGTCGATGCGGACATCCTCTGGGACACGGCGCTGTGCGCAGTCCCGACCTTGCTGCCGCAACTGAAGACGATCAGGTACGCAGTGGAGTAAGTGCATGGCCATCACCAACCACGAACGTGTCGGCAAGTCGCTGGAGCTGCTGAAGGCGGGTCTCGGGCCCTTCGTCGACCGCGAGGTCAGGGCGGCCATTGCCGCCAATGCCCTGTCGATGGCCAAGGTGCGGGGCTTCGTCGAAGACCCGATGCTGGCCAACAAGGGCATCGAGCGAGTGGGACGCCGCGGCCCTGCTCAAGCTGATGTGGGAGACCTGGAACGAGGTCTTCCGCCAGATCCTGGGCTATGCCGAGCGCAGCCTGGTGTCGCGAGATCCGCGACCTGGCGCAACAAGTGGGCGCACCAGGAGCCCTTCTCCAGCGACGACGCCTACCGCGCCCTGGATTCGGTCGTGCGCCTGCTGTCCGCCGTCTCGGCCCCCGAGGCGGACGAGGTGGAGAGGATGAAGATGGAGCTGCTGCGCCTGCGCTTCGACGAGCAGGCGCGCGGCGAGAAGCGCAAGTCGCGTCAGCCAGGCCATCGAGAGCGGGGTGACGGGCAGCCTCAAGCCCTGGCGCGAGGTGGTGATGCCGCACGAGGACGTGGCCAGCGGCCGGTACCAGCAGGCCGAGTTCGCCGCCGACCTGTGGCAGGTCCACCTGGGCGAGGGCACGGCCGAGTACCGCGACCCGGTGGAGTTCTTCCGGCGCACCTACCTCACCGAGAGCCTCAAGGGGATGCTGGTGGGCGCCCTGCGGCGGCTCTCGCCCGCCGCGACCGGGGCGGGCGGTGACCCGGTCATCCAGTTGCAGACCAACTTCGGCGGCGGCAAGACGCACTCCATGCTGGCGCTCTACCACCTCTTCTCCGGCATCGCCGCCGACCGAACTGGCGGGCATCGACGCGGTGATGGCCGCCGCCGGGGCCAGCCAGGTGCCGACCGCCCGCCGGGTGGTGCTGGTGGGCAACAAGATTTCGCCGGGCAACCCGAGCGTCAAGCCCGATGGCACCGTGGTCCGCACCCTCTGGGGTGAGCTGGCCTGGCAACTGGGCGGTCAAGCCAGGCCTTCGCCCGCGTGCAGGCCGACGACGAGCAGGCCACCAGCCCCGGCGATGTGCTGCGCGAGCTGTTCAACGAGTACGGCCCCTGCCTGATCCTGGTGGACGAGTGGGTGGCCTACGCGCGCCAGCTCCACGACCAGAGCGACCTGCCGGCCGGCGGCTTCGAGACCCAGTTCACCTTCGCCCAGGTGCTGACCGAATCGGCCAAGCTGGCCAAGAACTGCCTGCTGGTCATCAGCCTGCCGGCCTCGGATACCTCGGGCCGGTCGCACGCGGACGACGTGGAGGTGGGCGGCACCCGCGGGCGCGAGGCCCTGGACCGGTTGCGCAACGTGGTGGGGCGGGTGGAGTCCTCCTGGCGGCCCGCGAGCGCGGAGGAGGGCTTCGAGATCGTCCGCCGCCGTCTGTTCCAGCCCCTGTCCGACCCGGCCCAGTTCAAGGATCGCGACGTGGTGGCGCGGGCCTTCGCCGAGTTCTACCGGACCCAGCAGGCGGAGTTTCCGCCCGAGTGCCGCGAGGCGGACTACGAGCAGCGCATCAAGGCCGCCTATCCGATCCACCCGGAGATCTTCGACCGGCTCTACACCGACTGGTCGACCCTGGTGAAATTCCAGCGCACGCGCGGCGTGCTGCGGCTGATGGCGGCGGTGATCCATAGCCTGTGGGAGAAGGGCGACCGCAATCCGCTGATCCTGCCCGCCAACGTCTCGATCGACGATCCGCGCGTGCAGTCGGAGCTGACGCGCTATCTCTCGGACAACTGGGTGCCGGTGATCGAGAAGGACGTGGACGGGCCGAACTCCTTGCCGCTCAAGCTCGACAGCGACTTGCCCAACCTGGGCAAGCTCTCGGCCTGTCGGCGGGTGGCGCGCGCCATCTATCTGGGCTCGGCGCCGACCACGGCCGCCGCGCACAAGGGCATCGAAGACCGGCGCGTGAAGCTCGGCTGCGTCATGCCCGGTGAATCCCCCGCCGTATTCGGCGATGCCCTGCGCCGGATGGCGGCGGCGGCGACCTATCTGTATCAGGACGGGCCGCACTACTGGTACTCGACCCAGCCGACCGTGACCAAGCTGGCCGAGGACCGCGCCGAGCAGTTGAAGCGTGAGCCGGACAAGGTCGCTCACGAGTTGGAGCAGCGCCTGCGCAAGGATCTGGCGCGCATGGGCGACTTCCCCCGCATCCACCCGCTGCCGCAGAGCGGCGCCGATGTGCCGGACGATCTGGATGCGCGGCTGGTGGTGCTGGGCATCGGGCATCCCTACAGCAAGGAGACCAACAGCCCGGCCGAGCTGGCGGCCAAGGCCATCCTGGAGACGCGCGGTAACACGCCCCGCCTCTACCGCAACACCCTGGTCTTTCTGGCGGCGGACAAGACCCGCTTGCAGGACCTGGACGAGGCCGCGCGCAAGTATCTGGCGTGGGTATCAATCCTGGCCGAGCAGAAGGATCTGAACCTGTCGCCCTTTCAGGTGACCCAGGCCGAGACGCAGAAGACCGCCGCCGACGGCACCGTGACGGCGCGGCTGCCGGAGACCTACCAGTGGCTGCTGGTGCCGGGACAGGCGACACCCCAGGCCCCCATCGTCTGGGAGGCCCTGCGGCTGGCCGGGACCGATGCCCTGGCGGTGCGCGCCAGCAAGAAGCTGCGCTCCGACGAGTCTGTACCTGACCAGTTTCGCGTCAACCCGCCTGAAGATGGATCTGGACCGGGTGCCCCTCTGGCAAGGCAATCATGTGTCCGTCCGGCAGTTGGTGGCCTATTTCGCCTCGCTACCTCTACCTGCCGCGCCTCAAGGAGCCCGGCGTGCTCCTGGGTGCCCTTAGCGCTGGCCTCAATCTGCTGACCTGGACCCAGGACAGCTTCGGCCTGGCCGACAGTTACGACGAGGCCGCTGGCCGCTATCGGGGGCTGCGCGGCGGCACCCTCCTGAACCTGACCGATCCCCAAGGCGCCGGAACTGGTGGTGCGGCCCGAGGTGGCCAGCCGGCAACTGGCGGCGGAGCGGGCGGCGGCCGTGGCGCAGCTACCGGGCGATGTGAAGGTAAACGCCGTGGGTGATGGCACGGGCGGAGGAGGGACCGACCCAGTCCCGCCCTCTGTCTTGCCGCCCACCCAGGTCACGCCACCGGTCGCGACTCAGCCGAAGCGGTTCCATGGCACCGTGAATCTGGACGAGGCCCGCGTGGGCCGGGATGCCAGCAAGATCGCCGAGGAGGTCATCGCCCACCTCGTGGCCCTGGTGGGGGCCAGGGTCACCGTGACCCTCGAAATCGAGGCGGACGTTCCCGTCGGGGCGCCGGACAAGGTGGTGCGGACCCTGACCGAGAACTGCCGGACCCTCAAGTTCACCAGTCATGGGTTCGAACGCGATTAGGGGTGACAAGGCGCTGCCGCTGTTCCCATTCCCACAAGTGCGCGGCTCTGAGTCTGTCGGATAGACGACAAGCCGGCCCTGGACCCATAGCCCATCCCTCCTTGCCGGGGGGCGCGGCTTGCCCTCGACGGGCCTTTCCTGCTGGCCCAACTCGCTGGATATAATCAATATTTATATCAAAAACAGCGAGATATCCCAAAAAGTACCCTAGCCAAAACTCCCCAGGAGTAAGTCCGGCACGGGCCTTGCTGTAGTGACTCCAGAATCCGTTTTAATCCCGAGGGGCTACCCTGCCCCTGATCTCTGGAGGCGCTATGTTGGAGTTGAAGGTCGCGAGCCGCGCCGGGGTCGGTTCCTCCGCCGAGGGCTGTGCATCGAGCGGTTGTGGCGGGTCATCCGCTGCCCTCTCCCACCTGCCGGAGCACATCCGCGCCAAGGTCCACAACCACCCTTGCTACTCGGAGGAGGCCCATCATCACTATGCCCGCATGCATGTGGCGGTGGCCCCGGCCTGCAATATTCAATGTCACTACTGCAACCGTAAGTACAACTGCGCCAACGAGTCCCGCCCCGGGGTCGTCTCGGAACTCCTGACCCCCGCCCAGGCGGTGAAACAGGTGCTGGCGGTGGCGGCCACCATTCCCCAGATGGCGGTGCTGGGGATCGCTGGCCCCGGCGATCCCCTCGCCAATCCCGAGCGCACCCTGGCCACCTTCCGGGCCCTCGCCGAGCAGGCCCCGGACATCAAGCTCTGCGTCTCGACCAATGGGCTCGCCCTGCCGGACCTGGTCGAGGACTTGTGCGCGCTCAACATCGACCACGTCACCCTCACCATCAACTGCGTGGACCCGGATGTCGGCGCCCACATCTATCCCTGGATCTTCTGGAGGAACCGCCGGATCAAGGGCCGCAAGGCCGCCGAGATCCTCATCGAGCGGCAGCAACGGGGCCTGGAGATGCTGGTGGCACGCGGTGTCCTGGTCAAGGTCAACTCGGTGCTCATCCCCGGGGTCAACGACGAGCATCTGCGGGAGGTCTCCCGGCTGGTCAAGGCCAAGGGGGCCTTCCTGCACAACGTCATGCCCCTGATCGCGGAGCCCGAGCATGGCACCTTCTATGGCCTCATGGGCCAGCGCGGTCCGACCCACGACGAGCTCCAGCAACTCCAGGATGCCTGCGCCGGTGACATGGCCATGATGCGTCACTGTCGTCAGTGCCGGGCCGACGCGGTGGGGATGCTGGGGGAGGACCGGGGGGCCGAATTCAGCCTGGACAAGATCGAGACCCTGGAGATCGACTACCCCCAGGCCATGGCGCGCCGGCGCCAGGTCCATGCCGCCATCGAGGCCCAGCGCGCGGCCGCGGCCCAGCCCCCGGGCAAGGGCGAGATCTTGATCTCGCCTACCGCCATCAAGCGGGTCAGGCGGGAGACGCGCCCGGTCCTGATGGCGGTGGCGACCAGCGGCGGCGGGCTGATCAATCAGCACTTCGGCCAGGCCCGCGAGTTCCTCGTCTACGAGGCCAGTGCCCAGGAAGTGCGCTTCATCGGCGTCCGCAAGGTGGGGGCCTATTGCATCGGTCCCGAGGACTGTGGCGAGCTGGATTGGGTCCTGGAGGATACCCTCCGCGCCCTGTCCGGCTGCGAGGCGGTGCTCTGCTCCAGGATCGGCTTTGAACCCTGGGGCCAACTGGAGGCGGCGGGCATCACCCCTAACGGCGAGCACGCCCTGGAACCCATCGAGCAGGCGGTGGCCAGCCTGTACCAGGAATGGGTCGCGGCGGGGCGGTTGGCGATGCCCAGCCCCGAGCTGGCGCGGCGGCGCGCCTGAATTCTCCCAGGAGGCTATTCCCCATGGCTTTTCAAATCGTCGAAGGTTGCGTGAACTGCTGGGCCTGCCTACCCCTGTGTCCCAGCCAGGCCATTCTCGCGGTCAAGCCGCATTTCCTGATCGACACCTGGCGTTGCAACGAGTGCGAGGGCCACTATGCCGATCCCCAGTGCGCCAGCATCTGCCCGGTCGAGGGGGTCATTCTCGATGCCTTGGGCATCCCCTTGAATCCTCCCGGGTCCCTGACCGGTATTCCCCCCGAGCGCCGGGCCGCGACCCGGGCCGAGATCGGGGCGCGTTAAGCCATGGTTACCCCGGAACCCGCCTGGGCCCCGGCGCCGCTCCCGGCCAATCTCCCCGGCGCGGTCGAGATCGCCCCCGGTGTCCACTGGATCGGTGCCATGGACCCGACCCTGCGCACCTTCGACATCATCCTGCGCACCGCCAACGGGACCAGCTACAACGCCTACCTGGTGCGGGGGGAGGAGGGGGTGGCCGTGGTGGATACGGTCAAGCTGGAGTTCGCGGCGGAGTTTTTTCGGCGCCTGGAGTCCGTCGCGGACTACGCGGAGATCCGGGTCATCGTGCTCAACCACCTGGAACCGGATCACAGCGGGGCGCTGCCGGAGTTGATGCGCCGCGCCCCCCAGGCGCGCCTCTATATCTCCACCCGTGCCACCGCCATGCTCAAGGCCTTGCTGAAGCCCAAGGCCACGGACAGGCCCCTGGAGTACCAGACGGTCGGCACCGGGGACGAGGTCTCCCTGGGCAATCGCACCTTGCGGTTCCTGCATACCCCCTTTCTGCACTGGCCCGATACCCAATGTACCTACCTGGTGGAGGAGGGGGTCTTGTTCTCCGGAGATGTCTTCGGGTGTCACTATTGCGACAGCCGGCTCTTTAATGATCGGGTCGGGGACTTTCGCTTTTCCTTCGACTACTACTACGCCCACATCATGCGGCCCTTCAAGGCCCATGTGATCGCGGCCCTCAAGCTGATCGAGCCCTTGCGGCTGAACATGATCGCGCCCACCCATGGCCCCATCCTGCGGGACCGGCCCCGGCGTGCTACGTCACCCACTACCGGGAGCTTTCCACTTCCAGCCTCGCCGAGCGCATCGGTAACGAGGAGCTGTCGCTGTGCATCTTCTACATGAGCGCCTACGGCAGCACCGCGCGCATGGCCGAGGCGGTCCAAGCCGGGGCGGAGGCGGAGCCCGGGGTCCGCGTCTCCCTCTATGACCTGGCGGGCGGCGAGACGACGCCCTTCGTGGATCTGATCGAGGAGGCGGATGCCATCGCCTTTGGCTCCCCCACCATCAACGGCGATGCGGTGAAACCGGTGTGGGATCTGCTGTCCTCCCTGGCGGTGGTCAATCTTCAGGGCAAGCTGGGGGCCGCCTTCGGCTCCTTTGGCTGGAGCGGCGAGGCGGTCCGCATGATCGAGGATCGGATGCGGGGGCTGAAGATGCGGGTGCCGGTAGCGGGCCTGCGGATCAAGCTGATCCCCACCGATGAGGAACTCGATGAGTGCCGCGACTTCGGTCATCGGCTCGCCCTGGCCTTGCTGGGCGAGGGGACGGAGCGGGTGATCGAGATGGCTGACCTCTGATGGGTGCCCACCAGCATCATGGCTCATGCCCGCAACTGGGTGTGTCCCCTATCGAAACCGGTCTTGGTCATGGATCGGGCCACGCGTAATTTTTCTATTTTAATCAGGCAATCAGGAGTCCTGCACCATGCCAAAAGCCAGAGTTACCTTCGAAGACATCAGTCAGACCGTCAATGTCCCGGCGGGTACCCGGGTGATCGAGATCTCCGAGAAGATCGGGGCCGGGATCATCTACGGGTGCCGCGAGGGCGATTGCGGGACCTGCATGATGCATGTCCTTGAAGGGTGGAATAATCTCACCGAGCCCTCGGTGCTTGAGGAGAAGGTTCTGCGCGAAAACATGGCGAGCCGCCACGACGGCGGCTCGCCAGGCCCAGGTCCTGGGCGATTGTAAGGTCAAGCCTGCTTGACGACGGCGAATAACCCCTAACCCAGCGATTGCGGAGAAGAACCCATGGCTCTCGTGACCTTTTCGAGCCCCGATTACAAGGATAAAACGGTTTACGCCGTGGCGGGAAGCCACACCGAGACCCTGCTCAAGATCGCCAAGGAGCACAAGGTCCCGGTTCATCATGACTGTCAGGACGGTGAATGTGGCAACTGTCTGGTTCACGTCACCAGCGTGGACAATAAGACCCAGCGGATGGGCGGACCCCTCACGGACAAGGAAAAAACGGTCCTTGCGCCAACTCGGCAAAATCACCCATGAGGATATCGAGCGGATGGCGGTGGACGATATCCCCACCGAATGGCGTCTGGCCTGCCAGATGATCGTGCGGGATGAAGATATCCTGGTGGCCTATTGAGATGTGGGCCTTGTCGTCTACCTCGTCCTTGCCGGCGCGCCGTTCGGGTTGCCAGCTATGGCCGGAGGCAGTGCCTCTGGCGATCGGGATTGATGACCTTTATGCCCGGCTCATGACCCAGGCGACCGGGATGGGCAATGATGAGGCCTTTGCCGCCATGATCGCCACCCGGGGGGCGGGCGGGGGTGCCCTGCCGCCTTGGCTCGGCCTGGAGCGCCTGACCTGCCTGCGCCTGCTGGACTATCATTTCCCGGGCTTGGGAACGCGGACCCTACCCCTGGTCCTGAAGGGATTGGCCGCCCGCGGTCCCGGGTGGCGGCCGGGCCCCGACCGGCGTCAAGCGGAACGCCAGGATTTGATCGACCTCATGCTCGCGCACCGCGCCGGCGGTTCACCCTCGGAGCTCTGGATGGCCGCCGTGGTGGCGGCCGGTTGCATGGGCGGCGATCACCTCTGGGAAGACCTGGGCCTGAGCAGGCGCCCGGAGTTGACCGAGCTCATGCGCCGCAACTTCCCGGCCCTCGCTCGCCCGTAATGTCCGGGACATGAAATGGAAGCGTTTCCTCTACAAGCAATTGTGCGAGGCCGAGGGTATCCATGCCTGCCGCGCCCCGTCCTGCGAGGTGTGCGCGGATTATCATGTTTGTTTTTCACCCGATCATTGAGGGTCCCCGCGCCGGGATTCCGGCGGGGCTGATGCCCGGGCCGAGGGCGCCTATCTGGGCCTGGCCGTGGGCGATGCCCTCGGCGCCACGACGGAGTTCATGACGCCCCGGGAGATTCGCCAGGCCCATGGGGTGCATCGGCACCTGAGCGGGGGCGGCTGGTTGCGGTTGCGGCGGGGCCAGGTCACGGACGATACCGAGATGAGCCTGGCCCTGGGGATGGGCCATCCTCGATGCCGGGGGCCTGACTCACCTGTGATCGCCGAGTCCTTCAGCGCCTGGATGCGGGGCAAGCCCGTGCATATCGGTCACACGGTAACCGGGCGTGGCATCGTCCGCTACCGCCAGACGGGACAGACGGTGATGCCGCGAACGATCAGGATGCCGGCAATGGCGCCTGCATGCGTGCCCTGCCCATCGCCCTCTCTACCCTGGGCCTGGAGGCGGCCGTGGTGGCTGAGGCCAACCGGATTCAATCCCACACCACCCACCATAGCCCCCCGGGGATGCCGGGACCCTACCGTGATCCGCATGGTACAGACCGCCCTGCTGGGCGGGGACCTGGTCAAACTCAGGCTATATTTGGCGGAGGCCCTGGTGGTCGAGGAGCCCCGCTACCGTTACGACCGTCAGCGCCTGGAAAACCCGGGCGGCTACATCGTCGAGACCCTGCAAAGTGGTCTTCCAGGCCCTCTTGTTCGAGATCCATGACTTCGAGACCGCCCTGATCGACGTGGTCTAACCGGGGTGGGGATGCGGATACCACCGGGGCCATCCTGGGCATGATCGCCGGCGCCCTTTACGGCCGGGAGGCCATCCCCAGGTGCCTGGCTTGCCGCCCTGGACCCCCGGATCAAGGAGTCCTGCCGGGAACAGGCCAGTGCCC
>CAWJBI010000009.1:0-16834 GCA_963841065.1 uncultured Gammaproteobacteria bacterium | reverse complement strand
TCGGCGGGGTGCCAAGGCGCCAACTGAGTCATGGCCGGAACATGGCTAGGAGTCGCCAAGGCGCCCATAACCACTCATTCAAGGTTCCTTCGCTGTTCCCATTCCCACAAGTGCGCGGCTATGAGTCTGTCGGATAGACGACAAGCCGGCCCTGGACCCACAGCCCATCACTCCTTGCCGGGGGCGGCGGCTTGCCCTCGACGTGCCTTTCCTGCTGGCCCAACTCGCTGGATATAATCAATATTTATATCAAAAACAGCGAGATATCCCAACAAGTACCCTAGCCAAAACTCCCCACGAGCAAGTCCGGCACGGGCCTTGCTGTAGTGACTCCAGAATCCGTTTTAATCCCGAGGGGCTACCCTGCCCCTGATCTCTGGAGGCGCTATGTTGGAGTTGCAGGTCGCGAGCCGCGCCGGGGTCGGTTCCTCCGCCGAGGGCTGTGCCTCGAGCGGTTGTGGCGGGTCATCCGCTGCCCTCTCCCACCTGCCGGAGCACATCCGCGCCAAGGTCCACAACCACCCTTGCTACTCGGAGGAGGCCCATCATCACTATGCCCGCATGCATGTGGCGGTGGCCCCGGCCTGCAATATTCAATGTCACTACTGCAACCGTAAGTACAACTGCGCCAACGAGTCCCGCCCCGGGGTCGTCTCGGAACTCCTGACCCCCGCCCAGGCGGTGAAACAGGTGCTGGCGGTGGCGGCCACCATTCCCCAGATGGCGGTGCTGGGCATCGCCGGCCCCGGCGATCCCCTCGCCAATCCCGAGCGCACCCTGGCCACCTTCCGGGCCCTCGCCGAGCAGGCCCCGGACATCAAGCTCTGCGTCTCGACCAATGGGCTCGCCCTGCCGGACCTGGTCGAGGACTTGTGCGCGCTCAACATCGACCACGTCACCCTCACCATCAATTGCGTGGACCCGGATGTCGGCGCCCACATCTATCCCTGGATCTTCTGGAAAAACCGCCGGATCAAGGGCCGCAAGGCCGCCGAGATCCTCATCGAGCGGCAGCAACGGGGCCTGGAGATGCTGGTGGCCCGCGGCGTCCTGGTCAAGGTCAACTCGGTGCTCATCCCCGGGGTCAACGACGAGCATTTGCGGGAGGTCTCCCGGCTGGTCAAGGCCAAGGGGGCCTTCCTGCACAACGTCATGCCCCTGATCGCCGAGCCCGAGCATGGCACCTTCTATGGCCTCATGGGCCAGCGCGGTCCGACCCACGACGAGCTCCAGCAACTCCAGGACGCCTGCGCCGGCGACATGGCCATGATGCGTCACTGTCGTCAGTGCCGGGCCGACGCGGTGGGGATGCTGGGCGAGGATCGGGGGGCCGAATTCAGCCTGGACAAGATCGAGACCCTGGAGATCGACTACCCCCAGGCCATGGCGCGCCGGCGCCAGGTCCATGCCGCCATCGAGGCCCAGCGCGCGGCCGCGGCCCAGCCCCCGGGCAAGGGCGAGATCTTGATCTCGCCTACCGCCATCAAGCGGGTCAGGCGGGAGACGCGCCCGGTCCTGATGGCGGTGGCGACCAGCGGCGGCGGGCTGATCAATCAGCACTTCGGCCAGGCCCGCGAGTTCCTCATCTACGAGGCCAGTGCCCGGGAAGTGCGCTTCATCGGCGTCCGCAAGGTGGGGGCCTATTGCATCGGTCCCGAGGACTGTGGCGAGCTGGATTGGGTCCTGGAGGATACCCTCCGCGCCCTGTCCGGCTGCGAGGCGGTGCTCTGCTCCAGGATCGGCTTTGAACCCTGGGGCCAACTGGAGGCGGCGGGCATCACCCCTAACGGCGAGCACGCCCTGGAACCCATCGAGCAGGCGGTGGCCAGCCTGTACCAGGAATGGGTCGCGGCGGGGCGGTTGGCGATGCCCAGCCCCGAGCTGGCGCGGCGGCGCGCCTGAATTCTCCCAGGAGGCTATTCCCCATGGCTTTTCAAATCGTCGAAGGTTGCGTGAACTGCTGGGCCTGCCTACCCCTGTGTCCCAGCCAGGCCATTCTCGCGGTCAAGCCACATTTCCTGATCGACACCTGGCGTTGCAACGAGTGCGAGGGCCACTATGCCGATCCCCAGTGCGCCAGCATCTGCCCGGTCGAGGGGGTCATTCTCGATGCCTTGGGCATCCCCTTGAATCCTCCCGGGTCCCTGACCGGTATTCCCCCCGAGCGCCGGGCCGCGACCCGGGCCGAGATCGGGGCGCGTTAAGCCATGGTTACCCCGGAACCCGCCTGGGCCCCGGCGCCGCTCCCGGCCAATCTCCCCGGCGCGGTCGAGATCGCCCCCGGTGTCCACTGGATCGGTGCCATGGACCCGACCCTGCGCACCTTCGACATCATCCTGCGCACCGCCAACGGGACCAGCTACAACGCCTACCTGGTGCGGGGGGAGGAGGGGGTGGCCGTGGTGGATACGGTCAAGCTGGAGTTCGCGGCGGAGTTTTTTCGGCGCCTGGAGTCCGTCGCGGACTACGCGGAGATCCGGGTCATCGTGCTCAACCACCTGGAACCGGATCACAGCGGGGCGCTGCCGGAGTTGATGCGCCGCGCCCCCCAGGCGCGCCTCTATATCTCCACCCGTGCCACCGCCATGCTCAAGGCCTTGCTGAAGCCCAAGGCCACGGATAGGCCCCTGGAGTACCAGACGGTCGGCACCGGGGACGAGGTCTCCCTGGGCAATCGCACCTTGCGGTTCCTGCATACCCCCTTTCTGCACTGGCCCGATACCCAATGTACCTATCTGGTGGAGGAGGGGGTCTTGTTCTCCGGAGATGTCTTCGGGTGTCACTATTGCGACAGCCGGCTCTTTAATGATCGGGTCGGGGACTTTCGCTTTTCCTTCGACTACTACTACGCCCACATCATGCGGCCCTTCAAGGCCCATGTGATCGCGGCCCTCAAGCTGATCGAGCCCTTGCGGCTGAACATGATCGCGCCCACCCATGGCCCCATCCTGCGGGACCGGCCCCGGCGCTACGTCACCCACTACCGGGAGCTTTCCACTTCCAGCCTCGCCGAGCGCATCGGTAACGAGGAGCTGTCGCTGTGCATCTTCTACATGAGCGCCTACGGCAGCACCGCGCGCATGGCCGAGGCGGTCCAAGCCGGGGCGGAGGCGGAGCCCGGGGTCCGGGTCTCCCTCTATGACCTGGCGGGCGGCGAGACGACGCCCTTCGTGGATCTGATCGAGGAGGCGGATGCCATCGCCTTTGGCTCCCCCACCATCAACGGCGATGCGGTGAAACCGGTGTGGGATCTGCTGTCCTCCCTGGCGGTGGTCAATCTTCAGGGCAAGCTGGGGGCCGCCTTCGGCTCCTTTGGCTGGAGCGGCGAGGCGGTCCGCATGATCGAGGATCGGATGCGGGGGCTGAAGATGCGGGTGCCGGTAGCCGGCCTGCGGATCAAGCTGATCCCCACCGACGAGGAACTCGATGAGTGCCGCGACTTCGGTCATCGGCTCGCCCTGGCCCTGCTGGGCGAGGGGACGGAGCGGGTGATCGAGATGGCTGATCTCTGATGGGTGCCCACCAGGATCATGGCTCATGCCCGCAACTGGGTGTGTCCCCTATCGAAACCGGTCTTGGTCATGGACCGGGTCACGCGTAATTTTTCTATTTTAATCAGGCAATCAGGAGTCCTGCACCATGCCAAAAGCCAGAGTTACCTTCGAAGACATCAGTCAGACCGTCAATGTCCCGGCGGGTACCCGGGTGATCGAGATCTCCGAGAAGATCGGGGCCGGGATCATCTACGGGTGCCGCGAGGGCGATTGCGGGACCTGCATGATGCATGTCCTTGAAGGGTGGAATAATCTCACCGAGCCCTCGGTGCTTGAGGAGAAGGTTCTGCGCGAAAACATGGCGAGCCGCCACGACCGGCTGGCTTGCCAGGCCCAGGTCCTGGGCGATTGTAAGGTCAAGCCTGCTTGACGACGGCGATTAACCCCTAACCCAGCGATTGCGGAGAAGAACCCATGGCTCTCGTGACCTTTTCGAGCCCCGATTACAAGGATAAAACGGTTTACGCCGTGGCGGGAAGCCACACCGAGACCCTGCTCAAGATCGCCAAGGAGCACAAGGTCCCGGTTCATCATGACTGTCAGGACGGTGAATGTGGCAACTGTCTGGTCCACGTCACCAGCGTGGACAATAAGACCCAGCGGATGGGCGGACCCCTCACGGACAAGGAAAAAACGGTCCTGCGCCAACTCGGCAAAATCACCCATGAGGATATCGAACGGATGGCGGTGGACGACATCCCCACCGAATGGCGTCTGGCCTGCCAGATGATCGTGCGGGATGAAGATATCCTGGTGGCCTATTGAGATGTGGGCCTTGTCGTCTACCTCGTCCTTGCCGGCGCGCCGTTCGGGTTGCCAGCTATGGCCGGAGGCAGTGCCTCTGGCGATCGGGATTGATGACCTTTATGCCCGGCTCATGACCCAGGCGACCGGGATGGGCAATGATGAGGCCTTTGCCGCCATGATCGCCACCCGGGGGGCGGGCGGGGGTGCCCTGCCGCCTTGGCTCGGCCTGGAGCGCCTGACCTGCCTGCGCCTGCTGGACTATCATTTCCCGGGCTTGGGAACGCGGACCCTACCCCTGGTCCTGAAGGGATTGGCCGCCCGCGGTCCCGGGTGGCGGCCGGGCCCCGACCGGCGTCAAGCGGAACGCCAGGATTTGATCGACCTCATGCTCGCGCACCGCGCCGGCGGTTCACCCTCGGAGATCTGGATGGCCGCCGTGGTGGCGGCCGGTTGCATGGGCGGCGATCACCTCTGGGAAGACCTGGGCCTGAGCAGGCGCCCGGAGTTGACCGAGCTCATGCGCCGCAACTTCCCGGCCCTCGCCGCCCGTAATGTCCGGGACATGAAATGGAAGCGTTTCCTCTACAAGCAATTGTGCGAGGCCGAGGGTATCCATGCCTGCCGCGCCCCGTCCTGCGAGGTGTGCGCGGATTATCATGTTTGTTTTTCACCCGATCATTGAGGTTCCCCGCGCCGGGATTCCGGCGGGGCTGAGTGCCCGGGCCGAGGGCGCCTACCTGGGCCTGGCCGTGGGCGATGCCCTCGGCGCCACGACGGAGTTCATGACGCCCCGGGAGATTCGCCAGGCCCATGGGGTGCATCGGCACCTGAGCGGGGGCGGCTGGTTGCGGCTGCGGCGGGGCCAGGTCACGGACGATACCGAGATGAGCCTGGCCCTGGGATGGGCCATCCTCGGCGCCGGCGGCGTGGATGCGCGGGCGATCGCCGAGTCCTTCAGCGCCTGGATGCGGGGCAAGCCCGTGGATATCGGTCACACGGTACGGCGTGGCATCGTCCGCTACCGCCAGACGGGACAGACGGTGATGCCGCTGAACGATCAGGATGCCGGCAATGGCGCCTGCATGCGCGCCCTGCCCATCGCCCTCTGTACCCTGGGCCTGGAGGCGGCCGCGGTGGCCGAAGCCAACCGGATTCAATCCCACACCACCCACCACAGCCCCCTCGGGGATGCCGGGACCCTGACCGTGATCCGCATGGTCCAGACCGCCCTGCTGGGCGGGGACCTGGCCAAACTCAGGCTATTGGCGGAGGCCCTGGTGGTCGAGGAGCCCCGCTACCGTTATGACCGTCAGCGCCTGGAAAACCCGGGCGGCTACATCGTCGAGACCCTGCAAGCGGTCTTCCAGGCCTTGTTCGGCACCCATGACTTCGAGACCGCCCTGATCGACGTGGTCAACCGGGGCGGGGATGCGGATACCACCGGGGCCATCCTGGGCATGATCGCCGGCGCCCTTTACGGCCGGGAGGCCATCCCCAGGCGCTGGCTTGCCGCCCTGGACCCCCGGATCAAGGAGTCCTGCCGGGAACAGGCCAGTGCCCTCTTGAGGATCACGCCCAAAGGCCGCGAACTCGGCTGGGACAGGTGAAGGAAGGCCACCCCTTGTCGAAGTGACGAAGCCGTGGGGCGAAGCCTGGCGGGCAGGTGCTGCCATTTTTTACTATAATGACTGCCATCTGGCAATTCTGGAGCTCGCCCATGTACCCCGCCGCTGCCCCAACCGCACCCTCCGCACTCGCGATTGACGACCTGCTCGGCGGCCAGCCTGTCCTGGCCACGATCCCCCGCTCGGCGCTTGACTGGATAACCCTCATTCGCCTCGGCATCCCCGCGTCCGCGATCGACGCCCTGACCCGGCTCACCCATCTGTCCCGGTCCGAGCTGGCCGCCGCGGTGGGGATTCCCGAGCGGACCCTGGCCCGCCGCAAGCGCGAGGGCCGGCTCAACAGCGAGGAGTCGTCCCGGCTGATCCGCCTGGCCCGCGTGGTGGCCCGCGGCGAGGAGGTTTTCGAGGACCTGGACGCGGCCATCCACTGGCTCCAGTCGGCCAATGCCGCTCTCGGCGGCGTTACCCCCCTGAGCCTGCTCGACACCGATATCGGCGCCGAAGGGGTCATGGACACCCTGGGACGGATCGAGCAGGGTATCTTCGCCTGATGCTGACGGTCTGGCGGATCGTGACCGCGCGCTTTGCCGACAGCGCCTTCTCCGGCGAGGGGGCCAGGCGCTTCGGGGGGCGCTGGAACCGCAAGGGTATCCCGCTGGTTTACACCGCCGGCAGCCAATCCCTGGCGATGCTGGAGATGCTCGTACAAGACGAGCCCCTGCGGGCCCGTTACCTCATGATCCCGGCGGAGATCCCCGGGGACTTGCCCATGGGGCGGGTCACTCCGGAACAGCTTGCTCCCGATTGGCGAGCCCCGGCGGCCTTGGCCTCTCTCCAGGCCCTTGGGACCGCCTGGGCCACCGGACTGACCACGGCCTTGCTGGCGGTGCCCAGCGCGGTGGTGCCCGTCGAGACGAACTACCTGCTCAACCCCCGCCATCCGGACTTCGCGCGTATCCGGGTGGGCGAGCCGCGGGAGCTGGTCACCGATCTGCGCCTGAGGACGATCAGGACGCCCGCGGGTCGGTGAGGGCGGTGGACGGGGTGGCGGCCAACCGCATCCCGTCCCACGTCACGCCTCGCAACCCGCCGCGGCGAGCAGGTCTGGTATGTCCGCCGTGATGATCTCGATGTCTTTGCCCGCGCAGAAGCGGCGCTCCTTGGCCGTCGGCTCGGGGATCAGGGCCCAGCCTCGGGGCGATCCCGACCCATAGGTGATATCCGACAGCAGCATGCGTTCCGTATCGCGCAGCAGGCGCAGGCCGAGGAAGGCGTATTGGCGGCCGGGTCGATAGGTCTTGAGAAAGGCGGGGATGGCGAAGCCGCCCATGAGCTCGGTGAGATAGTCCACATAGTCCGCGTCCGAGGCGATGTAGGTGGCATCGGGGCGCGGGCTGCCCATGGGCTTGAAGAGTACCGGCAGACCCGGCACCACGGCCTCCTGGGTCACCTCCTGGTAGCGGGCGCCATCGTAATGATGGATACGAAAGCGGTAATCGGTGCCGCCCGTCCTGGCGATACCCCGCACCAGCGTATGGGGCTGGTCCGCGTGGGAGTCCTGGAGTTGGGTATCCCGATTGATATCGATCACATAGGGTGGCGCCAGGGACTTCAGCCAGTCATGGAGGGGAGCGCGCGTCCAGGTCCGCTGTCCGTAGGTCTGGTCCAGGAAGCGCTGCACGGCGCCGCGCCCCCGTTTGAGCTCCACATTCATGGCGGCCCTGGAAAATTCCCACATGAGTCGGGGTGACATGGGGCGGCCATCATTGAGCCCGATGATGAGGCTGTCGCTGTCCGCGGGGATGGGCTCCTGGTTCAAGGGGTCGAGGACCCCGGCCAAGGCCCCGGGGCCCAGAAACGGAATGATCTGGCCCTGCTCGATGCCCTGGATCAGCTCGCTCAATTGATTTGACACGCCAGTGTCCTCCCTGGGGTTGGCTTAAAAGGATCTCGACCGCCGTCCTAGGCCGCCAGGGGCAGGGGCTCGTGGGTCAGGCATTTCTTGGGACAGACCCGGGCGCAGGCCTGGCAGCCAATGCAGTCCAGCAGGTCCTTGAGGTTCATGACCATGCCGGGGGCCTCCTCGAAATCGTCATCGCTGTCATCGTCCATGGCCATGTCCTCCAGATCCAGGTCATCGCGATCGACCAGCTCGAAGACATCGCGTGGGCAGACCTTGTAGCAGCGCCCGCAGCCGATGCAGCGGACCTGGTCCAGGTCGGTAACGAAGGCCGGGGTCCAGAAGGCCCCGCCCCGGGTGATGCCGGTAAGCGTGCTCATGTCAATACCTCGCTGTGCCGTGCCCTTAAAGCCCCGCGACCCGCGGGTAAAGGCCAATGATCTCCAGGGCCACCGACAGGATCTTGTCGGCCTCGTCCTTCATCTTGGAGAGGGACGGGAAGCCAAAGCGGTGGACATCGCGCAGGGTGCGGTCCATGACCACCAGCTTGCCGACGGTGATGATGGCGCGACCAAAGCCCTCGTGGCTCAGATTGACGAGGGGCACCGCCATGAGCCCGCACTCCTGTTCGATGAGGGCCGCGATGGCGTTGTAGAAGGACTTGACCCGGGCGATGACGATCTCATCCGGGTCGCCCACCAGGGGGATGGCGCGCTTCTTTTCCGGGGTCAGGATGAAGGGTTCGAGGATCCAGCCATCCGAACAGGCGTCATAGGTGCCATGGGTGTCGAGGGCACGGGTCTGGCGCACCATCTCCTTGGCGAAAACCGTGGAGAGGACCGGGTCCTCGGTCCCTGCTTCGGCCAGTGTCGTAGTCATCTTGATACCTCTTGGTTGGGTTGTTTCGGGGGGTGTTGCGCGCGGGGCGCGGTACCGGAATCGCAGTGGATCGGAAGGGTCGCGGGCTCGCGGCGTAGCAGGATTGGGCGGTAGCGCTGGCGCCCCTTGGCGCCACCGGTCAGATGACCCGTGAGCCAGATGCCGGCGCCGAGTCCGGCGATGCCCGTCAGGGCTACCTCGATCTCCGCCAGTTGCCACCATTCGGCCAGTACCGCGCCCATGACCAGGGTCAGCAGCGGCAAGAGGTAGGCGATCAAGGAGGCGCGCACCAGGAGGCCATCCGGGATGCCGATCACCACCCGCTCACCGATCGCGACCCCGAGGCCGTCCTCCAGGGCGAGTCGATCGGCGCCTGGGGCAAAGAGGCGGCTCAGGAGGGCGCTACCACAGCCCGCGCTCTGGCTACAGGCGCCACAGGCGTTACGGCGTCTCGTCTCGACCCAGGCAATGCCTGGCTCCTGGGCGACCACGACCGCGGTTTCCTCGATCATGCCCCTTGCCCCGACAAGCCTGTGGATGAGGCAGACGGCGCAGCGCGGCGCCATCCTGGCCGGGGTGTCGGCGCGGAAGGGCAGGCCAGGCTCATTCGCACCACCCCTCGGCCACCATGGCGTCGAAGCGGCTCGTATCCCGGCCCCGCTGGGCGCCGACGGCTCGCGCCAGCCAGGCGCTGGGTCCGGCCCGCAACTCCTGCCGCAGCGCCGCCAGGATCTCCGACACCCGGGTTCCGGAGGCGACCTTCAGAGGCTGGATGCCCGCGACCCGCAATTGGTTGACGGCGGAGGTCCCGATCGCCTCGCAGTAAACCGCGGCGCAGCCCTCCAGGGCGGCGATCTTGACGGACAACTTGTCCTCGTTACCGTCCTGATTGAGGGGCCCGAATTGCACCACCTCCACCAGGCTGGAGTGATGGCTATCGATGGCATGGATGACGAAGGACACCGCCGCCCCGAAGTGCTGGTCCACCCGCTGCCTGTCCGAGCTGGCAAAGGCCACCCGGATCGCCGTCTCGATCCCCATTGCATCGCCTCCCAGTGTCATGAGCTTAAGTCGTCGTGTAAGTAGCATCTCCCTCTCCCAATACCCTGGGCCGACGCTCGCCACGGCCAGGTGTGAGGCCATGGCGTGGCCACGGCTTCAGGCGGCATGGTCCTGGCCAGGGCACGGCGCTTCGCCCCGCGGCGACAGGCGGGAGCGATAGGGATGGACCTCCCCACGTTCCAGCTTGAGCAGGTGGTTGGCCAGATCGAACAGGGTGGCCCGCGTGCCTTGATAGCCGATCCAGGTGCGTTGGTAGCCCCCCAGCCGATCGTATTGGGGGAAACCGGCGCGTATCAGGGGGATGCCCAGCCGCTGGGCGGTTGGGGCCGCGTGGGCGTTGCCGATCACCATCTCGGCGGACCCGGCGCGGGCGGCCTGCTCCAGGTCCTCCAGGTCACCGATCCTCACCCGCTCGCACCGTGCCGCCGCCAGGGAGGGGGCATTGATGGGGGCTACCGCGGCCACCGTCTCGGCCCCAACGCCGGCGAGGAGTTGGCTGAAGCCGACCAGGAGATCCGGTTCGGCGGCGATGGCAAAGCGGGACTGGCCCAGCATGAAGTGGCAATCCAGCATGGCGTCCTGGAGTTGGGCGCGTTGCCGCTCCAGGGACGACGGGACCGGGCGGGCGGCGATTTTCGCCAGGATCGTCACCAGGGCATCGACCGCCTCCAGCCCCATGAGATGGGGGAGGCGATAGTCAGGGACCCCGGTGCGAGCCTGGAGCAGATCCGCCGCTGGGTGCATGGAGCCCCCGATCACCAGGGTCGCCGCCGCGTCCTGGAGGGTCGCCAGCGCCGCGACCGAGGCGCCACCCAGGGTCAGGGGGCTGAAGTCCTCCTCGGGCAGGTGACCATCCAGGGAATCCGACAGATCGGGCAGGACCAGCGGCTGGAGTCCGAAGGCCTCGATCAGCACCTTGAGGTGCTCCAGATCGCCGGGGGTGAGGTGTGAACCCGCCAGCACATTGACTTGCAGCGGATGTTTGCCCCTCTCCCCCCGCGGGAGAGGGGTCGGGGGAGCGGGTTGGCCGGCTTGGGTCCCGGTGGCCTCCTGGGATGGCACCAGCCACTCGATGATGGCCTGGGTGGCCAGGGCGTAGCCCGATTCCAGGGAGCCCGTGAAGTCCGGGGTGGCGACCGGGACCACGGCGATCCGCGCGTACTGGGGGTACTGGGAGCGAAAGTTCTTGACCGCCATGCGGATATCGCAGCCCTGGGTCTCCACCAAGCCCGGTGGTGGGCACCCCGATGAGATCGGGGTCATGCTTCTCGCAGATAACCCGCAGCCCCTCCACCAGGTTGTCTTCCGACCCCATGATGGCGCTGACCTGTTCGATGGCGGTGGTCTGGAGGGGAATGGGTTCGCGAAAGTGGCGGACGAAGAAGACCTTGCCGAAGGCGGTACAACCCTGGGAACCGTGCAGCATGGGAATGGCGCGGCGGAACCCCAGAAAGGCCAAGGCCGCGCCCAGGGTGGCGCTGGCCTTGAGCGGGCTGACCGACAGGGCCTTGGCGCGCTTGAGGATCGCGGGTGGAGCCAGCGTCATGGGCTCCGGAACAGGCCCATCCTCCCCGGTCGCCAGGTCATCCACCGGGGAGAACCTCGGATGGGCACCCGCGGCGGCGGGCGCGGCGGGGGCCCCAGCGGCTGGCACCCCCACGGACCCGACGTTTGCCAGGGCGCGCGGGGGGCGATTCCAGGGCGCCGGTTGACGCGCCGCTTGCCACACCGGGCTCTCGATCGTGAGACAGAGTTGCCGGGCCAACTCCAACATGCCGCCATAGCCCGCGTAGGCGAAGTCCCGTTCCTGATTGATATCCAGGAAGGGGATGCGCGCCTTGAGGGCCGTGTACATGTTGCGCCCGCCAGCGATGAGGACATCCACCCCCTGGTCACGGACGATATTGATGAGTCCCCGGGGGTTGCCATCATCGATCATGACGGCGTCCTCGCCCATCAGGGCGCGGATACGGGCCTTGTCATCCTCCGTGGACTTGCGGGTGCCGGTAGCGACCACCATCATGCCGAGGTCTTGCAAGGCCGAGACGATGGACCAGGACTTGACGCCACCCGTGTAGAGCAGGACCTTGCGGCCCTGGAGCCGCGCCCGCCAGGGTGCGAGTTGGCGGTGGATGGCCAGCTCCTCCCGCGCGATGACGGCCTCGGTGCGGGCGGTCAGGTCCGGGTCGCCGATGATCCGGGCGAAGTCCCGCAAGGCCTGGGAGACATCGGCCACCCCATAGAAACTGCCCTCGAACCAAGGCGTGCCGTAGCGCTCCTGGAGCAGGCGGGCGACATTGATCATGGCCTTGGAGCAGACCATCATATTGACCGCCGAGCGGTGCAGGGTCTGCACCTCCCGGAAACGGGCGTCGCCCGACAGGTTGCCCAGGACCCGCAGGCCCAGCTCATCGAGGAGCGGCAGGACGTGCCAGAACTCGCCGGCGATGTTGTATTCACCGATCAGGGCCACGTCGTGGACCTTGAAACCCTCCCGCTCGCTGCCCGCGGGCAGGGGGTCCGGCTCCCGGGTCCCGCAGACATATTTCACCATCGCCTCCCCGGCGATGCGATTGCCCAGGTTCTTGGTACCGTAGAAGCCCGCCGCGTCCACCGGCACCACCGGCGTCCCCCAGCGGCCGGCGGCCTCCTTGCACACCGCCTCGATGTCGTCGCCGATCAGGGCCGGGATACAGGTGTTGTAAACAAAGACCGCCGCCGGCCGATAGGTGTCGATGGCCTGCTTGATGGCGTGGAACAGGCGCTTCTCGCCCCGGCCCATGATGACGTCCTGCTCGGTCAGGTCCGTGGTCATGCCGATCTTGTAGAGGGCGGGACCCGAGGAGCGGGTGCCCCGGTTGTCCCAGGAACTGCCCGCGCAGGCGATGGAGCCGTGGACGATGTGGGCCACGTCGGCGATGGGCAGGAGCGCGATCTGGGCCCCGTCGAAGGCACAGCCGCCTGCCGTCGCCCCAGGCTTGGTCTTGGCGCAGCCCGACTTGGCCTTGCTGTTGTGGGCGCAGGCCGGCTCGTCGAGCAGGGCGGCGATCTGTTGCTGTTTCATCGGGACCCCCCATCAGGTGTGCATTAACCCAAGCAGGGGGCGTGCCAAGTTATATCTAATTGATATTTAGTGCTTTTAATTTAAGAGCGGGAATTGGCTGTCGTATTCACGACAAGCGGCGGGGCGCGGAACCTGGTGAGCCTACGGGGTTGTCCATCGTCTGCCTGCAATAGCCCCGCATCCTGGTATCAGTGGATCCTGTCTAGCTGGTCCTGGGTTATTTGACTGGGTGCTCGTCACCGGCATGAGCGAGGTCCTCACCCCAGATTGGAATCAGGGTCCCCTTCAGACTGATCCGCCCTTGGCCAAGGCAAAGTCTTGCTTGATCCTTCCTGACTGGGTATCGTGCCCCGCACTCCCACCGCCGCGCGGTTGGGTTGCCTATCGCCCAGTAGCCAATCCTCTTGTCCAACCCCCTCGTCAGGAGTTCATCATGAGAAAGCAGGCATTACCCCTCATCGCCGCCACCGTGTCCTTGCTGGTCGCGACCGCCGCGCCGGCGATCACCGCCAACTACGCCAAACAGCTCGAACGCTCCGGCTGCACCCAGGCCAGCGAGTTGCAAGGCTGCGACATCAATAAAACTAAGGCAGAAAACGCCAAGGCCGGGTTCGGGACGGGTGCTCCGGCCGCGACCGGCGCCGCGGCGAGCAAGACGCCCTATGCCGGTAACTGGGTGGCCAAGGCGAAGGGTGGCGCGACGGTGGCCACCATCCGCATCGACGCCAAGGAGCAAGTCTGGGTCGACGGCAAGCGGGTCAAGGCCAAGCGCAGCGACGGCGCCCTGGTATTCAAGCAAGGCTTCATCACCTACACCATCCAGGGCGATCGCCGGCTGCAGGGCGAGGACTACTGGAACGATGCCGATGCCAAGACCCAGGGGCCGATCCACGCGAAATGAAGGTCGGTGTCCCTTATTGATCCATGGGAGTAGCAAGGGCTGGCTACGCCCCGGATCGCCCCGAGCAAACCGTCCTCTACCTTCGCCCGGGTCACTCCCCTCAGCGGCGGCACTCCCCCTCGGCCAGGTAACGCCCGGCGACCCAGCCGGTCACCCCCTGGTACTCCACCTGACACCAGCGGGGATGCGCCCGCGTCCGTTGCTCCTGCTCCGCCGGGCTCAGCGTGGAGTACTCCGCGAAGGTCAGCCCGCCCCGGCAGCCCAGGTTGCGGATACAGGTGCCTTGGGGTGGGATCTGCCCAACTGGGCGCGCCTGAGGATTCGGCTCCGCCCGGATGTGCAGCACGTCCCCCGCGGCGACCCCCCGCACGGCGTAATAGTCCGGCCCGTCCGCCTCCGCCGACGCGGCCCCGGCACCGATCGTCAGCAGCAGGCCGCAGACCAGGGCCGCGGGCCGGCGGTGGACCGATGGCGCCTGCCTCGCACGGCTCACTGGACCACCCTCAGGTCGGCGACCTGCCCATCGTTCGAGACGAGGCAGCGCCAGCGCTCGGTCTGGGCCGCTGCCGCGCACCCCGACGGCATCGACCATCACCGTCGAGTTGGCCTGGGAGAAGTCGGAGCTGGCCACCCGCACGGTCCTGACCTTGCCCCCGTAGTTGCGGTTGACCGCGGCCAAGCAGGCGGACTCGGCGGCACTGGTCGCCTGGCGCATGGCGGTCGGGGGCCTGTCCGGGCTTAGGCTCATGGCTCACACAGGCCCCGAGGGTCAGGGCCGCGGCCGCGATCAGGGCGATGCTGCTGGACCGGGTCATGGGCTAGGGCTTCCGTCTCACCCCACGGCAGATCCTCCCACCGCATTCTATAAGCTGGCGACAACCGCTCCCGTGGCATGCGCCACGGCTGCCCACCACCTCCCGCCACATAGCGCCGGGGCTTTCGGTCAAGCGGCGGGCGTCCCGGCCGCGCATCATCCGGCCGCCACCGGGATATTGCCATGATTTCTCTGTTATTTAGCGCACGGATGGCACCCGTGGAACTTTGCTACATTAAAATCATCACGCCGCAAGCGACGGATGGCCGACGCGCCGTCGCGCCACGGCCGCCGGGACCTCGGTCCCGCCGGGATCTCGGGAACTAAAGGAGGCGTCCATGTCCGCCCCAGCGCTTAACCCTACCCACCAACCGCTTGCTGGAGGGCTTGACGCCTGAAGAGCGAGCCAGGACCCTGGCCCAGTGCGAGCTGGTGGAATTGGTCGACGGGCGATATTCTGTGCGAGCCCGATGCGCCCTACGCGCATGCCTATTTCCCGCTGCGGGGTGTCATCGCCCTGGTCACCATCATGGGCCCTTATCGGCCCTTGGAAATGGGGCTGATCGGCAATGAGGGGATGCTCGGCGCCACCCTGGCGCTCGGGATCGGGACCGCCCCCATGCGGGCCCTGGTCCAGGGCGCGGGTACCGCCTGGCGCATCACCCGCGACCGCTTTCAGCAGGAATTGCTCGCCAGCCCTGACCTGCGGCGCATCATCTACCGCTATCTCTATGTCCGCTTGACCCAATCCGCCCAAGCCGCCGCTTGCACCCATTTTCATGAGATCGAGCCGCGCCTGGCGCGCTGGCTGCTGATGACGCAGGATCGCGCCCACGCCGACCACTTTCATTTAACCCATGAAGTCCTGGCCACCCTGCTGGGGGTGCGCCGGAGCGGCATCACCCTCGCCGCGGGGGCCCTCCAACAACGCGGCCTCATCCGCTATGTCCGGGGTAACATCCGCATCCTCGATCGGCCCGGTCTGGAAATGGCGGCCTGTGGTTGCTACGCCGCCCTGATCGCGGACTATAGCGAGCAATTCGCCTAGCCCGCCGCGCCTGGCGCTCCCCGCCAGCTTACCTCACCGGAGCGCGCCGGGTCGGCAGCCCCTGCCGTGCCCCCCCTCACCCCACTCCCGGCAACTCCTCCCACCGCATCCTATAAGCTGGCGACAACCGCTCCCGCCGCATCCGCCACGACTGGGCCCCAGCCCCACCCTCCGCCAGATAGCGCAGGGTCCCCCGCCCCCAGCGGCCGTTGCATCGCGCTGGCCGACAGCCGCCTGCTGAGTTTCGACGGCAAAACGGTCGAGCTGGCCTACCAGGACTATCGCTACGGTGGCCAGAAGGAGGTCATGGCGCTGATCGGTGAGGAGTTGGTTCGGCGCTTTCTGCTCCATGGCGGCCCTTGCGGCTTTATGCGCGTGCGCCACTTTGGCTTCCTGGCAAACCGCTGTCGCGCCCGGCGTGTTAGGCGGCATCACAAACTAACCCCCAAGCGCCACCCAACGGCCCCTTCGGAGCCCCCAGGATGCCCGATTTCCGCCCCATCGCCGCTGCACGCCCCTGACCGGAACCTCCCACGGGAGCCTGCCGCCCCCATCCCGGGGATACAATCCCCTATACCCGACCCGGATCGAGCCCCCCGGGTACCGTGCCAGGATCGGATTAGTTCAACAGACGTTTAGTAGTTATGTGTCAAAGCGTTGACCGAGACTGATATGCAGGACAAAGCATGAATTACAAAATTTTCGATAAAAACAGCACAGAAGAAGTGGCAAGTCTTTTCACGTCAGTATTCTCCTCATCCGAAGGAGAGAAAGAGGGAGAACTGATTGGAAACCTTGCCTCGGAACTGTCTTCAAGAGCTGATAACCAAGAAATAATTTGTATTGGCGCATATGAAGAAGAAACAATTATTGGGGTGATTTTCTTCACTCGTCTTAGAGTTAACGACCCCATTACGATTTACATGCTTGCTCCCGTCGCAGTTAGCACCAAACATCAAGGAAAAGGCGTTGGACAGACGCTAATCAATTATGGGTTGAATGAGCTGAAAGATCGCTCTGTGGCTGTAGCCATCACGTATGGTGATCCATCCTTCTACTCCAAGGTAGGGTTTCAAGCCCTTTCTGAAAATGTTATCCAGGCTCCGCTGAAGCTTTCAATGCCAGAAGGTTGGCTCGGCCAGTCCTTAACAGAAGAGCCAATTCCGACGGTCCATGATCGCCCCACATGCGTTAAGGAATTTAATGACCCTGTTTATTGGTAATTACACGGGGCTTGACA
>CAWJBI010000008.1:0-31638 GCA_963841065.1 uncultured Gammaproteobacteria bacterium | reverse complement strand
ATAGGCGAAGGGGTCATTGCGCAGCCCGTCCCCGGCCAGCAGGGCCGCGGTCCAGAGAGTGCTCCGGGTGATGGGGAAGTCGGAGAGCAGGGCATTGCGCAGGGCGCCGAAGGGGCCGCCGGGGGGGATCTCGACATAGGTTTGGAAGAATCGAAAACTCAGGCCAGATGCAATCGCATCCCTTTGTTTCAAAAGACCACTTTTCAGCGCTCTGTCGCGGATTTGGGGTTTTTCCCCTCTGGATAGCCCAGTTGCTGGGCGAGGTCCAGGAGATTGCGGGTATCGGTCGCGCTGGCCACCTCCTGCAATGGCCACCACCTCGGCATCGATCCGCCCCAGCACGGCGGCCACCGCCTGATAGGGGGCGCTGCCCGGTGTCCCCACCGTCTCCAGGTTCCAGGTGATCACTCGCAGCGCCTGCCTTGAAACCTACCGCCATCGCTAGGTGTTTCCACAGATAGTCAACTTGACGAATCCCCTCCACCATTAAAGTGCACCGAAACTTCGGCTGCTACAAAAGGTCTTCATCACCCCGGCACAGCCGGTACCAGACGTTTTGAATGGTAATCTGCCCAGTAACGCGGCAGTAACAAAGGGAAGCAAACCCGATGGCCACAGAAATATTTGATGCGCATAGGCCGCAACAAAATCACCTCCTGGCGGCCTTGCCCATGGAGGTTCAGCAGCGCATTTTCCCCTTCCTCGAATTGGCCCCCATGCCCCTGGGCCGCGTGCTGCAAGAGTCCGGGGCTGTCGCGCAGCACGTCTATTTTCCGACGGACGCCATCGTCTCCTTGCTTTATTTAACGACAAATGGCGCTTCCGCGGAGATCGCCGTGGTGGGATACGAGGGCATGATCGGCATGGCCATCTTCACGGGCGGTCAATCCACTACCTGCCGCGCCGTCGTCCAAAGCGCCGGTTTCGCCTATCGGCTCCCAGGGAAGCGCTTCAAGGATGAAGTAAACAACTATGGCAGCCTGTTGGTGCTCTTGCTGCGCTACACCCAGGCCTTGTTCACCCAAGTAGCCCAAACAGCGGTCTGCAACCGCCATCACTCCATCGATCAACAATTGTGCCGCTGGCTGTTGCTGTCCCTTGACCGCCTCCCGGGCAACGAGTTGCTCATGACCCAGGAACTGATCGCGAACATGCTCGGAGTGCGTCGCGAAGGGGTCACGGAAGCCGCCGGCCGCTTGCAAAAGCAGGCCGTGATCGAATACCACCGGGGCCACATCACGGTACTGGACCGGCCGAAACTCGAAGCATTGTGCTGCGAGTGTTACGCCGTCGATAAGCGGGAATCGGTTCGGCTCCTATCCCCTGGCTGATGGCCTAATCGTCACGCGCCTCTCCAGCACCGGGCGGCGATTTAATGGCGATATCACGAGACGCGGTTGATGAATCGATCAAGCGCGGATTTTCAGGCTTCCTCCTTTGCGCTGGGCAAAGAGTGGAATGCCCCAAAAACCACACGGGGAGAGATTAGATATGAAACAATTGTCTTCACCACCTTTACAGCACGCCCCCCGGGGCATTCGGCGCCAAGCAGTGACCGCCGGGCTGGGATATGGCCGCGATAAATGGCGATCGGGGCCATGGCGTGATCCTGCTTGGGAGTCAACGGCCCTGGCGGCGGACCTTGACTATGACATCCAGGAGGGCGTCTTGTATATCCGCATCAGGGGTCCGCTTGACCTACGCTGCATCTTTCAGCTCATCGCCATCGGCAAAACAGCCGATGAGAGCATTACGAGCTGTGTGCTCGATCTTACGGGAGTTAACAAAATCTTTGACTCTGGCGTCGCGGCTTTGATCCTGCTTGCCAGGGAGTTGGCGGAACGCGGTGTTGGCCGCATCCATATCCAGGAGCCCGATCTAAGTCGTACGGCGCTATCCCCCTATATAACGGGGTCAATCCCTTCGTTCTTACGCAAGGCCTGCGTTCGGTCATCCCCGGGAATCTTCGACACCGATCCCATGGTGATGCCAATCGAAGTGAAGGCAAGATCCCTCAAATATGAGTGGCACCATCCAGCCGGGGAATAGCGGGGGTCAGGGCAGCTCCGTCAGGAGTTGCCGCAGGTCGGCGCGGGTCGACCGGCTTGACCAAATGACCATCGAATCCGGTCTCGCGGGACCGGCGGCGGTCGTCGTCCTGTCCCCGCCCGGTCAAGGCGATGATACGCATGTCTTTTCCCCAAGGTTGGTCGCGAATGTGCCGGCAGACGCCATAGCCGTCGAGCCTCGGCAGACCGATATCGAGCAGGACCAGATGGGGTCGAAAACCCTCGGCGATCTCGATCGCCTCCTGGCCATCGCGCGCCCTGGCCACGGCATAGCCGGTCAGTTCGAGCAGCATGGCCAGGGATTCGAGGACGTCCGCATTGTCATCCACCACCAGGATGCGGGCCGCCCCAAAGGGTATCGAGGCGTCGCGCCCTTCGGCGACCCGTACCGGCCCGGTCGGGGGTGCGGTCAGGGTTGGCAGGCGCACGGTAAACTCGGTGCCCTGGCCCTGGCCCGGCCCGGGCTCCTTACCTCGATATGTCCGCCATGTAGCTCGACCAGCCCCCGCGCCAGGGCGAGCCCGATCCCTAACCCACCCGGGGATTGCCCCGAGCCGGCGTCGAGCTGAAAAAACATCTCGAATACCCGGGGCAGGTGTTCCGCCGCGATGCCGATGCCGGTGTCGGCGACCGTCACGACCACTGCCGCTCCGTCACACCTGGCGTCGAGGCGGATCGTCCCTCCCCGTCCGGTGTACTTGCAGGCATTGTTGAGGAGATTCAGAAATATCTGTGCCAGACGCACCGGATCCGCATCGAGCGCGATGGGAGCCGAGGGCAGGGTTACCCGGAGGGTGAGGCCCGCCTGCTCGGCCTGGGGGCGGAAGATGGCCAACACCTGCTCCAGGAGCACCCCCAGTTCCACCCGTTCGCGTTGCAACCGAAGCTGTCCCCGCGTGATGCGGTTCGCCTCCAGAAGGTCATCGATGAGCCGCACCATGTGCCGGATCTGGCGGTCAATGATGTCGTGAGCCGCCTGCAGCCCCGGATCGGACGGGGCCCGCAGCCGCAAGATCTCCGCCGCGTGACGGATGGGGGCGAGGGGGTTGCGTAACTCGTGGGCGAGTGTCGCCAGGAATTCGCTCTTGCGCTGGTCAGACTCTCGTAACCTTTCCTGGGCCTGCTTGACATCCTGGATGTCAGTGGTCGTGCCAATCCACTTGACGATGGATCCCGCCACATCCCGCACCGGCTCGGCACGGCTCAAATGCCAGCGCATCGTGCCGTCGGCCATGCGTACCCGGTGCTCGCACGCATAGGAATTCCCGCTGGCGATCGCACCCTGCCAGGCCTCCAGGGTACGCTGGATATCCTCGGCGTGTAACAGGGGTAGCCAATCCACCAGGCCCTCGGTGGTCTGGTTCGTGGCGGCATAGGCCGCGAAATGGATGTTGTTGCGAAAGTTCACGCCGCCATCGGGGTTGGCCGTCCATACCAACTGCGGCATGGCGTCGGCGAGCTGGCGGAAGCGTGCCTCGCTGGCGCGCAGGGCCTCTTCGACCTGTTTGCGCTCGGTGATGTCCTCCCCGGAGCTGAGGGTGCCAATGATCAGGCCGTTATTGTCGGTGAGATTGGCGTTGTGCCAGGCGATCAGGCGCTGCCGCCCATCACGGCACTGAATCGGGTTCTCGAGGTACTCGGCGGCCTCCAGCTCACCGGTCATGATCCTACGGAAAATCGGGTAGATCTCGTCCATCCCCGCTGGTTGTGGGAGGCAGTTTTCGAACCAGTTGAGCCCCAGCAGCTCCGGCTCGCTGTAACCCAGGGTTTCGCGACCCATACGATTAATCATGCTGATCCGTCCCTCGGCATCCAAGGCCACGATGAGGCTCTGTACCGTGTCGAGGTAGTGGCGATTGAGTTGGACTTGGTGGTGCAATGCCTCTTCCATCCGTTTGCGCTCGGAGATGTCGACAAAGGCGGCGACACTCCCGCGGGGGCGACCCTCGGCATCACGCAAGGGGGTGGCGTTGCCAAAGAGGGTACGGACCCTGCCGTCAGCGTGCACGATCTCCATCTCGCAATCATGCACCTCGAGCCCCCGGGCCGCCTGCTGCACCGGCAACTCCTCGCCATGCAAGTCGCGCCCGTACCGCCGGACCTTAAAGTGGGTGGGCCGCTCCCCGTCCCGAGCGGTCAGGGAGGACTCCGCGCCACTGGGCAAGCGCAGCCAGTCGTCGGCGGTCCGGTTGCCAGTGATATGCAGGCAATCGGCATCGTGGGCGATCCACACCGCCGCTGGCACGGCGGACAAGACCGCCTCCAGTTCCGCCGCGCGCTGGTCGGCGAGGCGGCGCGCTAGTGCCAGCTCCTCGACAAACTGCCGAGGGTCACTGATGTCCGACTCCCAAGCGACCCTGCGCACCACGGCCCGGAGGGATCGCCAGGACCCGTGCCAGGGTCCAGTATTCCTTTACCCGAGTCAGGTTCGCAGCCTTCGCTGTGCTCGGCGGGTGTCGTCTCGGTCCTCTTGAGCTGGGTAATGTCAGTGATGAAACCCTCGAGGGCCGCCCCTTCATGGGGCACGGCGCTCTTCGGTAACCTGCCGTCCGCACCGGGTTGCGCTGGCCGCGGGTCGCTGTCAGCCACTCTGCCGTGGTTTGCTTTTACTGATTTGCGCTTCATCGACTGCCTCGGGATCAGGTTAGCCAAAGGCCCTGTTTGCACCCGGCGGTTGTCAAGGACTGGGAGCGAGAAAGGGGCTCGCGCCCAGCCCCGCGGCTTGCGTGCTGGTGCATCATTGCTTAGATTATGGCGCATATCTGGCCGCGCGGGTCCCACCCGTCATCGCCGCGGATCAAGATATCCGATCGCCACCGCATGTCATCCCGCCAGGGCTGGGGAGGCCCTCGACCATGGATCAGCAGTCCATCCTCGACGCGCTGCCCGCCGAAGTCGTGGTACTCAACCGCACGGGGCATATCGTCGCCGTGAACGAGGCTTGGCGCCGGTTTGCAAAGGAAAATGGGGGCAACTCCGCGCTAAGTGATGGCCTGGGACTCAACTACGTCGCCGCCTGTCGGGGCCTGCAGGGGAAGGACGCCGCGGAAGCGGGGGCGATCGCCGATGGCCTGGTCGCGCTGCTCTCCGGGCGCTTACCGGACTTCGTGCGCGAGTACCCTTGTCATGCTCCAGACTGCCAACGCTGGTTCGCGCTGAGGGCCGCTCCGCTCCATGACGCCGCGGGCGGGGCCGTGGTCGTGCATCTCGACATCACCGAGCGGAAGCTCGCCGAGCAGGCCCTGCAGCAGGCCCGAAGTCAGGCGGCCCAGGCCGCGCGATTCAACGCGGTGGGTGTCCTCGCCGGCGCTTTGATCCACGAACTCAGTCAGCCCTTGAGCGCGGCGGGCTTCTATAGCGGCACGGCCGTCTCACTGCTGGAGCAGGCAAAGCCAGACCCGGAGCAGCTTTCCCGGGTTATTCATGGCGTCGAGGAGCAGATCCAGCGCGCGGCGACCATCTTGCAGCGCCTCCGTGAGTTCCTGCGGCGGCGGGAAATGCGGATGCGGCCCGTTGCGATCGACGAGGTAGTTGCCCATGCCATGGAACTCGCCCAAGGGTTTGCCGCCGACCGGGCGGTGCAGATTAGCTACCTGCTGCCCGCCCCGGGCGCGGTCGTCATGGCGGACGCCGTCCAGATCGCGCAGGTGCTGGTGAATCTTGTCGCCAATGGCATCCAGGCCATCGACGCGGCCGAGCCAGCTCGACGTCAAGTCGACATCAGGGTCGATCCGCGCCCCGGGGAGATCGAGGTGAGTGTGGTCGATACGGGGCCGGGCCTGTCAACCGAGTTGCAAACACAGCTATTCGACATCCTGGCCAGGGCCAAGGGCTCGGGCCTGGGCATGGGGCTTGCCATCAGCCGTGATATCGTCGAGGCCCACGGCGGTAAATTGTGGGTTGACCCGGACGTGATCGAGGGGGCGAGCGTCCACTTCACCTTACCCCTAACCCAAACCCGAGAACCTGAATGAACGACGATCAAACCGTTTTCCTGGTGGATGACGACGAAGCCTTACGCGAGTCTCTGGGGTTGTTGCTGGCGCAAGCGGGTCTGCGGGTTAGGGCCTTTAACTCTGCTCGGGCCTTCCTGGAGGCCTATGCCGCGGAGGACTCCGGTTGTCTGGTGCTTGACTTACGTATGCCGGAAATGACCGGGCTGGAGCTGCAAAAGGTGCTCCGCCGGAAAGGCCTAAGCCTGCCCATCATCTTTCTTTCCGGGTACGGCGACGTGCCCACCTCCGTGCGTGCCATCAAGGGTGGGGCGATTGATTTCCTCGAAAAGCCGGTGGCGAATGAAGTGCTCATCGCTTATGTGCGCGACGCTCTTTTGGAAGATCGCCGGCTTCGCGCTAAGCAAGCCGAAGCGCGCATGATCCATGCGAATTTCGAGCAACTCAGCCCCCGGGAGCGCGAGATCCTGGTACTCGCGACTAAGGGACTGACCAGCAAGGAGATCGCTCGGCACCTGGGGATCAGCTTTCGCACCGTCGAGAACCACCGCGCCAACGTCATCGAGAAAATGCAGGCAAAGAACATCGCCGAACTCTGCCGCATGGCCGCGGTTTGCCTTGCCACGGACCAACACCCGACGCCCTAACTGCCCATACGGGATTATCGTCAGTCGCTTTCGAGCCGGAAGCCGATCTTCAGGGTGACCTGGAAGTGGGCAATCTTGCTGTCCTGTAAATGGCCAGTGGTCTTTACGACCTCGAACCAGTCGATGTGTCGGATGGTTTTGCCAGCCGTGGTGATGGCGTTGCGAATGGCGTCATCGGTGCCATTGCTGGATGTGCCGACGACCTCCACCAGCTTATAAACTCGGTCAGACATAGCTTTCTCCTGAATGTTGGAATTGGAACCGCCCAGAATTTTGGTCGGTGGCATCACCGGGCCCACTTACCATCTTATCAGACGGCATCCGGCCCGAGCGTCCGCGGGGTGGCGATCCCAAAAAAAGTCGGCACCCTGCCCATAGCGGGCCGCGACGAAGTCAAGCAAACCCATGAGATCGGGAGGGTCATCCCGGTCCTTGAGGCGCTGGACATCAGCGGCAAGACGATCACCACCGACGCCCTGCTGACCCAGCGCACGCTCGCCGACTACCTCCTTGAACACGACGCCTACTCTGTCTTCACCGTCAAAGACAACCAGCCGACCCTGCTGGCGGATATCCGCTTGATCTTTGCCGGTCGTGGTCAGCCCGACTGCCCCGAATCGCCCACCCTGGCCACTGGTCGCATTGAACAGCGCGGGGAAGTTCCAAGAAGCGGTTACCCCTCGCTTCCCTGGCGTTGATGCTGATCTGTGCGGGTCCCTGCCTGGCCGAATCGGATGTTCCCAACCTGGTCGGGAAGTGGGCGGGTAAGCTAGAGCCCATAGGGCTCTTCATACCAGTCCCGCAAGACCTTGAGATCCCGGGCGGGGAGATAGGCGTAGGCCCCCATCAGGTCGGCATGGACCGCCTCGGCGAGTCGGTGCGAGACCTTGGGGCTGGTCAGCATGTGAAAGTACCAGGCGAAGGGGTAGCCAAGTGCCCGGTCGAAGCCGTGGATCCGGTTGGCGAGGAGGGCGCCCCGGGCTACTTCTCCGTCGGGCAGGGGGGGAATCTCCCCCGCCAGGATGGGGATGGGCTTGGCGCTGAGGTGGGTCGCGCCCTTGCGGTTCTGAGACTCCCGGATGGCGAGGACCCAATGCTCGCTGAAGTGGGCCGATTCCTGGGCGCTGCAGCGCTCCCAGTCCCTCACAAACCGCTGGAGGCGGGGTCCGGCCTCGCGGGAGGCCATGAAATCCGGCACCCGCAGCAGGCGCCGGAAGAGGAGGCGTGGGGGTCCCAGGGGCCTGGGCTCCAGGTGCGGGAAGTCCAGGGGGTCGACGAACTCCGCGATGCTGTCGGGAAACCAGTCGGGCGCGGTGATCCGGCGATCCTGGACCTCCTGAAGCTGCTCGACCTCGATCTGGAGGAAGTCCGCCGGCCCAGGTCCGATGGGGGCCACCAGATAGTGCGTCTGGCCGTTGAGACGGGTCGCGATATAGGGCAGGTCGGCGACCTTGAGCAGGAGTTCATCGATATCGCCGCCGGACTCGGCCTCCGCCCAGGCGAGGATATGGTGGGCGATGCGCTGGCCGTCCTGGTCCACCAGGCCCCCCAGCCGATGCCAGCCGCCACGGGTCAAGGCGTGGCGTGGCTCGATCCCCGGGAGCATCTCGCGCAGTACCGCGATCAGGGCATTAAGGTCCCCGGGCGCCGGTAAGGTGGCGCAAGCCGACCCCAAGGCGATCGCCAGGTCGGTGGGTTCCCGGGCGTCCCCGGGGTGCGTGATGGCGGGATTAACCATGGCGCAAGTCAGACTCCGGGTTCCATTTCGGCCAGCACCAGCCCGGTGGCCAGGTCCAGGTCCGCTCGTCAGGCGCGGGCACCCAGCCTGCCCATCCACCAGGTAGAGGTTGAAGCCCTCCGCGGTGCGCACGGGCCTGGCCCCGCCGATGTCATCGTCCCGGCAATAGGTGAAGTGATGCTCGGCGAAAACCTCGCGCAGGGCCGCCAGGGTCTGCTCGTTGAGTCCGGCGCGCGCCACGACCTGCATCACCTGCTCGATGCGCTCCGGGGTGATCACGCCTCCCCCTCCAGCGCCGGCTCGAAGCGGATGCGTGCCTCGGGGGCATGACCCATGACCTTGGCGAGCCAGGGGGGCGGCTTGTCCGCCAGGATGCGCTGGAGGCCGGTCAGGCGCGCACGGGCGCTACCCCCGGCGGCATCCTGGATGGGATGGATGTCGGCCTTGACCACCTTGGCGGCGGCGGGCCCGCCAATGGAGGCGACATAGAGGAGCTGACAATCGCGGATCAGGTGGGCGCGATACGCCGTCTTGTCTTCCGCCTTGCCGTCCTCGACGTCGCGGGCGTCGATCAGGCGCACCCCGTCGGCGGAGACCTGGTAGATGAGGAAGCGCCGGGCACTGCCAAAATGGCCATCCAGGACCTCGCCGCCATTAGAGGCACAGGCCACCCGGATGGAGCCGGGCATCATGCCTTCGCTAACAGGCTCCAGGGCCGGGGGTGGGTCGGTGGCGGCGATCCCTTCCCCCTTCAACAGGGCCAGGGCGGTCTTGAGGGCGTCCAGGTCCAGGTCCTCGAGATCCCCATGCGCGGCGGTCTTGAGATCCTTGACGCGCAAGCTCGCCAGCTTGTCCGCTGTCGGCGGCAGACCGACGGCGTCGGCCAGGACGCGGATCAGGCGGGCGGGCGAGATATCGGGCAGAACCCGGGCAGCAAGCCCGATGCGCAGGGCGATGTCGTTCGAAAGTGGCTTATCCATGGTCTTGGCTTCTCAAGTCGGTGCGCGGGTCGGCCGCGGAGGCGTGGCCCTCCCTGGCCAAACACGAGAACCGGACGAGGTTTGCAACCCCATCCGGCCGCCCGTGTCGGCGCTTAACCTGGCGGTTGGGGATCCGTCCGGGTACCCGCCTAGGCCGCGATGATGCAGTCGTCCTCCATGCAGGCGCTGATGCACTGGGGCAGGTCGTGTTCGCCCACGCACTCGGTGCAGGTCTCGGCGTCAATCTTGTAGGTACCCTTGAAGGGGCTGATGGACTTGGTGGGGCAAAGCGGCAGACAGTCGCCGCAAGCGGTGCAGATACTTCTAACGATCTGAAAGGCCATGATGCTCTCCCATTGGGGTGTGGTCGCCGGAAGCGGTTGCGCCCCGGCCGAGTGATTCAGGCGGCGCGGGTGAAGCGCAGGGTGGTCGGAAAACGTGGCGGTGGGCTGATGGGGTCCAGGTACCACTGGGAGCCGTCGGTCAGCTCCACCTTGCCACCCCAGGCCTCCGGGGTGTCGGTCTCCACGGAGGCGATGGTCTCTTCCATATCCTTCTTCGCGACATAGAAGAGGAGGGCGCCGGTGTCGCTCTTGCGGATCATGACGCTCGGCATGGGTAGTCTCTCCAGGGGTATCCCGCGTCCCCTCGCGGGGCGGGGATGGAAAAGGGGGCACGGGCAGCCATCCGCGGCTAACGCACCAGGTCGTAGTTGTAGTCGGTGGTCCCCATGCCGCGGGTTTCGTCATCCAGCCGCTCCAGGACCGCGTTGACCAGGGTGGTCAGCAGGTACATGGCCCCCTCGTAGCCCAGGGTGGTCATGCGGTGCAGATGGTGGCGGTCGAAGATCGGGAAGCCGATGCGGATCAGCGGGACCTCATGTTCCTTGCCCTTGTGCAGGGTGTCGCGCTGGATGAATTTGCCGTAGCTGTTGCCGATCATGAAATCAGGCTTGTCGGTGAAGCACAGGGAGCGGAAGTGCCAGAGGTCGCAGCCGGTGTAAACCTTGCCCTCCTTGCCAAAGGGCGAGGAGGCGAGCAGCGCCTCGACCTCCTTTTTCCAGCGCTTGTTGGCCTGGTGGCAGAGGATGTGGGTCGGTTCGGCCCCCAGTTCGAGCAGGAACTTGACCATGCCGAGGACGAAGTCGGCGTCGCCGTAGAGGGCGAACTTCTTGCCGTGCAGCCAGGCATGGCTGTCGGTCATCATATCGACCAGGCGGCCGCGCTCCTTGGTGAGCGAGTCGGGGATGGGCTTGCCGGTCAACTCGGCCACCTTCATCAGGAAGTCGTCGGTCCAGGCCAGACCCATGGGGATGTTGACGTGGCTCGACGGCTGCTTCCAGGTGATCTGGACGAATTTCTTGGTCTTGGCCAATTGCCAGGGTTGCAGCAAGAGGGTATCGATGGCGTTGGGGGCATCCTGCATCTCGTCGAGGCGGGTACCCCCATCGTACATGCGAAACTCGCCATCGGCCGGGGTATCCAGCACCTCGGTGGGGTCGCAGAGCAGGCTGTATTCGACGCCCATCTCCTTCATCATGCGGTGCATGACGCGATAGTTACCCAGATAGGTCTCGAAGCCGGGCACCAGGTTGATCTTGCCATTGGAGCCGACGACCTTGTCGTCCATGGCGTTGATCGTGAAATGGCGCTGTATCCCCTCGAACATATTGTCCCAGCCCGTGGTATGGCTGCCGACGAAGCTGGGCGTATGGGCGAAGGGGGTCGGAAACTCGGACGGGATGTAACCTTCCTTCTTGGCATTGCCGATGAAGGCGTTGAGGTCGTCGCCGATGACCTCGGCCATGCAGGTGGTGCGGACGGCGATCATCTTCGGCTTGTAAAGGGCCATGGCGTTTTCCAGGCCATCGAACATGTTCTTCTGGCCGCCGAATACCGCCGCGTCCTCGGTCATGGAGTCGGAGACGCAGGCGATGGGCTCCTTGAAATGACGGTTGAAATAGGTGCGGAAATAGGCGACGCAGCCTTGCGAGCCATGCACATAGGGCAGGGTCTTCTCGAACCCGAGGGCGCAGAGGACGGCCCCCAGGGGTTGACAGGCCTTGGCCGGGTTGACGGTCAGGGCCTCGCGCTTGAAGTTGAGTTCCTGGTACTCCGGGGTCGTGCTCCACTGGAAGATCTCCTCGATCTTCTCGGCGGAGTGCCCCTCTTCCACGCCGTCGCGCTTTCTGGCGAGGTTGTCCACATACTCCGGTTCCCGGAAGAGGGGATAGCTGGGCTTGATCTGGTCGATGGTCTGGCTCATGGGTAGGCTCCCGTCGCGCCGCTAATCCGCGGACAACGACCTGGTGGGTACTGAGTCTCGGGTTGCTGGCGGTTGCGCGCCGACGATCAGGCGCTGGCGGCCAGCGGCAGGGCCTCTCGCGTGGCGGACTGCCGCCAGGGCGCCTGCATCTGCTTCCAGCAGGGGTTGTTGATGGTCATGTCCATGTCGCGGGCGAAGATGGCGAAGCCGTCGTAGCCGTGGTAGGGGCCGGAGTAGTCCCAGGAGTGCATCTGGCGGAAGGGGATGCCCATCTTCTGAAAGATGTACTTCTCCTTGATGCCGGAGCCCACCAGATCGGGCTTGACCTTCTTGACGAACTCCTCGAACTCATAGCCCGTGATGTCGTCGTAGAGCAAGGTCGCGTTGCCCATTTCCTTCATGGTGCGGTCATAGTCGTCGTTGTGGCCGAACTCGTAGCCCGTGCCCACGACCTCCATGCCGAGATCCTCGTAGGCGCCGATGACGTGGCGCGGGCGCAGGCCACCGACATAGAGCATGACCCGTTTGCCTTCCAGACGCGGGCGGTACTTGGCGATGATCGCCTCGTACTCGGCCGTGTACTTGGCGATGACCTGTTCGGCGCCGGCCTGGATGGTCTCGTCGAAGAAGGCCGCGATCTTGCGCAACGACTCGGCGATCTTGGTGGGGCCGAAGAAGTTGTACTCCATCCACGGCACCCCGTACTTCTCTTCCATGTGACGGGAGATGTAGTTCATGGAGCGGTAGCAATGGATCAGGTTCAGCTTGACCTTGGGGGTCAGTTCCATCTCGGAGAGGGTGCCGTCACCGGACCACTGGGCGACCACGCGCAGACCCATCTCTTCCAGCAGGATGCGCGAAGACCAGGCGTCGCCGCCGATGTTGTAGTCGCCGATCACGGCCACGTCGTAGGGCGTGGTGGCGAAGGACTCGTCACCGTCGCGGTTGCCGATGACCCAGTCGCGGATGGCGTCGTTGGCGATGTGATGTCCCAAGGATTGGGAAACGCCGCGAAAGCCCTCGCAACGCACCGGTACCACGGGCTTTTCGAGTTCCTTACTCTTCTTCTTGGCCACCGCCTCGATGTCGTCCCCGATGAGTCCAATGGGGCATTCGGACTGCACACTGATGCCCTTGCTCAGGGGGAAGAGGCTCTCGATCTCGGAGATGAGCTTGTCGAGTTTCTTATCCCCGCCGAAGACGATGTCCTTCTCCTGAAAATCCGAGGTGAAGTTCATGGTGCCGAAGGTGTTGATCCCGGTCATGCCGACGTAATAGTTGCGGCGACCCGCGCGGGAATACTGGCCACAGCCCACCGGGCCGTGGGAGATGTGGATCATGTCCTTGATGGGACCCCAGACCACGCCCTTGGAACCGGCGTAGGCACAACCACGGACCGTCATGACGCCGGGCAGGGATTTGCGGTTGGAGATGATGCATTTCTTGGACTGCTCGACCGTGGGGTCGTTGACCGCCAGATGCTTGGCGCGCTCCTTCTTGGCCTTATCCGGATAGACCTCAAGCACCTCTTGGATGAGTTCAAGAGTCTCTTCGCGAGTCAATGTTGACATATGGGCTTTCCTCGATTCGGCGCCGCGGCTCATTCGCCGACGGTCGCGCCTTGGGAAACAGGGGAAGAGGGGGACGGCGATGCCACCGCATCGCGTCCATTGGGGGTCTGACTCGGTCAGGCGGCGAGGGCCACTTCCTGCACGGCGGTCTTGCCGATGATGGATTCGTCTTCCTCGTCCAGTAGGCCGAAATCCATCAAGAGGTCTTCCAGCGCATCCATGGTGATGGGGGTGGGGATCACGAAGTTTTTGTTTTCGATGATCTTCAGGGCCAGGTCGCGGTACTCCTGGGCTTGCTTGGCCTTGGGGTCGTACTCGATGACCGTCATGCGGCGGATCTCGGCGCGCTGCACCACGTTGTCACGGGGCACGAAGTGGATCATCTGGGTGCCGAGCTGGCGGGCCAGTTCGATGATCAACTCGTCTTCCCGGGCCGTGTTACGGCTGTTGCAGATGAGACCCGCCAGACGAACGCTCCCGGAGCTGGCATATTTCACGATGCCCTTGGAGATGTTATTGGCCGCGTACATGGCCATCATCTCGCCCGAGCAGACGATGTAGATCTCCTGGGCCTTGTTCTCGCGGATGGGCATGGCGAAACCGCCACAGACGACATCGCCCAGCACGTCGTAGAAGACGAAGTCGAGATCCTCGTCGTAGGCGCCCTCTTCCTCCAGGAAGTTGATGGCCGTGATGACACCGCGACCGGCGCAACCGACGCCCGGCTCGGGACCGCCCGATTCGACACACTTGATGCTGCCGTAACCCACCTTGAGCACGTCCTCCAGCTCCAGATCCTCGACAGAGCCGGCATCGGCGGCCATCTGCATGATGGTATTCTGTGCCTTGGCGTGCAGGATCAGGCGCGTGGAGTCGGCCTTGGGGTCACAACCGACGATCATGACCTTTTTACCGAGTTCGGCCAGACCCGCTACCAGGTTCTGGGTGGTCGTGGACTTACCGATGCCGCCTTTACCGTAGATGGCGCATTGACGTATTGCCATGGGGATATCTCCTGTGGGGCCGCCGCGAGGGGGGCGTGAATATGCGGTGCTTTCGATATCGTTTTTGCAATCCATGTGCCAACGCCGGTCATGTCGGCATGATGCTGTTTCTAAATGAATTTATACCTCGTGGCGAGGTCACCGGCTTGGTGGTATCCCCAACAAAGTCACCCCTGGGCATGGATAACAAGCGACAAAGCGAACAAGCCCCGGGGGTGCCCGAGGCCGGGCTCCCCGCCAGCGCGCGGCTCGCGATCAACCACTGCAATCTCCCGGCGGCGATCCTGGGTGGCCTGACCTTCCAACGGCACCCCGTCCCGCTGGAGCTTGATGGCATCCGGGCCTTTCATGTGGCCCTTTTCCGGACCCTGGCGCCTCTCGATCAACATCCGGCCCGGGCCCAGGCCTTTCGCGACTACATGAGCGCCCATTTCCTCCTCGATCACCTGGACGAGGCGGGGATGGTGCCGGGGCGGGCCAGAAAGAAGCGGGCTAACGCCAACTATCTGCGGCTGGCGCGCGGCTGGTCCTTCGATTCGAACGGGCGCGAGGGGGCTGTTCTCAAGCGCTGGGTAGAAAGCCGCTTTGGCCTGCTGGCGCGCCACCACGCCGGCCCCCTCCAGGGGCGCGGCAGCGAGGCCTATCGCCGCTATCTCGCCGAAGGTACCCGGGGCCTCTACGCCACCAATGCCCTGGAGGCCCAACTCGACCTCCTCTACACCTATTGTCAGTACGAGTTGCGCCTCGCCCATCCCCAGGAGACGCACCTGACCCTGTACCGAGGCATCAACCGCATCGACGAGCACGAGATCCTGGCAACCCTGGGCGGTGGCCGCTATCGGGTCCTCTTCAATAATCTCAACAGCTTTACCAGCAACCGCGAGCGTGCCGACGAGTTCGGCGACTACATCCTGCGGGTCGAGGTACCCTTGCCGAAGATCTTCCTCTTTAATCAATTGTTGCCCGGCATGCTCAAGGGCGAGGACGAATACCTGGTGATCGGGGGCCTTTATGAGGTCGCAATCAGCCCAATCTAATCTCCCCATCACCTGTCGAGGACCGATCCATGTTGATAAAACCACCAACCCCCATTCCCCCCTCCGAGATCACCCCCAAGGAGCACTGGCTGCGGCGCCGGGAACTGATGGCTGGGGCCGCCGCGGGCCTGGGCCTGGCGGCCCTCGGTGGCTTGGGGGCGGTGCTGACGGCCCGTCCGGCCCGGGCGGGGGATAAGATCCCGGGCCTGGCCCCCAGCCCCTTGAGCACGGACGAAACACCTACCAGCCGGGAAGACGTGACGAGTTACAACAACTTCTACGAACTGGGGACGAAGAAGGATGATCCGGCACGCCATGCCAGCCTGCTCCAGACCCGGCCCTGGACGGTGCGGGTGGATGGGGCCTGCGCGGCGCCCGGGGAGATCGGGATCGAGGATATCCTGACGGGCTTTCCCCAGGAGGAGCGCATCTATCGCCTGCGGTGCGTGGAGGCCTGGGCCATGGTGATTCCCTGGGTGGGCTTTCCCCTCGGGGACCTGCTCAAGCGCTTCCAGCCGACCTCCCAGGCCAAGTTTGTTGCCTTCGAGACCCTTCATGACCCCAAGCAACTGCCGGGGCAGAAGCGCGCGGTGTTCGAATGGCCCTACATGGAGGGCCTGCGCATGGACGAGGCCATGCACCCCCTGACGATCCTGGCCACGGGCCTCTATGGGGAGGTCCTGCCCGGCCAGAACGGGGCGCCCCTGCGCCTGGTCGTGCCCTGGAAGTACGGCTTCAAGAGCATCAAGTCCATCGTGCGCATCAGCTTTGTCGAGTCCCAGCCACCGGCCACCTGGAATCAGATGCAGCCGGAGGAGTACGGCTTTTATGCCAACGTCAACCCGGCGGTGGACCACCCGCGCTGGAGCCAGAAGAGCCACCGCATCATCGGCGCCGGCCTCTTCGCGCCCAAGCAGAAAACCTTGCCCTTCAATGGCTATGCCGATCAGGTGGCGAGCTTGTATGAGGGCATGGATCTGAAGCGCTTCTTCTGACGTCATGTCCGTCCCCAGGTCCAGCCCCCAGTCGCCCGCCAAGCCCACCCTCCGGCCCGATACCGCCGTCCGTTTCGGCAAACCCCTCATCTTTCTGCTCTGTCTGGCGCCCTTGGGCCTGCTAGTCTGGCGTGCCCTGAGCGACGGGTTGGGCGCCAATCCGGTGGAGGCGGTCGTCCATTTCACCGGGAGTTGGGCCCTGCGGCTCCTGCTGGTCACCCTGGCGGTCACGCCCCTGCGGCGCCTGAGCGGTTTACCCTGGCTGGTGCGGTTCCGGCGCCAGCTCGGTCTCTTCGCCTTTTTCTATGCCGTGCTCCATTTCACGGCCTATCTGGTCCTGGATCGCGCCCTGGTCTGGGAGGACATCACCACCGACCTGACCAAGCGGCCCTACATTGTGGTGGGTTTTGTCGCCCTGCTGCTGCTGGTCCCCTTGGCGGTCACCTCCACCCGAGGCTGGATCAAGCGTCTCGGCCGCCACTGGCTGACCCTGCATCGCACCGTCTATGTCATCGCCATCCTGGCCGTGCTGCATTTCCTCTGGCTGGTGAAGGCCGATACCCTGGAACCCTTGATCGATGCCGCCGTGCTGGCGGTCCTGCTCGCCTTCCGGGTGCCCTGGGGGCGACTCCGGGCCGGGTGATGTCTGGCGGGGGACGCCGTGAATACGTCCCTGTAGGCTTGGCGACAGCATCCCTGCTGTCGACACCCCCGCCAGCCCCCACCCAGCCCTCCTGCTACCAGGCCGAAGCGGCATCAGCGCTGGGTAGAGAAGCCGAAGCAGCCTCCGCTCATGGCCAGGTGGGTGTGGCGGACTTGGCTTTGAAGGGATTCTTAGGCGCGGCAACAAGGCCTGAGGTGGGCTATATTGAAAGGCTGATCATGAACCGCCAGGGGCATAAGGATGGGAAAAGTGGATCTGGACATAGATCGTCAATGGGCCAGCTTCGAGGGGCGCCTCTTGATGTTGGGCTTTGGCAGCATCGGGCGCGGCCTCCTGCCATTGCTGCTGCGCCATATCGCGATCGCCCCGGAACGGATCACCATCATGAGTCCGGAAAGCGACTGGGAGGCCATGGCCGCCGCCCAGGGCGTGGCTTATGAAGTGGATGCCCTCACGCCCGACAACTACCGGCAACTTCTCGCGGCGCGGCTGGGGCCTGGCGACTTCCTGCTGAACCTGTCGGTCGATGTGAGTAGCCGGGACCTGATCGCCTGGTGCCAGGAGCAGGGCGTGCTTTACCTGGATGCCTGCGTCGGTCCCTGGGCCGGGGGACATTTCGATGCCTCCCTCACCCCCGCCCGGCGCTCCAACTATGCCCTGCGGGCGGCGGCCCTGGGCCTGCGCGACGCGGCTAATGCACGGTCCCACCGCGATTTTGTCCCACGGCGTGAACCCGGGCCTGGTGTCTCATTTCGTCAAACAGGCCCTGCTCAATCTGGCCGCCGATCTCCTGCCCGGCAGCGCGGAACCCCGCGAGCGGCGGGACTGGGCCGAGTGCGCCCGGCGCCTGGGCGTCAAGGCGATCCATATCGCCGAGCGGGACACCCAGACCTCACTTGCGCCCAAACAGCCCGGCGAGTTCGTCAATACCTGGTCGATCGAGGGTTTCGCCGGCGAGGCCTGCCAGCCCGCCGAACTGGGCTGGGGCAGTCATGAGCGCTACTGGCCGGCGAGCGCGCGAGGTCATGATTTCGGCAGCCGGGCCGCCATCTGGCTGGAACGGCCGGGAGCCAGTACCCGGGTGCGGAGTTGGACACCCCTGGCGGGTCCTTATCACGGCTTCCTGATCACCCACGAGGAATCCCTGTCCATCGCCGAGTACCTGACGCTCCGGGCGGGTGACGAACTGCTTTACCGTCCGACCGTGCACTATGCCTATTACCCCTGCGACGACGCCGTGCTGTCGCTGCACGAGTTGGCCGGCGGGAACTGGCGGCTCCAACCGCGACAACGCCTCCTGACCGCGGACGACATCAACTCTGGCATGGACGAACTCGGCGTGCTGCTGCTGGGCCATGCCCGCCAGGCCTATTGGTACGGCTCCCGGCTCACCATCGACCAGGCCCGCGCCCTCTGTCCCCACAACACCGCCACGACCCTCCAGACCGCGGCGGGGGTGCTGGGCGGCTTGGTATGGGCCATGAATCATCCGCGCGCCGGCATCCGGGAACCCGACGAAATGGACTACCGCGAGGTCATGGCGGTCGCCTTGCCCTATCTCGGCGACATGGTCGGCGTCTACAGCGATTGGACCCCCCTCGAGGATCGCAACATCCTCTTCGCGGAGGACGTGGTGGCGGACGACCCCTGGCAGTTCAAGAACGTCCTGGTGGACTGAATCAGCCTGCGGGCAGGGGCGGTGCCGGGGTTGATCCCGCGCCTGGCCGCCGCCTCAGGGCTGTTGGTCCCCGGGGCCAAAATCCCACAAGCGATGCGCGTCGAGCCGCAGGCGATAGCCTGACTCCAGGGCCTCGAGCTGGCTGACGCGGGCCGTGAGCTGGGCCTCATTGGCGATGCGGCGGGCCGCGAGGAGATCGATCATGCTGCCCTCGCCGAGTTGATAGGCGCGGGCGGTCATGTCCGCGGCGTGGACGAGGCGAGTGGCGGCCTGGCTGGCGGACTGCCAGGAAATGCGCGCGGCCCGGGCCGTCTGATAGAGACTGGCGGCCTCGGCGGTCACCTTCTGCAGGGCCGCCGCCTCGCGTTGGTTGGCGGCCTCCGCCTCCGCCAGGGCGGCATCGGCCTTGGCGCGGCGAGCGCCACCGGGCAGGTTGATAATGACATAGGCCCCGATGATGTTTTCCTCGCCATCGCGCTCGCTGGCCAGGTGCAGGCCGAAGGTCGGGTCGGGCAGGCGGTCACTGTCGGCGCGTTTGACGCCGACCCGCGACTGGCGGACATCACCCTGGGCCAGGCCGAGTTCGTGGTTGTGCTGGACGATGGCGGTGATCCATTCCTCCGCGTCGCCCTTCAGGGCCGGCGGCTCGACAATCCGCTTTTGCTCCTCCAGGGGCAGGTCCGGATAGCGGCGGCGCAAGTCCTCCGCGGCGGTATCCCGGCGTCCCCGCGCCTGGGCCAACTGGGCCTCGGCCTGGGCGAGGGCGGCATCGCCCTGAACGGTTTCGAGGCGAGCGGCATCCCCCAGCTCCTGACGGCGCGATACGGCCTTGGCCTGCTTCTTCAGCAGGGCGACCTCAGTTTCCCATTGGGCGACGGCGGCGCCTTCCTTCAGCCAGGTAAACCAGCCCTTCAGCAGGTTGCGTGCCGCCTCATGCTCGGCATCCTCCAGCCGCTTTTCGGCTTGATGGACGCCAAGGCTGCCGAGCTCGCTATCGAGGGCGGCCTTGCCCGGCAGCCGCACCTGGCGTTGCAGATCGCCATTCCATTCCTGAAAGCGATCATCGGGGCCGCTGGTGGGGTTGACACGGCGCTGCTGTCCCCCGAGGAGCAGGGTCCACTCGTAGTCGCCCGCTTCCAGCCGTGAACGGTTGGCCTGCTCGACGGGGATCTGGCTGTCCACCGCCCGCACCCCGGGGTTGGTGCGCAGGATCTGGGCCACGATCCCGGGGGGTGGCAGATTGGGGGTCGGCTCCGCGGCCAGGGCCTCCAGGCTCAGGGTGGCGCACAGGAGGGCAAGGGGCAGTCTTTTCATAGCCGTCCCTGCTCCAGCACCGGCACCAGCCAGTAAAAGACGTTGGCGCGGGGCAGATCGGCCTTGATAAGCCGCAGCAGCTCCCGCATGGCCTCGTCGTCCCCCACCATGCGCATGATGACCCGCGCCGAGTGGCCGGCGACCAGTTCCGCGGGCTCCACCAGGGTGGCGGCGGAACCGTGGCCCTCGGCATGGCTGGAGGTAAAGCCACGCACCAGGTCCGGCCGGGAGAGCAGCAGGTCCTCGACGAGTTGCGCGACGTCCGTGGGCATGGCGAGGGAGAGCAAGACGTCAGGCATGGGCATTCTCGGCGAAGGCGACGTTGGGTTTGACCCCAAAGCGGCGGAACAGGATGGGCAGCAAGACCAGGGTCAGGGCGGTCGAGGAGACCAGGCCGCCGATGACGACGATGGCGAGGGGGCGCTGGACCTCCGAGCCCGGTCCGGTGGCGAAGAGCATGGGTACCAGGCCGAAGGCGGCGATGTTGGCGGTCATCAGCACCGGTCGCAGGCGGCGGCGGGCGCCCTCGACCACCACCTCGGCCACCGGCAGGCCCCGGGCCAGCAACTGATTGAAGTAGGTGACCATGACCACGCCGTTCAGCACCGCGATGCCGAGCAGGGCGATGAAGCCCACCGAGGCCGGCACCGACAGGTATTCCCCGGCGATGAAGAGGCCGAAGATGCCGCCGATCATGGCCAGGGGGATGTTGGACAGGACCAGCAAGGCCTGGCGCACCGAGCGGAAGGTCGAGAAGAGGAGGAAGAAGATCAGGGCCAGGGCCACGGGCACCACGACCATCAGCCTGGCCGCCGCCCGCTGCTGGTTCTCGAACTGGCCGCCCCAGGCCAGCCGGTAGCCCTCCGGCAGGGGGACGTCGCGGGCCACCGCCGCCTTGGCGTCCTCGACGAAACCCACCAGGTCGCGGTCGCGCACGTTCGACTGCACCACCACGTAGCGCTGGGCATTTTCCCGGTCCACCTTGACCGGGCCATCGATCCGGTCGATGCGCGCGACGCTGGTCAGGGGCACGCTGCCGCCATCGGGCAGGCTCAGGCGTAGCGCCTCGAAGTCGGCGGGCGTGGCGCGCAACTGTTCGGGCCCGCGCAGGATCAGGGGGATGCGTCGCCCCTGTTCGATGACGGTGCCGACGTCGCGTCCCTCCAGCAGGGCCTTGAGATCGTTCTGAATATCGTCCACGTTGAGCCCGAATCGCCCGGCCGCCAGCCGGTCGATCTCGATCTTCATGTACTGGACGCCATTGTTCTGCAGGGTGAAGGTATCCTCGGCGCCCGGTACCTGCTTGACCCGGGCCTCGACCTCGGCGGCCAGGCGGTTCAGGGTGTCCAGATCGGGGCCATAGATCTTGATCGCCAGGTCACCCCGCACGCCGGTCAACATCTCGGAGACGCGCATGTCGATGGGTTGGGTGAAGGAGAAGCCCACGCCGGGAAAGTCGGCCATGACGGCGCGCAGTTGGTCGGCCAGCCAGGCCGGATCCGGGTTGCGCCAGGTGTCGCGTGGCTGCAGCACCATAAAGGTGTCGGTCTGGTTCAGGCCCATGGGGTCCAGGCCCAGTTCGTCGGAACCCGCGCGGGCGACGATGGCCTTGATCTCGGGTACCTGCTCCAGGATGGCCTCTTGCACCCGGGTGTCGATGACCAGGGTCTGGTCGAGACCGATGGAGGGCAGCTTTTCCAGTTGCATGATGAGGTCGCCCTCATCCATGGTCGGCATGAAGCTCTTGCCGAGCAGCATGAAGATGCCCCCGCCCGCCACCAGGGCGAGGAGGGCGATGGCGACGAAGACCCGGCCATGGGCGAGGGCGGTCGTCAGGACGCGATCGTAGAGGGCGGACAACTTGCGCACCAGCCAGGGCTCGTGATGCACCCCGCGCTGGATGAGATAGGAGGCCAGCACGGGCACCACGGTCAGGGACAGGACGAGGGAGGTGGCGAGGGCAAAGACGATGGTCAGTGCCACCGGCCCGAACATTTTGCCCTCCAGCCCCTGGAGCGTGAGCAGGGGCAGAAAGACCAGGATGATGATGATGATGCCGGAGGTGACCGGCGCGGCGACCTCGCGGGCGGCACGGAAAATCAGATGGAGGGTGGGCAGGTTGTCCGGTGCCTCCGCCAGTTCGCTCTCGATGTTTTCGACAACCACCACCGCCGCGTCCACCAACATGCCGATGGCGATGGCCAGGCCGCCCAGGCTCATCAAGTTGGCGGAGAGTCCGAAGATGCGCATGAGAATGAAGGTGGCCAGGGCCGAGAGGGGCAGCATGACGGCGACTACCAGGGCCGCGCGCAGGTTGCCGAGAAAGGCGAGCAAGAGCAGGACCACCAGCACGATGGCCTCCAGCAAGGCCTTGGACACGGTGCCGACGGCGCGATTGACCAGGTTGCCGCGATCGTAAAAGGGCTCGATTGTGACGCCCTTGGGCAGGGTCGGGGCGATCTCGGCTAGCCGGGTCTTGACGCCCTCGACCACCGATCGCGCATTGGCGCCGCGCAGGCCGAGGACCAGGCCCTCGACGGCCTCCCCTTTGCCGTCCTTGGTGACGGCGCCATAACGGGTCAGGGACCCAAAGCGCACCTCGGCCACGTCGCCGACGCGCACCACCAGGCCGTCCTTGGCCTTCAGGACGATGGCCTTGACGTCGTCCACCGTGCGGATGGCGCCCTCGGCGCGCACCAGCAGGGCCTCCTCGCCATCGGTCAGGCGGCCGGCGCCGTCGTTGCGGTTGTTGGCCTCCAGGACCTCCCGCAGATCCTTGAGGGCCAGGCCCCGGGCGACCAGGAGTTGTGGGTTGGGTACCACCTCGAAGGTACGCACCTCGCCGCCCAGGCTGTTGACATCGGCCACGCCCGGTATGGTGCGCAGTTGCGGGCGGATGACCCAATCGAGGAGGGCGCGCTTCTCGGCCAGCGGCAGGTCGCCCTCGATGGTGAACATGAACATCTCGCCGAGGGGGGTCGTGATGGGGGCCATGCCGCCCGTTACCCCGGGCGGCAGGTTGCCCATGGCGGCGGCCAGGCGCTCGCCGACCTGCTGGCGGGCCCAGTAGATGTCGGTGCCGTCCTCGAAATCGATGGTGATATCGGTCAGGGCGTACTTTGAGGTCGAGCGGAGCAGGCGCTGATTCGGGATGCCGAGCATTTCCTGCTCGACGGGGACGGCCAGGCGGGTTTCGACCTCCTCCGGCGTCATGCCGGGGGCCTTGAGGATGATCTTGACCTGGGTCGTGGAGACATCGGGAAAGGCGTCGATGGGCAGACCCAGGAAGGCCTGAATACCCGCCGCGACCAGCAGGACGGTCAGGACCATCAGCAAGAGGCGCTGGGTCAGGGAAAAGCGAATCAGGGCGGCAAGCATTATTCGCCCCCGGCGCCGGACAGCATGGCCTTGAGGCCGGAGACGCCCTTCAACACCACCCGGTCGCCCGCCTGGAGGCCCGAGACCCGCAGGCCTTCGCCGCTCTGGCCCATGACCTTGACCGGCCGGGCCTCGAAGCTGGAGCCCTTGTCATCGCTGGCGATCTGCACGAAGGCGTAGGTCAGGCCCCCTTGACGCACCACGGCGGCGGCGGGCAGGCGCTGGTCCTGGGCGCTAGCCTGGGCGATCTCCACCTCGACCGATTGCCCCGGCGTCAGTTGCTCGGCGCCCTCGTCGACCAGGGCCCGCAGCAGCCGGGTTTGACTGGCCGTGTCGATACTGGGCCCGATGGCGATCACGCGACCCTGGATGTCGCTGTTGGCGATCCGGACGGGAGTCCCTAATTTCAGTCCGTCGAAAATCGTGGTCGGGGCCTGGATCTCCAGCCACAGGGGCGCGAGTTGGGCGATCCGGTAAATCACCGCCGAGGCCTCGACCCGCTGGCCCAGGGCGGCTCCCTGTTCCAGGACCACCCCATCCATGGGCGCGGTCAGGGCCAGGGGACCGGCGCCTTTACCCGACACGCCGGCCAACTCCAGGTGCTGCTGGCTCTCGCTGGCCCGAGCGGCGGCTTGGCTGGCGGCGGCGCGGGTGGCCTGGAGACGGGCCTCGGCGATCAGGCCCTCCGCGTACAACTGCTCGTCGCGTTTGAGGTTTTGCTGCTGGAGACTGGATTGGCTGGTGGCCTCCATGGCGTCGCGCTGCAAGGTGAGTGCCTCGGGGCTGGAGAGACGCGCGACGACATCGCCCCGCTTGACCCGGGCGCCCGTGGCCACGGTCAGCCGCTCGACCAGGCCCGAAACCGGGGCGGAGACGAGGCGGATCTGATCGGTGGGTACCACCACGCGGGCGGGCAACCGACTGGGGCGCGCCTCCAGGGTCTCGCCGATGACCAGGGTTTCGATACCCAGGGATCGGATTTGCGACGCTTGCAGGAGCAGTGGCTCGCCCGCTGACCAGGCCAGTGTCGTCGGAAGCCAGAGGAGGAGGAGCCGGAGCGGGTGGATCTTGGACATCATGAGAATCCGTTAAGGGACATGCGGCGGTGGGGGCGGATATTACCAAGTTCCGCCTTAAGGCCAGCTTAAGGGAGTTTTAGGCCGCTGGTCCGGGGTTAGGGCCGGGAGCGGGCAGGTCCGGCGCTCTGATTCGGGTCCGGGCCCATCGTAGGGCCCCTAACGATCCAGCGTCTGGTCCGCTTGGGACAGGGGGTCCTCGATGGGCTCCAGATGGGTCAGGACGTGGGCATGGGGCAGGGCGGCGCGCATCTCGGCCTCGATACGCTCCACCAGATCGTGCCCCTCTTTTACCGTCCAGCGGCCTGGCACCAGGACATGCACCGAGATGAAGACGCGTGCGCCGGCCTGACGGGTCCAGAGGGCATGGAAATCGATGCCCTGGCGCCGGTGAGTCTCCATAACCGCGGCCAGGGCTGATTGCTGGTCCGTCGCGAGGGCCGCGTCCATGAGTCCAGCGGCGGAGCGACTCACCAGCCTCACCCCGGTCCAGATGATATTCGCCGCCACCAGGAGGGCCAGGAGGGGGTCCAGCCACAGCCAGCCGGTCAGCCAGACGGCGGCGACCCCCAGGATCACCCCGACGGAGGTCCAGACATCGGTGAGCAGGTGATGGGCGTCCGCTTCGAGGGTGATGGAGCGGTGCTCGCGGCCGGCGCGGAGCAGGACGAGGGCCGTCAGCAGGTTGATGACGGAGGCGATCACCGAGATGCCCAGGCCCACCCCGACCTGCTCTAGCGCCTGGGGTTGGAGGAGTCGCTCCACGGCGGCCCAGCCGATGCCGATAGCCGCGACCAGGATCAGTAAGCCCTCGAAGCCACTGGAAAAATATTCTGCCTTGCCATGGCCATAGAAATGATCGTCGTCCGCGGGCTGGGCCGCGATCGTCAGCATCCACAAAGCCATCAGGGCCCCGGCCAGGTTGACCAGGGATTCGATGGCATCGGACAGCAGCCCCACCGATCCGGTGAGCCACCAGGCCCCGCTCTTGAGCAGGATGGTCGCCAGGGCCGCGGCGATCGAGAGCCAGGCGAAGCGTCTGAGATCAGGTTGGGACATGGGATGAATACCGGAAAGTAAGTGGTGGTGAGGGGCCCGGCGGCGAGCCCTCGCGAGGCTCAAGCTGGATCAGCCAGCCGTTAGCCGCCTTCAATCATCATCATGCTTTTTCTTCCGCTCATGGTCCTTACCGCCCTCCTGGCCCTTGCCACGAATATCGTGCTTGTTGGCGGTGCGATGGCACTCGACACAGTTTCTGAAGTCGCGAATCCCCTCCTCGATGTGCTCGCGCCGAATCTTTTCGGGGTTATGCTCATGACAGCCGTAACAGCTATAGCGACTGTAATCATTGCGCTCATGGCAAGTGGCGCAGGGGGCCTGATGGTCCCGGTCTAGCAGGAAATACTGATTGTGGTCGTAGGTCGCAGGAATCCACTGATCCTGGCTATGGCACTGGGCGCAGTTGCCGGTGATGTCCCGATGGATCGAGTCCGTGGGTGCGCGGTGGCAGGTCTGACACTCATTACGCGCGGCGACCCGCAGCAAGTCATGCTTGAATCTTCCCGCGTGGCGATAGCGCTTCACCCCGGCGTGATCGCTATGGCAGGCCATGCAGTCATCCTTGATGAGTTGCTGGTGGAAGGGTGTCGAGGTCAAGGGTTTGGCGATGGGTTGCGCCGCCGTGGTCAGACGGCCAATGTCCGCTGGCTTGTGACAAGTCACGCAGCGCTCGGCCGTGGCCCCCACGAAGGGCGCATGGCAGGCGAAGCAGTCCTCCTCCAGATCCTGGTGGCCGACGATCAGCTTGCCGGGTCCTACCATCAGGTTTGGATAGGTGAAGGTGAGGATCGTCAGCGCGATCAGGTTGGCGGCCAATACGAATTTGACGGCGCGGTTCATAGCCAACCCCAGAACAGAAAGATGCTGAATATGTGACCCAGGGACAGGATCGCGAATACCGAAAAGATCGGGATGTGGACCTTCCGCCATTGGGTCATGGTATTCAGGGTCACGGCATCCCAGAAGACCGCCTGCTCCACCTCGGGACGGGAGAGCCCTCGTAACTGGTACTGCTCACGCTGCCCCTGGACATGCTGGCGGGAGCGGCCGAGGAGCAGCTTGCCGACCATGCCGCTGATCACATTGATGCCCATGGCCACGGTCGCCAACCAGGGCAGCAGGGCATTGAAATGTATGCCGGCATGGATCAGGACCAGCAGGGTCCCGAGCCAACTGGCGACTTCGTGCAGGCGTAACAGGGATTTCGGATCACCCGTGGCGATGACCTTGCGTTTACGCAACGAATAGACCAGGGAGGCGATGATGAGGAGGGTGCCGGGAATGCCCAGATAACGACCGACCCAGACGAGGTCCAGGCGATGCAGCAGAATAGTCGCCGGCCAGGGTACCCGCCGCCAGCAGGGCGACGAGCAGGGTAAAGGGCAGGATGTGCTGGCTCCACAAGGAACGTGGGGAAATGATCATTTATGCCTCCAGCGTGACGCTGGTCTTGGGTGTGCAGACACACAGCAGGCAGGTGCCTGGCTCGGGATCGAAGTCGGGAGCCTGGCGGTAGGAAACGGCACCGGATGCGATCCGGGTCTGGCAACTGCCGCAGCCACCGGCCCGGCAGCCGGAATTGATCGAAATACCATTGGCTTCGGCAAATTCGAGCAGGCTATGAGTGCCGGCTTGCCAGGCCAGTTGTCGGCCGGATTTGGCAAAGTTCACCAGGATGTCACTTAGCGGTTTCCTGAGCCAGGTTGTCCACTCCCGATAGGGAATCCGGTTGTTGGCGCTTAATCGAGGCCGGGCCAAAGGCCTCGAAGTGGATACGCGCGGCAGGTACGCCCCAGTCCTCCAGGGCCGGAATCAGGGTCTCCATCAGGGGCGTCGGGCCGCAAACGTAAAAGTGATAGGGCTTGAGTCGTAATTCCTGGCGGAAAAGGAAGATGTCGACGCGCCCCTGGTGCTGGTAATCCCGGCCGACCTGATCATCGGGCAGCGGCTGGCTGAAGCAGAGGCGCAAGTGGAAGTTGGGATGGGCGGTTGCCAGGGCCTCCAGGTGGGCCTTCATGATCAGCTCGCGGCTATTGCGCACGCCATAAAAGAGCCAGATCTCGCGTCCCGGCTGCTCGGCCAGGCTCCAGTTGAGCATGCTTAGCAGGGGGGTGATGCCGATGCCGCCCGCGACCAGAACCACGGGGGCGTCACCGCGATCGATGTGGAAGTGGCCGGCCGGCGCCCGTACCTGCAAGGAATCGCCCACCTCGATGTGATCATGAAGGTAATTCGAGGAGCGACCGGGAGGCCAGGGGCTCGCTGGTGGCGCGGGGACGCGCTTGATCGAGATCCGGTAGTAATCCGGGGTGGGCGCGTCGGACAGGGAGTAACAACGCACGATCGGTTCCAGGCCCCCGGTGGCGGCGGGAACTTCCAGGCGGAAGGTCAGAAATTGACCAGGTTTGAAGCTGGGCAGGGGCTGCCCGTCCTCGGGTTCGAGATAAAAGGAACGAATCGATTCTGCTTGATCCTCGATGACCTTGCGCACCACCCGGAAAGGCCGGAAGCCAATCCAGGATTCATGGCCAGGTTGCTGAACCACCAGAGGCTCGCTCCAGGCGGGGGCCCCGGCGGTGGCCACCAACCCGGTTTTCAGGGCCATGAACTCTCGCCAGTGCCGCCAAAACGCCACGCCGAGAAAGGTCCCCAATTGCAGGGTGATGCCGAACACAATCCAGAGCAGGAGACGGAGTGAAGTCATGGCCAGTTTCGCGACGATCAGCTTGCGGTGAGGAGGATGAGACGCAGCTCGGCGGCTTGCCGAGTCCTGGATTGTGCGCGGCTATCCTTAAGGCCTGCTTAACGCGGGTGCTGAGCGGTAGCGATGGCCTTATCCCTGGGTCTGGCGACGGGCGGTGGAGCGTTTCGCCGGATGGACGCCTATCGCAGGGTCTGGCAATGATGGGGTTATGGCGTGAGACCGATGGTCAGCCAGGCCTCAAGCCCGCCACCCGCCCGCGGCTGCAGTTGGATCCGCCAACCCTTGGCCTCCGTCAATTGCCGCACGATCGCGAGTCCCAGCCCGGCCCCCCCATAGACGGGGCTGCGCGAGGCATCGCCCCGGTGGAAGGGTTGGAACATGGCCTCGATCTGGTCAGCCGGAATGCCGGGACCCCGGTCGAGCACGCCGATTCGCACGGCGGTTTGCGTAGCTTCTAGCAGCAAGTCGATGGGCTGGCCACCGCCGTAGCGAAGGGCATTGTCCAGCAGATTTTCCAGCACGCGGCGCAGGGCCACGGGCGGCAAGTGCAGCAACAGGGGTTCGGGATGCGGGGCGTAGCGCACCCTGCCGGTGGGATAATCCTTCGCTAATTGGGCAAGCCAGTCACCCAGTTCGAAATCCTCTCCCGCCTCCCGCTCCAGGCCCCGCGCCAGGTCCAGCACCTTGCCGATGAGTTGGTCCATTTCCCCGATGTCCTGTTCCAGGCGGGCAATCAGTCTGGGCGAGGGCTGTTCCGCCAGCAGGGCCAGGGCCAGACGCATGCGCGCCAGGGGGGTGCGCAGGTCATGGGAGACGCCGGCCATGAGGGTGGTGCGAACCGCGAGGAGTTCCCGCACCTGCCGCGCCATCCGGTTGAAGTGGGCCGCTAGCGCGGCCAGTTCGCGTGGCCCCGTCTCGGGAAGCGGGTCCGGAATTTCACCACGGCCGATGGCGGAGGTGGCCTTCTCCAGGCGAGCCAGGGGGCCGGAGATACGCCGTGCCAGCCAGGTCGCGGTAAAAATGGCTAGCAGCAGACCCGCCCCCAGGGTGATGAGCAGGGTACGCAAGGGTTGGGTCCCGACACGCCGCGCGGGGAAGCCGACGGCGATGCTGCCCTCGCCCGAGGGCAGGGTCGCCCATAACCAGGCCTCGCCATTCCGGGTCTCCTGGGCCAGGTGTTGTCGGTTTCCGGTCTTATGGGCTAGGGCGGTCTCAAGGGCATAGATATAGAATCCATGCCAATCATCCGCGCCAGGGGTGGGCCTCTGCGTGGTGGGACCTGGGTCACGCAGAGATAGCCAATGGGCGCGAGCAAGTTCCACCTCGAAATCCGCCCGGGTGGCCGGCGGTAATTCGCTCCAGGTCTGGGCTGAGAGCAGCATGAGGCCCGCCAGGTCGTCGGCGGAACGTCGGGCCATGGGCGCCATCAGCAAGCTGCCCCAGGCGATGGCCACCGTTAACAGGAAGACGCTGAAGACCAGGGCCAGCAGCCGGGCGTTTTGGCGGGCCAGGCTCGGCTTGGGCGAGGCCCCCTGGGTCATGTCTGTTCGCCGCGGGGATTGAACAGGTAGCCCTGGCCACGGACGGTGCGGATGTAGGCGGGGGTGCCGGGATTGGCCTCGATCTTACGCCGCAGGCGGGTGACGCGGATATCGATACTGCGGTCGAAGGGGTCGCGGTCGAAGCCCTTGAGCAGGTCAACCAGGTGGTCGCGGGAGAGGACGCGATTGGGACGTTCCACCAGCAGGCACAGCAGATCGAATTCCGCCCCGGTCAGGTGCTCCTCCTTGCCGTCTCGCAAGAGGCGGCGCGCCGCTAAATCGAGGACGAAGGGGCCAAACTGGCGCTGCTCGGCGGGGCCGGGGGGCGGGGTGCCGTCGGCGGGGCTTGGGTCGGACCTGGCGCGTCGCACCAGGGCGTGGAGCCGAGCCAACAACTCGCGGGGACTGAAGGGCTTGGCCAGGTAATCGTCGGCACCAACTTCAAGTCCGACGACACGGTCGATTTCCTCGCCCCGTGCCGACAACATCAGGATGGGCACCCGCGAGTGCGTGCGCAATTCCCTCACCAGGCTCAAGCCGTCTTCGCCCGGCAGCATCAGGTCGAGTACGATGGCGTCGGGCATCTCTTGGACGCAAGCGCGCCGCATGGCCGCCCCATCGCAAACGGTTTCCACAGTCAGTCCATTGACGGTAAGGTATTCCGCAAGCAGGTCTCGCAGGGCGGGATCATCGTCGACGACCAGGATGCGGTCCGCATTGGGATTGTTCATTTTTAGAGTATATCGCGCGCCCTATCTCCCTCACAGGGGCGGAAATGTACGGATACAAACGGAAACGGTCCGACGCCATCGGGACATGGGCTTGATACGCGGGTTTGTAAGAATGTATTCACCGACGAACGCATAGGCCTAGATGCCGTGTCCTTACGCTGCCGTTTTCCAACCCTCGTGATTCTTGCGACCCTGGTGGTACCCGTTTGGGCGCAGCAGGCCGACGGAGATCCATGGGTGTCCAAAGAATCGATCAGGCCGCTGAATCTCTCGATCCCACCCTATGCCATGGGGTCTTCCCCAGTCTGGTCCCTGCCATCTGGTACCCCAGACCAGCAAAGGAATTTCGCGGATCTGCCCGACTTGGGCACCCGCTCCGGGGGCCCTGGGCCGGGTCAGACCGGCAGACTGCCCTACGGGAGCGGTTATGAAGCGCGCCAACGTCAACTATCAGGCGGCGAGGGTGGTGGCTTTGGTGGTGGCCAAGGTGGTGGCCAAGGGGGTGGCCAAGGGGGTGGGCGCGGCGCAAGCGGGCATGCCATGGGCGGACGTCGTTAGAAATTCCCCTATCCCAACCGTTGCGGCAACCCTTATCACCGGCCTGATGGCCCAAAGCTATTTTGGGTCAAGCCTCTCCGGAATTCCTCCGGAATGACTTTTTCTGCTTCCGGATTAGGAGCAATCCAGGTGGTGTCGATCATAATTCCGGGCACTGCGCCTAAGGTAGGGCGGAACGCATCAGTGGTTCCGCCCTCGCCCCTCAAGGCAAAACCCGTACCCTATCACCAGTTCCGGCTGGTGTATCCGCCCCCATAGCCCGGCCTGTTGCCTCCGCGCATCATTTGCGCGTGCAGAGCGCGCTGCTCCGGGGTCAGGATCGCATCCACTTGCGCCCTCGTGGCATCCTGCATGGCTTGGCGTCTGTTCTGCTGTCCCTCCATGATGTCCCTGACCTGGCCCTGCTGCTCGGGACTCAAACCCAGCACTTGGGTCATGCGCTGGACTCTGAAATCGATCCCGGCGGGTCCTCCTCCACCGCCGGGACCTCGACCGCCTCCGCCCATGCAGGGCGCCCCTGGCATCATGCCGCGGCCTCCAGGTCCCGGTCCGGGACCAAAGCCGCCAAGGGGTTGCGCCACGGCCGTGGTCGCGATCGCCATCAAGATGATGGCGCTGGCGAGAGTTGATTTTTTCATGATCTTTCTCCGTTGGTTAGATCAAAGGCCTCGTTGCT
>CAWJBI010000007.1:60000-78686 GCA_963841065.1 uncultured Gammaproteobacteria bacterium | reverse complement strand
AGAGGCTGCTGGGGATGAGCCATGATCCGTGTCGGCATTGACCTGGGCGGGACCAAGATTGAAGGAGTCGCCCTGGATGCCCAGGGGCAAGAACTCTGGCGCCAACGGGTTTGGACACCGCAAGGGGATTATGCGGGGACGCTGGACGCCATCCGGGATCTGGTCCTGGCGGCGGAGGGCGAACTCGGCGCCCTGGCTCAGGTTGGCATCGGCATCCCTGGCTCGGTGTCTCCCCTGACTGGGCGCGTCCGCAACGCCAATTCCACCTGCCTGAACGGCCAGCCCCTGCACCAGGATCTGGAGGCCCGACTGGGGCGTTCCATCCGGCTGGAGAATGACGCCAATTGCCTGGCGATCTCCGAGGCCACCGATGGTGCCGGCGCCGGCGCCACCACCCTCTTCGCGGCCATCCTGGGCACCGGGGTCGGCGGTGGCATCGTGGCCCATGGCCGGTTGCTGACCGGCATCAACCGGATCGCTGGCGAGTGGGGGCACTCCCCCCTGCCCCAGCCGGAGGCACGGGACCTGCCAGCCCCTGCCTGTTATTGCGGGCGCCTCGGTTGCATCGAGACCTATCTCTCCGGCCCCGGACTGGCGGCGGATCATGCGCGCCGGCAGGGCGGGACATTGGATGCAGTCGCCATCGGCTTGGCGGCGGCCGCTGGTGACCCGGCCTGCGAGGCCAGTCTGCAATGCTACGAGGCCCGCCTGGCACGGGCCCTGGCGGGGGTGATCAACCTGCTCGACCCGGACGTCATCGTGTTGGGCGGCGGCCTGTCGCGGCTGGAGCGACTCTATCGCAACGTGCCCGCCCGCTGGGGGGCACATATCTTCTCGGACCAGGTGGCCACCCGTCTCTTGCCGGCCCGGCACGGCGACGCCTCGGGGGTGCGCGGAGCGGCAAACCTGTGGCCGGGGGCCTGAAGGGTGTGGTCAAATTTTCCGGGCCTCCGGGTTGCTCAAGGCCTTGAAGGATGGATGACGAACGCCGCGCAATTTCATAAAATTAGCGGCTATTAACAGGCTTGCCGACGGGGGCGACCCCTCCAGCAAGGCCAGACAGGTTCGGGCACCCATCAGGGCACGGTTATTCCGCCGCGACAGCGGCACACCTTGACGAGAGGACACAACAATGGCCATTGAAATTAACGGCAGGACCATCGAGACCGATGACAACGGCAATCTGGTCAACTATCAGGATTGGGATAAGGATGTGGCCCAGGCGCTGGCCGCCATCGAGGCTATCGAACTGACCCAGGAGCACTGGGACGTTCTGGAATATCTGCGCGACGAGTTTCAGAACAACAATGGCAACCAGCCGATGGAGCGTCAGATCAATAAGGACATGGGCAAGCGGTGGGGCAAGACGGTCAGCAGCAAGGACCTCTATAAACTCTTCCCCCTGGCCCCCAGCAAGCAGGGTAACCGGGTCGCCGGTCTGCCCTACATAGCTCGCAAGGGCGGCTACTGATACCTCCGCCCCTTTCCCCTTGCCCCGGATTGGCCTAGTGCGGCCATCCGGGGCGCGGGGGATATGGCGGGCGACGGCGGGCAGCGCGATCGGCACCTCTCATCAGGCACACCTCCGGCCGCTCCTCAGTCCGCCGCCTCTTCCCCCCCACCCTTGCGCATGGCCTTGCCCGCCGCCGCCCGTTTCTTGCGCTGAGCCGTCGGGTCCGCGATCAGGGGGCGATAGATCTCGACCCGATCGCCGCTGACCAAGGGCTGGTCCAACTTGGTCAGCTTGCCAAAGATGCCCACCTTATTGATGGCCAGATCGATTTCCGGGAAGCGCGCCAGAACCCCCGAGCGGTCGATGGCCTCGCGCACCGTCATCCCTGGATCGCCGGTTACCGATAAGAGGGCCTGAGCGTCCAGCCGGGCATAGGCCACCTCCACCTGAATTCCCTGCTCAGCCACGATACACCTCGTCCGCTTGCTTGCAGAAGGCATCCACCAGGGAATTGGCGATCTGATGGAAGACGGTGCCAAAGGCCTTGTCGATCAGGGCCCCCGCGAATTCGAAGTCCATGGTCAGGGACACCTTGCAGGCATCCTCCCGCAGCGGCAGAAAGCTCCAGCGCCCCCGCATATATTTGAATGGTCCATCCAACAGGTCCAGTTCCATCCACTCATCCTCGACGAAGCGATTGCAGGTCGAGAAGGTCTGACGGATGCCCAGCCGGGCCACCACCAGCTCGGCGCAGAGGCGGCCCTCCTCCCGACTGAGAATGCGGGTGGCCTGGCACCAGGGCAGAAAACCGGGGTAGGCCTCGACGTCCCTGACCAATTGGAACATCTGGGAGGCGGAGTGGTGAACCAAGGCGCTCTTGCTGACAATAGCCACTCAGATCAACTCCCGCACCAGGTCCGCCAACCGCTGGGCGATGGCCTCCACCTTGACCGGGTCATCGCCCTCGACCATGACCCGGATCAGGGGCTCGGTGCCGGAGGGGCGCAGGAGGATACGGCCCTGACCCGCGAGTTCTTGTTCGGCGGCGGCGACGGCGGCCTGCATCGCGGGCAGGCCGACGATCTCCCGCTGCTGGTCAAGGCGGACGTTGATGAGGATCTGGGGATAGAGTTCGACCTCGGCCACCAGTTCCTCAAGGGGTCGGCCGGACTCCACCAGAGCCTCCAAGACCTGGAGTGCGGCCACGATGCCGTCACCCGTGGTGGTACGATCGCGGCAGATAATGTGGCCCGAGGGCTCGCCGCCGAGGAGGCCGCCATCCCGCTTGAGGCGCTCCATGATGTAGCGATCGCCCACCCGGGTGCGGGAAAAGCCGATGCCCAGGCGTCTTAAGGCGTGTTCAAAGCCTAGATTACTCATCAGGGTCCCAACCACATCGCCCCCCAGGGCGCCCTGGGACTGGCGTTGCTTGGCGATGATGAAGATGAGCTGGTCGCCGTCCACCAAGCGGCCCTGGGCATCCAGCATCAGCACCCGATCGCCGTCACCATCGAAGGCGATGCCCAGATGCGCCTTCTTTTTGAGGACCATGGTCCGCAGTCGCTCCGGGGAGGTGGAGCCGACACCACGGTTGATGTTGAAGCCATCGGGATCGACCCCGATCGCCGTGACCTGGGCCCCCAGTTCCTCGAAGACACAGGGCGCGGTGTGATAGGTGGCCCCGTTGGCACAGTCCACGACCAGCTTGAGCCCCTTGAGAGACAGGGCGGAGGGGACCGTACTCTTGCAGAACTCGATGTAGCGCCCGGGGGCGTCCTCGACGCGCCGGGCCTTGCCCAGGGAGGCGGAGTCCACCGTCAGCAGGGGCTGATCCAAGGCCTCCTCGATGGCCAGTTCCACTTCATCCGGCAACTTGTCGCCCCCTGCGGAGAAGAACTTGATGCCGTTATCATCGTAGGGGTTATGCGAGGCGCTGATGACGATGCCCGCGGCGGCGCGCAGGGTGCGGGTCAAATAGGCGATAGCCGGAGTAGGCATAGGGCCGAGGAGGCGGATATCGACGCCGGCCGCTGCCAGTCCCGCCTCCAGGGCGGACTCGAACATATAGCCCGAGATGCGGGTATCTTTACCAATCAGAACCTTACTGCCACGGGCTGGGCCCAGGACCCGGCCCGCCGCCCAGCCCAGCTTGACCATGAAGTCCGGGGTGATATTCCCCTCGCCTACCCGACCACGAATGCCGTCAGTGCCAAAATACTTGCGCATCGCGCTTTCCTCTCCCCCTCAGTTCTTGCCCGAGGCCTGCATCAGGGCCCAGGCTACCTTAACAACGTCTCGCGTGGCGGCCACATCGTGGACCCGGATCAGGATCGCCCCCCGCTCCACCGCCAGCACCGCCGCGGCCAGGCTGCCGGCGAGGCGGTCACCGACCTCGCGCCCGGTGAGGGCGCCGATCATGGACTTGCGCGACAGGCCTACCAAGAGGGGCAGACCCAGTTCGGCCAGCCGCCCCAGGCCCGCAAGCAAGGCCAGGTTGTGCGCCAGGTTCTTGCCGAAGCCAAAACCGGGATCCAGGATCAGCCGCTGACGCAGGATGCCGGCACCCTCGCAGATCCTGACCCGCTCGCGCAGAAAGTCGGCGACCTCAGCCACGGGGTCCGCATAGACCGGGGCCTCCTGCATGGAGGCGGGCGTGCCCCGCATGTGCATCAGGCAGACAGGGACCGCCAACTCCACCGCCGTGGTCAGGGCCCCGGGCCGGCGCAGGGCCTGGACATCGTTGATGAGACCGGCGCCAGCGGCCACGGCGGCGCGCATGACCTCGGGCTTGCTGGTATCGACGGAAAGGGGCAATCCCAGACGCAAGGCCAGGGCCTCAATGACCGGGGCCACCCGGTCGATCTCCTCCTGAACCGAGACGCCGCTGGAGCCGGGACGGGTGGATTCACCGCCCACATCGAGGATGTCGGCACCCTCCGCGGCCAGCCGCTCGCCCTGGCGCAGGGCGGTATCGGGGTTGGCGTAGTTGCCTCCATCGGAAAAGGAGTCCGGGGTGACGTTCAGCACGCCCATGACGACAGGGCGGCCCAAGTCCAAGGACCGGCCGCCACAGTCGAGAAGGCCAAAGGGTTGCAAGGTCCGATCAGTCACCGGCCCTGAGTGGTGCCTTGGGGCATATGCATAGCCAACCTCAGGCGCATAGGCTGCCGTTCCGATCAATGCTCGCTGGCGGGACCCCCGATGGGACCCTCGCCCGTGGCGGCTACATCCGGACCGGCCTGAGCGCCACCCTGGGGTCGCCGGCCCTCATCCTCGATCCAATCACGAGGGGGACGCGGCGGCTTGCCCGACATGATGTCGTCGATCTGGTCGTGGTCGATGGTCTCGTACTTCATCAGGGCCGCCGCCATGGCGTGCAGCTTGTCCAGATTGTCGGTGATCAGGCGCCGGGAGCGCTCGTAGTTGCGGTCGATGAAATTGCGCACCTCCTCGTCAATGACGTGGGTGGTCTCGTCCGACACATTCTTGTGCTGGGTCACGGAATGGCCGAGGAAGATCTCCTGCTCGTCCTCGCCATAGGTCAGGGGCCCGAGGCGCTCGGACAGGCCCCACTTGGTGACCATGTTGCGGGCAATGTCGGTGGCGCGATGAATGTCGTTCTGGGCGCCGGTGGTGACGCTATCGGCCCCGAAGATGATCTCCTCGGCGATGCGCCCCCCGAAGAGACTGGATATCTGCGACTCCAGCCGCTGCTTGGTGTAACTGTAGCGGTCCTCCTCCGGCAGGAAGAGGGTGACGCCCAGGGCCCGGCCACGGGGGATGATGCTGACCTTGTGAACCGGGTCGTGCTCCGGCACCAGGCGCCCGACGATGGCATGCCCCGCCTCATGGTAGGCGGTGAGGCGCTTTTCGTCCTCGGACATGACCATGGAGCGGCGCTCGGCGCCCATCATGATCTTGTCCTTGGCCTTCTCTAAGTCGTCCATATCCACCACCCGCTTGTTACCGCGGGCGGCAAAGAGGGCTGACTCGTTGACCAGGTTGGCCAGATCGGCACCCGAGAAGCCCGGCGTGCCCCGGGCGATAATGGAGGCCTTGACGTCGTCCGCCACGGGGATCTTACGCATGTGGACCTTGAGGATCTGCTCGCGCCCGCGCACGTCCGGCAGGGGCACCACCACCTGGCGGTCGAAGCGCCCGGGCCGCAACAGGGCCGGGTCCAGGACGTCCGGGCGGTTGGTGGCGGCGATGACGATGACGCCCTCGTTGCCCTCGAAGCCGTCCATCTCTACCAGCAACTGGTTGAGGGTCTGCTCGCGCTCGTCGTGACCACCCCCCAGACCGGCACCGCGATGGCGGCCGACGGCGTCGATCTCGTCGATGAAGATGATGCAGGGGGCGTGCTTCTTGGCCTGCTCGAACATGTCGCGCACCCGCGAGGCGCCGACGCCAACGAACATCTCCACGAAGTCGGAGCCAGAGATGGTAAAGAAGGGCACCTTGGCCTCGCCGGCGATGGCGCGGGCCAGCAGGGTCTTGCCGGTGCCGGGCGGTCCCACCATCAGGACCCCTTTGGGGATCTTGCCGCCGAGCTTCTGGAACTTGCTGGGGTCACGGAGAAAATCCACGATCTCCGAGACCTCCTCCTTGGCCTCGTCGGCCCCGGCCACGTCCTGGAAGGTGACCTTGACCTGGTCCTCGGACAGCATGCGCGCCCGACTCTTGCCGAAGGACATGGCCCCACGCCCGCCCATGCCCCCCTGCATCTGGCGCATGAAGAAAATCCAGAGCCCGACCAGGATAAGGAGCGGAAACCAGTTGATAAAGAGGGACATCAGCACACCCGGCTTCTCGGGGGGCTGGGCATTGATGGCGACATTGTTCTTGAGCAGTTCGCCCACCAGGCCGTCATCATCGGGGGCAAAGCTGGAGAAACGCTCGCCTGATTCCTTGACGCCGTCGATCGTGCGCCCGCTGATGGTCACCGCCTTGATATCGCCCTGGCGCACCAGATCAATGAAGGAGGAATAGGGCATGGACTTAGGCGCCGTCTTGGTGGCCGTGAAATTGTTGAACACGGACATGAGGACGATCGCGATGACCACCCAGAGCAGGAGATTTTTCGCCATATCATTCACGGCTGCTACCCTCTAGCGCCTCGCCTGAGGCAAAAAATATGCGGCGATACCGCATCATACCCGGAAAATATGGGGCCAACCTAACCCGAAACAAAGTCCGTGGGGACGAAGCCCCGGGCCACCAGATAAAGTTCCCGGCTCTCGCGGCGGGACGACTTGGGCTTCCGGCTGGCGACCTGGCGAAAATGGCGGCGCAGGGTCTTGAGAAAGTCATCAAAGCCCTCGCCTTGGAAGACCTTGATGACCAGGACACCCCCGGGCTTGAGCTGTTGGACGGCGAAATCCAGGGCCAGTTCACACAGATACATGAGGCGCGGCTGATCCGCCGCCGTGCCGCTCATGTTGGGGGCCATGTCGGAGAGCACCAGATCCAGGGGCTCGCCACCGAGGGCGTCCCGCAACTGGGCCAGGGCGGCCTCCTCGCGGAAATCGCCCTGGATGAAGGTCACCCCCGGTAGGGGGTCCATCGGCAACAGGTCCATGGCCACCAGATGGCCCCTTTCGCCCACCAGGCGGGCGGCGATCTGACTCCAGCCCCCGGGGGCGGCGCCCAGGTCGGCGACCCGCATTCCCGGGGCCAGGAGGCGATCCTTCTCCTGGATCTCCAGCAACTTGAAGACGGCGCGGGAGCGATAGCCCGCTTGCTGAGCGCGCTTGACGTATTCGTCGCTGAAGTGGCGATCGAGCCAGCGGCGGCTGCTCTTGGAGCGGCCCGGGGCGTGGGGGGCGGCAGTCGAGGGGGTGCGGGGCATGGTTAGGGTCTCACGAACTGGCCGCCAGACGGGCCGCCTCCTCCACGTCCACGGCGACCAGGCGGGAGACGCCCGGTTCGTGCATGGTGACGCCCATGAGGTGATCGGCGATCTCCATGGTGACCTTGTTGTGGCTGATGAAGATGAACTGCACCTGGTCGGACAGGGAGCGCACCAGCTCGCAGAAGCGCCCGACATTGGCGTCGTCCAGGGGGGCGTCCACCTCGTCGAGCATGCAGAAGGGCGCCGGGTTGAGCTGGAAAATGGCAAAGACCAGGGCGACGGCAGTGAGGGCCTTTTCGCCGCCGGACAGGAGTTGGATGCTGGAGTTGCGCTTGCCCGGGGGGCGCGCCATGACGGAGACGCCGGTCTCCAGTAGATCCTCGCCGGTCAGTTCCAGATAGGCATGACCGCCGCCGAAGAGGCGGGGGAAGAGTTGCTGCAGGCCCTGATTGACCTGGTCAAAGGTGTCCTTGAAGCGGCCCCGGGTCTCGCGGTCGATGCGACGGATCACCGTCTCCAGGGTCTCCAGGGAGCGGAAGATGTCATCGTGCTGGGCGTCCAGATAGTGCTTGCGCTCGGACTGGGCCTGGTATTCGTCGATGGCGGCCAGGTTGATGTTGCCCAGCCGGGCGATGCGCTGGGTCACCTGCTCCAGGCGCCCTTGCCAGTCCTCCGCCGTCGCGGCGGGGTCTTCCAGGGCGGCCAGCAGTTCCCGAGGGGCGAGGGCCTGAGCCTGGAGTTGTTCCTCCAGGGTGCGGCGTAGCACCAGGCGCTCCTGGCGTTCCAGCCGCAGACCGTCCAGGGTGGCGCGCGCGACGCGGATGGCCTCCTCGACGCGATGACGTTCCTGTTCCAGTCCCCGCACCCCCTGGTCCAGGGCCTCCAGGCGGTCCCGGGCCGCGCTCAGGGCCGCCTCCGCCTCCAGGCGCAGGCCGAGCTGTGCCCCGAGCCGCTCCTCCTGCTCCGCCAGGGGCGCGACCAGGTCCGCCAAGGCCGCGCGCACATCGGCGGCCCGGGCCAGGAGCTGGTCACCCTGGGCGCGGGCGCGCTCCAGACCCCGCGCCGTGGCCTCGCGACTGGCGCGCCGGGATTCGATGCCGACCCGCAGGCGGTGCTCCCGCTCGCGCCCGTCGCGCTCCTGACCACGGGCCAGGGCGACCTCGGCGCGCAGGCCCTCGCGCTGATCAGACAGGGCCGCGCGCTGTTCGGTGTGACCCTCGACGGCCTCCAGGGCGGCATGGAGCCGCTCGCGGGACTCGCCCATATCCTCCAAGGCATCTTCCAGGGCCTCCCGTAGCTCACGCCCCTCCGACACCAGGGCCTGGCGCCGCTCGTTGCGGTGCTCCAGACGGGCTCGGCGGCCGGTGAGGTCGGCCCGTACCTGGGCGATGACCCGGTTCAGGTCCGCCTCCCGACTGCCCAGGGCCTCCCGCTCGGTCTCCAGGGCGCGGCGGCGGTCGCGCGCCGCTTCCTGGGCCGCGGCGAGGGCCCCCACCTGCTCGTCCAGGGCGCTGATCTGGCCCTCGAGGGCCTTGAGCGCCTCGCCACGGGCCAGGACGCCGCCGAGGGGTTGGTCCTGGGCCGGGGTGCGCAGCCAGTTGGTGCCGACCTCGATACCCTCCGGGGTGACCAGGCTGTGACCGGCCGGGAGCCCGGGGCGCTCCGTCAGGGCCTGGGCGAGGGTGGCGACCGGGCGCGCGCGCCCCAGGAGCCCCTGCAGGGGCCAGGGGCAAGCGACCTGGTCGAGCAGGCTGCCGGGGGCCGGCGCGGCGCCGGCCGGGGCCTGGGTGTCGAAGAGGGCCAGGGCCGCCGGGGAAGAGGCCAGCCCCGGGGCATGGCGCGCCAGATCCGAGGTGCAGATGGCCTTGAGGTGCAAGCCCAGGATGGCCTCCACCGCCAGCTCCCAGCCGGGGGCGACCTGGAGTTCATCGAGCAGCCGGGGCGCCTGGGCCAGGCCCTGGGTGGCCAGCCAGGTGGTGGTGACGCCATCGCCGTCGGCCAGTGCCGCCTCCTGGAGGGCGGCGAGGGAGGATTGGCGGCCCCGGGCCGCCTGCAACTGGGTGCGGGCCCTGTCCAGTTGGGCGGTCAGGTCGCGCCGCGCGGCCTCTTCTACGCCCCAGGTGGTCGCCAGCCGTTCGCGTTCCTCGACGCAGGCCACCAGGTTAGCGTTCAGGGCCGCCTCCCGCGCCTCCAGGGCCGTGATCTGGACCTCCAGCTCCTCGGTGGCGAGGCGGCCCAGTTCCTCTTCCAGGCGCGACAGCCGGGACTGGTCCTGACCCAGGCGCTGTTCCAGGTGATTGATCCGGGCACGCTCCAACTGGGCCTGCTGGGCCGGGCCCGCCGCCGCGCGATTGAGGTCGTCCCACTGGGCCTCCCAGGCCTTGAGGGCCGCATCCGCCGCCTCGACTCCGGCCAGGGCGGCCTCGCGGTCGTCTTCCGCCGCCAGCAGCGCCGGCTCGTCCTGGGCCAGCCGCTGGTCCAGCTCCGTCAGGGCCGCCAGGTCACGGTCCAGCAGGCGGGCGGCCTCGGCGCTGTCCCCTTCCAGGCGGGCCAGCTCGACCTCCTGGCGGCGGCGGTGCTCGCGGGCGAACTGAATGCCCTGCTCCAGCCGGGCGATCTCGGCGCCCACGGCGTAGTAACGGCCCTGGACCTGATTGAAGTGGTCCGAGGCCTCGGCGAAAGCGGCGCGCTGGGCCTCGATGTCCGCCTCCAGATGGCGCTGGCGCGCCAGGTCGGCCTCCAGGCCCAGCTCCTGCTGGCCCAGTATCTGGTCACGCTGGCGCAGATCCTGGTCCAGGGCCCGCCAGCGCAGGGCCTTGAGCTCGGCGTCGAGTTGGCGCTCCTCCGCCTTGAGGCGCTGGTATTTCTCCGCCGTGGCGGCCTGACGTTCCAGGTGTAGGAGTTGCTTGGCGACCTCCTCGCGCAGATCCGTGAGCCGGTCCAGGTTCTCGCGGGTGTTACGGATGCGGGTCTCGGTCTCGCGGCGGCGCTCCTTGTACTTGGAGATGCCGGCGGCCTCCTCCAGGAAGAGCCGCAGGTCCTCGGGACGCGCCTCGATGAGGCGCGAGATCATGCCTTGCTCGATGATGGCGTAACTGCGGGGGCCCAGACCGGTACCGAGGAAGAGATCCTGGATATCCCGGCGCCGGCAGCGGGCGCCGTTGAGGAAGTAGTTGGATTGGCCGTCGCGGCTGACCTGGCGCTTGACCGAGATCTGGGCGTACTGGGCGTATTCGCCCCCGGCACCGCCATCCGCGTTGTCGAAGAGGAGTTCGATGGTGGCCAAGCCGACCGGCTGGCGGCTGGTGGAGCCGTTGAAGATGACGTCGGCCATGGACTCGCCGCGCAGCATCTTGGCGGAGCTTTCGCCCATGACCCAGCGCACGGCGTCGATGACGTTCGATTTGCCGCAGCCGTTCGGCCCCACGATCCCGGACAGGTTGCTCGGGAAGAGCACCGTCGTGGGGTCCACGAAGGATTTGAAGCCGGCAAGTTTGATCTTCTCCAACCGCATCGGCGCAAGATACAGGACCCAGGGTTGCAGGGCAAAACCGCGCGACCCCGAGCGAAATGGGCGACGAAGTATTTCCCCAAGCGATTGGCTGGCTTGGACGGGGGATGGGTCTGCTAAAATGCTGCCTTGAGTTTCGCACCATCATGAGCCTGACATGCCGAGCGCCCCCAGCCGAGCCCTGGAAACCTTCCCTAATCCCGCCTCGGACCGCGATTACACCATTCGCATCCGGGTGCCCGAGTTCACCTGCCTCTGCCCCAAGACGGGGCAGCCCGACTTCGCTGAACTGACCCTGGAATACGTCCCGGACCGCCTGTGCGTGGAACTGAAGTCCTTAAAGCTATACGTCTGGTCCTACCGCGACCAAGGGGCCTTTCATGAGGCCGTCACCAATCTGATGCTTGCGGATCTGGTTGGGGCCACCCTCCCCCGCTTCATGCGCCTGACCGCCGAGTTCAACGTGCGGGGCGGAATATTTACCACGGTGGTCGCCGAGCACCGGGCTCCGGACTGGAACCCGGCGACTCCGGTACTGCTGCCCTGAGATTCCCGACGGATGCTTAGCACCCCTAACAGCCGGGTCAGAGGCCTGGTCACCCGGTCATTCTGGTCCCTTCGCGGCCTGCAAGGTAGCGGTTACCCTGTTACCTAACGCCTTGAATTCCGTTCATGTCAACCCTTGCAGCTCATGGCTCCAGACCCGGATCTGGTTCCTCGGCCTATTGGTGCCAGCACAACTCATCGGATGGCGTGTGAATTGCGTCTTTTTCCTTGTTCGCCCCAGCCCCGATCTTGCCGGTGAGGTTGTGCCGGGCGAACACCCATTTACTAAACCTCAATCCTAGACGGGAGATTTCCATGGGTAATGTGGACTTGAGTTATCTGGGCATCAACCCGGATGTGGTTTGCTTTCGTTGGCCAACCCCCAGGTTGGTCGAGGAGGCGGTGAAGAATCGCGAGGGGCACCTGCTCCACCACCTGGCCTTCGCGGTCAGGACCGGGCATACCGGCCGCTCGCCCAAGGATCGCTTCATCGTCGACGACGCCACATCCCATAACAACGTCTCGTGGAACAACATCAACCAGCCCATCAGCGAGGAGTCCTTTGACGGGGTCTTCGAGCGGGTCCGTCAGTACGTGCGCGCCTACAGCGTCTATGTGCAGGATGTTTACGCTGGCGCCGACGAGCGTTATCGCATACCGGTGCGCTTTATCGGTACCGCCGCCTGGCAGTCGCTGTTCGTGCGCAACATGTTCATCCTGCCATCGGACGGGGAATTGACGCGGTTCGAGCCGGAGTGGAACGTCATCGGACTACCCAATCTGGGTCTGGACGAACCCACGGCCCAGGAGTTGGGACTAAAATCCAATGACTTCATTCTAATCAGTTTTTCACGCAAGCTAATCCTGATTGGGGGCACGGGTTACGCCGGCGAGATCAAGAAATCCATCTTCACCGTCCTCAACTACCTGATGCCGGATCAGGGCGTCTTACCCATGCATGCCTCCGTCAACGTGGGGCGACAAGGGGCCGTCACGGTCTTTTTTGGCCTTTCGGGAACGGGGAAAACGACCGTGTCGATGGACCCGGAACGCCTCTTCCTGGGGGATGACGAGCACGGCTGGGGCGACGACGGGGTCCATAACTTCGAGGGGGGTTGCTACGCCAAAACCATTCGCCTTTCCGCACAGGATGAGCCCCTGATTTACGCGGCCACCGAGCGCCATGGCACAACGGTGGAAAACGTCGCCTGGGACCCCCTCACCCGACACATCGACTATGACGATGGCGGCTACACGGAAAATGGCCGGGCCTCCTTTTCCCTCGAGGCCATTCCGAACGCCATCTTCTCCGGCAAGGCGGGACACCCGGATTGCATCATCTTCCTCACCGCCGATGCCTTTGGGGTGCTGCCGCCCGTGGCGCGGCTATCCCCCGAACAGGCGGCCTTTCACTATAGCCTGGGCTACACCGCCAAGGTGGCGGGGACCGAACGTGGGGTCAAGGAGCCGGAACCGGTCTTCAGCGCCCTCTATGGCGAGCCTTTCTTCCCGCGCCCCCATGCTACCTATATCAATCTCTTCATGGAGAAGTTACGCCAGCATCAGGTTCCCGTCTGGTTGGTGAACACGGGGTGGACCGGCGGCAAATACGGGGTAGGCAAGCGGATCGATATCCCGGTTACCCGAGCCATCATCCGGGCCATTCAGAGTGGTAAGTTGAATCAGGCCTCCTTCATGACGAACCCGGTCTTTGGCTTCGAGGTACCGACCACTTGCCCGGGCGTGCCCGCCACGATTCTGGATCCGGCCTCGACCTGGAAGGACCAGACCGCCTTTGAACAGGACCAGCGAGCCCTGGCGAATTTCTTCATCGAACGCGCCGCCAAGCTCAGTCTCCCAAGCGAGGTCCTGGCTCAAATCCCGAAGGTCTAAGGAAGCACAAGGATGACAAGCCGGAGGCGGCCTTCACGGCTCGCCTCCGGATGCCCCGCAATTTCAGATGGTCTTAAGGGGACCCCCGCCTCACTTCAGCCGGGAGAGATCCCGAACGGCCCCGTGAGCGGCGCTGGTAGTCATGGCGGCGTAGGCTTGCAAGGCCTGGGAGACCTGACGCTGCCGCGAAACGGGATGCCAGGCCGAGGCCCCTTTGGCCTCCATCGCCTGACGCCTTTGCTCCAGCTCCTCGGCGGAGACCCGCAGATCGATGCGTCGATTGGGGATATCGATGGCAATGAGATCGCCCTCCGCCACCAGGCCAATGGTCCCACCCCCGGCGGCCTCCGGGGACACATGACCGATGGATAGGCCGGAGGTGCCGCCGGAGAAGCGCCCATCCGTAATGAGGGCACAGGCCTTGCCAAGCCCCTTGGATTTGAGATAGCTGGTCGGATAGAGCATTTCCTGCATGCCGGGGCCACCCATGGGGCCTTCGTAGCGGATCAGAACCACATCACCCTCCCGGACCTGGTCGGCCAGAATGGCTTCGACCGCATCATCCTGGCTTTCAAAGATGCGCGCTGGCCCGGTAAAGGTCAGGATAGAGGTATCCACCCCCGCCGTCTTAACGATACAGCCCTGCTCCGCGAGATTTCCAAAAAGCACGGCCAGACCCCCGTCGCGACTATAGGCGTGCTCAAGATCGCGGATGCAGCCGTGGGCGCGATCAAGATCCAGACTCGGCCAGCGGGCATTCTGACTGAAGGCCACTTGAGTTGGGACCCCACCGGGAGCAGCTAGAAAACGGGACCTCGCCTCCTCACTCCCATGGCCATTGATGTCCCAGCGAGCCAATGCCGCGCCGAGACTTTCGGCATGGACGGTTGAAACCTCGCGATGGAGAAGCCCCGCTCGGTCCATCTCCCCCAAAATGGCCATGATGCCCCCGGCGCGATGGACATCCTCCACATGGTACTTCGGGGTCGAGGGGGCGACCTTGCACAGGTTGGGAACCTTGCGACTGAGCCGGTCGATATCGCTCATGGTGAAATCCACCCCGGCTTCATGGGCGGCGGCCAGTAAATGCAGCACGGTATTGGTGGAGCCGCCCATGGCAATATCCAGGCTCATGGCATTCTCGAAGGCCTGGAAGTTGGCGATGGACCGGGGCAGAACGCTGGCATCATCCTGTTCGTACCAGCGACGGGCGAGGTCTACCACCAAGCGCCCCGCTTCGAGAAAGAGGGACTCGCGATCGGCGTGCGTCGCCACCAGGGTCCCATTGCCGGGAAGGCTCAGCCCCAGAGCCTCTGTTAGACAATTCATAGAGTTGGCGGTAAACATGCCGGAGCAGGAGCCGCAGGTGGGGCAGGCGGAACGCTCGTATTCCTGGACCTGGGCGTCGCTCTCCCCTGGGTTGGCCGCCGCCACCATGGCGTCAACCAGATCGAGATGGATCTCGGACCCTTGACGTATAACCTTCCCCGCCTCCATGGGGCCGCCAGAAACGAAGACGACGGGGATGTTGAGGCGCAGGGCGGCCATCAACATGCCGGGTGTGATCTTGTCGCAATTGGAGATGCAGACCAAGGCATCGGCGCAGTGGGCATTGACCATGAATTCCACTGAGTCAGCGATGAGGTCGCGTGACGGCAGTGAATAGAGCATGCCGCCATGTCCCATCGCGATGCCATCATCAATGGCGATGGTATTGAATTCCTTCGCCACGCCACCTGCCCGCTCGATTTCACGGGCTACCAACTGCCCCATGTCCTTGAGATGGACATGCCCCGGGACGAATTGGGTGAAGGAATTGGCGACAGCAATGATAGGTTTTTGAAAGTCCGCATCGGTCATGCCCGTGGCGCGCCACAGGGCGCGAGCGCCAGCCATGTTGCGACCTTCGGTCGTAGTGCGGGAGCGATAACGGGGCATGGTGGTCTCCGACAGGTAAGCGGGTGCCGTCAATTGGCTGGCAAATAAAGCCGAGCCCAATGATGGCCAGGGTGAGGCGAATTCTACCGGAAGCAGCGACGCGAAGCCTTTACCGTCATCCTTCGGGGGGTGAACTGAAGGTGGCGAAGCGGAATGGCACGGCCATGAGACCGAGATCCGTGGTGAGAAGGACCTTCGCCTCCCAATTCATGCGGTTGCGCACACAAGTGGGGAGGATCACCTGACCTTGCCAGTCGCCAGAACCCGCCGCCTCTAGCTGGACCCGGTTATAGCCCATATTCATGTCCGTGCCCGCGAAATCAACCTCAACGGCACGGGCCCCAAGACCTTCGATACGAACCCTCAAAGCCAGGGGCTGGAGGACAGGTAGCGAGCGCGGTTCGATCTCAAAACGGACTTTGCCGCCCTCCGGCAAGCTACCCGTGCAGGGACCCCGGCGCAGATCACAACTAGGAAGCAAGGGGGCGATGGCAACGACTTGTGGGAAAAGGATTGGCCAGACCCTGTAAAGAGAAAGGACAATCATGCCGATGGCTAAGGCCCCTAAAGATAACCAAACTAATTTCGTCTTCATATATCTCCGTCACGGCCTGCAGATCCACTTTGCCACTCGCTTTGCGGACATCGTCCCCTGGTTATTTTAGCGTGGCCCGTCCAGACCGGCCCAGCCACGCCTCTGGGGCCTCAGGCTGGGCTTGATCCTCTTGGCACAGCGGACTCCCCGATTTCGCCAACCCTTGACTGGCACCGGGGTCATACCGCAACCGCGCCCAGGGCTGTTTCCTGGTAGGGTCCTGGGCGTCGCGCTGGGGAACCCCCTGGGTCAACAGTTATCCGGGACCCAACGAAAAACCCCGCCTTCGGGAGGAAGGCGGGGTTGAGAAAAGGTCCTGGCGGTGACCTACTTTCACATGGGGAGGCCCCACACTATCATCGGCGATACACCGTTTCACTTCTGAGTTCGGGATGGGATCAGGTGGTGCCAGTGCTCCATGGCCGCCAGGGAAAAGGGTAGGAGGTGGCGGTGGGCCACCCCCCGGTGAATAGAGAGATCGTTGGCGTGAGGGACACGTCCCCACCCCGCGCAAAGCGCTTGGGTGTTAGAGGGTCAAGCCGCACGGTCAATTAGTACGGGTTAGCTGCACGCGTTACCGCGCTTCCACATCCCGCCTATCCACGTCATAGTCTGTGACGGACCTTTAGGGACCTCAAGGGTCCAGGGAGATCTCATCTTGGGAGGGGCTTCCCGCTTAGATGCTTTCAGCGGTTATCCCGTCCGTACGTAGCTACCCGGCAATGCCACTGGCGTGACAACCGGAACACCAGGGGTACGTCCACTCCGGTCCTCTCGTACTAGGAGCAGCTTCCCGCAAATCTCCAACGCCCACGGCAGATAGGGACCGAACTGTCTCACGACGTTCTAAACCCAGCTCGCGTACCACTTTAAATGGCGAACAGCCATACCCTTGGGACCGACTTCAGCCCCAGGATGTGATGAGCCGACATCGAGGTGCCAAACACCGCCGTCGATATGAACTCTTGGGCGGTATCAGCCTGTTATCCCCGGAGTACCTTTTATCCGTTGAGCGATGGCCCTTCCATACAGAACCACCGGATCACTAAGACCTACTTTCGTACCTGCTCGACGTGTCTGTCTCGCAGTCAAGCACCCTTATGCCTTTGCACTCAATGCGCGATTTCCGACCGCGCTGAGGGTACCTTCGTGCTCCTCCGTTACTCTTTGGGAGGAGACCGCCCCAGTCAAACTACCCACCACACACTGTCCCCGACCCGGATCACGGGCCTGGGTTAGAACTCCAAATCGACCAGGGTGGTATTTCAAGGGTGGCTCCACCCGAACTGGCGTCCGGGCTTCCTAGCCTCCCACCTATCCTACACAAGTCGATTCAAAGTCCCGTGTGAAGCTATAGTAAAGGTTCACGGGGTCTTTCCGTCTAGCCGCGGGTACTCGGCATCTTAACCGAGATTTCAATTTCACTGAGTCTCTGGTGGAGACAGCGTGGCCATCGTTACGCCATTCGTGCAGGTCGGAACTTACCCGACAAGGAATTTCGCTACCTTAGGACCGTTATAGTTACGGCCGCCGTTTACCGGGGCTTCGATCAAGAGCTTCGCCTTGCGGCTAACCCCATCACTTAACCTTCCGGCACCGGGCAGGCGTCACACCCTATACGTCCGCTTACGCGTTTGCAGAGTGCTGTGTTTTTAGTAAACAGTCGCAGCCACCTGGTCACTGCAACCCCCGTCCGCTCCGGCCGCAGGGCCTTCACGTACTAGGGGCGTACCTTCTCCCGAAGTTACGGTACTATTTTGCCTAGTTCCTTCACCAGAGTTCTCTCAAGCGCCTGGGGATTCTCACCCTGCCCACCTGTGTCGGTTTGGGGTACGGTCCCCTGTTACCTGAAGCTTAGAGGCTTTTCTTGGGAGCTTGGCATCAATCACTTCGCCTCCGTGGAGGCTCGTCGTCACGCCTCGGCATTAACCCCCCGGATTTGCCTAAGGGGTCTGCCTACACGCTTGAACCGGGACGACCGTCGCCCGGATGACCTAGCCTTCTCCGTCCCCCCATCGCAGTAACAGCAGGTGCGGGAATATTAACCCGCTTCCCATCGACTACGCCTTTCGGCCTCGCCTTAGGGGCCGACTAACCCTGCGCCGATGAACGTTGCGCAGGAAACCTTGGGCTTTCGGCGAGGGGGACTCTCACCCCCTTTATCGTTACTCATGTCAGCATTCGCACTTCCGATACCTCCAGCATGCCTTACAGCACACCTTCACAGGCTTACGGAACGCTCCCCTACCAAGCACGTAAACGTGCTTCCGCAGCTTCGGTACATGGCTTAAGCCCCGTTGAATCTTCCGCGCAGGCCGACTCGACCAGTGAGCTATTACGCTTTCTTTAAAGGGTGGCTGCTTCTAAGCCAACCTCCTGGCTGTCTGGGCCTTCCCACATCGTTTCCCACTGAGCCATGATTTAGGGACCTTAGCTGGCGGTCTGGGTTGTTTCCCTCTTGACGACGGACGTTAGCACCCGCCGTCTGTCTCCCGCGATTGCACTTCTCGGTATTCGGAGTTTGCATCGGTTTGGTAAGTCGGGATGACCCCCTAGCCGAAACAGTGCTCTACCCCCGAGAGTGAGACGCGAGGCGCTACCTAAATAGCTTTCGGGGAGAACCAGCTATCTCCGGGCTTGATTAGCCTTTCACTCCGACCCACAGCTCATCCCCGTCTTTTTCAACAGACGTGGGTTCGGGCCTCCAGCGCGTGTTACCGCACCTTCACCCTGGCCATGGGTAGATCGCCCGGTTTCGGGTCTACTCCCAACGACTCAAACGCCCATTTAAGACTCGCTTTCGCTACGCCTCCCCTCTTCGGTTAAGCTTGCCGCTGAGATGTAAGTCGCTGACCCATTATACAAAAGGTACGCCGTCACCCTGGCGGGCTCCGAC
>CAWJBI010000007.1:0-55000 GCA_963841065.1 uncultured Gammaproteobacteria bacterium | reverse complement strand
CGTACTGAAAACCAGAACAACCCCCGCCCTGGATATAAACACGCAACATAAGGGTGGGATTACCTTCCTCCTGGATCAGGTCTGCCACCTTGGCGGCGGCGGCGGAGGTAAAAATGAGTGGGGCTTCCAATGCGATATCTGCCGTCATGGGTTGGGACCTCGTGGTAAGGAAGATTGAAATCTTGACATGTGAAGATGTGCTTCCCCCTGCCGATATTCAAGCCTGATTCGCCAGTTCGGCTATGGCCTCGGTCTCCGCGACCTGCCGGACGGGAACACCATCGGCATCCAGACGAACCAGACCGCCATGGATCTCGGCGCCATCATCGATCGTCAGGGCGCCATAATAGAGGGTGCCCTCGATACGGGCCCCGGCGGCCAGGAGGGCGCGTTCGGAGGCGCGGACATCCCCCTTCACCCGCCCATCGAGCACCACGAAGGGCGACTCCAGATTGCCCTCAATGACCCCGGTTGCGGACAGACTGACGGCCGCCTCGCCCGTAGGGGCTATCTCAGCGATGACATGACCCTGGATCTTGCCATCCACATGTAAGCCACCGACAAAACGCAGGTTACCCTGAACCTCGGCACCCTTGCCAATAAGGGTATCGTAGGGGGGGAACCTGAATTTCTTCTTTTTGACCAAATGCAGCTTCTTGCCCAAGCTCAGCCTCCATCCTCAGGCGATTTCGGCCAGGGAAAGGATTCAGTAACCGGAATCAGTTTTTTACTGGTCGGCTCGATCTCAATGGTCATCGCCTCGGGTTCCAGATTGGCCGGAACCTTGATGGTCCCCTTAACATTCTGGAAATGCTTGAATTTAAGTGCCTGTGACAGAGGTTCTGAGCCCGGAAGCCTGTTAAGACCCAGCTCCACCACCTTGCCCCCTCGCTTCCCCACCAGCTTGATGGAGGCCGTGGCGACGGATTCGGGATAGTCCGACATCATTTGGCTGGTGGTGAAGCTGTATTCATAAAGGCCTTCACCCACCGTCGTCAGAACAAAGTCCTGAATTTTAAGGATGCCGTCACCACCCTCGCGGATCAAACGCTTAAGAGCGGACAGATCTTTTTCCAGGGTCTGCCGTGCCTCCTGCTCCGCCTTCAGGCTTTTCTGGGCGGCAAGGAGTGTATCCTGGTCGACGCGCTGACTCAGTTCAATCACCGCCTTTTCCCCGCGCAAGACGGCAATCTCTTCGACCAGTGCCTGGTTTTCTTGCCTTAGGATCGCGGAGATGGCAATTTGGGGTTTGCCTTCCTCGCGTGCCAGGAACACCCCAGCAAAAAAGGCACCGGCGATGGCACCCAGTACCAGGACGACCACAAGCAGCCTCAACCCCCAGCCCCCACCTTGGTCGAGGACGATGCGAGGCGATGGCACCCGCCAGGGTTTACCCATGATCGCAGCCTCAGGGCAGCAGAGCCAGAGCCCCCAGCGCCTCGGTCTCGTCTAGCCCAAACATGAGATTCATATTTTGCACGGCCTGCCCCGCCGCGCCCTTGACCAGATTATCAATGACAGACTGGATCACGACGATCCCCTCGCCGAGGGGCTCCGCGACGGCGATGCGACAGCTGTTACACCCGCGCACCGAGCGGGTATCGGGATGGGAACCGGCTGGCATGACATCGATATAGGGTTCAGCGCCATACCGGGCCTCGTAGGCGGACTGGAGGTCCAGGTCCGGTCCCTGCAGGCGGGCGTAGAGCGTCGCCTCAATGCCACGAATCATGGGCAAGAGGTGGGGCACGAATGTCAGCCGCAGACCCGGACCCGCCACCCCGGACAGGTTCTGAAAAATCTCCGGCTGGTGGCGATGCCCCCCCACGGCGTAGGCCTTGAAGCTCTCGCCGACCTCCGCCATGAGCATACCCACGCTGGCCTTGCGGCCGGCGCCGCTGACACCGGACTTGGCATCCGCCACCAGCCAACCGGGATCGATCCAACCCCGCTCCAGCAGCGGGAGAAAGCCCAGGGTCACCGCGGTGGGATAGCAACCAGGATTGGCCACCAACCGCGCCTCGCGAATGGCGGCGCGATTGACCTCAGGCAGTCCATAAACGGCCTCGGCCAATAGCTCGGGGCAGGCGTGGGGCATCTCGTACCAGCGATTCCAAATCGCCGGGTCCTTCAAACGAAAATCTGCGGCCAAGTCGATGACCTTGGCGCCCAGTTCCAACAGGTCGGGGGCCATCTTCATCGCCGTGCCGTTGGGAGTCGCGAAGAAGACCAGATCGCATTCGCCCAGAAGGCCCACATCGGGCTCGCTGAACTTGAGATCAACCTGCCCGCGCAGGTGTGGGAAAAGGTCAGCCACGGCCTGACCGGCCTCACCGCGGGAGGTGATGGCGGCCAGGGATACCTGGGGATGGCGCGCCAGGATTCTCAGCAGTTCGGATCCTGTGTAGCCGGTTCCGCCGACAATGCCGACTCTGATCATGGTCTGCGTGCTCCATCCCCGATCGATCCATGCCGCTGATCATGGGACTTGCCTAAGGAAGGGAAACCGGCTAACGCCGGTTTTCCGAGGGGTGGCCCTGGCGACCCAGGGCGGGCGCCAAGGGGTGTCAATCGCCAGGGGTCAGGAGCAACCGCCACCCCCGCCACCACCACCGGAGCCACAACTGCCACAGCCACCGCCCATGGACGGCAGATTGTTGAAGACAAAGGTGGCGGCGCCATCGCCGCGATCAACAAAGTCGATCTCGACACCGCGCAGGTAGGGCAAGGTACCATCATCGACGACCACCTTGAAACCCTCGCAGTCCAGGACGCCGTCATTGTCATTGATGCTATCGGTGAAGGTCATGCCGAAGCTAATGCCGCTGCATCCACCAGGCGTGGCGAAAACGCGCACCCCCTGGATGCCCTCTTCGACTTGGTTAAAGAGTTCGCCCATCTTGCTTTGGGCGGTGCCGGTCAGGGAAAGGTCTTGTTCGGAAAGGGCCGCTAACATGGAATTATCTCCGTAAAGGGGTAGGGATTGAGCCTAAGATACCAAAGAAGCCCCCACCCTCGCCACTCACGAAACCAACCGACCCTGAGCGGTCAGATTGGCAAGGTGGCGCTCGGCGTCGGCGAGATGCCCCCCCCAGTGCGCATCAAAGCCCGCGAGCCAACCGCGCCCGGCACCCTGGGGCAAGGATTCCGCCAAGGACAGACCCTGCCGAAGTTCGAAATAGATGTCGGTGAGATCATCCGCCAGACTCCCGGTCATGGCCTCCCCATCCCCAATGGGATCGAACTCCAGCCAATAGTGGTCCCGCTCGCCAAGCCGATCGCGCAGGCAGCCAAAAAGCTCGAAACGGGCATCGAGATCGGGCATCGGACGGCCGGCCAGGTCGGAACCATCGCTACGGAGGGCGATCAGGACGGCGTGCAGGCGTGGCAACAAGTCAGCCACCTGGGCCAGCCAGTCGGGTTCGTTCTGGCAGGCGCCTTCGATGAGCTGGCAATAACTTTGAGCGAGGCCCCTCAGTGCCTTGGCGGGCTGGATCATTTGGAATCTCAATGGGAAAAGCGATTCTACGAAGAAAGCATAGCCGAGATTTCGGCCCTTGCCTGGCAACCGCCTGGTTTAACATGACTCCCATGGCGCCATCCCACACCCACCAGACATGTCCCAACCCAACCTAACCCCCATCATCCTCTGCATCGGCGGACATGACCCCAGTGGTGGTGCCGGCATCCAGGCGGACGCCGAGGCCGCCCGTGCCAACGGTATCCATGCGGCAACTGTTGTTTCCTGCCTCACCCGCCAGGATACCCAGGGCCTACGCGGACTCTGGCCCCAGCCGGTGGAGGAGGTAGAGGCCCAATGTCGCCTAATCCTGGCGGACAGCCAGATCAGGGCGATCAAGATCGGCCTATTGGGCAGCGCACAACTGGCGCGCTGGCTGTGCCAATTGGCAGACGAATACTCGGAACTCCCCCTGATCCTGGATCCCGTACTCGCCTCGGGGGCCGGGCAGAGGGTGACGGACCCCACCCTGTTTGATCAGATAGGATCCCATTTGCTCGGCCGTTGCCACTTGGCTACCCCAAACCTCCCGGAAGCCCAAGCCCTGAGCGGCGCCCAGGCCCCGGATGACTGCGCCGCTCGCCTGCTTGCCAGCGGCTGCCGGTGGCTACTCATCACGGGTACCCACGACGACAGCACCGAGGTCATCAATCGGCTCTACGGCCAAGACGGTAGCCGGCGCGCGTGGAGTTGGCCACGGCTGCCAGCGGAATATCACGGCTCGGGCTGTACCCTGGCCAGCGCCATCGCCGCCCGCCTCGCCTTGGGGCAGCCGATGGAACAGTCGGTGGGGGAGGCCCAGGATTACACTTGGCACAGCCTCAAGAGCGCGACCCGCACCGGCAGGGGCCAGTGGACCCCCAATCGCCTGTATGCCTTGGGCAAGCCAGGCTCCCCGGGATGAGCGACACTCCTGGGGCCTATGTCGGCAAAATGAATGGGAACCTACCCTACCGCTGGTTGCCATCGGCGCCTTAACCCCCGAAAATGCCGAGCCCTAGATCATGGCCGGGCGCCCCCACGCCTGCTCCGATCCTTTGTCCCGGCCCGCCCCTTGACCAGGAGACCCCCCGCCATGTCCCGATCCCACGACCTCTTCGCCGCGGCCCAGCGCCACATACCCGGCGGCGTCAACTCGCCGGTGCGCGCCTTCCGCAGCGTCGGCGGTGACCCGGTCTTCTTCGAGCGCGCCAGCGGCCCCTACCTCTTTGACGCCGATGGCCAACGCTACATCGACTACGTCGGCTCCTGGGGCCCCATGATCCTGGGCCACGCCCACCCCGAGGTCATCGCCGCCGTCGGCGCCCGCATCCACTCCGGTCTCTCCTTTGGCGCCCCCACCGAACTCGAGACCCAGATGGCTGACCGGGTCTGCGAACTGGTGCCCTCCATGGACCTGGTGCGCATGGTCAGCTCCGGCACCGAGGCCACCATGAGCGCCATCCGCCTGGCACGCGGCTTCACCGGCCGCGACCGACTGTTGAAGTTCGAGGGCGGCTATCACGGCCATGCCGATTCCCTGCTGGTCAAGGCCGGCTCCGGGGCCCTCACTCTGGGCGAGCCCAGCTCCCCCGGCGTCCCCGCCGCCCTGGCGGAACTCACCCTGACCCTGACCTATAACGACCTCGACCAGGTCCGTGACCTCTTCGCACACCTCGGCCACGAGATCGCCTGCATCATCGTCGAACCGGTCGCCGGCAACATGAACTGTATCCCCCCGGTCCCCGGTTTCCTGGCCGGTCTGCGGGAAATCTGCGACGCCCATGGTGCCCTGCTCATCTTCGACGAGGTGATGACAGGCTTCCGCGTCGCCCTCGGCGGCGCCCAGGCCCTCTATGGGGTAACACCCGACCTGACCACCCTGGGTAAAATCATCGGCGGCGGTATGCCGGTGGGCGCCTTCGGTGGCCGGCGCGAGGTGATGGAGAAGATCTCGCCCCTGGGCCCCGTCTATCAGGCCGGCACCCTCTCCGGCAACCCGGTCGCCATGACCGCCGGCCTCAAGACCCTGGAGCTCATTTCCGCCCCCGGCTTTTACGCCGCTCTGGGCGCCAAGACCCAACGGCTGACGAAGGGTTTGCGGCAGGCAGCCCGGGATGCGGACATCCCCCTGACCACCAATCAGGTCGGCGGCATGTTCGGTATCTTCTTCACCGAGGCGGACCAGGTGACGGATTACGCCGGGGCCACGGCCTGCGATGTGGCCCGCTTCCGGACCTTCTTCCACGCCATGTTGGCCCGTGGTCAGTATCTGGCTCCCTCCGCCTTCGAGGCCGGCTTCGTCTCCGCCGCGCACAGCGAGGCGGACATCGATGCCACCCTAGCGGCCGCTAAAGAGGTGCTGGCGGCCCTCGGCAGCTAGGGCAAAACAGGGCCAGCCGGGTTTGTCAGCACCCCACCGACCCGCACGGGAACCCAGCAACCATGGATCATGACTTTTGGCACCAACGCTGGCTCAAGGGTGAAACCGGCTGGCACCAGGACGACATCAATCCGCACCTCCAGGCTTATTGGCCACCGCCCGGGGTGGAGGCCGGCGCCCGCGTCCTGGTACCCCTCTGTGGCAAGAGCCGGGACCTGCTCTGGCTGGCGGGGGAGGGTTACCGAGTCCTGGGGATTGAGATCAGCGCCCTCGGGGTCGAGGCCTTTTTCTCCGAAAACGGCCTGACGCCCGCCATCAGCCCTGAACCACCCTTCACCCGTTACCGCATCGACGAATTGGAAATCCTCTGTGGTGACTTCTTCGATCTGAGGCCGGAACAGGTCGCGGACGTGACCGCCCTCTTCGACCGCGCCGCCCTGATCGCCCTGCCAACCGCACTGCGGACCCGCTACGCCCGTCACCTCCATGTCCTGCTACCGCCGGCGGTCAGCGGACTCCTCGTCAGCCTGGACTATGACCAGGCCGAGCGGGCCGGACCGCCCTTTGCCGTGACCGACCAAGAGATCCGCGCCCTGTTCGCCGAGCGCTTTCGCCTCACCGAGTTCGCGGTCCTAGATCTCTTCGCCACGAACCCGCGCTACCGCGCCCAAGGCCTGACGCGCATGTTGGAACGGGTTTACGGCCTGAGACCATTCCAGACCCCGGACCCATGACCTCAACCCAATTAATTTTTATTATTTCAATATTTTATAAATTTTTGCCGCCCGCCATGGTCGAAGCATCGCCCATGATTGGGAATGGCTTGATTCAAGCGGGCACACAGTTATCCAGCGCTGCGGGTCAACGCAATTTCGGGCACTAACAGCGTCTCGGCACCCTTGGCATACTATTTTATATAATTGATTATAAACAAATTATCTTCTCAACAATTCCTAGGTATTGACTGGGTATAGGGAAAACCATACCATATCCACCTCCTGACTTAATGATTTGTCATGAGGATTTAGATCATGAACCTGGATGTCCGCACCCTGATTCTCGCGGCTAGCATCATGGCTTCCGCCCCGATGAACCCGGCCTCGGCTAACCTGGCCCATGAATCCCCGCTCCCCCTCGCCCTTGACGAGGATGCCAAAAACCGCCAAAAGCCCGCTCGCGATACCGAGGCCAGCGGCGGCGACGGCGATACCCCCAAGGCCCGCAAACCCGAACTCACGAAGGCAAAAGCCTCTAACTCCCGATCGGTCAAGAGCACCGGCAACCTTGATGCGGAACTGCACTGCCTGGCCCTCAACATCTTTCACGAGGCCGGCGCGGAGTCACATACCGGTAAGCAGGCCGTGGCCGCCGTCACCCTCAACCGCGTCAAGTCCGATGCCTTCCCCAAGTCGGTCTGCGGTGTCGTCAAGCAGCGCGACAAGAAGAGTTGCCAGTTTTCCTGGTGGTGCCAGAAGCCCAAGTCGCCCCCCAAGGACTCCGATGCTTGGCAAGATTCCCTGGAAATTGCCCGCAAGACCCTGGACGGTCTGCATAAGGATCCCACCCAGGGCGCCCTTTATTTCCATGCGACCCGCGTCAAACCCGATTGGTCCCGCACCTTCAAGAAAACCACCCGCATTGGTAACCACATCTTTTACAAGCCGGCCAAGGCCGCGGCCTGACGCCCAAGACCCCGCGCGGGGTTAGCGATCGCGATCGGCGCGGCGGGATCCGCGCCGGATCGCGATCAGGCCATGGCCTTCTCACAGCCATTCCCTTCGCCTCATCCCCCTGACACCTCGTCAACTCCCGACAACCTCATCTTGATTCCAGGGCGCCAACGGCGTCAGGATAGGCCCAGTCATTCCCCAGCCAGCGGTCCCCCACCATGTCTAGCCCCAATCAGACCGGCGCCAGCCTCTTTTTCGATACCCTCGTCGATCTCGGCGTGGAACACATCTTCGGGCACACGGGCGGGGCCGTCATTCCCTTGCATGTGGAGTTGAACAAGCGCATGCGGCGCGGGCAGAAGTCACCGCAATTCATCCTCTGTCGCCAGGAAGGGGGGGCGGGACACGCGGCGGAGGGCTATGCCCGTACCAGCGGCCGGGTGGGAGTGGCCCTGGCCACCTCGGGTCCCGGCGCCACCAACCTGGTCACCCCCATCGCCGACGCCCACAAGGATTCCATCCCCACCCTCTTCATCACCGGCCAGGTGCCCAGCTTCGCCATCGGCACGGACGCCTTTCAGGAGGTGGACACCATCGGCATGACCCGGCCCATCTCCAAGCACAACTATCTGGTCAAGGATGTGCGTGATCTGGAGTGGGTGCTGCGGGAGGCCTTCGCCCTTGCCCAGGGCGGACGGCCCGGCCCCGTGGTGGTGGATATCTGCAAGGACGTCCAGTTGGCAACTGCCGTCACGGGCAATAGCCCGCGCTTGCGTCACCGCGAGACCTGCCCCTTTGACCGCCAGGCCGCGGACGCCATTCTCGATGCCCTGGCCAAGGCGCACCGGCCGGTCATCAAGGCTGGCGGCGGCATCATTCATGCCAGCGCGGCCGAGGCCCTGCAAGTCTTCGCCGAGCGCTTCGATGTGCCGGTCTCCACCACCTTCAACGCCTTGGGGGTCATCCCCTTCCATAGCCCCTACAACCTGGGCATGCCGGGCATGCACGGCGCCATCCCGGCGAACTATGCCCTCCGCGAGGCGGACCTGATCCTGACCCTGGGGGGCCGTTTCGATGATCGCGTGGCGGTCAAGGACTTTGCCAAGGGCAAGTGCATCGCCCACGTGGACATAGACCCCTCCGAATTGGACAAGCGCATCCGCGCCGACCTGTCCCTGACCGCGGACCTCAAGAGCTTCCTCGAATATGGCCTTGGCTTCGGCCAGCGCGCCCGGCACCCAGACTGGATGGCCCAGGTGGCCCACTGGCGCCTCCAGATGCCCAAGCCTTATCTCCAGACCGAGCACATCAAGCCCCAGGCGGTGATCGAGGCCATTTCCAGCCTCACGGAGGGCGATGCCATCCTGGTGACGGGGGTCGGACAGCATCAGATGTGGGCGGCCCAGTACTACCGCTTTTCCCGGCCGCGTCAGTGGATCAGCTCTGGCGGACTGGGCACCATGGGCTTTGGCCTACCCGCGGCCATCGGCGCCTGGTTCGCCAATCCCGACAAGCCCCTGGTTCTGATTGATGGCGATGGCAGTTTCCAGATGAATATCCAGGAATTGGCCACGGTGGCCGCGAACCGCATCCCGGTGAAGATGTTTGTGCTGAACAACAGCTTCCTGGGCATGGTGCGCCAGTGGGAGGACATGATGGACGGGGGCCATCACTACGAGACCTGCCTGGCGCGCAGCGCCGAGTGCAAACCCGACTGCACCCTGACCGACCCCGCCTGCCGCCGTCAGATCCCGGATCTCTTAGGCCTGGAACAGGTCTATCCACGCATCCGCGCCACGCGCATCACCGAGACCGCCCGGCTGTGGGAGGGCATTCAGGAGGCCCTGGCCACTCCGGGCCCCACCCTGGTGGACATCTGGATCGACAAGACAGAAGATGTGCTGCCCATGGTCAAGCCGGGGCATGGGTTGAGTCAGATGATCGAGTGAATCGGGCCCATCGGGTGGTTGGGCTTAGGCGAGGTGAACCCCGGCATCATGACACCAGGCCCTGGACCCGACTACCTGACCGAGCCAGCCCGTCAGACCTCGTCGAAACCGGCCCGGCGATACCATTTGCGGGCCTCGTCGGGGTCTTTCGCCACGCCCAGCCCCTCCTGGTACAACATCGCCAAGGTGGTCTGGGAGCCTATCAGTCCCTGCTCGGCGGCCAGGCGAAACCAGTGCGCCGCCTGTACGGGGTCCTTTTCGGTGCATTCGCCTTCCAGGAACATGAAGCCCAGGCCATGCTGGGCAATGTCCAGGCCGGCCTCGGCGGCGGCCTTCATGAAGCGGAAGGCCATGCCATGGTTCTCATGCATTCCCAGGCCGTTCTGGGCCATGATCGCCATGCGATATTGGGCCTGGGGGTCACCGGCCTCCGCCAAGGGAGACAGCAGACCCGAGGCGCGTGCGAAGTGTTTGGCCTCAAAGGCAGCGATGCCGCTGCCAATTTGCATATCGTAGTTGGAAATCGTGTCGGTCATGGGTCTAGCTCCAGCCTCTTGTTGCGAATTGGCGGCACTGGGGCGGCCATCGGAGCCCCCAAGCTGAGGGCCAGCCTGCCAGAATCAAAGGCCATTTTCGGCCGACCCCAACCCCAGCCAGGCCGTCCAATGCTCCAGCAAGGCCTGATTGGCGGCGGCCACCGCCATGCAGGGCTCCAGCGACAGTTCAACCGGAACCCTGCCACCCCCCGGGCCAATGAGCCGGCTCTGGACCCCCGCCTCGCTGGCGATGAGGCGCCCGGCAGCCCAATCCCACAGCCGCTGTCCGCCATGCAGATAGAGCCGCGCCCGCCCCGCCGCCAGCCAACACCACTCCAGGGCAACCGCGCCCAGACTGCGCTGCGAGCGGTAAGGGGCGTTGCCACCGAGGCGCATCAGGACCTCCACCGGCAACCGCTTGATATCCACCAGGGCCAGTGCATCCTTGAGGGCCTCACTGGCGGGGGCCAGCTGCAGGGGCTGCCCATTCAGCCAGGCGCCCACCCCCCGCTCGGCGGCAAAGCACTCATCACGGACCGGGTCCAGCACCAGGCCCAAGCGAGCCTGTCCGCCCTCGAGCAGGGCCAGCGAGATCCCGAAAAAGGGGAAGCTACCCGCGAAATTGCTGGTGCCATCAAGGGGATCCAGACACCAGATGTTGCCTTGGGCGCCCCCCAGCAAGGCCCCTTGCTCCTCGGCCGTCATCTCCTCGCCCAGCACGGGCACGCCGGGAAAGCGATCGCAAAGTTCGGCGAGGATAAAGGCCTGGGTCCCCAAATCCGCCGCCGTGACCAGGCTGCCATCGGCCTTGGCCCTGGCATCCGGGTGCTGAAAGCGGGGCAGGATCTCGCTACGCGCGGCGGCCCGCAGAATGTGACAGAGGCTGATTAGTTCCGGACTCATGGGGCGCTCCTGGTGTAGGCATCAGCGGGCATCATAACGCCTGAGAGGCGAAAAGCAGGTGGGCCAAGACCGGGGCGAGGCTAGCCAGCTTTTGTTAGACTGCAAACCTTCACCAAGCGTCATCCATGACCCAGGCCCCTACACTCGGCCGCAACGAGATTTTACCCCGGATGATCCAATCCCATGGCCCTATCCCAGTTCCGATCCAAGCCCTGATCGATAACCCGATCAGAACCCTGGTCCTAGCCCTCACCCTGCTCCTGACCACCGGGGCCGCGGCCGAGGATCCTAGCGCCGCGCCCAGGGTGGCCATGGCGGATGCCATGGCCCGGATGATGGAAGCCATGGGCTTCCTCAATCCCCCGGCCAGCCCTGGCCTACCCATGACCACGCTCCCAGTGCCCCTCAGCGGCATGCCCGGCGGCCTGTCCATTCCTGGCATGACCGGCATGCCCGGTGCCTCGTCCTGGTCGGCGCCCAGCGGCGACCCTTCCGGTCTCATAGGCAAGGGCGGCGAGGTCATGAAGCAGATGACCGAGGGCATGAAACTTCCAGGGTCCAGCGGCGGAGCCCTGTCCTCCTCCCCCGGTTCCCGATTGGACGGGATCTGGGAGGGCCGCAATGGCGAACTCCTCATTGTCCAGGGCAACCGATTTCGCATCTACCCGGGCTCCAGCGGTTATGTGGACGGCTACATTCAATTGAGCGGCGACCGCCTGGCCATGTATAACCTGGAAAACGCCCACATCAGCCCCTTTGACTTCGCCGAGTCCGATGGCCGACTGGCACTGCGCGACAGAAATGGCGACCATTTTCTCTACCGGCGACTCTGGTTAGATCAACCGGCGCCCCAGTTCCCCCCCGCCACGACCGAGAAGTAACCCGTTCAACCGCTTCAGGCTGATCAGCCCAGCAGCAACTTGGCGGCCACCAGCAACAGCAGGACCCCGAAGATGCGGGTCAGGATGGGGAGCGGCAGGCTGTGAGCCAGCCGGGCGCCCAGGGGCGCCATGGGCATGCTGGTCACCAGGATACCCAGAACCGCTGGCCAATAGACGAACCCCGTGCTCATCCCGGGCAGCCCCTCCCTGCCCCAGCCCGTGACCATGAAACCGATGGCCCCGGCCATGGCGATCGGCAGGCCACAGGCACTCGAGGAGGCCACGGCTTGACGCATGGTCAAGCCCGTCTTGACCAGGTAAGGCACCGTCAGGGTCCCGCCACCGATACCCACGATGGCGGAGAGGGCGCCAATCCCCCCCCCCGCCATCGCCAGCCCCAATGGGCCAGGCGCGATAATCCTCGGCATCTCCCCCCGGGGGAGCAACATGCGTGCCCCGACATAGAGCAAGAAGACGCCGAACAGACGCTGCAGCCAGGCCTGAGGCAGTAGGCCCGCCAGGGCCGCGCCCGCCCAGGCCCCCAGGACTATCCCCGGCGCCAGCCTGCGGACCAGGTCCCAGCGCACCGCGCCACGCCGATGATGGGCTAGGGCCGAGGCGCCCCCGGTGCCAATGATGGTAGCCAAGGAAGTGCCCACCGCCAGATGCGCGATCCATTCCGGGGTAAAGCCCAGATGGCCAAAGACCAGGATCAGCGAGGGGACGATCAGTACCCCGCCCCCCAGTCCCAGCAAACCCGCCAGCAAGCCCGAGAAGACCCCGGTCACCAGATAGGCGAAGATTTCAATCAGGGTCATGGAAGCTCCCTACCCCCTTGTCGATACCCCTTCCCCAACCCCCCGGAGGACCATCCCGCTTGCGCACCGAAACATTAACAATTGCAAATATTAGCAAAATAATATATTCTCACTAACAGATAAATTCTGCCCCGAAGCAAACCGCGCCGTCATGTTGTCCAGACTCGCCAAGGCTCTGATTATTTCCCTGCTGGCCCAGGCCGGTCCGGTAGCCGCCGAAAATTATTTTGACTGGGCCAAAGTCGGGGCCGAGGCACGGGAACGGGGTTTGCCCGTCGCTCTCCTGATCACGGGGACCGATTGCGGCTACTGCGAACGCCTGCGCCAGGAATTCCTCGAAGCCCCCGCGACGCGTGGCACCCTGGAACAGGGGGCGGTCACCCAAGAGATCTCCCGGGATGAGGGTGGCAAGGTCACCGACTTCGATGGTGAGCGTATCCGCACCCGTCTCTTCCTGGCCCGTTACGGCATCTTCGCCACCCCGACCCTTCTCTTCCTCAGCCCGGAAGGCGAGATGCTTGCCCCTGCCCTCGTCGGCTTTAACGGCGCCCGGAACTATGGCGATCTGGTGGCCAAGCGCATGAATCGCGCCCATGCCAACCTGGCCTCTGGGGAGCGACCGTCACGCTCTATGCTGGCCGATAGCGAATAGCCACACCTCCGGCCCTCACAAGCGGCCGCGCAAGTCTCGTAGCGAAAAACCAGTCCAAGTCCGACCGAGATCCTTGGCCAGGCCCAAGACGCGAAAGCGTTCCCCCATGGCACTGGGCATCAGCAGTTGCTTGGCCCCGAGCAGCCACTTCAGATCCCCCTCGGTGGTACCCGGATCGCCGCTCATGCGCTCCGCCAGCAAGTCGTCGAGGCCCAGTGCGATCAGGAAATGCGCCTGGGTCGTGAACCCCGCGACCGCCAAACCCGCTACCCGGCCCGCGCTGGCCGCCGCCGAGAAATCCACATGGGCCGTGATGTCCTGGAGACCCAGATGCACATAGGGGTCGCCATGGGCCTGGTGGCGATAATGGCACATCAGGGTTCCCATGCCACGCTCGGGCCGATAATAGTCGGCCCGGTCGTAGCCATAGTCGATCAGCAACATCAGGCCGTGGTCCATAGACGCCGCCAGGGCGTGAATCCAGGGACCCAGTCGCAGATTGATCTCGGAGGCATAGCCGGGCTTTTGTGCCAGGCCCTGGGCCCAGAGGGCCTGAACCGCCTCCGTCAGGCCCTGGCTCCGAGGCTCCGCCCCCACCTCCTCCCAGCCGACGCCCCGGGGCTTGACCAGGATTTCCGCAACCGCGCCCTCCTCGCGGACCTGGAAGCGATGCACCGGCAGGGCGTCCAGGACCTCGTTGGCGACCAGCACGCCGGAAAATCCCGGCGGCAGGTCATCGAGCCACTGGATGCGGTCCATCACATCCGGATGGCGGTCCTGGAGCAGGTCACGCTGACGCTCGCGCAACTCGGGGCCAGGTTCCAGGATGAGATAGCGGCCGGGGAGACAAGCCGCGGCCTTGAGGCCATCGATGAGGTCCGCCGCCAGGTCGCCGGCGCCGGCGCCCAGTTCCAGGATATCGCCACCGCCCAGGGCCGCCAGGACTTCGCGACACTGGCGGGCCAGGCATAGGCCAAAGAGGGGCGAGATAGCGGGGGCGGTCACGAAATCCCCGCCCCAACCAAACTTACGCGCCCCGGCGACGTAATAGCCCAGTCCGGGGGCATAGAGGGCCAGTTCCATGAAGCGATCAAAGGGCAGGGCCCCCCCGCTTGCCATGGCCTCGGCGCGGATCAAGTCCGCCAGACGGAGGCTATGTTCCAGCGCCACCGGGTCCTCGCCCGCCCCCAGGTCAGTGCCCGCGAAAGTCATCGAATCGGCTGAAATAGGCATCGGTGCGGCACGGAAGCGGCTAAAATCGCAGGAGACTTATGATACAGGCAGACCCGTCCTTGGCACACGAACCCAACCCTCAATCCCTGGTCGATAAGGTCGCCCTGATCACGGGGGCCGCCCACCGCATCGGGGCCGAAATCGCCCGCGTCCTCCATGCCCAGGGGGCGGACATTGTCATCCATTACCGCAACTCCCTCTCGGCGGCCGAGGCCCTGCGGCGGGAACTGGAGGCTATCCGTCCCTCGTCCGTCTTGCTGATGGGCGCCGACCTGCGCGACTGCCACGCCTTCCCCGCCCTCATGGCCCGCGTCCAGGACTTTCGCGGCCGGCTCGACATCCTAGTCAACAACGCCTCCAGCTTCTATCCAACGCCCTTTGACCTGGTGGACGAGGACCAGTGGGACGATCTGATGGCGTCCAACCTCAAGGGCCCCTTCTTTCTGGCCCAGGCCGCCGCGCCGCTTCTACGTGCAAGCGGCGGCTGTATCATCAACCTGGTCGATATCCACGCCGAGCGGCCCCATAAGAATCATCCTGTCTATTCTATCGCCAAAGCCGGCAATGCCATGATGGTCAAGGCCCTGGCCCGGGAATTGGGGCCCGAGATCCGGGTCAACGGTATTGCCCCGGGCATCATCCTCTGGCCCGAGGACGGGGGCCCGGGTCAGGCGGCCAGGGCCGAGGTACTGAGCCGCACCGCCCTGGGCCGACCCGGCTCGCCGGTGGATATAACCCGGGCGGTCTCCTTCCTAGTGCGGGAGGCGGACTACATCACCGGCCAGATCATCGCCGTCGATGGCGGGCGCACCCTGCAGCAATGAGGTCACCGCTGAAGATCAAGGTTTCGACAAGGGCCTGAAAAAATTGAGCAGCGCGGTCCACGACAGGGAAATCATGGGCATTCAAGTCTGTTTAGCGTTAGAATTTAATTAAATTGCGGTGGGTCCGGCCCTCCCACCCCAACCCATAAGAAGATACGAGCAGGACTCCATGACGGAAGAAGACATCAAACCCAGGACGGCTGTTGACGACGCCATCCTCCAGCAACAGTATCGGCGGGCCCTGAGTTCCTTCGAGGGCATCATCCTCAGCGAGATCGAACTGACTAACCGCCTCAGTACCCGCCTCAATTACGGCATTCAGGCGGGCACTTTTATTCTGGCCGCCATCTCTATCTCCCTATCCCTCCTGCTCTTCACCTTGACCTCCCAGGTCTCCCGCATCTCCAGCGTCGTCGAGGGCATGAAGGAACACTTCATCTCTGTGAGTCAGCAGATGAATGCCATCAGCGGCCACATGAACGCCATTGAGAGTCGCGTAGCCCTGCTGGAGACGGTCGATCAACGCACCGCCCTCATGGACGTCGAGATGAGCAACATCCTCACGGACATGAATGATATGCGCGCCAACGTGACGGGCATCGATGACTATCTCGCCACCGTCCGCACCCATATCTCCAATGTCTCGTTCAACATGGACCTGATGAATAACGAGGTCCAGATCATGAGCATCGAATTGGGCCGAATGGCGAAGCCGATGCGCAACATGAACAAGATGTTCCCATTTCCCTAACGGCCCATCCAGGAGGGACAGAGCATGAGAAGCCGACGAGAAGACCCCAGGCGGGCTGTCATCGAGGTTATCAAACAGCTGGGTCGCGCGACCCAGCTCCATCTAGACGAGCGCCATCGCCATTTCCGCATCACCGATATCGTCATTATCGCCACCTCCCTGCTGCTCTTGCTGGGGGCGGCATTTGACGTCTATCACGCTCGGGTCCTTTACCAGGACTTCAACGAGATTATTTCGGATATGTACTCCATGCACGACCACCTGGTGGGCGTGGATGCGGACATGGGCGACATCACCGCGAACATGAAATCCTTCGACGACCACATGACCCACATGGACTCCATCGCCGCTCGCATGGAATCAATGGCCCGGATCATGCCCCAGATCCGCGGCAACACCCAAGCCATGGCGGGGGAAATGGCCAGCGTCGAAGAGAATATGGAACTGGTGCGCAATGCCATGGGTATCCTCGATTCCCGGATTCATGGTATGACCGGGGGGGTGGTCATGATGCGGGAACACATGAGCCAGTTCGCCCGGCCCATGGCGGGGATAGTCCCCTTCATGCCCTGAGGGCCGGTATCGCCTACAATGGCGGGATCGGGGCCCAGCAAGGCCCGCCACTCATCCTGGCCGAGGCACACGCATGAGCGCAGCAATCCCCAACGTCGATCCCGCTGAAATCAGCAAGTTCGAGGCCTTGGCGGCCCGCTGGTGGGATCCCCACAGCGAATTCAAGCCGCTGCATGAGATCAACCCCTTGCGGCTTGATTATGTGGATCGGATGGCGGGCCTGGCGGGCAAGGAGGTGCTGGATGTCGGCTGTGGCGGTGGCATTCTGGCCGAGAGCATGGCGATCCGCGGGGCCCATGTCACCGGCATCGATATGGGGGAGTTGCCCCTCAAGGTCGCGGAACTCCACACCCTGGAAACCGGGGTTGAGGTGAACTACCGCCAGGTGGCCGCCGAAACCCTGGCGGCGGAATGCCCGGCCTGCTTCGACATCGTCACCTGCATGGAGATGCTGGAGCATGTGCCGGACCCCGCATCCGTCATCGCCGCCTGCGCCCGCCTGGTCAAGCCCGGCGGACAGGTCTTCTTCTCCACCCTCAACCGCAACCCCAAAGCCTACCTCTTGGCCATCATCGGCGCCGAATACCTGCTGCGTTGGCTGCCGCGTGGCACCCACGACTATGCCCGCTTCATTCGCCCCTCGGAATTGGGGCGCTGGATTCGCGCTGCGGATCTGGAATTGACCCACCTCACGGGGATGACTTACAACCCCCTGATGGGTGCCTATCGCCTCGACGAGCAAGACTTGGACGTCAATTACCTGGCAGCTTGCCAGCGCCCTGCGGATGACTGAGACCCGGAGCGGCGGACCCTTGACGGACTCGTTACCGGACCCGGAACTTGCAGGAAAAAACAGGGCCACCTCCGGCCCGCGAGCCAGCGTGACGAGTCGTCCCGCCTCCTGGCGTTTCCCCAACCCCGCCACCCCCCTGGGTTCCTCGACCTACTACAGCCTGAGATTTTCACCACCCAGCTTGCGTGACGACCTGGCGATCCTCGCCGCCTGGCGTCATCAGGTCCGGGCCATCCTGGTGGAGGTCAGCGACCCCGGCGTTGCCCGGCTTAAGCTCCTGTGGTGGTGCGAGGAATTGGACAAGCTCCCCGGCGGCCAGCCCAGCCATCCCCTGAGCCAGGCCGTACAGGCGGTGGTGAGCCAACACCAGTTACCCCTCCAGCCTTTTCTCCAGATGGCTGGCCAGGTGGAGGAGGAAATCCTGCGTCGCCCCCTGCCGGACTCGGCGGCCCTGATCCGGGCCTGTGATGCCGATCTCGGCGCGCTGTTCGAACTCATGGCCGGTTGCCATGGTCTCACCGACCCCGATCGCATCGCCTCGGCACGAGCCATCGGTGCCTTCTGCGCCCTGGTCTATCGCATTCGCGACAGCGGCTGGCTGGCCCGCCAAGGTCGTGCGCCCATCCCCATGGACCTGTTGGGCCCCCATGACCTGACCCCAGACGCCCTCCGCCAAGGCCCGCACCGTGCCCGCCTTCCGGAGTGGCTCCCCGAACTCGCCCGTCAAGCCCAGGCCTTACCAGCCCGGTCTTCCCCTCTAGGCGCCCTCCCCCCCTTCGCCCGCGTGCGCGCCCGCATCCTTGCCAGCCTGCTTCGGGAGATCGAGGCCCTGTCGTACCAGGTCGTTGACCAACGGCTAAGCCTCACCCCCCTGCGCAAGCTCTGGATCGCCTGGCGCACGACCTGGCGTTGACAGAGGATCCACGCGGCTAGCCCCTATCCCTTCCGCCACATCGACACACCCTTATGGAAAATTATCAACCCGCTCCCAACCTCCTCGTCAACCGCGTCATCCTCGTCACGGGCACCGCCGACAGCCTGGGCGCCGCCGTCGCCAGTGCCTGCGCGTCCCACGGCGCCACCGTCATCCTCTCGGACAAGGAAGAGGCCCCGCTAGAGCCCCTCTATGATCGGATTGCCACGACTGGCGCCCCGGAGCCCGCCATCCTGCCCCTGGACCTGGAGGCGGGCGACGAGCCGCAATATGCCGCCGTCGCGGCCACGATTGGGCGGGAATTCGGCCGGCTGGATGGCCTGGCCCACTGCGCCGCCTTCGCACCCTTCCTGAGCCGCATCGATGACTATGACGCCAGCGAGTGGGAGCGGGTCCTGCGCATCAATCTGACCGCCCCCTTCCTGCTCACCCAGGCCTGCCTGCCCCTGCTCCGGCAAGCCCCCGACGCTGCCATCGTCTTCACCGCGGATCGCGTTGGTCGCCAGGGCCTGGCCTACTGGGGCGCCTTCACCGCCGCCAAGTTCGGCATCGAGGGCCTGATGCAGACCCTGGCGGAGGAGACCCGCGACCAGGGTCGGCTGCGGGTCAACAGCCTGGACCCCGGCATCGTCCGCACCGGTCTGCGCGCCCGCCTCTATCCCGGTGAGAACCCGGCGGACCTGGCCGCGCCCGAGTCTATCACCAGCCGTTATCTCTATCTGCTCGGACCCGCCAGCCGGATGGTGACGGGCCATGCCCTCTAAGTGACGATTCAGAAAGGTGCTGCTCAGGCCTGGCGGACCCTGAGACCCGCATGGACCTGTCGGCGCACGAAGATGCCTCAATTCTTGCCAAACCATTGCGGGGTATTGAATAGAATCCCGATCAGCTCCAGGCTCTTTGCCCGAGGCTGGCCCTAAATCCGCCCCGGCGCTTGCCGTCTTCGAGAAGGCGTGAATAGCCGCAAGGGCTAGGTGTCGGTCTTTTTGTCTGCCCCTTCCCGGCTTTCAGGCATCCCCTCCGCGTCGGGAATCCGCCGGGGATCCACGGCATCCTCGTCCATGAGGATACGCTGGCCATCCCCCTCCAGATCGTCGAATTGACCGGAACGGGCCGCCCAGAAGAGGACGATGACGGCGCCAAGGCCGAGGAGGATCATGCCAGGAATAAGACCGTAGATGACTTCCATGGAGCGGGATTCAGCCCTGGTTAGGTTTCTGGAAGAGTTTGCGAATGCGGGCAGAGTTACCGATAACCGCGAGGGAACTCAGGGGCATGGATACGGCCGCCACCAGGGGGGTGACGAGGGCCGCCATGGCGAGAGGCACCATGATGAGATTGTAGGCAATGGAGATGCCGATATTCTGACGGATGGTCTTGAGGGTCCGGCGCGACAGAGCGGCAGCCTGTGGCACCCGGGCGAGATCGGCCTGCATCAGGACGATATCGGCGCTCGCAATGGAGACATCGGTGCCGCTGCCCATGGCGATGCCCACATCGGCGCGGACCAGGGCCGGGGCATCGTTGACGCCGTCCCCCACCATGGCCACCCGCTGGCCATGGTGCTGGAGGTCGGCGATCACCCGATCCTTGGCCTCGGGCAGGACCTCGGCGATCACCTCGACCCCGCCCAAGGCGGCGGCGATCCGCTCCGCCGTAGCGAGTCGATCTCCCGTGAGCAGGGTAACGTGGATACCCTGGGCCTTGAGACCGGCCACGACCTCCGCCGCATTGAACCGCAACCGATCCTGGACGGCCAGGACCAGGACGGCCCGCCCCTCAAGGGCGACATGGATGAGGGTTGCGCCACTGGTCTGGAATTCTTGATCCGCGACGGCCAAGGGTCCCGCCCAGGGCATCGACGCCTTGAGCGATCAGCCACTCGGCGGTGCCCGCGATCAGGGATTGCCCAGCCACCCGGCCGAGGATGCCATGACCTGGTCGGGACAGGGTGTCCGTCACCGCCAGATGGCGGAACTCAACCCCCTGGTCCCGACAGAGATTAAGCACCGCCAGGGCGACCGGGTGTTCCGAGAAGCGCTCCAGGGCCGCCAGGCTGGCCAGATGCCGGGCCAGGTCCGAGTTGGGGTCCAGTAGCTCACCGCCCCGCCAGATGCCGCCCCCACTGGCGATGGCGGTCACCGCCGGCCGGCCTTCGGTGAGGGTGCCGGTCTTGTCGAAGACGAAGTGGTCGATGCTGGACAGGCTCTCCAGCACGGCGCCGGTCTTGACCAGGATGCCATGGCGGGCGCCCAACCCCGAGGCAACGGCAATGGCCATGGGGGTTGCCATGCCGAAGGCACAGGGACAGGTGATGATGAGGACGGCGGTAGCCGCCATGAGGGCGACTTCGAAATCGGTACCTACCCAGAAGAGGAAGGTCACCAGCCCCAGGGTGAGGGTGACGGCGACAAACCAGGGGACGATGCGATCGGCGGTGCATTGGATGGGCGCCTTGCTCGCCTGGGCCTCCTCCACCAAGGCGATGATGCGCCCCAGGGCCGTGTCTCGCAGCAGGCCTTCGACCTGAACCCGGAGGGCGCCAGAGCCATTCAGGGTCCCCGCCGCCACCCGATCGCCCCGCTGCTTCGAGACCGGCGCCGCCTCGCCGGTGAGCATGGATTCATCCATCTGGCTCTCGCCCTCCAGGATGACGCCATCCACGGGCACCTTCTCGCCCGGCCGCACCAGGACAGTTTCACCGGCCTTGACGGCCCGGATCGGCAACAGCACCTCGTCGCCACCGCGTAAGACAGTCGCGACCTTGGGTTGGAGATCAAGCAGGCGTTGGGTGGAGGCCACCGCCTGGCGCTTGGAGATCGACTCCAGGAAGCGGCCGACCAGAATCACAAAGAGAAAGTTTACGACCGTGTCCCAATAGACCTCGCCGATACGGGACCCGCTGATCGTGACGTAGAGGGAATAGCCATAAGTGATGGAAACGCCGATGGCAATAGGCAGGTCCATGGTGAGGCTACGGGCCCGGACGCCCAGCCAGGCGCCCCGATAAAAGGGCCAACCGGAATAGATGAGGACGGGGGTGGCGATGGCGAAACCGATCCAATGGAAGAGGCCGCGAAACTCGCCCTGGTCCGCCCCGGAATAAAGGGCGATGGAGATCCACATGAGATTCATCATGCCAAAGGCGGCGACGGCCAGGCGATAAAGGAGGCGCCGATTGGCGCGCTGCAGCGAACCCTCCGCCACCTCCGGATCGAAAGGCACGGCGGCGTAGCCGATCTCCCCCAGCCGCCTGAGGGCCTGGGAGAGCTTGAGGCGGCTGTTGTCCCACTTGAGTCGCAGCCGCCGGCCGGTGAGATTGACCCGCGCCTCGGCCACCCCTGGCAGGGCCTTGAGGCTATTCTCGATCAGCCAGACGCAAGCGGCGCAATGGATACCCTCCACCAGCAAGTTGATCTCACGGGTGTCGCCCAGGGAATCGACGAACTCCTCCTGAACCTCATCGATGTCGTAGAGGGCCAATTCCTTGGGGGGCTCTGGCGGCGGACCCAGGACCTCACCCTCGGGGGTGCGCTGATAGAAGCCCTCGAGACCCGCCGCATGGATGGCCTCGCAGACGGACTTGCACCCGTTGCAACAGAAGGACCGCATCTGGTTCCGAACGGGGGCCCGCACCTCGGACGGAGGGGCTACGGGCAGGCCGCAATGGAAACAGCGTGATGCGTGAAGGGAGTCTCTGGCCAGGAACCGGATCCTGGAAGGCGCTCACGGACAAGGTCGATCGGCCACCGTTGGGTACCAGGGTCAATTCGTGACAGGTACCTGGGATCCGCCCCGGGGTGCGGGGACGGAAATGCGTCTGCCTAGATTGAACTCCTCCTCCCCTTGACGCACCGCCACCAGCGTGTCCCAAATGCCCATCAAGGGAAAGCTCACATCGACCCGATAACGACCCGGGCCCTCCTCGATCATGGGCAGATCAAAATCCCGCTTGGCGTCCGAGGGACGGTAGGCATAGAAATGGGCCTTATCGATGTCCGCCGGCTGGCCGGCCTTGTCGACGAGGAAGAAGCGCAGCACCGAGGGCTCGCCGACCACCAAATCCAGGGGGACATCGGCCTGGAGAACCCAGCCGGGATCACGCTCTTGCCGGCTGGCCCAGGTCTTCTCGTAATCCTGGCCGCGATCGTAGAAGTTATCGACCACGAGCCCTGGATTCGTGGAGAAACCCAGGACGACGAAAATGATATTGACGATCAGGACCACCACGACCAGGGAGACCCACCCAATGATCCAGGGACTCTTCCAGGCCGGCACGGGCTTAAGACTTTGAGAGGTGGGTAGGGTCATGGTTTGATCTCCTGAATGAAAGCTCGGCTGATCTGAAAGCGGCTTAACGCTTGGGCCCAATGAAGATGCTCTGGCGCTCCGTAGCGATGACCTGGCCGTCCGGTCGGGTAGCCTCGATGCGGAAGGTGATGTCCTCCCGCTCGGCCTTCAAGCTCTTGCGAGGCACCTTAACGTAGATCACGGCGGGATGCACAGCACCATGCTTAGCCATCACGAGATCGTCCCCGCCCATGATTATCATATTCTCCGGCCCCGAGGCACTGATTTTGACCTCCAGGTCCGAGTTGTCCTTATTCAGTATCTTGAGGGTGTATTTATTCTGGATCGAGCCATCGGACAGGGTAGCGAACAGGGGGGCCCGCTCATGCAGTACCTTGAGCTCAATCGGGGCTAGCGAGGTCAAACCATACAGGATGCCCGAGATGGCGGCCAGCAGGATGGCGGCATAGACCCAGACGCGCGGCCTGGCCAGCATGGGCTTGACCGGCTTACCCTCCAGTTCATCGAGGGAGGCATAGCGAATCAGCCCCAGAGGCCGGCCAACCTTGACCATGACGGCATCGCAGGCATCCAGGCAGAGGGCGCAGGTGATGCAGCCTTCCTGCTGACCCTCACGGATATCGACACCCGTGGGACAAACGGCCACGCACTGGTTGCAATCCACGCAATCACCCGTGGTGCGGTCCTCTTCCTTCTGGCCCTTCTTGACCCGGCCGCGCGGCTCACCGCGATGGAAGTCATAAGTCGGGAGTATGGTGGTGCGGTCCAGCATGACGCCCTGGATGCGGGCATAGGGGCAGAGCCAGAAACAGACCTGCTCCCGCAGCCATCCCGCCAAACCGTAGGTCCCGACGGTGAAGAGGGCCACGGTGACATAGGCCACCGTTCCGGACTGGCCCGTGAAGAACTCGCCGCCACAGGGTTGGCGCATCGACGAACCAGCTCACAAAGGCAAAGCCGGTGGCAAAGCCAATCAGGAGCCAAACGAGATGCTTGGTCGCCTTGATCCGGAATTTTGTGAAATCCATGGGTGCCTTGTCGAGCTTGCGGCGCGCGGCCGGCTGGCCCTCCAGCTTCTCCTCGATCCAGGTGAAGGCGTCGGTCCAGACGGTCTGGAAGCAAAAATAGCCGCACCAGACCCGTCCCGCCAAGGCCGTCACGACGGCCAGCAGGATGGCGAAAAACAAGAGCAGGAGCGACAGCATCCAGAAATCCTGGGGCAGGATGGTCGCGCCAAAGATGTGGTACTGACGCGCGGGTATATCCCAGAGGATGGCCTGCCGGCCATTCCAGCGCAGGTAGGGGCCAATGAAAAACAGGATCCAGACAGCAGCGGAGAGCCACTTGATGGTACGCCACTTGCCAGGCATGCGCTTGGCGTGAATGGTCTCCCCACCCGTGTTGATGTGCCACTGCGCGGCCTCGGCATAGAGGTCATCCGCCGCCGCACTCTTTTCGACTGTTTCGTTACTCACTGAACCCTCTCCCAAGGTGTTGCCATTGCAGGCAGGGTCGCCGGGTGTCGGGAGGACGGGCCGGTCGTACCTGATGCGAACGCTGAAAATTTAGATGAAATGGATCATTTCGGCATTGCGCAAACGCAATTATATCCCAGCGGTTTACCCTGCATTTGGACTGTCTCAGGGCGCCGTGCAAGGCCTTCGTACCCAGGATTTCCCCAAGGCCTGAAAGCAAAAGGGGGACAAATGCCCCCCTTTTACCCACCCTTTCAAGCCCAGGATTCGCTAACTCTTCCTGTGCCCCTCCTTCTTGTGCGCCTCGGCATCCTTGTCCATCAGGGCCTTCACCTTGAAACCCAGGTAGATAATGATGACGATGGCGATGATCACCATCAGGATGGACATCCACATGACTGGATCCCAATTCATCATGTTACTGAAAAAACTCACGATGCGCTCCTCCGTATGGAGAGGTTGGCGACGAGGGACCCAGGAACCATCCCTCGCCCCTCGCCCTGACTATTTGCCGCCGCCCAACTCATGGACATAAACCACCAGCTTTTTGATCTGCAAGGGATTCAACTTGCCCGTATCGGCGAAGGCCGGCATGACCGCCTCACGGGTGCCCTCCACGCCAGCCTGGTTAACACCATAGAGAATGGTGTGCTTGGCGCTCTCCAGGCCACCCGGCTCGAAGCGCCAGATACCATCGGTTAGGTTGGCGGCGCCAACGGTCACGATCTCGCCCCCCGGTAATTCCGCCAGGACCCCATTACCCTTGGGTCCATGGCAGGCGGTGCACCCCTTGTCGTTAAACAAGGCCCAGCCTTGATCCGTAGCCTTGCCCTCACTGAGGTCAACCACGAACTTTGCCAGGGCATCGACCTCGGCCGGTGTCAGGATATCCTTGTGTGCCGTCATGGCGCCCTTGCGACCGTAGGCCAAGGACTCCTGGAGCTTGGCCAGGGAGCCGCCATAAAGCCAATCGTCGTCCACCAAGACCGGGTAACCGGGATTGCCCTGACCGCCACTGCCGTGGCAAGCAGAGCAATTGTCACCAAACAGCACCTTGGCGGAGGCCAGGGTGTACTGGGTCATGCCAGGATCCGCCAGGATCTGCTCGGCCGTCATCGCGGCGATTTTTTCCTCGTACTGGGCTCGCATTTCCTGGAGTTGCTGGACGCCCTCCTCGTACTCCTTGATCTGGGTCCAGCCGATAACGCCCTTGGTAAAGCCCTCACCTTCCTGAGGTTGATAGGGCATGGGCCAGGAGGGGTAGAGGATGAAATAGCCCACCACCCAGGCAATCGACGCCCAGAAGCCGATCATCCACCAACTCGGGGGGGGATTGTTCAGCTCCCGCAGGTTATCGTCCCAGAAATGACCGGTATTGTTCTCACCGGGAAAGGGATTAGGTCCCGCCATTTTTTTCTCCGCTCTCTTTATTGTCCTCTTCGAACAGGATGAAGCGATTAGCCTCGAGCTTGTCCTTGTTCTTGGGACGAAATACCTGGAAGTAAGCCACCACCATGGCAACGAAGATGACCACCGTCAGTATCGTACCGATCCAGTCGTTGGTGGTCATTGCCGCCCAATCGGTATGGAAATACTCGCTCAGACTAGTCACGATAGACCTTGCCCTCGTCAAGCTTCACCATGGTACCCAGCACCTGCAGGTAGGCCACCACGGCGTCCATTTCGGTCTTACCCTGGAGCAGGGCCGGGGCCGCCGCTATATCCGCATCGGTGTAAGGAACGCCGATGATGCGCAGCCCGCCCATATGGGCCTGGATAGCTGGCGGCATCCGGCGAGGCCTTATCCAACCAGGGATAAGCCGGCATGACGGATTCCGGAACGAGCGCCTGAGGTCTGCGCAGATGGGACCGTTGCCAGTCGTCCGAGTACTTGCCGCCAACCCGGGCCAGGTCTGGCCCGGTGCGCTTGGAGCCCCACTGGAAGGGATGGTCGAACATCGACTCGGAGGCCAGGGAGTAATGGCCATAACGCTCTTTTTCGTCACGGAAGGGGCGGATCATCTGCGAGTGGCAAGTGTAGCAACCCTCGCGTTGATAGATATCTCGGCCCGCCAATTCCAGGGCGGTGTAGGGACGCATGCCATCACCGGGTTTCCAGTTCGCCTTCAGAACGCCAGCATCGGCGGCAACGATGGCCTCCTGGCCAACCTTGCTCCAGACGATCTCGGGATAGCGGTTGTACTCCATCGTATTCTTCAGATAGAAGAGAGGCACGATCTCGACCAGACCGCCCACGGAGAGGACGAGCGCGACAACGATGAGCAGGGCCCAGATATTCCGCTCCAGGCGGTCCTGAAAGCCCTTGGGTGGTGTGTTTTCAGCCATGTGTCTTACCTCGGGTGATCAGGCGGAAGCAGCCGCGAGACGGGCCTTCTGCAAGCTACCGCTGGTGGCGGACTTGCGAACGGTCATCAGCACGTTGAAGAGCATGACGATGGCGCCGAAGAGGAAGATGCCACCGCCCACCGCGCGCATGGCGTAGTAGGGGTGCATGGCATCCACGGTCTCCACAAAGGTGTAGGCCAGAGCGCCGTATTCATCAAAGGCACGCCACATCAAACCCTGCATGATGCCCGACACCCACATGGCGACGATATAGACCACGGTACCGATGGTCAGGGCCCAGAAGTGGAAGTTCACCAGCTTCTCGGAGAACATCTCGGTGTGCCAGAGACGGGTCATGAGGTGGTAGATGGAGCCGATGGCGACGCCAGCCACCCAGCCGAGGGCACCGGAATGCACGTGGCCGACGGTCCAGTCGGTGTAGTGGGAGAGGGCGTTGACGGTCTTCAGGGACATGACCGGGCCCTCGAAGGTGGACATGGCATAGAAGGCCAGGGCAACGATCAGGAAGCGCAGGACATAGTCGGTACGCAGCTTATCCCAGGCACCGGAGAGGGTCATCATGCCATTCACCGCACCACCCCAGGAGGGGATGATCATGGCGATGGAGACGGCGGCGCCCAGGGAGCCGGTCCAGTCCGGGAGGGCGGTGTACTGGAGGTGATGGGCGCCCAGCCAGACATAGCCGAACATCAGAGCCCAGAAGTGGATGACGGAGAGGCGATAGGAGTAGACGGGACGATTGGCCTGCTTGGGCACGAAGTAGTACATCATGCCGAGGAAGCCGGCGGTCAGATAAAAGCCCACGGCGTTGTGGCCCCACCACCACTGGATCATGGCGTCCTGGGTGCCGGAGAAAACGGAATAGGACTTGAAGATACCCACCGGGATAGCCAGGCTGTTGACCACATGCAGGTAGGTGATCATCACCATCATGCCCAGGAAGAACCAGTTCGACACATAGATGTGCGAGGTCTTGCGGATGGCGAGGGTCATAATGAAGTTGAAGGAGAAGGCTAGCCAGACCACGGCAATCAGGATGTCGATGGGCCACTCCAGCTCGGCGTACTCCTTGGACTGGGTGATGCCCAAGGGCAGGGTGATGACGGCGGAGACGATGATGAGATTCCAGCCCCAGAAGACGAACCAGGCTAGCTTGTCGCTCCAGAGGCGCACGCCACTGGTGCGCTGGACCGTGTAGAAGGCAGTGGCCATGAGGGCGCAGCCACCGAAGGCGAAGATCACCGCGTTGGTATGGACCGGACGCAGACGTCCAAAGGTCAGGTAAGGGATATCGAAATTAAGAAATGGCCAGGCCAATTCCGACGCGATGTAAACGCCTACAGCCGCCCCTACCACCAGGTAGATGACCGCCATTACCGTGAACCATCGTACAACGTCAAAGTTGTACTTCTGTTCGAGTCCAGTTTCCATAAAACCTCCCCGAAATGACTGCATAAACAATGTAGATATGCCAATTCCCTGCCGCATTGATCGCCACGCCTTTGGTCCTTGGCATAACCTGAGGCTATAACAAAGTATGAACACTTGAATGTCAAGGTCAGGAGGGCGGCTTACCCCGACTTAGAGCAGATCACTCACTTTTCTTTGATCTAGGTCAGGTCAGGAGGAGGGCTGGGAAAGCGGAATGGGAGAAGGGCCCTGGGTTATTCAAGGGAATGGCATGGGAAAGCCTATCGGAGACTGGCCGGCAACGCCAGACTAGTTCATTTGAAGAAGGCCTCCAGGGAGAAACCCTCCTTCTCCAAGATATCACGCAGACGACGCAGGGCATCCATCTGGATCTGACGGACTCGCTCGCGGGTTACGCCCAATTCCTCGGCCACTTTTTCCAGCGTGCTGTTCTCGTAGCCATGGATGCCAAAGCGACGCTCAATGACCTCGCGTTGCTTGTTGGTAAGTTTGGTCAGCCAGTTATCGAGGTATACTTGAGCTTCACGGTCCTGGATGCAGTCGGCGGGGTCGTCGGCATCTTCGTCCTGGAGCAAATCCACCAAGGGCTTCTCGGCATCCTTACCCAAGGGGCTATCCACCGAAGCGATGTGTTCGTTAAGGCAGAGCAGGCGCTTCACCTCGCCAATGGGCCTGCCGAGGAGTTCCGCAACCTCCTCGGCACTGGGTTCGTGATCCAGTCGCTGGCCCAGCAGGCGAGCCGCCCGCAGATAAACGTTGATCTCCTTGACCACATGGATCGGCAGCCGCACCGTGCGGGTCTGGTTCATGATGGCCCGCTCGATAGTCTGGCGGATCCACCAGGTGGCATAGGTCGAAAAGCGAAAGCCCCGTTCCGGGTCGAACTTCTCCACGGCACGGATGAGACCCAAGTTTCCTTCCTCGATGAGATCCAGTAGGGGTAGACCACGATAGAGATAGCGGCGCGCGATCTTGACCACCAGCCGCAGGTTACTGACAATCATATTCTGGCGGGCCAGATTGTCACCAACTTGGGCCAGGCGGGCCAGACGCACCTCCTCCTCTGCTGTTAGTAAGCGGGAGGCCCCTATCTCATTAAGATAAATGCGGGTCGCGTCAAGGTCGGACTCCTCCGCCAATGGCCGCGATACGTGCGCAAAATCTGCCGCTGCCTCTTCCACATTCTCATCGGCGGCGAAGACAGGGGTTAGGTTGCCGACATCCTCCTCATCGGCCTCGGGCATGCCCAGCGCCTCGGGGTCGAGTTCCTCTTCCCGGTCTGATTCCTCTCGATTTTCGGCAATGGCCATGCGTTCTCTCTCTTCTAGGGCGGATTGCGTGCACGAGCAGGTAAGCCGAAGGGTCGAAAGCCCCGCCATCTAGCCGAACCTTCGGGTAAAATCAGCAGTTCCATCCCGGCCCCTGCCCCAATTGGGTGAATGGGGGTTCCCGCCGTTCTTATACCCATGCGCTACCAACAACGGGTAATTGGCCCCGCCTGCACTTATATAATTCTTGTTATGCCTCAGAATGATAAGGTTACCTTATCCCGTGAGTCCACTACCCGCCAGGACATCCCCGCCCGCCCCGGTGGCCTTGATAGAGGCAACGGTTGGTGAGCACCAGAGATATCCTGATTTCCCATAGGCTAATAGCTGGACGGGTTGGGGCCGCGCCAGATATCGGCAGGGGCCCTCACACGGCTAAAACAACCTTCGGGAAGCGCCGTGGTGGAAATTTAGGCTGGCCAAAACCAAGGGGCGGCCGGATGGGACCATTCAGGCCACCCCGCTCAAGAGCGGCACGAAGGTGACCGGCTCCAGGATCTCATGGCGGTAACCCGACTCTGTACGGATGACCCGTACCAGAACCTGCTCGCTGCCATGGCCAATGGGCAGCACCATGCAACCCCCAATGACGAGCTGGTTGACCAGTACCCGTGGAATACCCTCGGGGGCAGCTGTGACCAGGATGGCTTCATAAGGAGCGTATGCAGTCCAGCCCAGCCCGCCGTCGCCATGAAGCAGACGTACGTTGCGCAATCGCAGGTCGCGTAGCCGATTACGGGCCGATTCCAGGAGAGCAGAGACCCGCTCGACGCTATAGACTCGCCGCGCCAGGGACGCCAGCACCGCAGTCTGAAATCCCGAGCCCGTGCCGATCTCGAGCACGGATTCGGGCCGCCCCGGCTCTAGCAAGGCTTCGGTCATGCGCGCCACCATATAGGGTTGGGACAGGGTCTGCCCGTGGCCGATGGGCAGCGCCGAATCCTCATAGGCATGGCTAGAGAGGGCCTCGTCGACGAAGCGATGGCGCGGCAGGCGACCCATGATGGCCAACACTTCCGCATTGCCAATACCCGCCGCCGCAAGGCGAAGGCGAAGCCGCTCCCGTGTGCGTGGCGAGGTCATGCCGACCCCGGGATCATCCATGCGCCCCTGATCTGCGGCAGGAGGATAGGTCATGTCCCCGACCTCAAGCGCACCCCTCCAGCCACTCTGCCAAGGGATCGAGCAGGGCATGGCGCGTCAGGTCCACTTGTAAAGGTGTGACCGAGACGAATCCATGGCGAACCGCGTGAAAGTCCGTGCCGGGACCCGCATCCTGCTCCGGACCCGCGGGACCAACCCAGTAGATGGTACGGCCACGCGGGTCTTGGGCACGAATCGCGGGTTCGGCCTTGTGACGATGGCCAAGCCGGGTAGCCCTAAGACCGGCCAACTGATCGTATGGCAGGTCTGGCACATTGACATTGAGGATGAGCTTGGACCCCAAGACATCCGGATCCAGATTGGTCACCAAATTGGCCGCTATCCGGGCCGCCGTATCCAGGTGCTTGGGCTTATGGGAGGCAATGGATACCGCCATCGCCGGCAGGCCCAGAAAGCGCCCCTCGGTCGCCGCCGCTACCGTTCCTGAGTAGAGCACGTCATCACCCAGATTGGGCCCATGATTGATACCCGCCACCACCAGATCCGGTTCCTCGTCCAAAAGGCCGGTTATTGCCAGATGAACGCAATCGGTGGGAGTGCCCTCCACATAGTAATGGCCATTACCCAACTCATGGGCGCGCAAGGGGTTTATCAGGGTCAGGGAATTGCTAGCCCCACTGCGGTCCCGATCCGGGGCCACTATAATCACCGTGCCATAGGGAGCAAGGGCCTGGGCCAGAATCAGGAGACCCGGAGACTGATAGCCATCGTCGTTACTGATGAGGATGTGCATGATGGAATCCCGTGGAAGAAGCGATTTCATCATACTGGAATCGGTAGTCAGGAACACGCTTACGCGTAACGAGGGGCTGGTAGAGGAACCTGGGTGGGGATGGTCCAGGGGCTATCCGCTATACTCTTCCTGACATTATTAGTCCGCCGGGAGTCTACCCGTGAGCCACCGTCTCCCCGATGCCGAAAGTCAGCTCTTCCGCGCCGAGGTGCGGGACACGGAACCGCTGTCTCTAGTGGTCCCGGAACCCTGGCGCCGCCGGCCACCCCCCTTTCCCATTGAGCAGCCATGGGATTCACTGGATGACGAGGAAGCATCCAGCCTGTCTGAGGCACAGGTGGAGACCCACGAATATCTGCTTTACGCCAAGCCTGGCGTCCAGAAGCGGGTGCTGGCCGATCTCCAACGCGGCGCCATTCCAAGAGAGCTGGAACTGGACCTCCATGGACTGACGGCCATCTTCGCCGCGCAACTCTGCAAGGAATTCCTGGCCGATTGCACCCAGCACCGGGTTCGTTGCGCCCACATCATCCATGGTAAGGGCTACGGCTCCGAGGAGCGCCAACCGATCCTGAAACGTAAGGTCAATTATTGGCTGCGCTTGCGTCCGGATGTCCTCGCCTTTTGCTCCGCCACACCGCGCGATGGCGGCACTGGGGCCGTCTACGTCTTACTGAGGAATCCGGACAAGGCCCGACGGGAAGGCAAACGCTAGGGCAATGCCGTCGAGGGAATAGGCACAAGCATTTTCCCGAAATCGGAAAGAATCTCAATATTGACGAAGCCCGAGCACGTCCTGCATGTCGAATAGCCCCTTATCATGACTGGCGATCCAGCGTGCCGCCCGTACTGCTCCTTGGGCGAAGGTGAGTCGGCTGGATGCCTTGTGCGCGATCTCAACCCGTTCGCCTTCGGCGGCAAACCAAACGCTGTGTTCACCGACGACATCGCCGGCCCGGATTGTCTCGAAACCAATAGTGTGACGCTCCCGGGGTCCGGTGTGCCCTTGGCGCCCATAAATGGCGACCTTCCCAAGATCCCGGCCTAAGGCTTGGGCGATGATCTCGCCCATCCGGAGGGCCGTACCGGAAGGTGCATCGACCTTATACCGATGATGAGCCTCAATGACCTCTATGTCCACCTCATCGCCCAGGACCCGTGCCGCAATGTCGAGCAGTTTGAAGCAGAGGTTAACGCCCACGCTCATGTTGGGGGCAAGGATAATACCAATCTGCGCCGCCGCTAACGCCATGGCGGCGCGACCCGCCTCGTCGAAGCCAGTGGTGCCAATGACCATTTGGCGACCCGCGCTGCGGCATAGCTCCAGATGTCGCAGCGACGCAGCTGGCGAGGTGAAGTCGATCAAGACATCGAACTGATCCAGCGCGCTCTCCAGATCCGCCCGGATCACCATGCCAATGGGGCCGATTCCCGCCAAATCCCCCGCATCTAGACCCAGAAGGGAACTGTCGGGACACTCGGTCGCCAGAACCAGCCCCAACCCACCGGCCTCGTTAACCGCTTTAACCAAGGCGCGGCCCATGCGCCCACCAGCGCCGGCAATCGCCACACGGATATCACTCATTAATCGACTCCGAAATAAGTTTAGGGAAAGGGCTCATGGCAATTTCATCTCCTACCTCTAGGCCCAGTTCAAGGGTAGCGGAACCCTGATTGACCGCTAGTTCAACAAGGCCAAAGGCGTTTGCATACCAGAAGGCAGTACCAAGGGGCACCTCGTGAAAGGTTCCGGCGCGGGAAAGCTGTTGGCCCTTAACACATATCGAGTCAGCGGGTTGCACTAAGGCTGCGCGTAGCCCCGTGATCAAGTTACCAAAGCTATCTACATAGATAACCTTGGGCAGATCCTCCGGCCATTCCGCCCCTTGGAGGCTGGTGGGCGCAATAGCCGTCATTGCGAGGGGACGACCGAGAGTCAGGGCGGCAGCAACCGGGGCAAAGAGATCCCGACCCTGGAAGCTAGGTGAAAGGATCTCGGGACGCCAGTCAATGCGATAAACACAACAGGACAACGCGCTTCGACAAACCAGAGCCAGCAGGCCGTTGTCGGGACCGATGAAGAGATTACCATCCGCCTCCACAGCAATGGCAAGACGATCGCCGCCGACGCCGGGATCTACCACACAAAGATAGAGAGTCCCGCAGGGCAAGTCTCGGACTAGCGCCGGCAGGAGATAAGCGGCCAGATCAGGGCGAAAAGCTGGTAAGTCAGAAATAAGCTCTATCACCGCGGTGCCCGGTAGAGCCGCGGCCAGGCCTAACCGTAGTTGACCAACATAGGGACTAGAAGCGCCAAAGTCGGTGAGCAAGGCAATGCGACTGAAATCGGCCATAGAGCAAGGGATAAAGGGGAAACCCCAGAAGATCAGAGGTAAAAAAACCGGGACAAGCCCGGTTATTTATGCGCTGTTTGGATAAGTCTCAGGGATCAAGACACATCAGCAGCAACGACTTCGCCCGCCGGACGATCCACCAGCTCGACAAACGCCATAGGTGCCGCATCACTGGCCCTGAATCCGCATTTGAGAATACGCAAATAACCACCCGGCCGAGTTTGATAACGTGGGCCCAGTTCGGTAAATAGCTTGGCAACGACGGCGTTGTCACGCAATCGTGCAAAGGCTAAGCGGCGCTTATGAACCGAATCCTCCTTGGCCAAGGTAATCAAGGGCTCGGCAACACGCCTGAGTTCCTTGGCCTTAGGCAGAGTGGTCTTTATGAGTTCGTGACTGAACAAGGAGTTCGCCATGTTCTTAAACATAGCCTCGCGGTGCGAGCTGTTACGATTGAGTTGCCTTCCGGCCTTACGGTGACGCATGGTTGATTACCATAATCTAGTTAAGTATACGCCGTCGAGGCGCCTTCTGCCTTACAAATAAAGATACCCATGTGAATGGGGAAGGCTATTCAGTAAGGTGAGTCAGTAAAATAAGCCGCCCAACACCTACTTGATTGCTAACTCATCAATGTTTTCAGGTGGCCAATTCTCAAGACGGGAACCCAAGGACAACCCACGAATAGCCAAAACGTCCTTAATTTCGGTAAGTGATTTCTTACCTAAATTAGGCGTTTTTAGCAGTTCCACCTCTGTCCTTTGAATAAGATCGCCGATGAGATAGATGTTTTCAGCCTTGAGGCAATTGGCGGAACGTACCGTCAATTCTAAATCATCGACCGGCCTCAACAACATGGGATCAAAAACAGGCTTCTCCGGCTCCAGGGACATACCGCTATCGTCATAAGCCGTGCGTTCCAAAACCACAAAGCTGCCAAGCTGGTCCCGTAAGATGGCCGCAGCCTGTTGAACGGCACCTTTGGGGTCAATGGTGCCATTGGTCTCTAGGTCTATAACGAGCCGGTCCAAATCCGTCCGCTGTTCCACACGAGCGGACTGAACGTCGATCGAAACTCTACGCACCGGACTAAAGGAAGCATCCAAAGGCAATTTGCCAATGGGACGCTCCTCACTGCCCTCCAACTCGCGTTGAGTCACTGGCTCATAACCACGACCCCGTCGCACAGTCAAAGTCATACTCAATTCGGATTTGCCCGTCAGGTTGGCAATGACCAAATCGGGATTAGCAATCTCGGCACTGTGATCTAAGGTGATATCCGCGGCGGTGATAACGCCAGGGCCAACCTTATGCAGCGTAAAGCTGGCTTCATCCTTGCCGTGCAAGGTAATAGCTAGCTCCTTGAGGTTCAGTAAAATCTCGAGCACATCCTCACGCACTCCTTCCAGCGTGGTGTACTCGTGAAGAATACCCTGTATCTCTACCTCGGTGACCGCGCAACCGGACATAGATGAAAGCAAAATGCGCCGCAGCGCATTGCCTAATGTATGTCCGAATCCGCGCTCCAAAGGCTCAAGAGAGATACGAGCGCGGCTCGGGCTTCCGTCAACCGGATCGACCTTGACGATCCGCGGCTTGAGGAAGTCACTAACAGCTTCAGGCATGCGATAACCCTCTCCGTTGCCTACTTGGAGTACAACTCCACGATCAGCGATTCGTTGATATCGGCTGGAAGGTCGGATCTATCGGGAATACGGCTAAAAACCCCCTTGAGGGCCTTAGTATCCACATTAATCCAGTCTGCAAAGCCATACTGCTCGGCCAAGGCCAAGGCATTTTGAATGCGCACCTGCTTCTGGGCCTTCTCGCGCACAGAAATCACATCCGCTTCCTGGACTTGGTAGGAAGGAATATTCAGCGTCTTACCATTCACCAAGACACCCTTATGGGCAACAAGTTGCCTGGCCTCGGCACGGGTCGAACCAAAACCCATACGAAAAACGACATTATCGAGGCGGCGCTCCAACAGACGAAGGAGATTCTCACCCGTGGCGCCCTTTTGCGATGCCGCCAAGGCATAATAATTTCGGAACTGCTTCTCCATTACGCCATAAATACGGCGAACTTTCTGCTTTTCACGCAACTGAACGCCATAATCAGAAACCCGGCGACGACGATCACCGGCTTGACCGGGCGCCTTCTCCAGATTGCATTTGGTATCAATGGATCGCGCACGACTCTTAAGGGATAGATCCACCCCTTCGCGCCGGGCTTGTTTGCAGGTTGGGCCTGTGTACCTTGCCATCTCGATTCCTAGCTTTCCGGGACTTAGACGCGCCGCTTTTTAGGCGGGCGACAGCCATTGTGGGGAATGGGAGTCACATCCTGTATACCAGTTATCTTGAAACCGGCATTATTGAGCGCCCGCACGGCGGACTCACGTCCTGGACCGGGCCCCTTGACATTGACATCCAGGTTTTTGACACCGTATTCCTTCGCAGCCTGCCCTGCACGATCGGCAGCAACCTGTGCGGCAAAGGGGGTGCTTTTGCGCGAACCGCGGAATCCGGATCCACCCGAAGTGGCCCAAGCCAAGGCATTACCCTGACGGTCCGTGATTGTGACTATGGTGTTGTTAAAGGACGCATGGACGTGTGCGATACCGTCCGCGACCTGTCGCTTCACCTTCTTTTTAACGTTACGAGTCGGTTTTGCCATCAGATTATATCCGGCGTAAGCGAAGTGCCAAGGTTAGCGCTTTATTGGACGCCGCGGACCCTTGCGGGTGCGGGCGTTGGTACGGGTGCGCTGGCCGCGAACCGGCAGACCACGGCGGTGGCGAATGCCACGATTGCAGCCAAGATCCATAAGCCGCTTGATATTCATTGAAACTTCACGCCTAAGGTCGCCTTCGACAGTGAACTTGGCTACCTCGGCACGGAGCTTATCCACCTGCTCCTCGGTGAGGTTTCTCATTTGGGTGCCGTGTGCAATGCCAGCGGCGTCGCATATCACGGCAGCGCGGTTACGACCCACACCATAAATCGCAGTGAGTGCAATCACGGCATGCTTTCTGTCGGGGATATTGACGCCGGCGATACGAGCCATGCTCTTCTGTCTCCAATTCGACTTATGCTAAACGCGGGTAATCGCGCATTTTAACAGGTTTTACCAATAGGTCAACGCCCAAGCGTTACCCTTGGCGCTGCTTGTGCTTTGGATCTTTGCAGATGATGCGAACAACCCCGTTGCGCTTGACGATCTTGCAATTCCGACAAATCTTTTTGACCGAAGCCCTGACTTTCATGTGTATTCTCCAGAATTTTCTATGCGAAGGGCACCGTCGGTCGCCCTTCAGCGCATCAGGCCGCCACCAGGTGCCCTGAGATTAGCCTTTTTCATCAACCCTTCATATTGATGAGACATAAGGTGTGCCTGAACCTGGGCCATAAAGTCCATCACTACCACAACCACGATTAGTAGCGAGGTGCCCCCGAAATAGAAGGGAACATTCCAACCCACGATCAAAAATTCCGGTATCAGGCAGACTGCAGTGATATAAATTGCTCCCGCCGCAGTAAGCCGAGTCATGACAGTATCGATGTAGCGGGCGGTTTGTTCACCAGGACGAATACCTGGTATGAAGGCACCCGAACGTTTCAAATTGTCGGCCGTTTCCTTGGCGTTAAAGACTAGTGCAGTATAGAAAAAACAGAAGAAAATAATGGCTGTTGAGTATGCGATCACATAGACCGGCTCTCCTGGGGAGAGTTTACTGGTGATATCGGCAATCCAACGAGTACTTTCCGACTGTCCAAACCACTGCCCAAGCGTTCCGGGAAACAGAATGATACTAGATGCAAAGATCGGTGGTATCACACCAGCCATGTTTATCTTCAGCGGCAAATGGGTGCTTTGGGCCGCCATCAAGCGTCTTCCCTGTTGCCGTCGCGCATAGTTTACGGTAATGCGCCTTTGCCCTCGTTCAACGAAAACCACAAAGGCCGTTACCCCCAATGCCAAAACAAAAAGCGCTAATAACCGCCAGGGCATTCATTTCCCCAGTACGCACTAATTCCAGCGTACCACCAATGGCCGAGGGAAGACCGGCCACGATACCGGAGAAAATTATGATGGAGATACCATTACCAATACCACGCTCAGTAATCTGTTCCCCCAGCCACATCAGAAACATGGTCCCCGTGACTAGGGAAACGGTGGCGGTGAAAACAAACCCATAGCCGCTCAATACCACAATCGAAGAACCGCCAACGGATTGACCCTGCAGGGCCATTGATATACCAATGGCCTGGAAGGTGGCAAGACCAACAGTTCCATAACGCGTGTACTGGGTTATCTTTCGTCGACCTTGCTCCCCTTCCTTCTTGAGTTGTTCCAAGGTAGGAATGACCGAAGTCATCAACTGTATAATAATCGAGGCCGAGATATACGGCATAATTCCCAGGGCAAAGAGACTGGCACGCTCTAGAGCACCGCCGGAAAACATGTTAAACATGTCCAGCATAGAACCCTGGTTTTGATCAAACAGGAGAGCTAGGGCCTCTGGATTGACGCCGGGAACCGGAATGAAGGTGCCGATGCGATAAACCAGCAGGGCGCCGAGCACGAATAGCAAACGCTGACGTAACTCGGTGAGTCGCCCCATACCCCCTAGGGCTTCAGTCATTGAAGACATGTTTTTGGCCATTCGGGATCAGTTTCTCGCTAGGCCTCGACAGTCCCGCCGGCTGCTTCAATAGCAGCACGAGCACCCTTGGTGACACCTAGACCGCGGATGGTATAGGCAACATCAATTGTACCAGAGGCGATAATTTTGACGTTCTGGATACCAGAACCAATCAAACCCGAGGCGTGTAAAGCCAGGAGATCGACTACCTCACCCACGACATGCTTCAGTTCGCTTAACCGAATCTCATCAGTAGCCCGGGCCTTACGGGAACGGAAGCCGACCTTGGGCAGACGGCGCTGCAAAGGCATCTGGCCGCCCTCGAAGCCGACCTTATGAAATCCTCCCGCTCGCGATTTCTGACCTTTGTGACCACGGCCCGCGGTTTTACCAAAACCACTGCCTATGCCACGTCCAACCCGCTTTGCGGCCCTTTTGGCGCCATCACCAGGGCTAAGTTCGTTAAGACGCATTTTAGAATTCTCCAACCACTTTAACCATGTAGGAGACCTTGTTCACCATGCCTCGTGTGGCGGGTGTATCCTCAACCTCCACGATTTGGTGCATGCGCCTCAAGCCCAGACCCTTCACGCAGGCCTTATGGTTTGCCAGGCGCCCAAAGACTCCGCGCACCAGGGTGACCTTCATCATTTTTCTGTCAGACATTGCTTACCCCAGGATCTCGGCTACGGTCTTGCCACGCTTCGCGGCGACGCCCTGAGCATCGGTCATTGTCTGCAGACCATTTAAGGTTGCCCGGACGACGTTCATGGCGTTGTTAGTGCCTATGCACTTGGCCAGAACGTTTTGTACGCCCAGCACCTCAAACACTGCTCGCATGGCGCCACCCGCGATGATGCCAGTACCTTCGGAGGCGGGCTGCATAAAAACTTTGGCAGCACCATGCCGACCAATAATGGGATATTGCAGGGTGGCCCCCTTAAGTTTTACGTCAATCATATTCTTGCGGGCACCTTCCATGGCCTTCTGAATGGCAACCGGTACCTCCCTTGCTTTACCTGTGCCAAAACCAACCCGACCCTTACCATCTCCAACGACGGTCAAAGCGGAGAACCCGAACTGACGCCCGCCTTTAACCACCTTGGCAACGCGGCGTACGCCGACGAGTTTTTCCAACAAATCATCGCCTTCCGGCTTAGGATTGTAATTCGACATGATTCAGCCCCTAGAATTGCAGACCGCCTTCACGAGCGGCATCGGCGAGCGCCTTTACGCGTCCGTGGTAACTAAACCCAGAACGGTCAAAGGCAACCTTTTCAACTCCCGCCGACTTTGCGCGTTGAGCAATGGCCTTACCGACGGCCGCAGCAGCCGAGGTATTGCCCGCATGACCCGCAAGGAGTGCGCGGACGGACTTATCCAAGGTCGAGGCGGAAGCCACCACCATGTCGCCCGTAATACCAGGCGCAAGGACCTGAGCATATATATGACTTGGCGTACGAAATACGCACAAACGGAAAACACCTAATTCGCGGATCTTGGCGCGTCCACGAGCGGAACGGCGAAGACGAGCTTGTTTCTTGTCCATATCGGTACCCCTTACTTCTTCTTCGTCTTCTTGGTCTCTTTACGCAGAACCTGTTCGTTCGCGTAACGGACTCCTTTACCCTTGTAAGGCTCAGGCGGACGAAAGGCGCGTATCTCCGACGCCACCTGACCGACCTGCTGCTTGTCAGCCCCCGAGACCAATATTTCAGTCTGGGTAGGGGTAGCGATATTGATACCCTCGGGTACCTGATAATTGACCGGATGCGAAAATCCCAAACTTAGGTTTAGGGTCTTGCCTTGGGCCTGAGCACGGTAACCCACGCCTATCAAGGCCATCTTGCGCTCAAAACCTGTCGAGCAGCCAACCACCATGTTGTTCAATAGGGCACGAGTTGTCCCGGCCTGGGCCCAGCCGTCCTTACTTGTTGCGTCAATCGGAGCAACCTTCAGGATGTCATCCTGATAGGTGACGGCAACCAAGGGGTGTACGTTCCAGCTCAGGTTACCCCGGGCTCCTTTTATCTGTACTGATTGCCCGGATATCTCGATGGAGATTCCAGCCGGCACCGTAATCAAGGCTTTTGCGATTCGTGACATGATCAGCCCTCCGGTCAAGCTACAGTGGCGATGATTTCGCCACCAAAGCCCGCTTTTCGAGCGGCGCGATCGCTCATCAGGCCCTGGGATGTAGACACAATGGCTACGCCAAGGCCACCACGAACCGCAGGCAAATCGTCTTTGCCCCGATAAATGCGTAATCCTGGGCGGGAAATCCTTTTTATATGTTCAATTACCGGCTTTCCCCGATAATATTTAAGCTTAATTACCAGTTGAGGTTTGGCACCATTTTCCTCGACCTGTACATCAGTCAAATAGCCCTCATCCTTAAGAAGAAGGGCTATAGCTTGCTTTTGCTTGGATGAAGGCATGGTGATGTTAACCTTGCCCCTGGTCTGGCCATTACGAATGCGCGTTAGCAAATCCGCAATCGGATCCGACATACTCATGGAATTCTCCCTACGGGTCAAACCGCCCTGTGGGCGCGATACCCTTCATTTGGGGTAATTTGCGGGTCCGAGGTGTTATGACCCGCGATAACAGCAGATAGTACCATAGCTCGCGGACTTGCCCACGAGCTTTTTGGCATCACAACCTAACGACAGGATCAATACGCTACCAACTGGCCTTGACCAAGCCTGGCACGTCGCCACGCATAGCTGCTTCGCGAAGCATATTCCTGCTAAGACCAAACTTTCGATAAACAGCGTGCGGGCGGCCGCTGATTCTGCAGCGGCGCTGCTGACGGGTTGGACTCGCATCCCGTGGCAACTTACGCATGCTGGTCATGGCAGTGTCAATCTGCTCAATGCTTGCCGAACGGTCATCAATGACGGCCTTGAGGGCCGCACGTTTTACCGCATACTTTCTCGCGATCTGGACGCGCTTTACATCACGCGCCACCATGCTTTTCTTCGCCATGTGGTCTGCTCAGGTCCTGAAGGGAAACTTAAAAGCCTCTAGGAGCGCACGGCCCTCTTCATTGGTTCGGGCGCTGGTCGTAATCGTTATGTCGAGACCGCGAAGGGTGTCGATCTTGTCATAATCAATTTCAGGGAAAATGATTTGTTCTTTGACGCCCAGGCTGTAATTGCCACGACCATCAAAGGCTTTTGGACTCACTCCACGAAAGTCGCGAATACGAGGAATGGCGACATTAATGAGACGATCCAAAAATTCATACATGCGATCGCGGCGCAAGGTCACCTTGCAACCCACCGGCCATCCCTCGCGTATCTTGAAAGCCGCTACGGATTTACGGGCATAGGTGACAATGGGCTTTTGCCCGGCTAAGGCAGTAAGATCGGAGACAGCATGGTCCATGATTTTTTTATCCGCAACCGCCTCACCCACACCCATATTGAGCGTGATTTTGACGATGCGAGGAACCTGCATGATGCTGTCATAGCCAAACCTCTCCATGAGTTGGCCGACGATCTTTTCCTGGTATTCGCTTTGCAATCTGGGCATGGGTTGCTTACTCAAACGTCAACGACTTCGCCAGTGGATTTGAAGACACGCACTTTACGTCCGTCTTCCAGAATCTTGAAGCCCACGCGGTCAGGACCACCCTTTACCGGGTTGTACAGGGCTACGTTGGACAAATCCATCGGCATTTCCTTGTCAACAATGCCGCCAGAAATGCCCTTTTGTGGGTTTGGCTTCTGGTGCTTCTTTACCATGTTCACATTCTCGACGATGACCTTCTTGTCATCTACAACGCGGAGTACGGTCCCACGAGACCCTCTATCCTTTCCCGTCAGAACGACTACGTCGTCCCCCTTTCTGATCTTGCGCATAGCCCCATTACCTCACAGAACTTCCGGCGCGAGGGAAATGATCTTCATGAACTTTTCACCGCGCAGCTCCCTGGTCACCGGTCCGAATATACGGGTACCGATTGGCTGCAACTGATTGTTCAGGAGAACCGCCGCGTTGCCGTCGAAACGAATAAGCGAGCCATCCGGACGGCGCACACCGGAACGGGTGCGCACAACCACGGCATTGTAGACGTCGCCCTTCTTTACCTTGCCGCGCGGAATTGCATCCTTGACGGCTACCTTGATGATGTCACCGATGCTGGCATAATGCCGATGCGAGCCGCCGAGCACCTTAATGCACTGCACGCGCTTGGCGCCACTATTATCGGCAACGCCCAGACTGGTCTGCATCTGAATCATTGTCTGTTTCCTGAATTGTCACACCCAGTTCGGTAGGATTCTCACGAGACCTACCAATATCGGCCTATACCAGCGCGATCAGCGGGCCTTTTCCACCACCTGGACAAGACGCCAGGATTTAGTCTTTGAGATCGGGCGACATTGCTCTACGGTGACCCAGTCCCCTTTGCCGCAAACATTGGCCTCATCATGAGCATGAATTTTGGTCGACCGACGGATGAACTTTCCATAGAGCGGATGCTTCACACGACGCTCTACTAGAACCGTGATGCTTTTCTCCATGGCATTACTGACAACGCGACCGGTCAAAGTCCGGTTACTTTTGGCTTCCTCGTTCATCGGCTGCCCGCCTTCATCTCGGTTAATACAGTCTTTATGCGTGCTATGTCTCTACGCACGGACTTCATTTCGGAAGGCCGGGTCAATTGGCCCACTCCACGCTGCATGCGCAGGTTGAACTGCTCCTTGAGCAACTCAAGTAGCTGTTTATCCAGATCCACAGCACCCTTGTGTCTCAGATCACTCGCCTTCATCACATTATTGTCCGCTTGGTAAAGGAGGTCTGAATCGGTAACTTGGCGGCTGCAAGAGCAAACGCCTCGCGAGCAAGCTCCTCAGTGACGCCCTCGATCTCGTAAAGCATGCGCCCTGGCTGGATTTGGGCTACCCAATATTCAACACTGCCTTTCCCGGAACCCATGCGCACTTCCAGAGGTTTTTTGGTAATGGGTTTGTCCGGAAAGACACGAATCCATATCTTGCCGCCGCGCTTAACTTTACGAGTTATGGTCCGTCGTGCGGCCTCGATCTGTCGCGCCGTCAAGCGTCCCCGGGTCATAGCCTTGAGACCAAACTCGCCAAAGCTGACATCACAGCCGGTAAGGGCTAAACCGCGATTGCGATCCTTATGCAGCTTGCGAAACTTAGTACGTTTAGGTTGAAGCATTTTTTATCCCCTCCGTGCCGCAGGCTTAGGAGCGCGCGCAGGCTTGGCGGGGACTTCCTCCACAACCTGACCCGGGAAAATCTCACCCTTGAAGATCCAAACCTTAACGCCAAGCACACCATAGGTGGTCCGGGCCTCCGCGAATCCGTAATCGATATCGGCGCGGAGGGTGTGCAGGGGGACACGTCCCTCACGGTACCACTCGCTGCGGGCGATCTCGGCGCCGTTCAAACGGCCTGCGATGTTAACCTTGATGCCACCCGCACCCAGACGCATGGCATTTTGCACCGCACGCTTCATGGCACGCCGGAACATGATGCGCTTCTCAAGCTGTTGGGTAATGCTTTCGGCAACAAGCTGAGCGTCTAATTCCGGTTTCCGGATCTCCTCGATGCTCAAATGGACGGGTACGCCCATGCGATCCGAGACTTCCTTACGGAGCTTGTCGATATCCTCGCCCTTTTTCCCGATCACTACGCCGGGGCGCGCGGTGTGAATGGTGATGTGGGCATTGTTAGCCGGACGATCAATCTGGATGCGGCTCACCGAGGCCTGCGCCAATTTCTTGCGCAAAAAGGCTCTTACCTGCATGTCGGTGTTGAGCAGATCCGGAAAATGCTTGGAATCGGCATACCACTTTGAGGTCCAGTCCTTGACGATCCCCAAGCGAATGCCGGTTGGATGAATTTTGTGACCCATGCTGGCTTCTCTTTACGCTTCAGGCTTCGGCAACCGTCACAATAATGTGACTGGTCCGTTTAGTGATTCGATTGGCGCGACCCTTGGCCCTGGGGCGAATCCGCTTCATGCTCGGACCCTCGTTGACCTGGATTGCGGATACCTTGAGTTCGTCCACGTCGGCGCCCGCATTGTTCTCGGCATTGGCGATGGCGGACTCTAGAATCTTCTTGATGAGACCAGCGCCCTTCTTGGTGCTAAAGGCGAGAAGGTTTAGGGCCTTCTCGACGTGCAGCCCACGGATCTGGTCCGCCACTAGGCGCGCCTTCTGCGCGGACAGACGCCCTGTCTTAAGTTTTGCTTCAGCCTGCATTAGTACGTCCTCTACCTATCGCTTCTTTTTGGCCTTTTTGTCGGCCGCGTGACCACGATAGGTCCGGGTCATGGAGAATTCGCCGAGCTTGTGCCCGATCATATTCTCGTTGATCAGAACCGGTACGTGCTGACGCCCGTTATGCACCGCGATGGTTAAACCAACCATCTCCGGTAACACCATGGAACGGCGCGACCAGGTCTTGATGGGGCGCTTGCTATTCTGGGCAACCGCGTCCTCCACCTTTTTTGCCAGGTGGGAGTCCACAAAGGGTCCCTTACGAATCGAACGTGGCACTTGCTCAACCTCGCCTAGTTATTTGCGTCCGCGACGGCGCACGATCATCTTATCGGTGCGCTTGTTGGAACGGGTCTTGTGGCCCTTGGTCGGAACGCCCCAAGGCGTGACCGGATGACGGCCTCCGGAGGTACGGCCTTCACCACCACCATGTGGATGATCGACCGGGTTCATGACTACGCCACGCACCGTTGGCCTAACCCCCCGCCACCGGCTGGCACCCGCCTTACCGAGTTTACGCAAGCTGTGCTCATTATTGCCAACCTCGCCGACGACCGCGCGACATTCAGCGCTGACCTTGCGCATCTCACCGGAACGCAAACGCAAGGTAGCGTAGCCACCGTCACGGGCAATGAGCTGGGCGGAGGCACCTGCGGCGCGCGCCATTTGCGCACCCTTGCCTGGACGCATCTCAATGCAATGCACTTGGGTACCCAAGGGCACGTTGCGCAGAGGCAAGCAATTGCCTGCGGAAATCGGTGCATCCTCACTCGCTACCACCACGGCACCGGCCTTCAGGCCCTTCGGGGCAATAATGTAAGTCCGGTCGCCGTCGGCATACTTGAGTAGGGCAATGTGGGCCGTGCGGTTCGGATCATATTCCAAACGTTCAACCACGGCGGGGACCCCGGTTTTGCCACGCTTGAAATCGATGATGCGATAACGCTGTTTGTGTCCACCGCCATGATGACGAACCGAGATGCGCCCCGCATTGTTGCGGCCGCCCGTCCTGGTTTTCTTGTCGAGCAGCGGCTCATGGGGAGCTCCCTTGTGGAGCTCCGGGGACACCACCTTGACGACAAAGCGTCGTCCCGGGGATGTCGGGTTAGTCTTTACGATTGCCATCTTGACTGGTCCAAAGGGGCTTAGGCGTTACCGCCGAAATCGATATTTTGTCCCGCCTGCAAGCGGACATAGGCCTTGCGCCAATCCTTGCGCTTACCAACACGCTGACCCAGGCGCTTTTGCTTGCCCTTGACGTTGAGGATCTGCACACAGTCTATCTTAACGTCAAATAGTGTCTCGACAGCCTTGCCGACTTCCAGCTTGGTGGCATCGGGCACGACGCGAAACACATACTGGCCGTTAGCATCGGCTGCCAGGGTCGCCTTCTCGGAGACTACCGGGCCTAATATTACCTTTAAGAGTCTTTCCTGGTTCATGCTAACCGCTCCTCGAGCTTACGGATCGCGCCCTCGGTAGCCACGAGGTTTTCGAAGGCGATGAGGCTGACTGGGTCCACTTCCTCGGCCATCAAGACATCGACGCGAGGTAGATTACGCGCAGCCAGGAAGAGATTCTCGTCAAGACCCTCGATCAGGATCAGCACGTCCGTCAGGTTCATAGCGATAAGACGATCGGCCAACAAGCGGGTCTTGGGCTCATCGACGGAGAATTCAGGCACTACCGTCAAGCGACCCTGGCGGATCAACTCCGATAGGATGGAGCGCATAGCCCCACGATACATCTTTCGGTTAACCTTCTGGGCATAGTTTCGTGGGCGGGCCGCAAAAGCCCTGCCCCCACCGCGCCAGATGGGACCGCGAGAGGTACCCGCACGGGCACGACCGGTGCCCTTTTGGCGGAATGGCTTGGCACCACCACCCGAGACTTCGGCGCGGCTTTTCTGAGCCGCGGTCCCGGAGCGAGCCGAGGCCATGTAGGCGGTTACGACCTGATGGATCAGGGCTGGCTTATAATCGACGCTGAACACCTCGTCCGCGACCTGAATGCCTGCGCCTTCACCGCTTCGTGCTTGGATTTCCATTGACTTATCAGCCCTTGCTCTTCTTCACGGAAGGCAGAACGACCAAGCGTCCACCCTCGGCACCGGGTACGGGACCCCGCACCAGCAGCAGGTTGCGCTCAACATCAACCCGGATCACCTCCAGATTCTGCTGAACACGATTGACGTCGCCCATGTGGCCAGCCATGCGCTTGCCTTTCATGACCCGACCCGGCGTCTGGCACTGACCGATGGAACCCGGCGCCCGGTGAGAGACCGAGTTGCCATGGGTGGCATCCTGCATACGGAAGTTGTGGCGTTTAACACCGCCTGCAAATCCCCGTCCCTTAGTCACGCCACGGACATCGACCTTCTGCCCCGCAGCAAAAATGCTTACGAGAATCTCGCCACCCTCCGCAAGATCAAGGCCCTCGCCCTCGGCGAGCCGGAACTCCCGGAGCGTATCTCCAGCGGTCACGCCGGCACGGGCATAATGCCCCGCCATTGGCTTGGTGACCCGCGAGGCCCGGCGTTCGCCGATGGCGACTTGAACCGCCCGATACCCATCAGTCGCGGTGGTCTTTACCTGGGTCACCCGGTTTGGCTGAACCTCAATGACCGTCACAGGGACGGACGCGCCTTCCTCGGTGAAGATCCGGGTCATGCCAGCCTTGCGGCCAATCACACCTATGGTCATGGTCCTATCCTCAGCTCAGCTTAATCTGGACGTCAACCCCTGCCGCCAGATCGAGTTTCATCAGGGCATCCACCGTTTTATCCGTGGGATCAACGATATCCATGAGCCGTTTGTGGGTCCTCAGCTCATATTGATCCCGTGCGTCCTTATTGACGTGCGGTGAGATGAGGATCGTAAATCGCTCCTTTTTTGACGGCAGCGGGATGGGTCCGAGAACCTGAGCGCCTGTCCGCTTGGCGGTATCGACGATCTCATGAGCCGAACGATCAATCAGGCGATGATCGAAGGCTTTGAGACGAATGCGTATTCTTTGGTTTGCCATGGCTCTTACTCAATGATCTTGGACACGACGCCGGCGCCGACGGTACGGCCACCTTCGCGGACCGCGAAGCGCAGGCCCTCGGTCATGGCGATGGGGGCGATGAGCTTGATGGTCATCTTGACGTTGTCGCCGGGCATGACCATTTCCACGCCTTCGGGTAATTCGCAGGCGCCGGTGACGTCGGTGGTGCGGAAGTAGAACTGGGGGCGGTAGCCGTTGAAGAAGGGGGTATGACGGCCGCCTTCTTCCTTGCCCAGGACGTACACTTCGGCTTCAAAGTGGGTGTGGGGGGTGATGGTGTTGGGCTTGGCCAACACTTGGCCGCGCTCGACGTCGTCGCGCTTGGTGCCGCGTAGCAGGACGCCGACGTTGTCGCCGGCCTGACCCTGGTCAAGGAGCTTGCGGAACATCTCGACGCCGGTGCAGATGGTCTTGACGGTGGGCTTGATGCCGACGATGGCGACTTCGTCCCCGACCTTGACGATGCCGCGTTCGATGCGCCCGGTGACGACGGTGCCGCGGCCGGAGATCGAGAAGACGTCTTCGATGGGCATCAGGAAGGGGTGGTCGATGTCGCGGGTGGGCTCGGGGATGTAGCTGTCCATGGCTTCGACGAGCTTGTAGATGGCCTCGGCGCCGAGGGGGCCGGTGTCGCCTTCCAGGGCCTTGAGGGCGGAGCCGGTGATGATGGGGGTGTCGTCGCCGGGGAAGTCGTAGCTGTCGAGGAGTTCGCGCACTTCCATTTCGACGAGCTCAAGAAGCTCGGCGTCGTCGACCATGTCGGCTTTGTTGAGGAAGACGAGGATGTAGGGGACGCCGACCTGGCGCGAGAGCAGGATGTGCTCGCGGGTCTGGGGCATGGGACCGTCGGCGGCGGAGACGACCAGGATGGCGCCATCCATCTGGGCGGCGCCGGTGATCATGTTTTTGACGTAGTCGGCGTGGCCGGGGCAGTCGACGTGGGCGTAGTGGCGCGCGGCGCTTTCGTATTCAACGTGGGCGGTGGCGATGGTGATGCCACGGGCACGCTCTTCGGGGGCGTTGTCAATCTGGTCGAAGGCCTTGACCTCGCCACCGTATTTGGCGGCCATGACCTTGGTGATGGCGGCCGTGAGCGTGGTCTTGCCATGGTCAACGTGGCCGATGGTGCCTACGTTGACGTGCGGCTTCTTGCGTTCGAATTTGGCTTTGGACATCCCGATCTACCCTAAATGTGCTCGTTAGTGTGTCTTGGCGACGGAATCGGCGGCTTGCCGGTACCTCGTGAAATGGAACAGATTAGCTAGCTACTATATCGTGGCGCATCCCTTAAGTGCCCCGGCGTGAATTGCTGGTAGAACCGAACAACTCAGCAAAGGCCGCCTCGGCCTCTATTGATTTCCGGCGGCGCAAGGGCCGCTCTGCGAGTCAATACTCGGCGACTGAAGGGTCGCTACTTTTTGGGGCCTTCCTGTTCAATTGAGATCACCACAACTCCATTCAGGAGTTGAAGCAACCAGGTGCCATCTATTTTGCTTTGCCCGCGCCGTTCAGTTGGCCGCTATCATGAGTCAAAAGGAGAAGCCAGGATCTCAGGGCTCCGCGCAACCTCTCAGGGACTTCGCGCCTCTACCTCACTACCACCGATAATGCGAGAAGGCCTTGTTCGCCTCCGCCATGCGGTGCGTATCTTCCTTTTTCTTGACCGCCGTGCCCCGCGAATCAGCAGCATCCATGAGTTCGCCGGCCAACCGTAAGGCCATGGACTTCTCTGAACGCTTGCGAGCGGCATCGATCAACCAGCGCATGGCCAGCGAATTCCGGCGCTGCGGGCGCACTTCGACGGGAACCTGATAAGTGGCCCCACCAACGCGGCGAGACTTAACCTCAACCACGGGGCGCACATTCTCCATGGCCTGGTCGAGCATATTCAGTGGCTCGCCCCCCTTTTTGTTCGCCATGGTCTCCAATGCTCCGTACATGATACGCTCGGCTACGGCCTTCTTGCCGTCCTCCATCAGCATATTGACAAATTTGGCAAGCAGATTACTTCCAAACTTCGGATCCGGCAGAACCTGACGGCGGGCAACGATGCGTCTTCTGGGCATGTAGAGACTCCAACCTTCTTTATTCGACTAGGGATCAACTCTTCGGACGCTTGGCGCCATACTTTGAGCGACCCTGACGGCGCTTGTCCACGCCCGAGGTATCCAGGGTACCGCGTACCGTGTGGTAGCGAACACCAGGCAAGTCCTTGACGCGACCACCGCGGATGAGGACTACCGAGTGCTCCTGCAAATTATGGCCCTCACCGCCAATATACGACGTGACCTCGAAACCGTTGGTCAGACGCACGCGCGCGACCTTGCGCAGGGCCGAGTTAGGTTTTTTCGGCGTCGTGGTATAGACGCGGGTGCAGACGCCACGCTTCTGAGGGCATTCCTCAAGTGCTGGCACCGTGCTCTTGGCCACCTGACGCTTACGCGGCTTGCGGACCAACTGATTGATGGTTGTCATGCAATCACTCTCCAGCGGCGCCTTCGCGCACCAAATCCGGGAAACGCCGGGCTGACTCTTGGCGCCTCACCCTGCCCAGTAATAAATCAAGCCGACCAGATGGCCGGCTTGGCTAAGACCCGGAAGTATAGGTTTGACCCTAGAACATGTCAATACTTTGACGCACTTTCCGGGATTAAGGTCTCGAATTCCGTCACTCAGCTTCGGCAATATTGAGGGCTTCCTTGAAGGCATCTTCTACCTCGGCGCTAGCCATCTCGATCTTGGTGCCACCGGCCTCGGCCTCCAACTCCCTTTCCTCGCGGCGTTTACGGCGACGCTCCTTGTGAGAGGCCAGGCCGGTTCCTGCCGGGATAAGACGACCGACGATGACGTTCTCCTTGAGGCCACCGAGGCGATCGGTGGAGCCCCGTACCGCCGCCTCGGTGAGGACGCGGGTGGTCTCCTGGAAGGAGGCTGCGGAGATAAAGGACTCTGTCGCCAGGGAGGCCTTGGTAATGCCCAACAGGAGGGGCTCGTAGCGGGCTGGGTGTCGGCCATCGGCCAGGGCCCGCTCGTTCTCGATCAATACCTGGCTCAGCTCCGCCTGTTCGCCGCGCAGGAGCCGGGTATCACCCGCATCCAGGATCTCGCCCTTACGCAGCATCTGCCGAACGATGACCTCGATGTGCTTGTCGTTGATCTTGACGCCTTGGAGGCGATACACATCCTGGATTTCCTTCACCAAATACTCGGCGAGTTGGGTAACGCCCTTCAGCCGCAGAATATCGTGGGGGTTTAGCTCTCCATCGGATACGATCTCGCCCCGCTCCACGCGCTCGCCCTCGAAGACGTTGACGTGACGCCACTTGGGAATCAGCTCCTCGATCTGCTCTCCATCATCCATAGTGATGACCAAGCGCTGCTTGCCCTTGGTATCCTTACCAAAGCTGATGGTTCCCGAGGCCTCCGCCAGAAGGGCGGGTTCCTTGGGCCTGCGCGCCTCGAAGAGGTCGGCCACCCGCGGTAGACCGCCGGTGATGTCGCGCGTCTTGCTGGACTCCTGCGGGATACGCGCTAGAACGTCGCCTACCCCGACATCTGCACCGTCGGAAACGCCCACGATAGCCCCGGCAGGCAGGAAATAGCGGGCGGGAATATCGGTCCCCGCTATGTTGTGTTCCTGCTCATTCTCGTCGAGCAGCTTGACCATGGGGCGCAAGTCCTTACCCGCCGCGGGCCGCTGCTTGGGATCAATCACGACCAAGGACTTAAGGCCCGTTACCTCGTCGGTTTCCTGCTGCACCGTGACACCCTCGATGAAGGAATCGAAGCGCAACCGCCCCGCCACCTCGGTCACCACCGGGTGGGTGAAGGGATCCCAGGTTGCCACCACCTGGCCACCCTCCACCATGTCACCATCGCCAATCCGCAGGGTAGCGCCATAGGGCAGTTTATAGCGTTCCTTCTCCATGCCCAGGGCATCAACGACGGAAAGCTCGCCGGAGCGGGAGACGGCGACCAGATGGCCCATCTGATGGCGTACCACCTTCAAATTGTGCAGGCGCGCCGTGCCGGTGGACTTAATCTCGATGCTACTGACCGCCGCCGCGCGGGAGGCGGCGCCACCGATATGGAAGGTGCGCATGGTCAATTGGGTGCCCGGCTCGCCGATGGACTGGGCGGCGATGACGCCCACCGCCTCCCCCATGTTCACCAGATGGCCGCGGGCCAGATCACGTCCGTAACAATGGGCGCAGACACCGGAGCGGGCCTCGCAGGTGATGGGCGACCGAACCCGCACCTGGTCGATACCCGCGTGCTCCATGGCCACCACCCCCTGTTCATCCAGGAGGGTACCCGCGGGGCAGATCAGTTCGTCGCTGCCCGGACGATATACATCCGCGGCCAGCACCCGGCCGAGAATGCGCTCGCGCAGGGGCTCGACGACGTCACCCCCCTCGATGATGGGCGTCATGAGCAGGCCGCGCTCGGTACCGCAATCGGTCTCCAGGACCACCATATCCTGGGCCACGTCTACCAGGCGCCGGGTCAGATAACCGGAGTTAGCGGTCTTGAGGGCCGTGTCGGCCAGACCCTTGCGCGCGCCATGGGTGGAGATAAAGTACTGGATAACGTTCAGCCCCTCCCGGAAGTTGGCCGTGATGGGGGTCTCGATGATGGAGCCATCGGGCTTGGCCATGAGGCCCCGCATACCCGCCAATTGGCGAATCTGCGCGGCGGAACCGCGGGCGCCGGAGTCGGCCATCATATAGATGGAGTTGAAGGAATCCTGCAAGACCGCCTTGCCCTTGGTGTCGGTCACCATCTCCTTGCCCAGCTTGCCCATCATGGCCTTAGCCACCAGGTCATTGGTGTGGGACCAGATGTCGATGACCTTGTTATAGCGCTCGCCGTTGGTGACCAGTCCCGAGGCGTACTGCTGCTCGATCTCCTTAACCTGACGTTCCGCCTCACCCAGGATCCGCGGCTTCTCCTCCGGGACCGCCATATCCTCCAGACCGATGGAGATGCCAGACCGGGTGGCCATGCGAAAGCCCAGGTACATGACCTGATCCGCAAAGACCACGGTTTGCTTGAGCCCCAGGGTGCGGTAGCAGGTGTTGATAAGGCGCGAGATCTGGCGTTTGCCCAGGGCCTGATCGACCAGACTAAAGGGCAGGCCTTCGGGCACGATCTCATAGACCAGGGCGCGGCCCAGGATCGTATCCTTCAGGGACAGACACGACTCGCGCTCGCCCGCCTCGTTGATCATCACCTCGGGGATGCGCACCCGGACGCGGGCATGAATATCGGCCTTGCCCGTCTCGTAGGCGCGGCGCGCCTCGTCGATATTGGAATAGACGCTACCCTCGCCCCGGACGCCCGCGCGCTCGCGGGTCATATAGTAGAGGCCCAGGACCACGTCCTGGGACGGCACTATGATGGGTTCGCCATTGGCGGGCGACAGGATATTGTTGGAGGCCATCATGAGGGCGCGGGTCTCGATTTGCGCCTCCAGGGACAGGGGCACATGGACCGCCATCTGGTCGCCATCGAAGTCGGCGTTGAAGGCGGTACAGACCAGGGGATGGAGCTGGATGGCCTTGCCTTCGATGAGCACCGGCTCGAAGGCCTGGATACCCAGGCGGTGCAGCGTCGGGGCGCGGTTGAGCATGACCGGATGCTCGCGGATGACATCCTCCAGGATGTCCCACACCTCGGCGGCGCCACGATCGACCATCTTCTTGGCCGCCTTGATGGTGGTAGCCAGGCCACGTAGTTGCAGCTTGCCGTAGACGAAGGGTTTGAACAGCTCTAGCGCCATGCGCTTGGGCAGGCCACACTGGTGCAGTTTCAGCTTGGGGCCGACCACGATGACGGAACGCCCGGAGTAGTCGACGCGCTTACCCAGCAGGTTCTGGCGGAAGCGCCCTTGCTTACCCTTGATCATGTCCGCGAGGGACTTGAGTGGACGCTTATTGGTGCCCGTAATGGCGCGGCCGCGGCGACCATTGTCGAGCAGGGCATCCACGGACTCTTGCAACATGCGCTTTTCATTGCGCACGATGATGTCCGGCGCGATCAGGTCCAGCAACCGCTTGAGGCGGTTGTTGCGATTGATAACCCGGCGATAGAGATCGTTGAGGTCGGAGGTCGCGAATCGCCCGCCGTCAAGCGGAACCAGAGGCCGCAGTTCCGGGGGCATGACCGGCAGCACGGTGAGGATCATCCATTCGGGCCGATTGCCGGACTCCTGCAGGGATTCCATCAGTTTGAGGCGCTTGGACAGCTTCTTGATCTTGGTCTCGGCGTTCGTGGTCTCGACCTCCTCCCGCATGCGCCGGACCTCCGCCTGGAGGTCGAGGGTACGCAACAGCTCATAGACGGCCTCGGCGCCCAGCCGGGCATCGAACTCGTCGCCATTCTCCTCCAGGGCCTCGAGATACTGCTCGTCGGTCAAGAGCTGGCGGCGCTCGAATTGGGTCATGCCCGGGTCAACCACCACGAAGGACTCGAAGTAGAGGACGCGCTCGATGTCGCGCAGGGTCATGTCGAGCAGCAGCCCGATGCGCGAGGGCAGGGACTTGAGGAACCAGATATGAGCCACGGGGCTCGCCAGGTCGATGTGGCCCATGCGCTCGCGCCGCACCTTGGCCAGGGTCACCTCGACCCCGCACTTCTCGCACACCACGCCGCGATGCTTGAGGCGCTTGTACTTGCCGCACCGGCACTCGTAGTCGCTGATGGGGCCGAAGATCTTGGCGCAGAACAGCCCGTCGCGCTCCGGCTTGAAGGTGCGGTAGTTGATGGTCTCCGGCTTTTTGACCTCGCCGTAGGACCAGGACCGGATCATGTCCGGGGAGGCCAGCCCGATCTTGATCGAGTCGAACTCCAGGGCCTGACCCTGCTGCTTGATGAATCTTGAGAGGTCTTTCGATTCAGTTCTCCGTAATGGAGACTCCGAGGCAGTACCCAGGAGCCGAGAGGCGCGAGGCACCGGACGCCCGGGGCGGCGTGTCGGGGCTCAGCCAGGCCGCACCCGCCACATGGCGGGCTCATCCTGTTCCAGCTCGATGTTGATGCCCAGGGAGCGAATTCTCCTTGACCAGCACGTTGAAGGACTCGGGCATGGCCGCCTCCATCCGGTGGTCGCCGTCGACGATATTCTTGTACATCTTGGTACGCCCGTTCACGTCGTCGGACTTGACGGTGAGCATCTCCTGGAAGGTGTAGGCCGCGCCATAGGCCTCCAGGGCCCAAACCTCCATCTCACCGAAGCGCTGGCCGCCAAACTGGGCCTTACCACCCAGCGGTTGCTGGGTAACCAGGCTGTAGGGACCCGTTGAGCGCGCATGCATCTTGTCATCCACCAGGTGGTTGAGCTTGAGCATGTACATGTAGCCGACGGTCACGGGGCGGTCGAAGGGATCTCCGGTACGGCCGTCATAGAGCTGGGTCTGAGCCATGGGGATGCCCGTGCCGGAATTATCCCGTCCGGCAAGGCGCAGCATCTCGCGGATCTCCC
>CAWJBI010000006.1:0-28392 GCA_963841065.1 uncultured Gammaproteobacteria bacterium | reverse complement strand
GCCACGCTGCGCAAGTACGCTCAAGCATGCGGCAAGAAACTGTCGCTCCAACTCTCGTAATGCACCAGCCCATTCGGTCTCAGTTATCAGGGAAAGTCCGGGCGAAGCTATCCAGGCGGCCGGCGGCGATGGCCGTCCTCAGGTCGGCCATCAGGGTCTGGTAAAAACGGAGGTTGTGGATGGTGTTGAGCCGGGCCCCCAGGATCTCATGGCAGCGGTCCAGGTGGCGCAGATAGGCGCGGCTGTAGTTCCGGCAGGTGTAGCAGTCGCAGTTGCGGGTCGAGGGGGCCCGTATCGGTCCGATGGCGGGCGTTGCGGATGCGGACCACCCCGGCGCGGGTGAAGAGATGGCCGTTGCGGGCATTGCGGGTCGGCATGACGCAGTCGAACATGTCGATGCCCCGGCAGCACCGCCTTCGACGATGTCCTCCGGGGTGCCCACGCCCATGAGATAGCGCGGCCGGTCCGCCGGCAGGCGGTCGGCGAGAAAGTCCAGGACCCGAAGCCGGTCGGCCTTGGGCTCGCCCACGGACAGGCCGCCGATGGCGTAGCCGTCGAAGCCGATCTCCGGTCAGGCCCGCCGAGGGACTCGGCGCGCAGTTCCTCGTACATGCCGCCCTGGACGATGCCGAACAGGGCCGCAGGGTTGTCGCCATGCGCCGCCCGGCTGCGGGCCGCCCAGCGCAGGGAGCGCTCCATCGAGGCCCGGGCCTGCTCCGGGGTCGCCGGATAGGGGGTGCAGTCATCGAAGATCATGACGATGTCGGACCCCAGGGCGCGCTGCATGGCCAGGGATTCCTCGGGACCGATGAAAATCCGGCTGCCGTCGATGGGGGAGCGGAAGTGCACGCCCTCCTCCTTGATGCGGCGCAGCTTGCCGAGGCTGAAGACCTGGAAGCCGCCGGAGTCGGTCAGGATGGGCCCGGGCCAGTGCATGAAGTCATGCAGGTCGCCATGAGCTGGCGATGACCTCGGGGCCGGGGCGCAGCAGAAGGTGGAAGGTGTTGCCGAGGATGATCTGGGCGCCGACCTCCCGCAGCTCTTCCGGGGTCATGGCCTTGACGGTGCCGTAGGTGCCCACGGGCATGAAGGCCGGCGTCTCCACCACCCCGCGGGCGAAGGTCAGACGCCCGCGGCGGGCCTGGCCATCGCTGGCCAATCGCTGAAATTCCATCCTATTTCATCTCCTCGGTCGAGCCATAGCCAGCGCCTTGCCGCCCGCCCTCGTCACTCCCCTGCCCTCTGCCCTGCCCCACCGCCTGTCCCCTCAGCCAGCGCGCCAGGCCATGCAGGTCGGCGATTTCCACCAGGGGCGGCTCCAGATCCACCGGCCAGGTCTGACCGTAGCGATCGACCCAGAGGACCGCCATGCCGTGATCCCGCGCCGCCTGGACATCGTAAACCGGGTGATCGCCAATGTGCAGGGCCTGATGCGGCGCCAGCCCCGCCCAGTCCAGGGCCGCCTGGAAGAGGGCGGGGTCGGGCCGCGCCGCGCCCACATCGGCGGCGGTCAGCGACCGGTGGAAGAGGCCGCGCAGGGGGGTGCGGTCGATGTCCGAGTTACCGTTGGTCACGGAGACCAGCCGGTAGTCCGCCGCGAGGGCGCGCAGGATCGGGGTGACGTCCGGATAGGGCTCGACCTGGTTGCGGTGCTCGAGAAACAGCGCCATGCCCTCCACCGCCAAGGCGGGATCATGGCCGAATTCCTCCAGCAGGATCTCCAGGGAGGTGCGCCGCACCACCGTCACGTCGTGGGCGATGGCCGGGCATTGCGTCATCAGGTCGCGCCGATGGGCCCGCAAAGCCTCCAGATCCATGGCTTGCGCCAGGGCAGGGCGCCCGCGCACCAAGCCAGGCGACGCATAGCCGCCTCGGCGCGCTGTATAGGCTCCAGACAAGGCCAGAGGGTGTCGTCCAGGTCCAGGGTGATGAGTTCGATGGGGTGCGGGGTCACGGGCAAGCCTGTGGATGCTAAAGGTGCCGCCATTTTGCCCCAGGCGAACGGTTGCGGGAATCCGGAAGGGTCGATGAGGAGCTTGAAAAGTCTTTCCAAGACCTGATCGAAACTATGGCGTTCTTGCCTGTAGGCCAGAATGAGCCCGCCGAGATCCTCGACCGTATCCTCGTAGTAGCGCAGATAGGCGCTGTTCTCCGGCGCAGCAAGAAAGGCTTGAACTGGGCCAAACTCCTTGATGTAACCCTTGATCCGGTTCGCGTATTCCTGGGGACAGGCCGTAGATCAGGTTCTTTTCCGCCAGACTGACGCGCCGTTCTGGAGGCGGCGTATCGTCGTCCGATACATCCGAGAGGCAACCGCGCCCCTCGGCAAGCGCCTGGATGACGCACGCCAAGTCCCTCGGGTCGATGAATGCCTGGACATCGAATGGGTTGATACAGGCCCGTCGCAGAATGTCCGGCTCCCAGGTCAGGTATTGGTCCAAGACCTCTTCACCGCATAGATACACGGCTCCCTCGTCGATCTCGGCGGCCTGGGCGATACGCTTGCGGATCTTTTCCTCCGCTACCCCGGCCAATCGGCGGTTCGCGAACAGCAGGTAGTAGTCAAGCTCGCCGGCAGCGCGCAAGCGTTTGATTCGCGCGATCTCCTCGCTCAGAACCGAACTGGCCGCATCGCCTGCGAAGTCCGGTTCAGAGAACTTGCGATTGATGAGGTCCGTGTGCTTGGCCTGAATGACGATCCGTCCATCCCAAGGGGCCGTCGCGCTTGGAAAACATTCCGCCCGACCGCAGAAGCGGGCGTCTTTGCCACCATCCGGGCCTTTGCTGAAACCCTGGACACCAGACCAAGCAGCTAAGAGCAGATGGCGACCACTAGCCGCTCGAATTGGTCTTCGCTCAGGTCATGATAGGCGAGCTTCATCACCGTCCTCTTGGTGTAGCCTAGGGAGCAGTGGGTGTACCAGGCGCAGGCGCTCAGACCTCCCGATAGATCTCCGCCCCTTCCTTCAGGAACTCATCGGCCTTTTCCTTCAGGCCCTCGGCCAGCGCCGCCTCGACGTCCGCGATGCGGTGGGACTCGGCATAGTCGCGCACCTCCTGGGTGATGCGCATGGAGCAGAAGTGGGGGCCGCACATGGAGCAGAAGTGGGCGACCTTGTGGGCCTCGTGGGGCATGGTCTCGTCGTGGTACTCGCGGGCGCGTTCGGGGTCCAGGGACAGGTTGAACTGGTCCTCCCAGCGGAACTCGAAGCGGGCCTTGGACAGGGCGTTGTCACGCACCTGGGCGCCGGGCAGGCCCTTGGCCAGGTCGGCGCCGTGGGCGGCGATCTTGTAGGCGATGATGCCGTCGCGCACGTCCTGCTTGTTGGGCAGGCCCAGATGTTCCTTGGGGGTGACGTAGCAGAGCATGGCGGTGCCGTACCAGCCGATGTTGGCGGCGCCCATGGCGGAGGTGATGTGGTCGTAGGCGGGGGCGATGTCGGTGATCAGGGGCCCCAGGGTGTAGAAGGGGGCCTCGAAACAGTCGGTAAGCTCCTTGTCCACGTTTTCCTTGATCATCTGCAGGGGCACATGGCCGGGACCCTCGATCATGACCTGGACGTCGTGCCGCCAGGCGATCTGGGTCAGCTCGCCCAGGGTCTCCAGCTCGGCGAACTGGGCGGCGTCGTTGGCGTCGGCGATGGAACCCGGGCGCAGGCCATCGCCCAGGCTGAAGCCGACGTCGTAGGCCTGCATAATCTCGCAGATGTCCTCGAAGTGGGTATAGAGGAAGTTTTCCTGGTGGTGGGCCAGGCACCACTTGGCGAGGATGGAGCCGCCCCGGGAGACGATGCCGGTCACCCGATCCGCCGTCAGGGGGACATAGCGCAGCAGGACCCCGGCATGGATGGTGAAGTAGTCCACCCCCTGCTCGGCCTGCTCGATGAGGGTGTCGCGGAACATCTCCCAGGTCAGTTCCTCCGGCTTGCCGTCCACCTTCTCCAGGGCCTGGTAGATGGGCACGGTGCCGATGGGCACGGGGGCGTTGCGCAGGATCCACTCGCGGGTCTCGTGGATGTTCTTGCCGGTGGAGAGGTCCATGAGGGTGTCGCCCCCCCAGCGGGAGGACCAGACCATCTTCTCCACCTCCTCCTCGATGCTGGAGGTGACCGCCGAGTTGCCGATGTTGGTGTTGATCTTCACCCGGAAGTTGCGCCCGATGATCATGGGCTCCAGCTCCGGGTGGTTGATATTGGCGGGGATGATGGCCCGCCCGGCGGCCACCTCGGCGCGGACGAATTCCGGCGTGATGGACGCAGGCAGTCGGGCGCCGAAGCCACTGCCCCGGGTGCTGGCGCAGCAGCTTGGCGTAACGAGGGTCGGCGCGCAGCTCCTCCAGGCGCAGGTTCTCGCGGATGGCGACGAACTCCATCTCCGGGGTGACGAGACCCTGGCGGGCATAGTGCATCTGGGTGACGTTGGCCCCGGGCTTGGCGCGGCGCGGGACGCGGATGTGTTCGAAGCGCAGGTGGGCCAGGCCCGGGTCCCGCTGACGCTGACGACCGAAGGCGGAACTGGGACCGGCGAGACGCTCGGTGTCGCCGCGCTCCTCGATCCAGGCCCCCCGCAGATCCGGCAGGCCCGCCAGGAGGTCGATGTGGGCTTGCGGGTCCGTGTAGGGTCCAGAGGTATCGTAGATGTAGATGGGTGGATTCTCTTCCACGCCACGCTGGGTCTGGGTATCCGTCTGGCTCACCTCCCGCATGGGCACCCGCAGATCGGCGCGGGACCCCTGGACGTGGATCTTGCGCGAACGGGCGAAGGGCTGGGTGGCCGCGTCCGAGAGACGGGCCGTGTTACGGATAAAGTCCTGGGGAATGGCGCTCATGACGTCTGATCTCGATGGAATGGGGGCAGGCAGGCGCGGCGCGATCGGCCGTCTCGCCCGGAGGGTCCCGCGCCGGCCTTAACCTGGGCTGCTTTGCTGGCCCTCCTCGAGCCCGAGGCGGCGCAGGATACGCGCGACATAGGACTGGGTCTCCTGGTAGGGGGGGACCCCGCCATGCTTCTCGACCGCCCCTTCTCCGGCGTTGTAGCCGGCCAGGGCCAGCTTGACATCGCCATCGAAGTGGTCGAGGAGCCAGCGCAGATAGGCCATGCCGCCGTTCAGGTTTTGCTCCGGGTCCCAGACATCCTTGACCCCGAAACGATCGGCAGTCGCGGGGATGAGTTGCATCAGACCCTGGGCATCCTTAGGCGAACGGGCCTGGGGATTGAAATTGGATTCCGCCTCGACCACGGCCAGGACCAGGCTGGGATCAAGCTTGTATTTAGGGGCCAGGCTATGGATCAGCTTGGCGATCTCGCCGGTGGCCGGATGGGTGCGCAGGACCATGCGAGTGGTTTCACCGCCTCCGCCGCCCCCCGGGCCGCTCGGGTTGCAGGAAGGGAGACGCTTGGGATCGGCGGTGACCTTGAGGAGCTTGAGCTGAGTAGCGGCCATGGTGTGTCGGGCCTTGACAGCTTCGCCAAACCAGGCGGCGGCGAGCTCCGGATCACGCTTGACGCCCCGGCCGTAGGCATAGAGGTAGCCGAGACGATATTTGGCGTCGCCATCGCCCATTTTGGCCGCGTGGCAATAGAGCTTGACCGCCTTGTCGGCATCCTGCCCAACGCCAACACCGGTCTCATAGCGCATACCCGATGCGGTAAGCAGGTGCATGTCCCGACTGCGCATGGCCTCGTCGAAGACCTTGTCCGCCTTCGCGTCGGGGGTCTTTTCCGCCGCCTGGACAGCGGTATGGGGCAGAGCCGGCAGCAAGAGGGCCGTCAGCAGGGGGAGGGTTTTCATCTTTTGCATCATCTCGCCACCGATGTGGGATGGGGTGGTGCGCCGGATGCCAACCTGAACCCCTGGGTCCAGGCTCCCGCGCCAATGGCCATAACGCTTTTTAGTTTCCGACATGACGGCCCGAAAAGCCACCATAAAATGGCCCGAGGGGCGGGCCAGACTCGCACCGCCCCAGGGCAAGTTTCAAGCCCCGGGCTCCAGGACCGGCACGGCCACCACCCGATGGGCGGCGCGGTGAACCAGAATATTGACCAGGCGCAAGGTGGCCGCGATGGCGGCGAAGACCTGGTTGGTATGGACGCCGCGCGTGCGGACCGGGCCTTCCTCGCCCGCCCAGGTGATGATGCACTCGGTGAGAGCGTCGGTACGGCCGCCCTTGGGGATGCGCACCTCGTAGTCGATCAAGCCGGGAAGCGTCAGGCCATGCCGGCGCAGAACCTTGGCAAGGGCCTTGATGAAGGCATCAAAGCTACCGTTGCCACTGCCGGCGGCGTAATGGATGGCCTCTCCGACGCGCACCCGGATGCTAGCGGTGGAGGGCAGGTCCATGGCGCTGCTGACGTTACAGGCCAGCAATTGGACATGGTTATAGTCCTGGCTTTCCAACACCTCGGCGATGATGAAGGGCAGGTCGTCGGTGGTGATGGTCTTTTTGGAGTCTCCCAGTTCGACGACGCGCTGGAGCACCTTGCGCTGATTTTCCTCCGACAGGCTGATATCGAGCTTTTCCAGGTTTTTGGCCAGGGAGGCCTTGCCGGCAAGCTTGCCGAGGGCGTACTTGCGGCGGCGGGCAAAGCGCTCCGGGCTCAATTGGGTATGGTAAAGGCTCCCCTTGCGATCGCCATCGGCGTGGATGCCGGCGGTCTGGGTGAAGACGTCCTCGCCGACGATGGGGGCATTGTCGGCGATGCGCTTGCCGGAGAAGTATTCCACCAGCTCGCTGACCCGCGCCAAATGGGTCTCGTCGATAGACAGCTTCATGCCCAGGTGGTCGCGCAGATTGACGGCGACCTCCGCCAGGGAGGCGTTACCGGCGCGCTCGCCCAGGCAGTTGACGGTGCAATGGACCGCCGCCGCCCCCGCCTGGGCCGCGGCCAGGACGTTGGCGGTAGCGAGGCCGTAGTCATTATGGGGGTGAAAATCGAACTTGAGCCCCGGGAAACGGCTCAGCATGTCCGCCAGGGCGGCGAAGACTCGCTCCGGTATCATGACCCCCAGGGTATCGGGCAACATGATGTGCCCCAGCCCCGTATCCGCCAGCCGCTCCACCAGACCATAGACATAGTCCCGGTTGTCCTGGTAACCGTTGGACCAGTCCTCCAGATAGATGTTGACCCCCAGCCCCCGGTCCTGGGCGAGGCGGATGTTATCGCGCACCTCCGCCGCGTGCTCGTCCAGGGTCTTGCCGAGCTGTCCATGACAATGTTTCTCGCTGCCCTTGGCGAGGAGGTTGAGGACGCGCCCGCCGGCCTGGCGGATCCAGTCGACGCTGCGGCCATGATCGACAAAGCCCAGGACCTCGACGCGGCCCTCCAATCCCTGGCCCCGGGCCCAATCGATGATATTCGTCACGGCGGCGAGTTCACCGCTGGAGACCCGCGCCGACGCCACCTCGATGCGATCCACCCGCACCAGTTCCAGCAACGCCTTGGCAATGTTGGTCTTTTCATCGGGCGAGAAGGAGACGCCCTGGGTCTGCTCGCCATCCCGCAGGGTGGTGTCGAGGATGAGGATGGAGGGGGCCTGGCCACTCATAGGCTTGCCGCCTCCAGGGTCGCGCGGATATGGGCGCGGATGGCGTCCGCGCTGGCCTCTAGCCGGGCGCACCGGGTCTCCTTCTCCAACAGCCCCTGCAGGGACGGCGGTGGCGGTGCCTCGCGGCCAATGGCCAGGGTCACGGCCTCGCCAAACTTGGCGGGGTGGGCGGTGGCCAGGCAGATGGTGTCCGCCTGGCCCTGGGCCGCGCGCACGCCAATCGCCGTGTGCGGGTCCAGAATATAGTGGGACTGGGCGAAGGTGGCGCGGATCTGATCCAGGGTCTCCGCGTCGCTGGCGGCCAGGGCGTCGAAATCGGCCCGGACCTGGGCATGATGCCCGGCATCCACCGCCAGGGAGCCGGTCCTGGCCATGTCGTCGAGCAGGCCGCGCACCGCCGCCGGGTCCTCGCCCAGCAGAAAATAGAGATAGCGCTCGAAGTTAGAGGCGATCTGGATGTCCATGGCCGGGCTCAGGGTCGGATAGACCTCCCCCGCCGCGTAGCTGCCAGTATGGACGAAGCGACTCAGGATATCGTTGCGGTTGGTGGCGATGATGAGGCGGTCCACCGGCAGGCCCATGCGCTTGGCCATGTAACCGGCGAAGACATCCCCGAAGTTGCCCGTGGGCACGGCGAAGCTCACCTGGCGGTGGGGATCGGCCGCCGCCACCCGCCCCCAGGCGTAAAAGTAGTAAACCATCTGGGCCAGAATGCGCGCCCAGTTGATGGAGTTGACGGCACCCAAGCTCAGATCGCGCTTGAATTCCAGGTCACCGAAGAGTTGCTTGACGATGCGCTGGCCGTCATCGAAGGTGCCGCGGATGGCGATGTTATGGACATTGGCGTCCAGCACCGTCGTCATCTGGCGTTCCTGGATCGGCGAGACGCGGCCCTCGGGATGCAGGATAAAGATGTGGATGCGCGACTTGCCGCGCACGCCGGCGATGGCCGCCGAGCCCGTATCGCCCGAAGTGGCGCCCACGATGTTGAGCCGCCCGCCATCCCGCTCCAGCAGGTATTCAAAGAGGTTGCCCAGAAACTGGAGGGCCACGTCCTTGAAGGCCGCCGTGGGGCCGTGAAAGAGTTCGAGCAGCCACTGGTCACCCAGGCGGATGACCGGCGTCACCTCCGGATGGGTGAAGCTGGCGTAGGAACGCTCGATCAGGGCCGCCAGATGATCGCGGGGGATGGCGTCGCCGACGAAGGGCGACATGACCTCCAGGGCCAGGTCCTGAAAGCGCAGGCGCGACCAGGTCTTGAGGGTCGCGGCATCCAGGCGCGGCAGGCTTACGGGCACCAGGAGGCCGCCATCCGTGCCCAGGCCCATCATCACCGCCTCGGCGAATCCGATGGGGGCCACTCCCCCGCGTGTACTGACATAGCGCATGTGTGGTCCTACTGGATGCCCGAAATTTCAGAATGACGGTCGTGATCGGGATTGGCCCTCTGTTCGGGACCAGGATCCGGTCCCGGGAGCCGGGGACTGTCAAGTTAGGTAGTTTTTCCGCCAAATTCAAGTGCAAGGCTGGCGGCGGGACCGGCGAGGCTGAAGGCCCGGCGCAACAGGGCCCGCGCTTGCAACCGCGCAAGCGATTGAAAAGGCAGGCCCAGAAGTAAAAATGCCCGCCAGGGGCGGGCATTTACCTCAAACGGCTTGGAGCATCAATGGCTGGAGGCCTGGGAGGCACCGACTCCGGTTTCCGAACGGGTCATCTGGTCGGGATAGAGGGCACGTTCCTTCTTGGCCTGCGGGCTGCGATCCAGGATCGAGACCAGCCAGATGACGAAGAAGGCCGCGGTGATGGAGAAAACCGCCGGTGTGGAGTACTGGAAAAGGGCACTGCCCTTGGGATTGCCGAGCGTGGCCTCCCAGACGGCGGGCGAGACCACGGTCATCGAGACGGACATGACGAGACCGACGATACCGCCCGCCACGGCCCCGCGCGTGGTGCAGTTCTTCCAGAGCACCGACATAAAGAGGACCGGGAAGTTGGCCGAAGCGGCGACGGTGAAGGCCAGCATGACCATGAAGGCCACGTTCTGCTTCTCGAACAGGATGCCCAGCAAGACGGCGACGATACCCAGGATGACAGTCGTGATCTTGGAAACCCGCAACTCGGTATCGGAGTCCACGTTGCCATGGCGCCAGACCGAGGCATAGAGGTCATGGGAGACGGCGGAGGCGCCAGACAGCGTCAGACCGGCCACCACGGCCAGGATGGTGGCGAAGGCCACGGCGGAGATAAAGCCCAGGAAGACGTTACCGCCCACGGCGTTGGCGAGATGGACCGCCGCCATGTTGCCGCCGCCATTCAGGCCCTTGGCCAGATCGCCAGCGACGAAGTACTGCGTCGGGTTGGGGATCAGGTTGACGATGGCGCCAAAGCCGATGATGAAGGTCAGGATGTAGAAGTAGCCGATCCAGGTCGTCGCCCAGGCCACGGACTTGCGGGCCTCCTTGGCGGTGGGGACGGTGAAGAAACGCATCAGAATGTGCGGCAGGCCGGCGGTACCGAACATGAGGGCCATGCCGACGGAGATGGCGGAGATGGGGTCGTTGATCAGGCCACCGGGACCCATGATCGAGGCACCCGCCGTGGCGGCCTCCGCGGCGGTCTTGCCAGTGGCGATAGCCATCCCCGTCTTGACCTCGACCGCCTTGGCGAACAAGGCCTCGGGGTTAAAGCCAAACTGCAGCAGCACCATGACCGCCATGAAGGTGGCGCCGCCCAGGAGGAGCACGGCCTTGATGATCTGCACCCAGGTGGTGGCGGTCATGCCACCGAAAAGGACATACATCATCATGATGACGCCCACCAGGACGACGGCATAGATGTACTCAAGGCCGAAGAGCACCTTGATGAGCTGACCGGCGCCGACCATCTGGGCAATCATATAGAAGGCCACCACCACCAGGGTACCGGTAGCGGCAAAACTGCGCAGCGGGGTCTGGGCAAAACGGTAGGAAGCCACGTCCGCGAAGGTGAACTTGCCCAGGTTACGCAGGCGTTCCGCCATCAGGAAGGTAATGACGGGCCAGCCCACCAGCCAACCGATGGAGAAGATCAAGCCGTCAAAGCCGTTGGCGAACACCAGGCCGGAGATACCCAGGAAGGAGGCGGCGGACATGTAGTCGCCCGCGATGGCCAGACCATTCTGAAACCCGGTGATGCCACCCCCCGCGGTATAGAAGTCGGCGACGGAACGGGTACGGGCGGCGGCCCACTTGGTGATGCCCAGGGTGATGATGACAAAGCCGGCGAACATGGAAATGGCCACCCAGTTGGTGGTCTGTTGCGTGGTCTGTCCGAGGTCGGGCCCGGCGCCGAAGGCCGTACCGAAGACGCCGATCAGGATGATGGCGGCGACCGCGATCAAACTCGTGATGGTGGGATTCATTTCGTGGATTCCTCCAGGATGGCCGCGGCCTCGGAGTCGAACTCCGTGTTGGCCCTGCGGACATAAATCCAGGTCAGGATGATGGTGAAGAGGATCACGCCCACGCCGATGGGTATCCCCAGGGAGGTGACGCTGCCAGGAACCAGCTTTTGCGCCAGGAAGGGCTTGTTAAAGGCGACCAGGAGGATGAAACCGAAGTACGCGATGATGACCAGGATGGACATGACGATCGAGTAGCGGTTACGTTTTTGAACGAACTTCTGAAATTTCGGGTTTGCCCGAATCTGCCCCCATGTTTCTATGGACACAGTAACACCTCCTCATTATTTGGTATGGGAGTTGATGGAATCAGAGTAGGAAGGTCGCTGACCTTGTTACCCTTTGGGGATGGCATGGCGGCAACCGCCTGGTTGCCTGTCCATGGCGTTTCGCCCGGTCCGCGCAAGCCGGGCCAGAGCTTGTGAGCCCTTCCAGCCTGGGTATGCATAGCCTGTTCGCAGCGTCCTGGTTAGGACCAGAATCCGAGCTGGATACTTGGGGCGCTCTCGGACAGCCCAGCAGATTATATTATCCTACTCGCCAAGTCCAGGCGAGTCCCAGCCCTGATGTTAGCGCCGTTGCCGTTGAATAGAGGAGGGGGGGTGGAGATCGGGATACCGAACAGGGTCCCCAGGCCCAGAGTGATGCCGCCGCCGAGCGCGGCCTTGGAAGGGTTGATCGAGGTGGTCCCTTGCCCCAGGGTCTTGACGATGCGCCAGCCGTGATAGCCCCGTTTGAGACCGGTCAGCAAGTCAACCCGGCGTGGCATTATCGTTTTCACCCAGGGCGATGGCGATGAGCATCCCGCCGATGGAGCCGTAGGCCAATCCCGCCGCCGCGCATAGCAGGATCAATTCCTTCTCGGCGCCGTAGGCCAGGCCGGCAAAAATGGCGGCGCTGACTAAACCTACCAGGCCCAGGATGACGGCTCCCGCCTGAGCGCTGGCCGTTCTCTGGGCCGCCCAGCCGCCGACCGCCCACACCAGGAACGAGTACACGGCAAAACCGGCCAGATCGAGGCGCGCCGAGAAATCGTCGGTGGCGCCCAGAAACGAGATGACGGTGGGGAGAATGCTGGTCGTCAGGCTCAAGCCGGCGAAGCCGCCCAGAATGACGGCGCCGGTGGGGCGGAGCCGAATGCCCAGTATTTTGGACAAGATGAATCTGTTGAGGCGGTTGATCATGCTTTAACCTGCCCTGCGGCGGATCTGCCTTCGCAGTCATGGTAGGACTCCCGATCGGTACTCTGGATAAAGAAAGATGGCGGCTACCGTTTCCGGCAGCCGCCATCGGCACAGCTCACATCAACTCATCGACTAATGGCTGCTGGCCGCGGGTACCTCCTTGCCGGGGTAACGCAGGCTGCCCACCAGATCCTGGATCTCGGCTGGCGGCTCCTTGGTGAACTTGCTGACCACATAGGAGGTAAGGAAGTTGAGCGCGGCGCCGACGGTGCCGATCCCTTCCGGCGAGATACCCAGCCACCAGCCGGCCGGGTTGTTGGACGCCGGGTCGCCATACTTGAACCACCAGATATAGGCGGCGGTAAAGACGATGCCGACGATCATTCCGGCGATGGCGCCTTCCTTGTTCATCTTCTTATTGAAGATGCCCATCAGGATGGCCGGGAAGAACGAGGCCGCCGCCAGGCCGAAGGCAAAGGCCACCACCTGGGCCACGAACCCTGGTGGATAGATACCGAACAGGCCGGCGATGACAACCGCCACGCCGGCGCCACCTCGTGCCCACCAGAGCTCTTCCTTTTCCGACATGCTGGGTTTGAGGATGTTCTTCATCAGGTCATGCGAAATGGCGGCCGAAATGACCAGCAACAGGCCCGCCGCCGTGGACAGGGCGGCGGCCAGGCCACCGGCGCCGACCAGACCGACGACCCAGTTGGGGAGCTTGGCGATTTCTGGGTTGGCCAGCACCATGATGTCCTGGTCAATCTTGACCTCGTTGGCGCTCTTCGGGTCATCCCACTTGCCGGGGCGAAGCTGCATGATGCCGTCGCCATTCTTGTCCTTCCAGCCGACCAGCCCGGTCTTTTCCCAGTTCTTGAACCAGGAGGGGGCATTGACATACTCGACGTTGTTCACCGTCTTGATGAAGTTGGTGCGGGCAAAAACGGACACCGCCGGAGCGGTGGTGTAGAGCAGGGCGATGAAGATCAGCGCCCAGCCGGCGGAAGAGCGTGCGTCACGAATCTTGGGTACGGTGAAGAAGCGGATCAGGATGTGGGGGAGACCGGCGGTGCCGATCATCAGCGAGAAGGTGATGAAGAAGACGTCGATCATGGGGCGCTGACCACTGGTATAGGCCGCAAAACCCAGATCCTTGCTCAGACCGTCCAAGACATCCAGCAGGTATCTCCCCTGGGTGCTGGGGTCGTTGAGCAGCGCCGCGCCCTCGGCGGTGATCTGTGAGCCGTAGCCCAATTGCGGAACCGGGTTGCCGGTGAAATGCATGGAGATGAAGATGGCCGGTATCAGATAGGCGGTGATCAACACGACGTATTGCGCGACCTGGGTATAGGTGATGCCCTTCATCCCGCCGAGGGTGGCGTAGAAGAAGACCAACGCCATGCCGATGATGACGCCGGTGTTGATGCCGACATCCATGAAGCGCGAGAAGACCACGCCGACGCCGCGCATCTGGCCCGCCACGTAGGTGAAGGAGACGAAAATGGCGCAGAGCAGCGCGATGAGGCGAGCGGTTTGGGAGTAGTAACGGTCGCCGATGAACTGAGGAATCGTAAACTTGCCGTACTTGCGCAGGTAGGGGGCGAACAGCAAGGCCAGCAGCACGTAGCCTCCGGTCCACCCCATCAGGTAATAGGAGCCATCGCGTCCGAGGAAGGAAATCAGTCCCGCCATGGAGATGAACGACGCCGCCGACATCCAGTCCGCGCCGGTGGCCATGCCGTTCAGCAAGGGAGGCACCGACTTCTCGGCCACATAGAAATCGCCGGTGGTTTTCGCCCGGCCCAGTAGGCGATGTAGATATACACCGCGAAACTGAGGCCTGTAAGAATCCAGGTCCAGACAAGAATACTCATAATGGTGGTTCTCTCATTGATTGAGTTAGGTCGTTGTTGTGAGCAGCAAGACCGATGTCAGTCTTGCTGCACGCCATACTTGATGTCCAGTCTGTCCATGAGCCAGACATAGACCCAGATCAGGACAACAAAGGTCACCAGCGAGCCCTGGTTGGCGAACCAGAACCCGAGGGGGAAACCGGCGATCCTGTAGGCGTCGAGCTGATTGGCGAGCAGGATGCCGCAAACGTAGGACACGGCGAACCAGATGGTCAGGAGAACCGAGATGATGACCAGGTTTTCCTTCCAGTACGCCTGCAATGCTTTCGTTGCATGAATCGACATGATGACTCCTCACATTATTGTGGTGGTAAATCCAACCGCATAACGGTCGGGTCCAAGATGACCATACCATTGCAGGAAACGTTCCAGCAAGGATAGGACTGAGCCTTGGAACGGGTAGCCGGCGGTGCTGGACAGGACTGAGCCTTGGAACGGGCAGCCGGCGGTGCGGCATTTTCCGGGCCAAGTCTAGATGTTGACACGGGCGCCATTGAGAAAACACAATGACATAAGCTCGTTGGCATGGCATGGACGGCGGGAATCGAAATCCGTCTCACGCGCCACCCAAGAACCGTCCCGCCTAACCGTTGGGCCAATCTCAGCCTTCTCTCCATTCCGCTCCGGATCTGATTCGTTGGTTCCCAAGGCTGCGACAACCTACTGGTTGATGTCTTCAACAGCCTTTCCTGATGGTGGCTACAAGCGGGGTTCGAGGGACTAGGGTCCACGACCTGGCCGGATCACTGGGCCGCGCGACGAGACGCCACCCGTTGGCCCGACCCATGCCAAACCCAGGGTAAACTCCCGAGCTGGCTGAGCCTTGGGCGTGATTTTTATCCCTCCATCGTCACAATCCCTTAACATCTACAAAATACTTGGCGAGGCAACCTGGATTGCCAGCCGGATGAGGCTAGCAAATCGCCCATGGGCGATTAACCCTAAGTGCCCCTAACGAGGAGACCCCTATGACTACGAAAGAGGAGCCCCCTATGTCTAATGTTGATGAGCCCCCAATGTCTGCTAACGAGGAGACCCCTATGTCCGCTAAAGAAAAGCCCACCAAGCAATTGGGAGCCTTGGTCAGAGAGCTGGCCGAGGCCGCCAAGGTCCAAGTCGAGGTCGCCCTAGCCCAGGAGAAGGTGGCCCGCGCCCAAGCCGAGGCCCAGGCGGAGACAGCCACCGCCCGTGCCCAGGCCGCCAAGGCCGAGGCCCAGGCCGCCCAGCTCCAGGCCGAGGCCCAGGCCAAATCCGCCCAGGCCCATGCGGAGGTCCAGAATGCCCTCAAGCAGGCCGCCGAGGCCAGGGAGCAGGCGGAGGCGGCGCGCCGCGAGGCCCAGGGCCTGGTCGAGCGCATGAAGGCCGAGACCCGGGCCGAGGTCGAGGCCGTACGCAAGGCGGCGGCGGCGGAGAGCGAGCGGGCACGCCAGGAGATCCTGGCCCAGGCGGCCAGGAAGATCGCCGATGCTCAGGCCCAGTTAGAGCTGGAGGCCCAGGCCCAGGCCGAGACCGCGGCCGCCCAGGCGGAGACGGCCCGCGCTCAGGCCAAGACCGCCGAGGCCCAGGCGCGCACCGCCCAGGCCCTGGCCCAGGCCAGCGCCCAGGAGCAAAGCGAGGCGGCACGGGCCCTGGATGATGCCCGGCAAGCCCAGGAGCGTCTGAACGCGGCGGAAGACAAGGCCCGCAAGGCCCTGGAACGTGCCAAGACCCTGGCCGAGGGAGGAGGCGAAATCGTGACGACCGAGGTCTCCTCGGCCGCTGACACCGCCGCCCAGGCTGTATCCCTCGGTAGCGCGTCCTCCAGCCCGCATCCCAGTCAGGCCCCCGCCCCCAAAAAACCCCTCATCCGCCCGGCGGTCCCCTCGGGCCGAAAAATCTAAACCTGCCCATGGGCCAAAGAGGCGCCGCGCGCGAGCCCATTCGCGCCGGCGCACTCCCTGCCCCCTTCGTCGGGTGCCACCGCCACGGCCCCGGCCCGCCCGTCGGCCGGCCTGCAAGCACTGATTTGTTGAGCGAGGGCAAGGCGCGAGTTCGGTTGGTTCGTGTATGGTTGTCGTTTCCGCCAACCGATAGGGATTCCTGCGATGGACGTGGAACTACTCGAAATCCGCGATTTCCTGGCCTGCCACCACCCCTTCGACCTGCTGCCGGCGGGGGCACTGGACCGCCTGCCTAAAAAGCTGTCGGTGCGCTATTTTCGGCGGGGACTGGAATTCCCACCCAAGGACGCGGATCAAGCCTACCTTTACATCCTCCGTCGGGGCGCGGTGGAGTTACGCAACCCCAGTGGTGACCTGCTGAGCAAGCTCGCCGAGGGCGATCTCTGCACCACGGCCTGCCTGAAGGTTGACGTGACCCTGACCCTCACGGGTTCGACCGCCGAGGATACCCTCTGCTACCTCCTGACCTGCGCCGACCTCGCCAAGCTGCGCGAGAATTACCCGGATTTCGCCACCTTCTTCGATCACTCCCAGCGCGAGCGGCTGCGCAAGGCCCTGGACCTATTGCAATTGGAGCCGACCACGAGCGGCGGCAACCTGATGACGGTCAACATCCGCGACTTCGTCGCCGGTCGCAAGGTCACCAGCGTCCCGCTCGAGGCCAGCATCCGCGCGGCCGCCACCGCCATGAGCGAGGACCGCGTCGCCTCCATCTTCGTCATGGACGGGGAGCGCCTGGCGGGCATCATCACGGACCGCGACCTGCGCACCCGCTGTATCGCGGCGGGCCTCTCCTTCGAGGAGCCGGTCACCCGCATCATGACCACCAATCTCCATACCATCACCAGCGGCACCCTGGCCTTTCACGCCCTGATCACCATGACCCGGCTGAATGTCCATCACCTGCCGGTGCTGGAGGACGGCCGGGTCATTGGCATGCTCTCCACCTCCGACCTGGTCCGCTTCCAGAGCGCCAACTCGGTGTACCTGGTCGGCGACATCCGCAAGGCCAAGGACCTGGATGCCCTGGTCGCCCTCAGCGCCAAGGTGGCGAACCTGCAGGTGCATCTCGTCAGGAGTGGCGCGACGACGGATCAGGTGGGGCAGGCCGTGAGCGCCGTCACCGACGCCATCACCACGCGACTGGTGGAGATGGCGGAGCAGGAACTGGGGCCCCCGCCCGTGCCCTACGCCTGGATGGCCGCGGGGTCTCAGGCCAGACGCGAGCAATCGTCCCATTCCGACCAGGACAATGCCCTGCTCATCGCCGACCACATGAAGCCGGAGGACGACGCCTACTTCGCCGCCCTGGCCCGCATCGTCAATGATGGCCTCAACGCCTGTGGCTATGTCTACTGCCCGGGCAACGTCATGGCCTCCAATCCCAAGTGGCGCCAGCCCTTGCGCATGTGGCGCAAGTATTTCAATTCCTGGATCGAGCGGCCAGAGCCCCTGGCGCTGATGCATTCCAGCATCTTCTTCGACCTGCGGGCGATTCACGACCCGGAGGGCATGGTCGAGGAACTCCGCGAACACGTCCTCGACCTCTGCCGCGCCAACCGCATCTTCATCGCCTACATGGTGGCCAACGCCCTCAAGCATCGGCCGCCCCTGGGGTTTTTCCGCAATTTCGTCCTCGTCAGTGGTGGCAACCACGACAAAACCCTGGACCTTAAGCATCGCGGCACGGTGCCCATCATCGACATGGCCCGCGTCTATGCCTTGAGCACCGGCCAGCCAGCCGTCAACACCACCGAGCGCCTGGAACAGGCCGCCAAAACCCAGGCCGTGAGTCAAGAGGGGGCGGCCAATCTCATCGATGCGCTGGAGTTGATCGGCGCCCTCCGCCTGCGCCACCAGGCCGAGCAGTTGCGCCAAGGACAAAAGGCGGACAATTTCCTGGCCCCAGACTCCCTGTCGGGCCTGGAGAGAGGGCACCTCAAGGATGCCTTCTCCCTGATCAATACCATGCAGGACGTCCTCGAGCAGCGTTATCAGGCTGGGCGTTTTGGCTGACGATGACCTGGCCCCTGACCCCGGACTTCCGCCGCCGCTGGCACCTACGCAAATTGCCGGCGGGGCCCTTGCGCGACTATCTGGCGAGGCCCTTTCCCGACCCGAGGACGGACTATCGCCAGGTGGAATACCTGGCCGTGGATCTGGAGACCACGGGGCTGAATCCTAAACAAGACAGCATCCTCAGCTTTGGCTATGTGACCCTCCACGGCAACAGCATCGATCTGGCCACCGCCCGTCACCGCCTGGTACTCACCGATCGCGCCATCCCCGAGGCCAGTGCCGTCATCCACCAGATCCTGGATGACGAGGCGGCCACGGGCGAGCCCCTGGACGAGGTGCTGACCGAATTCCTCCTGGAACTGACCGGCAAGGTCATGATCGCCCATCATTCCTACATCGAGGAGACCTTCATTGACCTGGCCTGCAAGCGTTACCTGGGCGGGCCCCTGATCGTGCCCATCGTTGACACGCAAGCCGTGGCCTTGCGCAACTTCCATCAGCGCCAGACGCCCTTCAAAGGCTCCGATCTGCGTCTCCACGCCTTGGGAGCCCGCTATAACCTGCCCCGCTACGGCGCTCACAACGCCCTTAGCGATGCCCTGGCGGCGGGCGAACTCTTCCTCGCCCAGGCCGCCCAACGTGACAGTGGCAAGGGCTTTGCCTTGCGGGAGTTCCTCGTCTGAGGGCCCGGGCGGCCTCGGTGTGGCGAAGTGCTAGCGAAGGCCGCGACAAGCGTTTAGACTTGGGTATCCCTCCGTTTCGGGAGCGGTGTTGACATCGCCCTGGCTTAGGACGCGAGGAGGACAGTACCCATAACAACCGCCGAGCCCCGTGGCGTCGGGGGAGACGAGGATCACGAAAGCGGCCTTAACTCCGCCGCGGCGCTATATCAACAAGAATGCGCGCTCGTCGCGTCAGGAATATCGGTCGCCAGACCCTCCCGGACTGGTCGATAACCGAAGACACGCTCTTTATATCCGGCCCCTTCCCAAAGCCGGCGGATATTAATTCACCACCTCAGAACAGGAGATTGGTTCCCATGTCGGAAATCAAGACTTACGAAATTCCCGCCGCCATCGCCGCCAAGGCCCATATCAACGCCGAGCAATACGCGGCCATGTATCAGCGCTCGGTCGATGACCCGAACGGCTTCTGGGCCGAGCAGGCGGAGAAATTCGTCACCTGGAGCAAAAAGTTCGACACGGTGATGGACTACAGCTTCGACCCCGAAAATCTCTACATCAAGTGGTTCGAGGGCGGCCAGCTCAATGTTTCCTACAACTGCCTGGATCGGCATCTGGCTACGCGCGGAGATCAGGTCGCCATCATCTGGGAAGCCGACAATCCCGCGGAGGACAAGAAGCTCACCTACCGCGAGATGCACACCGAAGTCTGCAAGCTCGCCAATGTCCTCAAGTCCAAGGGCGTCAAGAAGGGTGACCGGGTCTGCATTTATCTGCCCATGATCCCCGAGGCGGCGGTGGCCATGCTGGCCTGTACCCGTGTCGGGGCCGTCCACTCGATCGTCTTTGGCGGCTTCTCTCCGGACAGCCTGCGCGACCGCATCCTGGACTCCGACTGCCGCGTGCTCATCACCGCCGACGAGAGCGTGCGGGGTGGCCGCAACGTCCCCCTGAAGAAGAACGCCGACACCGCCCTCAACGAGTGCCCGAACGTCGGCACCGTGCTGGTGGTCCAGCGCACCGGCGGCACGGTGGCCTGGACCGAGGGCCGCGACATCTGGTACCACGAGGCCATGGCCACCGCCGACGCCGTGTGCGAGCCCGAGGCGATGGACGCGGAAGACCCGCTCTTTATCCTCTACACCTCCGGCTCCACCGGTAAGCCCAAGGGGGCCCTGCACACCACGGGCGGCTATCTGGTCTTCGCCGCCATGACCCACAAGTACACCTTCGATTACCAGGAAGGCGAGATCTACTGGTGCACCGCCGACGTCGGCTGGGTCACGGGCCACACCTATATCGTTTACGGCCCCCTCGCCAACGGTGCCACCTCCCTGATGTTCGAGGGCATCCCGAACTACCCGGACATGTCGCGCTTCTGGCAGGTGGTTGACAAGCACCAGGTCAACATCTTCTACACCGCCCCCACCGCCATTCGTTCCCTGATGCGCGCTGGCGAGGAGCCGGTGAAGGCAACCTCGCGCCAGAGCCTGCGCATCCTGGGTTCCGTCGGCGAGCCCATCAACCCCGAGGCCTGGGAGTGGTACTACCGCGTGGTCGGCGACGCCCGCTGTCCCATCGTCGATACCTGGTGGCAGACCGAGACCGGTGGCCATCTGATCACCCCCCTGCCCGGCGCCACACCTCTCAAGCCCGGTTCGGCCACCCTTCCCTTCTTTGGCGTCGTCCCGGCCTTGGTGGACCCGGCGGAAGGCACCACCATCCTGGGCGCGGGCGAGGGCGCCCTGGTCATCACCCAGCCCTGGCCGGCGCAGATGCGTACCGTCTATGGCGATCACCAGCGCTACATCGACACCTACTTCCGGCAGTACCCCGGTAAGTACTTCACCGGTGACGGCGCCCGCCGCGACGAGGATGGCTACTATTGGATCACGGGTCGCATCGATGACGTGCTCAACGTCTCCGGTCACCGCCTGGGTACCGCCGAGATCGAGTCCGCGCTGGTGCTGCACCCCCATGTGGCCGAGGCGGCGGTGGTCGGCTACCCGCACGACATCAAGGGTCAGGGCATCTACGCCTACGTGACCCCCATGGCCGGCATCGAGCCGACCGACGCCCTGAAAAAGGAACTGGTGGCCATGGTGCGTGGCGAGATCGGCCCCATCGCCATCGTTGATCTCATCCAGTGGGCCCCAGGCCTGCCCAAGACCCGCTCGGGCAAGATCATGCGCCGCATCCTGCGCAAGATTGCCGCCAACGAAATCGACAGCCTGGGCGACACCTCCACCCTGGCCGATCCGACCGTGGTCAACGAATTGATCGAGAACCGGGCCAACCAGTAACCGCGAGATCAGGCCCGGGCGGTTCACTGCCTGGGCCCCTTTGAGGATCCAAGGGCCCCGGCTGATCGGATGTGACAGGGAATGCACGGGGCCCTGATTAACCAGGGAAGTATCGTTTAGTCTAGTGCGAACGACGGGGATGCCAGCGCCTCCCCGTCGTTTTTGTTTCAGGAGATGATAATTTTGAATGCACCTATGCGAATTGGCGTCTTCGTCGATGCCGAGAATGTCCGCTACAACGGCGGTTATCAGATGCGCTACGACGTCTTGCGCCGCTTCGCCGCGCGCGAGAAGGGCATACTTCAGCGCCTTAATACCTATTTGGCCTTCGACCTCGAGCGCGCCAGGGAAGATCAGGAATATGCAAAAAAGTCGCGCGCCTACCAGCAGATGGTGCGCGACTTCGGCTGGAAGATCACCGTGAAGTATGTGCGCCGTTACACGGACGAGAATGGCAATATCACCACCAAGGCCAATGCCGACCTCGACATGGCCGTGGATGCCATGCTGCAGGCCGGCAAGCTCGACCAAGTGCTCCTGGTCACGGGTGATGGCGATTTCCTACAGGTTGTCAATGCCTTGCAGAATACCGGCTGCCGCGTCGAACTCATCGGCTTCAAGAACGTCTCGCGCCAACTCCAGCAAGAGGTGGACGCCTACTACTCTGGCTACATGATCCCGGAACTTCTGCCCGTCACCTATGAGCCCCGCAACGAATGGGGCAAGCCGGGTTCCTGCGTGCGCGGCGTCTGCACCAAGTGGTTCCCCGAAAAGGGCTACGGCTTCCTGCGCTTCATGAATCTCATCTCCCCCAATCTCTGGATCACGGACCCCCGCGACGAAGGCTCCCCTTATACCAGTGTCTTCTGCCACGCCAACGAGATAGCCGACGAAGTAAGCGAGGACATGCTCATGAACCGGGAAACCGTCCTGGAGTTCTATCTCAACGAGAGCGAGCAGAAGGACAATGGCCTGGTGGCCACTAACGTCCGGCTGGCCTTTACGGTCAATCGCTGACAGCCATGGCTCGCTCCCTTTAGAACTTGAAATTGTTCTTGTTACCCACCGGCACGACAGCCCCATGGCCATCCCCGCTAGCGCCATTCCCCTATCTGGACTAGCCTCCTGCCTCATCCGCGAGAAACTCATCTCGGCGACGCGAGCCCAGAGAGCCTTTGCCGACGCGGCCAAGCGCGGCAAACCCTTCGTCCAGTACCTGGTCGAGGAGAAAATCCTCGACAGCCGCCGCATCGCCATGACTACATGCGAGGAACTCGGCATCCCCCTGTTAGACCTGAATGCCATCGACACCACTAACCTGCCGCTGGACATGGTCAATGAAAGGCTGGTGCGCAAGCATCGGGCCCTGCCCATCCACCGCCGTGGCAACCACCTCTTCGTCGCCCTGTCCGATCCGACCAACCACCAGGCCCTGGACGAAATCCGTTTTAACACCGGTCTGACCACCGAGGCGGTGCTGGTCGAGGAGGATAAGTTGGCGGTGGCGATAGAGAAGGCCATCAATCGCGCCCTGGAGTCCACCCATTCGGTCATGGGCCAGATCATTGCCTCGGATCTGGTCAACCTCGATCAGGCCGCCGCCGATGAGCGCCCGGCAAACGAGGAGGAACTCAATGTTGACGAGGCGCCGGTGGTGCGCTACATCAACAAAATCCTGGTGGATGCCATCTCCAGCGGTACCTCCGACATTCACTTCGAGCCCTACGAGAAAACCTTTCGCATCCGCTTCCGCCAGGATGGCATGTTGCACGAGATCGCCTCCCCCCCGGTCAATATCTCGCACCGCCTGGTGGCGCGTCTCAAGGTGATGTCACGCATGAATATTGCCGAGCGGCGCGTCCCCCAGGACGGACGCATCAAGCTCAAGCTCAGCCGCTCCCGCGATATCGACTTTCGCGTCAACACCTTGCCGACCCTCCACGGGGAGAAGGTGGTGCTGCGTATCCTGGAGACAGGCTCCACCCTGGTAGGAATGGAGCAACTCGGTTTCGACGAGGATCAGAAGAATGCCTTCCTCGCCGCCATCGGCAAGCCCTACGGTATGATCCTGGTCACGGGTCCCACCGGCTCGGGTAAAACGGTCACCCTCTACACGGGGCTCAACCTCCTCAACCAGCCGGAGGTAAACATCTCCACGGTCGAGGACCCGGTGGAAATCCAGGTGACGGGCATCAACCAGGTCAATATGAACCTCAAGACCGGCCTGACCTTCGCCGCCGCCCTGCGCGCCTTCCTGCGTCAGGACCCGGACATCATCATGGTCGGCGAGATCCGCGACCTGGAGACGGCGGAGATCGCCGTCAAGGCGGCCCAGACCGGCCACCTGGTGCTCTCGACCCTGCACACCAACGACGCCCCCCAGACCCTGACCCGGCTGGCCAACATGGGCGTCGCCCCCTTCAATATCGCCTCCTCGGTCCTGCTCATCATGGCCCAGCGCCTGGTCCGGCGCCTCTGTCGCCACTGCCGCAAGCCGGACAAGATCCCGCGCCGGGCCCTGCTGGTGGAGGGCTACAGTCAGCAAGAGATAGACGAGGGGCTGACCCTTTACAAGCCCGTCGGCTGCGAGCATTGCTATCAGGGCTATCGCGGCCGCATCGGCATCTACCAGGTCATGCCCGTCTCGGAGGCCATGGGCCGCCTCATCATGGAGGGTGGCAACGCCATCCAGCTTGGCGGACCAGGCCCGCGCCGAGGGCATCCTCGATCTGCGCCAATCCGGGCTGCGCAAGGTCAAGGCCGGCGTCACCAGCCTCGAGGAAATCAACCGAGTGACCAAGGAATGATGCCCATGGCCCTAGCAGCCAAGAAGCCCGATCCCGATAAAAATCTGCTCTTCGCCTGGGAGGGCATGGACCGGCGCGGCCAGCGCGTCAAGGGGAAGACGCCGGGGTCCGACGAGGCCGTGGTACGCGCCGATCTGCGCCGGCAGGGCGTCAACCCCCTAAGATACGCAAGAAATCCAGGGGCCTGATGGGTGGCAAGAAGAAGATCACCAGCAAGGACATCACCGTCTTCAGCCGCCAGCTCGCCACCATGATGTCCGCCGGCGTACCCTTGGTGCAGGCCTTCGACATCGTCGGTCGGGGCCACGACAACCCGTCCATGCAGGACCTCATCCTCTCGATCAAGAACGATATCGAGAGCGGTACCGCCCTGGCCGTGGCCCTGGCCAAGCACCCCCTCCACTTCGACGAACTCTTCTGCAACCTGGTCCCGGCCGGCGAGCAGGCCGGCGTGCTCGACATCCTGCTGGACAAGATCGCCACCTACAAGGAGAAAACCGAGTCCATCAAGGGCAAGATCAAGAAGGCCCTGTTCTACCCGGCGGCGGTCATCACCGTCGCCATCGTGGTCACCACGGTCATCATGATCTTCGTCATTCCCCAGTTTAAGTCGCTCTTCGAGAGCTTCGGCGCCGACCTGCCGGCCTTCACCCTCCTGGTGATCGGTATCTCGGACTTCATGGTCGAATGGTGGGGGTTCATTGGCATGGCCCTGGGTGGGGCCGGCTACGGTATCGTCAAGAACCTGTTCCAACGCTCGCCCAAGTTCCGTGAAGGGCTCGACAGGACCCTGCTCAAATTCCCAGTCATCGGCAACATCCTCCATAAGGCTGCCCTGGCCCGCTTTGCCCGCACCCTCGCGACCATGTTCGCCGCTGGCGTACCCCTGGTAGAGGCCCTGCAATCAGTAGCCGGCGCCACCGGCAACGTCGTCTATTCCGAGGCCACCCTGCAAATGCGCGAGCAGGTCGCCACCGGCCAGTCGCTCCAGTTATCCATGCGCCAGCACCAACCTCTTCCCCCACATGGTCATCCAGATGACCGCCATCGGCGAGGAGTCCGGTGCCCTCGACGAGATGCTCGGCAAGGTGGCGGACTTCTACGAGGAAGAGGTGGACAACGCCGTCGACGGCCTCAGCAGCCTGCTGGAGCCCATGATCATGGTCGTCATCGGCGGCCTGGTCGGCAGCCTGGTGATCGCCATGTACCTGCCCATCTTCAAGATGGGCGCCGTGGTCTGAGCCAACCCCATGTCAGCCCTTGAACTCCTGATCGAAACTCCCCGCCCTGCTCTATACCACGGTCGGCCTCTTCGCCCTGGCGGTGGGTAGCTTCCTCAATGTGGTCATCCACCGCCTGCCGCGGATGATGGAGCAGGCCTGGCGACGCGAGTGCGCCGAACTGGCCGGCGAGGAGGCCCCGGCGGCGGAGCGCCTGTCCCTGGCCCTGCCCGGTTCCCGCTGCCCCCACTGCGGACATGCCCTGAAGGCGCGGGAGAATATTCCGCTCCTGAGCTATCTCTTCCTGCGGGGACGCTGTTCGGCCTGTGACAAGCCCATCGGCCTGCGCTACCCCTTGGTCGAAGGGGGGACCGCCCTGCTGTCCATCCTCGTCGTCTGGCACTTTGGGGTGACCTGGGAGGCCGCCGCGGCCCTGACCCTGACCTGGGGCCTGATCGTCCTCGCCTTCATCGACATCGACACCCAACTCCTGCCGGACAGCATCACCTTGCCCCTGCTGTGGCTCGGGCTGCTCCTCAGCCTCGATGGCGGCTTCGCCAGCCCCCAGGACGCCATCCTGGGGGCCGCTCTGGGTTATCTCTTCCTCTGGACTATTTACCAGGTCTTCAAACTGACCACCGGCAAGCGAGGGCATGGGCTACGGTGATTTCAAGCTCTTCGCACTCTTTGGGGCCTGGCTCGGCTGGCAGGACCTGCCCATGATTCTGATTCTGTCCAGCGTCGTCGGGGCCGTCATCGGCTTGGCCCTGCTCGCCCGGCGCGGTCAGGATCGCCACACGCCACTGCCCTTCGGCCCCTATCTGGCCGCCGCGGGCTGGATCGCACTGCTCTGGGGCGAAAGCATCAATGGCGCCTACCTCCACTGGACCGGGCTGGGTTGAGTCCATGATCCCATCGGGCCGCCCCCGGCTGGTCGTCGCCCTGACCGGTGGCATCGGCAGCGGCAAGACCACCGTCTCCCAGCGCCTGGCGGAACTGGGCGCGGCCGTCATCGACACCGATCTCATCGCCCACGCCCTCACGGCCCCGGGTGGCGCGGCCATGGCCGCCATCGCCACGGCCTTTGGACCTGGGGCCATTGCCGCGGACGGCAGCCTGGATCGGGTTGCCATGCGGCGTATGATCTTTAACGACGCCCGTGCCCGCCACAGGCTCGAGGCCATCCTCCACCCCCTGATCCGCGCCCGTATGGACGAGCAACTGGCCCAGGTCCAGGCACCCTATGCCGTGCTCGCCATCCCCCTCCTGTTCGAGACTGGCTGGACCGATGTCGCCGACCGCATCTTGGTGGTAGACCTGCCCGAATCCCTGCAAGTCGCCAGGGTCATGGCCCGCGGCGACCTGTCCGCGGAGGAAGTCCGCCCAATTCTCGCCAGCCAGGCCAGACGCGAGACCCGCCGCCAGGGTGCCGATGACCTGATCGACAATAGCGGTATCCTGGAGGACCTCATGGCACGGACCGCGGACCTGCACAGACGTTATCTGAGACTTGCCCAAAAGCCACGCCCTCAATAATTGCTTGAAACCCAGAAAATTCTAGCTTGAGGGCAGGATGCCCCTCGTTTATGCTCATCATCGCGAGATGAAAGATCCCGCGATTGCCAACAATAAACAAAGGAGACACCCCTATGACCAAGCCCATTTCCATCCTCGCCCTTGGCGCCCTTCTGGTTCTTCCCAGTCTCGCCGTCCAGGCTGCCTCGGAATGCCAGGGCCTCGATCAGACCGCCTGTGGCGTCAACCCAGGGTGCTCCTGGGTCAGCGGCTATGTGCGTAAGGATGGCAAGGAGGTCGCCGCCTATTGCAAGTCCAAGGGTGAGAAGAAGACCGGCGAGGAAGCGGCCGCCGCCCCAGTTCAGGCACCGGCTGCTCCGGCCAAGGTTCCCGCCGCTCCGGCCAAGGCACCTGCCGCCCCGGCCCAGGCACCGGCTGCTCCGACTAAGGCACCCGCTACCCCGGCTCAGGCACCTGCCGCCCCCGTCAAGGTTCCCGCCGCTCCGGCTCCCGGCGCGCCCGCGAAGGTCCCCGCTGCCCCAGCCAAAGCTCCCACCACAACACCGGCTACGGCTCCCGCCACTCCGGCACCCACCAAGAACTAATTTCCCGGCCTAGCTTTCGCCCAACAAGCATGGCGGCCAAGAGGCCGCCTTTTTGTTTGTGGACCGGACAGGCAGCGATACCGCACGCCGAGCCGGCCTTAACCCAAAGGTGAAGGCCTCGGTACCCGCCTCATAGACCCGTTCACCTACTCGCAACCCCATCGACACGCCCAACATGACCCAGGAACTCCAGTTCACCCGCCCCGACGATTGGCACCTGCATCTGCGCGATGGGGCCGAGATGGCCTCGGTACTGCCGCACACGGCGCGCTGCTTCGCCCGCGCCATCGTCATGCCCAATCTCAAGCCGCCGGTGGTGACCACGACCCAGGCCATCGCCTACCGGGGACGCATCCAGGCGGCCTTACCCGAGGGCCTGAATTTCACGCCCCTCATGACCCTCTATCTGACGGACAGCACGGCGCCGGAGGAGATTCGGCGCGCCCAGGCCTCGGACGCCGTCATCGCGGCCAAGCTCTACCCCGCCGGGGCGACGACTAACGCCGAGAACGGGGTCACCCGGCTGGAGCGCATCTACCCGGCCCTGGCGGCCATGGAGGAGGCCGGCATGCCCCTGCTGGTCCATGGCGAGGCGACGGCGGCGGCAATCGATGTCTTCGATCGCGAACGCGACTTTATCGAGGCCTCCCTGCTGCCCCTGCTGCGCGACTTTCCTGGGTTACGGATCGTCTTCGAGCATATCACCACGGCGGACGCCGCGGATCTGGTCCGCGAGGGACCGCAGACCCTGGCCGCCACCATCACCCCCCAGCATCTCCTCTACAACCGCAACGCCATCCTGGCCGGGGGCATCCACCCCCACTATTACTGTCTGCCCGTCCTCAAGCGCGAACGCCATCGCCAGGCGCTGGTGGCGGTGGCCACCAGCGGCCATCCCCGTTTCTTTCTGGGCACGGACAGCGCCCCCCACGCCCTGGGGGCCAAGGAGAGCGCCTGCGGCTGCGCGGGGATTTACAGCGCCCACGCCGCCATCGAACTCTACGCGGAGGCCTTCGATCAGGCGGGGGCCTTGGACAAGCTGGAGGGCTTTGCCAGTTTTCATGGCGCGGACTGGTACGGCCTGCCACGCAACCGGGACAGGATCCGGCTCCGGCGCGAGGCCTGGCAAGTGCCGGACAGCTATCGCTTCGGCGAGACCCAGGTCAGGCCCCTGCGCGGGGGGGAGACCCTCGGCTGGCGACTGCTGGCGGAGTAAGC
>CAWJBI010000005.1:0-28268 GCA_963841065.1 uncultured Gammaproteobacteria bacterium | reverse complement strand
ATCAGAGCCACCTCTATCGGGCACCAAGCATTACAACCTGGATAGTGCTCCAATGCGTAGGGCGCATCTTACCTAACAGGATGATAAATAAGGTTTAAGCCAATTGCTATCTTACCGATTGAGGCACTACCGGACTGGCAGATCGGGTCATTCATTGGCAGGTGGTAACCGGATCGTCGAAGGTGGTAAGCAGTCGCCGCAAGGTGGTAATCGGACTCTGTCGGACTTACCACCCAATCTGGCTGCCCGCTTGCCACGGCCCGGACAACGCATCAATACGGCGGGACTGCGGCAGATCATCCGGGACCTCCGTGGGTGGCGACCCTTGCGGGGCGAGGAGCTTGCCGCCTTGTTGCACAAGGACCTGAAGTATCTCCGCAACAAGCATCTCACCAGGATGGTGCGCGCTGGCGAGCTTGCCTTTCTCTATCCCGAATCGCCCAATCATGCGTTGCAGGCCTACCTGCTGCCAGGGCGGGATGAGGCAGAGGCGCAATGATGGTGGCAAGGGCGGCTCCATCCTCGCCAAGTGGTGCCTGGCCCACCACCAGGAAAACTTCCTCTATACCCACTGCGAGGACATCCGCGACATCATGAAGGCCTACGACGTCGGCTAGGCTTGGGCACTGGGCAGGCTCTTGGCCAGATGCGCGACAAGCCCCTGTCCAAGGGCGAGTCGGCTTGCTTTCATGGCTATCTGCCGCATAATAAGTCCAAGGATTTGGGTTAATTATGAGGCAGTGCCATGTCCGCCGCCGTTGAATTCCTGTCGGAGGTCATTACCGAACAGGGGATAATCGCCACAGACCGCCTGGCTGAGGTGTTGCGTGTTACTAAGACTGAACTGGCCATGGCCACCGGACTGTCCCGTGATGCCGTCTCCAAACAAACCCGGCTGCGTTCGCGTCAAACGCAGGCTCGCCTGCGGGATACCGTCGAGATTATCAATCGGGTCACCCCCTGGACCGGTTCAGTAGGCCGCGCCTTCGCCTGGTTCCGCTCCCAGCCGCTGCCATCGTTCGGGGATAAGACGGCCGAGGATCTGGTCAAGGAGGGCCGCGTGCAGGCGGTCAAGGACTATCTGTCGCGTATCGCGGAGGGTGGCTATGCCTGATCTGGCGCCGGAGGGGCCAGGGGCCCGCCGGCTTTGGTCAAGCCTGGCATGATGGCTCCGCCAACCAGGGAGCGCTTGGTCGGTATCCTGTATCGTGCCCATAACCCGCGCTGGTCCTATGCGCCCAGCTCGGGAGCGGGTGCCGCGCGTCATGGTGGGCGCTTCAACCGTCGCGGCACCCCGGCGCTGTACACCGCCCTGGATCCAAAAACCGCCTGGATGGAGGCGCAGCAGGGTATGCCCTTCAAGGCTCAGCCACTGACCTTGGTCGCCTACCATCTGGATTGCGAACCCATCGCGGATCTGACCGACCCCGTGGCGCTGGCTACCGCTGGGATCGACCCTGCCGACCTCGCCTGTGCGTGGGAGTATCTCGCGGCGCGCGGCATCGAGCCGCCAAGTTGGCGTTTGGCCGATGACTTGCTGGCCGCTGGCTTTCATGGCGCCATCGTACCCAGCTTTGCGCCCGGCACCGCGCCGACCCAGGAGGCTGCCATCTTAGGTCACCCCGATTACAGGGCGGTCACCCCTCCCAACTGGGAAGGGAGTGGCCGCAATCTGGTGCTTTGGACTTTGTCGGCAGAACCGCCGTGCCGGATAAAGGTCATCAATGAATTTGGGCGCTTACCCAAGAATGCGGCGTCGTGGCGCTGATCAGCAGGAAGGAAGCTCCGGCCGAAGCCGCGGGCGTACGCCACCTGATCATGGCAAGATGGCGTCGACCCAAAACTGGTGACCGAGAAACAATGCCGAATGGGAAACCTTCGGCGGGAAGCGTGATGCCCATGACCCAGTTCCGCGCCCTGGCGCTCCTGCTGCTGGCCTTGGCCGCCCCCCTGTTGGCCCAGGAGGCCCCCAAGGCCATCCCTGTCATCGTCGCCGAGACACGGCTGGAAGCCTTCGCGGACCCGGTGGAGGCCCTGGGGACTCTGAAGGCGCGCGAGTCCGTCGCCCTCACCGCCAACGTCACCGAGACAGTCTCCGCCATCCACTTCGAGGATGGCCAGCGGGTGGAGGCCGGCCAGGTGCTGGTGGAGATGACCAGCGCCGAGGAGCATGCCCTCCTGGAGGAGGGCCAGGTCAGGGTGGCGGAGGCCTCCCGCCAATACGACCGGGTCAAGTCCCTGGTGACTCAGCGCGCTGCCTCGGAATCCCTCCTCGACGAGCGCCGCCGCGACCTGGACGCGGCCCGCGCCCAGTTGGTGGCCATCGAGTCCCGCCTCGCCGATCGCCTGATCAAGGCCCCCTTCGCGGGCGTGCTGGGGTTGCGCAACATCAGCCCCGGGGCACTGGTCCGGCCGGGCGACCTCATAGCTAACCTGGACGACGACAGCGAGATGAAGCTGGACTTCGCCCTGCCCAGTCTCTACCTGGCCGATCTCAGGCTGGGCATGGCCATCTCGGCCAGTTCCCGGGCCCATGGCGATCGGTCTTTCCAGGGCGAGATCGCCGCCATCGACAGCCGGATCGATCCCGTGACCCGCGCCATCCAGGTCCGCGCCCTCATCCCCAATCCGCGCCAGGACCTCAAGCCGGGCCTCCTCATGCAGGTCGAGGTCCCCCGCAATCCCCGCCAGGGCCTGGCCATCCCCGAGGCGGCCCTGTTGCACCGGGGGCGCGATCATGGGGTCCTGGTGGTGGGGGCGGGCGATCAGGCCGAGGAGCGGCGGGTGGACATTGGCGCCCGTCGCCCGGGGATCGTGGAGATCACCCGCGGGCTGACCGCGGGGGAGCGGGTCATCACCCACGGTAACGACAAGGTCCGGCCGGGACAGGTGGTGCGGGTCCTGGCCCTGGATGACGGGACCAAGTCCCTGCGGGAATTGCTGGGGTCCGGCCAGTGATCCTGTCCGACGTCGCGGTCAAGCGTCCGGTCCTGGCCGCGGTCATCTCGCTGCTCTTGATCGCCTTCGGCCTGCTGGCCTTCGACCGTCTGCCCCTGCGCGAGTATCCGGACATCGACCCGCCGGTGGTCTCGGTGGAGACCCGCTATCCCGGTGCCGCCGCCAACGTGGTGGAGACCCGCGTCACCCGCCTCATCGAGGACATGGTGGCGGGGGTGGAGGGCATCCAGAGCATCGAGTCCCTGAGCGAGGACGGCCGCTCCAACATCACCATCAAGTTCGACATCGGCCGCGACATCGACGGCGCCGCCAACGATGTCCGCGACCGGGTGTCGCGGATCAGCGACGACCTGCCGGACGAGGCGGAGCCGCCGGAGATCCAGAAGGTGGACGCCAACGAGGACGTCATCCTCTGGCTCAACCTGGCCAGCGACCGCCTGACGATCCCGGAACTGAGCGACTATGCCCGCCGCTACCTGGTGGATCGCTTTTCGGTGATCGACGGCGTGGCGCGGGTGCGGGTCGGCGGCCGCCAGACCTTTGCCATGCGCGTCTGGCTCGACCGTCAAGCCCTGGCGGCCCGGGGCCTGACGGTGGACGAGGTGGAGGAGGCCCTGCGCGCCGAGAACCTGGAATTGCCGGCGGGGGGCGTGGAATCCCGCCAGCGCCAGTTCAGCGTGCGCACCGAGCGCGCCTTTCAAACCGCCGAGGATTTCGCCCGCCTGACCCTCGCCCGGGGCGATGACGGCTCGCTGGTGCGCCTGGGGGATGTCGCCCGGGTGGAACTGGGCACGGACGAGGACCGCATCTCCTTCCGCGGCAATGGCCTGCCCATGGTGGGCATCGGCATCGTCAAGCAATCCACCGCCAACACCCTGGCCGTCGCCGAGGCGGCCAAGGCGGAGATGGGCCGCCTCAACCAGACCCTGCCCGAGGGCATGAAGCTCCATCAGAGCTACGATTCCTCGGTATTCGTCCGCGGCGCCGTGCACGAGGTTTACAAGACGCTGGGGGAGGCCATCCTCCTGGTGGTGCTGGTCATCTTCCTCTTCCTCGGCAGTTGGCGCGCCACCCTGGTGCCGGCGGTGGTCGTGCCCGTGTCCCTCATCGCCACCTTCCTGGCCATCTGGATGCTGGGCTTTTCCATCAATATCCTCACCCTCCTGGCCCTGGTGCTGGCCATCGGTCTGGTGGTGGACGACGCCATCGTGGTCCTGGAAAACATTCACCGCCGCCTGGTCGAGCAGGGCGAGACCCGCCTGGTGGCGGCCTATCGCGGCACCCGCCAGGTCGGCTTCGCCGTCGTGGCCACCACCCTGGTGCTGGTGGCGGTCTTCGTCCCCATCGCCTTCCTGCAAGGGGATGTCGGCCGCCTCTTCTCCGAGTTCGCCCTGACCATGGCCGCCGCCGTCGCCTTTTCCATGCTGGTGGCCTTGACCCTGTCACCCATGATGGCCTCCAAGATCCTGCCCGATGCCCATGCCCCGGGCCGCCTGAGCCTGGCGTTGGATGGGTTCTTCCTTCGCGTGCGGCGTGGCTATGGGCGCGCCCTGGGCTGGTTTCTCCGTCGCGCCTGGGTGACGGGCCTGCTCCTGATCCTCACCCTGGGCGGGGCGGTCTGGCTGTTCCAGGAGCTGCCTCGGGAATATGCCCCCCGCGAGGATCGCGGCACCTTCTTCGTCCAGGTCAATGGGCCCGAGGGGGCCTCCTATGCCTACATGAAGGAGTACATGGACGAGATCGAGCGGCGCCTCATGCCCTATATCGACTCGGGCGAGGCTATCCGGCTGCTGGTGCGGACCCCGCGCGGCTTCGAGGGCACCCAGACCTTCAATACCGGCAACGCTACCCTGGTACTGGCTGACTTCGGTCAGCGCCGTTCCGGCTGGGTCATCATGGACGAGATTCGCGCCAAGCTCGCCGACCTGCCCGGCGTCAAGGCCTCGCCCATCATGCGCCAGGGCTTCGGGTCGCGGGTCCAGAAGCCGGTCCAGTTTGTTATCGGGGGCGGGACCTACGAGGAGCTGGCCCAGTGGCGGGATATCCTCCTGGCCCGGATCGAGGCCTCCAACCCGGGCCTGACCAACCTCGATTGGGACTACAAGGAGACCAAGCCGCAACTGCGGGTAGCCATCGACCAGGCCCAGGCGGCGGACCTGGGCGTCACCGCCGGGGCCATAGGCCGCACCCTGGAGACCATGCTGGGTTCCCGCAAGGTCACCAGCTTCATCCGCGATGGCGAGGAATACGACCTCATCCTGGAGGGAGAGCGGGATAGCCAGCGCACCCCGGGGGCCCTGGATAACCTTCAGGTCCGCTCGCGGCGCAGCGGTGAGTTGATCCCCCTGGCCAATCTGGTGACGGTGACCGAGTCCGCGGATTCGCGCAGCCTCAATCGCTACAACCGGCTGCGGGCCATCACCCTGGAGGCCAATCTGGCGGAAGGTCTGGCCCTGGGCAGGGCCCTGGATTATCTGGAGGGACTGGTGAAGACCTATCTGCCGGAGCAGGCCCGGGTCGATTACAAGGGCCAGTCCCGGGACTTTCGCGCCAGCACGGCGGGGGTCCTGTTCGTCTTCATCCTGGGGGTGGTGGTGGTCTATCTGGTGCTGGCCGCCCAGTTCGAGAGCTGGATCCATCCCCTCATCATCATGCTCACCGTCCCCCTGGCCATGGCCGGTGCCCTGCTGGCCCTCTGGCTGAGCGGCCAGAGCCTCAACCTCTACAGCGAGATCGGCCTCATCATGCTGGTGGGGTTGGCGGCCAAGAACGGCATCCTGATCGTCGAATTCGCCAACCAGTTGCGCGACCAGGGCCGGGAATTCAGCGCCGCCCTGCTGGAGGCCGCCGAGATCCGCCTGCGTCCCATCGTCATGACCAGCATCACCACGGCCGCCGGGGCCGTGCCCTTGCTCCTGGGGTCCGGCGCCGGTGCCGAGACCCGCCTGGTCATTGGTACCGTCATCCTCGCCGGTGTCCTGGCGGCGACCCTGTTCACCCTCTTCGTCGTCCCGGTGGCCTACCAGGTCCTTGCCCGCCGCACCAGTTCCCCAGGCGCGGTCGCCCGGCGCCTGGCCACCGAGGAGGGGGCCACGCTGGAGTGATGCCTGGGAAGGCAAGGAAAGCCCCTGGGCTGAAACACCGGCGACTACGGCCGCCGCCGCTCCATCAAGGGACTTGTCGGAAGCATTACAGGGTTACGCGATAGTCCTCCAGGTTTCCACCGCGCTCCAGGAGCTTCTGCACCCACTCCGGTCTCCGGCCTATCCCATTCCATACTTTCCCTTGCCTGCTACGGTAAAGACGGGGGATGTTGTCTCTTATGAGTGGCAGGACATATTTAGCCCTACGTCCTCCATTGGCACTGTTGATAAAATTCAGTTCGTAGGGCCTGATTTTATATTTTTTGATCAGGACGTTGATATCTTTAATAACGACGGTCTTTTCCGCTTTAAAAAGCTCGTCGTATTGGGCTTGTAGGGCGGCGATCTGCGCGTTGAGCGCCTGAAGATCGGTGTCGTTTTCAGTAGGGGGCATTGCTGGGATACCAAATCAGGATCGACATATTATCAGTTTACAAAGAAGCCAAGCCTAGATCAAGGTCGCGGGAACGGGGTGGCGGGGGTGATGAGGATGTCGGGGAGCTGGGCTCTGGGGAAATGTATTGGCAGTCGGATATCCAGCAACCCAGGCGCCTCCACCCGACTACTTTGCGCAATTCCGGCTTTAACACAATGGCTGGGTTCTACCCATCCTTGGCAGGCGCCAGCACCCTGGCCTGGGGCTGGCTCAGTGCTCGGCCTCGCGCAGATCCTGGGAGGTATCCCGTCCCAGGTCTGCCGTGAGGTAGTCCAGGGTCAGGGGCAGACCCAGTTCCAGGCGGGCAATGTGTTGCAGCCTGATGCGGATGTGGCGCGGCCGGCATTCCAGCAGGTGGCCACCGTGCCGCTTGTCCGCGGTCAGAAAGTGGAGGTGATAGCCGGGCACGGCGATGGACTGCATAAAGTTGGGTGTCCAGTAGCCGACCAGGGTGCCCTCGATGTGCTCGAATTCGAACTCGGGCTGTTCCCGCGCCACCTCCACCAAGGGTCGGTAGGAGTCCTGGCGCGGCACGGAGCGGGTGCGCACATAATCAAAGAGTCCGTCCAGGCGAAGGGCATAGAGCATGTTCTTGGACGGCAGCAGGCGGTCGAAGAGGGTCATCAGGCCCGGGTAGTCCAGCGGTTGGTCGATCTTCTCCTCGCTGTAGGGGCGGAAGAAGGTGACGCAGGCGAAGGGGGTGCGGGTGTCCGGGGTTACCGCGTAGGCAATGCCGTCGGAGCGGAGCTGGTAAACCTGGCCGTCCAGGACCACCATCTCGCCATCCAGGTCATTGAAGGTGCCGAGGCCGAAATCCCCCCGGGCCAGGATGTCGGCAATAGTGGTGTCTTCCCGGTAGAGGCCCTCGACCAGGGCATTTACCGGCGCCGAGACATAGAGGAGGCCATTTTGGGCGGTCATGAGGGCATCTCCGCCAGGGCTTCATCACGGCTGCCGACGACCTCGATCATGCCCAGGAAGCCGCTGATCTCCAGGACCTCGCGAACAGGCTGGCTGACCTCGCACAGGAGGAAACAGCCATTATCCTTGCCGATCCGTTTGGCCGCCATGAGGAGGACGCGCAGACCCGCGCTGGAGATGAAGTCCAGGGCGCTGAAATCCAGGATCAGGTTGGACTGACGGGCCAGATATTCCATGAGCTGCTTCTCGAAGGCAGGGGCCGTCGTGCTGTCGAGGCGGCCCTGGGGGGCGATGACGAGCGCCTTCCCCTGATGGGTTGCGGTCAGTTCCACGTCGATACTCCGGATTGATCATTGGATTGAAATCAGGTGCCCGCGCACCTGCGCCTAGCGCCGAAACTGGAGTGTATCATGGGCTCTCGCGGGCAGGACTTGGCGGGATGGGACGCTATCGCGTGGGGATGGCGCCGCGGGCTCGGCCGCTCCGCGGTCCAGGGGATTGCTCTTGCTACCACGGACATCGCTCTTGGCATCCCCCGGATAGCCACGGTTCAATCCCAATCACCACAAGTGATGAGGATCTTTAGCGCCCCCGGCCGGGCTGCCTCGGCAAAGGCCGCGACGGCTTGGGCCAGGGGATAGCGTCCGTCGATCAGGGGACGCGGGTCCAGGCCCAGACGCAGCCGCTCCAGGGCGGTTACGAAGGGCCCGCAGCGGGAGCCTATCAGGGTGATCTCGTCCACCACCAGCCGGGACAGATCGATCTCCGCCCGGCTGGCGTAGGTGCTCTTGAGGATCAGGGTGCCCGCGGCGCGCAAGGCGCGGCGGGCAAGCTCAAAGCCGGCCGGCGTGCCGCTGGCCTCGATGACCAAATCCCAGGCCCCCGCGGCTACCGCGTCTTCGCCAGTCCAGGCGATGCCAGCGGCCTCCAGCAGGGCCCGCTGCCGGGGGTGGCGCGCCACCACCTGGAGTTCGTGACCCCCACCCGCCAGGCTCAGGGCGATGAGTTGCCCCAGGCGACCGGCGCCCACCACCAGGACGCCTTCACCGGCGCGGATGGGCCTCTGTTCTGGGATACGCAGGGCCGCCGCCAGGGGCTCGCAGAAGACGGCGGCCTCGTCGGGGATGGTGTCGGGGACGGCATGCAGGTTGGCGAGGGGCAGGACCAGGTATTCGGCGAAGGCGCCGTCATGGTCCTTGATGCCAAGCACCCGGCGCCGTTCGCAGTGATTGCCCCGCCCGGCCTGGCAGGGGGGACAGTGGCCGCAGGGGAGGTTGATCTCGCCGACGACCCGTTCACCACGGCGTCCGGGCTGGTCCGGCGCGGCAGTGATCTCGCCGACGAACTCGTGGCCGGGGATGCCGGCGAAGGGGTAATAGCCCTGCCTCAGTTCCAGGTCCGTGGCACAAATGCCGGCCAGGCGTACCCGCACCAGGGCCTCGCCCGGGCCGGGGACCGGTATCGGCAGGTCCTCCCGCAAGCGCAGTTGCCGATCCTCCAGCCAGAGACCGCGCATGGATTTTGCCCTCCCTTGGCCTGTGCCCTGGATCCTTTTGACCCCAGGTTTAATCGAAGCTCGGCGGCGAGGCCCGGTGCCAGTTCGTGACCTCTTGCAGCTTGTGGGCGACATTGAGCAGCCGCCCTTCCTGGAAATAGTCGCCGATGAGTTGCAGGCCCACGGGCAGGCCCCCCGCTTGGGCCACGGGCAGCGACAGGCCCGGCAGGCCCGCCAGGTTGGTGGCGATGGTGTAGATATCGTTGAGATACATGGCCACCGGATCGTCCGCCTTGTCGCCCAGAGGAAAGGCGGTGGTGGGGCTGGTGGGGCCCAGGATGACATCCACCTGCTCGAAGGCGCGGCGGAAGTCGTCGCTGATGAGGTGACGCAGCCTCTGGGCCTTGAGGTAGTAGGCGTCGTAATAGCCGGCGGACAGGACGTAGGTGCCGATCATGATGCGCCGCTTGACCTCGGCCCCGAAGCCCTCGGCGCGGCTGCGCTGGTAGAGGTCGAGTAAATCCCGGGGCTCCTGGCAGCGATGCCCGTAGCGCACCCCATCGAAGCGGGCCAGATTGGAAGAGCATTCCGCCGGCGCCACCACATAGTAGGTCGGCACCGACAAGGGGCTGTTGGGCAAGCTGATCTCGCGGATCTGAGCACCCAGGCGGCGGTACTCGGCGATGGCCGCCTCCACGCTGGCGGCCACCCCCGCGTCCAGCCCGGCGCCAAAGTATTCCTTCGGCAAGCCGATGCGCAGGCCCGCCAGATCCTGACCCAGCTCGGCGCGATAGTCCGGCACCGCTTCCTGGGAGCTGGTGGAGTCGCGGGGATCGAAGCCCGCCATGGCCTGGAGCAGCAGGGCCGCATCCTCGGCGGTGCGGGTCATGGGGCCGGCCTGGTCCAGGCTGGAGGCGAAGGCGATCATGCCCCAGCGCGAGACGCGACCGTAGGTCGGCTTGAGCCCGGTTAGGCCGCAGAGGGCCGCCGGCTGGCGGATGGAGCCGCCGGTGTCCGTGCCCGTCGCCGCCGCGCACAGATAGGCCGCCACCGCCGCCGCCGATCCGCCCGAGGAGCCGCCCGGGACCCGCGTCTCGTCCCAGGGATTTTTGACCGGGCCGTACCAGCTCGTCTCGTTGGACGAACCCATGGCGAATTCGTCCATATTGGTCTTGCCCAGCATCACCACCCCGGCCTGTTCCAGCCGCTCCACCACCGTGGCGCTGTAGGGGGCGACGAAGCTGTCCAGCATCCGCGAGCCGCAACTGGTCTTGAGGCCGTAGGTGCAGAAGATGTCCTTGTGCGCGATGGGAATGCCGGCCAGGGGCCCGACCTCGCCGCTTCGACGCTGGGAATCCGCCCGCTCCGCCGCCTCCAGGGCCCGGTCGGCGGCGACCGTGATGTAGGCGTTCAGGCGGGGATTGTGTCGCTCGATGCGCTCCAGAAAGTGGCGGGTCAGCTCCACGCTGGAGAATGAGCCCTGGCGCAGCCCGCGATCCAGCTCGGCGATGGTCTTCTTGTGCATGGAGGCTTGTCCTGGGACGGAAATAGTGGAACGGGGAGTTAAGGGGCCTGGAGGACCGGATTATTCGATGACCTTGGGCACCAGATAGAGGCCGTTATCGACGGCGGGCGCTATGCCCTGGAAGATCTCGCGCCGGTCCGGCTCCGTAGCCTGGTCGGGGCGCAGCCGCTGGATCATGTGCAGAGGGTGGGCCATGGGGCTGATGTCCTGGGTATCCACCGCGTTCATCTCCTCGGCTAGGGCAAGAATCCCATTGAGGTCATGGACATATTTGTCCTTTTCCGCCTCGGAGATCTGAATGCGCGCCAGATGGGCGATCTTCTCCACATCGGATCGGTCGAGGGTCATTGAGTGGGCTCCAGCTTGCTTGAGTGAGACGGGAAAAATACCATAGCCAGGCCTCGGCCGTCCTCTTCGGCGCGATCCTCCTTGCCCGAAGGCGGTGGCATTGTTAGATTAGCCAAGCTCGGGCGCTGCCACGGAGCGGTTCGGTCCCCGCCGGATGATGGCTTAGGGGGATCGCGTCTTTCCCCCTCTTCTATTCCCAAGGTAAAAAGTTCGATGTTTTTTCGACGTTTTCGAGGGATGTTCTCGAACGATCTTTCGATCGACCTCGGGACGGCCAACACACTCATCTATGTCCGCGGCCAGGGCATAGTCCTTAACGAGCCCTCGGTAGTGGCCATCCGCCAGGATCAGGCCGGTGGACCCAAAACCGTGGTGGCGGTGGGTGAGGAGGCCAAGCGGATGGTCGGGCGCACGCCCCAGAACATCTCCGCCATCCGGCCCATGAAGGACGGCGTCATCGCCGACTTCACCGTCACCGAGAAGATGCTCCAGTACTTCATCCACAAGGTTCATGAGTCGCGCTTCATGCGGCCCAGCCCGCGGGTGCTGGTCTGCGTACCCTGCGGCTCGACTCAGGTGGAACGTCGCGCCATCAAGGAGTCGGCGGCCGGGGCCGGGGCGCGGGAGGTCTTCCTGATCGAGGAGCCCATGGCGGCGGCCATCGGCGCCGGACTGCCGGTGGAAGAGGCGCGGGGCTCCATGGTCGTCGATATCGGCGGCGGCACCTCGGAGGTGGCCGTGCTGTCCCTGAACGGGGTGGTTTACTCCAATTCGGTGCGCATCGGTGGCGACCGCTTCGACGAGGCCATCATCAACTACGTGCGCCGCAACTACGGCACCCTGATCGGCGAGGCCACGGCGGAACGCATCAAGCACGCCATCGGTTCCGCCTACCCCGGCAGCGAGGTGCGGGAGATCGAGGTCAAGGGCCGTAATGTGTCGGAAGGCATTCCTCGTGCCTTCAAGCTCAACAGCAACGAGATCCTGGAGGCCCTGGAAGAGCCCCTGGCGGGTATCACCCGGGCGGTCAAGATCGCCCTGGAGCAGACCCCGCCGGAATTGGGCGCGGACGTGGCTGACCGCGGTATCGTCCTCACCGGCGGCGGCGCCCTGCTGCGCGATATCGACCGCCTGCTGGCGGACGAGACCGGGCTGCCGGTGCTGGTGGCGGACGACCCCCTGACCTGCGTTGCCCGGGGCGGTGGCCGTGCCCTGGAGATGATCGACGAGCACGGCACGGATCTATTCGTGACCGAGTAGTACCGGTGGCGGGGGTGCGTGCCTCGATCCCAGCGTCCTGGGTCCCGCTACTCGGGGCGCCGGGGTGGGGCCTGGCACCGCCACCGGACCAGCCCCAGGGCGCGCCGCCTTGGCCGTCGCCCCTGGGATCCCTGAACGAGGTTTCCGCCCATCAAACCCCTCTTCCTGCGCGGGCCCTCACCCACCTACCGGGTGGTGATCGCGGTCCTCCTGTCCATCGGCCTCATGGTGGCCGACCAGCGCCAGCACTTGCTGGAGCCGCTGCGCTCGGCCCTGTCCCTGCTGGTCTCGCCCCTGCACTATCTCGCCAGCCTGCCCGTCGGGGTGGTGGCGACCGTCAAGGGGCTGTTCGCCAGCGAGCCCTCCCTGCGCCAGGATAACGAGGTCCTGAAGGAGGAGAATCTGAGCCTCAAGGGCCGGTTGCAACGCCTGGAGTCCCTGGAGGCGGAAAACCGCCGTCTGCACGACCTGCTGGGTTCCTCCTTCCGCGTTGGCGAGCGGGTACTGATTGCCGAACTGCTATCCGTGGACCTGGATCCCTATCGCCAGCTGGTGCTCATCAATAAGGGCAGTGCCTCGGGCGTCTTCGTCGGCCAGCCGGTGCTGGACGCCAACGCCGTCATGGGACAGGTCATCTGGGTCGGTCCCACCACGGCGACCGTCCTACTCATCACGGACGCCGCTCATGGCCTGCCGGTGCGGATCAATCGTAATGGCCTGCGCGCCGTGGCCACGGGTACCGGCCTGGTCAACCAGCTCGATCTGTCCTATGTCCCCCACGACGCCGATGTGGAGGAGGGTGACCTCCTGGTCACCTCCGGCCTCGGTGGCCGGTTTCCGGCCGGTTATCCCGTGGCGCGGGTGAGCGAGATCAAGCGAGAGTCGGGCCAGCCCTTCGCGCGGGTGACGGCCACCCCCAACGCCCACCTCGACAGTGGCCACGAGGTGCTGCTGGTCTGGACCTTGCCGGAGGCTGGCGCCGGCGAGGATCCCCAGCCGGAGGCCGGCCGGACGCCGCCCGCCCCCCGATCCCAGGGGGCGGCGCCATGATCGAGTTCTCCCCCCGCCGCTGGCTCCTCATCCCGAGCCTGGGGGTGGCCCTGCTGCTGATTCTCTTGCCGCTGCCCGAATGGGCCAGCGAACTGAGGCCGCCCTGGGTCGCCCTGACCCTGCTTTACTGGATCCTGGCCGCGCCCGAGCGGGTTGGGGTCTTCTGGGGCTGGGCCATGGGTCTGCTGCTGGATGTCGGTATTGGCACCGTCCTGGGCCAGCACGCCCTGAGCCTGGCGGTGATGGCCTGGATCATGGTGAGCCTGCAGCGCCGCCTGCGCCTCTATCCGCCGGTTCAGCAGGCCCTGGTGGTCTGGCTGCTCCTGCTGGCGGAGCGGTTGGTGTCCCTCTGGGTCATGGGCGCCCTGGGTCAGCCGACCCCTGGCCTGCCTTACTGGCTTTCAACCCTGACGGGGCTCCTCATCTGGCCCTGGATCGCGCTTCTGAGCCGCGGCGGTTGGCGCGGTTACGGGTTGGGCTGAGCACACCGTGGCCGGATCCTGGTTCCACGCGGCGGATGGCGAGCGGCGGCTCTTCGCGCGCCGCGCCTGGGTGGCGGCCATCCTGGCGACCCTGCTCTTGTCCCTGGTGGTGGCGCGGGTGGCGCACCTGCAAATTGACAGCCACCAGCATTTTTCGACCCTGTCCCAGGACAACCGGGTGCGGCTGGAGCCCTTGCCGCCGGTGCGGGGCCTCATCTACGACTCCCAGGGCGTCCTGCTTGGCGGCCAACGAGCCCTCCTTTACCCTCACTGTCACGCCGGACAAGGCCAAGGATATGGACGGGCTCCTTGCGGAGTTGTCCAAGCTGATCCGCCTCGACGAGGCGGACATCAAGCGCTTCGATCGCCTGCGTCGTCAGGGCTCGCCCTATGCGGCGGTGCCCTTGCGCCTGCACCTGACAGAGGAGGAGATTGCCCGCGTCTCCCTGGATGGTCATCGTTTCCCGGCGGTCGATATCCGTACCGATCTGTTGCGGACCTATCCCTTGGGGCTCTATACGGCCCACGTCCTGGGCTATGTGGCCCGCATCGACGAGGAAGAGGTCAAACGCATCGACGCGGCCAATTACCGGGGCACGGACTTCATCGGCAAGAACGGGCTGGAGAAGTCCTACGAGGAGGTACTGCACGGGCGCGTTGGCTATCGCCAGGTCGAGGTCAACGCCAAGGGCCGGGTCTTGCGCACCCTGGAGAGCGAGCCACCGACGCCGGGCAAGGATCTGCGGCTGCACCTGGATATTCGCCTGCAACGCCATGCGGCGACGGCCCTGGCCGGCAAGCGCGGCGCCGTGGTGGCCATCGACCCCCGGACCGGCGGCGTCCTGGCGCTGGTCAGCAACCCCAGTTTCGACCCCAACCCCTTTGTCGAAGGGATCGGTGCCAAGGAGTACGCGGCCCTGCGCGACGACATCGACGTACCCCTCTTCGACCGCGCCCTGCGTGGCCAGTACCCGCCGGGTTCGACCATCAAGCCCTTCATCGCCCTCGGCGGGCTGGAGACGGGCGTCATCACCACCGGCAAGACCAAGCACTGTAGCGGCGCCTTTCAGTTGCCCGGTCAATCCCACCGCTACCGTGACTGGCGCAAGGGCGGTCATGGCTCGGTGGACATGCGCCGGGCCATCGTGGAGTCCTGCGATGTCTATTTCTACGACCTGGCCCATCACCTGGGCATCGACCGGCTGGATGACTTCCTGGGCAAATTCCACTTCGGTCGCAAGACGGGAGTCGATATGGCGGGGGAGCTGGGTGGTCTGCTGCCCTCGAAGGAGTGGAAGCGCCGGGTGCGCCATCAGGCCTGGTATCCGGGCGAGACCCTGATCGTCGGCATCGGTCAGGGGGCCTTTCTGGCCACGCCTTTGCAGTTGGCGGCGGCCACCGCCGCCATGGCCAATGGCGGCCGTTATCTCGAACCGCGCGTGGCGAAGGCGCTGGACGCGGGCCAGGGCCAGATCGCACCCATCCAGGCCCCCCGGCGCGATCTCGGGCTGGACCCCGATCATGTGGAAGACATTATCCAGGCCATGACTCAGGTGGTGGAGAGTCCCCGGGGTACGGCCCGGCGCATCCGGAGCCCCGCCTATCGGATTGCCGGCAAGACCGGCACGGCTCAGGTCTTTTCCGTGGGCCAGAAGGAGACCTATAAGGAAAAGCAGGTCGCCGAGCGTAAGCGTGACCATGCCCTCTTCGTGGCCTTTGCCCCGGTGGAGGACCCGCGCATCGCCGTGGCGGTCCTGGTGGAGAACGGCGGTCATGGGGGCTCGGTGGCCGCGCCCATCGCCCGGGCCGTGATGGACAGCTATCTGCTGGGCCGCGAACCCCCGGCTGACCTGGGCGCCGAGCCCGAGGAGGAGGCCGAGGATGGCGATTGAGCCTATCAACGCGGGCCTGGACCAGGCCCCCCTGGCCGGGCCCGCGAGTCTGTCCCAGCGGCTGCACCTGGACCTGCCCCTGGTCTTTGCCCTGCTGCTGGCGTCGGGCTATGGCCTGCTGGTGCTTTTCAGTGCCATCGATCAGGACCCGCAACGGCTGGAGGCCCAACTGCTGCGCCTGGGGCTCGCCTTCGGGGTCATGATCCTCGTCGCCCAGATCCCCCCCCGACTCTGGCGGCGCCTGGCGGTCCCGCTCTATGTGGCCGGCGTGCTCATGCTGGTGGCGGTGCTGGCGGTCGGGGAGATCGGCAAGGGCGCCCAGCGCTGGCTGGACCTGGGCATCCTGCGCTTTCAGCCCTCGGAGTTGCTCAAGCTGGGGGTGCCGCTGATGCTGGCCTGGTTTCTGGCGCTCCGGCCCCTGCCGCCCGGCGGCTGGCGCACCCTGCTGGCGGCCATCCTGACGGCGGTGCCGGCGCTACTGATCGCCCGCCAGCCGGACCTGGGCACGGCCCTGCTGGTGGGCAGCGCCGGGGCCTTCGTCCTCTTTCTGGCCGGCTTGTCCTGGCGGCTCATCGCCCTGCTGGTGGCCATCGCCGCCGCCCTGGCCCCCCTGCTCTGGAGTCAGATGCTGGACTATCAGAAAAACCGGGTGCTGACCCTCTTCGACCCGGAAAGCGACCCCCTGGGCACGGGCTACCACATCATCCAGTCCAAGATCGCCATCGGCTCCGGCGGCGTCTATGGCAAGGGCTGGGGCCTGGGCACCCAGTCCCATCTGGAGTTCCTACCCGAGCGCTCCACCGATTTCATCTTCGCCGTCCTGGGGGAGGAACTGGGCCTCTTCGGCGTCCTGGCCCTGCTGGGTATCTATCTCTTCATCATCTTCCGGGGACTCTACATCGCCAGCCAGTGCCCAGGACGCCTTCGGCCGCCTGCTGGCCGGTGGCCTGACCCTGGTCTTTTTCGTCTATCTCTTCGTCAACACCGGCATGGTCTCCGGCCTGCTGCCGGTCGTGGGTGTACCCCTGCCGCTGGTGAGTTATGGCGGCACCTCCATGGTGACCATCCTGGCCGGCTTCGGGCTCATCATGGCCGTGCATACCCATGGGGGCCTCTCGGGGCGCTAATCGGCCAGGGAATGCTACCTGCCTTGCCTGGATTCGCGTGGCGGCCAGGCGCCGCTCCTTTGGAATGCCCTCAGGCGGCCTGAAGCAGGAATTCGACCTTGACCCTGTCAAAGGGAAACTGGACGCGACCCTCGGGCGAGCGGCTGAGCACGCCAGCGTCAAGCAGGGCGGTCACATCGCCATGCACCGCCTTCACATCCCGCCCGACGCGCCTCGCGGCTTCACGGATGGAAGTCGGACCGGTGCCACACCGGGTTTTGAGTAACTCCCATCGCTTTGCCGTGAGGACTTGCCACAGCAACTCGGGGGTAGCGAAGGCTATCCGGGCTTCCGTGTCACCCTTCCCCGATTTCATGGCGCGAGATGCATCGGCCAGGGTATCGGCCAAGGGGGATAGGAAATCCAACCGCACGGACCGCACGGCGGCTACGGCCAGGGGGAACTTAGCATCGAAGGAAGGGGCTCTGCAAGGGCAAAGTGCGAACCGCCGGGGGCCGACGGGGGGCGAAGCGGGGAGCAAACCGCTGTTGGGGAGGGCGCCGGGCTGGCTTGCCGCGTGGCTTGGCGCGGCTTGCCGGGGGCATGATCACGACGGGTGCAGGACGTGGCGCGTCGCCTGCGCGACCAGGCGACGGGAGACGGCTACCACTGCACCTGCTGGTCGAAGACGTACTCGGGTTGCGGTTGGGCCAGGGCGTCCCCGTCGGGTGGGGCCTCGACGGGCGGGTCGTCCCAGGCGGGCGGCCCGCGGGCCGGGCTGATGCGTGGCGGCTCGGCCGGCTCGCCGCTGTGGTTGAGAATCCGCTGCACCGGGGCGGCCACGGTAATGAAGGCGACGATGCGCAGGTCGGCACCGCAGCACGGGCAGACCAGCGGCAGCGTGAGGAACAGACGGGCGATGAGCATGGCCCACCGGTAGTGCGCCGGGGAGCGGCCACTTGGCGCCGTGGCGGCGGGTGGTGAAGCCACGGGTGGTGGTGGTGCTCAAGTCCGCCTCGCGCCAGTAGGCGGTGGCGGCCAGGCGCAGCGGCGCGTTGGGTGCCAGTACACCATGGTAGCGGTGGCGGTGCAGGCGCCGCGGCGGGATCAGGGCGGCGAGGTGGTCGATGAACTCCAGCGGGGTGAGGGATAGCGCGGTGCGTCCGTCGCGCTGGGGCTTGGGAAGACGATAGACGACCTGCTGCTCCCCGTGGCGCGCCGGGACCTGCGCGAGCCGCTCAAGGGCGAACGGCGGGCGTGCACAGTAGCGTAGCCCTCGGGCCGGGTTGTGTTGTCCCGTGCCCTCGAACGGTGCTATCAACCCCTCCGACTCCCGCAATGGCCGACGACGACTTCGGACTTGCCTTATACGTCGCCGTTGGCAGCTCACACCTGCCACCAAGGCGGGTCTCCCGCACTGGGACCGATCAACTTCCACCACATGCCACCTCTGCTACCCCGGAAGACCCGATGGGACGCTCTCGTTGTCTCTTCCCACCGCCGGCGGCCTTCCCCGACTGTCCAACGGGTCGGCGTCTTCGCTTTGTTCACGAGGCTACGTCTAGGTTCGCTTGCGCTGCGGCCTGCGGTTTTGCATCATCGGAACTCAGGACCCCCGGTTACCCGGACGCCGCTCCGCGACACTACAAAGGTGCACGAGCAACTCCTTTGGCGGGACTTAAACCCGCTAGTTAATCAGCCTGTTACGGCATACGGACAGTTTACTTGCGAGAGTTGCCGGGGCCGGTCCTCCGTGACCTACGGGGTCCAGGTTTTCGCCGACGACCTCGAGACCGGCGCGGAGGAGCCGATCTTTTCGACCTGTATCACCTTTGTCCGGCTCGACGAGACCGGACGCAAGATCCCGATCGATTGAGCGCCGGTCGCGGCCCCTGTCGATCGCCCCGTTCATTCGCCAGCCGAGGGAAAGCGCGTGTTTTCGTTCAAGAGACTGCTATTGATCCTGGGACTCGGCTTCGCTTGCATCGCGGGGGCCTACCAGGGAGATGACCGAGAGGCGTTGGTGACCGTGCCAATGCAAACCAGACGCTGTCTGGTGGAAGGAACCTTCTCGTGCCAGGAATACGAATATACTTATAGTGTAAAAGGGATTTCCTGTACCGAGGATTGTCTGGCCTATAGCCGCTTGAAGAGCTGCCAACTGACGAACCGCTGCGAATGGGATCCGGCGAGTGGTTGCTTTCGCAAGCATGTCTGCATCGAGCTAAGCACGCTGAACACCTGCACGCGCTGGGAGACCGATGCGGTCTGCGAGTGAGCGGCGCGCCGCGCGAAACGCTTTTTCCCCACGGCCCGTTAGGGATAGGGATAGGGAGAGGGATAGGGAAGGGATAGGAAATCCAACCGCACGGCGGCTGGGGTCAGGGGGGAACGTAGCATCGAAGGAAGGTGCTCTGCAAGGGCACAGTGGGGCCGGCGGGGAGGCACGGGGAGGAAACCGCCGTTTGGGAGGGCGCTGTCGCGTGCCTTGGCGCTGCTTGGCGGGGGCACGGGCACAGCGGGTGCAGGGAGTGGCGCGTCGCCTGCGCGACCAGGCGACGGGAGGCGGCTACCACTGCACCTGCTGGTCGAAGACGTACTCGGGTTGCGGTTGGGCCAGGGCGTCCCAGTCGGGTACGGCCTCGACGGGCGGGTCGTCCCAGGCGGGCGGCCCGCGGGCCGGGCTGATGCGGGCGGCTCGGCCGGCTCGCCGATGTGGTTGAGAATCCGCTGCACCGGGGCGGCCTCGGTGATGAAGGCGACGATGCGCATGTCGGCACCGCAGTTCGGGCAGACCAGGGGCAGGGACGCGAACAGGCGTGCGAGCAGCATGGCCCACAGGTAGTGCGCCGGGGAGCGGCCGCTTGGCGCCGCGGCAGCGGGTGGTGAAACCTCGGGCGGTGGCGGTGGGTGAGTCAGGTCCGCATCGCGCCCGTAGGCGGTGGCGGCCAGGCGTAGCGGCGCATTGGGTGCCAGCACACCGTGGTAGCGGTGGCGGTGCAGGCGCGGCGGCGGGATCAGGGCGGCGAGATGGTCGATGAGCTCCAGCGGGGTGAGGGACAGCGCGGTGCGTCCGTCGCGCTGGGGCTCCGGCAGACGATAGACGATCCGGTCTTCGTTGACCTGTTCGATCCGCTCAAGGGCGAAGGGCGGGCGCGCACAGTAGCGTAGCAGCCGTTCCAGTCCGGCCCGGTCGTGGCCGGCGATGCACACCGAGGCGTCGAGCGAGAAGCCGCCATTGGCCCAGGCGAGCCTGTCGCGGGCGTCATCGGGATCGAGCAGCCCGTGGCGGGAGAACCAGCGCAGCACGCGGCGGCGTACCTGCTGTTCGATCACAGCAACCGCTTCTGGCGCCAGTGCCGAGGCCTGTCGGAACTGGACCCCGCCGGCTTGCAGCGGGTCGAACAGGCCGTCGAGGATGCAGCAGTGGTAGTGGAGGTGGCGATTGAGCGAAGCCCCGAAGCGGTGGACGAAGCTGACCGCCCCGAAGCGGGCCTGCGCCGAGGCCCCAGGACAGCTCTTGCGCAGATGGGCCTCGACCACCCGCAGGAGATGTGCAGCACGACGGCCGCCACGGGCTCGCGCTCCAGAAGTAGCGCAGGCGCTTGGGCACCGACAGCACCCATTGCCGGACCGGCAGGGGCGGGAAGACCTGATCGACCAGGTGCGCGGCGGTCTGCGCCGGCCGCCCTCGACCGCACCACCCATGAACTCTGCCCGCGCATGAGCAAACGCCTCCTCGAAGCCCCATGGGCGGGGCATGAGTGCGCTTTGCCGCCGCCCCGGCCCAGGCGCGACTGGCCTTGCTGGCCAGGGGCACCCCCCTGCTGGCCGCGGAGGCCACCGCCTATGCGGCGCGCGACTCACCCTCCGCCACCGCCCGGCGCGTCGCTCCCTGGGCTCACGTCGCTTCCGACCCGGAAATCAGCGTCCGCGGCACGTCCGTCGATTGGCGGATGGCGGTTTTCTCCCCGCCGCGCCAACCTGTCTCCTGTGCTGCCAAGGATATTGCTTGACCCTTCCTGAATTGGTATCGTCCCCCGCACCTCCAGCCGTCATGCGGATGGATTTCCTTGTCAGAGGAGAAACCCTGTGAGCGCGGATGGGGGCGGTGCGATTGGGGCCGGGGCGGCAGGGTGTCTGCTCATGGCGGCGCTGCTGCTCGGAAGGGGCGTTCAGGGTGCGGAGACCGCCGCGGCCGGGACCGCGGCAAACCCTGTCGCCACCCACCTGGAGCGCGGACAGGCTTATCTGGAACAGGGTGAGTATGCCAAGGCGGTGCTCGAGTTCAAGCAGGTCCTGCGCTTCGACAACCTCCCCCCGAACCTGCGCGAGCAGGCCGAGATCTACTCCCGCGCGGCGCGCGACTACTGGGAGGGCAAGCGCCTGAGCGCCTTCGGCTATGCCGAGACCGGTGGCGGGTACTATCGGGAGAATGTCACCCGCTCCACCAACGTGGCGGGCGGTGACCCGGCCCGGGACTGGTTCTGGAATGCACGCATCGGCGGTGGATTGAGCTACATCGCCACCGACAACATCACGATCGATGGTGGCCTGGACTATCAGTTCCGCCACTACGACGACACCGATCGGCGGGACGACTCGGATCTGCGCTGGAACGTCGCAGTGATCCAGTCGCTCCCCGAGGGTAGTCAGTCGATTGGCCTGCGCGGCGCGGCTAGCTACCAGGGCGATGACGGCTATCGCCAGGACTAGCGCTCGAAGCGTGGCGGCTTGTTCCAGCCGGCATACACCTGATGCGCCTTGACGGCCGCGACGATTTTCCTGGCGATCAGCGGAAGCAGGCGCTGACGGGTCATGGGCGGATCCTGACCGAGGCAAACGGCGGAATGGGCAGCGAGGACCAGGCCATCCGTCCCGAAACGCGTGAAATCCCGTTGCGACGATTCATGTTGCTCTTCTGTTGTTTCTCGGCTCGCGCCGTGCCCTTGCGGGGCACCTTCCTTCGATGCTACATTCCCCGACCCCTTTGCCGGCAGCCGAATGCTCCACGATTTCCCGCGCATGGAAGGCCATCCAGTCGGTCGAATGAAGGTGCGCACCCTGATGAAGAAGATAGGCGTCGAAGCCAGTGACCGGAAGCTGGACCTTTCCATACGGCATGATGCCCACCTGATCTATCCCCATCTGCTCGGGAACCTGGTCATCGACCGCCCTAATCCCTGCTCGGCAACGGACATCATCGACCTGCTGCAGAAGAACGGGGTCAAGATGAAGGTCTCGTTCCTTACCTGGGTCAGCTCGCTCGGCATGTTGGCCGGCACCTTCGTCTATGTCAATGCGGGTACCGAGTTGGCACGCATCGACAGTATTGCCGATGGCTACTCACGGGGTGGGGTGCTTTCGCTTGCCGGCCTGGCCATCTTGCCGTGGTTGCTCAAGTGAGATGGAACGCCTTGTCCCATCCTGGTATCTGGGGGCTGAATGAGTGCCGCGCGCGTATTGGTGCTCTTCAACTACGATTGGGATCAAGTCGGCTATGGCCGCTGGTCGTCGGAATTTCCGTTGGATTCGGCCGGTTTCGACCTGTTCAGTTTTCCCAGCAATGTACATCTCGTCACCTTTGACTTGCAGCGCTTTGTTGATCGCCTTGCTGCTCGCGCGGTGCGCAAGGGATGGTGCGCGGTAACCTCGAATCACGAGCAGTTTGGCGCTCTGGCTGCCGCCCTGCTGGCCGAGCGGATGGGCTGGCCGGGTACGCCGGTTGCGGCGGTGCTTGCCTGTCAGCACAAGTTGCACGCCCGGCGGGTCCTTGAACAGGTGGCGCCGGAGGCCAATACCCCGTTTGCCCCCCTTGAATCGCGGTACGGCGATCCGCCGCCGGACAATCTGGGGTATCCCCGCTTCGTCAAGCCGATCAAGGCAGCGTTTTCGGTGCTCGCCCGTGTGGTGCATGACCGTGAAGAGTTGATGGCGCTGACCCGCTTTGGTTTCTGGGAACTCTGGGTCATCCGCCATCTGGTCGAGCCTTTCGAGCGGGTGGTCAAGGTGCGCTTGCCGGAAGCCGGGAGTGCGCACCGGATGTTGCTGGAACAGCCCGTCAATGCCTTGCAGTACAACCTGGATGGCTATGTTTTCGCGGGAGAGTTGCGGCCATTGGGGTTTGTTGAATCGGTGATGTATCCCGGGACGCAGGCCTTCATGCGCTTCGATTACCCCTGTCGGTTAAGCGAGCCGGGGCGGGATAAGGCGCTCGACGTGGCGCGACGCTTTTTGTCTGCCGTGGGTTTTACGCATGGTCTGTTCAACATGGAGTTCTTCCATGATCCGGTGACGGAAAAATTGACGGTGATCGAATTCAATCCACGCATGGCGGCGCAATTTTCCGATCTGTATTTGCGTGTCAACGGGGTCGATCTGCATCGTCTCGGTCTGGAACTGGCCTTCGGTCGCGACCCGGCCCGGCTGCCCTGGGCCGAGCCTTCGGCCGGTGCCGCGGCCAGCTTTGTCTATCGCTGTTTTGATCCGGCGGAACGCCCCGCGATGCCGGGCGCCGCCCAACAGGCGGCCCTGGCCGAACGTTTTCCGGATGCGCTGCTGTTCCGCTTTGCCAAGTCACCGGGGCAGATTGCCCGCGATTTCAAGTGGCTGGGCAGCTATCGTTACGGCATCCTGCATCTTGGGGGCCGGGATGCACGCGAGCTGCGGGAGCGGTGCCTGGAAGCCAGTGAGCTGCTCGGTTGGCCGGCACCTTATGCGCGGCAGCCGGCGGAAACCCCTGTGCCGGCCGGCTATCCAACACCCGATTGTTCCATGGAAACTTCCCGATGATTTCTCGCTCACTGGTTTCTTTTCCGACCCTACTGCTCACGGCATTTCCGCGGCAGTTGCCAAGACCAAGGCCGCTCCGGGCCTAGCCAAGTGAAAGCGCCCAGCCTGCTGCAGTTCGCACGGGAAGATCCCGCCGCCACCCGGGCCGCGATTTTTGCCGGTTTTTCGGCATCGCCCGCGGTCGTCTCACCCAAGTATTTTTACGATGCCCTGGGTTCGCGTCTGTTTTCGGCCATTACCGAATTGCCGGAGTACTACCCGACCCGCACCGAGGCGAGGATTTTTTCCCGCTTCATCGGCGAGATGGCCGCGGAACTGGTGCCGGTCACGACGCTGGTTGACCTTGGGGCGGGAAATTGCGAAAAGGCGGCCAGCCTGTTTACGGCATTGCAGGTGCAACGCTACGTCGCCGTCGATATTTCGGCCAGTTACCTGCGAGATTCGCTGGAGAGCCTGCAGCGCAAGCACCCGACGATGGACATGCTGGGGATCGGCCTCGATTTCTCGCGGATCCTGAAATTGCCGGCCGAGGTTGGCAAGGGGCCGAGGACGATGTTTTATCCCGGGTCGAGTATCGGCAATTTCACTCCGGCTGAAGCACTGGCCTTTCTGCAACAGGTACACCTGGCCAGCGCCGGCGGCGCCTTGCTGATCGGTGTCGATCTGGTCAAGCCAACCGATATTCTCGAACGGGCCTATGACGACCCGCTAGGCGTTACCGCGGCCTTCAATCGCAACCTGCTGCGCCATCTCAATGCCCTGGTCGGAACCGATTTCGCGATCGACGACTGGCGTCATGTCGCGTTTTTCAATGCGCGGGAATCGCGTATCGAAATGCATCTGGAGGCGGTAAAGGCAACGGTCGTGCATTGGGCCGACGGCGAGCGAGCCTTTGTCGCCGGTGAGCGCATTCATACCGAAAATTCCTACAAGTGGCGTTCGGAAGATTTCGCCGACCTGCTCCAGGCCGCCGGTTTCCGTCGTGTGGAGTCATGGACGGATGAAAACGGCTGGTTCGCTGTTTTTCGAGCATTTTCCTGACCATGGATCTAGGTCGCGCAGCTCCGAAACCCGCTGTGAATATCGTTGCGTTCCGGCGTAAAGAAGTTGCGGTAGCGTGGATGCACCATGCGCGGCGAGGTGGCGCGGCTGGCGCCTCGCAATACCCGACGGTCACCGAACCAGGGGGCGGAATAGTCCCGGTAGGGGTGGGCAACAAAGCCGGGATAGGGCAGAAAGGGACTGGACGTCCACTCCCAGACCTCGCCCCAGGCAAAATCCGGCTGACTGCTGGCGGCAAATTCCCACTCGGCTTCCGTTGGCAATCGCCGGCCAGCCCAGCGGCACCAGGCCTCGGCTTCGAACCACGTCAAATGGGTCGCCGGGGTGTCGCGGGGCAAGGTCCGCCAGTTGCCCGCAAGCAGCCATTGCCATTCGGAACCCTGCTTGCGCAGGTAGCGGGGCGGGGCGGTGCCCGTCGCTTCAAGGAAGGGGAGGTAGCGTTCCCAACTGACCACGCAACTGTCGATTTCAAAGGCGGCAAGCTCGACGCCGTGGAGGCTCAATTCATTGTCAAACGCAAAGCCGCCGTCCGGGTAACCCAGATTCCCGGTGTTCCCGGGAATCTTCAGGGTACTCAACGGCGGCAGGGCAGCGGGCGGGGCAATGAGCGTTTCCGGCAGCGGAATGCTCAAGGCCTGGGCCATGTAGATGGCCGCTTCGCTGTGCATGTCCTCATGGAACAGCACCAGACGGAAGAAATACAGGTCGTCGTCGGTTTCGGTGGTGTTGGCCAGCAAGGCCAGGGTGTCGTCAAGCACCGCTTCAAGGTAGGCGCGGGTTGTCCCCAGGTCCGGCAGTGGCAGCGTCCAGCGGCTTGGGTGGGCGACATGGCTGGAGTTGTACCAGGCATCGGCCTCTTTCAGGCGGCCGGCCGGCCGGTGATGATCGGGGTCGGCTTGAACACCCCGGGCGCGCTGCGGGTTGCGGCTGATCCAGTAGTCCTGGAACCAGGCGATATGCCCGACTTCCCAGCAGGGTGGATTGAGCTGGGTCGAATAGGGGACCACCAGGTCCTCTCCCAGGCTGTCGGCGTAGGCGGCCAGCAGGCTGAGGGTGCGCCGATGACTGTCGCGCAGGGCTTCGGCAAGCAGGGTGCGGCCGCTGGTTCGGGCCGCCATGGCTTCGGCAGTGTTCATGGTGAGGCTTCGGTACAGGCGTAATATGGGAAGTATGCCGCAAGTCGTCATTGTCAGCCCGGCCTTGCGCGATGCAAACAACGGTAACTGGCAGACCGCGCGCCGCTGGCAAGCGCATCTGGCGGGGGAGTTCCGGACGCGTATCGTCAATCACTGGCCCGATGAAGCGGCGGCGGATGACCGGGTGATGATCGCCCTGCATGCGCGGCGTTCGGCCGATGCCGTCGCCGCCTGGCATTCGGCGCGGTCGCGGGGCGGCCTGGCCGTCGTGCTGACCGGGACCGATCTTTACCGGGACATCCAGACCGATGCCTCGGCACGGCGTTCGCTGGCGATGGCGCGGCAGCTTGTGGTCCTTCAGGAATGCGCCCCGGCATCCTTGCCGGTCGACTGTCGCGCCAAAACACGCGTCATTTTCCAGTCGACCACCTCACGCCAGATCCTTGCCAAGTCATCCCGCCGCCTGCGCCTGCTGATGGTCGGGCATCTGCGCGAGGAAAAGTCCCCGGAGACCTTGTTCGCCGCGGCGCGCTTGCTGGCGAATCGGCCCGATGTGGCGATTGATCATGTCGGTGCGGGGCTTGATCCGGCGCTCGCCGCGGCGGCCAGGGCAACCATGCTGGCCGTGCCCAACTACCGCTGGCTGGGCGGCTTGGCCCATGAGGCCGTCCGCCGGCGTATCCAGCGGGCGAGTCTGCTGGTGCATACCAGCCGTATCGAGGGGGGTGCTCATGTCATCATGGAGGCGGTGACCAGCGGTACGCCCGTGCTGGCCTCGGCCATTGCCGGCAATGTCGGGATGCTGGGGGCGGATTACGCGGGCTACTTTCCCTGGGGCGAGGCGCCGGCGCTGGTTGAACTGATCCTGCGCTGCCGTTCGGGTGGTCTGATGCCGACATTGGCGGCCCAGTGTCGCGAACGGGCGCCGCTTTTCGACCCAGCCACCGAGCGCGCCGCGCTCCGGCGGCTGGTCCATGAACTTCTGGAAAATGCCTAGATGCAAGCAGTCACCGAGCCGGTAGTGAGGGATATTGTCCTGATTGGCGGGGGGCACAGTCACGTCGGCGTGCTCCACATGTTTGCCATGAAGCCCTTGCCGGGCGTGCGCCTGACGGTGATCTGCACGGATACCGATACCCCTTATTCGGGCATGCTGCCAGGTTACATCGCCGGCCATTACTCTTTTGACGAGGTGCATATCGACCTGCGCCGGCTGGCGGCGTTTGCCGGCGCGCGCTACTGCAAGGACGAGGTGATCGGCATCGATCGCGCATCCCGCAAGGTGCTGTGCCGCCATCGCCCGCCGGTCCCTTACGATGCCCTGTCGATCAATATCGGTTCGACGCCACAATTGGCCCAGGTGGCCGGGGCCGCCGAACATGCCCTGCCGGTCAAGCCGATCCGGCGCTTCAATGAACGCTGGCTGGCCTTGCTCGAGCGCGTTTGCCAACAGCCGGGGGAGATGACCATTGCCCTGGTGGGGGCGGGAGCCGGCGGTGTCGAACTCACCCTGGCTATGCAGTACCGCCTGCGTCGCGAATTGCTGGCGCTCGGCCGTGATCCGGATGCACTGCACTTTCATCTCTTTTCGGCTGATCCCCAGATCCTGAGCACCCACAATGCGCGGGTCCGTGATGCCTTCGATCAGGAGCTGGCGGCGCGGGGGGTTGTGGTGCATCGCGGCGCCAAGGTGACGCAGGTATCGGCCGGGCGCTTGCAAACCGACTCGGGCGAGGTGCTGGCGGCCCATGAAATCATCTGGGTGACGCAGGCCGGCGGGGCTGCCTGGCTGCGTGATACCGGCCTGGCTCTGGACGAAAAGGGCTTTGTTCGCGTGCGGGATACCTTGCAGACCGAAACGGATCCCGTCATTTTCGCGGCGGGTGATTGCGCCGCCATGATCGACCACCCTTTGGAAAAGGCGGGCGTTTTCGCTGTCCGCATGGCCAGGCCGCTGGCCGAGAATTTGCGGCGAACCCTGCTGGGCCGCTCCCTGATCCACTACAGACCGCAGCAGCGCTGGCTGGCGCTGATCAGTACCGGCGACCGGCACGCCATCGCTTCACGCGGCGGTTTCTACGCGCGAGGTGATCTGATCTGGCGCTGGAAGGACTGGATCGACCGGCGTTTCATGCGCAGGTTTACCAGGTTGGCCATGCCATCCAGGCCGCTCACCCGGCCTGCTGAACGGCTAACGCTTGATGCCGAGGAGCAGGACCAGGCTATCTCGGCCATCGCCATGCGCTGCGGCGGTTGCGGTGCGAAAGTCGGGGCCAAGGTGCTGTCGCGTGCCCTGGCCCGGGTGCATCCGGTTGAGCGCGATGATGTGCTGATCGGCTTGCACGCACCGGACGATGCCGCCGTGGTTCGCGTGCCGGCGGGCATGGCGAGCGTACAGACGGTCGATTTCTTCCGTGCCTTCATCGACGATCCCTGGGTTTTCGGCCGGATAGCGGCCAACCATGCGCTGGGCGACGTGTTTGCCATGGGGGCGGTGGCGCAGACGGCGACGGCGATTGCGACCGTGCCGCCGGGGCTGGAAAGGCAAGTCGAGGACACGCTGTTCCAGATGATGTCGGGTGCCGTGTCGGTGCTCAACGAAGCCGGCTGCGCGCTGGTTGGCGGCCATACCGGGGAGGGGCGGGAACTGGCACTGGGTTTC
>CAWJBI010000004.1:120000-135801 GCA_963841065.1 uncultured Gammaproteobacteria bacterium | reverse complement strand
TGAGTCTCCGTGCGGATCGACCCCATCATCGACGAGCTGCATCGGGTCCGTGAGGCCCATGCCGCTCGATTGGCGATGATCTGCAAGCGATTGCCGCGGATTTGTTGCGAACCGAGCAGGAGTGGCCGGGGCCGAAGATCGATCCGCGGCCAAGGTCGCCGCGCGGCCGACCGAGCACTGAACGGGCCAATGATCCGTGTCCCGTGATTGGCGGCTTCTTCCTGGCCGACATCGTCGAGCTCAAGATAGGCAAGGTATCGAGATTGATGAATGACGAAGGGCGGCGGTTGCAATTAAGGTCATGAATGACCCTCACATGAGGGTAATGAAAGGGGTAATGACAGATGGGGCCTCGCTGAAATGCTGCCATCACTGGTCGTGGATGAAGTTCGCCGTGGAGTCGCCGAGACCCTGCGCACCCAGTTCGAGCCCTCCACCGAGTTGTTCCGGGACGGGGTCCGCCGTCTGATCGAGGACCCGAGCTGGATCAAGGGGCCCTATGTACAGTCCTGCATGCCCTTTGTTTCGGGCTCCCAGGGCAAGGGCTTCTTCCCGGACTTCAAGACCGAGCACCCGGCCTTTCTCCATCAGGAACAAGCCTGGCGGCGCTGCGGCGTGCGGCAGGGGTCCACCCTGGTGGCCACGGGCACCGGTTCGGGCAAGACCGAGTGCTTTCTCTACCCGATTCTGGAGCACGCCGCCCAGAGCGGCACCAGAAAAGGCCGGCATCAAGGCCATCATCATCTATCCCATGAACGCCCTGGCCGACGACCAGGCCAAGCGTATCGCCGAGCTGGTGCACACGACCCCGGCCTTCGCTGGCATCCGCGCCGGGCTCTTTGTAGGCTCCGGCAAAACCAGGTACCAGCCCGGCAAGGCGGGCAAGAGCCCCGAACAGGACAGCGTCGCCATGGGGCCGGGGCACGTCATCACCGATAAGGACGTGCTGCGGCAGATCCTGCGGACATCCTGCTGACGAACTACAAAATGCTCGACTACCTGCTCATCTGGCCCAAGGACCAGCCCCTGTGGGGCCGCAACGGCCGACCACCCTACGCTACCTGGTGGTGGACGAACTGCACACCTTTGACGGCGCCCAGGGCACGGACCTGGCGATGCTGATCCGCCGCTTGCGGGAGCGCCTACACACCGCTGCGCCACGACTGATCTGCACCGGCACCTCGGCCACCCTGGGGGACGAGTCGATACCCGCCCGCTGCGCGAGTACGCCGGGCAGATCTTTGCCACGGCGCCCTTCGACAAGAGCGCGGTGATCACCGAGCGCCGTCAGGGCTTCGATGCCTTCATCGGCGACCGGGTGGCGGAAGCAACATCCGATTGCCGACGACGAGACGGTGCTGCGGGCGATCCGCCAGCGGGCCTTCGCCCGGCCCCAGGAGGCCGTGGCACAGGCTCTGCCGGCCTTCTTTACGGACCCGGAGGTCCTGGCGGCGCTGCTGGCCGGCATCGACACGCCGTTGGGCCGGGGTGCGGGCTCGGCGAGGAGCTGAAGAAGCATCTGCTGTTTCAGTCCCTGCTGCGCACGGCCACCCAGGCCCCGGTCACGGTGGCCGAGATCGCGGACAAGATCCACCGCACCCTGAGCGCCCGGCTGGTGCCCGAGGCCCGGGCGCTGGTCAGGGCCCTGCTGACCCTGGTGGCCTGGGCCCGGGCGCCCCATGCCGGGCAGCGGGTGGATGCGCAAACGCCGGTCGGGAAGCTGAGCCCCCTGGTCACCCTGCGCATTCAACTCTGGCTGCAGGAGCTGCGCCGGGTCCTGGCCACCGTCAGCCGCGACCCCGCCGAGATCGAGCTGGCGCTTCGAGGCTGCGGTGCTGAGTGAGCGTGAGGCGCTGCGTCTGCCGCTGGTCCAGTGCCGCCATTGTCACACCACCGGCTGGCTGACCCTGAAGCAGCCCCAGGACAGCCGGGTGGTGAATGCCCCGGAGAGGATCTATGCCAGCTTCTTCGCCCGCTATCCGGATACCTTCATCGCCCGCGTCTATCCCCGGCCGGAGGCCGAAGGGGCGAGCCAGCGCGCCCTGGTGCCCTTGCTCAGTCACACCCTGTGCGAGTGCGGCCACCTGGGGAACCAGCAGCTCACCCAGTGCCCGCATTGCCAGAGCGACGACGTGCTGCCGGTGCACCTGGCCTGCGCCACCCGCGGCTTGCGGCTCCGGGGATGGCGACGCCGGCCGCGAGGCAAGGGAGGTCGCCATCCATGACGATACCTGCCCGGTGTGCGGCCAGCGTGGCGGCCAGCTCATCATCGGCGCCCAGACCACCAGCCTCGCTGCCCACGCCGTGGAGCGACTCTGGTCGGCACCGCTCAATGATCACAAGAAGCTGATTCTCTTCTCCGATTCGGTGCAGGATGCCGCCCACCGCGCCGGCTACATCGAGTCCAAGACCGAGGGCTACCTGGTGCGCGCGGGCCTCGCCCAGGCCATGGCGACGCTGCCCCCGGTCCTGCCCTGGGACCAGGCCCTGGATGCCCTCGGCCGCTGCTATCTGGACCCGGCCAGCCCCTTCGGCCTCGTCCCCGCGGGACTTCGTCGCGCGCTTCATCCCGCCGACCATGGAGTGGCTGCGGGACTGGCGGGAGCTCACGGCCAGGGGCTCCCTGGCAACCGGCTCGCGGCTGCCGGAGATGCTCGGCCAGCGCATGCAGTGGCGCGCCATCGAGGAACTGGCCCACCGTTCGGACCGGGGTCGGACCCTGAGCCGGGTCGGCATCGCCGTCCTGTTCCCGGCGCTGGCCGATCTGACGGCCTTGTCGCGGACCCTGACGCCCGAGTTGCGCCAGGCCGGGGGCGGGCTGGAGGCGCTGACGGAGGAGGGGGTGCTGTTCTGGGCCACGGGTACGGTGCTGATGCTGATTCAGGCCGGGGCTATCTTCCACCTGGGGCGGAGCAGGTCGCCGAGACGGGTGATTTCGATCGGTTCCAGTTCACCAAGCCGCGCAGCCACTGGATACCCCATCGTGGCCGCTCCGAGGCACCGCGCTTCGTCAGCCGGGAGGCGGGCCGGTACGGATTTCTGCACCTGGAGGAGCGCGACGGCAATCCGCTGCTCCGCTGGGCGCAGCTCGCCCTGGGCCTATCGCTGTGCTCCCCCGGCATCGTCACCCTGGCCTACGAGGAACTGCTGAAGGCACTCGAAGCGGAGGGCCTGGGGCGGTTCGTACAACTGGAGGACAGGGGCAACCGGGCACGGGTGTTTGGCCTGGTCCCGAGCCGGCTGAACCTGTATCGGGGCCTGCGCCGGCTGGTCACCCCCACCGGCTCCCAGGCCCTTTGGGTGCCGGAAGACGCCGCCGAGGCCCTGAGCGGGCTGCCCGCCTGGAACAGCCCCGGGGAGACCCTGCGGCCGGAGTCCGTGATCGGGGAAAACTGGTGGCATGCCCGACTTGCTGGTGGCGATGTCACCCGGGTCATCGCCGACGAGCACACGGGGCTCCTGGAGCGGGACGAGCGGATCGCCTGGCAGGACCGTTCCACGGCCCCGACGAGGCCTGGCAGCCCCTGGTTCGAGCACCTGCTCTCGGCAACGCGACCCTGGAGATGGGCATCGACATCGGCTCCCTGTCCAGTGTCACGCCGGGGGGCGTGCCGCCGAACCCGGCCAATTTCATCCAGCGCGTCGGCCGCGCCGGGCGCCGGGATGGGAATGCCGCGGTGTTCGCCATCGCCGACGCCTCCCCGGACGGGACGATCAAGTACTACTTCGCCAATCCCCTGGAGATGCTGAAGGGCGACGTGGAGGCGCGAGCCATCGATCCGAACGCCGCCGAGGTGCTGCGCCGCCAGCTCTACGCCTTCTTCTTCGATCATTGGGTCGCCGAGGAAAGCCCGGCCCTGCCGGACAAGCTCGAGCGAGGCCCTCAACCAGGCTCGCGAAGCTGGACGGCGATACCAGGCGCTTTCCCTTCAACTACCTGGATTTCGTCAACCGCCAAGGAGCCCGCCCTCTTCGAGGCCTTCTGCCGGATGCTGGGCGATGAACTGCGTCCCGAGACGCGGGCGAAGCTGCAGGCTTCCATTACCGGGACGGAACAGCAGAAGAACCTGCGCGCCCGCTTCCTGGCCCTCTCCGAGGAGACCCATGCGGAGCGCGAATCCTGGAAGAAACGCCGCAAGGCCATCGACGCCGAGGTCGCCCGGGCTGAAGAAGTGCCCCGGCACCAGCAGACCCTGGCCGAGATCGACCTGCTGGAAAGGAGCGTACCGGACTGGGGCAGCGCATCGCCCAGCTCAACAACGAATACCTGCTGGAGGCCATGACCAGACGCCGGGCTGCTGCCGACTACGCCTTCCCCGAGGAAGGGGTGGCGCTGACCACCATCATCCATGGCGCCAGTCCAGCGGCGAGGAATATTGGTGCCGGTCCGCCGCTACAGCCGGCCCGCCCACGCGGCCCTGGCGGAGTTCGCGCCCCGTAGCACCTTCTTCGCCCACAAGAGAAGGTCCAGATCGACCAGATCGACATGAGCCTGGAGCCGCCGGCCGAGCACCGCTTCTGCGCGAGCTGCCACTTCCTGACCCCGCTCACCGAGCCGGAGGCCAAGGTCGAACACCTGCCCCCACTGTGGCGACAGTCATTGGGCGGACGGCAGCCAGGTGCGGCCCGCGCTGCGTCTGACCGGGCCGTCGCCAATATCAAGCGAGCGGACAAGACGCGGATCACCGAGACCGACGAGGCCCGCAACCCCGGTTCATCGTCCGCCGCTGTTGATGAACTTCGCTACCGAGGACGTGCGCAGCGCCTGGACGCTGGAGTCCGACCAGGCCATCTATGGTTTCGAGTTCATCGTCAAGGCGGCCTTTCACGATCTGAATCTCGGCCAGCGGGCACCCCTGGGCGCCGTGGAGCTGCGACGCTGATCGCCGGTGACGATAGCGCCAAGCCCGGCTTCTCCCTGTGCAAGAGCTGCGGCATGGTGCAGCCCAGCGGCGGCAACAACCACAAGGAAGCCCGCAGGCAGGAGCACACCCCGGACTGCCCGGATCGCCACGCCACGGGGAGCGAGCACCTGCTGGACCGGCTCTTTCTGTACCGCCAGTTCGAGTCCGAGTGTCTGCGCATCATGGTGCCCAAGGGGTTCGGCGCCGGTGAGCGCACCACCTATTCCTTTCATGTCGGCGCTGCAACTGGGCCTGCGCAAGCGTTTTGGCGGCAAGGTGGACCACCTGCGCTTCGAGACCATGTCCGAGGCGGGCTCCGGGGATGGCTCCGGCAAGACCTATATCCTGATCTACGACTCGGTGCCCGGCGGCACCGGCTATTTGCAGCAGTTGCTGGCGGGTGACGCGGATACCCTGACCGAGGTTCTGGCCGCGGCCCATGCGGTGATCCGGGACTGCGGCTGCAAGGACAGGCCCAACATGGACGGGTGCTACCAATGCGTGTTTCCATTACCGCCAGGGACGGAACCGCCGGCACATCTCCCGCACCGCCGCGCTGGAGATGCTCGATGCCCTGGTCGAGGGCAACTTCCAGCGCAAGCAGGTGAAATGCCTGTCCGAGATCTATATCAATCCCGACTTCGGCTCCGAGCTGGAGCGGCGCTTTCTGCCGGCCCTGAAGGCGTTGGGCGGACAACTGGATGCGGACAATGCCAGATTTCCCGCCGTGCAGGTCACCCAGGACATCAAGGGGGGCAAGACCGCCTATCTGCTGACGATCGGTCCCAGCAAATACTGGGTGGACACCCAGGTGCCTATCGAGGACCTATCCTCGGGACAGATCCTGTGTCAGCCCGACTTTGTGATCTCGGCCACCAAGTCCGCCAGCCCGATGCGCCCGATTGCGGTGTTCGTGGACGGCTGGGAGTTCCACCAGCAGTCCATGGCGGAGGATGCCCGCAAGCGCGCCACCCTGATGCTGCGGGGCGAGTACCGGGTATGGTCGGTGACCTTCGAGGATATCGAGGCGGCACACAAGCTCAAGGGCGGCACCGACCTGGAGAGTCCCTTGAGCCTGCTCATGACCGAATCCGGTCAGCAGATACCGATGGATCGCATCCCGCGGATCCCAGCGAACGACCTGAACTCGAATGGCATCGCCCTCTTGTTGCGGTTGCTCGGTCAAGCCGATGCCACGGGCCAGGACCCCTTGCTTCGGCTGCAACCCACGGGCCAACATCTGCTGATGCGCAGCGTGTTGCGCCCGAACGAGGTGACGGAGGCCATCGAGAGGCGCGGCACCGAGGTCCTGAGCGCCCTGCCGGAATGGCTCAGGCTGGATGCCCATACGGTTCATCTGCACAGCCCCGCCAAAGGGGCTCTGCAATGGGTTGGCAAGGCCGAGCCGAAGTTTCTCACCGGAAAGAGCACTTCCGAATATCCGGTCGCGGGCGCCCTGGTCATCGACGATCTTGCCATTACCCAGGACCCCAAGCAGGGGCGCGGCCCTTGGCGTCAATGGTTGCGCCTGGCCAATCTGCTGCAAGCCGTGCCGGGCGTTGCCTTGCTGACGCGCTCCATGCTCGCCGCGGGCCAAACCTTGGCCGTACCTCAGCCCCAGGTGGCCAGGCCGGCAAGCGGCGGCCCGGGTTGGGCCCGGATACTCGACGAAGCCCAGTTCCTCGAACGCCTCGCCCAGGGCTTCGTTTATCTGGCCAACGTTGAAGTACCGCCACCGGATGAAATCGGCTGCGAGCAGGAGGAGGGCGACGACTATCGGGTGGCGGAGCTAGTGTGGGAGCAGGCCCGTCTCGTCTTCCTGACTTCCGTCCAGGTAGAGTTCGCGGGCAGTTGGCGGGGCGCCGGCTATGCCGTCATCGAGGAAAGTGACAACTGGTGGCTCGCCGTAGAGTCCGCCCTCAGAGGCCAGACAAGATGACAGAAGACGTCAAGATCATCGTCAGCAACGAGGTCATCAAGCGCATGACGGCATTGCCGGCGGGGGTGCAGACCAAGGGCCTGGAGTTCATGCTCAAGTTCCAGACCGACCCGCGCAGCCCGGGCATCAACTACGAGACGATCCAGGGCGCCAAGGACAAGAACTTTCGTTCGGTGCGTATCGATCAAGGCTATCGCGGCATCGTCTTTCGGGCACCACGGGACAATGTCTTCGTCTGGCTGCACATCGACGCGCACGATGACGCCTATGCCTGGGCCACCAAGAGGAAGATGAGCGTCAATCCGGTCAACGGTGCCCTCACCCTGACCAACCTGCACTTTGTCGAGGAGACCCTGCAGAGCAAGGCGGCCCCCTTGCCGTCCCAGCCCGAGCCCGTCTTCTCCGCACTTTCGGACCGGGATCTGATGGCGCTCGGGGTACCCGAGGAGATGGTCCCGGCGGTCCGGACCATTCGCTCGGAGGGCGACCTGGATGCCATGCGCGAAGAATTGCCCGTCGAGGCGTACGAGGGGCTCTTTCTGGTTCTGGCGGGCGATTCGGTCGCGAGCATCCTGGCCTCCCGCGAGACCCGGGTCGATCGGGAGATCGATACGCAAGATTTCGCAAGCGCCGCCGAGCGCGATGAGAGTCGTTCCCGCTTCTATGTGGTGGAAGGCGAAAACGACCTCCAGGAGATCCTCTCCGCCCCACTGGAGCAGTGGCGAGTCTTCCTGCACCCCACCCAGAGGCGCCTGGCTACCAGCCATCTGAATGGCCCGAGCCGCATCCTCGGCGGCGCGGGTACCGGCAAGACGGTACTGGCGATGCACCGGGCCAAGCACCTGGCCGGCACCCTCGGCGACACGGACCAGAAGCTCCTCTTCACGACCTTTACGACGAATCTGGCGCTGGATATCGAGGATGGCCTCAAGTCGATCTGCACGCCAGAACAGATGCGGCACATCGACATCATCAACCTGGACGCCCTGGTGTTCCGCTTGCTCAAGGTGCGCCGCTACGAGCATGAGATCGCCTTCGACTTCGAGGCCAAGTGCGCGCCGGTCTGGGAGTCCGCCATGGTCGATTTCGATCCCGCGCTGGGCGTGTCGCGGGAATTCGTCCGCGAGGAGTTCGAGCAGGTGGTCCTGGCCCAGGGATTGGCGTCCCGCGACGCCTACCGCGAGGCCCCACGCCGCGGCAGGGGCGTCCTGCTTTCGCGCAAGAAGCGCGATGCCCTGTGGGAGATTTTCGAGAACTATCGGCTGCAGTTGAGCGCCAAGGGTCTGAAGGAGCCGGACGACGCCTATCGGGATGCCTGCGCCATCCTCGCCGCCGAAGGAAATCCGCCCTACGCCCATGCGGTGGTGGACGAGACCCAGGACTTCGGCCCTCAGGCGTTGAGACTGATCCGCGCCCTGGTGCCCCCGGGGCCCAACGATCTGATGTTCGTCGGTGACGGCCACCAGCGCATCTATGCCAAGAACAAGGCCAGCATGAGCAGTTGCGGGATCGATATCCGCGGTCGCGGGAAGAAGCTCTATCTGAACTACCGGACTACGGAAGAGATTCGCCGCGAGGCGGTCGCGCTGCTGGAGGATATCGAGGTCGATGATCTGGACGGCGGCTCGGATGAGATCTCCCGCTACAAGTCGCTGCTGCACGGTCCCAAGCCGGACCGTATCCATGGCGCATCGATGGAAGCGATTCGTGATGGCATCAGGGACTTCATCGAACAGTGCCTGAAGGACAACCGTGACACCCAGGTCGGCGTCATGGCTCCCACCCTCAAGCTGCGCGACCAGTTGGCCAAGCAGATCCGGGAGGCCGGCTATAAGGTGGCCACCCTCGACCACCGCGAGCGCCTCAGCCGCAAGGATGCGCAGATTTTCGCCATGACCCTACATCGGGCCAAAGGCCTGGAGTTCGACGCCGTGGCGATCGTGGTCAATCGCGAGTTGGACGAAAATCTACGCAAGCTGGTCTATGTGGGAATGACGCGCGCAAAGCGGGCGGCACGGCTTTATCAATGAGTAGCGCCTGCCGGCGAGCGCCGCGCCTCGCGTCGATCCCTTCTTCCCACCCCTGCCGGGGAGGTCCATGGGTGCTGTCTTGACGTAGGGGTCCACCTCCCTAAGCCCCAGCGTAAGGGCATAAAAAACCCGCCTTTTCGGGGCGGGTTCGGGTCTCTTATGGTCCCGTGCGGGACGGTAAAATCTATGTTTTGGTGGAGCCGAGGGGGATCGAACCCCTGACCTATGCATTGCGAACGCATCGCTCTCCCAGCTGAGCTACGGCCCCATGAATCGGATTTTGGGTCGCTGGGGGCTGATCCTGGCCCCTGTGGAGGCCCTGTATTTCCAAGGGTGCAAATTGTAGCACCATAGGACCGGCTGATGACAAGCAATCACGACCTCGCCCACGAACCGGATACCGCTGGATCTGCTGAAGGCAGTGGGCTGGAAATTCCTATCAAATGGTCTAATCTTAGGTGAAGTTCCTCGCAAAGTTCGGGTTCTGGAGGGGATCTGGGCTCGACCACCAACCAAAATCGGCCAGTTCCGGGACGCCCTTCTGCGGCAAGCCGGTAGGTCAGGAAGTCGTCTTCCAGGGCAGGGCAGAAATTTCGCTTCCACCAACTAACATAAAACCATCCCGAAGTAGGATGGAGGAGTTTGCCATCATGTCTTCAATGCAGATCGCCGGTCGTCATCTGGCGTTGGACCGCAAGGGTTTTCTAGCCAGTTTCGATGCTTGGGATCGCGAAGTGGCGGAGGCCATGGCCGCCGAACAGGGTTTAATCCTGACCCCTCGCCATTGGGTGGTGATTGAGTATTTGCGGGATTATTATAAGGAATTTGGGCATCCACCTTCGCCCAAGCTGGTCATCCGGGCCATTGGGGATGAAATTAGTCCCCATGTTGCTTGTACTCGGCGCACCCTGGAGGGGCTTTTCCCCGCGGGTGGCTGCAAACAGGCTTGCCGCATTGCTGGTCTGCCGGATTATTTCTGCCATTCCTGCTAATTTCCCCTTCTCCTTCAATGGCCTGAACCCGCGGCGGCCTGGGTCTCGTATCCAGGTCGCCGCAAAGATCCGCTACCAGAGGGATCCAAGCCCTGTCGCTTCCGTTGCGAAAGGGCGGGATGCCTTGCCTCGCCCCTTAAATGTCGCCATGACCTAACGCTGGAGTACGAGTTCCAGTACAACCTTGCTGCCAAAGTAAGCCAGTATCAGGATCACAAACCCGCTTAAAGTCCAGATGATCGCTGTCTTGCCCCGCCAGCCGTAGCGGAAGCGACCTATGAGCAGGCTGCCAAACATCAGCCAGGCCAGAGTCGATAACACGGTTTTGTGAACCAGGTGCTGGGCGAACATGTCTTCCAGGAAGGCAAATCCGCTGATGAGGGCCAGGGTCAGAAGGGCGAAGCCTGCGCCGATCATCTCAAAGAGCATGCTTTCCATGGTCTGCAGCGGTGGCAAGGCACGGATAAAGCCGCCGGTTTGACGCCTGCGCAGATGATGGTCCTGAATCGCCAGCAAGATAGCCTGAACGCTGGCCAGGGTGAGCAGGCTGTATGCCAGCATGGAGATGAGTACGTGGATCTTGATGTCCCATCCCACGGCCGGACGCATGAAATTGGGACTCGGGTAGCTTGCTTCCAGCGCTAATGTCAAGGCCGCCACGGGTAGCAGTACGAGGCCTAGGTTCTCCACTGGCTTGGTGACGCTGGAGAGCAGCAACAGGGCAATCACGGTCCAGGAAGTTAGAACCAAGGCATTGAAAAAGCCAAGATTGAGTCCCGGTTGGCTGAAAATACCATCGTAGAGAAGCCAGGCGTGAAGCAGCATCCCCGCAAAAACAAGCCATAAGGCGAGAATGCGGGGGGGCTGATACGGATGATCGCGGCCGAGCAAACGCCACCCGATCAGGCCCGTGGCGGCGAGGTAAAGGGCGATGGCGGTCAGGGAAAAGTAGAGGTGATTCATGTAAGTGAATAATCGCATAAAGACGGCGCGTGGGAAACGATGCCGGCGGAGCGCCTGATCACTCGCACCCTGGATCTAACGCGCAAGCCCATCCATCCGTCCGGGAAGCCTCTGCATTATACTGGACATAATTCTACCGCCCGCGGGCCTGGCAGGCCCCATTACCACTATTTTTTCCTGCTCGAGGAAGACCATGTTCGAAAATCTGCAGGAGCGCCTCGGACGCGCCCTCGACAATCTCCGTGGCCGGGGTCGCCTGACCGAGGACAACATCAAGGACTCCCTGCGCGAGGTGCGCATGGCCTTGCTCGAGGCCGATGTCGCCTTGCCGGTGGTGCGTGCCTTTGTCGACCGGGTACGCGACAAGGCGATGGGGGAGGAGGTGGCGCGCAGCCTGACCCCGGGCCAGGTCCTGATTAAGATCGTCAACGACGAGTTGGTCGAACTCATGGGTTCGGCCAACGAGGTCCTGAACCTGGCGGCCCAGCCGCCGGCGGTGGTGCTGATGGCTGGCCTTCAGGGTTCGGGCAAGACCACCAGTGTTGCCAAGCTCGCCCGCTGGCTCCAGGAGAAGCAGAAAAAGAAGGTCATGGTGGTCAGTTGCGACGTCTATCGTCCGGCGGCCATCGACCAGTTGCGGACGCTGGCGGCGGAGGTGGGCGCGGAATTCTTCCCCAGCCAGGGTGACCAGGATCCGGTGCACATCGCCCGGTCGGCCCTGGACTCGGCCCGCAAGCACTTTAAGGATGTCCTCATCGTCGATACCGCGGGGCGGTTGCACGTCGATCAGGCCATGATGGAGGAGATCCAGCGTCTGCACGCGGCGGTCAAGCCCATCGAGACCCTGTTCGTCGTGGACGCCATGACCGGCCAGGACGCGGCCAACACCGCCAAGGCCTTCGACGACGCCCTGCCGCTCACCGGCGTCATCCTCACCAAGACCGATGGCGACGCCCGTGGCGGCGCTGCCCTGTCCATCCGCTTCATCACCGGCAAGCCCATCAAGTTCCTGGGCGTTGGCGAGAAGACGTCGGCCCTGGAGCCTTTTCATCCGGATCGCGTCGCCTCGCGCATCCTGGGCATGGGGGATGTGCTGTCCTTGGTCGAGGAGGTGCAGAGCAAGATCGACCACGAGAAGGCGGAGCTGCTGGTCAAAAAGATCCAGAAGGGCAAGGATTTTGATCTGGCGGATTTCCGCGACCAGTTGACGCAGATGTCGAGCATGGGCGGGATGGCCGGGCTCATGGACAAGCTGCCTGGCATGGGCCAGGTGCCGGAGCATCTCAAACAGCAGGTGAACGACAAGGAACTGAAGCGGCTCGTGGCCATGATCAATTCCATGACCCCTCATGAGCGGGCCTTCCCCGCCCTCATCAAGGGGGCGCGCAAGCGCCGCATCGCCATGGGTTCGGGCACCCAGATCCAGGATATCAATCGCCTGCTCAAGCAGTTCACCATCATGCAGAAGACCATGAAGAAGATGAAGGGCGGCGGCATGGCGCGGATGATGCGATCGCTGTCGGGTCGGCTCCCGGGCATGGGGATGCCGGGGCGGATGCCGTTTTGAGGGTTTTGCCACGCTAGATAGGGCCGTTAGGCGATTTTGGCGCTTTTCATTTTTCCATTTTCAAGTAAAATGCCGTGTTTTCCTGTGCCCCGAATGGTGCCGGGAGACCGATTCTGGAACCCAATCAGGACTAACCATGGTCACGATTCGTTTGTCGCGGGGCGGCGCCAAGAAGCGCCCCTTTTATCAAGTCGTCGTTGCCGACGTGCGTTGTCGCCGAGATGGGCGCTACATTGAGCGTATTGGCTTTTTCAATCCCATCGCCGTTGGCGGCGAGGTCAAGGTGCGTCTGGATCGCGAGCGCGCCGACTACTGGATTGCCCAGGGCGCCAAGCCCACCGAGCGCGTTGAGAAGTTATTGAAGCAAGCGGCCAAGGAGGCCGCGAGCCTGCCGGCGGCCACGGGCGTTCAGGCCGTCGTCGCTTCCTGATTCCGCTGACGGCGAGCAGGCCTCGGGCCTGTTTGCCCCAGGAATCATCACGCCATGGCGGATGACCGTACCCTTGTGGTTGGACGCATCTCCGGAATTTACGGGGTGCATGGGTTGGTCAAGATCTTCTCCGAGACGGACCCCATGGAAGCCATTCTGGGCTACACCCCTTGGCTCTTGGGTGATAAGGCCGAGGTGCGAACCGCGGTCGAGGGGCGGCGGCATGGCAAGGGCCTGGTTGCGCGGATTGTCGGTTGCGAAGACCGGGAGCAAGCGGCGGTCCTGGTTGGACAGAACATTTCGGTCAGCCGGGATCAATTGCCTCCGCCGGGCGAGGACGAATTCTACTGGGCCGATCTGGAAGGTTTGGCCGTGGAGACCCTGGAAGGGGTGCCTCTGGGCAAGGTCCATCATCTCTTCGCGACCGCCGGCAACGATGTCCTGGCGGTGCGCGGGGAACGCGAGCGCCTGATACCCTTTCTTTGGGGTGATGTGGTCACGGAAGTGGATCTGGAGAGGAAGTTGATGCGGGTCGCTTGGGACCCGGATTTCTAGCCGCGGTCTGGCGGCGTGCGCTTCGATGTCATTACCCTCTTCCCGGCCATGTTCCGGGCCCTGGAGGATGAGGGGGTCGTAGCGCGAGCACTGGCACAGGGCATTGCCGAGCTTCATCTGTGGAATCCGCGCGATTACGCTTTGGATCCACATCGTACCGTGGATGATCGGCCCTACGGGGGCGGTCCTGGTATGGTGATGAAGGTGGAGCCCTTGAGAGCGGCGTTGGCAGTCGCCCGGGCCGAGGCACCGGAAAGTCGTGTGGCCTATCTCAGTCCCCAGGGTCGGCTCCTGGATCAGGGCGAGATGTCGGCCATTGCCCAGGCTAGCGGCTGGATACTGATCGCCGGCCGTTACGAAGGGATTGATGAGCGCCTCATTGATGGCTGGGTGGACGAGGAGTGGTCCATCGGTGACTATGTTTTAAGTGGCGGCGAGTTACCGGCCATGATGGTCATGGACGCTGTCATCCGCCTGCTGCCGGGGGCACTGGGTCACCCGGACTCGGCTCGGGAGGATTCGCATGTGGATGGTTTGCTGGATCATCCTCACTACACCAGACCGTCGGAGATCGACGGCCGGCCGGTCCCGTCGGTGCTGCTGAGTGGAGACCATGGGGCTATCGAACGTTGGCGGCTCGGGCAGGCATTGGGCAGGACCTGGCTACGCCGTCCCGATTTGTTGCAGCGTCGTTCCCTGAGTAAAGTGGAACAGGCGTTGCTGGATCAGTTTATCCTCGCGCATCAAGACGCCGGGTGAGAACAGGAGCGAAAGAGCATGAATATCATCGAGGAACTCGAAAAAGAGCAAATGGGCCGCGTGGTCCCCGATTTCGCCCCCGGAGACACCGTGGTGGTGCAAGTCAAGGTTAAGGAGGGTGCCCGCGAGCGACTTCAGGCCTTCGAGGGCGTCGTCATCGCCAAGCGTAATCGCGGTTTGAACTCGGCTTTCACCGTCCGAAAAATCTCTCATGGCGAAGGCGTGGAGCGTGTATTCCAGACCTACAGCCCCGTGGTCGATTCCATCCAGGTTAAGCGCCGTGGCGATGTACGCCGCGCCAAGCTCTACTATCTGCGTGGACGTACGGGCAAGGCTGCCCGTATCAAAGAGAAGATTTAATCTCGCAGGCATCCTCCCCACGAGTGCGGGGAGGATGCTCGCGTTTTCCCCGGCTTTTGGCTTTTTAAGGGATGGATTCCCTGGCGGTGACGATTGGCAACCTGGCCAGGATCAGGTGGTCAGGGGTCAGAGCGGAGCTGGGGCTTGAGCAAGACCTTCTACTGGCATGACTACGAGACCTGGGGCGCGGATCAACGCCGGGACCGCCCCTGTCAGTTCGCTGGCCTGCGTACCGACGAAGACCTCAATCCGGTTGGCGAGCCGTTAATCCTCTTTTGCCGCCCCGCGGACGATCTGCTGCCCCATCCCGATGCGTGCCTGTTGACAGGCATCAGCCCCCAGCGCGCTTGGCGTGAAGGGGTGCCCGAGGCGGATTTCGCCGCCGCTATCGAACGTGAACTGGCCAAGCCCGGTACCTGCGGGGTGGGCTACAACAGCATTCGCTTCGATGATGAAATTACCCGCAACCTCTTCTACCGTAATTTTATCGATCCCTATGCCCGCGAGTGGCAAAACGGCAACTCACGCTGGGACATCATCGATGTCCTGCGCCTGGCCCATGCCCTGCGTCCCGAGGGTATCCAGTGGCCAGCCAGCGGGGAAGGCGTAACCTCCTTCCGGTTAGAACATCTGACCCTTGCCAACGGCATTGAGCATGCTCAGGCACACGACGCCCTGGCCGATGTTCGCGCCACCCTCCAGCTAGCGGCCCTGCTCAAGGCCCATCAGCCGCGCCTCTTTGCCTATGCCTTGAGTCTGCGTGAGCGGGGCAGGGTGGAGGAGTTGGTGGCCAAGGGCGAGCCCTTTCTGCATGTCTCCAGCCGCTACCCTGCCCGGCTTGGCTGTATTGCCCCGGTGTTGCCGATCTCACCTCATCCCCGTTTCCGCAACGGCGTGATTTGCTACGACCTGCGATATGCACCCGAGCCCCTGATGTGCCTGACCGTCGAGGCCATGCGCGAACGCCTCTTCACGCCCATTAAGGATCTGCCGGAAGGGATAGAACGTATCCCCCTCAAAACCATCCATGTCAATCACGCCCCGATGGTGGCGCCCCTGGCGACTCTAACCGCGCTGGCGGCGGAACGATGGGGTATTGACCTGTCCCAGGTCGAGCGTCACGCCAAGCTGCTGGGCCCTGTCTCGGACTTCGCCTCAAAGGTGCGACAGGTGCATCTGAGTGGAGAGTGGCCGGTTGAAACCGACCCTGATCTCATGATCTATGCTGGCGGCTTTTTTCCGGATGCGGATCGGCGCCAGATGGACCAGTTGCGCCAACTATCCCCCCAGGCCTTGGCTCAT
>CAWJBI010000004.1:0-117500 GCA_963841065.1 uncultured Gammaproteobacteria bacterium | reverse complement strand
TCCAGCCAGACCCACCATCCACGGGGCCATAGCTCAGCTGGGAGAGCGCCTGCTTTGCAAGCAGGAAGTCGGGAGTTCGAACCTCCCTGGCTCCACCACCCCCGGACGCCCTGGCCCAGAAGTCAAGCCCCGAGTCCGGCGTGCCGGCCTCGGGGCTTTGCTTCGGCAAACCCGCTCATTAACAATTTAGAGAGATCGTAAGGCACCTGTTAGCAGTCATGCTGACAGGACACGTAACCATGTTGCCCTTGAGTCCCAGAACGTTTGGGGTTAGAGGGTCAAGCAACAAAGCGCATACGGTGGATGCCTAGGCGGTAGGAGGCGATGAAGGACGTCGTAGCCTGCGAAAAGCCTCGGGGAGCTGGCAAACAAGCCTTGATCCGAGGATATCCGAATGGGGAAACCCACCGACCGTAAGGTCGGTATCGTCCGCTGAATATATAGGCGGACGAAGCAAACCCGGGGAACTGAAACATCTAAGTACCCGGAGGAACAGAAATCAACCGAGATTCCCTGAGTAGCGGCGAGCGAAAGGGGACTAGCCCTTAAGCCCGATCACCCATAGCAGAAGCTTCTGGAAAGGAGCGCCATAGCGAGTGATAGCCTCGTACGCGACATGGCTGGTCAGGTGAAAACGAGTAGGGCGGGGCACGAGAAACCCTGTCTGAACATGGGGGGACCATCCTCCAAGGCTAAATACTCCCTACCGACCGATAGTGAACCAGTACCGTGAGGGAAAGGCGAAAAGAACCCCGTAGAGGGGAGTGAAATAGATCCTGAAACCGTATGCGTACAAGCAGTCGGAGCCCGCCAGGGTGACGGCGTACCTTTTGTATAATGGGTCAGCGACTTACATCTCAGCGGCAAGCTTAACCGAAGAGGGGAGGCGTAGCGAAAGCGAGTCTTAAATGGGCGTTTGAGTCGTTGGGAGTAGACCCGAAACCGGGCGATCTACCCATGGCCAGGGTGAAGGTGCGGTAACACGCGCTGGAGGCCCGAACCCACGTCTGTTGAAAAAGACGGGGATGAGCTGTGGGTCGGAGTGAAAGGCTAATCAAGCCCGGAGATAGCTGGTTCTCCCCGAAAGCTATTTAGGTAGCGCCTCGCGTCTCACTCTCGGGGGTAGAGCACTGTTTCGGCTAGGGGGTCATCCCGACTTACCAAACCGATGCAAACTCCGAATACCGAGAAGTGCAATCGCGGGAGACAGACGGCGGGTGCTAACGTCCGTCGTCAAGAGGGAAACAACCCAGACCGCCAGCTAAGGTCCCTAAATCATGGCTCAGTGGGAAACGATGTGGGAAGGCCCAGACAGCCAGGAGGTTGGCTTAGAAGCAGCCACCCTTTAAAGAAAGCGTAATAGCTCACTGGTCGAGTCGGCCTGCGCGGAAGATTCAACGGGGCTTAAGCCATGTACCGAAGCTGCGGAAGCACGTTTACGTGCTTGGTAGGGGAGCGTTCCGTAAGCCTGTGAAGGTGTGCTGTAAGGCATGCTGGAGGTATCGGAAGTGCGAATGCTGACATGAGTAACGATAAAGGGGGTGAGAGTCCCCCTCGCCGAAAGCCCAAGGTTTCCTGCGCAACGTTCATCGGCGCAGGGTTAGTCGGCCCCTAAGGCGAGGCCGAAAGGCGTAGTCGATGGGAAGCGGGTTAATATTCCCGCACCTGCTGTTACTGCGATGGGGGGACGGAGAAGGCTAGGTCATCCGGGCGACGGTCGTCCCGGTTCAAGCGTGTAGGCAGACCCCTTAGGCAAATCCGGGGGGTTAATGCCGAGGCGTGACGACGAGCCTCCACGGAGGCGAAGTGATTGATGCCAAGCTCCCAAGAAAAGCCTCTAAGCTTCAGGTAACAGGGGACCGTACCCCAAACCGACACAGGTGGGCAGGGTGAGAATCCCCAGGCGCTTGAGAGAACTCTGGTGAAGGAACTAGGCAAAATAGTACCGTAACTTCGGGAGAAGGTACGCCCCTAGTACGTGAAGGCCCTGCGGCCGGAGCGGACGGGGGTTGCAGTGACCAGGTGGCTGCGACTGTTTACTAAAAACACAGCACTCTGCAAACGCGTAAGCGGACGTATAGGGTGTGACGCCTGCCCGGTGCCGGAAGGTTAAGTGATGGGGTTAGCCGCAAGGCGAAGCTCTTGATCGAAGCCCCGGTAAACGGCGGCCGTAACTATAACGGTCCTAAGGTAGCGAAATTCCTTGTCGGGTAAGTTCCGACCTGCACGAATGGCGTAACGATGGCCACGCTGTCTCCACCAGAGACTCAGTGAAATTGAAATCTCGGTTAAGATGCCGAGTACCCGCGGCTAGACGGAAAGACCCCGTGAACCTTTACTATAGCTTCACACGGGACTTTGAATCGACTTGTGTAGGATAGGTGGGAGGCTAGGAAGCCCGGACGCCAGTTCGGGTGGAGCCACCCTTGAAATACCACCCTGGTCGATTTGGAGTTCTAACCCAGGCCCGTGATCCGGGTCGGGGACAGTGTGTGGTGGGTAGTTTGACTGGGGCGGTCTCCTCCCAAAGAGTAACGGAGGAGCACGAAGGTACCCTCAGCGCGGTCGGAAATCGCGCATTGAGTGCAAAGGCATAAGGGTGCTTGACTGCGAGACAGACACGTCGAGCAGGTACGAAAGTAGGTCTTAGTGATCCGGTGGTTCTGTATGGAAGGGCCATCGCTCAACGGATAAAAGGTACTCCGGGGATAACAGGCTGATACCGCCCAAGAGTTCATATCGACGGCGGTGTTTGGCACCTCGATGTCGGCTCATCACATCCTGGGGCTGAAGTCGGTCCCAAGGGTATGGCTGTTCGCCATTTAAAGTGGTACGCGAGCTGGGTTTAGAACGTCGTGAGACAGTTCGGTCCCTATCTGCCGTGGGCGTTGGAGATTTGCGGGAAGCTGCTCCTAGTACGAGAGGACCGGAGTGGACGTACCCCTGGTGTTCCGGTTGTCACGCCAGTGGCATTGCCGGGTAGCTACGTACGGACGGGATAACCGCTGAAAGCATCTAAGCGGGAAGCCCCTCCCAAGATGAGATCTCCCTGGACCCTTGAGGTCCCTAAAGGTCCGTCACAGACTATGACGTGGATAGGCGGGATGTGGAAGCGCGGTAACGCGTGCAGCTAACCCGTACTAATTGACCGTGCGGCTTGACCCTCTAACACCCAAGCGCTTTGCGCGGGGTGGGGACGTGTCCCTCACGCCAACGATCTCTCTATTCCCCGGGGGGTGGCCCACCGCCACCTCCCACCCTTTTCCCTGGCGGCCATGGAGCACTGGCACCACCTGATCCCATCCCGAACTCAGAAGTGAAACGGTGTATCGCCGATGATAGTGTGGGGCCTCCCCATGTGAAAGTAGGTCACCGCCAGGACCTTTTCTCAAACCCCGCCTTCCGCCCGAGGGCGGGGTTTTTCGTTGGGTCCCGGATAACTGTTGACCCAGGGGGTTCCCCAGCGCGACGCCCAGGACCCTACCAGGAAACAGCCCTGGGCGCGGTTGCGGTATGACCCCGGTGCCAGTCAAGGGTTGGCGAAATCGGGGAGTCCGCTGTGCCAAGAGGATCAAGCCCAGCCTGAGGCCCCAGAGGCGTGGCTGGGCCGGTCTGGACGGGCCACGCTAAAATAACCAGGGGACGATGTCCGCAAAGCGAGTGGCAAAGTGGATCTGCAGGCCGTGACGGACATATTCCGGCACTTCTTCGAACTCCCCCTGGTTGTCAGCCGGCAGGATAATTTCCTTGATTCCGGCCCTGCGCGCGGCGATAAGCTTTTCACGGATGCCGCCAACCGGGAAGACTGCCCCCGTCAAGGTTATCTCGCCCGTCATGGCCAGGCGACGGATGGGTTTGTTTCGTGCCAAAGACAGCAATGCGCTGACTAGGGTGATACCCGCCGAGGGGCCGTCCTTGGGCGTGGCGCCAGCGGGGACGTGAATGTGAATAAAGGCCTTCTCGAAATAAGACTGATCCACGCCAAATTGTTCTGAATGGCTGACGAGGTACCCATAGGCGATCTCGGCGGACTCCTTCATGACATCGCCCAGTTGGCCCGTGAGCTTGAAGCCTCGCGTAAAGCCATGTGTCCTGACGGCTTCGATGGAGAGGGTGGCGCCGCCCATGGCGGTCCACGCCAGCCCCGTGACCACCCCGGGTCCCATTAGCTTGCGCTCGTCGCGGAACATGGGGCTGCCCAGATATTCCTTGAGCCGATCCTGACCTATCTGGATGGGTTGTTCCACGCCTTCAAGCAACCTGCACCGCGCACTTCCGCACGATTTTGCCGATCTGCTTGTCGAGGCGGCGCACCCCCGCGTCCCGCGCGTAGCCCACGATCACCGCGCGCAGGGTGGCGGCATCGAGGCGTACCGACCGCGCGGGTAGTCCAGCCTTATCGATCTGACGGGGCAGGAGGAATTTCTTGGCGATGGCCAGCTTTTCCTCAACGATGTAGCCCGACAGGGGAATGATCTCCATGCGATCCGCCAGGGGCCCGGGAATGCTGTCCAGCTGATTGGCGGTGCATACGAATAACACCTTGGAGAGGTCAAAGCGCAGATCCAGGTAGTGATCAAGAAAGTCCGAGTTTTGCTCTGGATCCAGAACCTCAAGCAGGGCCGAGGCGGGATCACCGTGATAAGAGGCGCCAATCTTGTCAATCTCGTCGAGCATGATAACGGGGTTAGCGGTGCCCGCATCCTTGATCGCCTGCAGGAATTTGCCCGGCATGGCGCCAATATAGGTACGGCGGTGGCCCTTGATCTCGGCCTCGTCGCGAATACCGCCGACGGAGAAGCGGTAGAAGCGGCGGCCCAGGGCATCGGCGATGGAGCGTCCCACGGAGGTTTTGCCCACCCCGGGTGGGCCCACCAGCATAATGATAGAGCCAGCGATCTGGCCCTTGTGAATGCCAACCGCCAGGAATTCCAGGATGCGGGTCTTGACGTCCTCCAGACCGTAGTGATCCCGATCCAGGATGCGCCGTGCGCGTTTCAGGTCTAATTTATCCTGGGAGTAGCCGCCCCAGGGCAGTGTCGTGATCCAATCCAGATAATTCCGGGTGACGGAATATTCCGGTGATCCCGTCTCGAGCATAGCCATCTTCTCCAGTTCCTCATCGACCCGCTTCTGGGCCTCATCGGTGAGGGTCAGGGACTTGAGGCGCTCCTTGAATTTGTCCAGTTCTGCCGTGCGGTCGTCCTTGGCCAGCCCCAGTTCCTTCTGAATAACCTTGAGTTGTTCCCTGAGGAAGAAGTCGCGTTGCTGCTTCTGCATCCGCTCTTCCACCGATTCACGGATTTTTTGCTGGGCTCGGGCCAGGTCCAGTTCGTTATTGAGCAGGATCAGCACCTTTTCCATGCGTTTGAGCAGATCGACGGCTTCCAGAACCTCCTGAAGTTGTTCCTTAGTGGAGGTTGTCAGGCTGGCGGCAAAGTCGGATAAATGGGAAGGATCATCCGGTCCGAAGCGATCCAGGAAGACTCGCAACTCCTCGACATAAAGGGGGTTGAGGGGGAGCAGTTCCTTGATGGTATTGATAACGGCCATGGCATAGGCCTTGATCTCATCCTGACCGCGCGTGCTGGGCTCCGGGAAGTATTCGACGCGCGCGGAAAAGGGTGCTCGCCGGGAGACCCAGTTTTCGATGCGAAAGCGATGCAGGCACTCCACCAACACCTGGAGGTACCCATCCTGTTCATGAACACGATGGACCCGGCAGGCCGTGCCGACGGCATGAAACTGCTCGGTGGTGGCCTCCTCGGCTGTATCGTTGGTCACCAGGACCACGCCCAGGATCTTGTTATCCGAATCGACTACGGCACGAATGGTCTTGGCCCAATGCTTGCCCGACATGAGCAGGGGCACGGCCTGGCCCGGGAAAAAGGGGCGGGCCGCCACGGGCAACAGATGAATGATGCCGGGCAGCACATCCTTGACGCGCGCCGGCATGGTCGGCTCCACCGCCGATGCCTCGGAATCCTGCTGCGATGCCTCGCTCTCCGCGTCTTCGCCTGCCGTTATATAATCCTCTTTATCCGTATGGTCACTCATCTTTTTCGCCTGATGGAAGTTGTTTCAAGTCCGGGGTAAGGGGTGAAGTGCCTAAGTTTATAAGCCCACAATTTTCGGGCGAAGGCGTGGCTTTGCAAGTCAGATTGGCCAGGCCTGCAAAGGTGGAGACCGACAGTTCCTCGGCCCGCTGACCGGGATCGATGCCAAGGGCCGCGAAATCCTCTGTCGTCGCCATGCCTTTGAGCGTGTTGCGCAAGGTCTTGCGGCGCTGGGCAAAGGCCTGGGTGACCAGGCGTTGATGATGACCTGGATCCTGGAGTGGGAAGGGCGGGGGATCGAGTGGCGTCAGGCGCAGAAAGGCTGAATCAACCTTGGGCGCCGGGAAGAAGGCCTGGGGCGGGATTTCAAACAGGGCCTCGGCCCGACACCAGGTCTGGATCATGACCGAGAGCCGGCCGTAGGTACGGGAGCCCGGCAGGGGCGACAATGCGGTCCACCACCTCTTTTTGCAACATAAGATGCATGTCCAGGATACAGAACCTTTTGTTCCAGGAAGCGGAACAGGAGCGGAGTGGAAATGTTGTAGGGTAAATTGCCGGTCAGGCGCAGCTTCTCCCCAGGCGCTACCAATTGGCTCAGATCAAAGGTCAGGGCGTCAGCCTGATGGATGGTCAGTTGCCCCAGGGAGGCACAGGTACGGGCCAGGGGTTCGATGAGGTCTCGATCCAGTTCCACCGCATCCAATTGCCCGACTGCGCGCAACAAGGCTCGGGTGATGGCGCCGCGCCCTGGGCCTATCTCCACCAGGCTTTCGCCGGGGCTGGGTGAGACGGCAGCGATGATGCGGTCGATGACGCTTTGATCCTGGAGAAAGTTTTGGCCGAATCTTTTGCGGGGGTGGGGCATGAGAGGCGTTGGGAACAGGGCTGGGATATCACCAAGTCTGCGCCTAAGTTCCTCCGGGGGTCCAGTCGATTAGCTCCCGGGCTGCCTGGTTGTCCTCTGGTCGTGGCGGGAGAAGTCGCGTACTATCCGAATAATGAAAGTTATGCTTCATGGTATTCGATTCGCTACAACAACAAACGAGGACGACATATCCATCGATGAATGAATTCAATCAGGCCTATCTGGTCCCGGACGGGACCGATCTTCAGGGGATCAAGGACGCCCTCGAGGCGAGATGCCGGATTGGCGAGGATGAACCCCGACACCTGCTGCGGCGCTTTCATGACACCTTCGACTGGAGCCTCTACCTGGCGGGTGGGGTTCTGGAGGAGCGGATCGACGGTCATCATCGCGTCATGATGTGGCGCGATCTGAATGACGAGGTCCCTATCTTCGCGTGCGAACTTGAGCGGGACTTGGGTTTCGCCGCCGATTTGCCGCCTGGCCCCGATACCGAGCGCCTGGCGCGACTCCTGGGCATTCGCCGCCTGCTTCCCCTATTGGATGTTCATTCCCGCATACTGACCTGGCGCCTCCTTAACGAGGATGACAAGACCATCGCTCGTCTGGAACTGGAGCAGAATCGTTACGACGATAAGGCGCGGGAACGTCAGGGTCCCATCTCTACGCGCCTACGGCTTCACGCCGTCAAGGGCTATGAGGCCGATTTTCGCGACACGGCGCGGATGCTCAACGAAGAGCTTGGCCTGTCCCTGGTCCGCACTGATCTTCTGTTGGAGGCCCTGGCCTCCGCGGGACGCAAGCCAGGTGACTACAGTTCCCAACTCAATTTCCGCCTTGATCCCGACCGTCGCGCGGACGCCACGACCAAGGAAATCCTGCTCCACCTGCTCAATACCATCGAGGTCAATGTCCCTGGCACGCGCGAAAACCTGGACTCGGAATTTCTCCATGATTTGCGCGTGGCCGTGCGCCGCACCCGTTCAGCCCTAACCCAGATCAAAGATGTTTTTGCCCCGGATGTGGTGGAGCAATACAAGGATGCCTTCGGCTGGATCGGCGAGTTCACCGGGCCCGTGCGCGATCTGGACGTCTATCTGCTCGACTTCAACGCCTATCAGGCGTGCCTGCCGGAGCCACTGAGGCCCCATCTGGAACCCCTGCGCGACTTCATTCACGCCCATTATGGCGAGGAACAGAAGAACCTGGTGGAGCACCTGGATTCCAAGCGTTTCCGGGATCTGCTGCGCGATTGGCGGGCCTTCCTGGAGGCCTCGGTCCCCGAAAGCTCCGTGGTGCCGAACGCCATGCGTCCGGTTTTGGCGGTAGCGGATGACCGCATCTGGACCCTGTACCGGCGGGTACGCAAGGAGGGTCGGGCCATGACACCCGCCTCGCCCGCGGAGGACATGCATGAGCTACGCAAAAGCTGCAAAAAGCTGCGCTACCTGATCGAGTTCTTCGATAGCCTCTATCCGAAACATGAGGTGCGTCAACTGGTGAAACTCCTCAAGGTGCTGCTGGATAATCTTGGCAATTTCCAGGACCTGGCGGTCCAGGCCGACCACTTGCGCCAGATCGCCCAGCGCATGCGCGACGAGGATCGGGCCAGTACCGATACCTTGCTCACCATGGGCATCCTGGTTGGGGACTTACTGGAACATCAGCACCGGGCGCGTGAGGAATTTGCCCATATTTTTGCCGGTTTCGATAGCGACGAACACCAGGGCCTGTTCAAGTCCCTGTTTGATAGCCAGAAGCGGCAGGGGAAGGGCGAATGAAGATCATCGCTTCATACAATATCAAGGGTGGCGTTGGCAAGACGGCGACAGCGGTCAATATTGCCTATCTCTCGGCCAGGGAGGGTTATCGTACTCTGATCTGGGACCTGGACCCTCAGGGGGCCGCAACCTATTACTTTCGTGTCAAGCCCAAGGTCAAAGGTGGTACCAAGGCCCTGGTGAGCGGCCACCAGGATCTTGACGACCTCGTGAAGGGCACGGATTTCGAGCGACTTGACCTCTTGCCCGCGGATTTCTCTTACCGCAACATGGACCTCTTGCTGGAAGACAATAAACGTCCGACCAAGCAGCTACAAAAATTGCTCGCCCCCATGGCGATCGCCTACGATTATGTCTTCCTGGATTGTCCGCCTAGCATATCGCTGGTATCGGAAAACGTCTTTCGCGCCAGTCACGCCCTGCTGGTCCCCATGATCCCGACCACCTTGTCGGCACGCACCCTGGCGCAATTGGTGGACTTCCTGGAGGGTCACGACGGCCTCGGCAAGACTAACCTCATGCCCTTTTTCTCCATGGTGGACCGGCGCAAGCATTTGCATTTACACCTGATGGAGAGTCTGCCTCAAAGCTTCCCCAGCTTCCTCAAGACCAGCATTCCCTATGCCACCGAGGTGGAGCGCATGGGTATCACCCGCATGCCCCTACCGGCCTACGCCCCGTCCAGCAATCCCGTTACCAAGGCTTACGAGGCGCTTTGGCAGGAGATCAAGGCGGGGATCAAGGGATCGGCGATTTGGGCAACGGCGGGTTAGGGCCCACCCCTGTAACCGATGGCTACTAGCGATTAACTCAGGGACCCTAAATACTCGTCCACCGCGCGGTCGGGACAGATCTGGCCTTGGCGCACGGCCTCCCCGTAGCGTTGGTGCCAGGCGTTAATCAGGGGCCTGGCCCTCAGCCACTCGGCGTGGACGATACGGGCCAGGGGTCCCCCGCGGTCGAGAAAGCCGCTTTCCTCGAAGGCTCTCCCGGCGGCAACGCGGTCATAGTCCAGGCGGATGATGCGGGTATGCCAGCGGCCATGGCGCCATTCCAGTTGGCCATAGCTGGCCCGCGCGTCCCCGTCGAAGGGCGAGCCGACGGAGCCCACGTTGAGGATGTCGATGCCCTGGAATTGGCGGGTCAAGGGCCTGTGGGTGTGGCCCGTCACAAAGAGGTCCACGTCAAGGGGCACCTTGGCCGGGAAATCGGCGTCCTGGGTCCGCGCCGAGATGCCGTCGCGGTTACCGAGGAGGGTACCGTGGGTGACATGGACCCAGCCCAGCCCGGGTTCGGCTTCGAAGCAGAGATGGTCTGGCCAATCGGCGAGCCAGTGCTCGGTTCCCGCGATCTGGGCGCAGGTGAAATCGGCCAGGGCACGCAAGCGGGCGTCGATGGCGTCCAGGGGTGGTTCGCGTCCACAGCGCAGGACCCAGACCTCGTGGTTACCCAGAATAGGCAGCCAGCCCTGGTCCTGACGCAATTCCTGGAAGCGCCTCAGGCAGGCGTCGCTGGTCGGGCCGCGATTGATGAGATCACCGGCCATGACGACCAGGTCCGGATTCCAGCCCTGGATATGGGCGACACAGGTCTCCAGGGCCGGGAGGTTGGCCTGAACGTCGGAAAACACCGCGACCCTCATGGGGTCGGGTCCCCCATGAGGGCGCTAACCCGCGCCACCTTGGCGTCGAGTCGCCCCAAGGGGCCATCCCGCATATCCAGCTTGGCCGTGGCATAGATCCGCCGGCAGCCCTGTGCCGCCAACACCTGGTGGGCGCGGGCGATCAGGGCCAGGGCCGACTCCAGGTCCTCGGTCTCGACGAGGGTGCCCATGGCGCCGAGCTGGTAGGGGTGACCGCTTGCCCGGATCATGGCGACCACGGGGGCGACGAAGGCCCCGACGCTTGCGCCCTGGTCCATGGGGAAGATGCCGAGGTCGAGAAGGACCGACATGGGTTTTACCTCTGGAGACGGATGGTTCATCATTAGTCGTGGTGGCTGGCGGTAATCCCGCCGGTCCCTTTCTCGCGCCCCTCGGGGCCCCATTTCATTGCCGAGTTTCTGGATGTTGCAAGAACAAGAAGTTACCGAGCCAGACTGGGAAAGCCCGCTCACCTTGAAGCTGACCCCGGCCCTGCTTATGCATTCTCTCATGGCCACCGCTACAGCAGTCCACACGGGCTATGCGAGTTGCGTGGACGACAAGCTGGTGGTCAATGACCTGGTGTCCCTGGATGGGGCCGTAGGCAACTATGTGCGCCTGGTCGAGCAGGATTTCTACGAGGACGAGGACCCGGATACCGTCTGGCACGACTGGACCCTGGAGATTTCCATCGGCAAGATCCTGACCACGGCCCATTGGCAGATCCCTACCAATGCCTCCCCCATGGAGTGGGAGTGGACCGCTCGCGAGGCGGAGAAGGCCTTCGGCAGCGCCTGTATCCTCATCGGGCGGCGTGTCCGGCAGGGCCTGGTGGTCGATGAACCCGTGCCTATCGAACAACCTTATCCGCGCATGAGCCGACATTGAGCCCTACGCCCGCTTTCCCTCTGTTAACCAGCTCGAAGATGTTTTCGACCTCAGGCTAGTGAATGGCTAGGGCCGGCATTTGCCTGTCGGACCCTTGATCCCCTCTTCTCAATCTCAGCGAGGCCCACCCCATGAACTTCAAGATCGATATCGGTATCACCCCGGAAGAGATGCGCAAACTGCTCGGTCTGCCCGATGTGGAGGCCTTTCAGCGGCAGATACTGGATGACATTCGCCAGCGCATGGTCGAGGGTGTCGAGGGTTATGATCCCCTCAAGCTCTTCCAGCCCTATGTGGCGGGCTCCATGGCCTCCTGGGACATGTTTCAAAAGATGTTCTCGGCGGCGGTCGGGTCAAGCCAAATCGGCAAGACCGCGGAATAGGCCGCCCCTGCCAGGCACTCCTCAGCCCAGCCGTTCCAGCTCCCGCTTGGCCTGGGCACGGACGGTCTCCAGTTCCGCGATCAAGCGATTGACCGTGTTATCGACGTCAGCCTCGCTGTGCATCATGGGGCCGACGATGATGGAGCCGTCGATGGCATAGCCGTGCTGGCCGAGACGGATGCCCACCCCAGGCTCCGCCGTGATGTCGAACAGGGCCCAGCCTGTATTGGGGAGATGGAGTTGGAAGACGTGTGGCATGGGTTTGTCCGGTGCGTCCGGTTCTGGCCGGGAGCCTTAGGTCGTCAAATCAATCGTCAAGTTATCGAGGCGCAGGGGTTGCTGGAGGGGCTCGCCGTCCAGGCGGGGTAAGCCGTCCGCGCCCAGTGACAAACGGCCTTGGGCGAACCATCGCACCACTTGCGGATAGATGCGGTGCTCCTGAATCAGCACACGGGCCGCCAGCCGGTCGGCGTCATCGCCGTGCTCCACCTGGACCACCGCCTGGAGCACCGCCGGGCCGCCATCCAACTCCTCCGTGACAAAGTGTACTGTCGCCCCGTGTTCGCGTTCGCCGACCTCCAGGGCCCGCTCGTGGGTGTGCAGGCCGCGAAACTTGGGCAGCAGGGAGGGGTGGATGTTGAGCATCCGGCCCCGGTAATGGGCCACGAAGCCCGGGGTCAGGATGCGCATGAAACCGGCCAGGACCACCAGGCCGGGCTGAAAGCCGTCGATGAGGTCCATGAGGGCCGCGTCGAAGGTGGGGCGGTCGGGGTAATCCCGATGGCTGAGTACCCGCGCCTCGATAGCGGCCCGCCGCGCCCGTTCCAGCCCGAAGGCATCCGCCTCGTTGGCAATGACGGCGCGAATCTGAATGGGCAGGGTCCCGTTCTGGACCGCATCGATCAGGGCCTGCAGGTTGCTCCCGCTGCCCGAGATCAGCACCACCACGGACAGGGGACTGCTGCTCACGCCGCCGCCCCCTTGGGCGAAAATAACCGCGGGCGGGCCCGAGCAGGCCTCGATACGGCCCAGAATCCAGGCGGACTCGCCCAATTCACCCAGCCGCTGGCAGGCCAGGGCCGCCATGGCCGCCGGGACGCAGAGCACGAGACCGACGCCACAGTTGAAGGTGCGCCGCATCTCCGCCTCCGCGACCCCGCCCTGGGCTTGCAGCCAGTCGAAGACGGGCGGGCAGTGCCAGGAGCCCAGGTCGATGACCGCCTGGGTACCTTCCGGCAGGACACGCGGCAGATTCTCCGGCAGGCCGCCGCCGGTGATGTGGGCCATGGCATGGACCGGCACTTCCTTCATCAATTCCAGAACCGGCTTGACATAGATGCGGGTGGGGGCCAGCAGGCGCTCCCCCAGGGTCATGCCCTCCAGATCCTGATCGAGATGGGCGCCGCTGACCTCCAGGATCTTGCGGATCAGCGAATAGCCATTGGAGTGGGGGCCGGAGGAGGCGACGCCGACGAGGACATCGCCCGGCTGGACGCGATCCGGGGTCAGGAGTTGGTCCTTCTCCGCGATGCCGACGCAAAAGCCCGCCAGGTCATAGTCCCCGGGGGCGTAGAGGCCTGGCATCTCCGCCGTCTCGCCGCCGGTGAGGGCGCAGCCCGCCAGTTCGCAGCCCTTGGCGATACCCGTCACCACGGCGGTGGCGACCTCGAGTTCGAGCCGTCCGGTGGCGTAGTAGTCGAGGAAGAAGAGGGGCTCGGCCCCGGCCACCAGGATGTCGTTGGCGCACATGGCCACCAGGTCGATCCCAATGGTGTCGTGGCGACCCAGTTCCAGGGCCAGTTTCAGCTTGGTGCCCACCCCATCCGTCCCCGACACCAGCACCGGCTGGCGGTACTTGTCCAAGGGTAGCTCGAAAAGGGCGCCGAAGCCCCCCAGGCCCGTCATGACGCCGGGCCGGAAGGTGGCGGCGGCCAGGGGCTTGATACGCTCCACCAAGGCGTTGCCAGCGTCGATATCGACCCCGGCGTCGCGGTAACTCAGCCCCGGGTTGTTAGGGGTAGGGAGGTCCTGTGGCATGACGGGCTCCGATAATGAATCAAGCCGCATTCTAGCAGTTGGCCCTTGCCGCCGGTACTTGGACAAAGCCGCGCCCGGGGGAATAAAATCCTCGCCACTGCTCGCTTACCCAGGGGGGTGTCACAGCCTTGAGACTCAGGGATCTGCCCAACATCATCAGCTTTCTGCGCCTGCTGGCGGTGATGCCCGTGGTGCTACTCCTCCTGGAGGGGGCCTTTGGCTGGGCGCTTCTGCTGTTCGTCCTGGCGGGCCTGTCCGACGGGCTCGATGGCTTTCTCGCCAAGCAATTCCACTGGCAGAGCCAGTTGGGCGGCATCCTGGACCCCTTGGCCGACAAGACCCTGCTGGTCGCCTGCTTTCTGGTCCTGGGGGCCCTCAAGCTGATCCCCATCTGGCTGGTGGTGGCCGCCATCGGTCGCGACCTCATCATTGTCGGCGGCGCTACCCTCTATCACTTCCGGGTCGCGGAAATCCGGCCGGCGCCAACTTGGGCGAGTAAGCTCAATACCCTGCTGCAGATCGCCCTGGTGGTAGCCGTCATCGCCAATGCCGGGCCCATGCCCCTGCCTGCCCTCCTGGTGGAGGCCCTGACCTGGGCCTGTCTCGCCACCATCCTCATCAGCGGTCTTCAGTATGTCTGGGTCTGGTCTCGCAAGGCGCGGGCCATGGGCCTGCACGAGGATTCTTGAGCCGCACCGGCCCTCCCGGGCATCAGACCACCCGGTTCTGCTCCAACTCCTCCAGGTAGTGGCGGGCACTGCGCCCCTGGTCATAGTCCGCCACAGCCGCCTTCAGGACCTCGCGTGGTGGCGGCCGATCCAGAGTCGCGCCCATGGCCTGGGCCAGGGCCGCCACGTCCCCGACTGGCACCAGGGGGGCAATGCGCCCAGCGTCCAGCAGTTCCGCGGGGCCACTGGGACAATCCGTCGCCACCACCGGCGTACCCAGGGCCATGGCCTCGGTCAAGACGTTGGGCGAGCCCTCCCAGGCGGAGGAGAGGACGAAGAGGTCGGCCGCGGCCAGGAAGGGCAGGGGGTTGGCCTGGAAACCGGGGAGATCAACCTGGTGCTGAATACCCAGTTGCCTGACCAGGTCCGTCAAGGCCTGGCGGTCACTGCCCTCGCCGATGATGACCAGCCGGCAGGGGCGGTCCTGGCTCACTCGCGCGAAGGCTCGGATCAGGGTGGGGAAGTCTTTCTGACGTTGCAGCCGGCCAGCCCCCAGGATGACCGGCGGCCCCTCCTTCTGGAACCAGGGATGGGGACAGGGCTCCGCGGCCAGCCGTCCCTGATCGGGGGTGATCACCGGATTGCGGATGACGCGAATGGCCTCGATCGGCAGTCGGGCGAGAGTCGCCGTGTCCGCCGCCACGCCCTCCGAGACCGCCACGATGCGGTCGATGTGAGGGTAAAGCCGGCGAATGGGCCAATAGCGCAACTGGCGCTCCAGGGCCGAGCGCCCCTCCATGGCGGCGGACAGGTTGGTCCCCAGCCGTAGCACCAGGCGGGTGTCCGTACCCGCCAGCCCGCGCGCCAGCACCGCCGCCCGTCCGGCGCGATCCTTCACCGCCAGCAAGGCCCGTGGCCTCTGCCGCCTCAAGTAACGCGCCAGGGCGGGAATCGCCAGGAGGCTATGACGGGTACCTAGCGGAATCCGATTGATCTCCTCCGGCAGCCCGGCCAGGTGGGGCCCCTGGTCGCGAATCAGCAGCAGATCGACCTCCCGCCCTTCCGCCACGAAGCCCCGCATCAGATTGACCAGCATTCTCTCCACCCCGCCGCTCCCGGAAAAGGAGGCGAGGATGGCGATAGGGGGGCGGTCGGTCAGGTTGGGGCGATCAGACATGAGGTGGGCTCTCGTCATGGGCGGGTAAGAATCTGGCTATGCTATATTCCAATCCTATTCTTAGTGGCCAACAAGGGCGTATGCCGCCGGCTCCATGGAAAAACCTCGTAGCGTCTATTTTTTTGGCACCTGCCTGATCGACATGGTCTTTCCCCAGGCGGGCCTGGCGGCCATGCGCCTGCTGCGGCGGGAGGGCATCGAGGTCATCTATCCCCAGGGCCAGACCTGCTGTGGCCAACCGGCCTACAACTCCGGTTACGCGCGGAGGCCCGGACGGTCGCGCGGTGCCAACTCGATGCCTTCAGCCGGGATATCCCGGTGGTCGTGCCTTCCGCCTCCTGCGCCGGCATGATGAAGGTCCAGTACCCCAAGCTGTTCGCGGGGACCCCGGACCAGGAGCGCGCCGAGGCGCTGGCGGCGCGGGTCTATGAGCTGACGGATTTCCTGGTGCGGGTGCTGGACTGGCGGCCGGTCGACCGGGGCGCGCCGGCTCAAGGTCGTGCTGCACCATTCCTGCTCGGCGCGCCGCGAGATGGGGGTGGCCGACGCCGCCACGGACCTGCTAGTCGCGGCTGGCCCACCTGGAGACGGTGGAACCCGATCACGCCCACGAATGCTGTGGCTTCGGCGGCACCTTCGCCGTCAAGCAGCCGGAGATCTCGGCGGCCATGGCGGCGGACAAGGCCGACGCCATCCTGGCCACGGGCGCTCAGGTCCTGGTCAGCCAGGACTGGTGGCTGTCTGCTGAACCTGGGCGGCACCCTGGAGCGCCGGTTCCCGGACTCGGCCGCCAGCCGTCCCCGCGGCCCGCGGTCAAGCACATCGCCGAATTGCTGTGGGAGCGCACCCATGAGTCCTGAGTTTCCCGTCCGCGTCAGCCAGGCCCTCGGCAACGAGCGGGTGCGCCGCAACATCCGGCGCACCATGGATGGGCTGGTCCTCAAGCGCCACAAGGCCTTCCCCGATGAACATGAACTGGCGGTCCTGCGTCGGCGCGGCAAGCTGATCCGCGGCCATGCCCTGGCCCATCTGCCGGATCTGCTAGAGGAACTGGAGCGCAATTGCCAGCGCAACGGCATCCAGGTGCATTGGGCGGAGACGGCGGCGGAGGGCAATGCCCTGGTCCGCGACATCCTGCGCCGGCACGGGGCCGACCTGGTCATCAAGGGCAAGTCCATGGTCTCGGAGGAGATGGGCCTCAACCACTATCTGGAGGCCCAGGGCATCCGCGCCGTGGAGACGGACCTGGGGGAGTTCATCCTCCAGTTGGGGGACGAAAGGCCCTCCCACATCATAGCCCCGGCGATCCACAAGGACCGGGTGGAGATCGCCCAACGCTTCGCCGCTCACTTTCCCGAGTACCCCTACACCGAGGACATCGAGGGCCTGACGGCCATCGCCCGCCGGATCATGCGGGAGCACTTTGGCCGGGCCATCGCCGGCCTCTCCGGGGTCAATTTCGCCGTCGCCGAGACCGGCACCCTCTGCCTGGTCGAGAACGAGGGCAATGGCCGCCTCTGCACCACGGCGCCCCAGGTCCATATCGCGGTCTGTGGCATCGAGAAGGTCATCGCCCGCCTGGATCAGTTGCCGCCCCTCCTGACCCTGCTGACGCGCTCCGCCACCGGCCAGCCCATCACCACCTACGTCAACATGATCAGCGGCCCCCGGCGGGAAGGCGAGCTGGACGGTCCCCGCGAGGTCCATCTGGTCCTGCTGGACAATGGCCGTTCGCGCATCCATGGCGATCCCCAACTGAGTTCCACCCTGCGGTGTATTCGCTGCGGCGCCTGCATGAATCACTGCCCGGTCTATTCCCGCCTGGGCGGCCATGCCTATGGCACCGTCTATCCCGGCCCCATTGGCAGCGTCCTCGAACCCCAGCTCCAGGGCCTCGATCGCCTGGGCGAGTTGGCGGATGCCTCCAGTCTCTGCGGCGCCTGCGGCGAGGTCTGCCCGGTGCGCATCCCCCTGCCGGCCCTGCTGCGACGTTTGCGCGCCGAGGGGGTGCGAGGTCGCAAGGGCTCCCGGGTGGTGGGCCAGGGCAGCCGCCGCAAGCCCCTGCACCGGCTGATCTGGACCCTGTGGCGTTGGGTCAACGCCTCCCCGGCCCTCTATCGAGGTCTGACGGGTCTGGGCACCCGGCTGCGCTGGCTGGTGCCCAAACACCTGGGCCCCTGGACCCGGACCCGGTCCGCGCCCCCCATTGCCCCCCGCAGTCTCCATGAGTTGGCGCGATCGGAGGGCTTTCGGGGTGAATGAGTGCGAAATGGCTGCTAATGATCACGGGCTCGGCACCCTTTTCCCCTCCTGGCCCTTGCCATCCGCTGGCACCCTACCTAAGCCATCGGGCTCCGATACCTTTATTGCTGGCTGCTGATTCTCGCCATGAGTGACCCCCGCGCCGCCATCCTGTCTCGTTTGCGCGCCCGGCACCCGGTCGCGCGCCCCCTGCCCGAAAATCCGGTGCGTCGCTTCGATTGGTCCCCCCAGGAGCGGCTGAGTCGCTTCCGGGAGGCCCTGGAGGCGGTGCGCGGCGAGGTGGTTCTGGTGGACGAGGACTGGCCGCTCCGCCTCTTCGCCTGGCTGCGCGCCAGGGACGCCGGCAATCTGCGCTATGCCCCCGCGACCGAGCTGGGCCAGGAACTGGAGCAGGGTTGGCCCGACGGCGAGGCCATTCGCCTGATTCCTCATCGCGAACCGGTGGAGACCTGCCGTCAGGAACTCTTTGCCAACACCGATGCGGGTCTGACCGGCTGCCTCGGCGCCATCGCCGAGACCGGCTCTCTGGTCCTCTGGCCCAGCGTCCAGGAGCCCCGCCTGCTGTCGCTGGTGCCACCCATCCATGCCGTGGTGCTGGACGCCCGCCGCATCCGCTCGACCTTCCACGAATTCCTGGTGGTGGAGGACTGGGTGGGGCAGGGCCTGCCCACCAATGCCCTGCTGATTACCGGCCCCTCCAAGTCGGCGGATATCGAACAGACCCTGGCCTATGGCGTGCATGGCCCCAAGGAACTGCTGGTCCTGGTGCGACAGGACCCTGGCCTGGCGGTCGCGGCCTGATCCTGGCGCCGGATCGCGGACCCCCTGACGCGCCTAAGGCCTCCTAACCCCCCGGAACTACCCCATGACCGAAACCCCGTCCCTCGCGGCCCCTTCCCGCGCCACCCCGGAGACCCACCAACGGGGCCTGGACAAGGTGGCCCGTATCCCGGTCAAGGTGGAACTGGTCGGCGAGCCCCTGCGCAAGCCCTCCTGGATTCGCGCCCGCGCCCCCGTCGGGCCGGGGGTGACCCGCATCAAGCGGCTGCTGCGCGAGGCCAAGCTGACGACCGTCTGCGAGGAGGCCCAGTGCCCCAACCTGGGCGAGTGCTTCAATCACGGCACCGCGACCTTCATGATCCTGGGGGATGTCTGCACCCGCCGGTGCCCCTTCTGCGACGTGGCCCATGGTCGCCCAGCGGCCCCCGATCCGGATGAGCCCGAGCACCTGGCCCAGTCCATCGCCGTCCTGGGCCTGGGCTACGTGGTCATCACCTCCGTCGATCGCGACGACCTGCGGGATGGTGGCGCCGGCCACTTCGCCGCCTGTCTGCGCGCCATCCGCCGCCGCGCCCCGAGGACGCGCCTGGAGATCCTGGTACCGGACTTCCGCGGCCGGGAGTCCCTGGCCCTCGACCAATTCATGGGCGACGGCCTGCCGGACCTCTTCAATCACAACCTGGAGACGGTGCCTCGCCTCTACCCCCGGGCCCGCCCCGGCGCCGACTATGCCGGCTCCCTGGCCTTGCTCGGCGCCTTCAAGGCGCGCCACCCCGCGATTCCCACCAAGTCCGGCCTCATGCTCGGCCTCGGCGAGGAGGAGGACGAGGTGCTGGCCGTCATGGCCGACCTGCGCGCCCAGGGCTGCGATATGCTCACCCTGGGCCAGTACCTGGCCCCCAGCCGCTCCCATCTGCCGGTATCCCGCTACTGGACCCCGGATGAGTTCGCGAGCCTGCGCCGTGCTGGCGAGGCCATGGGTTTTGTCAATGTCGCCAGTGGCGCCATGGTGCGCTCTTCCTACCATGCCGATCGCCAGGCCACCGAGGCCCTGGCGGGGTTCAGCCCCGAGTCCGCGGCCTGATCCTGGGCTAGTCGGCGCTTGGCGCCCCATGTACGGGAAGCCTGACAGCCGCGGCTCCTCGCAACAATCAGATTCCCCCTCGCGCTCCTTGACCTAGATCAAGGCGAATTCCCCAGCCCTGTTTAAATTCGCCCGTGGGTGAGTGCGACGCGCGCCAGAAGAAGCACAAAGCAACGGGGCGCGGGGGACCGGGAGCGGTAAATCAAGGACGCGAACAAGGGTGCCGCCGTGCCTGCCCAGGGTCCGAGTATCGCCTCTAACCGGTTCCAAGCAGCCGGGAGAGCCTGTTCCACCTCAAAGGAGAGCGTTAATGAAAATCAGCCGCCAAGGCCGCAAGGTCGCTTGGCTTTCCAGTACCCTGGCCGGCATGGCCCTGTTGCTGGCCTATGGGCCTGCCCAAGCGGAACGCCCGACCGGCAAGGTCGGGGTCGATTGGGGCACACCCGCGGGCCAGGAGTGCGTCGACTGCCACATGACCGAGAACCCCGGCCTTTACTGGGAATGGAACAAAAGCCAGCATGGCCAGAATGGCGTCAATTGCCTGGATTGTCATGAGGCCAAGGAGGGGGACAAGGATGCCTTCGACCACGAGGGTGCCCTCATCTCCATCGTGGTGACGCCCAAGGACTGCTCCAAATGCCATACCGATGAGTATGAGCAGATGGCCGGCTCCCATCACTCCAAGGCCGGCGACATCCTCGCCTCCCTGGACAACCTGATGGGCGAGGTAGTGGGCGGACCCGCGGCGGTCAACGCCGGCTGCCGCCAGTGTCATGGCGGTCTCCTCGAGTTCGAAACCGAGGGCAAGAACAAGGGCCGTCCCCTCCCGGGTAGCTGGCCCAACACCGGCATCGGCCGCCTGAACCCGGACGGCTCCAAGGGCTCCTGCACCGCCTGCCATGGTCGCCATCGCTTCTCCCGCGAACAGGCCCGTACCCCGGACACCTGCGGCAAATGCCATGTGGGACCCGATCATCCCCAGATCGAGGTCTATAACGAGTCCAAGCACGGCATCATCTACCGGGCCCAGATCGAGGAGATGAATCTCAAGTCCGACAAGTGGATCGCCGGGGTGGACTACTCCGCCGCCCCCACCTGTGCCACCTGCCACATGAGCGCCGGCCTCAATCAGCCCAAGACTCACAACGTCGGCGAGCGTATCTCCTGGACCCTGAGGCCACCCATCTCCACCAAGATGAATCTGGTGAAGCTGGAGGATGGCAATGAGTTCGATATCCCCGAGGGTAAGGAGCTGCCCAAGGTCGGCGACGCGGCCAAGGACTCCAAGGTGGTCGAGGTCATCACCTGGAAGGATCGCCGCGCCAAGATGGAGAGCGTCTGCTTTGGTTGTCACTCCACCAGCGTGGTCGAGGGCCACTACAAGCAGTTCGACGACGTGGTCGATCTCTATAACGAAAAGTTCGCCAAGCCTATCGCCGCCGTCATGGCCGCCCTCAAGGAGAAGGGCTACATCACCCCCGCGCCCTTTGACGAGCCGATCGAATGGACCTGGTGGGAGATCTGGCACCACGAGGGCCGTCGCGCCCGCCATGGCGCCGCCATGATGGGCCCGGACTACACCTGGTGGCACGGCATCTACGAGGTGGCCAAGCACACCTATTTCGAGTGGATTCCGCAACTCAAGGAAGTGGTCCAACACAAGGATAAGAACGACAAGGCGGCCGTGGCTCTGCTGGAGAAGCACTTCAAGCCCATCGAGGGCCATGACTGGTACTTCAACGGCATGAGCAAGGAGTCGCTGGAAAAGGTGCGTGCCGGTTTCGAGGCCCGTTACGGCAAGGGGTCCCTGAAATAGGCCGGTCCTAGATCGCGATCGAGCGAGATCCCGCGCGGGGCCTGGTGCCCCCCGCGGGATTTTTCATTTCTGGAGGAGACATTGTCATGAAAATCCGTTTATTACTCGCCGCCACGCTCCTGTGCCTGGCCCTGCCCCTGGCCGCCGCCGAGGAGCCCAGCCTGCTTCAGCAGGGCGAGACCCTGCTCAACGAGGGCAAGCTCCCGGAGGCCCTCGCCGCCCTGCAACAGGCGGTGGCCGCCGAGCCGAACTCCTCCCGGGCCTTCCAGCGCCTGGGCGGCGCCCAGCTCATGAGTCAGGACTATGCCGGCAGCATCCAGAGCTTTCAGCGCGCCATCAGCCTGGACGCCAACAATGCCGACGCCTTCGTCGGCATGGCCATGGCCTATATCCATGGGGGTCGTTATGGCCAGGCCCGCTCCGCCCTGGTAGAGGCCAAGCGCATCGCCCCCGCCAAAGGCCCCAAGATCGACGAGGTCATCGCCTGGATCGATCAGCGGCCCGCCCTTTAGGAGGGTATGCAGACCAGGTTGACGGAGAGCGCCAGCGTCGAATGGACTGGTGTCGAACTCATTGGTTTGTCATGCTTGCCCGGATGCTCTAGCCTTATAGCCTCCTGAGCCATCCAGGAAGCGCATTGGCGGGAATACTAGGGTGCGGGATCAAGGCGGCGATTGGCTCGCGGTACCGCCAATCGCTGCCTTGTCCCAGATCCGATTGTCAGGAGACATCCGTGGGCAACCCCTTCTTTGACCGGCCGATTCTCAATTCCCCCTATGCCTGCCCCCGGCGCCATTGGGAACTGGACGCCACCGGTCAACCGACTCAAAGGATTCTTGAAACCCGGCGTCGCGCGGAGTTCATCACCCCGATCCCCAAACCCAAGAAACAAAGCGGCCCTGGCAAGCAGAGCGAGATAGCCGTTCGATGAAGGCATGGGGCTGAGTACCGAGGATCAGCGCTACGACCACACCGCCATCATCAACGCCCTTCGCCAGGAGGTGGATCGCTGGCGCCAGGACCCTGACCCGAATCATTGGCGGGTCACCCCCGAGACGGCCCGTCTCCTCCAGCATTGGCGCCATCACCCCTTCAGCGGCATCCGCCCCTTCTTTTGCCAGGTCGAGGCCGTCGAGACCGCCATCTGGCTGACCGAGGTCGCGCCCCAGATCGGCAAGGCCGGCGAACGCTTCCTCAAGCACCTGGCGGATGCCAACCGCGACGCCAACCCGGAGTTGCTGCGCCTGGCCCTCAAGCTCGCCACCGGGGCTGGCAAGACCACCGTCATGGCCATGCTGATCGCCTGGCAGACCGTCAACGCCGTGCGCCGACCGGGCTCCAAGAAGTTTACGCGCGGCTTTCTCGTCGTCACCCCCGGGATCACCATCCGGGACCGCCTGCGGGTCCTCCAACCCAGCGACCCCGACAGCTATTACGCCAGCCGCGAGCTGGTCCCCAGCGACCTGCTCGATGAGGTCAAGCGCGCCAAGATCGTCATCACCAACTACCACGCCTTCCGGCGGCGCGAGCGCCTGGAAGTCTCCAAGGGCGGTCGCCTCTTGCTGCAAGGCCGAGGCGGCGAGGCCCTGGACACCCAGGAGACCGAGGGCCAAATGCTCCAGCGTGTCATGCCCGACCTGATGGGCCTGAAGAACATCCTGGCCATCAACGACGAGGCCCACCACTGCTACCGCGAGAAGCCGAATCAGGATCAGGAGGTCAATCTGACGGGGGACGACAAGAAGGAGGCCGAGAAAAATAACGCCGCCGCCCGACTCTGGATCTCCGGTCTGGAGGCGGTCAATCGCCACCAGGGCCTGGCGCGCGTCTTCGATCTTTCCGCCACCCCCTTCTTCCTGCGCGGTTCCGGTTATGCCGAGGGCACCCTCTTCCCCTGGACCCTGAGCGACTTCTCGCTGATGGATGCCATCGAGAGCGGCATCGTCAAGCTGCCGCGGGTGCCCATCGCCGACAACATCCCTGGCGGCGAGATGCCCATGTTCCGCAACCTCTGGGAGCACATCGGCAAGAAAATGCCCAAAAAGGGCCGGGGCAAGGCGGCGTCACTGAATCCGCTCGACCTGCCGCCCCCGCTTCAAACGGCTCTGGAGGCCCTGTACGGCCACTACGAGAAGACCTACCTTCTGTGGAGTCAGGCGGGAGTACCGGTCCCGCCCTGTTTCATCGTCGTCTGCAACAACACCGCCACCTCCAAGCTGGTTTACGACTACATCTCCGGCTTCCAGCGCCACCAGGACGACGGCACCCGCAAACTGGAGGCCGGCCGCCTGCCCCTGTTCCGCAACCACAACGAGGCATGGCGATCCCCTGCCACGTCCCCGGACCCTCCTGATCGACAGCGAACAACTGGAATCCGGCGAGGCCCTGGACGAGAACTTCCGCGCCATGGCCGCCGATGAGATCGAACGCTTCCGGCGCGAGATCATCGAGCGTACCGGCGACCCGCGCCAGGCCGAAAACCTCACCGATCAAGACCTCCTGCGCGAAGTCATGAACACGGTCGGCAAGCCTGGCCGGCTCGGGGCCGACATTCGCTGCGTGGTCTCGGTCTCCATGCTCACCGAGGGCTGGGATGCCAACACCGTCACCCACGTCCTGGGTGTCCGCGCCTTCGGCACCCAACTCCTGTGCGAGCAGGTTATCGGCCGGGCGCTGCGCCGCCAGTCCTATGACCTCAACGAAGAGGGGCTCTTTAACGTCGAATACGCCGATGTCCTCGGTATCCCTTCGACTTCAATGCCACCCCCACGGTGGCACCGCCGCAGCCGCCGCGACAGACCATCCAGGTCAAGGCGGTCCGCCCCGAGCGCGATGCCCTGGAGATCCGCTTTCCCCGCGTGGCGGGCTATCGCACCGAACTGCCCGAGGATCGGCTGGCGTCCGAATTCGACGCGGACTCGGTACTGGAACTGACGCCGGACCTGGTCGGTGCCGCGCGAAACCCTCAATGCCGGCATCATCGGTGCAACCGTGGATCTCAACCTTGTCCATACGGGGGAAGTGCGCCAGGCTCACGGTGCTCTACGAGCTGACCTCCCACCTCGTGCTCAGCCGCTACCGCGATGCCAACGGTGAGCCCCAGCTCCATCTCTTCGGCCAACTCAAGCGCATCACCCGCCAGTGGCTCGATGGCTATCTCCAGTCTGCAAGGGCGGTATCTACCCGGCCCAACTCAAGTACAAGACCCTGGCGGATATGGCCTGTGAGCGGATCAACGCCGGCATCACCCGCGCCTTTATCGGCCAGCGCCCCGATCAAGGCCCTGCTCGACCCCTACAACCCGGTCGGCTCCACCCTTCATGTCAACTTCACACCTCCAAGACCGACCGCTGGGAGACGGCCGCCGACCGCTGTCACCTCAACTGGGTCATCCTGGATAGCGACTGGGAGGCGGAGTTCTGCCGCGTGGCGGAGGCCCATCCCCAGGTGCGCGCCTACGTGAAAAACCACAACCTGGGCTTCGAGGTGCCTTACCGGTACGGCTCCGAGATGCGCCGCTACCTGCCCGACTTCATCGTCCTGGTGGATGATGGCCATGGCGACGACGACCCTCTGCACCTCATTGTCGAGATCAAGGGCTACCGGGGCGAGGATGCCAAGGACAAGAAGGCCACGATGGACACCTACTGGGTCCCCGGCGTGAACAACCTCGGCACCCACGGCCGCTGGGCCTTCGCCGAATTCGGCGATGTCTACCAGATCGAAGCCGACTTCAAGGCCAAGGTCGCAGGTGAGTTCAACAAGATGATCGAGGCCGTCGCGTCAAGCCGCCAGCTGAGGAAGAGCTAGACATGGCGAAGAAGAACACCAACGGACATGACCGTCGAGACCCTCACCCACGACGATGCCACCCGCAAGAACATCCCGACGGCCGAATACCAGCCGGTGATGCAGACAGGAGCGAGCAGGACCCCCGGTCCGGCGTGGCGCTATGAGCGCGCGCAACCGCGATCTCGATCCCCAACTCGTCTGGCGCGGCAAGGACCAGCAGGACTGGAGCGATCTCGTCGTCCATGCCCCGCCCCTCTACATCCAGGAGAAGGTCCACCCCAAGGTCCTGATCGACGACCTGCTGCGCCAATCGCCAGGCAGCCAGGCTGCCGGCGGCCGAGGGCAGCAATTCGACCTCTTCTGCCGATTTCAACGGCATCCCCAAGGACGCGGACAGGACCGAGTTCTACCAGCACGACCAGAACTGGTCCAACCGCATGATCCTCGGCGACTCGCTCCAGGTGATGGCCAGCCTGGCCGAGCGCGAGGGGCTGCGCGGCAAGGTGCAGTGCATCTACCTCGATCCGCCCTACGGCATCAAATTCAACAGCAACTTCCAGTGGTCCACCACCAGCCGCGATGTGAAGGACGGCAACGCCGGCCACATCACCCGCGAGCCCGAGCAGGTCAAAGCCTTCCGCGATACCTGGCGCGATGGCATCCACAGCTACCTCACCTACCTGCGGGATCGGCTCACCGTCGCGCGCGATCTCCTCACCGATTCCGGCTCCATCTTCGTGCAGATCGGCGATGAAAATGTCCATCGCGTCCGGGCGGTGATGGATGAGGTGTTCGGGGATGACAACTTTGTTGCACAGATCACGTTTCGAAAACGACGAGCCGCCACAGCGAACTTGCTGTGCCAGTGACTCGACTACATGCTTTGGTTCGCGAAGAATCGAGAGCGCACTCAAATTCGACCGCCGTTATCAGGACAAGAGTGATAGCGGAGTTCAGGAGCAATCACGAGTTGCCTGCGCTGATGTGTCTGTCGATCGCGATGACGAATGATGAGCAGGCTGAGACCAGTCGACTTCCGACTGGTCGCGAAGTGTTCGCGCATCGACAACCTCACAAGTCACAGCGTGGCACGTGCACAGGAGAAGGACTGTTCGTGATTTCCTGTGTTCGAAGGGCATGACTTACGTCCGGAAACGAGTACGTTGGAAGACCAGCGAGATCGGGATCGAGACGGCTCGATAGCGCAGATCGCCTTGGTTCAGCGGCAGAAGGCTCTGCGTTATGTGCGGTATCTTGATGATTTCCCAGTCATCCCGATTACAACATCTGGACTGATACTGGATCGGCGGGTTTGCCGACGGACAAGTCTTATGTCGTTCAGACATCGCACGAAAGTTATTCGAGCGCTGCATCCTCATGGCCACCGACCCCGGCGACCTCGTGCTCGATCCGACCTGCGGTTCCGGCACCACCGCCTACCGTCGCCGAGCAATGGGGCCGCCGCTGGATCACCATCGACACCTCGCGCGTGGCGCTGGCGCTGGCCCGTGCCCGCATCATGGGCGCGCGTTATCCCTTTTACCTGCTGGCCGATTCCCGCGACGGCCAGATCAAGGAAGCCGAAGTCACCCGCACCGCGCCGAGTTCGCAGCCCGTGCACGGCAACATCCGCCACGGCTTCGTCTATGAGCGCGTGCCGCACATCACCCTCAAGTCCATCGCCAACAACGCCGAGATCGACGTCATCTGGGACCAGTGGCAGGAGACGCTGGAGCCCTTGCGCGAGCGTCTGAACGCGCGATGAAGCAGGCGTGGCAGGAATGGGAGATCCCCGCGCGCCGAAGACCCTGGCCACGAGCCCCGCGGCCTTCGATGATTAGGGCCGAGCAAGCCAAGGGCGCGAACGCCAGACCGAGCAAGATCGACGACGGCCTGCCGCGCTCAACCAGGCCCTCAAGCGGGACTACAGCCTGGAGACCCTGCCGGACGCCCCGTCGATCCCTGGCCTGATCGGCCGCCAAGCTGCACAGCGACTGGTGGCAGGCCCGCATCGCTCGCCAGCGGGAGATCGACGCCTCCATCGCCGCCAAGGCCGATTTCGAGTACCTCTACGACAAGCCCTATAGCGACAGGAAGACGGTCCGGGTCGCTGGCCCCTTCACCGTGGAGAGCCTGTCCCCCCACCGGGTGCTGGGCGTCGACGAGAACGATGAACTGATCGACCCATCGGAGCGCATTGCCGATCCCGATGCCGGCTACGGGGAGAAGCAGACTTTCCCCCAGATGATCCTGGAGAACCTGAAGGTCGCCGGGGTCCAGCAGGCCCACAAGGAGGACCGGATCAGCTTCACCTCCCTGCTACCCTGGCCCGGCGATCTGGTCTGCGCCGAAGGTCGCTACCGCGAAGGCCACCCGGAAACCGGGACCGAAAAGCGCGCCGCCATCTTTATCGGCCCCGAGTTCGGCACCGTCACGCCGCCCCGATCTGGTCAGCGCCGCCCGCGAGGCCGGTGATGCCGATTTCGATGTCCTGATCGCCTGCGCCTTCAACTACGAGGCCCATGCCACCGACTTCAACAAGCTTGGCCGCATCCCGGTGCTCAAGGCGCGGATGAACGCCGACCTGCACATGGCCCAGGACCTGAAAACCACCAGCAAGGGCAACCTGTTCGTCATCTTCGGCGAGCCGGACATCGAGATCCTGCCCGCCGAGGATGGCCAGGTGCGGATCAAGATCAACGGCGTGGACGTCTTCCACCCCAGTACCGGCGAGGTGCGCAGCGACGGCGCCGAGGGCATCGCCTGCTGGTTCATCGACACCGACTACAACGAGGAGAGCTTCTTCGTCCGCCACGCCTACTTCCTCGGCGCCGACGACCCCTACAAGGCGCTGAAGACCACCCTCAAGGCCGAGATCAACGAGGAAGCCTGGGCCTCCTTGCATAGCGATACCTCCCGCCCCTTCCCCAAACCCGCCTCCGGACGGATCGCCGTCAAGGTGATCAACCACCTGGGGGATGAGGTGATGAAGGTCTTCAGAGTTCAGTGACCTGCTAGGATTAAGCCTACCATGACCAAATCCGAATTAAATCTGTCAAACTCCCCCATAGTGGAAGCAGTTTTAGACATCGAGTGCGACTTGCCGCCCGGTTTACAGATCGCAGCACTCGAAGAGCATGCACTTACGTATTTCGGGACTCCTACCCAAAGCTCAGGACTCAGCTCCTTCAACAACATCAGATAGCGATGAAGCCGGGTGAGTTGCCGAGCCGTAGCGGCGCACCTGGACGAGAGCGCCAACCCGTACAGCGGCCGATGGTGTACCTTGACCGCGTGCCGCCGTCGACCCCTGGTTTTGCTCCTGAGATCGAGCGGCATCTGGCCATGATCGAGGCCGACCACGGCGTCCGGCGTGCTGTTCGCCTGCGAGTCGCGCAGCCGGGGCTGGGGCTTCGCCTCGCCTGAGCAGCGACTACGACGATGCGCTTTCTTTACGTGCACCCGCTCGACTGGTACCTGCGGGTCAGTCCGCAACAGCGCGGTGAATAGAAGTGCCCATCTCCGAGGACTTGCGATTTCGACGGCTGGGCGCTGCGCAAGGCCAAGAATCACGTCTTCACGAGGTCGTTGACAAAGCCATGCCTAGCCCTATTTCAGCAACCGTAGGTATTTGCTGCATGGGTTATTCGGCACTAAATGCCTATGCCCAGCCCAGCAGCGCCGTCTCCGCGGAGGCTAAGTCCGTGACCGAGGCGGCGTCGGATTTGATGAGGTCCGCTGAGGATTCCCAATCAATATTTATCGATAAAATAATTGCCATTTCTCAACTGACAGCGCTTGCCAATGAGTGTCTTGAACAAGGTTGGGATGGCTATGACGCATCGCCCTTAGATCCCTTGGCGATTCTGAATGCGGAGAATTTCCTTCGTGCGCTACCGAAAGGAACCGCTCTACCGGAATTCGCACCGGAGCCCGACGGCTCAGTCTCGTTGGATTGGATTCTATCACGACATCGCCTCTTTACCTTAAGTATCGGTCCCGGCAATCGCCTGGCATTTGCCTCGTTGGATGGTTCGGACAAGGGGCACGGTGCTGCCCGTTTCGACGTACCTGTACGTCCTGCGCCCCGTGCTCGCCGCCACCTGGATCGAGCAGGGCCGGGGCCTCGCCCCGATGCGATTTCAGGACCTGGTCGACGCCTTGATCGAAGCGCCGGCGCTGCGTACCGCCATCGCTGACCTGTTGGTCTGGAAACGCCAGGCGTTGGAGTCGGCGTATGGCCCACGGATCCAAGTCATCGACGACTACTTGACTTCTGAGCTGTCGCGGCTCGAACGCGCCTCGATCCCGCCTGCGCACGACATCGACTTCTCGGCACTTGACCGGCTGCTGTTCGAAACCGTGACTCAGCGGTACAGGACGGGGACTGATGGAGTTCCGCATCGCCGGACTTAAATAGAGGCAGCGGGCCGAGGGGCCGCGACTTGGGATTTTCTGGATGGCCCTGATCATTATTGCTATCGTACTCGTGGCTTCCGCCAGTCCCCGCCTCAACCGAAACCGACCCAGGTACCGGGTGTCCGCATCTGGGAGGCGCCAAGCAGGCCGTTAGCTCCCATCAACCAACAACAGGAGATTCGGATGCGCATGATAACCGCGTCAACTTGCCATCGGCCGAGGCCTTTTGTGCAAAAAATGCTCCTTGCGCTCTTGCCCCTATTGGTGTTGCCAGGCTGCGCCACGGAGAATGAAGCGGGCACCGTGGTGGGTAGTGCCGCCGTTGGTGCGGCTATCGGCGCCTTGGGCGGGGCGGCCTTGGGTTCCACCAATCACCATGGCTATTACTACGGGTATCCCAGCCGTTCGGATATGGCGGCCAGTGGCGCTCTGGCGGGGGCCGCGGTGGGAGGGGTCATTGGCATGGCCAACGTCGCCCAGCAACGGGAGAACCAACGCCGGGAGGACTACTACCGGGCCCAGGAGGCCGGCCGGCAGTACGGCAATACCCAATGCACCACTATCCGGACGGTGGATGATTATGGCCATGTCCGGACCACGGAAACCTGCACCTCGGATGTCCAGCGGCCTGGCTATCAAAGTTACTGAATACCCAGGAAAATAGCCTGACTCATTATGAGTTTTGAATGGGATAAGAAAAAAGCGGTGTCAAATCTCCGCAAACACGGTGTCAGTTTTGAAGAGGCATCAACGGCCCTACGGGATAGCTTCTCCGCTACAGCCCATGATCCAGACCACTCGGAAGACGAAGATCGCTTTGTGACACTTGGCGTTTCTTCGATAGGCCGTTTACTGGCGGTGGCCCATACGGAGCGCGGCAACAATATCCGCATCATTTCCGCAAGATTGGCAACAAAATCAGAGAGACAAATTTATGAAGAAGACTAAACCCGATGCACCGGATGATCTCCGCCCCGAATATAAGAGGTCGGATTTCGGCGTGATAGTTCGCGGCAAGTATGCAAGTCGCTTAAAAGAAGAAAGTAATGTGGTCCTGCTTGAGCCGGATGTTGCTAAAGCATTTCCCAACGATGAGTCCGTCAATAAAGCTCTCCGTTATCTTCTCGAAATCGCCGAGGCATCATCCCGCCTAACCAAGCATACCAGCGCTCCCACCCCCTGAAGCGGCTTGGTGTTCCGTGCTTAACGGCCATCGCCCATGATGATGGCTCCATGACTCTGGACTTCTGGACGCGCGGCTTGCTCCCGGTCCGGGGGGCTTGCCGGGTCCAGGGCCTCTTGCTCCAGCTTGCCAAAATCCCTCTGGACCCACTCCGCGGCTAGGCCACCCACGCTACCGCCCTTGGCTATGGCTTGCTCCAGGGCCCGGCGCTCGTCGCGGCTCCAGCCGCCGCTACCTGGGCCGGACTCGGGGTCCGGGGCGGCCATGAGGTGGGGCGTCACGGGGTGCTGGGGACAGGCCGCCACGACCCTGGCCAGGATGCGCAGGCCGCCGATGTCCCGGTCACCCCAGTGATAGAAGGGGCAGTCCGCCGGTAGGCACTGGTCCAGTTGCCCCAGCACCCGCACCAGGGCCGGGGCGGGATAGCCGGCGGTATAGAGGACGACAGCGGCGTCCTGAATCTCCCGGACCTGGCGCTGGAAGCTGGCCAGGTTCTCGATGGTCAGCAGGTAGGGGACGGGGCCGCTGGCCTGGATCTGGTTGACGGCATCCGGCGACAGGCCGACATAGGGCCGCAGGGGCGTGATATCCCAGTCCGTGCCGCCATAGTCCAGGACCAGGGGCCCCTTGATGAAGAGGGCCGGCGGAAATTTCTCCAGTCCCAGCGCCCGAAAGAGATCGGCATCCTCGGGCCATGAGGCCCAGTCGGGATTGCGGCGCAGCAGTCCGCCCAGCCGGCTCAGCAGGGACTCGACGGCCTTGGAGTCCCCCAGCAGGCGCACGCTGAAACGGCGCAGATCCAGTCCCTCCTGCTCCCCAGCCGCGACGGCGCGGGCGATGCGAAACAGCCTGATGGCGGCGGCGGTCTCGGCGGGCGGGATGTGAAAGGGTTTGTGGCCCAGCCGCCACTGGGCCAGGGCCTCGGCGAAGGCGTCCCGGAGCCAGCCGGGGGCATCGGCCATATATTCCGCCAGTTCCTGCGAGATGACGCGGGCCTGGGCGGCCGTCCGGGAGACGCCCAGCCAGGCGGCCAGCAGATCCGGGTCCTGGAGGCGGATGCGGCGCAGGTCCTGGGCGGCGGTGCGGCGACCCCACTCCAGGGTCACGCCGCCGGCGGCCTGGGCGTTCTCCAGATAGGCATGGAGGGCGTCGCGCTCGGTCAGGTCGCTGATCGTGAAGTAGGCGTGGGCGGAGCGCTCGCCGATGGGGAGCGTGATCCCGGCCGCCCCGGTCCGCCTGGGCCAGGAGCTTGAGCAAGAGGGCGCGGGCGATCTGGCTCATGGCTGGTCCGGGCCCTCGGCTGGTCGCGGCCGGGCAGGGTGCGTCGGAGCGGCATCCGGGGCCAGGGCCCCGGGAGGTGCGGGTAAAAGCAAATGTCTGGAGCATGGGATGGAGGCGGGGGCGGAATGGGCGGCTTTAAAGAGCGTCTGGCGCGCCCCGGTCCAGGTCCGGGCGCAGCGTCGGGTTGTCGGCGGCCAGGGCGCGGCGGGCCTCGGGCTGGATGTACTCGGCGTCGATGTGGACGCTGCCGCCGTCCCGATAGACGTTGACGATGGTGTCCACGTGCTCGGCGATCTGGCCGTATTTCTCGTCCGGGGCGGCCAGCAGCACCTGGAGCCCCAGTTCGTCGAGGAAACCGAGGGCGCTGACCGTGTTCTGCAGGTCCAGCTTGGAGAAGGCCTCGTCGAAGACGGCCAGGGCCATGCCGCCGCGCAAGTGGCCATCCTGATCGCGCTCGATGCGATAGGCGGCGGCCAGGGCGGCGCCGATGGCCACGTAGAAGGGCGACTGGTGCTCGCCGCCGGAGCCCTTGCCGAGGCGCCGGGAGAGGAGTTCCGGATTGCCGCCGCCCTCCTTGTCGTCGCTCATGCGCACGTCGAAGTGGTAGTACTGGCGGTAATCCGCCAGGCGCTCGTCCCAGCCCCCGGCGTGGCCCTCGCCTCCCGCGGCCTCCATGAGCAGGTTGCGGACGCGGGCGATGGCCGCGCGGTGGGGGTGGTTGGGGTCGGCGGCGGCGTCGAAGAGGCCGCCGACGTCGCCGCCCTGCTCCGGGGTCCAGCCCAGCACCCAGTCCAGAATCTCCTTGAGGTCCGGCTCGGGCTGCTTGATGAAGCTGTAATACTGGCCGTGAAAGGGGCGGCTGCGCAGGCTGCGGTTGAGCTCCTTGCGGCTCTCTTCCAGCAATTGCAGGTTTTCCTGGAGCTTGCCGACAAAGTCGCTGCGGAAGGCGTGCTCGGCCTCGCGCAGGGCGTTGTCGGCCTCCGTGACGTAGCGGGCCAATTGGGTCTCGCGCACCTGGGTCAGCTCGCGCACCACCCAGGCGGCCAGGGTCAGGGGGTCCTCGGCGGCGTCGCTGGCGGGTTTGTGGTCGGGTGACCAGGCGGCCCAGTAACTCGTCAGGCCCTCCCGGGCATTGGCCCGCTGCTTGATCGCCGTCTTTTCCTGGCCGATGGCCCGGCGCCCGGCCTCCGCGCCCAGGGCCCGCCAGGCCGCGGGGCTCTCCTCGGCGAAGGGCTCCTGGGACTGGAGTTCGTCGAGGCGCTCGGCGGCCAGGGCGGCATCGAAGCCGGCCGTCTGCTGGAGGTCGCGGCGGCGCTCGGCGACGGCCTGGGAGGCCCGTTCCAGGGTGGCGAGGCTGGCCTCTTCCACCTGGCGCCTCAGTATCCGGTCGCCCTGGTCCCGGGCCGCCCGCTCCCGGGCGACCGCCAGGGCATCGCGCTCGGCGGCCCACCGCTTGACCTCCTCCTGGAGGCGCCGGAGATGAGTGTCATCCCGCAGCGCCTGCTCCTGGGTCTGGAGACGGTCGAGCTCGGCCCGGGTCTCCTGCCGGGTGGCCGTCAGGCCCACCAGGTCCGGGAAGCTGCGCAGGCGGTCGTTGAGCGGCATGAGTTGCCGTTCGCGCAGGTCCTGGATGGCCGCCTTCTCGGCCTGTTTGTGGTAATGGGCCGCCTGGTCCCGGTCGAACTGGGCCTTGAGGGCTTGCAGCCGCAGCCGGCGGGCCTCCCGCCCCAGCATGGGCTCCACCGGGGCCAGGCGGACCACGGCGCCGCCGGAGGCGAGCATGCCGTCGGCGGTGATGGCCCGCTCCTGGCGCAGCAGCTCGTCCTCGGTCTCCACCCGCAAGACATTGCCGGCGCGCTGGCTTGAGGTAGGCCGTGGCGTGGGGGTCGTCGCTGATGGCCATCTCCGCCAGGCTGCCGGGGCTGGCGGGGCCCCGCCACTGGGCGGTCTTGAGGGTGTTGATCACCCGGCTGCCGTGGATGGCGAGCCGTTTGCCCTCCCGCCGATAGAGGCCGATGGCCTCGCGCACCTGGCCCGGGTCCACCAGCAGGGCCTCGCGGTGGCCGCCCAGGAAGGCCTCCAGGGCATCGCGCCAGGCCTCGTCCGCCAGGTCCACCCGGTCGCAGAGGGGCACGGCGGCGATGCCGTGGTCCGCGAGCAGGGCGATGAGGCGCAGGGTGGCGGGCTTGAGGTCGCTCTCCCCCTGCTCCAGACGGGCGATACGCTCGCGCAGGGCTTCGAGGGCCCGGGCCATTTCGCCTTCCTCGCGCACCAGTTGTTCAAAGCGGCCCAGCATCCGCTCCACCGCCGCCGCGACTTGCGGGGCGATGCGGTCCACCGCCCTCATGACCTCGCCCGGGGCCTGGGGCCAGGTCGCGGCCAGCAGGCCTTCGTCCCGGCGCAGCAAGGGCGGCAGGCCTTGCAGGGCCTGGATCAGGGCGGTGTCCTCGAGCCGCTCGGCGTTGTCGAGCAGGCGATGCACGGCCCCCAGGCCCAGCCGGGCCTGCTCGATGCCCTGGTTGGCCTCGTCGAGGGTCTGGCGCGCCGCTCGCATCTCGGCCTGGAGGCGCTCCCGTTGCTGCTCCAGGTCGGTGGCGGCCAGGCGGCGGTTGGCCTCGGTCAGGGCGGCGTCGGCGCCCTGCCATTGCTGTTCCAGGTCCGCGATCCGGGAACCGAGCTTGGTGATCTCGGCGGCGAGTCGCTCCAGGGTCTGGCGCAACGGCTCCTGCTCCGCCTCCAGGGCATTGAAGGCCGCCTCCTGCTCGACCCAGCGCCAGGCCAGACCCAGCCGGTCGGCCTGCTCGGCGCGCTGGTAGCCGCGATCGATGAGGGCCAGGGCCTCCTCGCGCTGGCGGGCCTCGCGGGTGCGGGTCTGGATGTCCCGGTAGTGGTGCAGGGCCTGCTGCAGGGAGCGCACCTGGATGGACCTTTCCTCCAGGATGTGGCCGCGCACGAAGTCCGAGACATTGCGAATGGGGGCGAAGGTGATGGCGTTGCGGAAGGCGCGCAGGAAATGGGGCGCGTCCAGGGGGCGCCGGGCATCGGCGAGCAGGAAGCAGAGGTGGCGCTGGTACTCGCCCACCAGGGCGTGGACCCGGAAGGGCTCGCCGAGGCGCATGCGCAACTCCTCCCGCAGCCGCTTCCAGGGCTTGGGGACGGGGCCCGCGGGGGTCCGGTCCACCAGGTCCGACAGGACCAGATCCAGGCCGGGGGCGATGAAGCGCCCGTCGATCACCTCCTGGGGCTCGTCCAGCCGGGCGTGCAGCGCCAGGCCGATGCTGGTGGTATCACCCGTCTGGTCGTCGCGGAACACCAGGGCCAGGTAGCTGATGGCCTGGTCCCGGGGGCGGAACTCCTGGGACAGGTCCGGATTGCCGGGATCGCGCACCACGCCGAGGCAGTAGTCGCGCAGGCTGCGGGTGCTCTTTTCCCCGGCGCTGGCGTTGGGGTTCCACCAGCGCTTGTCCCCGCCCACCAGCACCGCCTGGATGGCGTCCAGCAGGGACGACTTGCCCGAGGCATTGGGGCCTATGACCGCCGTGTGGCCGACGATGTCGATGCTCGCCTGCTCCAGGCGATACCAATTGATCATGAGGAGGCGGACCAGGCGCTTCATGGGGCGGGCTCCCGCGGGGCCCCGTCATCCGGGTCCTCGCCGTCCGTCGCCAGGTCACCCTCATCCAGGGCGTCCGGGGCCTCGTCGAGGGCGCCGATGAAGGCCGCGAGGCGCGTCTGGACCTGGTCGCCGGTGACCAGGCGAATGGTGGGCAGGATGCGGATGACGGGCAGGCCGTCCTCGGCCTCCTCCCGGGTCTCGATCAGGGAGTAACGGCGCAGCCGGCGCAGCAGCTCCCGGAAATCCGAGATGAGGGGCCGTTTGCGCTTGAGCAGGGTCTCGTAGCGGCCGAGCAGGGCCTCCGCGGGGGCGTAAACGCTGCCCTCCCGGGCCTCGAAGCGCGCCATCCCTTCCTCGTAGAGCAGCCGCAGACACAGCAGCATCAGGCTGTCCACCAGGCGCAGGTGCTTGAAGCCCTCCGCATCCCCGGGCAAGAGGCCGATGATGCCAAAGGTATCGTCGCGGTGCAGGGTCCAGCCCAGGGCATCGAAGAGATTGCCGAAGTAATCGAAGTGGTTGACGATCAGCCGGTAGGCGTCCCGGTCCACCGGCCGCTCCAGGAGCAGGAACTGGCGCTTGAGCACGGCCCCGGCGGCGGCGCGGAAGTCGTGGGGCTCGGCGCCCCCGGCATGCTCGCAGACCTGGCGCAAGTCACGCAGCATGGGGGTCTCCCGCGGTCAGGGCCTCGGCGGGGGCCTGGCGACGCCAGACGGCGAAGTCGGGACAGCGCAGCCAGTCGTTAACGATGAGGCCCTCGCGGGCCTCGATCCGGTAGGCCTGCCGCAGGCGCCCGGCCCCGGGGAGGTAATTGAGGTGGCGCGCATGGGTGAAGGCGATGAAGTCCTCCACGCCGGCGATGGTCATGGCGGCCCCCTCGACCTGCCCCCGGCCCGCCAACTGGCGCTCCAGATAGAGGGCGATGCGTTTGGGGTCGATGCGGCGGCGATCCAGGTAGGCGCGCAGGGCCTGTTGCCGGGCCTGCGCCGCGGGGTCCACCGGGCGGCTGACGAGGGGGCGGGGCTCCGGCGGGCGGCGGTGGCGGGGCGCCTCCTTCAAACTGCGCGTCCCCACCGGGAGCACCTCGATGAGGGGCAGGTGCAGGGGGCTGGCCGCCTCGTCGTCCCAAGTCCGCCAGGCGGGGGCCCAGATCCCGGAGGAGGGCGGCGAAGCGGGCCGCCATGCCGGGCTGGGTGCGATCCAGGTAGCGGACCGTGTCGGCGACGCGCCGCTCCACCCGGGCACGAAAGCGGTCCATCCGTTCCAGGTGGCCATCGAGCCGTTCAAAGACATCGCGCAGTTGGCGGATGTCGTCGTTGATGGCCCGCCCGGCGGAGGCGGCATCGGCCTCCCCCGTCTGCTCCAGATAGCCCGCCACCAGGGCCTGTTTCCGTTCCTGGTCATATTCCAGCTCCCGCACCCGCTGCAGGATTTGCTGGCGGTAGCGGAAGGGATTGTTGCGGGTCTTGAGACGCTTGTAGTCCTGGACCAGGATGCGCTCCACGAAGTCCTCGAAGAAGCGGCTCAGGATGCGGCGATGGTCGTCACAGTCGCTGATGTCCCCCAGCAGCCCCTTGAGGCCGTAGATCATGGTGTTCAGGTGCTGGATAAAGCGGCGCGCCTCCCGGGCCGCCTGGCGCAGGGCCAGCACCTGGGCCCGGGGTTCTTCCCAGGCCTTTTGCACATTGTTGAAGATGGACAGCACCATGCCGCCGTAGAAGACCCGGTCCGGGCGCGCCACCTCCATCAGGCTGCCCCAGAGAGTCCCCACCGCGGGGGGCACCGTGACCCGCACCCGATAGCCCTCCAGCTCCTCCTCCATCCAGCCGGCGGCCAGCAGGCGGCGATAGGCCAGGGCCGCCGGGGTGACCTCATGCTCGCCGGCGGGTCGGGGCGCGGTCAGGGCCTCCGCGTCCGGTTCCTGCTCCTCCTGCCAGGCCACCGCCATGACCGCCAGCCGTTCCTCGATCTCGTGGCGCACCGTCTCCCGGGAGGGGAAGACGTCCGCGTGGATCTGATCGAAGAACAGGGGGTAGAGGTCCAGCAGCAGGGCCCCATAGGTGCGCCGGTTGGCGCTGGCCAGGGGCGAGAAGAGCCGGTCGGGGACGCGGTCGAAGAGTTGGGTCATGAGGCGTCCCCGACCAGGTCAGGCGCGCGGGCCTGGCGCTCAGGCGCTCCGCGGCGGGATGATTTCCTTGAGGATGAGGTGATCGATGACGATCTCGGCGAGTTGGTCCGGGGTCTGTTCGCCGCCGGCCAGCACCAGTTCGGGGGCTTCGGGTGCCTCGTAGGGGTCATCGATGCCGGTGAAGCCCTTGAGTTCGCCGGCCCGGGCCTTTTTGTAGAGGCCCTTGGGGTCGCGCTGTTCGCAGATCTCGATGGGGGTATCGACCAAGATCTCGATAAATTCACCCGGGCGCAGGGTGCTGCGAATGCGGTCGCGGTCGATGCGGTAGGGGCTGATGAAGGCCGTCAGGGCGATCAACCCGGCCTCGCAGAAGAGTTGCGCCACGGCGCCGATGCGGCGGATGTTTTCCTCGCGGTCGATGGCCGAAAAGCCGAGGCCGAAGCGGCTGGCGAAATCCGGGCCATGGGTGTCGCGCAGCATGCCCGGCCCGGCATTGAGCCCGTGGCGCACATTGTCGCCATCCAGGACGGCGCTGTGCAGGCCCAGGCCATGGAGGCGGTGATCCAGGGTGTTGGCGATGGTGCTCTTGCCCGAGCCGCTCAGGCCCGTGAACCAGATCACACAGCCGCGGTGACCGTGCAGGGCCTCGCGGCGTTCGCGCGTAACCTGATGTTCATGCCAGGTTACATGGGTATCGTTCGACATGGTGGTGAGGGATTCCGATGTTGGGGGTTAAAACAGGGACCGCATCATGGCTTGAAAGGGGCGTTCCTTGCAACCCAGGGCAGGGGATGCCGCTGGAGCAGATTAGGACAAGACCTGGGTCGTCCCGAGGGACCTCGCCACGCTACCCTTAGGCTTTGGTCCCTTATCCCTTATCAAGGCCGGGCATCAATCAACCTGGCAATCCCTGGAGAGCAAGATGGAAAACCCTCATGCGGGCTAAGTCACTGTCGTGGATATCAAAATGCCCTTTTGGTCCATGGTGATGTTTATGGTGAAGGCGTCGATTGCCGCTATCCCGGCGATCATCATCCTGACCCTGGTGGGGTCGCTGGTGATGAGCATCCTCGGGGCCACCTTCGGCGTGACGATCCACCACGTGTAAGGACCCGGACATTGGACAAGCTATCGGAGCGTTTCAACGCCGCCCTGACCCTGGCGGCCGCCGCCCACCAGGGGCAGATCCGTAAGGGCACCGAGAATGCGGCGGGGCTGCCGTTGCCCTACATCACCCACCCGGTGGCCGTGGCCGCCCTGGTCCAGCGTTATGGCGGCTCCGAGGCCCAGATCCTCGCGGCCCTGCTTCATGATGTCCTGGAAGATGCCGGACCCGCTTGGGCGCAACCCATTCAGGATAGCTTTGGACCCGAGGTGCTCGAACTGGTGGAGTTCTGTACCGATGGCCTGCCGGATGCGGCGGGCCTCAAGCCGCCCTGGCGCCCCCGCAAGGAGGCCTATCTCGCCCACCTGCGGGCGGCCGTCGGCCCGGGCGTTTTGGTGTCCGCTTGCGACAAGCTGGCCAATCTGCAGGCGATCCTGCTGGACCTGACGGAGACCGGCGAGGGCGTCTGGGACCGCTTTACGGGCGGCAAGGCGGGTTCGCTCTGGTACTACCGGGAACTGGTTGCCGCCTTTGCCGGGCGGGTGCCGGAGCCGCTGGCCGGGGCCCTGCGGCGCGATCTGGCGAGGGTGTTGGAGTTGACGAGCGCCAGCGGCCTGGCGCATCCACAAGGGGAAGGGCAGGGCGGGTAGGCGCTCAGAACCGCGCCTGGATGGATTCCACCAGGAGTCGGAAGGGGCCGGCCTGGCGGTCGGCGATGAGGAGGCCGAAGACCCGGATCCGCGTCGGGTCCAGGGGCGGGGCCGGCACCAGGCGGCCCCGAAAACTGGGCTGGAAGGCGGATAGCGGCAAGGGTACCTCCAGCCACTCCCCGGCCTGGGTCGTCACCCGCGCCTGGTATTGGACGCCATCAAAGGCGTCATCCGTGCGAATGCCGAACTTGTAGGTCTGGCCATCGCCCTGGAGGCGCAGGATGAGGGCGGTGGCCCCCGCCAGACCATAGTCCCGGGGCCGGGCGCGGCTGGAGGCGAAGCCGCCGTTGTTGGCCAGGGACACCTCGCCGCTGAAGACCAGCCCCGCGGGTGTCGCCTGGACCTGGCTGGCGGAGACGCCGCCCATCACCTGATCATCGACCGAGGTCCAGCCCTGGGCCTGGGTGGGGTCGCGAAAGTCGATGACCAGGCGGGTGGGGATGGGTGACTCAGCGCTCATTGATGTCTCCGTAATCAACAGGACGCAGAGCAGGGCCGCGCCGAGTCCTTGGGGGGTCAATCCTGGCCAGGACCAGGACCCAGGGCAGCCCCTTGGGATTCTATCTCTCCCAGGACCAAGGCTCGGGGAACCCCTCGGGGTCATCCTATGCCCAGGGGCGAGACCCCAAACAGCCACTTATGGGCCCAGAGCAGGAAGACGACATAGAGGGCGAGCCCGGCGCCGATGGCGATCAGGTCGTTGGCTTTACGGCGGGGGGCGCCCTGGACCGCCGGGGCCTGGCGGGTGAGGAGGGAGATGCGATCCGCCAGGGACCAGGCCAGGAAGCTGCCGAAGAGCACCAGGTCCGCCAGGTTGCCGTTGGCGGTCAGGTGGGCCAATGCCCAGACGATCACCGCCGTCAGCATGGGGTGGACGACCGCGGCCTGGATGCGGCCGGGCAGATAGGTGGCCAGGAGCAGGGGAAAGACCGGCAGCATGATCAAGAGGCTCAGGTGGCGGGTCCAGATCGGAGGGGAGTAGATATAAAGGGGTGCGGCCCGGGCGAGGCCGTAGCCCCAGACGATCAGGATGAAACCGACCAGGCCGACCAGGCCGGCGATGCCCTGCCAGCGGGTCTGGCCGAGGCGCGCCACCATTCGGCCGCGCCAGGCGGGGGCGAGAAAGCCCAGGGAGTGCATTCCCAGGAAGAGACAGAGGCCAAGGATGAGGATAGTCACGAGTGGGGTCTCCGGTGGGGTGATAAAGATCGGGTCGAGGGGGTAAGGGCGGGAAATCGCTGCTGGCGGTCCGCGCCCGGGCTTGGGACAATACTACCGGAAGCCAGCCACCCCTGTCCCCGCCCTGTCCCCACCTCACCCTAACCTCAAGGTCATCACCCTTGGATAGCCTGATCGAAGCCCGCGACCTGGTCCGGACCTACCCTGGCGTGCGCGCCGTGGATGGGGTGAGCTTTGCCGTGGCCCCGGGCCGCTGTTTCGGACTCCTGGGTCCCAACGGGGCCGGCAAGACCACGACCCTGGAGATGCTGGAGGGTATCCAGACGCCGACCTCCGGCGAGGTCCGCTATCCGAGGTCGGCCCCTGGACGCCGCCTATCGCGAGGCCGTCGGCATCCAGTTCCAGGCCACCGCCCTCCAGGACTTCCAGACCGTGGCCGAGTCCCTGGAGATGTTCGCCGCCCTCTATCGCCGCACCGCCGACCGCGAGGAACTGGTCCGGCTCTGCAACCTGGGCGAGATCCTGGACCGGGACACCCGCAAGCTCTCCGGGGGCCAGCGCCAGCGCCTGCTGCTGGCCATCGCCCTGGTGAACGAACCGGAACTGGTCTTCCTGGACGAGCCCACCACGGGGCTCGATCCCCAGGCCCGGCGCAACTTCTGGGGCCTGATCGAGACGGTGCGCGGCGCGGCGGGACCACGGTGGTGCTCACCACCCACTACATGGAAGAGGCCGAGCGCCTGTGCGACGAGATCGCCATCGTGGACCGGGGGCGGATCATCGCCCAGGGCAACCCGGCCCAACTGGTGCGGGCACGCATTTCCCGGCCACGGTGATCCGGCTACCCGCCGCCGGCTGGCCCGCCCCAGGTGCCCCTGCCCGAGCGGGTGCCGTGAGCCGCAATGGTGAGATTGAGTTGTTTGCCGAGGCGGTGCCGCCGGTCCTCAAGGAGCTGGAAGCGGTCGGGGCCGACCTCTCGGCCCTGCGGGTCGCGACCCCCAATCTGGAAGACCTCTTCATCAAGCTGACGGGACACGACCTGCGGACATGAGCGGCAGGCCCCCCTCGTCGAACCCCGCGCCCGCGGGAACCCGGGAGTAGCCCCTATGTGGCGTCGCATCCTTGCCGTCCTCGTCGCCCGCAACCGGGAGTTTTACCGGGACCGCGCGGGTCTGGGGTGGAACATCTTCATGCCGATCCTGATGGTGTTGGCCTTCGCCGTCATCTTCAGCGGCGATCCCGAGGCCCCCTTCAAGGTCGGGGTGGTGACCGTGGATGGGGCCCTGCCGCCCGCCACGACCGGATTCCTGGCCCTCGACCACATCCACTTCGTCCCCGTTACGGATCTGGAGGGCGCCATCACCCAGGTGGATCGCCACCAGCTCGACCTCTTGCTGGACCCCCGCGCCCAGCCGCTCGCCTATTGGGTCAATCTGGAGTCCCCCCGGGGTTATCTGGCGGAGCGCCTCCTGCTCGGGGCCGAGGCCGGGGCGGCGGGACCCGCCCGGTCCACGGGCGCGGAACCGGAGCGGCGGACCCGCAGTGGCGCCGCCCTGCGCTACGCGGACTGGGTGCTGCCGGGCATTCTGGCCATGAATGTGATGTTCTCCAGCCTCTGGGGGGTGGGCTGGGTGATCGTGCGTTATCGCAAGAATGGCGTCCTGCGCCGGCTCAAGGCGACGCCCCTGACCCCCTTCGAGTTTCTCACCGCCCAGGTGCTGTCCCGTCTGCTGGTAGTGATGGCCGCGAGCCTCTTCATCTATGTGGGGGTCGATCTGCTGCTCGATTTCCCCATGCGCGGCTCCTATGCCGCCCTGGTCCTCATCTATGCCGCCGGCGCCCTTTGCCTCATCAGCCTGGGGCTCATCGTCGCCTCCCGGTGGCGCACGGAGGAACTGGCGAATGGTGTCCTCAACCTCATCTCCTGGCCCCTGCTCCTGCTGTCCGGGGTCTGGTACTCCATGGAGGGCACCAGCGGCAGTCGCCCGCTTCCTGTCCCAACTCTCGCCCCTGACCCATCTGGTGGACGCCGCCCGCCGGGTCATGATCGACGGCGCCCAGGTGGTGGACATCCTGCCCCAGGTCGCCCTCCTCGTGGCCCTGGCCCTGGTCTTTATCGGCATCGCCGCCTGGCTGTTTCGGTGGGAATAGCCGGGCGGGCAGGCCGCCGCCGGATCCTGGTCGATCTGGCCAGTCAGCGCCTGCGGCTGGTCGAGGATGATGCCTTGTTGCTGGAGGCCGCCGTCTCCACCGGCCGCAATGGCCCCGGCGAGCAGTGTGACAGCGGCTGTACGCCGCGGGGCCTGCATCGGGTGCGCATCCGCATCGGGGCCGGCTGTCCAACCGGCACCGTCTTCGTCGGCCGCCGGCCCACGGGCGAGGTCCACGGCCCCGAGTTGGCGGCGTGCTTCCCGGAACGGGACTGGATACTCACCCGCATCCTCTGGCTGACCGGCCTGGAGCCCGGCCGCAATCGCGGCGGGCGGGTCGATACCTTGCGTCGTTACATCTATATCCACGGCTGTCCGGAGACGGCGCCCATGGGGGTGCCCCTGTCACACGGCTGTATTCGCATGCGCGACCCGGACCTGCTGCGACTCTTCGACCTGGCCCCGGCGGGAACCCTGGTGGAGATCCACTGACCGGCCTGCGTTTGGGTTCCCACTCGCCACGGCTTTGTCTTTACCTCAGTCTGGAGGTTTTTCTTGTTCTCGCTCCTGCTTTCCCGCTTCGGCTCGGCGCTGCTGGTGGTCCTGGGCGTCTGTACCCTGGTCTTTCTGCTCATCCACCTGGTGCCGGGCGATCCCGTGGAGGCCATGCTGGGCGAGAGCGCCCAGCCGGCGGATCGGGAGGCGCTGCGGGCCGCCCTCGGCCTGGACCGGCCGGTCAGTGAGCAGTATCTGGAATATCTCGGTCGTCTGGTCCGCCTCGATCTGGGGGAGTCCTTCCAGGATCGCCGGCCGGTACGGAGCATTCTGGGCGAGCGCCTCCCGGCGACCCTGGAGCTGACCGCCGCCGCCCTGACCCTGGCCCTGGTCCTGGCCCTGCCGCTGGGGGTGCTGGCGGCGCGCCATCGCGGCAGTCGCCTGGACGCCGGCGCCATGGGGCTGTCCCTGGTGGGCGTCTCCATCCCCAACTTCTGGCTCGGTCCCCTCCTGATCATGACCTTTTCCCTCTGGCTGGGCTGGACGCCGGTGAGCGGTCGCGAGGGGCTGGGGAGCCTCGTCCTGCCGGCCATTACCCTGGGCACCGGGATGGCGGCGATCCTGGCGCGCATGGTGCGCGGCAGTGTCCTGGAGGTGTTGGGGGAGGATTATGTGCGCACCGCCCGCGCCAAGGGCCTGTCCGAGGGGCGGGTCCTCTGGGGCCATGCCCTGCGCAACGCCTGGCTGCCGATCCTGACCCTCATCGGGATGCAACTGGGCGGCCTGCTCGGTGGCGCCGTCATCACCGAGACCGTCTTCGCCTGGCCCGGGGTAGGGAGTCTGCTGGTGGAGGCGATCCAGAGTCGTGACTATCCCGTGGTCCAGGCCTGCGTCCTGCTCGTCAGCCTGACCTATGTCCTGGTCAATACCCTCACCGACCTGGTCTATACCTGGGTCGATCCACGCATCCATTGGGGGTCCTCATGACTTCCCGGGCAGGCTATTGGCCGCGGGGGCTGGGCTGGGTCCCGCCGACGGTGTTTCTGCTGCTCTGGGTCACCGTTGCCCTGGTCGGACCCTGGCTGCCCCTGACGCCGAACGCGGTGGACCTGCCGGCGATCCTGGCGGGACCGGGGCCGGGCTCGCTGCTCGGCAGTGACGATCTGGGCCGCCCCGTCCTGGACCGGCTCCTGGTGGGGGCCCGCATCGCCTTCCTGGTGGGGTTCGGCGTCGTCGTCCTCTCGGCCTCGGTCGGGGTCCTGGTGGGGGGTATCGGGGCCTTTGCCGGGGGCTGGGTTGACCTGGTGCTGGTGCGGCTGATCGATGTCTTCCTCGCCTTTCCCGGCATCCTCCTCGCCATCGCCCTGGCGGGTATCCTGGGGCCGGGCATCGACAATCTGATCATCGCCCTGTCCGTTACCGGCTGGGTCGGCTACGCCCGTCTGACCCGGGCCCAGATCCTGGCCCTCAAGGAGCGCGATCACGTGACCGCGGCGCGCGCCTTGGGCGTCGGTCCGGGGCGCATCCTGTTTCGCCACCTGCTGCCCCTGGCCCTGGCGCCCCTGATCGTGGAGGCGACCTTCGGCATCGCCGGGGTCGTGGTCGCCGAGGCCGGCCTGTCCTTTCTGGGCCTGGGCGTCCAGCCGCCCCAGGCCTCCTGGGGTAGCATGATTCGCGACGGCGTGGGCTACATGCTGGTGGCGCCCCATCTGGTGATAGCCCCGGGCATTGCCATCGCCTGGGTGGTCTTTTCCGTCAATCTCCTGGGGGACCGGCTGCGCGATTGGCTGGATGTGCGCAATCCGGGCTGAGGGTCTGGATCGGACATCCCCGTCCACCCCGGAATATGCAGGCCCGGGATGCCGTCGATTGGGGCCGATTCTGGCCGCCAGCGCCCAGGCCGGCTATGCTGACCCCCCGATCCTCATTCCCAACCCGTTGGAGGTTCTCAAACCGTGTCCCTGGGTCCTGTCATACTCGATCTTGAAGGGCTTGAACTCACTGCCGAGGAGCGCGAGCTGCTGCGCCACCCGGCGGTCGGTGGAGTCATCCTCTTTTCCCGTAATTATCGCGATCCGGACCAACTGGCGGCCTTGACGACGGCGATCCACGCCCTGCGGGAGCCGCGTCTCCTCATCAGTGTTGACCAGGAGGGGGGGCGGGTGCAGCGCTGTCGCGAGGGTTTGACCCGGCTGCCGCCGGCGGCCCGTTTTGGTCAACTGGCCCGGCGCCATCCCCAACATGCCCGGCAGGCGGCGGAGGCGGTCGGCTGGCTGATGGCCGCGGAACTGCGGGCCCTAGGCGTGGATTTCAGTTTTGCCCCGGTACTGGACCTGGATCGCGGCGTCAGCGGTGTCATTGGCGACCGGGCCTTCGCGGACACCATCAATGGGGTCTCAGACCTCTCCCGGGCCTGGTGCGAGGGGGTGAGGGCCGCGGGCATGGCCTCGGTCGGCAAACACTTTCCTGGACACGGCGGGGTGGCCGCGGACTCCCACGCCGAGTTGCCCATCGATGACCGTCGTTTCGAGGAGATCGAGATGGAGGATCTGGTGCCCTTTGAGCGCTTGATCCGGCATGGCCTGGAGGCCGTCATGCCGGCCCATGTCCTCTACCCCCAGGTCGATGCCCGGCCCGCAGGCTTCTCGCCTTTCTGGCTCAAGGAGATTTTGCGTGGTCAACTGGCCTTTCAGGGCCTTATCTTCAGCGACGATCTCAACATGGGCGCGGCGGCGGCGGGAGGCGGTTATGCCGATCGCGCCCGTGCCGCCCTGGACGCCGGCTGCGATATCCTCCTGATCTGCAACAATCGCCCGGCGGCCCTGGAGATGGTGGATGCCCTGCGCCATCACGACGATCCCACCATTCATTTGCGCTGCCTGCGCATGCATGGGCGCGGGGGCCTGGACCGCGTCCATCTCCACCTGGATCCCCGCTGGCAAAGGGGCGTGCGCGAGATCGGAGCCCTGGAAGAGGCGGTATCGCTCGATCTCGACCTGTGAATTTCTGAACCGCCGCCGAGGATGAATCGAGGAGATACCACCATGCGTCTGACCCCGGAAGACTATGCCGCCGTGGCGGCCCGGGCCACCTTGATCATCCCTGGGGAGGAACTGGAATGGGCACTGGACCGCATGGCGGGGGAGATAACCCTGGACCTGGCGGGGTGCGACCCCTTGGTACTGTGCCTCATGACCGGCGCCGTGATCGTGGCGGGGCGCTTGCTGCCGCGCCTGAACTTTCAGCTCCAGATGGGCTATCTGCACGCCACGCGCTATCGGGGCGCGACCCGTGGCGGAGAATTAGCCTGGCTGCACCGTCCCAGCGCCGCCATTCAGGGGCGCCAGGTCTTGCTGGTGGACGATATTCTGGACGAGGGGCTGACGCTGGAGGCGGCCGTCCGGGCCTGCCGGGAGGATGGCGCGGCCAGCGTGCGCACCGCGGTACTGGTCGCCAAGGATCGGGCGCGCGCCACGGATATCGAGGCGGACTATGTCGGCGTCCGGACCCCGGATCTCTATCTGTTTGGGTATGGGCTCGACTACAAGGACTATTTCCGCAATGTCGCCGGCATCTACGCCGTGGCGCATGAGGATGTCTGAGGCGCTGGTTTCGGGGAGGGAGCCGGGTCTGGAGCTGGCCGGCCAGAAAATGATAAATTAAGGAAAAGCTAATGCAATTAAATGGTTGTTGACTTTTTTGAGGTTTTCAATTATTGAAGCGGTATGCGGCCACGCGCCTCCGTTCCATGTCGTGCATGGATCGGACGGGTCAGGGTGATCCGCGTATACCACCGCCCATAAAATAATTACGAGACCGCGAGGAGGGTCCCATGCTTGATCTAGCCCATTACCGCAATCGCCATACGGACTTGCTGCAAATGATCGAGGACTTGCAGCAATTGTTAACCCCCGAGATGCTGCAGATTCGCCCCAACGCCAAGACGGCCTACTTGCTGCTGTGCGAATTGGGCAGCAAGGTCAAGGAGCATCTGAGCGAGGAGGATCGTGGCGTCTATCCCTCTCTGCTCATCCACGAGGATCCCCGGGTCAAGTCCATCGCCTGGGGCTTCATCAGCGGCGAAAGACCCCTGCGGCAGACCTTCGATGAGTATCACAGAAAGTGGCTCAAGAACTGCGACTTCAACTTTACCGAGGACTTCATGCGCGAGAGCCATGCGGTATTCCGCATGGTTGCCGAGCGCATCGATCGCGAGAATCAGGTGCTGTTTCCCAAGCTGGTGGAGATCGGGCTCTTTCAGGAGAGCCGGGCCTAGCTGGGCGTCCCCGCAGCCCTTGGCCGCGCACCCCAGCCCTCCCGATCCTCTACCTGCTCTTCCCCAACCGGCGTCGGGCCACCCGCGCCGGTTTTTTTTTCGCCTGGCCTTGGCTACACTCCCTGGTCCCTGTATGCGAGGTCCGTCAGCCATGAGCCATATTGCCGTCATCGGGGGATCGGGCTTTGCCAGCCTGCCCGGAATGGAGTTCTTGGGAGAGGCCTGCCCCGAGACCCCCTATGGCCAGCCCTCCGCCCCCATCCAGCGGGGCCGACTCGCGGGCGGGGACTTCCTCTTCTTGTCCCGTCATGGCTTGCAGCATCGGATCCCACCCCACGCGGTCAACTACCGCGCCAACATCTGGGCCCTCAAGTCCCTGGGGGCCGAGCGGGTGGTGGGGCTGGCGGCGGTGGGCGGTATCCATGCCGCCTATGGCCCCCGGTTACTGGTGGCCCCGGATCACCTCATCGACTATACCCATGGCCGTGACCAGACCTTCCACGAGGGCGGCGAGGCGGGGGTAGTCCATATCGACTTCACCCGGCCCTATTGCGAGGCCCTGCGTGCCGATCTGCTGCGGCTGGCGCGGGCGGCCGGCATCGCCATGGTGGACGGGGGCACCCATGGCGTGACCCAGGGTCCGCGCCTTGAGACTGCTGCCGAGATCCGCCGCATGGAGCGCGATGGCTGCGACCTCGTCGGCATGACCGGTATGCCCGAGGCGGCCCTGGCCCGGGAGCTGGGGCTCTGCTACGCCTGCCTGGCCTATGTCGTCAACTGGGCGGCCGGCAAGGCGGAAGGGGAGATCGCCTTCTCCGAACTCGAGGCCAACATGGCGGCCTGCGTCGATCCCATCCAGCGCCTCCTGACCGCCCTGATCGGCGTGGGGGCCTAGCGCGGGCCCGTATCGACCCCCTGGGGGTATGGCGTAAAATCCTCCCCCTTCGCCCCTTCTTTCCGCCGGCCAAGGAGCCATTGCCGTGAAGTTGACCGTCGAAGCCTTTCGCGCCTGGGACAACAAGTGCATCACCCTGCTGGGGATGTCCGGGGTGGGCAAGACCTACCTCTCCGGCATCCTGCGCCGGCAGGACTGGTTTCACTATTCCGGGGATTACCGTATCGGCACCCGCTACCTGGACGAGCATATCCTGGACCTCATCAAGGGGCAGGCCATGCAGGTGCCCTTCCTGCGCGACCTGCTGCGCCAGGATTGGATCTTTATCCGTAACAACATCAAGGTCGATGACCTGGGGCCGGTGTTGGGCTTTGTCGGCAAGCTGGGCGATCCCGAGCTGGGCGGCCTGGGACTGGAGGAGTTCAACCGCCGCCAGGCCCTGTACCGCCAGGCGGAGATCGCGGCCATGATGGACGTGCCCGACTTCAAATGTAAGGCGCGGGAGATCTATGGCTACCGCCACCTGGTCAACGACGTGGGTGGTTCCCTCTGCGAGCTCGACGAGCCCCGGGTGATCGACCTGCTGGCGGACGAGAGCCTCATCCTCTACATCCAGGTGCCGGAGGAGGACGAGATCAAGCTCATCGAGCGCGCTCAGGCCGATCCCAAACCACTCTATTACCGGCCTAAATTCCTCGCCGCCGCCGTGAGCGACTACCTGGCCGAGTACCATCTGGACTATGTGGCGGAGATCGACCCGAACGACTTCACGCGCTGGGTCTTTCCGCGCCTCTTCCATTCTCGCGTGCCGCGTTACGAGGCCATCGCCGCGCCCCATGGCTATACCGTGGCCTCCCCCGAGGTGGCCCGGGTCCGCGACGAGCGCGATTTTCTCGAACTCATCGAGCAGGCCATCGCCCGCAAGGGCTGACGGTCATCGCCGAGACCAGCCCCTGCCATCGCGAGACCCATCAGATGCCTATCGTCGCCCATAACGACCTGCCGACCTTCGAGCGCCTGCGCGCCGAGGGGCAGAACATCCTGGACCCGGCCCGAGCCCACCATCAGGACATCCGCGAACTGCACATCGGCCTGTGCAACATGATGCCGGACTCCGCCCTGGCGGCGACCGAGCGCCAGTTTTTCCGCCTCGTCGGCCAAAGCAATCAGATCGCCCAGTTTTACGTTCACCCCTTCAGTCTCGAGGCCCTGCCACGCAAGGCCGAGGCCCGGGCCCACATCCAGCGTTATTACCAGCCCTTCGAGCGCATCCGCGAGGATGGCCTGGATGCCCTCATCATCACCGGCGCCAATGTCACCCAGCCCGACCTGTCGAACGAGGCCTTCTGGGAGCCCCTCATCCAGGTCGTGGACTGGGCGATGGAGAACGTCACCTCCACCCTCTGTTCCTGCCTCGCCACCCATGCCGTCCTCCAGTTTCGCTATGGCCAACGACGTTACGGCCTGCCGCGCAAGCGGTGGGGGGTTTATCCGCATCGGGTCGTGGACCGCGCCCACCCCCTGGTGGCGAACGTCAATACCCTCTTCGACGTGCCGCACTCCCGCTTCAATGAGATCGGCCGGCGGCAATTCGACGCAGCCGGGCTGCGGGTCCTGGCGGAGAGCGACGAGGCGGGGGTGCATCTGGCGGTTAGCGAGGACGGCTTCCGCCTGGTCTTCTTTCAGGGGCATCCGGAGTACGACACCGTCTCCCTCCTCAAGGAGTACCAGCGCGAGGTCAAGCGCTTTGTCGCCCGCGAACGGCGGGATTATCCTCCCTTTCCGGAGAACTACATTCGGTTGCGCGACCGCGCCATCCTGGAGGAACACCGCACCCGCATTCTCACCGCCCTTGACCGCGGTCAGCTCGCCCCCCAGGTCCCGGAGGCGCGCATCGCCCTCTCCCTCGACAATACCTGGCACGACACGGCGGAAGGGGTGGTAGGTAACTGGATGGGCGTCATCTATCAGATCACCCACAGCGACCGCCGGCTGCCCTTCATGCCGGGGGTGGACCCCTCCGACCCCTTGAGGCTGTTTGGCCGCTGAGGCGATCAGGCCTTGTGCCCCTCCCGCGCCAGTTCCAGGGCCTGTCCGCAGGCGCCGCACAGGTAGCGCTGACCGCGCAGGATGCGATGGTGGCGGATGCTGGTCAGCAGGTGGGACCGGCAGCCGCATTGGTAGGGGTAGCGGTTGAGGGTGCGGGTCTGGAGGCCGCTGACGTCGAAGTCATGGCAGCGTTCGGGGGCGACCCCGAAGAGTTGCATCATGGCCCGCCACTCGGGGCCATGGGGCTGGATGCCAAGGCCGTGACGGCGGAAGGCCAGGATGTGGGCCACCTCGTGGGGGACGGTTCGGGCCAGGAAGTCCTCGCCATGACGTCCCAGCAGGACGGGGTTATAACGCACCAGCCAGACCCCAACCGTTTGTCGGCGGACCTGTCCCGCGCCGCGGCCGCGCAGATCGAAACGGATCTCCGTCTGGGGCGCCTTCAGGCCGAAATGCCGCGCCGCCTCGCCCAACAGCTCTTGGGTGCGCGACCGCGCCAGCATGATCAGGCGATCCAGGGGCAGGGGCGGCGGGGGGCTGGGCAGGGTCATCGGGTTGGTCGTCGCGTGGGCGGAGGCTGGCTGGCCATGAGGCGGCTAATGACGGGCGGGGTTTTTGCTTGCCCTGAGCCCTGGGAAACCGTATTATCACACGGATTGGAGCAGAGGTTCCGTCCGGAACCCCTGGACGCAGGCAGGACCCCGACAACGGGGTTTTTTTTGGTTTGTCGTTGCCTGGACGGGCACACTCGTTCGGGGGGCGACCCGCAGCGAGTGGGCCAATTGGCCCATTTTTTGTTTTACGGCGGTGGATGACGCATTCGGCACACAAATTGGTGGATCTGGCCCGGTCGGTGGTGGAGCCCATGGGCTACGAACTGGTCGGCGTGGAGCATTTGCCGCACGGCGGCAGCCATGGTGGTTCCATTCTGCGCGTCTATATCGACGCCGAGCAGGGGATCAACCTGGACGATTGCTCGGCCGTCAGCCACCAACTCAGCGGCGTGCTGGAAGTGGAGGATCCCATCCCGGGCCATTACGACCTGGAGGTCTCCTCCCCCGGGCTGGATCGGCCCCTCTTCGGCGTCGAGCATTACGAACGCTTCCGCGGCCGGCGGGCCAAGGTGCGCCTCGGCGTCAAACTGGAGGGCCGGCGTAACTTCGAGGGCCTGCTGGCCGGGGTCGAGGGCGACCGCCTGCGGCTGGAAGTCGAGGGCGCCGTCCGGGAGCTGCCCCTGGCCACGATCGAGTCCGCGCGGCTGGTCCCTGAATTCTGATTCCGGATTAATGAATGAGTAAAGAAATCCTGTTAGTCGTCGAGGCCGTCTCGAATGAGAAGGATGTGCCTAAGGAGGTCATCTTCGACGCCATGGAGGCGGCCCTGGCCTCGGCTACGCGAAAGAAGCTCGGCGGTGAGTCGGATGCCCGCGTGGCCATCGATCGCACCACCGGCGAATACCACGCCTTCCGCCGCTGGGAGGTGGTCGAGGACCCCGAGGAGGGGGCCAGTCTGGAGAATCCCGACGCCCAGATCGCCCTGACCGAGGCCAAGGCCCGGGATGCCGCCCTGCAAGTGGGAGATGTCGTCGAGGACGCCATTGATATCGAGTTGGGTGGCCGGATCGCCGCCCAGGCCGCCAAGCAGGTCATCGTGCAGAAGGTGCGCGACGCCGAACGCGCCAAGGTGGTCGAGTCCTACGAGCAGCGCAAGGGTGAACTGGTGACGGGCCTGGTCAAGAAGGCCGAACGTGGCACCATCATTCTGGATATGGGCGGTACCGCCGAGGCCCTCATTCCCCGTGACCAGGTCATTCCCCGGGAGTCCGTGCGCCCCGGTGACCGGCTGCGCGGCTATCTCTACGAGGTCAGCGCCCAGCCCCGCGGCCCCCAATTGTTTGTCAGCCGCACCCGGCCGGAACTCCTGATCGAGCTCTTCAAGCTGGAGGTCCCGGAGGTGGGCGAGGGTGTCATCGAGATCCTGGGCGCTGCCCGGGACCCGGGCGCGCGGGCCAAGATCGCGGTGCGCAGCCGCGACCCCCGCATCGACCCGGTGGGCGCCTGCGTCGGCATGCGCGGCTCCCGGGTGCAGGCCGTCTCCAACGAACTCAACGGCGAGCGGGTGGATATCATCCTCTGGAACGAGAATCCGGCCCAGTTCGTCATCAACGCCATGTCCCCGGCGGATGTGGTCTCCATCGTCATCGACGAGGACGCCAACAGCATGGATGTGGCGGTCAAGGAGGAGAATCTGTCCCAGGCCATCGGTCGCGGTGGTCAGAATGTGCGCCTCGCCAGCCAGCTCACCGGCTGGCAACTGAATGTCATGAACGAGTCGGATGCGGCGTCCAAGAGCGAGCAGGAGTCCCGTAAGCTGCTGGAAAGCTTCATGGAACAGCTCAACATCGACGAGGAGGTGGCCTTGGTGCTGGTCGAGGAGGGCTTCACCAGCATCGACGAGGTGGCCTTTGTCCCCCTGGCCGAGATGTTGGCCATCGCCGAGTTCGACGAGGATCTGGTCAACCAGTTGCGCGAGAGCGCCAAGGATGCCCTCCTGACCCGCGCCATCGCCAGCGAGGAGACCCTGGTCAAGGAACCGGCGGCGGACCTGCTGGCCATGGAGGGCGTGGACGAGGCCCTCGCCTACACCCTGGCCAGTCACGGCATCCTGACCATGGACGACCTTGCCGAGCAGTCCGTGGATGAGCTGGTGGAAGCCGCCGGCATCGACGGGGAGCGGGCAGCCCAATTGATTATGAAGGCGCGCGAACCTTGGTTTACCGAGGCGGCGAGCGTCTAACGGCGGAGGCCACACCGAATGAGTGAAGTTACGGTTAAACATCTCGCCGGAATCGTGGGTATCCCGGTCGATCGTCTGATGACCCAGTTGAAGGAAGCGGGCATCATCGTCGCCGATGGGGACGCTCAGCTCAGCGAGCAGGAAAAGGTGCAACTCCTGACCTACCTGCGGCGCAGTCACGGCAAGCAGGATGCGACGGAGGCCAGCGGGGCACCCAGTCGCGTTACCCTGCAGCGCAAGTCCGTCAGCGAGTTGCGCCAGCCGGCGTCCTCGCCCCGCCCCGCCGGCGGAGGCACCCGGGCCCCCGCGCCGGCCATCCGCGCCAAGACGGTCAGCGTCGAGGTGCGCAAGAAGCGCATTTACGTCAAACGTCCCGGTACGGGCGAGGTGAGCGAGGCCGAGGCCCCGCCGCCACCGCCACCGGTCCAGGAGGCGCCGCCTCCGGTCCCCACCCGGCCAACGCCCGCCGCCGCCCCTGATCTGCGGCGTCGTGTGGAACCCCCACGTACCCGTCTCGATGAGTCTCGCCGCCGCGGCGAGCTGGAGGCCCGACGCGCCGAGGTGGAGACCCGTCGCTTCGCCGACCAGGAAGACCAGGAGCGCCAGGCGCGCGAGGACGAGGCTCGCCGTCGCGCCGAGGAGGAGATGCGCCGTCAGGCCGAGGCCGAGGCCCGCCGCCTGGCGGAGGAAGAGGTCCGCCGCCGCGCCGAGGCGGAGGCCAAGGCCCGCCTGGAGGAGCCCGTCGGCGAGGAGGAAATCGAGGTCGAGGAAGAGGAAGAAGTCACGGCCCGGCCCAAGGCCCGCAAGGAGGGCGTCAAGGTCGAGGCCAAGCCCATCAAGGTGGTCAAGCCGCGCGCCGAGGCCACCGAGAAGGAGCGTTCCGTCAAGAAGGCGGCGCGCAAGGATTCCCTGCGGGATCGCGATGTCATCATCCTGCCCCAGGCCGAGTACGAGGAGGAGCCGGGCGCCACTGCCCCGGGTGGTCGCGTGCGGCGCAAAAAGCGCCTCGGCAAACCCCAGTTACAGGATAAGCATGGCTTCCAGCGTCCCACCATGAAGGTGGTGCGCGAGGTTGAGATTCCCCCGTCCATCACCGTCGGCGAACTGGCCTCGCGCATGTCCGCCAAGGTGACGGATGTTATCCGGGAACTGTTCAAGCAGGGCCTGGCGGTCACCATCAACCAGTCACTGGACGCGGATACCGCCACCCTGCTGGTGGAGGAGATGGGTCATAAGGCCGTTGCCGCCAAGCGCGAGAGCGTCGAGGACGCCCTCATGCTCGAACTGGAGCGGGAACTGGGCGAGATGGCCCAGGTGGCGCGCCCGCCCGTGGTGACCATCATGGGCCACGTCGATCACGGCAAGACCTCCCTCCTGGATTACATCCGCCGCACCAAGGTGGCGGCGGGCGAGGCCGGTGGTATCACCCAGCACATCGGCGCCTATCACGTCAAGACGGGTCGGGGCATGGTCTCCTTCCTGGATACCCCGGGTCACGCCGCCTTCTCGGCCATGCGGGCCCGCGGCGCCCAGGTCACGGACATCGTCATTCTGGTGGTGGCGGCGGACGATGGCGTCATGCCTCAGACCGTCGAGGCCATCCAGCACGCCCGCGCCTCCAAGGTGCCCATCGTGGTCGCCATCAATAAGATGGACAAGCCCGCCGCCAACCCGGACCGGGTCATGCAGGAGCTGACCCAGCACGAGGTGGTGGCCGAGGAGTGGGGCGGCGATACCATCATGGTCAAGGTCTCCGCCAAGTCGGGCCTGGGCATCGATGACCTGCTCGAGGCCGTGCTGCTGCAGGCGGAGGTCCTGGAACTCAAGGCCCCCATCTCGGGTCCCGCTCGTGGGGCCGTGGTCGAATCCAGTCTGGACAAGGGCCGTGGCCCGGTGGCGACCATCCTGGTCCAGGCCGGCACCCTGCGCCAGGGCGACATGATCGTCACCGGCACCGAGTTCGGCCGGGTGCGCGCCATGTTCGACGAGACGGGGCGGCCGGTGCGCGAGGCCGGACCTTCGATTCCGGTGCAGGTGCTGGGCCTCTCCGGCACCCCGAACGCCGGTGACGACGTGGTGGTGGTGGCCGACGAGCGCCGCGCCCGGGAGGTCGCCGAGCTGCGCGCCGGTCGCGAGCGCCAGTCCCGCTTCGATGATCAGAAGGTGGCCAGCCTTGACCAGCTCTTCTCCCAGCTCAAGGAAGGCGATACCAAGACGGTCAACATCGTCCTCAAGGCCGATGTCCAGGGCAGCATGGAGGCCCTGCGGGATAGCCTGAACAAGCTGTCCACGGACGAGGTCAAGGTGATGATCGTGGCCACGGGTGTGGGCGGGATCACCGAGTCCGACGCCAATCTGGCCGTGACCTCGAACGCCATCCTGCTCGGCTTCAATGTCCGCGCGGATGCCGCGGCTCGCCGGGTGGTGGAGGACAAGGGGCTCGATCTGCGTTACTACAGCATCATTTACGAGTTGATCGACGACGTGAAAAAGGCCCTGTCCGGCCTGCTGAGCCCGGAGGTGACCGAGACCATCATCGGCCTGGCCGAGGTCCGCGACGTCTTCCGTTCCTCCAAGTTCGGCGCGATCGCCGGCTGCATGGTGCAGGAGGGTCAGATCAAGCGCAACAACCCCATCCGCGTCCTGCGCGAGCATGTGGTCATCTACGAGGGCTCCCTGGAATCCCTGCGCCGTTTCAAGGAAGACGTGGCCGAGGTCAAAGCCGGCATGGAGTGCGGCATCGGCGTCAAGAACTACAATGACGTGCGGCCCGGTGACCATATCGAGGTCTTTGAGCGTACCGTGCGCAAGCGCGAGCTCTAGGCGGCGATCTTGAGCCCCGGCACCGGAACCGCCCATGAAGGAATTTGATCGCACCGAGCGGATCGGCGCGGAGATGCGTCGCGAGTTGGCGGCCATCCTCCGCGACGAGGTCCGCGACCCGCGCCTGCAACAGGTGACGATTCAGGAGGTGCGGGTCAGCCGTGACCTCTCCTGGGCCAAGATCTTTTTCACCTGCTTTCCCCTGGACGAGGCTAGCCAGGGACAAGCCAAGCTGCTGAATGGCCCGCTCTCCGGTTTCCTGCGTGCTCAGTTGGCGCGCCGGATGCTGTTGCGGATCATCCCGCAACTCCATTTCGAGCACGATGAGTCCATCGCCCGGGGCGAGCACCTGACGAGCCTGATCGATGGGGCCATGGCCTCGGTGAACGAGGAGGCGGATTGATCCGTCGCGGCCTCGGTCCGGTAGCGGGCTCAACTTTCAATCCTTTTATGGAAACCTGATTTATGGGGCGTCGGCGTAGGCTCGGCCGCGATATCGATGGCATTCTGCTGCTGGATAAGCCGCTGAATCTGACCTCCAACGAGGCCCTCCAGCGAGTCAAGCGGCTTTTTCAGGCCAATAAGGCGGGGCATACCGGGAGCCTGGACCCCCTGGCGACTGGCCTGCTACCGGTGTGCCTGGGCGGTGCCACCAAGTTCTCCACCTATCTGCTCGACGCCGACAAGCGTTACCGGGTGCGGGTGCGCTTGGGGGTCACGACCACCACGGCCGATGCCGAGGGCGAGATCCTGGAGACCCGTCCCGTGGAGGGGCTGGACGAGGCCCGGGTGCGGGCGGTCCTGGATTGCTTCCTGGGCCCCATCGACCAGCTCCCTCCCATGTATTCGGCGGTCAAGCACCAGGGCGAGCGCCTCTACAAGCTGGCGCGCCAGGGCATCGAGGTCGAGCGTCAGACGCGCACCGTGACCATCCATGCGCTGGAACTGCTTGACCTGGCCTTGCCGGAACTGGAGATGGACGTCCACTGCTCCAAGGGCACCTATGTGCGGACCCTGGCGGAGGACATCGGGGCCATGCTGGGCTGCGGTGGTCACGTCATTGGCCTCCGCCGCACCGGCGTTGGGCCCTACGTCCAGCCCGAGAGCCGCTTCGTGACCCTGAGCGAGATCGAGGCTATCGTCATGGCGGACGAGGAGGGATCTTTCCCCGCGCTCGACGCCTTGCTGCTGCCCCTGGAAAGCGCCCTGGATCATTGGCCGGCGGTGCGCCTGACGGCCGATGCCGCCTTCTACCTGCGTCAGGGTCAGGCGGTGCTGGTACCGCAGGCCCCGACGGAGGGTCTGGTGCGGCTTTATGATCCCTCGCTCCATTTTCTGGGCGTTGGCTGCATCCTCGATGATGGCAAGGTGCAGCCCAAGCGTCTGCTATAACCGCGAACAGGTATGATTTTCCCGGTCGGCTGGCCTCCTGCCCGCCGTCCTTAACCCAAGGCCTGGCCCCCTGAACTCATTGTCGGAGGGCTGGCGGTAACACCGCCAAGGGCCGTCGTCGCCACACCCCTAAGAGGAGTAAGACAACATGGCAATGAGCACAGCCGATAAAGCCAAGGTCGTTGAAGACTACCAGCGCAGTCCCGGGGACACGGGTTCGCCCGAGGTCCAGGTGGCCCTGCTGACCGCCCGCATCCTCGACCTGAGCGGCCATTTTGCCCAGCACAAGGGCGACCACCACTCCCGTCGGGGCCTGGTGCGCATGGTCAACTCCCGCCGCAAGCTGCTTGACTACCTCAAGGGCAAGGACGTCGACCGCTATCGCGAGCTGATCGCCCGCCTGGGTCTGCGCCGCTGATTCTCGTGCCGGATGGCCCGGGACCCCAAGGGGGGTCCCCCGACCTTCGGGCGCCTCGCCTTGATGCGGGGCGCCCTAGCTTATGCCCATCACGGAACCCGGGGTCAACCCCTCGGGTCACCCCGTGCCTCATCCCGAATGGCGCCGGTCATATCCCCGCCGGCGCCCCCAGGCCGCTTAACGGGGGCATATCGCCCCGGCCTGCCACAGCCCCGAGGAACCCCCAGTGACTCACATCAAAAAGACCTTCCAATTGGGCGCCCAGACCGTGACCCTGGAGACGGGCGAGATCGCCCGCCAGGCCGATGGCGCCGTCCTGATCAATGTCGATGACACCGTCGTGCTCGTGACGGTGGTGATCGACAAGCGCGCCACCGAGATCAAGGACTTCCTGCCCCTGACCGTGGATTATCAGGAAAAGACCTATGCCGCGGGCCGCATTCCCGGCGGCTTCTTCCGCCGCGAGGGCCGGCCGAGCGAGAACGAGATCCTCACCTCGCGCCTCATCGACCGTCCGATCCGCCCGCTGTTCGCCGACGGCTTTGGCCGCGAGGTGCAGGTCATCGCCACGGTCAAGTCCCTGAATCCCGCCGTCAACCCCGAGGTGCCGGCCTTGATCGGCGCCTCGGCGGCCCTGGCCATCTCCGGTGCGCCCTTCAACGGGCCCATCGCCGCGGCGCGGGTCGGCTACAAGAATGGCGAGTATCTCCTCAACCCCGCCGTGGTCGGCCTGGGTCTCGACAGTGATCTCGACCTCATCGTGGCGGGCACCGAGCATGCCGTGCTGATGGTCGAGTCCGAGGCCCGGGGCCTGTCCGAGGAGGTCATGCTCGGTGCCGTCCTCTTTGGTCACCAGCAGATGCAGGTGGCGATCCAGGCCATCCGCGAACTGGCGGCCGAGGTCAACAAGAAGCCCCTGGCCTGGACCCCCGCCAAGAGCGATCCGGCCCTGGCCGCCGCCGTCGAGGCCATCGCCGCCGAGCGCCTGGGCGCGGCCTACCTCATCAAGGAGAAGATGGCCCGCTACGACGCCCTGGATGCTATCCGCTCCGAACTCTATGCCGAGCTCAGCGGCGAGGGCACGGCCTGGACCCAGAGCCAGGTCTATGGCGCCATCGAGAAGCTGGAGATGAAGATCGTCCGCGGCCGCATCCTGGCCGGCGAACCCCGCATCGATGGCCGCGACACCAAGACGGTACGCCCCATCAGCATCCGCACCGGCGTCCTGCCCCGCACCCACGGTTCCGCCCTCTTCACCCGTGGCGAGACCCAGGCCCTGGTCATCACGACCCTGGGCACCGAGCGGGATTCCCAGATCATCGATGCCCTGGACGGAGAGCACCGCGAGCCCTTCATGCTCCACTACAACTTCCCGCCTTTCTGCGTGGGCGAGGTGGGTCGCGTCGGCAGCCCCAAGCGGCGCGAGATCGGCCACGGCCGGCTGGCCAAGCGCGGCGTCCTGGCCTGCATGCCGAGCATCGAGGAGTTCCCCTACTCGGTGCGCGTCGTTTCCGAGATCACCGAGTCCAACGGCTCCAGCTCCATGGCGAGTGTCTGCGGCACCAGTCTGTCCCTGATGGACGCGGGGGTACCTGTCAAGGGTGCCGTGGCCGGCGTGGCCATGGGCCTGATCAAGGAGGGCGATGCCTTCGCCGTCCTCACCGACATCATGGGCGATGAGGATCACCTGGGCGACATGGACTTCAAGGTCGCCGGCACCGCCAGCGGCATCAATGCCCTCCAGATGGACATCAAGATCGAGGGCATCACCCAGGAGATCATGGAGACCGCCCTGGCCCAGGCCAAGGCCGGGCGCCTGCACATCCTGGGCGAGATGAACAAGGTCATCGGCTCCCACCGTGCCCAGATGTCCGAGCATGCCCCGCGCATCATCGAGTTCAAGATCCACCCGGAGAAGATCCGCGACGTCATTGGCAAGGGCGGCTCCGTCATCCGCGCCATCACCGAGGAGACCGGTGCCACCATCGACATCAACGACAACGGCCTGGTCAAGATCTTCTCGGTCATCAAGAGCGCCGGCGAGGAGGCCAAGCGCCGGATCGAGCTCATCACCGCCGATGTCGAGGTGGGGGCCATCTACGAGGGCCGGGTGGCGCGTCTCATGGACTTTGGTGCCTTTGTCACCATCCTCCCCGGTCGCGATGGCCTGGTGCACATCTCCCAGATCAGCGAGGAGCGCGTCCAGAACGTCAGCGACAAGCTGTCCGAGGGGGATGTGGTTCGCGTCAAGGTCTTGGAAGTGGACAAGCAGGGTCGCATCCGTCTTAGCATGAAGGCGCTGGAGGGCTGATTAGGGGGTTCCGGGCGGGTGGCGTCGGGCGGGGGACGCCGTGAATACATCCTTGTAGGCTTGGCGACAGCATCCCTGCTGTCGACACCCCCGCCCGCCGTCACCCGACCCTCCCTCTAGATGCCGAAGTTGACCGGGACTGGGTAATTACCCAGCCACCAAAAAGGGGCCTTGCGGCCCCTTTTTGGTGGTGCTGGCAAAATTTGGCGGGGATCAGCCCGGCTGTTGCTGCAGGGACTCAAAGCGGGCCTTAAAGGCGGCTTGGCGCAGACGTTCGGCGTCGGCCTCCTGGGCGACCAGGGGACCGTCCAGCCATTGGCCGCTGGCGTGGTCGTAAACGGAAAAGCGGTAGCCCTTGCCGACTTTGAAGACTTGGGTGACGTCGTTGCCCGCCTGTTCCATGGCCTGGAACTTGTCGAGCCCCAGGGGCGCGGGGGTGGGCGCGAAGCTGGGTTCTGGCTGGGGGGCGGTGGTGGCCGGGCGGGCGACGACCGTAAAGACGCTGTTTTGCATCTCGCCGTGGGTGTCCAGGGTGACGGACTCCACGCCGGGCAGGCGGGTGAGGATGTAGCCGGCCATGAGGATGCCGAGTTTGGGGTTCTCCTTCTCCAGGGCCGTCAAGAGCTTGTCGCCGACGATCTGGCAGCGCTCGATCTTACTGGGATGGGCGACCCATTCCCGACTCATCTGCCAGCCTTGATCCATGTCGGCGTCCAGCTTGGCGAAGAAGGCCTCGCCTTCCCGCAGGACCTGATCGGGCACTTCCAGACTGAATTCCTGATCCTCGATGATGGCCTTGAGGAGCATCTCGTTTCCCCTTTCGCGAGTGGACGAAAAAGGGCATTCTAGCAGAAGCGCGCCGGTGATCCGCGTCCCGGTCCCGCCATGTCCTCACTACCCCCGCGCGATAGGACCAGCCGCTATGCTCCTCACCATCCCTGGCCTGCTCAATGCCGCCCAAGTGGCCAAGATTCATGACATCCTCCAAGGGGCCGCCTTTGTCGATGGCCGCCTGAGCGCCGGTTTTGCCGCCGCCCGGGTCAAGAACAACCTGGAGCTGCAAGCCGATGAGCAGCGCATGGGGCGCCTGATCCGCGTCATCATGGCCAGCCTGGGCCACAACGAGACCTTCCGCTTCGGCGCCCTGCCGCACCGGGTCGCCGACCCTATCATCGCTCGCTACGAGCCCGGCATGACCTATGGCGACCATGTGGACGACCCCATCATGGGCTCGACCGGGCCGCGCTTTCGCACCGACGTCTCCATGACCATTTTCCTCAACCCGCCGGAAAGCTATGAGGGCGGCGAACTGGTGGTGCGTACCCCCTTCGGCGACCAGCAGGTCAAGCTGCCGGCCGGCGACGCCGTGGTCTATCCCTCCTCCAGCCTCCATCGGGTGGCCCCGGTCACGCGCGGCGAGCGCCTGGTGGCCCTGACCTGGATCCAGAGCTATGTCCGCGATGCCGCCCGCCGCGAGCTGCTCTATGAACTCAACCTGGCCCGCGAGGCCCTGCTCAAGGAGCAGCCGGGCACGGCCACTACCGGCTATCTGGACAGGTCCTATGCGAACCTGGTGCGCATGTGGGCGGAGGTCTAGCCGGGGTGGCTGGGCGGAGCGGGGCGGGGGCGATGAGGTTCTGGCTAGCCCTGCTGCTCGTCGCGGGGGTGGGGATCTCCGGCTGCTGTAGCCGGCGTCCCGCCACCGAATTCAATCGCTTCGATGGCACGGCGAACCAGCCCACTGGCTTTTGCGGCATCTTTGCCGGTTTCGGGACCACGGACGAGCCGGAACGCTGGGGGGCCCTCTATACCCCCATCACGGTCGAAGAGTATGGCGAACTCCTCTGCGGCCGTCTCGACCCGGCGGACTATGCCACCTGCGTCAACCGCACCTGGGCCCACTATCGCCAGGCCCAACGTCAGCCGAACCTGCCCGGGGAATCCACCTCGGGCCCCTTCGCCGTCGTGGTCGGCAACGAAATCCTGCTCGGCACCTACTGGTCACAGCCCTTCGCCGCCCACTTTCGGGTGAGCAACGAACGCCTTGTCTGCCAGGGTGGCTACGACGCCTTCGCGGGCGACACCCAGGCCGTCTTCCAGGTCCGCTGCAACAATGGTCTCAAGGGGAAGGCCCAGATGGTCCGCGACCGCAACGGCCGTAACGGCATCGGTGGCATTTATATGGACGACGGCACCATCGGCAAGATCGTCTTTGGTCCGGATACCCTGGGCGCGGCGCGCAACCCTTCGGCAACGCCCTAGCTCCCAACTCCGACCTCCGGGGTGCCCCTACCCGAGATAGCGGCTCCGCTCCCCGCGGGTCCGCCTCCCCAGGTTCAATGCCGCTGCTCGACGCCCTCCACGCTGGAGGCCGAGGCCATGTCCATGAGGCCACGCATGAGTTCGGCGCGGTCCGCCAGCTGGATGGTCTCGATCAGAGCCTGCTTGTCCTCCGACGGCAAGGGTAGGTGGGCGGTCAGGAGATTGATCAGATCCAGGTCCTCCATGCCCTTGAGGTCATCCCAGGGGATCTCGACCCCGCGCGGGCGGACATAGGCGCGCAGGGAGGCGAGAAAACGATCGCGGTTCACCAGGTGACCGCCCTCCGGCAGAAAATCGTTGGCGAAGCGGTTCCAGCCCGCGCGTACCCGGCGATAGCCCCGGGTCTCCTCCAGTTCGCCCTGGACCTCGAAGCGGCATACCCCGGTGAGGACGATGACGACACGCCCGTCATTGGTCTCGCTGTAGGAGGTGACGCGCCCGGCGCAACCGACCCGGTGCAAGGCCGGGACCTCGACATCCTCCTGGCCGATCAGGGGCTGGATCATGCCGATGAGGTGGTCCGTCGCCAGCACATCCTGAATCATGTTGAGATATTGTTGCTCGTAGATATTGAGGGGGAGCTGTATCCCCGGCATGGCCACGGCCCCGGCGAGCGGGAAGACCGGCAATTCCGCGGGCAGGTCGGCGAACTTGGGCATGAAGGGCGAGGGCATGGCAATAACTCCGGGGCCGGTCAGACGCGGGTGACAAAGACGCGCGCCATGCCGGGGTCCAGTTCGAAATCAAAGGGGGTTGGCAGAAAGTCCATGGCCCACTCCGGCGAGACGTCGAGGAGGGGCGGTGGGGCCTGCACCAGCCGGTAGAGGTCGTCGCAATGAAAGTGCTGGCGGTTCCAGGGGTCCTTGTTCAACACCAGCAGGGCCTGGCCATGGCCCTGGGTGGAGGCCTGCCAGAGCAGCAGGACGGCGGGGTTGGGGGAATCCAGGCGCTGGATCAGCCCATCCTCGCGAAAGACGGGGTAGGCCGCCTTGATGCCATTGACGGCGGTGATGAAGGCGGTCAAATCCGCCCCGGGCGACTCCCAATCCTCCGGCCGGGTCTTGACCACGTGCAGCGGGCGCTGAAAGCCGAACTCATAGCCCATGGGCATCAGGACCCCGGTGGAGAAGAGGGCCGTGAAGAGGTAACGCTGCTTGAGGGCGTTCACATTGTGCCCCGATTCCGCGAAGAGGCGCGGCGTGTCATGGCTCTCCGGGAAGCCGATGGAGGGGGCGATCTGGCGCGTCAGTTCGTATTGCTCCAGCAGCCAGGGGCTGGAAAAGTCCCACCACTTGGCGCTGTTGAAGATGGCGTCGAACCCCGCCGCGGCGGTCTGGCGCGTCTGGTCGGGCGAACAGCCCAGGGTCTCGGCGACAAAGACCACGCCGGGATGCTGGCGCCGGGTGTCCTTGATCAGCCGCCGCCAGAAGTCCGTCGGGATCTGATAGGCCGCGTCGCAGCGGAAGCCCGCGAAGCCCAGGTCGATCAGATGCTCCACCAGCTTGCCGGCGTATTCCCGCAGGCCCTTGGCATCCGGCGAGTGGCCATGATCGAATTGGGCCAGGTCCTCCCAGACCACCCTGCGCCCGTCCTCCTCAAGGCAGAAGGGATGGGCGATGCGCCCCCCCTCGCGCCTGAACCAGTCCGGGTGCTTGTGGGTCAGGGGCGAATCCACGGCGCAATGGTTGATGACCAGGTCGATCATGAGCCGCAGGCCCAGCCCCTCGGCCTCCTTGACCATGTCCTTGACCTGGGTCTCGGGGCGTTTGCGCGATCCCGGGGCCAGCAGCGCCGGGTTGACCCCAAAATAATCGCTGATCGAATAGAGGCTTCCCGACCGTCCGGTAGGCTGGATCGGGTTCACGAAGATCCAGTCGAAGCCCATGGCCGCCGCGCGCTCCAGATGGGGCGTCCAGTTAGCGAAGGGTCCCGCCAGCAGGGGGAAGAGGTTGTAGATTTTCATGCTTATCCAAAAAGTCGAGTCCGGGTGACATCAGTTCTGGGAGCCCTAGGTAACCAGGAGCCATGCCAATGGGCAGCCAGGGAGCATCATATTCGCATACTGACTAGCGAGTTGTAGCTGTTCCCGGTCATCCTGACAAGCCAGGCATGGTGCTGCATCGCCCCTCATGGTCCTACATAGAGCCGATGGATGAGATTCACCATGCCGCTGTGCTTCGCCGGGGCCGGGATGGCCGAGGGCGCGGGGCGGGAGGGTCGGGAAACCGAAAATTCATGTGTTAGGGATAGCTACCGGGTTTGCACCAGTTTGACGGTGACACTGGCCGGGTAGGAAAGCGCCCACGAAGAGGGCCAAAGCAGATAGAATGCCGTGATTTTCAGCGGTTGAGGACAAGCCCATGTTTGACCAGTCCATGCAGATCGAGGGTTACGACGACGAGCTCTGGGCGGCGATCCAAAATGAGGAGCGCCGCCAGGAAGAGCACGTCGAGCTGATCGCCTCCGAAAATTACACCAGCCCGCGGGTGATGCAGGCCCAGGGTTCCGTCCTGACCAATAAGTATGCCGAGGGCTATCCCGGCAAGCGCTATTACGGTGGCTGCGAGTTCGTCGATATCGCCGAGCAGTTGGCCATCGACCGCGCCAAGGCCCTCTTCGGCGCCGCCTTCGCCAATGTGCAGCCCCACTCGGGTTCCCAGGCCAACGCGGCCGTCTATATGGCCCTGTGCGAGCCGGGCGATGTGGTGCTGGGCATGAGCCTGGCCCATGGCGGCCACCTGACCCACGGCGCCAAGCCCAACTTCTCCGGCAAGCTCTACCAGGCCTTCCAGTACGGCCTCGATCCGGCGACGGGCGAGATCGACTATGCCGAGGTGGAGCGCCTGGCCCGGGAACACCGGCCGAAGATGATCGTCGCCGGCTTCTCCGCCTATTCGCGGGTCATCGACTGGCAGCGCTTCCGGGACATCGCCGACGCGGTGGGCGCCTATCTGCTGGTCGACATGGCCCACGTGGCGGGCCTGGTGGCGGCGGGCCTCTACCCCAGCCCGGTCCAGATCGCCGACGTGACCACGACCACCACCCACAAGACCCTGCGCGGTCCCCGCGGCGGCCTCATCCTGGCCAAGGCCAATCCCGAGATCGAGAAGAAGCTCAATTCCCTGGTCTTCCCCGGCACCCAGGGCGGGCCCCTGATGCATGTCATCGCCGCCAAGGCGGTCGCCTTCAAGGAGGCCATGGAGCCTGGCTTCAAGGACTATCAGCGCCAGGTGCTGGCCAATGCCCGCGCCATGGCCCAGGTCTTCCTCGACCGGGGCTACGAGGTGGTCTCCGGTGGCACCGACGATCACCTCTTCCTGGTCAGCTTCATCCCGCAGGGCTTGACCGGTAAGGAGGTCGATGCCTGGCTGGGCGCCGCCAACATCACGGTCAACAAGAATGCCGTGCCCAACGACCCCCAGTCGCCCTTCGTGACCAGCGGCATCCGCGTCGGCACCCCGGCCCTGACGACCCGCGGTTGTGGCGAGGCCGAGGCGCGGGCCCTGGCCGGCTGGATGTGCGACCTGATCGACGCCCGGGGCGAGCAGGCTAGGATCGACGAGGTCAAGGCCAAGGTGCTGGACCTCTGTGCCCGCTTCCCGGTCTATCGGCACGCGGCGGGCTGATCCCGGCCCCGGATCTGGCCCCGTCCTAGACCCAGCTCAGACCCGGGATCCGGATGCGCTGTCCCTTCTGTGGTGCCCAGGACACCAAGGTCGTCGATTCCCGGCTCTCCGGGGACGGCGATCAGGTGCGCCGCCGCCGCGAGTGCCTGGTCTGCAAGGACCGCTTCACCACCTACGAATCGGCGGAGCTGAATCTGCCCCGCGTCATCAAGCGTGATGGTACCCGGGTGCCCTTTGATGGCCGCAAGGTGCGCTCGGGCATGATGCGTGCCCTGGAAAAGCGGCCCGTGAGTACCGGGGAGATCGAGGACGCCCTGGCGCGCGTCACCCGGCGGCTCATTTCCAGTGGCGAGAGCGAGGTCTCCGCGCGCCTGATCGGCGAGCTGGTCATGGAGGAACTGCGCCACCTGGACCAGGTCGCTTATGTCCGCTTTGCCTCCGTCTATCGCAAGTTCGAGGACGTGCGCGCCTTTCGCGATGAGATCGATCGCCTCGAACGTCAGCCGGGGCCCGAGGCGAAGCGCCAGCAGCTCGACCTCCTGGCGAACCTGGACCCCAAGCCATGAACGACCCCATCAGCGACCCATTCAGCGATCCCATCGGTGACCGGGTCCACATGGCCCGCGCCATCCGCCTGGCGGTGCTGGGCCTCTATACCGCCGAGCCCAATCCCCGTGTCGGTTGCGTCCTGGTCCGGGACGGCGAGGTGGTGGGCGAGGGCTGGCACCAGCGTACCGGCGGGCCCCACGCCGAGCGCCTGGCCCTGGCCATGGCGGGGGAGCCGGGCGCGGGGGGCGACCGCCTATGTCAGCCTGGAGCCCTGCTGCCACCATGGCAAGACGCCACCCTGTACCGATGGCCTGATCCAGGCCGGGGTGGCGCGGGTGGTGGCGGCCATGCGGGACCCCAACCCCCTGGTCGCTGGCCAGGGTCTGGCGCGGCTGCGCGCCCAGGGCATCGAGGTGGTCGTGGGCCTGTTGGAAGAGGAGGCGCGGCGACTCAATCCAGGCTTTATCAAGCGCATGGAGCAGGGGCTGCCCTATGTGCGCTGCAAGCTGGCCGCCAGCCTGGACGGCCGCACCGCCATGGCCAGCGGCGAGAGTCAATGGATCACCTCCGAGGCCGCGCGGCGGGATGCCCAGTTCCTGCGCGCCCGCAGCGCCGCCATCCTGACCGGGGTGGGGACCCTGCTGGCGGACGATCCTGCCCTGAACGTGCGCCTGACGGCCCGTGAACTGCCGGGTGTCGAGCGGGATAGCCAGATCCATCAGCCGGTCCGGGTGGTGGTCGATAGCCGGCTGCGGACGCCCCCGACCGCGCGGATGCTGACTCTGCCCGGGACGACCCTCATCGCCTGTCTGACCGCCGATTCCGGCCGCGCCGCGCCCCTGGAGGCCGCGGGCGCCCAGGTGTTGGTGACTCCCCCGGGGCCGGGTGGGGTCGACCTGGAATTTCTGCTGCGCTATCTCGCGCGTCAGGAGATCAACGAGGTGCTGATCGAGGCCGGCTCCACCCTGGCCGGCGCCGCCCTCCAGGCTGGCCTCGTCGATGAACTGGTGCTCTATCTCGCCCCCCACCTCATGGGCGATGCCGGTTCCGGTCTCTGCCATCTGCCGGGCCTGGAACTCATGCGGGACCGTCTCCCGCTGGCTATCCAGGATGTCCGCAGGGTCGGGCCTGACTTGAAGGTCACGGCCTTGACCCCCGCGCAACCCTGTCCCTCACCACCCTCGGCAGGCCGCGTCCGGGTCGCCGCGAAAAGCTGAAACCTTCCCGGTTGGATTGTCTCCAGACGGGTGCCGTGCGGGGCTACTTGATCACATCGATGCGTTGGGCAAAGCAGTAGCCGTTGTGCTTTTTGGCGTCGTTGATGGTGACCGACACGGTTTTGGTGGTCACCAGGGCCAGTTGCGCCTGGTCCAGCATCCGATAGGCCCTGACCGCATCCGTGAAGGTGCCGGTGCAACTGAAGGTCACAAACTTGGTGCCGCAGGTTGCCAGCTTGGTTTGCGGACTGATGGAGAGCTCCGCCATACAGCCACCAAAATTCGCGGCATCCACGATGACCCGCGTAACCTGGGCGCTAAAGGTGGCCGTCGCGGCCCAGGCGGCGGGGCTCGCGAGCGCCGCGAGCAGGATGGCGGCGGTGAGGCCGCGCCTTGTCTGTCGAGTCTTCATGCTGTCCTCCCATGGGGTTGCGTTAATGGGCGCCAGGCTGGCGTCGGGTGGCGGATCAAAAAGGGGGCCTGCCAGGGGCGTGGGCATGCCGGGGCTCGTCGCGCTCCAGGATGTCCGGCTCGGGCGCGGCGAGGGCCTCGCTGGCGGGATCGTCGGCGTCGCGGGGTTGGCCGATCTCAAGCCACTCCTCCTCGGGCTCGTCCGGCGTCCAGGCCAGGGGTCGTCGGCGTCGCGGGGCGCGTCGCTGTCGCTGGCCTCGGTGGGGCTCTCCCAGGGCGGGTCCTCGACCAGCAGGGCGGCATCGCCGTCTCCCGGCTCCCCTGATGGGGCGCGGTCGATGCTGGCGACGGCGGGGGCGAGGGGCGCCACGCGGGGCAGCGCGGGGCTGACCGCGCGCCCGGGGTGTGGCGGGGCCCTGGTGGACGGCGGGGGTGCCCGCCGCCCGGGGCGCCAGCGGGTTCACCGCCGCATCCTGGGCGCCTGCGGGCGCCGCTGGGGGGTCGCGGTCGTCGCGGGCCACGACCAGCAGGGTGGCCACGAGGGCCGCAAGGGCGATCCAGGAATGAAGCCGCCGCATCATTCAGCGCCCCAGGATCGCCCGCCAGCCGCCGGGGCTCGGCAGACAGGCCTCGCACGGCGTCGGGTCGCCGCGATCACCGATCCGGTCAAGGTCCTGGTCGGCTTGATCCGGGTTGGCTATTAAGGGGCAGTTGTCCGAGGTATCGTCAACCCCATCGTTGTCGTCATCGGGATCGGCGTTGTTGCCGATACCATCACCGTCCGTGTCTGCCCACTCGGCGGGATCACGCGGGAAGGCGTCCCGAGTATCCGGGACGCCGTCGTTGTCATCGTCGTCATCGCAGGCATCGCCCAGCGCATCGCCCAGCGCATCGCCGTCGAGGTTGGCCTGATCGGCGTTAGGCACCAGGGGGCAATTGTCTTTGGCATCCGGGATCTCATCCTTGTCGCCGTCCGGTCCAACGCCGGAGAGGCTGGCGGGGGTCGCAGCGAAGCTGTATCCCGCGGCCTGGGCGCTGGCGCTGATTTTGACCTGGGTGTCCTCGCCGACACCCAGAAGGCTGGTGGACTGGGCCGCCAGGAGCTGGCTGGGCAGGGCGCCCGGCCAGTTGCCGGCTAGACTGGCCCAGGCGATCAAGAGGTAGCAATCCGTCGCCGAGTCCTGGTCATAATTCGTCGCGCTGTCGTCCCGGCAGGCCGCGTCCGCCGCCACCAGGTGATTTCAGCACGCAGGGCCAACGAGCGTGAGAGGAGCATCTATGATGACCATTTCAAGAGCACGATCACAGGCGATTGAAGCGATGCGGGACGAGGAGATCGATTACTCCGATATTCCCGCAACCGACGAGGCCTTTTGGTCACAGGCCACCCTGCATCGGCCAGCGTCCGAACCGGGCCTCTACATCCCCTTGGATCAGGACCTGCTCGACTGGCTACAGCGTTCTGGTCCCGGCTACCAGACGCGGATCAAGGCTATTTTGCGTTCCTACATGGAATCGCATCCATCCTAGGCGCATTAGAAATGCCGGGCAGGGATGGGCGCTCGCCTTCCATCTAAAACAAGTCCCCAGCCTGCAAACCCGGCTGGCCGATGCCGACTGGTTGGGGGCTATTTGGGCGGATGCCATCACGCGTGCCATTGAAGAGACCGGGATGGGCGGATTTCCCGAGGAATGTCCCTGGGCGGTGGCGGACCCCCTGAGTCAGGATTGGCTACCTTGAGCCGGCCCTCCGGTGGGGTGGCGCGGCGCAGTCCCTGACGTCCAGCCCGCTGGAGGTGCTGGACCTGGAACCTGTCGCCGAGGAACTACCCTGGCCATCGCCGAGGCCGGGCTGGGGGAGGCCCCACCCAGGCCAGGAGACCGGGCCAGGTCACGGGCTTACAAGAGTTTGACCAGCGCCGCCATGGCGCTAACCTGGGCGAACATGAGGGGGACGAGCCACATCAGCAGAATGTTGCGGTTGCGCTTGAGTTCGGCCTTGAACTCGCTGCGGAACAGCTCGAGCTCTTTCAGTAGCGGTGATTGCGTCTCCCGCAGGTGCCGTTCGGTCACCAGGTCCGGCAGGTGTGGGTGGCGCTTTCCGCCGCTGCTCAATGCGGCGCCAGCCTGACCAGCGCCGCAATCGCCCCGACTTGCGCGAACATCAGCGGGATGAGCCACAGCAACAGACTGTTGCGGCTGCGCTCGATCTGGAGCGTCAGGTCCGCCCGTACTTGGGCGATCTCTTTCTGCAGCCGCAACTCGACCTCTCTGATATCACCGCGTAACTGCTCGATTTCGGTCTTGACCTCGCCACGCAACTGCTCGATCTCGGTCTTGACCTCGCCACGTAACTGTTCGATTTCGGTCTTGACCTCACCGCGCAACTGCTCGATCTCGGTCTTGACCTCACCGCGCAACTGCTCGATCTCTTTCAGGAGCCGCAGTTCCGTCTCGCGCAGGTCCTGCTGGGTCACCAAGTCCGGCAGGTGCGGGTAGCGCTCTTCAAGACGCTCGAAGGCCTCGGCGATGAGGCGCGCCCGTGCCCTATCGTCCGGCGCGCTGGCCAGGGCTTCATAGAGTTCGACGACGGTGCCCATGGGATATATCCCTCCGGGGAAGCCTGATATGCCTTGCATGATAGCGCCCGACCCTGAACATCGCCATGGGTCGCGTCAGCCCGGCTCGCTGGCGATGGGGAAGCGGGGGCGCTAAGATTCCCGGCACTTATCGGCAACCCAAGTTAACGAGCATGTTTACAGGCATCATCCAGGCGATCGGCGCGGTGCATTCCATCGAATCCCGGGGCGGGGACGCCCGCTTGACCCTGGGCACCGGCAAGCTGCCCATGGGCGAGGTGGTACTGGGGGACAGTATCGCCGTCAATGGGGTCTGTCTCACCGCCGTCGCCCTCGATGGGGCGCGCTTCGCGGCGGATGTGTCCCGGGAGACCCTGTCCCTGACCACCCTCGGCGGGCTGCGCCCGGGCAGTCGGGTCAATCTCGAAAAGGCCCTGACTCTGGCCACGCCCCTGGGGGGCCACCTGGTCAGCGGCCATGTCGATGGGGTCGGCGAGGTGCTGGCGCGGCGGCAGGACGGCCGCTCCTGGCGATTCCAGATTCAGGCCCCGGCGGGGTTGGCGCGCTACATAGCCCAGAAGGGCTCCATTTGCGTCGATGGCACCAGCCTGACGGTCAACGCCGTCCAGGGGGCCATCTTTGAGCTGAACCTAGTCCCCCACACCCTGGCCGAGACCCTGTTCGGCGACTACCAGACCGGGACCCGGGTCAACCTGGAGGTGGACCTGGTGGCCCGCTATCTGGAACGTCTGATCCTGGGCGACAAGGCCGCTGACCCAGCCGCCGGCCACATCACTACCGCCTTCCTGGCCGAGCACGGCTTTTTGCGATAAGGCGCCCCGTAAAGCGAGCTGAAAAGCATCCAGGAATGCGACGAGGAAGGCGGCCAGAGCCGCACCCCGGAGGCCGATCAGGTGCCGGGATGGGCTCAGTCCGCCGCGGGCTCCAGGGCCGTGACCAGAATCTGGCCGTCGGTTTCGCGCCATTTCACCTCGAGGTCGTAGAGCCGCATGGCGAAATCCCGGCGATCCGGGTAGCGGTCCAGGTAGCCGGGGCGCGGGTCCTGGCGCAGGATTTGGGTGATGAGTTCCGGGAGGCGGCGATGGCCGTCCGGGTCCCGCGCGCGCATTTGCGCCTGGGCCCGTGGGCTGAAGGTCACGCCGCGTGCGAGATCGGGCGGCGCGGGTACGAAGCCGGAACGGGCCTGCGGCAGGGCGTCGGCATAAGGGATATAGGGTTTGACGTCCAGCACCGGCGTGCCGTCCAGCAGGTCCGCGCCGCCCAGGCGCAAGGCAAGCCCCCCCTCGTCGCGGGCAAAGCCGAGGAAGGCGACGGCGGACAGGCCGATGGGGTTGGGCCTGTGAGGTGAGCGGCTGGCGAAGACCCCGACTTTACGCCGGCCGCCCAGCTTGGGCGGCCTCACCGTCGGCCGCCAGCCCTCGGCGAGGGCGTCATGGAAGATGAAGATAAGCCAGAGATGGCTGAAGCCCTCCAGTCCAGCAAAGGCCTCCTCCCGCGCAAACTCGGCAAACAGCTCCAGCCGTGCCTCCGCCGCCGTCACCAGCCCGGCCTGGCGCGGGATGCCAAACTTGCCGGTGTAACAGGATCGGACCACGCCGATGGGGCTTAACGCATAGGTTTGCCCGGAGGAAATGCCAGGTGGGTACATAATCCTAGGGCGTTAGAGTTGCGTTGCTGGTTTATGGCAGGGTGATGGAGAGGGTCAATTATTCGGAGGCTCCAGCAGTGGCACGGCATCGGATTCGGGGCCGACGGCGTTTTGGAAGCGCTCGACGGCCTCGGCGGCCATGTCGGGCTCGCCAAACCGGGCGATATGGTAGAGGGCCTCGCCCTCGTTCACCAAGGGCAGGTTGACCTTGCCGATGATGATGCCGGCGGTGGGCGACTCCACCCCTATCTCGTTGTCGCCCAGGGGGTCGGCGATCCAGCCCAGATTGTCCCCTTTCTCGACCCGGGTCCCCAAGGGCCGGGGGACGCGCAGGATGCCGCTCTGGGGGGCGCGCACCCATTGACTGGAGGTGGCGATGACGGCTTCGGGCTGGCCCGGCCCGGCCCGTGGGGACCGCTTGGCTCCGCCCAGCATCCCCAAGGCGCGCAGCACGCCCAGGACGCCGCGGACGCCGGCGCGGATCGCCAGTTCGCTGAAGCGCAGGGCCTCGCCGCCCTCATAGACGAGCACGGGCACCCCCAGGTTGGCGGCGGCCTCGCGCAGGGAGCCGTCCCGGAGGTCGGCGTTGAGGATGACCGGACTGCGAAAGGCCTTGGCCAGACCTTCCACCCGGCCGCTGTCGTCAAAGCTGGCGCGGATCTGGGGCAGATTCTCGCGATGCACGGCGCCCGTGTGCAGGTCGATGCCAAAGTCCGTCTTGGCGACGATCTCTTCCAGGAAGGCGTTGGCCAGGCGGGCGGCCAGGGAGCCCTTCTCGGAGCCGGGAAAACACCGATTGAGGTCGCGCCGGTCCGGGAGGTAGCGGGACTGGCGCACAAAACCATAGACGTTGACCACGGGCACCAGGATCAGGGTGCCACGCAGGCGGGTGAGGGCCGGTGCCTGGCGTAAGCGCCGAACGATTTCGACCCCATTGATCTCGTCGCCGTGCACAGCGGCGCAGACGAAGAGGCAGGGGCCGTCGCGCCGGCCGCGCATGACTTGGGCCGACAGCACCACTGGGGTATGGGTGTAGAGGAGCGGCAGGCGCAGCTCCACCAACCGCTGGCTCTTGGGTGGAATATCGATGCCACCGATCTGGAGTCTGGCGCTCACCCTTGTCCCCGGGTCCGTCTCCGACCGAGGCCGGCGTTACGCTCGATGAACTGGATCATCATGCTGGCGATGTCCTTGCCGGTGGCGAACTCGATGCCCTCCAGCCCGGGGGAGGAGTTGACCTCCATGACCACGGGGCCATGGTTCGAGCGGAGTATGTCAACACCCGCCACGTTCAGGCCCAGGATGCTGGCGGCGCGCACCGCCGTCGAGCGCTCCTCCGGGGTGATGCGGATCAGGCTGGCGGAGCCGCCGCGATGCAGGTTGGAGCGAAATTCGCCAGGCTTGGCCTGGCGCTTCATGCTCGCCACCACCTTGTCACCGATGACGAAGCAGCGGATGTCGGCGCCACCCGCCTCGCGGATGTATTCCTGGGCCAGGATGTTGGCCTTGAGCCCCATGAAGGCCTCGATGACGCTCTCCGCCGCTTGTTGCGTCTCCGTCAGGACTACGCCGATGCCCTGGGTGCCTTCCAGCAACTTGATGACCAGGGGGGCCCCGCCGAGCATCTTGATGAGGTCCTGGATGTCGTCCGGGGCGTGGGCGAAACCGGTCATCGGCAGGCCAATGCCCTTGCGGGACAGGAGTTGCAGGGAGCGCAGCTTGTCGCGGGCGCGGGTGATGGCGACGGATTCATTGAGGGTATAGGTGTCCAGCATCTCGAACTGGCGCAACACGGCGGTGCCGTAAAAGGTCACCGAGGCACCGATGCGCGGGATGACGGCGTCATAGCGCCCCAGTTCCTCGCCCTTCAAGTGGATGCTGGGCCGGTGCGAGGCGATGTTCATGTAACAGCGCAGCACGTCGATGACGCGGGCCTCGTGGCCGCGCTGGGTAGCGGCATCCACCAGCCGCCGGGTCGAGTAGAGCCGGGGATTGCGCGATAGGATGGCGATTTTCATCTCTGCGTAGGTTCACCTGTGGCCAAGGGGGGGTAAAGGCGTTTCAGATTTGGCTTGCGACCCACCAGGTAAGAGGCCTGGGGGTCCACCAGCAGTCGCCCACTCATGGCGCTGCGTCCCAACAGCATGCGAAAGAGCATGGAATCCCGATCCGTGAGGGTCAGGTCCAGGGTCCATTCATCCTCGCCGAGCCGTGCGGGGGTGGCGATGACCCAGCGGGTCTCCCGGTGACCACCAGAATCGCTCACCAGGCGCTGATCCAGGATCTCGGCGGTGCAGATCACCGTCAGTCTCTGGCGCCGCTGCAGGGGTCGTACCCCAAAACGGATCAGGCTTTTATGGTTTTCCCGGTAAGGCTCGGTGAAGAAGGCGTGCAGGGCCGAGGTCCGCGCCCCCGTGTCCAGCTTGGCCTTGATGGCCGGTATTCCCAGCGCCGGCAGCGCGAGCCACTCCCGCCAGCCGGCGCGGGTCCGTTCCTGGGGTACATGGATACTGGACATCTGGATTCAGCTAAAATCCTTCAGAATGGCCTGGGTCTCCGGGGCGGGCAGGCGCGGGCCATAGCTGGACACCAGTCGGGCAGCGGCGGCGGCGGCCAGATGGCCGGCGTTGCGGTGATCCCAGCCCTGGGTGAGGGCGAAGAGGCAGGCGCCCGCGAACATGTCGCCGGCTCCGACCGTGTCAAGGGCCTGGGTTGCGACGGGAGCGATCTCGATCAGTTCCTGGCCATCGTAGAGAAGGGCGCCCCTGGGGCCCAGGGTGAGGGCGAACTCCCGGCCGATGGTCTTGAGGTAAGCGATGGCCGAGTGCAGGTCGCTGGTCTTGGCCATACCCTTGGCCTCCGCCTCGTTGGCGAAGACCAGGTCCACCCCGGGTCCGATCATGGCCATCAGCCCTGGCTTGAAGTGGGTGACCATGTTGGGGTCGGAAAGGGAGATGGCGGTCTTGACCCCCGCGGCTTGTGCGATCTCCCGGCCCCGGATGGCGGCGGCGCGGGCACCCTCCGAGGTGACCAGATAGCCTTCCGTATAGTAGTAGTCCGAGTTGAGGATGGCATCCGGGACCAATTCACGATCGGTGAATTCGCCGCTGATGCCCAGGTAGGTCAACATGGTCCGGTCCGAGTCGGGGGTGACCAGCACGACGCAGCGGCCCGTGTCGCCCTCCTCGCGTTCGCCATGACGGTTGGTGGCGACACCATTAGCGATGAGATCATCCAGGTAAAAATGGCCGAGGGGGTCGTTGGCGACCTTGCAGGAGTAGAAGGCCTTTCCGCCGAGCTGACTGACGGCGATGATGGAGTTGGCGGCGGAGCCACCGGAGCCCTTTTGGTGGGGTCGCTCGGCCAGATGGGCCATGATCTCGCTCTGGTGGTCCTGGCCAACCAGGGTCATGACACCCTTGTCCAGGCGCAGGGTTTCGAGGTCCTCGAGTTCGACCTCGTATTCCATGTCCACCAGGGCATTGCCAATGCCATAAACGTGATATCTGTCCATGCGAGGTCTGAGGTCCGAGTCCGGGTGAAAAAGGGGACGCCATTGTAGCCTTGCCGGGGGCGACGAGAAAGAATCGCCGGAATTTACCGGATGGACAGCATCTTGCCAGGGTCCGCATGGCTAGGATGAGGGGTGTGCCCCCTGGCCGGGCTTGTCTGCTAACATTCCCCACTTGGGCGGCCCCTGTTGCCTGCGTCCTGAACCCGGAGATCAAGACCATGTCCTACCCCATCAAGATCGGCGCCATCCTGGCCGCCACCCTGCTGACCGCCGGTTGCGCCACGGATGAATATGGCAATTCCAGGCCCATGTCCCAGACGGAAAAGGGGGTCGGTATCGGCGCCTTGTCCGGCGCGGCCATTGGCGCCCTGGCGGCTAACAACTCGGGCCAGGGCGCGGTCATCGGTGCCATTGGCGGGGCCTTGGTCGGGGGCCTGATTGGCAATTACATGGAGCAGCAACAGCGGGATTTTGAGCGGGTTTTGGCGAACGAGATCGCCTTGGGCCAGATCCGGGTGGATCGCATCTCCGAGGGCGAATTGTTGGTGGGCATGACGGGTGAAACTGCCTTCGAGATCGACTCGGATCAGATCAAACCTGGCTTTTTCTCAACCATGGACAAGATTGCCGCCATCGTCACTCGCTACGGCAAGACGCGCCTGGATATCGCGGGTCATACGGATAGCACCGGCTCCCGGGGCCACAACATGGAACTCTCCGATCGCCGCGCCCACTCGGTCAAGAACTACTTTCTGGCCTCTGGCGTCTATCCCGCGCGGCTGCAGACGGAGGGCCTTGGCCCGGACTATCCCCTGGCCTCCAACGACACCCCGGAGGGTCGGCGTCTGAACCGGCGGGTTGATATCACCTTGATCTATCAGGAAACGCCTCAGAGTTGACGGGTTCGCACAGGCCCTTGGCCCAGTCCTCCATGGCGGCGTTGGCCACGGGCATGGGGGCCTCCAGGAAGGTGATGAAAAACCCCTTGCGCGTTTGGGCCACGCCGATGGACCGCGGGCGAACAGCCAGCATGGCGGGGTCCTGCAGGCTGATGCCAAAACAGAAGATCAGTAGCTTGGCGGCCAGGATGTCCTCGCCGATCTGGCCCTCGGGGAGGGCACGGGTGTGGGCATAGTGGTCGAATTCGGCGATGAACCGGGCGGTCCTGTGTTCCTCGATGCACTGTCTGAAGTAGGCAATGATTTCATCCACCGAGCGGTACCGGGTCTCCCCAGGCCCGATCTCCAGACTGAAGGTGCTGTAGGACGCCTGTGACAGGGTTTGTTTCACGGCTAGCCTCCTCCCTCGGTTGTCATTGAACGGCTGCCGGGCCTACCTGCGGGGCCGGCGGTATCCTGCTTGAACCCTCCGGTAGGGAGCCTTCATGCACCGGAACGCAGATCTGGCCCTCCCGGACGGCCCGGGCCGTGCGATAGAGCAGATAGACCACCACCAGACTGACCAGGCTCAAGAGCCCCCAACCCAGGATGGCGAAGGCCAGGTTCTGTGTGAGCTGGTACATGATGAAAGTCGCGGTGGTCATGGCGGCGAGGGGGAAGGAGTAGGCCCACCAGGACAGGAAGAATTCCAGGCGCAGAAACCGCCCCACCTGGACCGTCAGCAGCAGGGTCAGGAAGAGTCCTGAGTAGTAGAGGATGCGGGCCAGGGCATCCAGCCCGCCGCTCAATTGCAGGTAGGCGATGAAACCCACCGCCGGCGGGGCTATGAGGATGAAGAAGGTTGGCATCAGCCGGTCGGGCAGGGAGGGATGGAAGATGAATCGCTGGAGCACGATGGCGAAGAGCAGCAGCCAGAAGAGGAGGCCGATGGCGAGGAAGAACCAGGAGGTCTCGATGAATCCCAGGCGGGCGCCAGCGATGGGCACCAGAACATTGCCGACGACCGGGATGAACCAGGCGGGATTGACGTGGTGGACCTCGAACCCTTCATGGTGAATCCAGACATTCAGCACATAGAGGGTCAGCAGGAGTTGCGACGTCGCGCCAATCACCCAGAGGACCCCCGCCAGGCCTGGCCAGTGCTCCAGGGTGGCGATGCCGAGCAACAGCAGGCTCATGGAGATAGTCGGGAAGAAATTGAGCTGGATGGGATGGGCGAGTTCCTTGTGGACCGCCTCCCGGTAGCGGATCAACTTGGTGAGATAGGCCAGCCCTAAAACCAGGAAGGCGAGGGTGGCAATCCCCAGCAAGATGTCGGCGATGGGCAGGCCAATCGCCAAAACCTGCTCGGCCTTGTGCCAGGCGATGGACAGCCCGGCCAGCCCCATGACCATGGAAAAAAATGCGACGGGCAGGTGAGCCAGGCGGTGCAGGGGCGCGGGATTCGTCATGTTACTCCGGGGGGATGGCTGTCGCGATGGGAAGATTAGGCTAAGGGAGTGGCGAGCCCGGGGCATTGAAAAGGATCAATTTGGTGGGTGCCGCGCTACGGACGCGTTGTCAACGGCTGCTCAGGACCAGGAAGGGGGTGCGCTCGCTGCGAGGGATGCGGGGTTCGAATTCTCTGGCGATTCGGGAAGCGGAAACCCGGAGCAGGGCGGCTCTCGCGGCGTGGCTTGGAGAAAGAGCCGTGGGGTGGGCTAAGGGCCCGTCAGTCCGCGCCGACCCGGTGGAGGTTGGGGATGTCGAGCAGGAAGCGGTTGGCGGTGAGATCGACCAGCAGGCCCTGGCGCTTGAACTCGGCGATGGTGCGGCTGGTGGTCTCGGTGGTGATGCCGAGCATGGCCCCCATGTCCTCGCGGCTGAAGAGGTCGCATTCGCTGCTTTCGCGGTCGCGCACCAGGCGCAACAGCAGACGGGCGACGCGTTGGCGGGCGGAGCCGGTCGATAGTTCCGTCAGCCAGGCATCGGCCTCCGAGAGGGCGCGTTGCCAGCGGGACATGAGTTCCGTGTGCAGCCGGGGGTTTTCGGCCCCCAAGACCCTGACCACCCGTGCCGGGAAGCGGCAGACCTCCGTAGGCTGCAGGACCACGGCCTCGTGCTGGTAGGGGGCCTCGAGGATAGCCTCCAGGCCGAGGATGTCGGTGGAGCGGGCGAGGCGAACGATGCGCTGGCTGCCATCCGGCAGGTACTGGACCAGCTTGAGGGCGCCGGTGCGCACCGTAAAGAGGTATTCGCCCCGGTCGCCGGCGTGGTACAGGCAGGCGCCAGGCCTGAGGGAGAACTGGTCAATGGGGTCGTGGATCTTCTCGAAATCCGCTTCCGTCAGACCCGCGAACAGGACCGTGTGCCGGAGGGAACAATTGCGGCAGTCGGCCTCGCCGGACCATGCCTCGCGCATTGTGACGTTTTTTACCATGGCGTTTATTCGGCTGCGTCTATCGAGTTCAGCGAAAGCAATTGGCTCAAGTTTAACCGAAAAAATGCGCGCCCAAGGGGTGTAAGATTCTTCTTTTAACCATCTGGACGTGAGCGGGAGAGAAAGCCATGAGTCTCATCAATGCCTGGGCCGCCACCGCCCCGGGGGGCGCCTGTCAGCCCTATGCCTATGATCCCGGCCCCTTGGGCGCGGATCAGGTCGAGATCGCCGTCGAATATTGCGGCATCTGTCATTCCGACCTCTCGATGCTCCAGAATGACTGGGGCATCACCCGCTATCCCTTCGTGCCAGGGCATGAGGCGGTGGGGCGCATTGTCGCCTTGGGAGACCAGGTCGCTGGCTTGGCCCTGGGACAGCGCGTCGGCATCGGCTGGACGGCGCAGAGCTGTATGCACTGTCATACCTGCCTGTCCGGGGATCACCACCTCTGTGGTGAGGCCCAGGGGACCATCGTCGGCCGTCATGGCGGCTTCGCGGAACGCCTGCGCAGCCACTGGGCCTGGGCTATCCCCCTGCCCGAGACCCTTGACGGCGCCGCCGCGGGCCCCTTGCTGTGCGGCGGCATCACCGTCTTCGCCCCGCTCTTGATCCACGGCATCCCGCCGACGGCGCGGGTGGGTGTGATCGGCATTGGCGGGCTGGGCCACATGGCCCTGAAGTTTCTGCGGGCCTGGGGTTGCGAGGTCACCGCCTTCACCTCGAGCGAATCCAAGCGCGAGGAGGCCCTGGCTTTCGGCGCCCACCGGGTGGTCTCCAGCCAGGATAGCCGCGCCCTGCGCGCTATCGCCCGGTCCCTGGACCTGGTGATTGACACGGTCAATGTGCCCCTGGACTGGAAGGCGGTGATGGGGACCCTGGCGCCCAAGGGCCGTTTCCATCTAGTCGGCGCCCTCCTGGAGCCGATGCCCGTCAGTGCCATGTCCCTCCTGGGTGGCCAGCAGAGTATTTCTGGCTCTCCCACCGGTTCGCCGAGCGCTATCGCCACCATGCTCGACTTCGCTGCCCGTCACCAGGCCCTGCCCCAGGTGGAACATTTTCCCATGAGCGCGGTGAACGAGGCCTTGGAGCATCTGCGCGCCGGTAAGGCGCGGTACCGGATCGTCCTGGACGCGGATTTCGCGGGCTAGGCGCGGGTCAGGCCGCTGGCCGTTGCGACGGCCGCGGGGCGCCGGCCAGGCCCCGGACGCGGCACCAGGCCCCGGACGCGAAGCCCTGGTGCCGCGTCCGGGTCGGCCCAGGGGCGGTCAGACCGCCGGGAGGCCGTAGGGCGGCTCCCGAAGTTTCAGCAGGGGCCCTGACTCCGCCAGGGCGACGCGGCCGTCCTCGAAGGCGGCGATCTCCACCACCAGGGAGACCTCGTAGCGGCCATCGCCGAGGGCAGCGGCCTCCAGGATGGTGCCGGCGGTCTGGGCGGAGTCGCTGATGGGCGAGTACACCTCGTCGCCGGGCCGGGGCATACGCTCCGTGGTTACCTCGCCCAGGTACAGGCGGCGCTTGAGCTTCCCCAGGTATTGCATGCGGGCCACGATCTCCTGCCCCGTGTAGCAACCCTTGGTGAAGCTGACGCCATCGATGAGTTGCATGTTGGCCATCTGGGGGACGAAGGCCTCGCGGGTCTCGGGATGGATGATCGGGATGCCGGCGCGGATGTCGAGGAGAGTCCAGTGGGCGGCGTTGGCCGGGGTCGCCGTGGCAGCCAAGGTATCCCAGAGGGGCATAATGGCCGTGACGGGTCCCAGTATCTGGAAGCGCGGGGTGGGGCCGGCCAGGCGGATCAGTGTCAGCTCGCCGTGACGGGTCAGATCGTTGGCCTGCTCGGGTAGGGCCGGGAACAGCGCCGCCAGGCATTCCGGGGCCTGGTCGCCGCTCAGCCCCAGGGTGACAAAGTCGTCCGAGATATCGGTCAGCACCACCTTGGCGCGCAGGACATACATCCGCAGCCGCTTGAGCAGCAGGTCAAGTTGCGGCCGCGGGAGTTGCAGATAGAGGGTCTCGTCCAAGCGAAAGACACGGAAGTTGGCCAGCATGCGACCCTTGGGGGTGCAGTGGCTACTGAGTTGGGTGTGGGTGGTGGTGACAAGCCGGATGTCGTTGGTGAACTGGCCTTGCAGGAAGTGGGTGGCGTCCTCGCCCGTGACCGCGATCAGGCCCAGGTGGCTTAAATCACAGAGGGCGATGGCGGCGTCGGGTGGGGCCTCGGGAAACCGGGCCTGGCCCAGGTCATCGATCCGGCCCGCGCGGGTCCGCAGAAAGTTTCGCCACTGTTCGTTCATAGTCATGGGGTCTCCGTCTCGATGGTGTCCGGGGCTGGTCGCAACCGGTATATCATAGCGAAGTGCAAGATTTTCCAATCCAACCGTGATGGCAACCTTAATTTGAGTATTCATCAAGCCAATCTCCGGGTCGATAGCCTGGTGCTCTATAAGGGCCATCCGGCTCGCGTCCTGAGCTTGGGCGACAAGATCGAGATCGGTCTCGACAAGGGCGAGATCAAGCGGGTACGCCTCAAGGATATCGACCTGCTGCACCCCGGCCCCTTGCGTCATCTCGGCGAACTCGACCAGGCGGCGGGAGCCTTCGAGGAGGCTTGGGAGCTGCTGGAGGGCGGCACGACCCACTTGCGGGAGTTGGCGGAACTTCTCCATGGTGCCTTCACGCCGGCCTCCGCCTGGGCGGCCTGGCGGCTGGTGGCGGAGGGACTCTGGTTCACCGGTACCCCGGAGGAGATTCAGGCCCGCCCCCGCCAGCAGGTGGAGGCCGACCAGGCCCAGCGGGGCGCCAAGGAGACGGCGGCTCGGGACTGGACGGCCTTCCTGGCGCGCCTGACCGCCCGCCAGCCCCGGCCCGAGGACGCCGAGCGCCTGGCGGAGGTGGAGCGCCTGGCCTGGGGCCGGTCCGAACATAGCCGCATCCTCAAGGCCCTGGGGCACGCGGAAACGCCTGAGAGCGCCCATCGCGCCCTGATCCAATTTGGTTTCTGGGCGCCGGAGCATAACCCCCATCCCGCCCGAAATGGCCTCCCCGAGGGCGACCCCCTCCTGCCGGTCGGTCAGCTCCCGGACGAGGAGCGCCTGGACCTCACCCATCTCCCGGCCTTTGCCATCGACGACGAGGGGAACCAGGACCCGGACGATGCCTTGAGCCTGGAGGGCGAACGGCTCTGGGTCCATGTCGCCGACGTGGCCGCCCTCATCCCCCCCGACAGCGAGATGGACCGCGAGGCCCGCGCCCGGGGCGGGAACCAGTACCTGCCGGAGCGCATGGTGAACATGCTGCCCCTCGCTATCACCCAGCGGTTGGGTCTGGGCCTGCAGGAGATATCGCCGGCCCTCTCCTTTGGTTTCGGTTGCGATGAGGCGGGCGAGGTCAGGGACGTGATCATCCAGCGGACCTGGGTCAGGGTGGCGCGTCTGAGTTACGAAGTGGCCGAGGGCCGTCTCGACGAGTCGCCCTTCGCCGCCATGGCGGCCCTGGTCGAGCGCTTCCGCCACCGCCGTCAGGCCAACGACGCCGCCAGTATCGATCTGCCGGAGGTGAGCCTGCGGGTGCGCGACGGCGAGGTGGTCATCCGGGCCCTGCCGCGGCTGCGGAGCCGGGCCCTGGTCATGGACGCCATGCTCATGGCCGGGGAGGCCGTGGCCGCCTTTTGTCGCGATCAGGGCATCCCCATCCCCTATGTCACCCAGCCGGCCCCGGACAAGGTGGAGCAGCCAACGGACCTGGCGGGCATGTACGCCTACCGTCGTCGCTTTAAGCCCTCGCGTCTAGTGGGTGAGCCCGCGCCCCATTTCGGCCTGGGTCTGCCCATCTATACCCGTGCCACCAGTCCCCTGCGGCGCTACTCCGATCTCCTGGTACACCAACAGCTTCGGGCCTGGCTGCGGGGCGAGACCCTGATCGAGGCCCAGGCGGTGGCGGCCCGGGTGGGGGAGGCCGAGGCTACTGCCACGGCGATACGCCGGAGCGAGCGGCTATCCAATCAGCACTGGAAGCTGGTCTGGCTGCGCGACCATCCCGATTGGTGGGGCGAGGCCGTGGTGGTGGACCGGGAGGAGCGCAAGCATGTCCTCTTGATCCCGGACCTGGCCCTGGAGACCCGGGTGCGCCTCCAGGGCGACGCCGCCCTCAATAGCCCGCTGCGCGTCTCTCCCCGGGAAGTGGACCTGCCGGCGCTGGATTGCCGCTTCCGGGTCCGCGAGTGAGGACGTGACCCCCGGTCTCGGCTTTGCCAAGTTCGGAAAATACCCGACAATAGTCGCTATCACCGCGTCCGCTTTCGACGCGGCCCACGAGGCCAAATCATGATTAAGCTTCCCTTCAGCCGTAAGACCCAGGATGAACCCCTCGATCGGCCCAGCGTCGTCTTCGCCGCCTATGGCGCGGCGGAGCGCGAACGGCGGCGTGACACGGCCGAGGGCCTGGACGAGAAGCGCTTTCAGGCCGCCCTGGACCTGGCCCTGGAGCGGCTCCAGGCCCTGGAGTCGCCTGGGGAGGGACGTTCATGATTATTTTGCGCATCAAGGCCGAGTGTCTGCATCGCTACCGGCGCCTGCGCCTGACGGATTTGCCGGAGCGCGGCATCATTGCCCTCAGCGGTGACAATGAAAGTGGCAAGAGCGGCATCGGCGAGATTATTTGCTTCGCCCTCTTCGGCCGGACCTTCTCCCTCGCCGAGGACCGTATCGGCAAGCTGGTGCACTGGGGCGCGGGCGAGGGGGCGGTAACCCTGAGGTTTCGCGTCAAGGGCCGCAACTACGAGGTCAGCCGCCATCTGGCTCGCGATGGTGAGCAGTCGGCGCGCCTGATTCTCGTCGATGCCCCCGACGGACCCCTGGCACGGGCCACTGGGGTTACCGAGGCCATCACCCGCCTGCTCGGCTATGGCTTCGACGATTATATCGAGACCTTTTATCTGGCCCAACGCGAGATCGGCTCGCCCCATCCCCACAGCCCCGCCGTGCGGGCCATGGTCGGCGCCGCGTCCTTGGAGGAATGCGCCAGCGGGCTGGGGGAAGAGATTCGCCAGACCGAGGCGACCTTGGCCTCCTTGCTCAAGCAGCAAGGCAACCTGACGGATGAGTTGGGGCGGATCTCCCCCGAACCGGGGCGGGTGCAGGCCCTGGAGATCAACCTTGCGGAGATCGCCGAGCGGGAGGCGCGTCTGTCCGCGCGTCTGCCCGCTCTCCAGACCGCCAGCGACGAATACAGCCAGGCCTACCGCCGCCTCGGCTCTCACGGTGCTCGCCGCGCCCTGGCAGGCCTGTTCTCGAACATTGCCCTCCTGGCTGTCCTGGCGGTGGGGACGATCTGGGGCTTGCTGCGCTTTCAGCCGGAGACCTGGCCCATCCCGGTGCTGTTGACCTGGCTGGAGGGCTTGATCGCCGAGACTGGGCTGACCCCACACACGGTCGTGCTGGCGGTCGAGGTGGTCCTGGGTGGGCTCCTGCTCCTGTTTTGGCTCTGGCTGGCCTTGCTAGCCCTGGGGATGCGCCGCCGCCGGTCCCGGGCACGGCGCCTGGCCCAGGAGCTGGATCGGCTGGACGCCCTTGAACCGCTGCCGGCGCGGCTGATCGGTGCCTTGGGTCAGGGGGGGGCGGACGAAGCGACCGGGGTCTTCATCGACCGTCCAGACGTGGAGCGCCGGGCCCGCCTGCGCCAGCGTATTCTCTTGCTTGAGGCCACGGCCCCAGAGGTGGCTAGCGCCCTGGAACATGAGGCCGTCTGGATCAGGCGCGATCTCGCCCGGCTTGCCGCCTTGAAGGCCTCCGTGGAGGCGGGGCTGGAGCGGCTGCGGGCCGAGGGCCTGCGCTATCGCGACCTGACGCGGGAGTTGACGGAAATCAGGAAGCGCATCGCCTTGGATAACGACTGGATCGCCACCCGGCGGCTCGCCAAGGAACTCCTGGAGGGGGCGGCACGCGACCTCTCGCGGCGCTTCAGCGAAGGGCTGCGCGACATGGTGAGTCACGCCCTGCCGCAATTCACTGAGGGCCGCTACGAATTTCTGGAGGTGGACGAGGGGCTGCAGGTTCGTGTCTATTCGGGGGATAAGCGCAATCTGCTGGACCTGGACGAGATTTCCAATGGCACCCAGCGCCAGATCATGCTGGCCCTGCGCCTTGGCCTATCCCAGGAACTGGTGGCACGGCTGGTGCGCGACGACCAGTTCGTCTTTCTCGACGAACCCTTTGCCTTTTTCGACAGCCGCCGCATGCGCGGGGCTCTGAAGAATCTGTCGGAGCTGGGGGGTGACCTGACCCAGTACTGGATCGTCGCCCAACGCTTTCCCCAGGACTCCCCCATCGGTCTGGAGATTGCCTGCGGGCAACATCCTGACAGTTTGACGGTAGGTTTTCCAGAAGCGCTTTGAGGGAATTACTGACGGAGGGTCCGCGCTGGCGGAGGTTTGGCTTATCGCGACTTGTTCACCAAGCCGCGACGGAGCATCGGGAAAACCTGATCAGGAACGCCAGGTGCGAACCGGTCCCGTGTCTAGGTGGACGAAGCTGCTGGAATTACCGTAGTAGCCCACACCGCCTCTGCTTAGAGCAATGGCGGATTCGCGCAGACTGGCATTGCCACAGCCTACGAAGCTGACATCCAGGGCCTGGCCCGTGATATGGAGGCTGTTGCGCGCGACCCGCTTGGAGGCCTTGCGGAGACTGGCGTTACTGCGCGGAGAGCGATAGGCGCTATAGACATCAATCTCGCATTCCCGGCTATTGACCCGGGTCTGCAAGTCATAGATCAAGTCGAAAAGCTTGGGGTCCATGAAGGTGGTTTCATCGGTACGATGATCCCGCAGGAAGTGGTTGAGCTTGGCCAGGGCATCTCGCCGGTAGTTGTCGCCAACGCGGTAGGCTATGCGTAATTTTTCGTCGGTATGGACGTGGCGGAGGTTGAGGACGCGAGTATCTTCTCGGGCGTTGAACTTGGCGAAGGCGGGTGCCGTTGCGGCGGAAAGGGCTAGGCCGAGAAAATATCTCCGGTTCATGCAGTGACCCCCATCGTCGTCAGGTGAATGTGATGATGAGCGCGATTATAAGAACAAAACCCGTTCATGCAACAAAAATATGATTATTTTCCGAGGCATGGCATTCGTGTCATTCATTCGATTTGTCGCCTGCTTGCGACGAACGGATGATTGAAAATCCGATTCCCGAATAAAGGCCTCTGCGCCATGCAATCAGAAATATTCAACCAAGAGAGTAGGATGACAAAATGCCCAGGGGATGAATTCCTTGGGTGTCTTATTATTACCATCAGTCGCATTTACGCAACCTTTCGGGGAAAAATACTTAGGGGCCCGCGTGATTGCCACCATTTGTCTCCTAATTACTACCGCCCATGGGCTACTGAAGAGGCCGCCCCAACGGCTTGATCCGGGCTTGGGGCTGGATTTGGCGCTCGGGTAGGGTGTAGCATAAAAGAACAGCCGATTCTCGGCTGGATCGCAATTCACTGTTTAATCTTGGAAAGTCACGAGGCGCCATGCGCGGACTCATCCTGCTCTTGCTGCTTTTGCCCCTGCCTGGGGGGGCTGACGTCTATAAGTACGTCGATTCGGCCGGCAAGATCTATTTCACCGATTCCCCGCTTCAGGGGGTGGATCTGAAGCTCGAGTGGAAACGGGATGCGAACAAAATCGCCACGGAAAAGAACGCCAAGGTGGTGGCCATGGGCCAGAGCCGTACCCTGGTCGAGCCGGCCCCGGCCAAGCTCTCCGCCCGCCGCGCCCGCTATGAGCGCACTATCGAATTGATCGCGGGTCAGGAAAGGGTGAATTCGGAGCTCCTGCATGCCGTGGTGCGCGCCGAGTCGGCCTACAACGCCGGCGCCGTCTCTCCCGCTGGCGCCACCGGTCTCATGCAGTTGATGCCGGCCACCGCCGCCCGCTACCAGGTCCAGAATATCGAGGACCCCACCGAGAATTTGCGCGGCGGCGCCCGGTATTTACGCGACTTGCTAAACCAGTTCGGCAACGATCTGCAACTGGCCCTAGCGGCCTACAATGCCGGCGAGAACGCCGTGGCGCAGTATGGCAATCGCATACCGCCCTATCCCGAGACCCAACGCTATGTGCGCAAGGTCCTCCAGTTTCTTTGGGCCGAACGCACTTCGGCCAATAAGGGCTGAACGCGGCCGTCCCCACGCGACCGGGGTCTCTGCCGCCGCTCGGCCCTGCGCCTTTAATCCTCGCCGATCACCCGCTCGTCCCGCGGGGTGGAGAGGAGCCTCTCCGCCTCCCCCATGCTCTTGGCGAAGATCATGCGATAAGCGGCGTCCCCGGACAGGGGGTGATCCTGGCGTAGGGCGCGCACCAATTCCTTAGCCTCCTGGTACGCCTGCTGGGTGGCGATATGGGACAGGGTCAGAGGTTTTTCGGTCTTCTGGTAAATGAAGTAGGGCATGGCAAGGCGCTCTTGGTATGGTAGAGGTGAAGGGTTGGGATTCTAGCCCATGGGGGTCGCGACCGCTGGCCCGCCGATCCCGGCGGAATGAGGGCTAGGTTTGCCGATGCCGTATGCGAGGCTTGGGGAAGCCTGGTTGGTGTGGTAACTTTCTTAATACCGCGCCCAACCCGGAGCCGGTATCTGGCGGAGCGGCCGCGAATCCGGCGAACAGCGCCATTGAGGTTTTCCAACAACAAGCTCACCGGCTGATCGGGCATGGGTCCGGAACGCGGCGCGGGGGCGATCAGGAGAGGCAGAAGATGATCAGACCAGTCGGTTCCGACGAGCTCAAACCCCTGTTTGTGTATGACCCGGACCAGCACCATCGCCTGATGCGCGAGGCCGAGTCCTTGCCCTCGGTGGTTATCAGTTCCCAAGCGGCGGGCAACGCGGTCATGATGGGTGGCGGCTACTTCACCCCCCTCAAGGGCTTCATGAATGTCGCCGACGCCATGGGTGCCTGCGAGAAGATGCGTCTGGCCGATGGCTCCTTCTTCCCCGTGCCGGTAATGTGCCTGCTGGAAGACGTGGCGGCCATCCGCGGGGCTAGCCGCATCGCCCTGCGCGACCCTAACATGGATGGCCATCCGGTCCTGGCGGTCATGGAGGTGGAGACCATCGAGGAGGTCAGCGACGAGCAGATGGGCTTTATGACCGAGAAGGTCTATCGCACCAGCGACAGCGAACACCCGGGCGTGGCCACCTTCAACAGCCAGGGCCGCTTCGCCGTCTCCGGCTCCATCCAGGTCCTGCACTTCTCCTATTTCCAGGATGACTTCCCGGATACCTTCCGCACCGCGGTGGAGATTCGCCACGAGATCGCCGAGCGCGGCTGGCAGCGCGTCGTCGCCTTCCAGACCCGCAACCCCATGCATCTCGCTCACGAAGAACTGTGCCACATGGCCATGGACCGGCTGAATTGCGACGGCCTGGTCATCCACATGCTGCTGGGCAAGCTCAAGCCAGGCGACATCCCGGCGCCCGTGCGTGACGCCTCCATCCGCAAAATGGTCGAACTGTACTTCAAGCCGAACAGCGCCATGGTCACCGGCTACGGTTTCGACATGCTCTATGCGGGTCCCCGCGAGGCCGTGCTGCACGCCTACTTCCGCCAGAACATGGGCGCGACACACTTCATCATCGGTCGCGACCATGCGGGCGTGGGTGATTACTACGGCGCCTTTGATGCCCAGACCATCTTCGATGAGGAGGTGCCGGAGGGTGCCCTCGATATCGAGATCTTCAAGGCCGATCACACCGCCTGGTCCAAGAAGCTGGGTCGGGTGGTCATGATGCGCGAGGCCCCGGATCACACCAAGGAGGACTTCGTGCTCCTGTCCGGCACCAAGGTGCGCGAATTGCTCGGCAGTGGCGTTGCCCCGCCCAAGGAGTTTTCGCGTCCCGAGGTGGCCAAGATCCTGATGGACTATTATCAATCCTTGAAGTAATCCCAACCCCATCGCTGTAGGCGGGGCTTCCCCGGCCCCGCCGCCGTGACGACCACACCCTCAGGGGCGGGGGGGGGAACCCCTAGCGTTCCGCCACCCTTTCCATGGGTTTAACCATGGAGACCCGGGGACGCCAGAAGCTGGGAAAGTCAGGATTGACGTAGCCCGGTAGGGCGACCATCTCCAGGGGCGGCGCCAGGCGGGAGGTGTAATCCATGATGGCGGCTATGTCGCGGCTGCTGAAGCCCTGGATCTGTTTGACCATCTCCTGGTCCGCATTGCGTCGCTTGCCGTCGCGTATCCATTCGAACTGGCGTAGCAAGTAGCGATAGTGTTGGCCCTGAAGCATGGGCATGTGCTTGTCGGGGACCCCCTGGCCACGATCGCCGTGGCATTCCGCGCAGTTTTCAGCGTAGAGGCGCTTGCCGAGTTCCAGGTCCGTGCCTGGTCCCATGCCGTTATGCGGGTCCATTGGAAAATGCTCGATGTAGGCGCTGACATCGGCAATATCCTGGAGTGAGAGGGTCTTCGACATGGTAAAGGGCAGCATGGTCGGGTTATCCCGATTGCGCGCCCGGATGTCAGCGAGCTGTTTGATGGTCACCGAGGCATACTGCCCGGCGATCTGGGGATAGGCGCCATCCACGCTGCCCCAGCCCTCCGGTTGATGGCAAACGGAGCAGATCAGATAGACCTTCCTGCCGTTTTCCAAGTCGGGCTTGAGATGCAGAGCCTGATTCACTTCCTTGGCGGCGGTTTCGGGGTCATCCGCCAGGAGGGGGAAGCTGGCCGTCAGGCCAAGGGCGAGGGTGAGCGTAGTAAGGGCAAGGCAGGGATTCATGGGTATTCCTCCTGGGTGGATGCCGTCGGCCGTGCCACCAGTGGGCCCCTGGCTCTGCCTCTATTGCTTAGGCCTTGGGGGGCGAAAACGCTTGGGCTGAGGCGAGATGGGGTTGGCGGCCAGTCTCCCCGCGATACTAGGCCGGGGGAATTATTTCTATTGTGTGACAATAACGGGAGTTTTAGGCGGACGCAAGGCCATTCGTAATGATCCCCGGTCCGGGGCGAAGGAGGGGCTTATCCCCACTGGCTGTGGATAAGTCTGTAGACAAGGCTTGGCGAATCCCCGGGAAGGCCCGTCGCTCAAGGGCTGGGGCGGTGTTGGCAACTTTCTGGCCAGTTAACATTAGATAATGATAAACAATGAGTTAAATTGCCATAAAAAAGAATTAGAAGGCCCTTGACATCCCTGTGCGCGGGTGAATCGGCCCTGTGGGCAATTCCTCCTTCGCTACCGGTTTTCAGGGTTCGCGGGTGCCGAGCAGGTTGCGGATCAAGGGAAGGGTCGGACGGCGCTTATGGGCAAGACTGGCCTGATCGAGTTCACCGAGCAGGGCTAGCAGGTAGCCGGGTTCACGGGGACAGCGTTTGAGGAGGTAGGCAATGGCCTCCTCGCCGAGGGGGAGCCCGCGTCCTTGGGCCCCTTGGCGCAGCAGTTCCGCGCAGCCGGCCTCGTCAAGGGGCTTGAGCCGGTAGGCGGGGCCCCAGGCCAGGCGCGAGACCAGGTCCGGGAGCCGGGCCCCCAATTCCGCAGTCGGCCTCCTGGCGGCGACCAGTAGGCCCCGCTTGGCTTGGCGTAGCCGGTTGTAGAGGTGGAAGAGGGCCTGTTCCCAGGCGGGAATGCCTGCTATGGCATCTAAGGCATCCAGGGCGATGCGGTCCAGGCTTTCCAGTTCGTCAAGGATGGCGGGGTTTAGCCCCGGATGATTCAGTGGCAGGTAGGCCGCGGCAAGTCCCACTTTCCTCGCGGCTCCACAGGCGGCCTGGAGCAGGTGGGTCTTGCCGGTGCCGGGGGGGCCGAAGAGGTAGAGGAAGCGGTTACCCTCCGCTGCCGTGGTTGCCTGGGCCCAGGCATGGATGGCCGCCACCCCCTCGGCGTTGGGCCCGGGCAGGTACTCGGAGAAATCCAGCTCAGGCCGCTTGTCGAGGGCGAGGGGCAACTGTGCACCCAACTCGCCGCCCCTTGGCCCCTCCCGCGGCGCCCCTTCGGGTCCCACTTGCTTCTTCCTCTCAGTTGTCAGCGCGCCCCCTTTCCAGGGCAAGTGCCGCGCGGGCCAGGCGCCGACCCAAAGCCTGGCAGAGGCGCCTTTCCTCCTCGGTCAGGGGTTGATTGCTATCGCCGCCGGCCAGGTGGCTAGGTCCGTAGGGGGTGCCGCCGCTGGTGGTGCGCAGTAGATCCGTCTCGCTGTAGGGTAGGCCCAGGATCATCATGCCGTGGTGCAGCAGCGGCAGCATCATGGTGAGGAGGGTGGCCTCCTGTCCCCCATGCAGGCTGGAGGTGGAGGTGAAGACCGCGGCGGGCTTGCCGATGAGGGCTCCGGCCATCCACAGCGGGCTGGTGCCGTCGAGGAAGTATTTCACCGGCGCCGCCATGTTGCCGAAGCGGGTCGGGCTGCCCAAGGCGAGGCCGAGGCAATGCCGCAGGTCGTCCGGTCTGGCGTATGGCGCCCCGGTAGCGGGGACGCTGTCCTCGGTGGCCTCGCAGACCGTGGAGACCGCCGCGACCGTGCGCAGTCTGGCCTCGATGCCAGGCACCTCCCCGACCCCCCGGGCGATGAGGCGCGCCATCTCCGCCGTGGCGCCATAACGGCTGTAGTAGAGGATCAGGATGTAGGGCATGGCGGGGAATTCTCGGGTTGGGGTTTGGACGGGGTTGGTGAGGCCTTCCGGTGCTGGGTGACGGGCATTCTAAGGGGCTCATGCCCCTCGGCCCAAGTGTCCTGGCCTGATCAATGAGATCCTTGCGGCGGGATGAGAGGCACCGGGTGAGATGGCCCCCTTGCCCTCCTGGCTTCTTGCCAGGACAATCCTTCAGGGCTGGACCCTGTTTGCGAGAAACCTGTTTATCATCTTCGGGAGGACTGGACCATGATCCAGCAAGAGGGGAAGGCCGATCCGATCGGTCTGCGTTGCCTGGTCGCTGGCCGGGTTCAGGGGGTCTTTTTTCGCGCCTCCACGCGGGAGCAGGCCCTGCGCCTGGGGCTCACGGGTTACGCGCGCAACCTTCCCGATGGCCGCGTGGAGGTCCTGGCCTGTGGGCCGGCCCCGGCCCTGGATCAGCTCCGTGACTGGCTGCGCGTGGGTCCGCCTCAGGCCGAGGTTACAGCGGTCGCCAGCGAATTCGTGCCCTGCCAGCCCCTGAGTGGTTTCTCGGCCCGCTGAGCGCTGGCCCCGCAGCAGCCTCCCCGATCCCGACCCCCCGTGCGACTGCCACCCCTGGTTGATGGGCGCATCCTGCGCCGTTACCAGCGCTTCCTCGCCGACGTGGCGTTGGCGGACGGCACCCTCGTCACCGCCCATGTCCCCAACACGGGGCGCATGACCGGCTGCTGGGAGCCGGGCGCCCCGGTGCAACTCAGTCACAGCGACGATCCGCGTCGCCGTCTGGCCTGGACCCTGGAGCGGGTCGATATGGGCCAGGGCTGGATCGGCGTCCATACCGGCCGTCCCAACGCCGTTCTCGCCGAGGGCATCGCCGCTGGCCTCATCCCGGCCCTGGCCGGTTACCCCCGGCTGCGTCGGGAACTGACCTATGCCCCCGCCGGGCGGGAGCCGGGTCGCCTGGATATCGGCCTCTTCGCGGGTCCGACCCTCGCCGTCCTGGTGGAGATCAAGAATGTGACCCTGCTCGCCGGGGAGCGGGTGCTGTTTCCGGACGCCGTCAGCGAACGCGGTCTCAAGCACCTGACCTTGCTCCAGACCGCCGGTGGGCGAGGGCTACCGGGCCGTCATCCTCTTCGCCATCAACCGACCCGAGGGCAGCCGCTTCGCCCCCGCCAGGTCCGTGGATCCGCGCTATGCCGACCAGTTACGCCAGGTCGTGGCGGTGGGCGTCGAGCCCCTGGCCATCCGGTTGCGCCACACGCCCGAGGGCATCGAGGTGGGCGAGGCCCTGCCGGTGGATCTCGATTGAGGGGCCTCAATAGCCCGCCCCGCTGAGATCGAGGGGGTCCGGATAGTCCGCGATGCGTTCGATACCCGTGTCGATACCACCATCCGGGTGGAGTTCGAGCCAGCGGAAGCCCGGCGTGGCCGCGTCCAGGGCAAAGTTCTGGCTCCCGGGCAGGAACTGGATGCAGGTGGAAGGTGCCCCGAGCAGAGCTACCCCCTTACGTTCGGCGCTGAAGTCCTGGTGGATATGGCCAAAAACCAGGCCCCGGACCTGGGGCTGGTGGTCGAGAATGGCGAAGAGGTCTTCGGAATTGTTCAGGCCGATCTCATCCAGCCAGGGACTGCCGACTGGCACCGGCTGATGGTGCAGGAGCACCAGGGTCGGCGCCTGGGGCCTGGCGGCCAGGGTCGAGGCCAGCCGTCGCAGCGAGCCCGCGGCCAGATGACCCCCCTCCGTACCCGCCAGGGTCGAGTCCAGCAGAACCAGGCGCCACGGGCCGCAATCCAGGTGGTGGGGAACATCGATAGGGCTAGCGCCCAGGCTCCGCGCCATCTCCGCGGGGTCATCGTGATTGCCTGGCAGGGCGTGGCAGGGCAATCCCAGCCGCCCGCAACGGTCCGCCAGATAACGGTAGGCGGCTGGGCTGGCATCCTGGGTCAGGTCGCCGGTCAGCAGCACCCGATCGGCGGCGCCAAAGTTGGCCCGAGCCAGAGTCAGCACCCCTTCCAGGGTGAGGCGGGTTCTCTGGCCGAGCAGATCCCCCTCCGGGTCCGCGAAGAGGTGCGGGTCCGAGATTTGTAGCAGGCGCTGAGTGACATGGCGAGACATGGGCGCTCCTTCGAAACGGGGGATTTTGGTTTAGGGATCAACAGCTATTCTGCGCGAAGCCTGGGCTCGGGGCGAGGCCGACGCGCTAAGGGCCGCCTGAAACCGGGGCCGAGCGGTGACGCGGGAGCCGGGCTTCGGCAGTGATTGGCCTGGGCTATCAATACCATTGATAGAAACTATTGCTAGCGAGGCCGGTCAGGTCTATCTTTCTCGATATTCGGGCGTAATACTCGCCCATCATCCCCACCATTGGAGACAAGTATGGAACTCAAGGGCAGCAAGACCGAAGGTTGCTTGAAAGAGGCCTTCGCCGGCGAATCCCAGGCTAACCGCCGTTACCTCTACTTCGCCGCCAAGGCGGATGTCGAGGGCTACAACGACGTCGCGGCCGTTTTCCGCTCCACCGCCGAGGGCGAGACGGGCCACGCCCATGGCCATCTGGAATACCTGGAGGCCTCCGGTGATCCCGCCACCGGCCTGCCAATCGGCGGCACCAGCAACAACCTCAAGGCCTCCATCGCCGGCGAGACCCATGAGTACACCGACATGTACCCTGGCATGGCCAAGACCGCGCGCGAGGAGGGCTTTGACGAGATTGGCGATTGGTTCGAGACCCTGGCCAAGGCGGAGCGTTCCCACGCCAACCGCTTCCAAAAGGCCTTGGACGCTCTCGACGCCTGAGCGCCGTTAGGTCAGTCCCTATGACTCCCTAAGGGCGCTTCGGCGCCCTTAAGCGTTGTTGTTCCAGCCTGAATTCCAGCGATCGGAGCCGCGTCGGCGGTCAGCCTCATTCATGGTCCTCGACTCCCAAGGCCTTCAGCGTCTTTTGGACCATGCCAGCATCCCCTTGCCAATCCGGCACCTCGACGATCACCTCCTCGGGTTCGCGCCCCGCAGCCCGCGCGGGATTGGGCGTAAGGAAGCCATCGACCCGCGTCATGAGGTCCCCTTCGAAGTGGACAACCAAGGGCTTTTTCTCCATCTCCTGGTGGGCCTGGCGGATGGTGTAGGTGTAGTACCAGCGGTCACCGTGGAAGATATCCACGAGCATGGGCGTGCCCAGCAGATAGCGCACCTGGTTGCGGGTCATGCCGGGCTCAAGCCGATCGACCATGTCCTCGGTGATGATGTTGCCCTGCTGGATGGTCATCTGATAGACGAAGGGCAGCCGATTGAGCGGCGATTCGCGGTATTGGGGCGCGCCGTCCGGATTTCTGGCGCAACCGCCCAGCACCAGGCCCGCGCCCAAGGTCAGTAAAATGGGAAGCTTTTGCATCTAAATGGTCTTTACCCAGGCGGACGCCGATTTAAGGGGGAAATGATAACCCAGCCCATGGAGCCGATGGGAAGTAATCCGCGTTCCACCGGGTGCCAGGGCTTGGAAATCCATCGGATCCTGCAGGCCGAGCCCGAGGTCGGGCAGCCAAGGGCCCGGTTACTGGCAATCCCAAGAGGCTGGCAATCCGGTGGCATCCTCTCGGGCTATCCCGCCTTCTTGCCCGAACCATCGTACCCCCGAACCACCCGCCAGGGGGACCAAGGTCGGGCTGGTCGGGACTCAGGCCGCCGCCCGCTCGATCATTTCCCGGGCGTGGGCCAGGGTCTTTTCGGTGATGGTGGCACCCCCGAGCATGCGCGCTATCTCGTCCACCCGCGCCTCGGGCCCCAGGTGGGCGATGTGGGTGTAGGTCTGGCCGTCCCGATTCTCCTTGCGCACCAGCAGATGATGATGGGCCTGGGCCGCGACCTGGGGTAGATGGGTCACGCACAGCACCTGCCGTTTGGTGCCCAGGGCGCGCAAGAGACGGCCGACGATCTCGGCCACGGCCCCGCCGATACCCACGTCCACCTCGTCGAAGACGAGGGTGGGGATGGCGGCACACTCGGCGGTGGCGACCTGGATGCAAAGGCTGATGCGCGACAGCTCGCCGCCGGAGGCGACCTTGGCCAGGGGCTGCAGGGGCTGGCCAGGATTGGCGCTGACCAGGAACTCGACCCGATCCAGGCCCTGGACGCCGGCGGCGGCCTCCTCGCCGCGCAGGGCGCTGGCCTCGAAGCGGCCGCCCTTCATGCCCAGTTCGGCCATGGAGGCGGTGACGGTCGCCGATAGCCGGGCCGCGGCCTGGGTCCGCTGCGCACTGAGGATCGTCGCCTGGTCCAGGAAGCGGCCCCAGGCGGCGTCCCGCTCCTTGGCCAGGACCTCGACCGAAAGGTCGTCACCCTCCAGGGTGGCCAGTTCACCGCGCAGACGCTCCAGGGTCTCCGGGATCTGGCGTGGCTGGATACGGAATTTGCGCGCCAGGTCATGGATCAGGGCGAGCTGGGTCTCGATCTGCTCCAGCAGGGCCGGGTCCAGTTCCAGCCCGTCCAGGTATTGCCGCAGGCCCGAGGCGGCCTCCTCGACCTGGATGGCGGCCCCGGCGACCAGGTCACGGATTTCCCCCAGGCGTTCGTCGAAACTCAGCAGCCCCCCGAGATCGCTCTCGGCCCGGCCGAGCTGGTCGCAAAGGGCGGCCTCGCCGTCATACAGGCTGTCCAGCAGGCGGCCGGCGGTGCCCTGGAGCAGGCCCAGATTGGCCAGGCGCCTTTGTTCCCGGTCCAGTTCGTCGATGTCCTCGGCACTCAGCCCCAGGACCTCGAGTTCGGCTACCTGGAAGCGCAACAGGTCGAGGCGCGCCGCCCGCTCCACGCCCTGGGTCTCGATGTTGCGTAACCGCTCGTCGAGGGCGCGGAAGTCGCGGAAGAGCCCCGCGACCTCCCGGGCCAGGCTCACATGACCGGCATAGCCGTCCAACAGCTCTCGTTGGGCCGCCGGGCGCAGCAAGGATTGGTGAGCGTGCTGGCCGTGGATGTCGACCAGGCGCTCGCCCAGGGCCTGAAGCTGACCACTGCTTGCGAGTCGGCCGTTGATGTAGGCCCGGGAACGCCCGGCGGCGGGCAGGACGCGACGGATGGCACAGTCGGCCCCGTCGGCGAGGTCCTGCTCCTCCAGCCAGGTGCGCACGCCCGCGACGTCGTCCAGGTCGAAGGCGGCCGCCACCTCGGCGCGTTCGCCACCGTTACGGATCAAGCCGGCGTCCGCCTTGTCGCCGAGGGCCAGCCCCAGGGCGTCGATCAGAATGGACTTGCCGGCCCCGGTCTCGCCAGTCAGGGCCGTCATGCCGGCCCCCAGTTCGAGTTCCAGTTGACTGACGACGGCCAGATCCTGGATGAGGAGATGGCTCAACACCTGGCTTACTCCAAGGAAGGTCCGGCTGGATGACCGCCCCAGCCGAGTTTGGCGCGGAGGATTTCGAAGTGGTCGTGACCCTTGGGGTGCAGCAGGCGGATCGGGTGCGGCCCGCGCTCGATGAGGACGCGGGACTCGGCGGTCAGGAAGACGTCGGTCTGACCATCGCAGGTCACGATGATATGGCCATGATCGGCGCGACTGGGGGCCCGGATGGCGATCCGGCTGGACCCCGCCACCACCAGCGGCCGGTTGCTCAGGGTGTGGGGGCAGATGGGGACTAGGGCGATGGCGTCCAGGGCGGGGTGGATCAGGGGGCCGCCACCGGACAGGGCATAGGCGGTGGAGCCCGTGGGGGTCGAGACGATGATGCCATCCCCGCGCTGAAGATTGACGAAGACGCCGTCGATGCGGGTCTCCAGTTCGATCATGCGCGCCGTGTTCCATTTGTGGATCACCACATCGTTGAGCGCCAGGACCGGCGGGTTCTCGTTCACCCGCGCCGCGAGCAGAAAGCGTTCCTCGGCATCGAAATCCCCGTCGAGGATGGCCGCCAGGCTGGTTTCGATGGCGTCGGAGGAGACATCCGCAAGAAAGCCCAGCCGGCCCAGGTTGATGCCCAGCAGGGGTACCCCCGAACTGGCCAGGGCGCGAGCGGCACCCAGGAGGGTACCGTCGCCGCCCACCGTGATGACCAGGTCGCAATGCTGGCCCATCTCCGTGGCTGTCAGTACCCGAGGTTCCCCCACGCTGGCGAGGGCGGCGGCCAAGGGATCGAAGCAAACCTCAGGCCCGCGCTGGCGCAGGTAGCGGGCCAGGCGCGCGACCACGAGCCGGGTTTCGGGGGTCTCGCCCTGCTTGGCAATGACGCCGATGGTGGGGAACTGGGGCTGGTAGGACATCATGCGCGCGATCATCGCCGAAAGGGACCTTGGCGTAAACCTTGACAGCCCGATTGGCAATCCCTAAATTGCTGTCCTTAGCACTCGCCCAAAGGGAGTGCTAATAGGGTCGGAGGTTGCGCAGTCGCGCGTAGTCGGGTTTCCGAGGGGCGCAAGTTGACGGCAAAGAGTGACAGTCCGGTCAGCGATCGGGCCTTGCATTTTCTCAAGGTCCTGGTTGAACGCTATATCCGGGATGGACAGCCCGTGGGTTCCCGTACCCTGGCGAAGGACACCGGGCTGGAGTTGAGTCCGGCCACGGTGCGCAATGTCATGTCCGACCTGGAGGATCTGGGCCTGGTGTCCTCCCTCCACACCTCCTCGGGCCGGGTGCCGACGGTCTCGGGCTACCGTCTCTTCCTCGACACCCTGCTGACGGTGCGAGCCCCCGGCGGAGACCGAGGTGGACGAGATGCGCCGGCGCTTTGCCGCCCTGGACGACTCTCCGGCCCTGATCGCGACGGCCTCCCAGGTCCTCTCGGGCGTGACCCGCCTCGCCGGGGTGGTGATGTTGCCCCGTCGCGAGCGCAACGCCTTCCGCCAGATCGAGTTCCTGCCCCTGTCCGGCGACCGGGTACTGGCCATTCTGGTCACGGAGGAGGGTGAGGTGCATAACCGGGTCATCCATACCGACGAGCGCTATTCACCCTCTCGAGTTGGAACAGGCGGCGAACTACCTCAACAGCCTGTTCACGGGCCGCGACTTGCGCGAGGTGCGACATCGGTTGCTGGACGAAATGCGCCACACCCATGACCACATGGATCGCCTGATGCGCCAGGCGGTGGATCTGGCGCGGCAAGTGGTGGAGGTGGCCGAGGACAAGGACAAGGATGATCTCTGCGTGGCGGGCCAAACCAATTTAATGGACTTTTCCGAGCTCGCGAGCATGGACCGGCTCAAACAGCTTTTCGAGGCCTTCGCCGAGAAGCGCCAGATCCTGCATCTGCTCGATCGCTGCCTCGAGGCCGAGGGCGTCCAGATTTTCGTCGGCGAGGAGTCCGGCTACGAGTTGCTGGGGGGCTGCAGCCTGGTGAGCGCGCCCTACCAGATCGACGGCAAGGTGATCGGGGTGCTCGGCGTTATTGGCCCGGCGCGCATGAATTACTCACCGCGTCATCCCCATAGTGGATGTCACGGCGCGCCTGCTGGGCGCGGCCCTCAAACATGGCTAACCTTGAATTCATGGATTCCCGGGGCTAAGCACCCCATAAACCCAATCGGGAGGTGGAAATGGCAGTGGAAGAGGAAAAGGTTCAACCCGGCGCGGCGGCCGAGACCCTGGCTGACGAGCCCATGGCCGAGGCCGATGCCGAGGCCCAGGGGGAGCCGAATCCTTTCGAGGGGGCCACCCAGGCCGCCAGTTCGGCATCCGCCCCATCGGCGGGAACCGGCCCAGACATGACCAGCCCTGCTGGAGGATGCCCGTGCCAAGGCGGACGATCACTGGGATCAACTCCTGCGTTCCCGCGCCGAGATGGAGAATCTGCGGCGGCGTCATGCCAGCGAGCTGGAGAAGGCTCACAAGTACGCCCTCGACAGCTTCGTCAAGGAACTCGTTGGGGTGCGCGACAGCCTGGAACTGGCCCTGGAGGCCGCCCGTTTGGAGTCGGCGGACCTGGCGAAGTTGCGGGAGGGCACGGACCTCACCCTCAAGCAGCTTGCGGATGTCATGACCCGCTTTGGCGTCGAGCGTCTCGACCCCGTGGGCGAGCCCTTCAATCCGGAGTATCACCAGGCCATCACCATCCAGCCACGGCCCGACCTGGCGCCCAACAGCGTGGCGACCGTGATCCAGAAGGGCTATGTGCTCAATGGCCGCCTGGTCCGTCCCGCCATGGTCATCGTCTCGAGCGCGGCATGAGCGAGGTACTGGCCACCCGGTAACCGGTTTTCGCTAAAACAAATTTTCTATCTTGAAACTCACAGGGTCCCGACCCCATTGACGCGGCAACAGGCGCGCGCGGCGCGCCAGCCACATATTCCGGAGAATCATAATCATGGGAAAAATCATCGGCATCGACCTGGGCACCACGAACTCCTGTGTCGCCATCATGGAAGGTGATAAGGTCAAGGTCATCGAAAACTCGGAGGGCGATCGCACCACGCCCTCCGTCGTCGCCTTCACCAGCGACGGCGAGGTGCTGGTCGGCCAGTCCGCCAAGCGCCAGGCGGTCACCAATCCCCAGAACACCCTCTTCGCCATCAAGCGTCTGATCGGCCGTCGCTTCGAAGACGCCGTGGTCAAGAAGGACATGGGCATGGTGCCCTACAAGATCGCCCGCGCCGACAATGGCGACGCCTGGATCGAGGTGCATGGCAAGAAGATGGCCCCGCCCGAGATCTCGGCCAAGATCCTGCAGAAGATGAAGAAGACGGCGGAGGACTACCTGGGCGAGGAGGTCACGCGAGGCCGTCATCACCGTGCCCGCCTACTTCAACGATTCCCAGCGTCAGGCCACCAAGGATGCTGGCCGCATCGCCGGCCTCGACGTCAAGCGCATCATCAATGAGCCCACCGCCGCTTCCCTCGCCTACGGCATGGACAAGCAGCGGGGCGACCAGAAGATCGCCGTCTATGACCTGGGCGGTGGCACCTTCGACATCTCCATCATCGAGATCGCCGAGATCGAGGGCGAGCATCAGTTCGAGGTGCTGTCCACCAATGGCGATACCTTCCTCGGTGGCGAGGACTTCGACAAGCGCATCATCGACCACCTGGTGGAGATCTTCCAGAAGGAACAGGGCATGGACCTGCGCAAGGACCCCCTGGCCCTGCAGCGTCTCAAGGAGTCCGCCGAGAAGGCCAAGATCGAGCTCAGTCACCAGCCAGCAGACGGACCTCAACCTGCCCTACATCACCGCCGACCAGAACGGGCCCAAGCACCTCAACGTCAAGCTGACGCGGTCCAAGCTCGAATCCCTGGTGGAGGACCTGGTCGAGCGCACCATTGCCCCCTGCCGCACGGCCCTCAAGGACGCCGGCCTGGGCGCGGGCGAGATCAACGAAGTGATTCTGGTCGGTGGTCAGACCCGCATGCCCATGGTTCAGGCCAAGGTCCAGGAGTTCTTCGGCAAGGCCCCGCGCAAGGACGTCAACCCGGACGAGGCGGTGGCCGTCGGCGCCGCCATCCAGGGCGGCGTCCTCGGAGGTCAGGTGAAGGATGTGCTGCTCCTGGATGTCACGCCCCTGTCCCTGGGCATCGAGACCTTGGGCGGGGTCATGACCAAGCTGATCGAGAAGAACACCACCATACCGACCTCGGCCCAGCAGGTGTTTTCCACCGCCGACGACAACCAGACCGCCGTCACGGTCCACGTCCTCCAGGGCGAGCGCGAGCAGGCCTCGGCTAACAAGTCCCTGGGACGCTTCGATCTCAGCGACATCCCGCCGGCCCCGCGCGGCATGCCCCAGGTCGAGGTCAAGTTCGACATCGACGCCAACGGCATCCTCAACGTCTCGGCCCGCGACAAGGCGACCGGCAAGGAGCAGTCCATCATCATCAAGGCCTCCTCGGGTCTTTCGGATGACGAGATCAAACGTATGGTCAAGGACGCCGAGGCTCATGCCGAGGATGATCGCCGCTTCCATGAGTTGGTCACCGCGCGCAACCAGGCCGATACCCTGATCCACGCCACCCGCAAATCCATGGAACAACTCGGCGACAAGGTGGAATCGGGTGAGAAGCAGCGCATCGAATCCGCCATCAAGGATCTCGAAGCGACCATGAAGGGCGAGGACAAGGACCGTATCGAGGCTCAGACCAAGGCCTTGGGCGAGGCCTCAGCCAAGATGGCCGAGCGCCTTTATGCACAGCCGGGCGATGCCGGCGCCGACGCGGGTCATGCCGGTCATGCTGGCCATGGCGGTGGCGAGAAGAAGGCCGGCGGCGATGACGTCGTCGATGCCGAGTTCGAGGAAGTCAAGGACGACAAAAAGTAGCCAGCGCGGGATCCGACCCGCCCCTGCTGGATGGGAGTGCCCCTATGCGGGCGCCTGGCGGCCACCCGAAGTCCTTCGCGGTGGCCGTCGTTCATCCCGCCAGAGCCGATGCCACGATTGATTTCCGCTATAGACCCTTGAAACTCTCCCGCCATGTCCAAACGCGATTACTACGAAGTCCTGGGTGTCCCCCGCAACGCCAGCGAGGCCGACATCAAGAAGGCCTACCGGCGGTTGGCCATGAAGTTCCACCCGGACCGCAATCCCGGCGAGGAGGCGGAGCAGAAGTTCAAGGAGGCCAAGCTGGCCTATGAGATTCTGACGGACCCCAAGAAACGTTCTGCCTACGATCAGTTCGGCCACGCCGGGGTCGATGCGGACGGAGGTATGGGCCAGGCCGGGGGTTTTGGCGATATCTTTGGCGATGTCTTTGGCGACATCTTTGGTGGCCGGGGTGGTGGCCGCCGTGTCCATCGCGGTGCCGACCTGCGTTATGACCTCAGCCTCAGTCTCGAAGACGCGGTGGCGGGCAAAGAGGTCAAGATCCGCATCCCCACCCTGGTGGAGTGTCATCACTGCGGCGGCAGCGGCGCTCGTCCCGGCTCCAAGCCCCGCCCCTGCCCCACCTGCAACGGCATGGGACAGGTACGGATGCAGCAAGGCTTTTTCTCCATCCAGCAGGCCTGCCCCCAGTGTCGTGGCACCGGGAGCCGGATCGATGACCCTTGCGTCCATTGTCACGGCCAGGGTCGGGTCCAGGAGCAGAAAACCCTCTCGGTCAAGGTTCCCGCCGGCGTCGATACCGGCGATCGCATTCGCCTGGCGGGGGAGGGGGAGGCCGGTGATAAGGGTGGCCCAGCGGGGGATCTCTACGTCCAGATCGAGGTCGAGCGCCATCCCATCTTTACCCGGGAGGACAATCATCTCTTTTGCGAGGTCCCCATCGGCTTTGTCACCGCTGCCCTTGGCGGGGAGATGCAGGTGCCGACCCTCGACGGTAAGGTAATGCTCAGGATTCCGCCCGGCACCCAGACCGGCAAGATGTTCCGGGTTCGTGGCAAGGGCGTTAAACCGGTGCGCGGCGGCGTCATCGGCGATCTCCTTTGCCGGGTCCTGGTGGAGACCCCGGTGAATCTCACCGAACGCCAAAAGGAACTGCTGCGGGAATTTGACGTGTCCGTCATCGCCGGCGGCGATAAGCACAGCCCTCAGTCCCATTCCTGGCTGGATGGCGTTAAGGGCTTCTTCGAGAAGATGGGATTTTGACGGGCGGGGGAGAGAGGCTGCTGCTTGAGATCGCCTGTAGCAGGCCTTAATGAGGGAGGGCGGCGTCAACCGTCAACCGGCTCGTTCGAGTTTATGCCGGAGGGCCTCCTCGCGGGCATCATCGATTTCCCGCATGATGCTCTCCAAATCAGCCTGCTTATTGCTGCCCTTGAAGTGGCCCGTCAGTTTGGTGGTGGGCGTCAGATTGCCGCTCTCGTAGATATACCAGATTTCCTTGCCGTAGCTGGTGGCCAGCAGTTCGGGCGCATAACGACCGAAATAGGCGGCAAGATTGTTCACATCCCGCTCCAGCATCCTGGCGGCATTGTTATTCGCCGCCGCATCGACGGCCTGGGGCAGATCGATGATGACGGGCCCCTGGGCATCCACGAGGATGTTGAACTCGGAAAGGTCGCCGTGGATCAGGCCGCCGCACAGCATCTTGACGACATTGCCGATGAGTTGGCCGTGGTAATCCAGCGCCTGCTCTCCGGTCAATTCAATATCGTTGAGTCGGGGCGCGGCTTCACCGTTTTCGTCGACCACCAGCTCCATCAGGAGCACGCCTTCGACATAATTATAAGGTTGGGGAACACGCACACCGGCCGCGGCCAGCCGGTATAAGGCATCGACCTCCACATTCTGCCAGACGTCTTCCTGCTGCTGACGGCCATACCGGGAGCCCTTTTCCATGGCCCGGGCCTGGCGACTGTTGCGCACCTTACGCCCTTCCCGATACAAGACCTGTTTATGAAACCCCCGTTGATTGGCCTCCTTATAGACCTTGGCACAGCGAATGGCGCCGTCACACCGCACTACATAGACCGAGGCCTCCTTGCCGCTCTTCAGCGGGCGAATGACTTCATCAACAATGCCTTCGCTAACGAGCGGTTCGAGGCTTCTGGGGGTTTTCATAGTCGCTTGAGGGGGAAAAGGCAGTGACAGGGGTGTAAGCAACCGCCAGGGTCCTGGCGGCGCCGCGAGATGCGCGCTAATTGCCCCCTACTTCTTCACCCACTGACCCCCGGACTGAATGAACTGACCCGAGGGGGTCTTTTCCATGGCCTTTTTGCCGGCCAGGGCCTCCACGTCTCCCAAGGGGATGGCGTTTTTCTTGGCGACTTGCTGATATTCGGCGCGGCGCGCCTCGTTGATCAGGCGGGCAATCTCGGCGGCCTGGCCGCCCGGGGCTATGACCCCCAGGTAGCCAGTGGGCTTCTCGCCGACCTGACCCGAGGCCTTGGCCTGGCCAAGTGCGGCGCTGGCCTGATTCAGGTCGAGCGCCAGGACGGGCAGACTCAGGCCCAGGCCAAGGGCCAGGAGGACCGCGGTGATACGGATGCGTGAGGACATGGGCGACTTTTCTCCGTGGGAGCCTCGACGGGGCGCCTAAAATAGACCGCTGGATTTGTTGAGGACCTTATCCAGGTCCTTATCGACCTTGATATAAATCTCGTGTTCGATCTTGACGTTAAGATTGATGTTGATCGGCTCCGAGGGCATGGCCAGTTGCACGGTGGGCGTGCAGGCAAGCAAGAGGGGCGAAAGCAACATCAAAAAGGCCGGTCTGGGTAATGGCATTGGGGTTCTCCTAGAATTCCGCTCAAGATTAGCCGCTTGCCGCGGTCCTGACAAGAATATCCCTGTCCCCTTGGGATCCTAGCCGTCGCCCGTTATCGGCGAGTGGCAATCCAGATCCAATCGGCCCTTGGGAGAGACGCCATGTGCGGACCTGTTGCGAAAGAGTCCCCGGGCAGAGAGGGCAACCTAAGGCGCGGGCTGGTATATGCGTTTTTCCTCGCGAGCCTCGCGTCCGCTTTCAAGTAACGCGACCAGTCCCTCTGGTATTCCTGACTACGCCGCACACCGCCCTGGCTGACGCCATCGCAACAGCCGCGCAACCTGAACCCGCCCCAGCGCCACCCGCCGCCCTATTGTAGGAGTCACAACTCCAAAGTATGGCCAGTGACCCCAAGCCCTCAATGCTGACACCGTCCCGGAGGCTTTTCATGCGGGTGCCAATGCCACGGCGGTGATCGTCACTCTCCAGCCGCCGGCCGAGGCTGCGGAGTTCGCCACCCAATCCGGGTTATCCCCCAACTGTTCCGAGGCCTTGACCCTGGCAGAGACCTTGCAAAGCTACGTCAACGTCTACTATCACCACCTTCCCCAGCGGGTATTGGGCCAGGTCTGCCCGGTTGAGGCCATCGAACAGTGGCATCAAACACACCCGGAACTGTTCATTTCAGAGGTTAAAATCTCCCGGGTCTTGACACCTAGCCGGTCGGCACAGGTTGTCATTACGGGTCGTTGGGCATGGTGTCTGGCAGGCGGTCAAGCTGTTGATAAACAAGTTGCCTCAACGATGGGCATTGCCACTGCATCACCCACTTTAGGGCGTACCTGTGCCAACCGGATTAGGCATGGAACGAACTACAGGGGGCATAGGGAGCGGTGAGCCATAGTCAACGTCTATCACCAATATCGTAACAATCAATTGGATCCCGTGTCGGTGGCTCTTTACCATGCACTCATCGCCTCTGTTAAACCCCTTGCCCGATAGGTAGTCACCATGGAATCCCACATCAATACCGAAGTCCTGCCCTTCAATGCATCCGCCTACCACCAGGGCAAGTTCGCAAGATCAAGGCCGCCCAGTATCGCCCAGTATGTAGTGGCGCACCCGGGTGGAGTCTGCCCCGCCAAATAAATGGAAGGAGGGCGATGCCGCCACCCTGGCGCCGTCCCTCGTCCTGGTGGGTAAGCTCTAAGCCTGGCAGTAAGTAAGACCTCGGCCCCTCCTCAGCCCCTAGGTTGCGGAGGGGTGACCGGGGTAATGCCCAAACCCGCTCTCATGGGAAGAAGTCAATGCTCGACGCCAACATCCAAACCCAGCTCAAGGTCTACCTTGAGCGCTTGCAACAACCGATCGAAGTGGTCGCCTCCCTCGACGACAGCGCCAAATCTCAAGAGATGCGGGCGCTGCTGGAAGAAATAGTGCCCCTGTCCTCGCTAGTCAGTATTCGTTACGACGGTCAGGATGCGCGCCGGCCCTCCTTTGCCGTCGGTCGTCCGGGAGAAACGGCGCGGATTCAGTTCGCCGGCATCCCCATGGGGCACGAATTCACCTCTCTGGTATTGGCCCTGCTCCAGACTGGCGGTCACCCGCCTAAGGTCGAGCCCGCCCTCATTGAACAGATGCGCGCCTTGCCGGGGACTTTCCGTTTCGAGACCTTCATCTCCCTGTCCTGTCATAACTGCCCGGATGTGGTGCAGGCCTTCAATCTGATGGCGGTGATCAATCCCGGTGTCAGCCACACCATGATTGATGGCGCCCTCTTCCAGAAGGAGGTCGATGACCGCCAGATCATGGCCGTGCCGACCGTCTTCCTGAATGGCGAACCCTTTGGTCAGGGCCGCATGACCCTGGAGGAGATCCTGGCCAAGCTGGATACCGGAGCCGCCGCCCGCGACGCCGAGATGTTAGCGGCCAAGCCGGCCTTCGATGTCCTCATCGTCGGGGGCGGTCCCGCCGGCGCCGCCGCCGCCATCTATGCGGCGCGCAAGGGCATCCGGACCGGGATCGTCGCCGAGCGCTTTGGTGGCCAGGTGCTGGATACCCTGGCGATCGAAAACTTTGTCTCGGTCAAGGAGACCGATGGCCCCAAGCTGGTGGCCGGCCTGGAGCAACACGTCCGCCAGTACGAAGTGGACATCATGAATCTGCAGCGCGTCGAGGCCCTGACGACCGGCCCCGATGGCCTGGCCGAGGTGCGGCTTGCCAGCGGCGCGACCCTCAAGAGTAAGACCATCATCCTCTCCACGGGCGCACGCTGGCGGGAGATGAATGTCCCAGGTGAACTGGAATATCGCGGGCGGGGCGTGGCCTATTGCCCCCATTGCGATGGCCCCCTCTTTAAGGGCAAGCGCGTGGCGGTTATCGGGGGCGGCAATTCCGGCGTGGAGGCCGCCATCGACCTGGCGGGCATCGTCGGCCACGTCACCCTCATTGAGTTCGACCCGACTCTGCGTGCCGATGCCGTCCTGCAGAAGAAGCTGCGTAGCCTGGCCAATGTCACGGTCGTCACCCAGGCCCTGACCACCGAGGTGACCGGCGATGGTGAAAGGGTCAATGGCCTGGTCTATCAGGACCGGGCCAGTGGCGCCGCGCACCGGCTGGATCTGGAAGGCGTCTTTGTGCAGATTGGCCTGCTGCCGAACACCGACTGGCTCAAGGGCACCCTCCAGCTCTCGCCGCGGGGCGAGATCGAGATCGACAACCGGGGCCAGACCTCGATGCCGGGGGTCTTTGCGGCGGGCGACTGCACCACGGTGCCCTTCAAGCAGATCATCATCGCCATGGGCGATGGCGCCAAGGCCTCGCTGGCGGCCTTCGACTACCTGATCCGCGGCTCGGCGCCCGCCTGATGGGCTGGGGTGCTGGCTGATCCCGCACTGGAGGGCCGGTCGAGAAAGCCTTATGTTGGGGGCGGCGGCGACCGCCCCCCGCTGCGCTACAGAACCCCCTCTGACATCCCTCCAGGACCCTCATGAAATTCATCCACACCGCCGACATCCACCTGGACAGCCCCCTCACGGGGCTGTCGGCGTATCCGGACGCCCCCGCGGACCGGCTGCGCACCGTCACCCGCGATGCCTTTGGCCGGCTGGTGGATCTGGCCCTGGACGAGGCGGTGGATTTCATGGTCATCGCCGGCGATCTCTACGACGGCAACTGGAAGGACGCCAATACCGGTCATTACTTCTGTCGGGAAATGGGGCGGCTGAACCGGGCCGGCATTCCCGTTTATCTGCTCCATGGCAATCACGATGCCGAGAGCGAGATGACCCGGCGACTGACCTTGCCGGACAATGTTCACCTCTTTGACAGCCGCAAGGCCAGCAGCTTCCGACTCGACACCCTCAAGGTGGCCCTCCATGGTCGCGGTTATCGCGAGGCGGCGACCCTGGAAAACCTGGCCGCGAGCTATCCACCCCCGGTGGCCGGCTGGCTCAACATCGGCGTCCTGCACACGGCGCTGGAGGGCTATGCCAGTCACGCCTGCTATGCCCCCTGCACCCTGGCCGAACTCACCGCCAAGGGCTATGACTACTGGGCCCTCGGCCATGTGCACGAGTTCGCCATCCTGCACCGCGACCCCTGGGTGGCGTTCCCCGGCAATCTCCAGGGGCGCCATAGCCGGGAGACCGGGGAGCGCGGCGCCCTCCTGGTCACCGCCGACGAGGCTGGCATCCAGACGGTCGAGCGGCTGGCGGTGGCGGTGCTGCGCTGGGAACGGCTGGAGGTGGATGTCGCAGCGGACGCCACCCTGGAAGCGGTGGTACGCCGGGTGGGCCGGGCCTTCGAGGGCCTCATCGCCACCACCCCGGAGCACCTCTATCTGGCCGTCCGCCTGGTCCTGCGGGGCCAGACCGCCGCCCATGGCGAGCTTTTCGGTCTGGCCGCCCAATTGCGGGAGGAGATTCTGGGCCAGGCGGCGGCCCAGGGCCTGGACCGGCTCTGGGTCGAAAAGGTGTGCGTCGAGACCCGGCCCCCGCGGGACGCGGCCCTCCTGAGCGCCCGGGGAGATGCCATCGCCGACCTCCAGGCCTTTCTCGCCGCGGCCCCGGACGACCCGGACCTCCTCAAGGCCCTGCTGGACGATCTGCGCCCCCTGGTGGACAAGGCCCCCCGGGAACTCCTCGCGGCCCTGCCGGAACTGGAGGCCATCCGCCAGGGCGAGGTGGCGGACCTCATCCGGGCGGTGACGCCGGATCTCCTGGCCCATCTGGGCCGGGCCCGGTGAGGCCGACCATGCGTATCGCCCGCTTCGATCTCCTGCGCTACGGCAAATTCACGGACCGGTCCCTGACCCTGCCGCGGGCCGACCAGGATTTTCACTTTATCGTCGGGCCCAACGAGGCCGGCAAGTCCACCCTGCGCGCGGCCATTCAGGACCTGCTGTTCGGCATCGAGACCCGTTCGCGCTACAACTTTCTGCATCCGCACCATGAGATGCGCCTGGGGGCCTGCCTGGAGCGGGACGGCGACCAGGACGCCGGGCCCCTGGATTTCATCCGCCTCAAGGCGCGCAACAACACCCTCAAGACCCCCGGGGGCGCCACCCTGCCGGAGGATGCCCTGACCCCCTTCCTCGGGCAGGTGGACCGCCATTTTTTCGACCAGATGTTCGGCCTCGATCATCAGCGACTGGTGGCGGGCGGGGAACAGATCCTCAATGCCTCCAACGACATCGGCCGCATCCTCTTTCAGGCGGCGGCGGGGATCGGTGGCCTGGGGGAGATTCGGGAGCAACTGGAACAGGAGGCCGACCGGCTCTGGAGCAAGCGCAAATCCGATAACCGCGAGTATTACCAGGCCAGCGCCCAACTGGAGCAGGCCAAGGCGGATCTGGACCGGGCCACGGTGCGCGCCAAGGACTGGCTGGCGGCGCGGGAGCGGGTCGCGGACCTGCAGGCGGACCTGGAGCAGGCGGGCGCCGGTTGCCAGGTCCTGGAGCAGGAACGCGACCGCCTGCAACGGGTGTGGCGCATCGCCACGCCCCTGGCCAACCTCCGGGACCGGGAGGAGCGGTTGGCGGCCCTCGGCCCGGTCCCGACCCTGCCAGAGGAGGCCGGCGCCCAACTGGCCCAGGCCGAACGGGATATCGCCCTGGCCAGCCAGTCCCTGCGACTCCACGAGGCTCAGGTGGCGGACCTGACGGCGCGGCGGGATGCCTTGCACCCGGACCCGGCCATCCTGGAACGTGCCGCCGAGATCGAGGCCCTCGCCGAACAGCGCCAGCGCCTGGGCAACCACGAGCGGGATATCGGCCGGCGGCTGGAGGAGGTCCGGGTGCTGTGGCAACAGGTCCAGGACGGCGCCCGGCAACTGGGCTGGCCGGACGAGGAGGAGGCCGCCCTCGGCCAACGCCTGCCGGGCCGGCTGGTGCGCTCGGCCATCAGGGACCTGCTGCGGCGTCATGAGGCCCTGGCCCAGACCCTCGCCAGCGCCGAGGAGACGATTCGCGCGCGCCAGAGCGAGCTCCAGGGGATCGATGCCGACCTGGCCGACCTGCCCGTTACCCAACCCCCGCGGCCTTGCCCGCGGCCCTGACCGCGGCCCGCGACCTGGGCGATACCCGCCTCCAGCAACAGCAACTGGACGGCCAGGTGGAGCGGTTGACCCGTGACCTGGACCGGGCCCTGCTGGCCTTGGGGGAGGGGCATCCCGGGCTGGAGCGCCTGCGCGGCCTGGCGCTCCCCGCGCCCCCGGAGATCGCCGCCCTGCTCCAGCGGGGCGCCACCCTGGAGGCCACCGCCGCCAAGCTGGCCGATGGCCTCCGGGACCTCCGGGCCGAGGAGGGCCGGCTGGAGCTGGCAAGCCGTCAGTACCGGGCGGCCCACCGGCCCGTCACCCTAGCGGAGGTGCGGGAGCGGCGTGCCGAGCGTGACGCCACCTGGGAGGGCATCAAGGCCGGGGCCCTGGCCCTGGCCGAGACCGCCGACCGCTTCGAGCAGGACATCGCCAGCGCCGATGCCCTGGCGGACCAGCGTCACGACAAGGCCCAGGAGGCCGCCGAGCTACAGGCCCAGCTCGATCGCCTGGAGCAATGCCGGCAACAGGCGCGTGATCTCGAGGCACGGGCCCAGGAGAATGACCGGGCCCTGACGGGTCACCGCCAGGACTGGGAGGGGCAAAGCGCCCGGCTGGGTCTAGCCGGGCTGCCCCTGGCGCGCGTCGAGGCCTGGCGGGCGGCGCGGGAGGGGGTCCTGCGGGCGGCGGAGGCCCTGGAGGAAGCCGGTGCCCGCCGTGACGCCTTCGCGCGGCGGGTCGCCGCGGCCAGCCTGGCCCTCGCGCAGGCCCTGGGCCCCCTGGCTCCGGAGGGGGAGGCCCCCGGCCTGGCCGCCCTGCTGCGTCTGGCGGAGGAGGTGGTGACCAGCGCCCGCCAGGCCGCGGAGAGGCGCGAGCTGCTCGTCAAGCAGAAGGTCCGCGCCGAGGCCACCCTGGTCGAAAACCGTCGGCGGCGCGCGGAGGCCGACCAGGCCATGGCCGCCTGGCGGACGGAAATGCAGCACAACCTGGCCCTCGCGCACCTGCCAGCCGACTACCAGCCCGGGCGCCTTGCAAGGGGCGCTGGACCTGTTCGAGGAGATGCACGGGAATCTGGAGAAGATTCGCGAGCTGCGCCTCAACCGCATCGACATGATGCGTCGGGATTTGGCGGACTTTGCCGAGGCGGCGCGGGCCCTGGCCGCGGGCCTGGACCCCTCCCTGGTCCCGGAACTCGCCGACGCCATTGCCCTGGACCTGGGGCGCCGCCTCAAGCAGGAGGCCGCGGCGGCCCAGGACCGGGCCCGCCTCGTGGCGGCCCTGACCCAGGCGACCGAGGATGCCCGGGCCGATCGCGCCCGCATCGCCGTCGCCGAGGCGAGCCTGGACCCCTTGCGCCGGCGCCTGCCCCCCGGGGCCGACCTGGAGGCCCTGCGAGAAGCCATCCAACGCTCGGATCTCCGGCGCCAGCTCGGCGCGGAACGCGATCAGTTCCTTGAGCAACTCCTGAAGGATGGGGACGGGCTGGACCCTGGCGCCCTGGAGGCGGAACGGGCCGGCATTGACATCCTGGCCATCCCGGCCCGCTTGTCGGCACTCCGGGAGGAAATCGATCAACTGGTCAGCCAGCAGAATCAGTGGACCGCGGATCTACGGGTAGCCGAGGCCAACCTGGAGCGGATCGCCGGCCAGGACGAGGCGGCCCAGGCCGAAGCCCGGCGGCAGGAGGCCCTGGCGCGCATGGGCAACGCCGTGGAGCGTTTCATTCGCGTCCATACCGCCGCCAAGCTGCTGCGCTGGTCCATCGAACGCTTCCGGGAACACAAGCAGGGGCCCCTCCTGGCCCGGGCCAGCGAAATCTTTCGGGGCCTGACCGCCGGGGCCCTGGTGAGACTCCAGGTGGACTATGACACCCAGCCCCCGACCCTCTTCGGTCAACGCCCCAATGGGCTCGGGGTTCACATCGAGGGCATGAGCGAGGGCACCCGCGACCAGCTCTATCTCGCCCTGCGCCTGGCCGCCCTGGAACTGCATCTGCGACAGACCCCGGCCCTGCCCTTCATCGCCGACGACCTCTTCATCAACTACGACAATGGCCGGGCCCGCGCCGGCTTCGCCGCCCTGGCCGACCTGTCCCGCCTGACCCAGGTCATCTTCCTCAGCCACCACCACCACCTGGTGGACCTGGCCAGCGACGTCTTCGGGGGGACCTTGAATGTCCTGGACCTGGAGGAATGAGGGCAGGGCGGCTAGGGTCGGAGGGCCGGGTGGCGGCGGGCGGGGGTGTCGACAGCAGGGATGCTGTCGCCAAGCCTACAGGGACGTATTCACGGCGTCCCCCGCCCGACGCCACCCGACCCGGCAAAGCTAAAAAGCCCGTTTGTTCGTATATAATCGCCCCGCCCCCACCTGGCCCACCTCTCTTAACGACACCCTGCCGCATGGAAAGTACCCAGTCTCCCACCGAAGCGCATTTCATCACCCAGGAACCCTACTACGAACCTGTCGGCAATGAAGTAACGCTGTTCGAGGCCGCCTATGCCAACCGCCTGCCGGTGTTGCTGAAGGGGCCGACCGGCTGCGGCAAGACCCGCTTCATGGAATACATGGCGTGGCGCCTGAAGCGACCCCTCATCACCGTTTCCTGCCACGACGACCTCACCACCTCCGACCTGGTGGGCCGCTACCTGGTCAAGGGCGGCGAGACCACCTGGGTGGACGGGCCCCTGACCCGCGCCGTGCGCGCTGGCGGCATCTGCTACCTGGATGAAATCGTCGAGGCGCGCAAGGACACCATGGTGGTGATCCATCCCCTGGCGGACGACCGCCGCATGATGCCCATCGAGAAACTCGGCCAATTGCTGGAGGCATCCCCCGAATTCTGCCTCGCCATTTCCTACAACCCCGGCTACCAGAGCGTGCTGAAGGAACTCAAGCAATCGACGCGGCAGCGCTTCGTGGCCCTGTCCTTCGATTACCCCAAGCCCGAACTCGAGGCGAGAATCATCCGCCATGAAACGGGACTGGACGAGTCCGCCACCGCCAAACTGCTGAAGCTGGCGGAAATGACGCGTAACCTCAAGGGCAATGGCCTGGAGGAAGGCGCCTCCACCCGCTTATTGGTCCATGCCGGCAAGCTCATTGCCCAAGGGGTGGAGGCGCGCGCCGCCTGCCAGGGCGCGGTCGCGCTGGCCCTGACCGATGACGAAGACCTGATCGCGGCGGTCAATGAACTGATCGCCGCCCTCTTCTGAATGGGTAGCGCCCGCCAGGAGGCCTTCCCGCTCGAGCCGCGCGGTGGCGCGCGCCGGGTTGGCCAGGAGGGGCGGGCCCTTGCGGATTAGCCCGCCTCTCGCCGGAGAGGAACTCACCCGGCGACTCGAAACGGCCTTCGATGTGGAGTTCACCTTCCACAAGGTCGGCCATCTGGTCGATATCCTGGCGCCCCTGGAACGGGACACCCAGGACTTCATCCTCGATCTGGTCGATCGCATCGCCAGCACCAACATCCAGATCAGCTATGAATTCACCCGCCGCGTGGTGGAGGCCCTCGACCGCCTGGACCAGCGCGTCATCGAGGCCTGGGCCGTGCATGCCATGGACACCTACGATCAAGTCGGCTTGCGTCCGGCCCTCGAGGTGCTGTTCAAGGTCGATGACTTCCTGACCCACGCCCATGCGCGTGCCGCGGGTGCCTTCTTCAACGAAGTGCAACCCGTGCTCTCCAGCTTTCTGTGCGGACTGTCCGGGCGCCGGCTGGATCTGAAGGAGGGCGAGCAGGTCTATACCGACAGCGAACGGCTCTTCCTGCCCAATGTCATGGCCCTCATGGAGAGCGAGGCGGACAATTTTCTGCTCTGCAAGGCCCAGGTCACCTTCATGTGGGCCCAGACGCGCTTTGGCAGCGCACGCGTGGATTTCGCCGCGGTCCTCTCGCGCTATCCCGATCCCGACCAGGCCCTGGCCGCCTTCCAGGCCCTGGACAGCCTGCGCCTGGATATCTGCCTGGCGCGCGAATTGCCCGGCTTGTGGCGCGACATGCAGGGCCTCTCGCGACGTCATGGCGACGCGGCCATTCCCGCCGGCTGGCTGTCCTTCACGGCGGTCTTGAACCGTGACCCCGCTGTCCCCGAGACCGCCCTGGCGCTGCTGGATACCGCCTATAGCCTCGAACCGCCCGCGGCCCGCGTCTATCAGGCCCGGCTCAACCCCCCGGCCATTGCCGCGGCCCGGGAGGCGCGCCTGGAGCGGGAGACCATCCTGCTGCGGGTCAAGCTGGCGAAACTGGCGGAAGAGCAGCGGCGGAAGGCCCCGCCCGCCCCCCTGGACCCGTCCGAGGAGCGGCAAGCCCCGCCGCCGGCCCAATTCGAGGCCAAGCCGGAGGGCCTGGGCTGGGAACTGACCCTGGATGACCAGCCCATCGCCCCGCCGGAAGACGTGAGGCAGTTGCTCACCTCCATCGCCCTGGACTGGGGCGAGATTCCCCCCGAGATGCTGGTCGCCGCCGGCGATGGCGAATACGACGCCGCCCGCTATGAGGTCAAGGACAAGGACCCCAACGATGTCTGGCAGGGCACCTATCACCTGGAGGGCGCGCACCTCTATCACGAGTGGGATTTTGCCCGCCAGCACTACCGTAAGAACTGGTGCGTGCTGCGCGAGATCGACCTCGAGCCCGGCGACCCGGCTTACGTGGCGGAGGTCATCGCCAAACACCAGGGCCTGGTCAAGCATCTGCGCCGCACCTTCGAGGCCATGCGCGATGAAAGCAAGCTGCTGAAGCGCCAGGCCCAGGGCGATGACGTGGACATCGACGCCCTGGTGGAGGCCCTGGCCGATGCCCGGGACGGGCGGGAGATGAGCGAGCAGCTCTTCATGCAGCGGCACCGCGCCGACCGCAATCTGGCGGTGATGTTCATGGTTGACATGAGCGGTTCCACCAAGGGCTGGATCAATGACGCGGAGCGGGAGTCCCTCATCATGCTGTGCGAGTCCCTGGAGACCTTGGGCGACCGCTATGCCATCCATGGCTTCTCGGGCACCACCCGCAAACGCTGCGAGATCTACCGCATCAAGACCTTCGACCAGGCCTACGACGCCGGTGTCAAGGCGCGCATCGCCGGCATCGTGCCGCGGGAATATACCCGCATGGGGGTCGCCATCCGCCACCTGGCCAAGCGGCTGAACGAGGTCGAGGCCAAGACCAAGCTGCTGATCACCCTCTCCGATGGCAAGCCCGACGATTATTTCGACAGCTATCGCGGCCAATACGGCATCGAGGATACCCGGCAGGCCCTGTTCGAGGCCCGTCGCAGCGGTATCCATCCCTTCTGCATCACCATCGACCGCGAAGGCAAGGCCTACCTGCCCCACATGTACGGCCACGCCAACTGGGTAGAGATCGACGAGGTGCGCAAGCTGCCCCTGAAAGTGGCCGACATCTACCGGCGGCTGACCTCCTGACACCACTGACCTCGAGCCCCTAAATTGGGACCCAGGTCGGGGCTCAGGTGCGCTCCGCCGGTACCCTGTCGCCCTCATCCCGAGGGATCTGATCCCAAGCCACCGGTTCCAGTCGGGCGGCCGGGTCCTGGCGGTAGAAGGCCGCGAGCTGGGCATAGACCGCCGGGAACTCCGACCGGAGCAGATGAGGGATCTCGAAGAAGGCCTCGCTGCATACCGCGAAAAACTCCCCCGGGGACTCGGCGCCATAGGGGTCGATGGCGGTCTCCCGGCCGCGGTCCACGCGGCGGACGAAGGCCGCATAGGCCGCCCCGAGATCCCGCGCCCAGGCGGCGTCGCTCATCCCGGCATGCAGGGGAGGGTGGCCGTTGGCGGGGCCGCCGCGCATGTCCAGCTTATGGGCCAGTTCGTGGATGACGACGTTGTAGCCGTCCCGCTGCATCCCGGCCTCCACGTCGGCCCAGGACAGGATCACCGGGCCCTGCTCCCAGGCCTCCCCACTCTTGACCTCGTTCTCGACCCAGACGACCCCGTCGGCATCGATGTGCTCCCGCTCCGGGACGAACTCCTCCGGGTAGACGATGACGGCATACCACCCCTGGTACCAGGACAGGCCGAGGTGCAGGACCGGCAGGCAGGCCTGCAGGGCGATGGTGATTTGGTCGCGGGGTTCGAGGCTGGCCCCCTGGACCGCCTCGATGGTCTTGGACCTCAGGAAGAGGGCCGCAAGGGCCCTAAGCCCCTGGGCCTCGTCCGCCCCCAGCCCGGCCAGGAGCGGAAGGTCGTCCCAGGCTTGGTCCCAGGCCTCCGCGGGGTAACGGGCCAGGGCTCTGGCCGTCGTTCGCTCACGCCAGCGGCGGATCAGTGCGCCGATCACGGCGTCGTCCCTGATGTTGGAGGGCTGGGGAAGGGTAGGGGTGGGTCTGCGATCATGATGCCATGCTGACGCAGGGGCCGTCCCCATGACAAGGCCGGATGGCCCCGCGGCCAGGGTTCGGCACGGTGTCCGGCGCCATCGGCTGCGGCAAGTGCCACGATCCGACCCCGCCCCCACCCAGGTGGCCCTCTTCCCCGATGACCCTGCAGCGCCGGACCTGGACTGCGAGGTCGTCCAAGTTCGCCTGAGCGGCCTGCGCCCATCTCGGCGCGAACGCGGGCAATCCCCACTGGAACGGGCCTTTCTCACCCAGCCCTGGTCTTTTGTGGGCGAGCGCGTCGACGTCAAGCTGCTGGCGCGGGACG
>CAWJBI010000003.1:0-14559 GCA_963841065.1 uncultured Gammaproteobacteria bacterium | reverse complement strand
GGGGGTCTACATCCTGGTGCGCAGCCGCGGATGTCAAGCCCCGCGATTTCACATTGCGGTAGCCATCCGGGCCACCATAGTGTTCATGGCCGAGCATTCAGGGACATTTGAGGTAGGTTACAATGCCGAGTATGCGAAAAGAATGTGGGCCAGCGATCGGCCGGTTGCGAAGGGGTTCGCGGAAGACGATCAGACCAATAGGGTATAGTTTCTATGAAAACGCCAAAGGTAAATTGGCCCTGCGATACCAGCACCGAGCCCGCTTTCGCGGCTGGTACGCAAGAGAGCCAACCCGGCCAAACGGGGGTCTTACTCTCGGAGCACGATGTCCTCTGCAAACTTGTTATGGCCTTAGTGCAGAGCAACCGTCGCTGGCAGATAGTGATGTTTCCGATGCTATTCGGCTTCACCTTGTTAGCCACCTACGCGTTTTACATGGTTTACAATCTCGTGGAGGATATTGACACCATGGCGCGTGCGGTCGATGTCAATCTGGGGTTCATGTCGGAGCGAATGGGTCAGATCTCGCGAAATCTCGACGGGCTCACCGGCAGCGTGCGGGACATCTCAGTGAATCTTGACGACCTCACCGGAACGGTAACGGCTATGAATGTGAAGTTGGAAACCCTGTCCCCGATGCTGGATTCCATCCGGGACGTCGACCTACGTATCAGGTCTGTGGATCAAACCATGCATTCCCTAGATGGCCGCATGGGTTCGATGAACGCGACCCTGCAATTCATGAATGAACACATGGCGGCAGTGACGGCGGCGACCCAGCATATTAGTGGAAACGTGTCCGGCCTTAACCAGAACATTGGCCGTCCCATGAATTTTATGAATAGCATCATGCCGTGGTGAAATAATATTGAAATATTCAAATATACTGATATGCTTTTATCACAGGCCTTAATTTGCGAGTCGCCCTGCCAGGCGCGGGTCTATCAGGACGGCTGAGCTTGTCTGCTGTTTGCGCGGTACGCATTCGGGCCGATCGCCATGTCGGGGTTTCATTCGCGGCGATGGGGGTGTGGATCTTAGGGGCTTCTACCCTAACGCCACCTGCTCAGCGGGCCGCTAAGTGGCAGTCGCTGGCCGTTAGATGGCAGTCGCCACTTGGGGGGAGCGAGGCGAAAATGATAAGGACTAGCCGTTCGCCTCAGGAAGGCGCCATGGGTGACGCGGGCTGTCAGCCACTTCTGCCCTTGCAGGAGACGGGCAGCGCCGGCCGCAAAGTGTGGACTGCTGCGGTGGGGCCGCTGCAGGTACACGGGGACAAGGCGGATAACTCGTGGCTTATACCCAAACGAAAAGCTAGGCATGCACAGCGATAAGGGTGAGATCCACAATGAACGAGCTAATTTTGCGTTCCCCACTGCTCGTAATTCTTACTACGGCCCTTGCCGCCTGTAATTTCGGGCCGCAAGCGACGATATTCGAGGCGGCGATGACAGGAAACCTTGTCGCGATTGACAGGGCGCTGCGATCGGGGGTGGATGTGAACGCGGCGGACTCTCAGGGAGAAACTCCGTTACATTACGCGGCTGCAGCGGGGCACGTTGATGCCGTGAAGAAACTGGTGCATCGGGGGGCTAAAGTCAATCTTTTGAACCTTTATGGTGACACCCCGCTGCACAAGGCCGCATCCACCTGTGTCTTCGATTCCCTGCGCCAGCTATTGGATGCCGGGGTAGATTACCAGGCCCGCAACAAGAGCGGGGAGACACCACTGCACCAGGCTGCGGCGTGCAGAGACTCTGGCCTCGCCCAGTTACTGGTGGAACGTGGATCCGATCTCAACACCCTTAACAGGCAGCGGGAAGCCCCGCTGCACAAGGCCGTCAAGAACAACAGGCTTGATGTGGTTCGGATGCTTATCGCCGCGGGGGCAACAATCCCGGATACACCACAAACCGACACGCTATTGCATGTTGCGGCTCGGCTCGGGTACACGGACATGACTGACCTCTTGTTGAGCAATGGTCTGGCCCCGAACGTGACCGACGAAAGAAGCAAGACCCCCTTGCATGTCGCGGTGAGTGAAGGCCATGAAGAGATCGCCCAGCTTTTGATCCGGGCAGGCGCAAGTGTAAGCGCCCAAGACCGTCCCGGTAACACCCCGCTTCACGACGCTGCGGCGAGCGGACATATTGGCGCTGTCAAGGTGCTTCTATTGGCGGGCGCTGACCCCAATGCGCGCGATGATCGCGGTCGAACGCCCTTGCATGAGGCAGCCCGCAAGGGCCGGCTCGAGGTAGCGGAGTACCTGATTCGCGCTGGGGCAAAGGCGAACCTGATGGATTCGCTTGGGGAAACGCCACTCGATACTGCGCAATCAGCGCGCCAGTGGGGGGTCACCACCATCCTGTTCAATTATTGCGTAGAGGGTACAGGCTGCGATCCTTCGGGGCTACAGAACTACCAGCCAAATCCGGCCACGGTTCCTGAGTCCTCCGGAGTGTCGAATCGCGCGGATAATGATGAACTCCCTGCTACCGAGATGCCCTCGTTACGTGCTTGAGTTAGGTAGATTGGCGCCTGCCACCGGGTACCCCCCATCGGGTATGAGCAAACCGCTTGATTCTTCTGATCGCAGCGCGGCGTCAGCCTGGGTGGCGACGCTGCGCGCCCTGGGGATGCAAAAACTTCGTTGGGTCATCATGCCATGCGACAGATTATCAAGCCGCAATTAGCCCTGGGTGTCGTGGACATTGCCGCGATGCACTTGGACCCCCGCTCGCGCGACGACATTCCGCGTTTGTTGCGTGGCCTGCAATACATTTATACGCAGCCCCAGGTCCGCGAAGAGGTCTTTACGCTGCTGCGCGACGTCGTCCCCCTGGATGCGGCGGGCCAGCCCGTCAGCGTCGACACCGGTCGCCCCGGCATGTCGCAATGGCAGATCCTGGTGCTGGGGGTGTTGCGCCTGGGGCTCAACGCCGATTACGACCGCATCCAGGAACTGGCCAACCAGCACCTCACGATTCGCCAGATGCTGGGGCATAGTGACTTTGCCGACGATAAAAGCTGGGGGGTCCAGACCCTCAAGGACAACCTGCGGCTGTTCACGCCGGAGCTCCTGGAGCGCATCAACGCCGTGGTCGTCACGGCCGGTCACGCCCTGGTAAAAAAAAGCCCGGACGAAGGGCTCGCGGTGCGCAGTGATTCCTTCGTCGTCGAGACGGATGTTCACTATCCCACCGATACCAACTTGCTGTATGACGCCGTCCGTCAGGTGATCGCGACCAGCGCCGGGCTGTGCGCGGACGCGGGGCTCAGCGACTGGCGTCAGCAGGCCTACAACGTCCGCTGCCTGAAGCAGGCCTACCGGCGCACCCAACAGGTCAAGCGCTCGCGGGCCCAGGATGAGGCCAAGCGCGCCGCGCGGGAGGTCGAGATCCGCCAGGCCCATGAAGCCTACCTGGCGCTGGCGGAAAACTTCCTCGCCCGTGCGCGGGTTACCCGCTGGTCCCTGCACCAGATGGACTACCTGCCGGCAGCGGCCTTTACGGCCCTGGATGACGATCTCGCCCATGCCGAGCGCCAGATCGACCAGGTCCGGCGCCGGGTGCTGTTGGGCGAGCGCATTCCGCATGCGGAAAAGGTCTTCTCCATTTTTGAGCCGCATACCGAGTGGATCAGCAAAGGCAAGGCCGGGGTGCCGGTGGAACTGGGCCTGCGCGTGCTGGTGAACGAGGATCAGTATGGCTTCATCCTCAGCCATCGTGTCATGGTACGGGAGACCGACGACCAGGTGGCGGTGCCCGTGGTCGAGGATCTGGCCCGGCGCTTCCCTAACCTCCACAGCATCAGCCTGGATAAGGGCTTTCACAGCCCGGCGAACCAGAAACAGCTCGCCGAATTGGTACCCTTGCCGGTCCTGCCCAAGAAAGGCAAATGCAACGCCACTGAAGCGCGGCGCGAGGCCGACCCGGCGTTCCGGCGCCTCCGCCGTCGGCACTCCGCTGTGGAGTCGGCGATCAATGCCCTGGAGGCCCATGGCCTCGACCGCTGCCCCGATCATGGCCTCGACGGCTTCAAGCGCTACGTGGCGCTCGCCGTGGTCGGCCGCAACCTGCATCGGTTGGGCGCCCTCCTGCTAGAAACGGAAGCCGAACGCGGGAGGCAATCCGCGCGCAAACACGCGGCCTGAACCGCTGCCGGGGCCGGCTGAATACCCGCCCAGGGCGGGGTATGCGCGCAATTCGGGATGGTGGCGAGTTGCGCTCAATGAGCTCGGCGCCAGGCACTTAAATCGCCGCGCAATGAGCCGATATCACTCCCAGCCTCCGGCGGACCATGGCGGTTTTGGCGAATTTAATGGGTTTTCGTTCAGGCACTCAGTCTCCGCGGCCCCCGGTGATCTCACAGGGATTGGAGCCCAATCATACGCGTTGGCAGCATTCACCCGTCTGTGGCTCGGCGCGGCGTGGCTTCCTTGATAATTCCTGGCCCAAAACTGTGCTGCTTTTCGTGGGAAAATCCTGGCGGAGGATAGATGAACTCGCAGCTCTCTTCGTTGACCTGAGCCTCGTCTTTCTGCCCGAGACACGCATCGAGTTCGCCGGGACCGCCGTCAAGGGAATCTAACTCAGGACCGCCCCATAGGACGTCTCGGCCATGATCGCCGTAAAGGGAGTCCTTCCCTTTGGCTCCGAAGAGCACATCATCCCCGCCCTCGCCGTAGATCGAGTCGTTGCCAGGGCCGCCATGGACTGTGTCGTTGCCGGGGCCTGCGCACACAATGTCGTCGTCAGCGTCTGCCTGGATAGCGTCGTTGCCCCCAAGCCCTAGGATGACATCGTCATCCTCCGTTCCCCAAAGAACATCGTTTCCCTCCGTCCCGACGCACGTCGCTGGTCTCCCTTGGCAGGTAGGGATCGGTTCCAGGCCGGGGGGTAGGTGGGGGCATTGGATGACGAACCCCATCGTCCCCGAGGATCCAGGGTCTCCTTGCACCGGGATACTGGTGGTTGTCGCGGGGAGACAGATCAAAAGGCAGGTCAATAGCCTAGGTCGAGCGTGCATCAGGTTGGGCCCCTCCGAGGCGCCGTATAGAACAAAGCGGCAGGAGTTGTCGCCTCGTCATGTTGTTCTCTTATACCGCAGCGTAGACCTGGCCCACCAGTTGTCAACCCACAAACGCGAGTTTTCGCCTCAGACGGACGCGGGTGCGCCAGCGGGCCCCCGCGCAGCATCAGTGGAGTGGTATCGGGGGCCGGGGCAGGCTGTCGCCGAGCCGGGGATTCCGCCGAGGTTCCGGTCGCGGCCGGGGCGCGCACCCGGACACCGCATGGCACCCGGCGGCGTGCTCGTTGGTCCATGAGGTTCTTGAGCGCGATCAGGGGTCCTAGCTCGATGAAGGCCCCGGGCAGCAGGATGGCGATCAGCGCCCCCTGAAATCCGACCCAAGGCTCAGGGTCAGGCCCCGGGCTGCCTCGCCCGGCAGGAGATGGGCCTGATGGAACAAGGTCCCCTGCCCCACCAGTTCCCGCATCCCCCCGAGGGTCGTGAGGACTAGGTTATAGCCGATACCCTGCACGGCAAATTTGTTCACAGTCCCCCCAGCCATGCTCGGGTTAGGTTTAAAAGGCCGACATGAGTTCTCCGTCATGCACAGGTAGTCAAAACCAGGGGGGTATTGCGCTGCAGGCGGCGGATGGTGGTGGCGACGTGATCGGGGTGGACTTGGCCTTGATCAGTCCGATGGCGAAGCGCCGCAGGCGGGTGATGTTTTCAGGCCCATGGCCGGTGCGGATCGTGACCCGATCCACCTGCCAAGCCATATCCAGAACGTAGTGACAGCCGTTCTCAACCATGCTGATTTCGTTGGTCTGCTTGACGGTGTCACCATCCTCTACGGGCAGGGTACCGACTTTTGTGGGTTGTGGCAGATCTGGCTGTCATGACCGACCACGCTGGGGATATTATGGCGGCGGCCTTGGGCTCGGCAGGGGTTGACGAAGGTCTCCCGCAACAGCAGGGGATGGCCAAAGGTGACCGGCCAATCCTGCTCTGCAGGCGCCGCTCGCTCAGAGCCAGCACCCGCGAGGCGAGATTAGGCATGTGCCAGTCGGGCAGGATCAGGAAGCGGCTGTTGTTGGCGAGCAGATGCAGGGGGTAGTACTGATGGCGGAAGTTCCAGCCAATCCATGGGTTGCGGGGGCGCACTTCCAGGCCGGGGCTGAGAAGCTTAACAGCGCCAGCCATTGCTCCTGCCAAGTCACAACGTACCACGGGGTGCGACTAAGGTGGATCCCACGTCAAGACAGCCCCCAACCCAAAATAAGATAACAATTTTTATTGTATGTTTTATGCGGCGCGACAGGCATTTTTTCCAGCCTTGATCTGGGTCAATTTTAGCGGGAGCCTTCAAGGTTAGCCTGCCGCTCAAACCAAGCGGTCACGATTTAGATCCGTCGCAGGCTATGACTACCATCCATGCCTTGAGACCAGCCCGCGCCCTGGGTCATCCTGCCTGGGGCGCGATCATGTGCGTTGCGCCTCTGCCCTGGGACAAACCTACCTGCGTTTGGGTGGGCCAGCGTCCTGAAGACGGCTTCAATCTACTCCCGCCCATCCTATCCATCAGCCGGGAAGGGGTGCCGAAAAGTCGAGGCGGAGGCGTTGCTAAGCCCCCTGTCCAGGCCTTGCTATGGCGAGAGGCGGCATGACCGAATATCACGTCTGTGGCGTCTTGCTGATGGCCCGGCCTGAGCAGGCCGCGGCGGTCGCGCAGGCGCTCCTTGGCCTGGCGGGGGTGGAGTTGCATGCCAGCGCGGGCGGGCGGCTGGTCGTGACCCTCGAGGGCCCCTCTTATGGCTATTGCGCCGACCTGATGGCCCGGTTGGCGGCCCTCGCGGGGGTCACCGCGTCTTCTCTGATTTACCACCAAGTCGATAACGAGTCCCCCCAGGAGGAGGTCGTAGCATGAATCAGACCCGTCGGGCATTTATCAAGACCAATGCCATTGCCGCCACCGCCGCCGCCGCGGGTTTAGCGCTGCCGGGCGTCCCCGCGACCGCCGCCGAGGAAGACCAGGGCATCCGTTGGGATAAGGCCCCCTGCCGCTTCTGCGGCACCGGCTGTTCGGTGCTGGTCGGGACCAAGGACGGCCGCGTGGTCGCCACCCAGGGTGATCCGGACGCGCCGGTCAATCGGGGTCTGAACTGCATCAAGGGCTACTTCCTGTCCAAGATCATGTATGGCGAGGACCGGCTGACCCAGCCGCTGCTGCGCAAGAAGAATGGCCAGTACGACAAGGAGGGTGATTTCGAGCCCGTCTCCTGGGACGAGGCCTTCGACCTCATGGCCGTCAAATGGAAGGCCGCGATCAAGCAGAGCTTGGAGGAGAATCAGGGCAAGCCGCCGGAGGAGATCACCTCGCGGGTGGGGATGTTTGGTTCGGGTCAGTGGACCGTTTACGAGGGCTATGCCGCCTCCAAGCTCTACAAGGCGGGCTTCCGGTCCAATAATATCGACCCGAATGCGCGCCATTGCATGGCCACCGCCGTGGTCGGTTTCATGCGCGCCTTCGGTGCCGACGAGCCCATGGGCTGCTACGACGATCTCGAGCACGCCGACGCTTTCGTCTTGTGGGGGGCGAACATGGCCGAGAACCACCCCGTCCTCTGGTCGCGCCTGACCGACACGCGGCTGACCAGGCCGGGCTGCGAGGTCCATGTGCTGTCCACCTTCGAGCATCGCAGCTTCGAGCTGGCCGATCATGGCGTCATCTTCAAGCCCCAGACCGACCTGGCGATCCTCAACTACATCGCCAACTATCTGGTCACCAACGATAAGGTGAACTGGGACTTCGTCAATGCCCATGTGAACTTCAACAGCACGCCGACCGATATCGGCTATGGCCTGCGCCCGGATCATCCCTTGGAAAAGGCGGCCAAGAACGCCGGCAAGGGCAATCTGACCAAGATCAGTTTCGAGGACTACAAGAAGTCCCTCGAACCCTACACGGCCGAATACGTCTCCGACTTGTCCGGGGTCCCGGTGGCGGGCCTGGAGCGGCTCGCCAAGCTCTACGCCGATCCCAGCAAGAAGATCACCTCCTACTGGACCATGGGCTTCAACCAGCATGTGCGCGGCGTCTGGGTCAATGGCCTCATGTACAACGTGCATCTGCTGACCGGCAAGATCTCCGAGCCGGGCAATGGGCCCTTCTCGCTGACCGGCCAACCCTCGGCCTGTGGTACCGCGCGGGAGGTCGGCACCTTCGCCCATCGCCTGCCCGCCGACATGGTGGTGGAGAAGAAGGAGCACCGTGATTTCGCCGAGAAGGTCTGGAAGCTGCCCGAGGGCACCCTGCCGGGCAAGATCGGTTATCACGCCGTCTTGCAGAGCCGCATGCTTAAGGACGGCAAGCTGAACTGCTACTGGACCAGCACGACCAACAACATGCAGGCCGGTCCCAACATCAATGAGGAGCTGTACCCCGGCTGGCGCAATCCGGCCAACTTCGTGGTGGTCTCGGAGGCCTACCCGACCGTCTCGGCCATGGCCGCCGACCTGATCCTGCCGGTGGCCATGTGGACCGAAAAGGAAGGGGCCTTTGGCAACGCCGAGCGGCGCACCCAGGTGTGGCGCCAGCAGGTCAAGGCCCCGGGCGATGGGCGCTCCGACCTCTGGCAGTACGTCGAATTCTCCAAGCGCTTCAAAACGGATGAGGTCTGGCCCGAGGAGCTGCTGGCGAAAAACCCCGAGTATCGCGGCAAGACCCTCTTCGAGGTGCTTTACGCCAATGGCGCCGTCAACAAGTTCGCCAAGCAGCCCGTGACCGACGATCGGGGCAACCTCTATCCCAATGACGAGATGGACGCCTTCGGCTTCTACCTGCAAAAGGGCCTGTTCGAGGAATATCGGATCTTCGGGCTGGAGGGGCCGAAGAAGGGCCATGACCTGGCCGCGTTCGACCAGTATCACCAGACGCGCGGCCTGCGCTGGCCGGTGGTGGATGGCAAGGAGACCCTGTGGCGCTATCGCGAGGGTTACGACCCCTTCGTCCCCAAGGGCGCCAAGGTCGCCTTCTACGGCAACCCGGATGGCCGGGCCAACATCATCACCGCGCCCTACGAGCCCCCAGCGGAGGCCCCCGACCAGGAGTTTGACCTCTGGATGTCCACCGGGCGGGTGCTGGAGCACTGGCATTCCGGCTCCATGACCCGGCGCGTCCCCGAGCTCTACCGCGCCGTGCCGGATGCCCAGGTGTTCATGCACCCCAAGGATGCCGAGAGGCGCGGTCTCAAGCGCGGCGACGCGGCCAAGATCGCCAGCCGCCGCGGCGAGATCATCTGCCGGGTGGAGACCAAGGGGCGCAATAAGATGCCCGAGGGCATGGTCTTCGTGCCCTTCTTCGATGCCAGCCGCCTGGTCAACAAGCTGGTGCTGGATGCCACCGATCCCCTCTCGAAGGAAACGGACTTCAAAAAGGTGGCCGTCAAGGTCATGTCGGCCTGAGGTGGGCGGAGGTGGCGGCCCCCGGGGGGGCGGTCGCGGCTGGTGAAGGGGAGATGAGGGGCCATGCCTGGCAATGAGAAGGGCGCCAAGGGTTTCGACGCGGGGCGGCGGCGCTGGCTGACGGATACCCTGCGGACGGCGGTGGGTGTCGGTCTGGTGGCGGTCACCCTGGGCGTCTATCAACGCCAGGCCCGCGCCTTGCCCGCGACCGCCATCCGGCCACCGGGGGCCTCGGACGACGAAGCCCGGTTTCAGGGCGCCTGCATCCGTTGCGGTCTCTGCGTGCGCGACTGTCCCTATGACACCCTGAAACTGGCCCGGCTGGGGGACGAGGTGGCCCTGGGTACGCCCTACTTCGAGGCCCGGGCTATCCCTTGCGAGATGTGCGATGACCTCCCCTGCGTCAAGGCCTGCCCCACCGGGGCCCTGGACCCGCTCCTGACCCGGATCGAGGCGGCGCGCATGGGGCTCGCCGTCCTCATCGATCAGGAAGCCTGCATCGCCTTTCAAGGCCTGCGTTGCGAGGTCTGCTTCAATAGCTGCCCGGTGCGGGGCAAGGCTATCAGCCTCGACATGCGGCATAACCCTCGCAGCGGTAAGCATGCCTTCTTCATCCCGGTAGTCCACTCACGGGATTGCACCGGCTGCGGCAAGTGCGAAAAGGCCTGCATTCTCGATGAGGCGGCCATCAAGGTGTTGCCGATCGCCCTGGCCAAGGGGATGCTGGGCAAGCACTATCGGCTGGGGTGGGAGCAAAAGGCCCGGGCCGGGGAATCCCTGGTGACGCCGGATCCGGCGCACCAGTACAACTTGCCCGAGGGCACGCGTTACGAGCATGGCGGCCGGGGGCTCATCCCGGGCGAGCCGGCCTTGCCGGCGCCCACCCAGGGGCTCCCACCCGCGCCCGGCGGGCCATCGGCGGCCGTGGCGCCCAACCCGGCGAGGTCCCCAACCCCGCCGATGGCGTCATCCGGTCCCGCCGCGCCGCCAGCCCCCGCCGGGGCATCGCCCTTCCCCAGCAATCCGCTGGAGACGCTCAACCGCAAGGGAGGTCTCTGATGCAAGCCGGCGGTCGTCCCGGCGCCGAGGCACGCCGGCTCAAGGGCTGGTTCGGCGCTCACCGCTATCTGGTGCTACGGCGCTTGAGCCAGGTGCTGATCCTGGGGCTCTTTCTGGCCGGTCCCTGGTTCGGCGCCTGGATCGTCACGGGCAATCTGGCCTCCAGCCTGACCCTGGACCTGCTGCCCTTGACCGATCCCCTGCTCTTGCTGCAGGTGTTCGCGACGGGCCATGTCCCCGAGCTGACGGCCTTGATCGGCGGCCTGATCGTGCTGGCCTTTTATCTGCTGGTGGGCGGTCGCGTCTATTGCAGTTGGGTCTGTCCCATCAACCCGGTCACGGATGCCGCCGAGTGGCTGAGGTGCAAATTCAACATCAAGGCCGGGACGCATTTTTCCGATCAGACCCGCTACTGGCTCCTGGGCGCCATCCTGCTGGTGGCGGCGGTCAGCGGTAGCCTGGCCTGGGAGCTGGTAAATCCGGTCGCCATGGTGTACCGCGGCCTGGTCTTCGGGATGGGGCTGACCTGGGGGGTGCTGGTGGCGGTGTTCCTGCTGGATCTCTGCGTCGGTCGCCGGGCCTGGTGCGGGCATCTCTGTCCGATCGGCGCCTTCTATGGTCTGGTCGGGACGGCGGCCGTGTTGCGGGTGGCCGCGGCCCGGCGCGAGCGTTGCGATGATTGCATGGACTGTTTCGCGGTGTGCCCCGAGCACTGGGTCATCCGCCCGGCGCTGAAGGGGGCCGACAAAGGTTTCGGGCCGGTGATCCTGTCCGGCCACTGCACCAATTGTGGACGTTGCATCGATGTCTGCGGTCGCGACGTCTTTGCCTTCACCACGCGTTTTACCCATAACCATCGCCCGGCCCTAGGCGGCGAAAACCATAGAGAGAGGTGTCGTCATGAAGCCATCCCTAACCCTTCTGGCCCTCCTGGTAGCCGGTCAGGCGGGGCTGGCGGGGCAAGTCCTCGCCGGTGTCGTGTCCTTGCGCGGCGACCTGCCGATTCCGGTGACGGAGCCGGCGCCGGAGCTCTACAAGTATATTAATGACAAGGAAAATATCCCCCGTAACTTCGAGCAACAGCCGCCCTTGGTTCCCCATACCAACGAAAAGTACGCTATCAATCTCAAGGAGAACGGCTGCCTGGAGTGTCACGTGAAAGGGGCCGGAGGAGGAGGAGGCAAAGTCGGTGGAGATGAGCGAGTCCCACTTTCTTGACCGCAACGGTAACAAGCTGGAGCGGCCAGCGGGCAGCCGCTACTTCTGCAACCAGTGCCATGTGCCCCAGGCCGATGCCAAGCCCTTGGTGGAAAACAGCTTCCAGTCAGCAGGCCTGAAGTGATTTAGGGCCTGGAGGGTGGGGCACGCCCCGCAGGGATGACAGGGACCAGGGCTCCCCCCAACCCGGATGGTGGCGGCGGGACCCTCCGCCCGGTCCCTTCTGGGGGGCTAAGACCGCTCGCTCAGGCCAGGGCATTCAGAGATTGGCGAGCAAATCGTTGATTCGGGCACCCATGCGGCGCTGGTACTGGAGGGCGTCGTCATAGGGGGCAAGCAGTTCGCGGCTGTCCTTGCCAGGGGCCCCGGCGGCTTGGCTGGCTTGCGCCCGGCGGAAGATGTCCAGTTGCCTCAGGGACTCGCGGAAGGCCTGGCGGAAGTCTTCGAGGGCCTGGAATGAATCCTCTCCCCGGCGGATGGCGAGGTCGTCCGCGGTTAAGCGGCCCATCTCCTCCCCCCACTTCTCCCAGACGCTGGAAGAGATGCTGGAACCGGGCATCAACTCCCTGTCGCGCGCCAGGCCGAGCCAGAAACAGTAGGCGGCGCACCGAGAGACCCAGGAGGTCCTCGTGCAGCCGCTGGTACTCGGCTCGCAAGGACGCCATGTCATGAAGAAGTTTGATCAGATTGGACATAGGGTCACCGCAATGGATACCCGAAGGATTTGCCGGCCAGGGGTCGCGGTCGTCGCGGGGTGGCGCCAAAAATTCTGATGGTGAAAAGAGGCTGGACTATGGGCGCGCGGGCACTAAAATCGTTCGAGAAACCCCCCAGGTTGAACCCCGAGTTGGCTAGTCCCGCTCACGTCGCCTCGGCCTCACCCGCATTTAAGGCCATGACACCATTCCAAGAGGATTAACGGCCATGTCATCGAAGAGAACAAACCTGGCGACGGTCCTGGCGGTCCTGGCGATATCTGGCTGTGGCGGCTCCCTGGTGGCCCCGGACTCCCTCGACGAGGACCCTGGCGACGACGCCTTCGTGGATCGCCTTGTCAAGGCCTGTGGCAAATTGGACATCAGCAGGCCACCTAAATTACCTGGTGCAAGTAGAAGATGGCGACGAGAATATTAACTTTATCGATCAAACTTCCAAGCTTTACTTTGGACGCATCGATCGCCAAGGCTACGCCTCTAATATAAATACCTTCCTACCCGGTGATAACCAGCCCGTGCTGAATTGTATCTTTACCCAACTGGATCAGGTGCCGGGGCGATAAATTGGCATTGGGGTGATGATGCCAGGCTCGCCCTCCTTGCCTCTGGTCCTCCCCCCGTTAAGCAGACGGGTGTCTGGCCTCCGCGGCCAATGGCGTTTACAGGGACCTCATTTTTTGTCCAGGTTGCGGGTGCCAGCCAGTGGCGTCGCTGGTGGAGAGCCGAATCATGGCAAGTAAGGCCTTATTGGTAGAGACGGCGACGGGGGAGCGGTTACCCTTCCTGCGCGGCATCCTGGTGCAGTCGCTGGTGGATGTTGGTATCTCTTTTACCCAAGCCTATGCCATTGCCAATCGCCTTCGTAATCAGTTGGATGGCGATACCGAGGTCATGTCCACGAATGAATTGCGGCGCCTGGTGGGCGAGGAGTTGGAACGTCGCTTCGGCACGCAGATACGCGGCGACTATGATGCCGGTGGCGGGGTTTCCCGTGTCGTGGTGCGACGCCAGGATGGGTCCGAGCCCTTTTCCACCGGTGTCCTGGCGCGCCACCTGGAGGGTTGTGGCATACGTTCCGACGTGGCCGCCCGGGGAGCCGCCCTGGTCCATGCCAGCTTGCGCGAGCAGGGAGTGAATCAGGTCGGGCGCAAGGAACTGCGTCAGGAGGTCTATGCCACCCTCAAGTCCGGGGGCTTTCAGGATGCCGGCAACCGCTTCCTCTCGCGCTGCCGCTTCAACGATAGCGGCGAGCCCCCTCATCATCCTGCTGGGCGGCGCCACCGGGACCGGCAAGAGCACCCTGGCCACCCGCCTGGCCTACCTGCTGGATATCGTCCGCACCCAGTCCACGGACATGATGCGCGAGATCATCCGTTGTTATCTGGTGCCCCATGTGGCGCCCACCCTCGGGGTATTCCAGTTTTGACGCCTGGCGGGGCCTGCCCCAGGTGGAAGGGTCGGCGGCCTACCCCCAGGACCCGGTCATAGCGGGATTTCTGGCCCAGTTCGGCACGGTGCGGGTGGCCCTGGAGGCGACCATTGCCCGCGCCGTCAAGGAGCGGACCGATCTCATCGTCGATGGCGTGCATGTGATGCCGACCTATCTGGACTTGGCGGAGGTGCGGACCAAGTCCGTGCTGGTGCCCCTGGTCCTGGCGGTAACGACGCGCAAGCGGTTGGACGAGCAGTTCAAACGTCGCAGCCGCGAGGCCCCGGATCGCGACTCCGATCGTCATCGCGAGATGTTGTCCGAGGAATCTGGACCCTGCAAACCTTCATGGTCGATCAGGCCCAAAAGGCCGACATTCCCGTGCTGGCGAACTGGGACATGAACGAGACGGTAGGCCAGGTCATGGACGAGGTCATGCGCCGTATCGGTGAGCGTTTTCCCCCGATCCCGAGGCCCTGGCATGAGGTGGCCCCATGCCAAGATGGGGGAGTGGATTGCCGGGGCGGCTGTCTTCTGGCGCAGCTATGGCCCGATCTTCGTGGTGGCCCTGCTGGGCGCCCTAGGGACCTGGATGGTTCTCGGCCCGTATCGCCGACCTGGAAAATCAGCGGCACTTCGCCGCCTTCTCCGAGGCCGCCCGGGATC
>CAWJBI010000002.1:0-39501 GCA_963841065.1 uncultured Gammaproteobacteria bacterium | reverse complement strand
CCTGGGGCAAAATGGCGGCACCTTTAGCATCCACAGGCTTGCCCGTGACCCCGCACCCCATCGAACTCATCACCCTGGACCTGGACGATACCCTCTGGCCCTGTCTGGAGCCTATTCAGCGCGCCGAGGCGGCCATGGTCGCCTGGCTTGCTGCGCGGGCGCCCGCCCTGGCGCAAGCCATGGATCTGGAGGCTTTGCGGGCCCATCGGCGCGACCTGATGACGCAATGCCCGGCCATCGCCCACGACGTGACGGTGGTGCGGCGCACCTCCCTGGAGATCCTGCTGGAGGCATTCGGTCATGATCCCGCCCTGGCGGTGGAGGGCATGGCGCTGTTTCTCGAGCACCGCAACCAGGTCGAGCCCTATCCGGACGTCATCCCGATCCTGCGCGCCCTCGCGGCGGACTACCGGCTGGTCTCCGTGACCAACGGCAACTCGGACATCGGCCGCACCCCCCTGCGCGGCCTCTTCCACCTGTCGCTGACCGCCGCCGAGGTGGGCGCGGCGCGGCCCGACCCCGCCCTCTTCCAGGCGGCCCTGGACTGGGCGGGGCTGGCGCCGCATCAGGCCCTGCACATCGGCGATCACCCGGTTTACGATGTCCAGGCGGCGCGGGATCACGGCATGGCGGTCCTCTGGGTCAATCGCTACGGTCAGACCTGGCCGGTGGATCTGGAGCCGCCCCTGGTGGAAATCGCCGACCTGCATGGCCTGGCGCGCTGGCTGAGGGGACAGGCGGTGGGGCAGGGCAGAGGGCAGGGGAGTGACGAGGGCAGGGCGGCAAGGCGCTGGCTATGGCTCGACCGAGGAGATGAAATAGGATGGAATTTCAGCGATTGGCCAGCGATGGCCAGGCCCGCCGCGGGCGCCTGACCTTCGCCCGCGGGGTGGTGGAGACGCCGGCCTTCATGCCCGTGGGCACCTATGGCACCGTCAAGGCCATGACCCCGGAAGAGCTGCGGGAGGTCGGCGCCCAGATCATCCTCGGCAACACCTTCCACCTCCTGCTGCGCCCCGGCGCCGAGGTCATCGCCAGCCATGGCGACCTGCATGGCTTCATGCACTGGCCCGGGCCCATCCTCACCGACTCCGGCGGCTTCCAGGTCTTCAGCCTCGGCAAGCTGCGCCGCATCAAGGAGGAGGGCGTCCACTTCCGCTCCCCCATCGACGGCAGCCGGATCTTCATGGGCCCCGAGGAATCCCTGGCCATGCAGCGCGCCCTGGGGTCCGACATCGTCATGATCTTCGACGACTGCACCCCCTATCCGGCGACCCCGGAGCAGGCCCGGGCCTCCATGGAGCGCTCCCTGCGGTGGGCGGCGCGCAGTCGGGCGGCCCATGGCGATAACCCGGCGGCCCTCTTTGGCATCGTCCAGGGCGGCATGTACGAGGAGCTGCGCGCCGAGTCCCTGGCGGGCCTGACCGGGATCGGCTTCGACGGCTACGCCATCGGCGGCCTGTCCGTGGGCGAGCCCGAGGCCGACCGGCTGCGGGTCCTGGACTTCCTCGCCGACCGCCTGCCGGCGGACCGGCCGCGCTATCTCATGGGCGTCGGCACCCCGGCGGACATCGTCCAGGCGGTGCTGCGCGGCATCGACATGTTCGACTGCGTCATGCCCACCCGCAACGCCCGCAACGGCCATCTCTTCACCCACGCCGGCGTCATCCGTATCCGCAACGCCCGCCATCGCACCGATACGGGCCCCCTGGACCCGGACTGCGATTGCTACACCTGCCGGAACTACAGCCGCGCCTATCTGCACCATCTGGATCGCTGTCACGAGATCCTGGGGGCGCGGCTCAACACCATCCACAACCTCCGCTTTTACCAGACCCTGATGGCCGACCTGAGGGCGGCCATCGCCGCCGGCCGGCTGGATAGCTTCGCCCAGGACTTTCCCTGGTAACTGAGACCGAATGGGCTGGTGCATTACGAGAGTTGGAGCGACAGTTTCTTGCCGCATGCTTGAGCGTACTTGCGCAGCGTGGCCAGCGAGGGCGAATGCTTGCCGGTGGCCAGCGCCCGCTCCAGGCGGGCAATTGCCGGCGCTTGCGTGCCCATGCGCTCTGCTACTTGAGCCTGCGTGAGCCCCGCTTCTTGGCGAGCCTTCAGCAGGATGTCCAACAGAACACCTTCTTCTCGTTCGATGCGCTCGACTTCCCCGCTCACGCCGGGACGACGCATCAACCTGGCAATGATTTCTTCATGAGTAAGCATGCTTGACCTCTTTCATGCGCTTGCGCGCAATCTCAATCTCTCGCCGGGGTGTCTTCTGGGTCTTCTTGAGGAAGGAATGCAACACCATCACTCGGCGCCTGACGAGTACGCAGAAAAAGACCCGTGGCTTGGTCCTCCCCGACCTTGACGAGGGCGAGGCGGCCTGTATCCGCAGCGCCCTGTCCAGCGCCGGGCCGTGCTTGTTGCTGATGGATGCAGCGCGCGGGTCGTGCCATCGCCAGGGAGCATGGCCTGCGTGAGGGCCGCGTACCTGCTGCGGTTATCGGGATGGCCAAGACGCGGGGCCTGATCGCCTCGGCAGGGACGTCTTCAGGCGCCTGCAAGGCTCTGACTTCCGTATCGCGGCCCAGGTTATCGAAACCGTGCTGAGACGGGTAGGCGAATGAGTAACGAGCGAGAGGCCATTCCTGAACCACCCGACTCTTTAAGCCCCCTCTTTGTGCGGCTGCGCTGTCGTGATAGCAAACCGGGCCGATATGCCAGCACCAATCCAGATCCCGCCAGCAGGACAGCGGCGGCGTCTGACCGTCACCGCACCGCGCTGTCTGCACCGGCGAGGCGCTAATGCAAGGCGCACCAAGACATCGTATTGGTCCTAAACCATGACAACCCCGATGGCCGATTGGTCGGGGTCATGGCTGAAGACCAGGAAATCCCTGTCATTCCAGCCGACTGCGCACCAGCAGGGTGGCCAGCCCCAGGGTGACCAGGGCGATGATGATCAGGGGCCAGGCATGGCTCCAGACCTCCCCCGGGGGCATGCCCTTGAGGAAGGAGCCCTGGACGATGATCAGGAAGTGCTTGAGGGGGATGCCTTCCGCCAGCCATTGCAGCACCGGGGGCATGTTCTCCACGGGGGTGGCGAAGCCGGACATCAGGATCATGGGCACCACGACCGCGAAGGCGCCCAGGATGGCCTGTTGTTGGGTGGCGCTGATGGCGGAGATCATCAGCCCCACCCCGACGATCGAGAGGATGAACAAGAGCATGGCGGCGGCGAGCGCCAGGAGCGAACCCTGGAAGGGGACGCGAAAGCCCGCGATCCCCGCCGCGACCATGATGAGGCCCAGGGTGCCGCCGATCAGCAGGGCGGGCACCGTCTTGGCCAGGATGATCTCGGTGGAGGTGGTGGGCGACACCAGCAGTTGATCGAAGGTCCCCAGCTCGCGTTCCCGGGCGATGGACAGGGCCGTGACCGTGAGCGAGACGACCATCACCAGGATGCCCGCCAGGCTGGGCACCACGAACCACTGATAGATGAGGTTGGGGTTGTAGGCGTGCCGGATGCTGATGCGCACCGGGGGCTGCCGCGCGGCGGGCGTAAAGGCCGCACCCAGGTTGGATGCCACCTCCTCGACATAGCTCAGGGCCACCTGGCCGGAGTTGGCCCGCCGGCCGTCGATGATGGCCTGGAGCGCGGCGGGCTCCCCGGCCGTCATCTGGCGCGAGAAGGTGTCGGGAATCTCCAGGGCCAGGATCGCCTCCCGCCGTTCGATGGCCGCATGGAGGGCCTGCCGGCTAGGCACCTGGCGCAGGGTGCCGACGAAACTGGCCGCCCCCAGGCTCGCCACCAGTTCCTGGGCCCAGCGACCACCATCGCGGTCGTAAACGGCGAGGGTGACGTTGCTGACCTCCAGGGTGGCGGCGAAGGAGAAGACCAGCAGTTGGAGCAGGGGCGGGCCGATCAGGATGAAGCGGGCGCGCGGGTCGCGCAGAATGCTCAGCAGTTCCTTGACGATCTGGGCGCGCAGGCGGGGCGGGATCAGGTGCATCGGTCAGGGCTCCCGCGTCAGGCGTCCAGGCTCTTGCGGGTCTTGAGCCGCGCCAGCGCGAAAAATACCGCCCCAATCGTCAGCATGGCCGCCATGTTGGGCACCAGCACCGGCCAGGTGTCCCCCGCCAGAAAGACCGTCTGCAAGGAGGCGATGAAATAGCGGGCGGGCACGATCAGGCTGATGGCCCGGATCGGGGCGGGCATGGAGTCGATCTCGAACAGAAAACCCGAGAGTAGAAAGGCCGGCAGAAAACCCGTGAAGAGGGCCGCCTGGGCCGCGATGAACTGGTTCTTGGCGATCGCCGAGATCACCAGCCCCTGACCCAGGGCGGGTACCAGGAAGACCGCCGACACCAGGAGCAAGGCCCCCCAGGAGCCCTGGAGGGGCAGGCCAAACACGCCGATGGCGAGCGCCGCCGAACCCAGGGTCGCCAGCAGGCCCAGACCGAAATAGGGCAGCAGCTTGCCGACGAGGATCTCGGCCACCCGCGCCTGGGTGGAGAAGAGGGCCTCCAGGGTGCCCCGTTCCCATTCGCGGGCCAGGACCAGGGCGGTCAGGAGGGTGCCGATCATGGTCATGATGATGGCGATGGCACCGGGCACCAGGAAGCGGCGGCTCTCGATCTCCGGGTTGAACCAGAAGCGTGGCCGCAAATCCACCCGGGGGGCGGGCGCCAGGCCCGCGGCCTGGGCCCAGCCCAGTACCACCCCCTCGGCATAATTGGCGACAAACCCGGCGTTATTGGGCTGGGAACCATCGGTGATGATCTCCACCAGGGGCCCCGCCAGCGGCTCGACGAGGCGGTGCGCGAAGTCCGCGGGAATCACCACGAAGCCCTTCAGCTCGCCCGCCGCCACCGCGCCGGCCACCTGGCGCCGGTCCCGCGCCGGCGTCACCTGGAAATAGCGGGTCCCCGAAAAGGCCGCGGCCAGGGACTGGGCGCTGGGATCATCCGACTCCAGTACCAGGCCGATGGGGACCTGGCGGATGTCCAGGGAGACGGCGTAGGCAAAGAGGAACAGCAGGATCACGGGCAGCACGAAGGCGATCAGAATAGCGGATGGGTCGCGCACCACCTGCAGCCCCTCCTTGCGTACCAGGGCCAGGAGTCGCCTCCCGGAAAAGCCCCGGGATGACAAGGGGGTGGGCCCGCTCATGCCGCCTCCGCCCGGGGGGCCGCCGCCAGGGTCGCGTCCGTCCTCTCGATGAGGCGGATGAAGGCCTGCTCCATGGTCGGCTCTTCCCCCGGGTGCAAGGCCACCGCGGCCTTGAGGGCGTCCGGGGTGTCGAGGGCGATGACCCGCGCCTGGACCATGAGGGCGATCCGGTCACAGTATTCGGCCTCGTCCATGAAGTGGGTGGTCACCATCACCGTCACGCCCTTGCGCACCAGGCCGTTGATGTGGGTCCAGAACTCCCGGCGGGTGAGGGGGTCCACCCCCGAGGTGGGTTCGTCGAGGAAGAGGACGGGCGGGCGGTGCATCAGGGCGCAGGCCAGGGCCAGCCGCTGCTTGTAACCCAGGGGCAGTTCTTCCGGGGCCCGGTCGAGGAAGGCCGAGAGTTGGAAGGTCTCCACCATCTCGGCGATGCGCTCCCGTTTCAGGGGGCCCTCCAGACCCTGGACGCCGGCATAAAACGCCAGGTTCTGCCGCACGGAGAGCAGCCCATAGAGCGAGAATTTCTGGGCCATGTAGCCCAGGCGCCCCTTGGCCTGACCGCTGGCGCGCCGCAGGTCCAGTCCCGCCACCCGGGCCTCGCCGGAGCTGGGTTTGAGCAGGCCGCAGAGCATCTTGAAGGTGGTGGACTTGCCCGCCCCATTGGGCCCCAGCAGGCCGAAGATCTCGCCCGGCCGCACCTGGAAGGTCACCTCGTCCGTGGCCACGAAGGCGCCGAAGCGCTTGGTCAGGTGGCGACACTCGACCACGTAGTCCAGGGCCAGGTCCTGGGGCGGCATGCGCTCCGCCAGGGCCGAGGTCCCGCCGGGCCCACCGCCCAGCAGATCGACAAAGGCATCCTCGAAGCGAGGTGTCACGGCCTCCAGCCGGGCCCCCGCCGCCCTGGCCAGGGCCTGGATGGCGTCGGGGGGCTGGTCCTGGCGCAGGACGAGGCGGATCGCCTCGCCCTGAATCACCCCATCGCAGACGGAGGGCAGGTTCAGGGCCTGCTGGAGCAGGGCGCGGCGATCGCCCCGCGGGGCGCGTATCCGGAAGCAGCGGTGGGTGATGCGCCCGGTCAGGGCGGCGGGGGGACCGGCAAAGCGCAGCTCCCCCTCGTTGAGCAGCAGCACGGACTCGCACCGCTCGGCCTCGTCCAGGTAGGCGGTGGCCCAGATCACCGCCAGGCCCTGGCCCGTCAGGGCCGCGACCATGTCCCAGAGGTCCTGACGGCTCACGGGGTCCACGCCGACGCTGGGTTCGTCCAGCAACAGGACCTGGGGCGTGCCCAGCAGGGCGCAGGCCAGCCCGAGTTTTTGTTTCATGCCCCCGGAGAGCTTGCCGGCCAGTCGCGGGGTGAAGGGACCCAGCCGCGTGAAGGTCAGGAGCCGGTCGAGGGCCTGGTCCCGCTGGCGGGCGACCATGCCGCGCAGGGCGGCATAGAGGCGCAGGTTTTCCATCACCGACAGGTCTTCGTAGAGCCCAAAGCGCTGGGGCATGTAGCCGACGAGGGCGGCGAGGTCCCCGGCATCGCGCTGGGTATCCCGTCCCAGGATGCCGATCCGTCCCGAGGTGGGCGCCATCAGGCCCGCCATCAGGCGCATCAGGGTGGTCTTGCCCGCCCCATCGGGGCCCACGAGCCCCGTCAGGCGGCCGGGGAGGATCTCGGTGGTCAGCCCCTTGAGGGCCTGGGTCGCGCCAAAGTGCTTGGTAACCGCTTCCAGCAGCACCGCGGCCGCCGGGGGCTGCCGGTGTCATGATCCCGGACCGGCGGGGGTGGCCGGGGCCAACACCTGAATCGTGACGGGCATCCCTTGCCGCAGCCCCTCGTCGGTCTTGGGGATGATGATCCGCAGGCGATAGACCAGGTCCGTCCTCAAGGCGGTCGTCTCCACCGTTTTCGGCGTGAATTCCGCCTTGGGAGAGACGAAGCCGATGTGACCCCCGTACACCTGGCTGGAGCTATCGGTGGTCACCCGCACCGGGGTACCGGGCGCCACCTGGCCAAGCTGGGGTTCCGCCGCGTAGGCGCGTACATAGACGGGATCGGGCAGGGAGAGGGTGTAGACCGGCGTCAGGCTGGTCACCATGCTGCCCGGCTCCAGGACCCGGCTCATGATGATGCCGTCCGCGGGGGCGATCAGGCGGGTGTCATCCAGGGCGGTCTGGGCCTGGTCGCGGTCGGCGGCGGCGGCGGCGAGGCTGGCCTCGGCCGCGCTGATGTCCTCGGCGCGCGCGCCCTCCCGCTGCAGGGAGTGGGTCTGCTGGGCCATGACGAGGCCGGCGACCGCCTCGTCGTAATCAGCGTGGATCTTGTCCAGTTCCTGCTGACTGGCAAAGGAGGAGGCGGCCAACTCGCTCTGCCGCTTGAGTTCGGCGGCCAACCGCTTCTCCAAGGCCGTGAAGAGGTTCACCTCCGCCTCGGCGCGCCGGATCTCCTGCGGCCGATTGCCGCGACGCAGCTTCTCGAGTTCGGCCTCGGCGCGCCGATAGGCCGCGTCGGCGGCCGCCAGGGCATCGCGGTAGGGTCGCGCGTCCAGCTCGGCGAGCAGGTCGCCCTGATGAACCCTGGCGCCCTCCTCGTACAGCAGGGACTCCAGGCGTCCCGGCTGCCGGAACGCCAGTTCGACCTCGCGGATATCCACATTGCCGTAGAGGGTCAGACCGGCGTCACCCTTGCCGGCCCGCCCCCAGAGCCACCAGGCGATGGCGATGAGGGCGATCAGAATGACGAGGACCAGGAGTCTGAGTAAGGGTTTCACGGGCTGGGTCTGGATGGGGAATGTGGAGATAGGGCGTGGCGGATCGCTCCGCGGACACCCGCCCCAGGGGTACGACGAAAACCGAGCTGGGCGGAATACTAATATAAACAACCTCGGCCATTATCAGCCGAGCCCGTGGATCTGACCACTATCCAGAGCAACCAACCTGGCTTCGGCGGCAAATTTTTTCGGGACATCCCCTTTCTCATCCATGGCATAATGCCAATTGAATTTTTTATCCAAGCGTTGCCTGGCGACGCCATCCCTAGTCGAGGTCCAACCATGAGCTTTTTTATCTCCGACGCCCTGGCCCAGGAGGCCGCTGGCGCCGCGGCCCAGAGCGATCCCCTGTTGAGCCTGCTCTTTCCCATCGGTCTGGTGGTGCTGCTCTATTTCCTGATGATCCGCCCCCAGGTCAAGCGCCAAAAAGAACATAAGAAGATGGTCGAGGCCATGGCCAAGGGCGATGAGATCGTCACCTCCGGCGGCATCGCTGGCCGTGTCCTGGACTTGGGCGAAAATTTTGCCATGGTTGAGATAGCCGAGGGCGTGCAGGTCAAGGTGCGCCGCGTCGCCGTGGAGACGGTGCTGCCCAAGGGTTCCCTTAAGGAGCTGTAATCCCGGTCCTCACCGTCGCCGGGTCGGCCTGCTCGCCGTCCCGGTGCCTGGGAGGAATGCCTGAAGCGGCCACACCGATCCCTGCTCCGGACCTGCCTCTCCCACCCTGGGTCCGCCGTGATCCCCGCGAGAACCGATCCCCATGAATCGTTATCCCCTCTGGAAAAACCTGCTGATCCTGGGCACCATCCTGGTGAGCCTGGTACTGGCCCTGCCGAACTTCTTCCCCCAGGACCCCTCCATCGAGGTCTCGGCCGCCCGCAAGACCGAAATGACCGCCGCCAGCGCCGATGAGATACGCGCCGCCCTGGAGAATGCCAAGGTCCCCTTCAAGCGGATCGACACCCTGGAGGGAGGCAAGGTCCTGGTGCGCTTCGATAGCTCGGGTGATCAACTGCGTGGCCAGGAGGCGATCGAGGGCACCCTTTCCGCCAAGTATCGCAGCGCCCTCACCCTCTCCACGGATCTGCCCGGTTGGGTCAAGGCCCTGGGTCTCAAGCCCATGACGCTGGGACTGGATCTGCGTGGCGGTGTCTATGTGCTCATCGACGTGGACATGGATGCCGCCGTGGACCAGGCCCTCGATCGTTATGTCGAGGACATCCGCACCCAGTTGCGCGATGCCAAGGCGCGCTATATCACGGTCAGCCGGGTCCAGCGTCAGGTCATCGTCAAGTTCGCGGACCTGCCGGCCCGCGACGCGGGCGAGAAGGTCATCGCCAAACAGTTCGGGGACCTGAAGATGGAGGCCCTGGAGCAAGGCGGCGACTTCCTGATCACCCTGGCCATGACCCCGACTCAGCAAAAGCAGCTCCAGGACTTTGCGCTCCAGCAGAATGTCACCACCCTGCGCAATCGGGTCAACGCCCTGGGCGTGGCGGAGCCCAATATCGCCCGTCAGGGCGACCGGCGTATCGTGGTGCAATTGCCCGGCGCCCAGGATCCGGGGCGTCTCAAGGAGATTCTGGGGGCCACCGCGACCCTGGAATACCGGCTGGTGGACACCGAGCACAGCGTGGCGGATGCCGAGGCCGGCAAGGTGCCGGCCGCCAGCCGCCTCTACCGCGATCGGGATGGACGCCCGGTCCTGCTCAAGCGCCGGGTCATCGTTACCGGCGATCAGATCACCGACGCCGCCTCCGGCTTTGACTCCCAGAGTGGCACGCCCATGGTCACCGTGGCCCTGGACGGCCCTGGCGGCCGGCGCATGCTCGACATGACGACCGAGAATGTGGGTAAGCCCATGGCCGTGGTCTTTATCGAGAACCGGACCACTACCAAGCAGGTGGACGGCAAGCCCGTGAAGACCACCGCGAAGGTGGAGGAGGTGATCAGCGTCGCCACCATCCGCGAGCCCTTCGGCAAGCGCTTCCAGACCACTGGCCTGGACTCCTCCGAGGAGGCCCACAACCTGGCCCTGCTGCTGCGCGCCGGGGCCCTGGCCGCCCCCATCCAGATCGTGGAGGAACGCACCGTGGGCCCCAGCCTGGGTCAGGACAACATCGACCAGGGCCTGCTGTCGGTGGTCATCGGCTTCCTCGCCGTCGTCGTCTTCATGGCCTTCTATTACAGTTGGTTCGGGGTGGTCGCCAACGTGGTGCTGCTGCTGAACCTGGTGCTGATCGTGGCGGTCATGGCCTTGCTGGGGGCGACCCTGACCATGCCCGGTATCGCGGGCATGGTGCTTGACCATCGGCATGGCGGTGGACGCCAACGTGCTGATCTTCGAACGGATGCGCGAGGAGATCCGCAATGGCAATACCCCCCAGGCCAGTATCGCCGCGGGCTATGACAAGGCCCTGTCGTCCATCATCGACGCCAATGTCACCACCCTGATCGCCGCCGTGGTCCTCTTCAGTTTCGGTACCGGCCCCATCAAGGGCTTCGCGGTCACCCTCACCGTGGGTCTGATCGCCTCCATGTTCACCGCCATCACCTGCAGCCGGGCCATGATCAACTGGATCTGGGGCGGTCGGCGGTTGCAGCGCCTGCCTGTCTAAGGGACCAACCCCATGCGTGAGATCAAGCTTGTCAGTATTGACTACATGGCCCAGCGCTGGAAGGCCCTGGTCTTCTCCGGCGTGCTCATCGCCATCACCTTTGTCTCCCTGGTGGTGCAGGGCCTGAATCTGGGCCTGGACTTCACCGGCGGTACCGTCATCGAACTGGGCTACCAGGAGCCGACCGACACCGCCGAGGTGCGCGCCGCCCTGGAAGGCGCCGGGCTGTCGGGCATCACGGTCCAGCACTTCGGCAGCAATCGCGACATCCTGCTGCGCATCCCCCCCAGTGGAGAGACCAATAACGCGGCCCTGAGCCAGAAGGTCTTCGAGACCCTGGCGGGGGCCGTGAGCGGTAAGGTGGAACTGCGACGGGTGGAGTTCGTCGGACCCCAGGTGGGCGAGGAACTGACCGAGCAGGGCGGGCTCGCCGTCCTCTACTCGGTCTTCGGCATCCTGCTCTATGTCGCCCTGCGCTTCGAGTGGCGCTTCTCGGTGGGCGCCGTGGCCGCCACCATCCACGACGCCATCATCGTCCTTGGGGTCTTCTCGGTCTTCCAGCTCGACTTCGATCTCAATGTCCTGGCCTCCATCCTGACGGTCATCGGCTACTCGCTCAACGACACCATCGTCATCTTTGACCGGGTGCGGGAGAACTTCCGCAAGGTGCGCAAGGGGTCACCCCTGGAGATCATGAATCAGTCGGTGAACGAGACCATGTCCCGCACCATCATTACCGCGGGTACCGTCTTCCTGGTCGTCATCGCGCTCTATTTCTTCGGTGGCGAGACCCTCCGTGGCTTCTCCCTGGCCTTGATCGTGGGCGTCATCTCGGGCACCTTCTCCACCATCTACATCGCCAGCAACGTGGCGATCCTCCTGGGCGTCAGCCCCGCCAACCTGGCCCTGGTCAAGAAGGAAGGGGATGGCGCGGGGGCGCAGGTCTAGCTGGGTGCGCCCCGCCCGGTTGAGGGGTGCCTGCCCGCTTGCCGTCTCCCGGGCACTCGCGCCCTCGTCCTCCATTCCGTCAATGGATTGAGTGTCTCGGCTTGGCCTCATCCCGTCCGCCCTGAGGTGGCGGAGGGGTGACTAGCCCCGCCATTCGCGAACCCTTATGAATTATCAAGGTGTTCTATTCCGGCTATGACCGGCAACCTGATAGACCTTAAAAAAAATGGAAAGCCACCTGATCTTCAATCTCCTCGCCGTCATCCTGCTGGTGATGGGCAACGCCTTCTTCGTCGGTTCCGAGATCGCCTTGACCTCGGCGCGTCGCAGCCGCATCAAGCAATTGGCGGATACCGGGAACAAGGCCGCCCGCACCGTGCAATTGCTGCACAAGGAGCCGGAACGCTTCTACTCGGTGACCCAGATCGGCATCACCCTGGTCTCGCTCGCCCTGGGCGCCATCGGCATCACCACCATGGAACATCTCATCGATCCCGTGTTCGAGGCCATGGCCCTCAGCTTCGCCGGCGGCCAATCCCTGGTGGATGTCGCGCATACCGCGGCCTATATCTTTGGCTTTGTCGTCATCTCCTTCCTACACGTCGTGGGTGGCGAACTGGCGCCCAAGGTATTGGCCTTCCACAAGGCCGAGACCCTGAGCCTGGCCGTCGCCGGCATCATGAACTTTCTCTACCGTAGTCTCAAGCCCTTGATCTGGATTATGAATAAGTCCTCCGAGGGCTTGCTTTGGGTCTTCGGTCAGCGTGATCTGGCCAAGGAAGGGGCCGGGCACTTTTCCATTACCGAGGAGGAGATTCGTACCATCCTGACGGCGAGCGAACATGACGGCGTACTCAACCCGGAGGAGACCCAGATGATCCGGGGGGTGTTCGACCTCGACGAGCAGCAGGTAAGGGATGCCATGGTGCCGCGTACCGACATCACCGCCATGAACAAGGATGCCACGGTGGCGGAGGCCTTGATGATGTTCAAGGAGGGTCGCCACGCCCGTTACCCGGTTTATGATGTCAACCTGGACGATATGGTGGGCATGATCGCCATCAAGGAACTCCTCAGTAGCCTGGCCGAAACGGATGATGTTGCCCCCATCAAGCAGAACCGGATCGGCGATATCATGCTGCCCCTGCATATTGTCCCCGAGACCCTGGCCCTCAGCGAGTTGCTCAAGGACTTCAAACGCACCGGTCAGCAGCTTGCCATAGTGGTTGACGAATATGGCGGCACCGCCGGCATGATCACCCTCGAGGACATACTGGAAGAGATCGTTGGCGACTACTCGGATGAATTCAGCAAACACAAACACCGTTACGTCAAAAAGCTAAGCGGTAGCCAATACGCCATTGACGCGGGCATCCGGACCTCGGATCTGGAATCCCTGGTGAACTTCCCCTTCCCGGACGGTGACTTTGTCACTCTGGGTGGCCTTGTGTACCACCAACTGGGTCGTATCCCGCAAATTGGCGACGAGGTGCCCCTGGAAGGTGCGCGTCTGCAGGTGCTGGAGATGGACAAACATCGCATCACCAAGGTCCTCTTCCAGGATCTGGCGGTCGCCGAGGATGGCACCCTGGGGCTCGCCGAATCCGTATCCTTGCCGGACGAGGAGCCGGCCTCCTAGGCTGGCCCTCTGGTCTTTTGTCCCCAAGTCATGGTAACCTTGCCTTTCACATTATTGGCAAATCGGGGTAAATATCTGCTTTTTATAGCAATTGTTTGATTTTTATCCCGACCGTTTAACGAGGTTACTCTTGAATACACGACATGAACCCCGCTCCAAGGCTCGGTTTCCTCGCTTCAGGATTGCCGGTTTTTCTCCATTCACGCTGATGATAGCCCTGGCGTTGCCCATCGGCTTTTCATCCCACGCGGATGCCAGCAGTAAGAAAACGACCAAGGGCTCTTTGGCCGGGAATAGCCATCAGGTAGGTAGTGCATCCTGGTACGGCCCCGGATTCCATGGCAAGAAAACCGCGAGTGGTCAGACCTTCAACCAACATGCCCTCACCGCCGCCCATCCCCGGTTGCCCTTGGGGACCCGGGCCCAGGTCACCAACCTCAAGAATGGCAAGCAAGTCGAGGTGACGATCAATGACCGGGGGCCTCATCGGGGCGGCCGCATCATCGATCTCTCCCGGGCCGCCGCGAAGAAGCTGGCCATGGGTGGCACGGCCCGCGTCAGCGTCGTGGCGCTGGCCGATTAACCCGGGGTGCCACTAAGCCGCCGCCTCTGGCGACGAGGTGGCCTTTACCTTAAGGCTGGCGGGCTTCGCCAGCCAATCTCTCTGAATCCGCCAGCGCGTGCCCAGGTTCCCCCTGGGCACGCTGATTTTGACGCATCGCCGCCCATGGCAGTGCTTCCCCGGAGATCACCGAGCCCTAACCTATTCAATAAGCCTTTAGGTGAGACGCGATGGCGGAAAAAAATCGGGTAACCCAGCAGTTGGCGCTCTCATCGGATGGCGGTCCTTGGGAGGGCCCCCCTCTGCCCGGCCTGACTCTGTCCCGCCTCGCCCTCTGCGTCCTCATTGCTGGTGGCTCGCTCCTCGGGGGCCCAACGAGGGTCCTGGCCGCCGTTCCCCACCTCCACGCCACCTCGGACCCGATCCCCGCCGCCGCGGTCTATCAGTGCCCCATGCACCCCTGGATCAAATCGGACCAGCCGGGGGACCGCTGTACCATCTGCGGGATGGAACTGGTCGCCGTCGCCCAGGAGGGCGAGGGGAGGGTCGATCCCGATCGGGTGACCCTCAATGCCGCCCAGGCCGCCGTGACCGGGGTGCAAACCAGCCCGGTGATCCGGGGCACCCTCACCCGCACCCTGCGCGTCAGCGGGGTCATCGAGGACGACGACACCCGCCACCGCATCCTGGCCGCCCGGGTGCCGGGTCGGATCGAAAAGCTCCAGGTCAACTATGTGGGTGCCGAGGTCGAGGCCGGGGCACCCCTCGCCACCGTCTTCAGCCCCGAGATGCTCACCGCCCAGCGCCAGTATGTCGAGCGCATCAAGGCCGGCGCCGTCGCCTCGTCCCTCTCCGAGCGCTCGGCCGCCCGCGAGCGCCTGCTGGAGCTGGGCCTGACCGAGGAGGAGATCGTCATTCTGGAGGGCACCCACAAGCCCACCGCCATGGTCAACATCCGCGCCCCCCTGTCCGGCACCGTCATCAGCCGCGCGGTTTATGAAGGCCAATACGTCAAGACCAACGATCCCCTCTTCGAGATCGGCGACTTCTCGCGCATGTGGTTCGTATTCGATGCCTACGAGCCGGACCTGGCCTGGTTGCGCGTCGGCCAGACCGTCGAGGTCTCGATCCCCTCCCAGCCCGGTCAGGTCTTGACCGCCCCCATCAGCTTTATCGACCCCAGCCTCGACGAGCGGACCCGCACGGCGCGGGTGCGGGTGACCCTGGAGAATCCGGAACGCCAACTCCGTTACCGCCAGACCGCCCAGGCGGCGGTGGCCATCACCGCCCCGGAGACCCTGCTCGCGCCGCGCGCCGCCATTCTGCAACATGGCGAGCGGCCCATCGCCTATGTCGAGGAGGCCGGGCAGGGCTATCGGGCGCGGGAGGTCCGGCTCGGGCGGGTGGGCGATACCCAGGTGGAAATCCTGAGTGGCCTCGGCGAGGGTGATCGGCTGGTGACCCAGGCCGCCCTGATCCTCGACGCCCAGGCGCAACTCGCCCATGCCGCCATCCAGGTCGCGGCGGCCGAACCGGTCCCGGTCCTGCCCGCCAAGGTCGACGCCAGCACGCCAGGCCACGACGAGACCGCCTACGGGCTCCTGCGCACCCTGGTCCTCGCCACCGCCGATGCCGCCAGCGCCCTCGCCGGCGATGACCTGGCCGGCTACCAGCAGGAGCTGCCCGCCCTGCGGGAGGCCCTCGCCGCCTACCTGGCGGGCCATCCCCCCGCCAGCCGCGCGGGTCTGACCGCCTTTACCGGCAAGCTGACGGCGGCCGCCGATCTGGATGCCGCGCGCCGCGCCTTCGAGCCCTTCAGCACCGCCGTGGCGGACCTGGCCCGCGAGGAACACCTGCATCACCGGGAGGATATCTGGATCTATCAGTGCCCCATGAGCCCGGTACTGGGTACCGCGCGCTGGCCCTCGCGCACGCACCAACTGCGCAACCCCTTCTTTGGTCCCGCCATGTTGAGTTGTGGCGACGAGGTCAAGTAGGGGCCCCCCATGATCGCCCGCCTCATCCAGGGGTCCCTGCATCACCGCTTTCTGGTCATCAGCGGCTTTCTCGCCCTGTGCGCCTGGGGCCTGGTGGCGATCAACCGGGTACCGATCGATGCCATCCCCGACCTCTCGGAGAATCAGGTCATCGTTTATGCCGACTGGCCGGGGCGTTCACCCCAGGAGGTCGAGGACCAGATCACCTACCCGCTCTCGGTCTCCCTGCAGGGCCTCGCCGGGGTCAAGACGGTGCGGGCCAGTTCCATGTTCGGCTTCTCCTTTCTCACCGTCATCTTCGCCGACGCGGTCGATGTCTATTTTGCCCGCACCCGGGTCCTGGAACGGCTCAATTCCCTGGGCGACCTGCTGCCCCAGGGCGTGACGGCGCGGCTCGGACCCGATGCCACCGGGCTCGGCTGGGTCTATCAGTACTACCTCAAGGACGACTCCGGTAGCCAGGACCTGGGCTCGCTGCGCACCCTCCAGGATACCTATGTCCGCTATCAGCTCGCCGCCGTGCCGGGGGTGGCCGAGGTCGCCAGCATGGGCGGCTTCGTGCGTCAGTATCAGATCGAGGTCTCGTCCCTCAAGCTGAAGCAATATGGCGCCACCCTGGGCGAGGTCATGGACGCCGTGGCCGCGAGCAACCTCAACGTCGGCGGCAAGACCATCGAGGAGAATGGCGCCGAGTTCGTGGTGCGCGGGGTGGGCCTGGTGCGGGATATCGCCGACCTGGAGCAGATCCCGGTGCTGCCCCGCAACGGCACGCCCCTCTATCTGCGCGATGTCGCGACCATTCAAATAGGTGGCGATTTCCGCCGCGGGGCCCTCGATGTGGATGGGCGGGAGGTGGTGGGCGGCATCGTGGTGATGCGCTACGGCGAGAATGCCTACCAGGTCATCCAGGACGTCAAGGCCCGGCTCGCCACCCTGGCGCCCGGCCTGCCCCCGGGCGTCAGCCTGGTCGCCTTCTATGACCGCAGCGACCTGATCGGGCGCGCCATCACCACCCTGAAGGAGGCCCTGACCGAGGAAATCCTCCTCGTCGTCCTGATGCACATCCTCTTTCCTCTTCCATTTCCGCAGCATCCTGATCGTCACCCTGCCGCTGCCGGCCTCCATCCTGATCGCCTTTATCCTGATGGATCAATTCGGCATCGCCGCCAACATCATGTCCCTGACGGGCATCGCCATCTCCATCGGCGTCCTGGTCGATGCCGGCATCGTCATGACCGAGAACGTGATCCGGCACTGCGAGCGCGCCGAGGCGGCCTTGCGCCGGCGGCTCACCCCCGCCGAGGTCTTTGCCCAGACCCTGACGGCCGCCACCCAGGTGGGCCGGCCCCTGGTCTTCTCCATGCTGATCATCATCCTGGCCTTCGTGCCGGTCTTCCTGCTGACCGGCCAGGAGGGCAAGCTCTTCCACCCCCTCGCCTACACCAAGACCTTCGCCCTGATCGGCGCCACCCTGCTGGCGGTGACGGCGGTGCCGGTCTTCTGCACCCTGCTGGTGCGGGGCCCGCTCCAGCCCGAGGACCAGAATTGGCTGATGAAGGGGCTGCTGCGGCTCTATGACCCGGCGCTGGACTGGGCCCTCGACCACCGCAAGACCGTGCTGGGGCTCGCGGCCAGCCTGCTCGCCGTCTGCCTGGTCATCGCCCTGGGCCTGCCGCGGGCGGTCAACGAGCGGCTGCCGGAGTCCGTCGCGCGCCATACCCAGGGGTTCGGCAGCGAGTTCATGCCGACCCTGGAGGAGGGCTCCCTGCTCTTCATGCCGGTCCTGCTCCCCGCCACCGCCCTGACCGAGGTCAAGCGCATCATGGCCTGGCAGGACCAGGTGATCAGCGCCCATCCGGCCGTCGTCTCGGCGGCGGGCAAGCTGGGGCGCGCCACCACCGCCACCGACCCGGCCCCGGTGGAGATGATCGAGACCACCATCCAGCTCAAGCCCCGCGACCAGTGGCCGCCCGGGACCACCAAGGCCTCCATCATCGCCGACCTCTCGGCGGAGCTGATGAACCTGCCCGGCTATGTGCCCGGCTTTCTCCAGCCGATCGAAAACCGCATCCTCATGACCAGCACCGGCATCCGCGCCCAGGTCGGGGTCAAGATCTTTGGCGATGACCTGGACGCCCTCCAGCAGAAGGCCTTCGAGGTCGAGCGGGTGATCAATGGGGTGCGGGGGGCGGTGGGGGTGGCGCCCTCCCGGGTCCAGGGCAAGCCTTATCTGGAGATCGCCGTGCGCCGCGACCAACTCGGCCGCTATGGGCTCAGCGTCCAGGAGGTGTTCCGCCAGGTGGAGGCCGGGATCGGCGGGGCCACCGTCGGCACCACCCTCAAGGGCCGCGAGCGCTGGCCGCTGCAGGTGCGTCTGGAGCAGGGCGAGCGCGGCGACATCGACAGCTGGGCGAGATCCTGGTGACCACCCCCTCCGGGGCCACCGTCCAGTTGCGCCAGGTAGCCGACATCAAGCGGGTGGTCGGCCCCAACGAGATCCAGAGCGAGAACGGCCGGCTGCGGGTCTTCGTCCAGGCCAATGTCCGCGACCGCGACCTGGGAAGCTTCGTCGAGGACATCAAGGCGCGTATCGCCGCCGAGGTGACCCTGGCCCCGGGCATGTCGATCGAATACTCGGGCCAATACGAGCACCAGTTGCGGGCCCGTCAGACCCTCCTCTATGTCTTCCCCGCCGTCATCCTGATAATTTTTGGGGCCCTGGTGATGACCTTCCGCTCGGTGGGGGAGGCGGCCCATGTCCTGCTGGCGGTGCCCTTTGCCCTCACCGGCGGCGTCCTGCTCCAGGCCTGGATGGGCTTTAACTTCAGCGTCGCCGTCTGGGTCGGCTATATCGCCCTGTTCGGCACCGCCATCCAGACCGGCGTCATCATGGTCACCTATCTGGAGGAATCGGTTCAGGCGGCGCGCCAGCGCCTGGGCCGGGCCCTGACTCGCGAGGAGTTGACCCAGGCCGTCAAGGCGGGCGCCCGCCTGCGCCTGCGCCCCAAGGTCATGACGGTCGCCACCACCATCGCCTCCCTGACCCCCATCTTCTGGCTCCAGCGCACGGGCGTGGAGATCATGCAGCCCCTCGCCGCCCCCGTCGTCGGCGGCATGATCTCCAGCCTGGTGCATATCCTCATCGTCACGCCGGTGATCTTTCTGTGGTTACGGGAGCGAGGGGGACCAGGCCCGGCTTAATCCAGTGCCTCCCTCAGGCTATTAGGCTCGGTCCCCAGCCTTGACGATCAAAGGCAAGGGTCGTCCTGAAAGATAGTTTCTGATGTAATATCACAAGGTGATATGACATGCGGAGGTCATCCATGACGGTCATTGCAAAATTATTCATGAACGGGCGCAGCCAAGCCATCCGCCTGCCTGCCAGGTTGCGTTTGCAAGGAACGGAAGTACTGATCGAGCCGGCGGGTACTGGTTTTTGGGTGCAGCCACGGTTCCAGGCACCGGCGGATATGGCAGCCTGGCTCCGCGATTTTTACCTGACTACGGAAGCCCTGCCCGAGGATTTTCTGATTGATCGGGCCGATACACCCGCCCAAGAGCGCGACTGGAGCTAACTGAGTCCATGTTGCGAACCCTGGATACCAATATTTGCAGCTACATCCTGCGCCGGCATCCAATAGCCATGATCGAGCGCTTTGTCGGCCTGGATCGGGGCAGCATTTGGCTGTCGGCGATGGTGGCGGCGGAACTGCGCTTTGGCGCGGCCAAGCTGGATTCCCCCCGTTTCACCGCGGCCGTTGAGGCCTGGCTGGCGGGATTCGATATCCGGCCCTGGCCGGTGGCGGCCAGTCATCACTATGCCCACTTGCGGGCAACGCTGGAAAGACAGGGCCTTCGGATTGGCGGCATGGATTTGCTGATTGCCGCCCATGCCTTGGCCGAGGATACGGTAGTGGTCACCAACAATGCCCGTGAATTCCATCGCGTGCCAGGTTTGGCGGTTGAAGAGTGGGCCTTATGACAATCATCCCCAGCAGGGTCGGGACGGGTTCTCATGCGCGCCATACCGCCAAACGCGGAGTAGAATTACGCCTTCGCAAGGCGACCGGGGCCTCCCCAGTCAAGATGGTTGTACTGTCGGGAGCGAGATAAGCCCAATGCCTTTATACCTACTCGATAAAGCCCCGCCCCCCCTCCTTACCGCTGAGTGGTTTTGCCTGCTATGAACCGATTTTACCGCCGCCTTTCCCAAGTCTTCCTGAGTCTCATGCTCGCCTTGCCCCTCCTCGGGGTCGCCCTTAACGTCAGTGGGGAGGAGATAGCGGCGGTGCCGGCCACTCAAGCACCTCACCAGGAATCGGTGCAAGCCCCGGTTCATGACCATGCGCACCCGCCAGCGGAGGCGACCTACGTCTGCCCCATGCACCCCCAGGTGGTGAGCACCGAGCCAGGTAGCCGGTGTCCCATCTGCGGCATGGACCTGGTCGCCACCCAGGCGCCGCCCCCCGCCGCGGCCCCACCCAGCCCCAAGGCTGACCTGGGCATGTCCATGCCCAAGGACATGCCCCAGGTCAAGCCGGCCGAGCCCCTGGTGACTCACGATCACGCCAAGGATCACGACCACGCCACGGATCACCCCAAAGACCAGGCCCAGGCATCGGCGGCACCATCCTACGTCTGTCCCATGCACCCCCAGGTGGTGAGCGCCGAGCCCGGTAGCCGGTGCCCCATCTGTGGCATGGACCTGGTGGCCGTCCAGGCAGAGCCGCCGGCGGCCAGCCCGACCGCCGCCACCACCGCCCCGGGGCAAGCGATGGAAATGGCGATGGAGATGCCCACGATCGCGGTCCCGGAGGCGGTCATCAATCAGTTGGGGGTACGGACCGCCGCGGTGCGCCGGGGCACCCTGCCGCGCACCGTGGAAGGTTTCGGCGTCCTGCTCTCCCGCAATGTGCGCAGCTACCGGCCCATCGCCCGCAGTCGCGCGGCCCATAACGCCGCCAGGGACACCGAGGGCCAGGCCATGTTGATTCAGGCCCAGGTCTTCGAGGGCCAGGCGGCCCTCCTGCAGCCCGGTCAGGTGGTACGGGTGCGCTTCCCGAGTCTGGGGGCGCGGGAGTGGCGGGGGTTGGTGGACGTCCTGGAGTCGCAAATCAATCTGTCCTCCCACACCCTGCAATTTCGGGTGTCCATCGACCTGGAAGACGTCGAGATCCCGGCGGGGACGACCGCCGTCGTCAACGTCGAGGTGGACCCCGAGCCTGACGTGCTGCTGGTCCCCCGGGAGGCGGTGATTTTCACCGGCAAGGGCGCGCGGGTGATCCTCGCCCAGGACGGCGGGCGCTTCCAGCCGCGGCCAGTGGAGATCGATGACCTGGGCGAGGACGAGATGATCATCCGCTCCGGGCTCCAGGAGGGTGACCGGGTCGTGGTGCTCGGCCCAGTTTCTGCTGGACTCCGAGGCCAACCTCCGGGCCGGGCTCAGGCGCCTGAGCAGCGAACGTCCCAGCACCGAGGCCGCGCCCGGGGGGACTCAGCCGTGATCGCAGACCATCATCGCCTGGTCACTGCGCAACCGCTTTCTGATCCTTCTCGCCACCGCGCTGATCGTGGCTGGGGGGCGGCTATGCCTTGCGCAACATCCCCCTGGACGCCATCCCGGACCTGTCGGACGTCCAGGTCATCGTCAAGACCAGCTACCCCGGTCAGGCCCCCCAGGTGGTGGAAGACCAGGTCACCTATCCCATCACCACGGCCCTGCGCGCCGTCACCGGGGCGGTCGCGGTACGCGGCTATTCCATGTATGGGGACTCCTATGTCTATGTCGTCTTCCGGGACGGCACCGACCCCTATTGGGCGCGCTCCCGGGTGCTGGAACTCCTCAGCCAGGTATCCGCCGCGCCTCCCCGCCGCTGCCCGCCCCGAGCTCGGCCCGGACGCCACCGCCGTCGGCTGGGTCTATCAATACGCCCTGGTGGACCGTACCGGCGGCCATGACCTGGCCCAGTTACGCAGCCTCCAGGACTGGTTCCTCAAGTTCGAACTCCAGTCCCTCCCCGGGGTCTCCGAGGTCGCCACGGTCGGCGGCATGGTCAAGCAGTACCAGGTGGTGATCGACCCCGAGCTGCTGCGCGCCTACCAGATGCCCCTCGTCAATCTCATGCAGAGCCTGCAAACGCGCCACCGGCGAGACCGGGGCCGGAGCCCTGGAGATGGCGGAGGCGCGCTACATGATCCGCATCGACGGTCGTCTGCGGGGCCTCGATGACCTGCGCAACATCCCCATCACCCCCCGGGCGGCCCCCGCCGGCGGCTCGGGGATGGCCATGGGTACCCAGGTTTACGAGCCCTTCAAGGCCACCCGCTCGGTGTTCCGCCTGGGCGATATCGCCGAGATTCGCCTGGGGCCCGAGATGCGCGAGGGCATCGCCGAGCTCGACGGCCAGGGGGAGGTCGTCGGCGGCATCGTCCTGATGCGCCCGGGTGGCAACGCCCTCAAGACCATCGCCGCCGTCAAGGACAAGCTGGCCGAGCTGCAACGAGGGCCTGCCCGCCGGGGTGGAGCTGGTGCCGGTTTACGACCGCTCCGGGCTCATCCATCGCGCCATCGACACCCTCGACAGCCGCCTCATCGAGGCCCTGGTCGTTGTCAGCCTGGTCTGCGCCCTCTTTCTCTGGCATCTGAGATCGGCCCTGGTGGTGGTCATCAGCCTCCCCATCGCCATCCTCGCCGCCTTTTTGGTCATGTACTGGCAGGGGCTCAGCGCCAACATCATGTCCCTGGGCGGGATCGCCATCGCCATCGGTGCCATGGTCGATGCCGCCATCGTCATGATCGAGAACCTGCACAAGCACGCCGAGCGCGAGCCCCTGACCGCGGCCAACCGCTGGGCCATGGTGGAACGGGCCACCACCGAGGTCGGCCCCGCCCTCTTTCTCTCGCTGATCATCGTTACCCTCAGCTTCCTGCCCGTCCTCGCCCTGCAAGGGGAGGAGGGCCGCCTCTTCGCCCCCCTGGCCTATACCAAGACCTACGCCATGGCCGCCGCGGCCCTGCTGTCCATCACCCTGGTCCCGGTCTTACTCGGGCTCTTCGTGCGCGGGCGCTTGCGGGGCGAGCAGGAAAATCCGGTCAACCGCGCCCTCATGGCCGCCTACCGACCGCTGCTCGCCTGGGTTATGCGCCAGCCGGGGCGGGTCTTGTGGCTGGCCCTGGCCCTGACCATCGCCGGGGCCTGGCCGGCCTTGCGTCTGGGCTCCGAGTTCATGCCGGACCTGGACGAGGGCGATCTCCTCTACATGCCCACCACCTTCCCGGGCATCGCCCCCGACAAGGCGCGCCAGCTCCTGCAACAGACCGACCGCCTCATCCTGACCGTGCCCGAGGTGGCGCGGGTCTTCGGCAAGGTCGGGCGCGCCGAGACCGCCACCGATCCGGCGCCCATGGAGATGATCGAGACCACCATCCAGCTCAAGCCCCGGGAGCAGTGGCGACCCGGCATGACCATCGAGGGCATCAAGGCCGAGCTGGATCGTGCCGTCAAGTTTCCTGGCCTCACCAATGCCTGGCTCATGCCCATCAATGCCCGCCTGCAGATGCTCTCGACCGGCATCAAGACCCCGGTCGGCGTCAAGATCGCCGGCCCGGACCTGGAGGTCATCCAGCGCCTCGGCGAGCAGGTCGAGGAGGCCCTCGCGGCGCTCCCGGAGACCCAATCCGTCTTTGCCGAGCGCGTCTCCTCCGCCCGTTACATCAAGGTCACCCCCAATCGCATGGCCATGGGCCTGGTTGGCTTGTCCGTGGCGGATGCTCAGGAGATCGTCGCCAGCGCCGTCGGCGGGATGAACATCACCGAGGTAGTGGAGGGTCGGGAGCGTTACCCGGTGAGCCTGCGCTACACCGCGGACGCGCGGGACTCCCTGGAGAAACTCAAGGGCCTGCCCCTCGTCACGGATACCCAGGGCACCCAGGTGCAGTTGGGGGCCGTCGCCCGCGTCGAGGTGGTGGACGGGCCGGACATGATCCGTACCGAGAACGCCCGCCTCAACGGCTGGGTCTATGTCCAGGTCAAGGGTCGGGACGTCGGCACCTATGTCGCCAAGGCCAAGCAGGCCGTCGCCGAGCGGGTGGCCCTGCCGCCAGGGTATTCCATCGCCTGGTCCGGCGCCTACGAGCACTGGGAGCGGGCCAAGGAGCGCCTCTGGCTGGTGGTGCCCCTCACCCTGGCCATCATCCTGGTCCTGCTCTATCTCAACTTCCGCAGCCTGGCGGAGGTGCTGATCATCATCGCCACCCTGCCCCTGGGCCTCGTCGGTGGCTTCTTCCTCATGTACATCCTCGGCTACCAGCTTTCGGTGGCGGCGGCCATCGGCTTCATTGCCTTGGGCGGGGTAGCGGTGGAGATCGGCGTGGTGATGATCCTCTACCTGGATCGCGCCCTGGCCCAGCGCCGGGAGGCGCGCGGTGCGGCGGGGCTCACCCGCGCGGACGTCCGGGAAGCGGTGGTGGAGGGTGCCCTGCTGCGCCTGCGTCCGGTGACCATGACCAAGCTCGCCATCCTCGCCGCCCTGCTGCCCATCATGTTCGGTGGCGGTGCCGGCTCCGAGGCCATGCAGCGCATCGCCGCGCCCCTCCTGGGCGGTGTAGTCAGCGTCGCCATCCTGACCCTGGCCGTCATCCCCGCCGCCTACCTCCTATGGCGATCGCGCGGGCTGAGGCCCTGAGGCCCTAGAGGATTTCGAGCAGGCGACCGGAAATGGCCTAACCGCACCGCCTGGGTACGAATCTGCCTTGCCTGCGTATAGAGCGGCCGCCATGAACTAACCCATGGCGGCCTTGTCTCATTGCAAGCTTGAAATGAGGTTTTCCACCCATTGACAAGCCGATCTGGTTTGAAATAATCCGGGCTAACTAATCTTCTGTCTTGCTGTCATCCCGAGGTGGCCCCATGCGTGCCCCAACCATCCTGCTCACTTTGGTCTTACTGCCCACCCAACCTATGCTGGCAACTGTCCTCAATGACACCGGACAAGACCTGTGTGTCGACGGCGGGAGCTTGACGGACTGTACGGACGCCAATACCGGCGACGCGGCCACCCATCCTCGCCAGGATGGCCGATTCGGTGCCGATGCGGCGGCCACTGCAGGTAAATTGACTAAAATCGGTGGTGGCGTAGCGGGCTTCGATTTCACGCCCCTGGATGCCTCGGGCGCAGAGATCCCCTTGACCACGGATACGCCCCCCCCCATCCCTTCTGAAACGCCAAGCTGCATAAGAGACAACCGCACCGGTCTTATCTGGGAGGTCAAGACGGATGATTTTGGGGTGCGAGACAAGGACTGGACCTACCGCTGGGGCGACGGGATTGGCGGTACTCTGTGCTTCGCTGCGGCGCTGACTGCAATACCGATAACTATGTCGTCGCGGTCAACGCCCTGAATCTCTGCGGAGAAACCCTGAATGACTGGCGCCTGCCGAGCCGCGCGAACTCCTTTCCATCGTCGATCATGGGGCAAGCCTGCCAGCCATCGACGCTGATTATTTTCCGAACACGGCATTCGCGGTCTCTCAATATCCCGTTGGCTATTGGAGCAGCGACCTATGGGAGTCTTCTCCGAACAGCTATGCCTGGTTCGTTTATTTCAAGGATGGCAACTCGACCGCTGTACGCAGGACCAATAATCATTACGTGCGGCTCGTGCGCGGCGGATAGTAATTATGCCTCATAGCCTTCACAAGCCCTTGTTTCGCCAAGCCCGCTTGCCCATCCGAAGGATAGCCGGGCCCTTTTGTCAGACTCACTCGCCGAGGTGCCCCATGAGCCATCGACCCGGTTTTTCCATGATTTTCCTGGTCTTGCTAAGCGCCTTGTGGGGTGCGGCTCCGGCCTCGGCAGCCTTCACGGATCATGGCGACGGTACCGTCACCGATAACGACACCAGCCTGATGTGGGACCAGTGCTCTTGGGGGCAGATCTATGTCCCAGGCCCGCCGCCCGCCTGTGACCCAGATCCCACCAGTACCAATTACACCTATGCTTGGAGCGATGCCCTGGGCCTGGCGGTCATCGCCAACACGGCTTTACATCGCGGTTATGACGATTGGCGCCTGCCCAACCGAACGGAGTTGGAGTCCCTGGTGGATATCACCGCCGTGAGTCCCGCCATAGATAGCAATGCCTTTCCGAATACGGCATCCCTGTGGTACTGGTCTTCAACGACTTATCCCTTTGATCCGCTCGATCCAGAGTGGGCCTGGTATGTCTCCTTTCAGGACGGGTACAGCTTCGCCACGGCACAGACCTGGGATTACAACGTACGCCTGGTGCGTGGTGGTCACACCCCTGAATAGTTTTGATTTGTTGGCGGTGGGTCTGCCCACTCAATTGGCCTTTACCGTCCAGCCTGGCGGCGGCCCGGCGGGCACGGTCTGGACTACCCAGCCAAAGGTTGCAGTGCTGGACACCCATGGTGACATCGTAACGGATTCGACAGCCGCCATAACGCTTAGCCTCACCACCCCCGGCGGCGCCACCTTGAGCTGTGCAAGCAATCCACTCAACGCCAGTGCCGGTCAGGCCAGCTTTAGTGGTTGCCAGGTGGACCTGGCGGGTGACTATACCCTGACGGCCAGCGCTACGGATCTCTATGACTCTGTTTCAAGCGTATTTACGATAACCGCCGGCTTGCCGACGGTCAGCGTTGTCGCCACCGACACCAGTGCCACCGAAGCGGGCCTGACCACCGGCACCTACACCTTCACCCGCACCGGTGACACCGCCGCCGCCCTCACCGTCAATTACGCCGTCACTGGCACCGCCACCGCCGACAGCGACTACGTCGCCCTCGGCACCAGCGTCACCCTGCCGGCCGGCGCCAGCACCACCACCCAGACCCTCACCCCGCTGGACGACGCCCTCCCCGAGAGCGACGAGACCGTCATCCTCACCCTGGCCAGCGGCACTGGCTACACCCTGGGCAGCCCCGCCAGCGCTACGGTGACCATCCTCAGCGATGATTTGGCGACGCCGACCGTCAGCGTCGCCGCCACCGACACCAGTGCCACCGAAGCGGGCCTGACCACCGGCACCTACACCTTCACCCGCACCGGTGACACCGCCGCCGCCCTCACCGTCAATTACGCCGTCACTGGCACCGCCACCGCCGACAGCGACTACGTCGCCCTCGGCACCAGCGTCACCCTGCCGGCCGGCGCCAGCACCACCACCCAGACCCTCACCCCGCTGGACGACGCCCTCCCCGAGAGCGACGAGACCGTCATCCTCACCCTGGCCAGCGGCACCGGCTACACCCTGGGCAGCCCCGCCAGCGCTACGGTGACCATCCTCAGCGATGATTTGGCGACGCCGACCGTCAGCGTCGCCGCTACCGACAATACTGCGACTGAAGCCGGTCTGACCACCGGCCGATACACCTTCACCCGCACCGGTGACACCGCCGCCGACCTCACCGTCAACTACAGGGTCACCGGCACCGCCACCGCGGGCAGTGACTACGTAGCCCTTGGCACCAGCGTGGTCATACCCGCCGGCAAGACCCGGGTCACCAAGACCCTCACGCCCAAGCAGGATAACCTTCAGGAATTACCCGAGACCGTCATCCTGACCCTCAAGCAAAGCCCGAACTATGCCGTCGGCACTCCCGCCAGGGCCACCGTGACGATCACCAGTGACGAGACCGTCACCCAGACCGTTACCGTCAAGGCCACCGACAACACCGCTACCGAGGCGGACCTCACCACCGGCCGCTACACCTTCACCCGCACCGGTGACACCTCCGCCGCCCTCACCGTCAACTACAAGGTCACCGGCACCGCCACCGCCGGCAGTGATTACGTCGCCCTTGGCACCAGCGTGGTCATCCCTGCCGGCAAGACCCGGGTCACCAAGACCCTCACGCCCAAGCAGGATAGTCTTCAGGAGTTAGCCGAGACCGTCATCCTGACCCTCAAGCAAAGCCCGAACTATGCCGTCGGCACCCCCGCCAGCGCCACGGTGCAGATCACCAGCGACGAGTAATGCTAAGCGTAACGTTTGCGGGAGCGCTCCGCGTAAAGTTGTTGCCATGGTGACTACTCGGGTACCTGGTCTGGCGACTGCACGGGGTGAGGGCCCTGGCCAAAGTAGGGCTTAGCCGTTAGAATGCGCACTCCCCAAACCCCGGTGATGCCTCAGAGAAGATCCTCGCCCGGCTTTGCACCATGCCCCATCTGACAGGGCAGGGCGGTAGCGTACCTAAGGCGGGGGTAATGGGTACAAACAGCGGATGGATACCAGGTCAGGTACCTGGTATCCAAGTCCAGTTGTTGGTTACCAGGTCAGGGTCTTGGTGTCGTCCTGGAAGAGGGCGGGGCCGGTGAGGTCGGGGCTGCCGATCTTGAGCCCAGGCATCAGATCGGTCTCCTTGACGCCATAGTGCTTCATGCACATGGGGCAGACGATGACGGTCGCCCCCTGGCCGATCACAGCCCCCAGCGCTTTACGCTGATCGGCGAAGACAGTCCCATTGGCCGTGGAAGCAACCAGAACCCCCCGATCATTCAGGAAGATGGTGAGGGGATGGCCGCGTTCGAGCTGTTTCTGGCCAAAGGTGATCGCCATATCGACCCGATGGGCGTCGTCCACGGTGAGGTTGATGAAGAGGGGATCCTTATCGCCGGCCATCGCCGGGCCAGCGGTGACGCCAATCATGACAGCCAAGGCCATCACCAGACGCATCAGTGTTTTCATTGCCATGTTCCTCGTGTGCAGGTCTAGGGAAAGAAGATAATAGGTTCAGGTTGGGGTTAAGACCAAGGGTCCAGCCCCAAGTCAAGGTTAATGCGCCTTGGGCGCCATCTCGATCTTGCGGACCGGCGCCATGATGTGCTCCTTGGTACCGTTGTCGAAGAGCAGATTCATGTGCACCTCCTTGCCCGGCTCCAGGTTCTCCTTGAGGCCGATGAGCATGACATGGAGCCCACCGGGCTTGAGGGCCACGGTCTGACCGGCAGGGATGGCGATTTTGTCGATCCTGCGCATCTTCATCACCCCGTCCTCGTTGACATGGGTGTGGAGTTCCACGACCCCGGCGGCCGTGCTCTCGGCGCCGACCAGGGCGCGATCCTGCTTTGAGGCGTTCGCCAGGGTCATAAAGACGGCGCTGTTGGGCTGGCCCGGGGGGACCGCCCGGGCGTAGGGGTCACCGACGGTGATCTCCGCCGCCTGGGCCCCCAGGGTGGCGGTGGCCAGGAAGGCCGCGGCGAGGAAGGCTGAGGTTCTATTCATCAAGGATGGGTCTCCGTGAGGTGGGTGTGAAGGGATTGCCAACCAAGGGGATTTCACTCCTTGGCCAGCAGACCCCGGATGAATGCCAGTATTTCCGTCGCTGGCGTGGCGTGCGGGAAGGTATGCACCCAGCGACCCTGGGTGTCCACAACATAGGTATCGGCCGAGTGGTCCACAAGATAGGCCATGGCCGAATCGGCCTGCGCCACCCGCCGGTAAATCGCACCATAGAGTTCCGCGGCCCGCGCCACCTGCTCGGGGTTGCCGGTCACACCCAGGATATTGGGGTGAAAGTAGGCGGCATACTGGGCCAGTCGCTGGGGGTCATCGCGCTCCGGATCGACACTGACAAACAGGCCCCGCACCCGCTCCCGCTCCTCGGGCGTCATGGCCTTGAGGGCCCGGCCGATCATGGCGAGATTGGTCGGGCAGATATCCGGGCACAGGGTATAGCCGAAATAGATCAGCACCACCTGGCCGCGCAGGCTGGCCAGGTCCACCGGACCACTGGCCGCCTCCAGGGTGAAATCCCCGCCCTGGGCGCGGCGTCGTCCCGTCGCCGGGTCCATGCCCTCCTGAAGTCGGCAGTGTTCGAGATCCTTGGCCTCGGGCCGGGCGCAGAATTCACACAGGATGCGGCCGGGTGGGGGCTGACCGGCGACCGGGTCCGGCGGGTCCGGGGCCGCCCAGGGCCAGGCCCCCTAGCATCAACACCGTCACCAGCACCCACTGCCTTGGCCATCTTGGATTCATCGCTTCAACCGCCTGTGATCGGGATTTAACCTGACGATGGCGAACTCAGTCCCCCATCCGTCGCTCTGCGCCATCTGTCTCCGCCACCTGCTGCGCCTGCGTCTGGGCGCCCTGGCCGGGCAGGCCCTGGCCTATGGCTGGGTGCACACCCAACTCGGCATAATCCTGCCGATCGGCCCCCTGGTCATCATCGGCCTGGGGTTGCTCGGCTACAGCCTCTGGCTCCTCCGCCGGTCGCACACCCCGTCCGGGACCCGGTCCTGCTCCCTGGCGCGCGAGGCGGTTATCGATCTCGCCAGCCTCGCGGTTAGCCTCTACCTGACCGGGGGCTCGCACAACCCCCTCATCATCCTGTTGCTGCTACCGGTCATCGTGGCGGCGGCGACCCTCCAGCCCAGACTCATCTGGCTGGTCAGTTCCCTGGCGGCGGCCGCCTACACGGTCCTGATGGTGTTTCACCGGCCTTTCCCGGTCCCCCATGCCCATCACGATCCCAGCGGCTTCGATCTCCATGTGCAAGGCATGTGGTATGCCTTCCTGCTCAGCGTGGTCCTGATCGCCTATTTCGTCGCCCAACTGGGCGCCAACCTCCGCGACCGCGACCAGGAACTGGCCCAGGTGCGGGAGGAGGCCCTGGTGGAAAACACCCCCACCGGCATCCTGATGATGCGTCAGGGCCGGTTAAGCCTGGTGAATCCGCGCCTCGCCCGAACTCCTGGGCAGCTCCCGCGACGACTTACTCGGGACCGAGGCCCTGACCCTGATCCATCCCGAGGACCGGGAGCGGGTGGCCCACGCCCTCCGGGAGACTGGCCCCAGCCCCGTCCCGGAGATCGAATGCCGGCTGCTCACCCGGTCCGGTCTCCTGCGCTGGGTAGTCCTACGGCACGCCCCCATCCAAAGCCGCGGCGAGACCCTGACCCTGGTCACCCTCCAGGACCTCACCGAACGCAAGCGGCTGGAAGGGGAACTGCGCGACCTCTCGGCCCGCTTGTTGCGGGCCCAGGAGGAGGAGCGCCGGCGCGTGGCGCGCGACCTCCACGATGGCCCCTGCCAGACCCTGACCGCCGTCCGCCTGAGCCTGGAGGCCTGGCTGCTCAAACAACCTGCCATCGAACGCCGGTCCTCCATGCCGCCCCTGGGGCAGTGGGTGCCGACCCTGCGCGAAGTGGCCGACGAGCTAAGGCGCATCGCCACCGACCTGCGCCCCGCCATGCTGGATGATCTAGGGCTGCTCGCGACCCTCCGCTGGTTCTTGGGCCGTTTCGCCAAGCTCCATCCCAGCCTGAGGGTACGACACCACCTCGCGGTGGCCGAGGCCGACATCCCCCCGGCCCTCAAGACCCCAATCTTCCGCATCCTCCAGGAGGCCTGCGCCAACGCCGCCAGGCACAGCCAGGGCCAGTTGGTCCGGGTGAGTCTGCGGCTGGATGCGGGCTGGCTCTGCCTGCGGATCAGCGACGACGGCCTCGGCGCCTCCGCCCACCCCGGCTGGATGGCGGGTCGGGGACCGGGCCTGGGCCTGGGCTCCATGCGCGAGCGGGCCGCGCTCTCTGGTGGCGAGTTGCGCATCCGCGCCCGCCGTGGCGCGGGGACGCGAGTCGAGGCGTGCTGGCCCTTGGGGGTTCTTGACCAAGGGACAGACCAGGTCGCGCTCGATGGCGTAGGCGGTGAGCCCGGAGACGTTCGTCACCCCGATCTTGTGCATCAGGCTTGAGCGATGCTTCTCCACGGTCTTGATGCTGATGCAGAGACAGGCGGCAATCTCACGGCTGCGATAACCCTCCGCCACCAGTTTCAGGACCTCCCGTTCCCGCTGGGAGAGGGCAGTGCCACTCGCCAGGGCGGTCACGTTCCCGTTCGCCACCGCCACCGCCCGGAGGTCGGCGACCGCCTGGCACAGAAAGCGGGTCCCCCGGGCGACGCTGCGCACCCCCTTCGTCAGATCCTCGCCGCTGGAGTCCTTGGTCAGGAAGCCATCAGCCCCGGCACGCAGCGCGCCCTCCACATATTCCAGGTCGCCATGCACCGTCAGAATCACCACCCGTGCCCCCGGCGCCACCCGCTTGAGGCCCTGGATCGCCTCCAGCCCGTTCATGCGGGGCATGGAGATATCCAGCAAGACGACGTCGGGCCTCAGGTCACGGGCGCGGCTAATGGCCTCCCGGCCGTCTCCCGCCTCGCCGACCACCAGGAAATCGGCCTGGGCATCCAGAATGGCCCGCAAACCCTCGCGCAGGATGCGGTGATCTTCCACCACCAGGATTCGTGTCTGCTGTCCGATCATGACCCTGCCTCAGTATCGTTGACCAGCTAACCACTCCGTCCCCCGGCAACTCTAACTACCTCTGCCCCCCAATTAATCATTGGATGAGGTTCGCCCCTGCCGACTCAATGACAATTCGCACCAATGGGAGCCAAATATGGGGGTAATCCCCCATATGCCAGGTGAGCCAACCATGGGACGCTACCATTAAGGATGGTTTAAGGAAAGTTTCGCCCAAGACCTCCTGTCACGCCGAAAGACTCATTCCTCCTCCGCGAGCGAGCGTAAAATGCATAAACATGTCTATCCACCTGGGGAAACCAGGAACCGCCACCCTAAGTCATCTATATTTAAACAGATTATTCTAGCGTCCCTGTTAGGGATGGGGCTAGGCATTGGCGCAAGTGTCGCCAGCACCGGCCCGGATCAGCCGATTCTCACCAAGTCCGGCCAACGGGCGGCCATCCAGGCCGCCGGCGCCGCCGTCCGCCAAGGCAGCCTGGCCGCGCAAGCCCAGGCCTTGTCCTCCGCCATGACCGCCGGCGCCATGCCCGCGACGGCCCCAACTTCCCCGATTGACCAGACCAAGGTCCCCCACTACTTCGGGCCCTTCCCGAACTGGGCGAACAGCCCCCTGACCCTGCCTGACGTCGATGTAGCGATCACCGGCGCGGGCACCGGGGCCACCGCCACGGCCACCGTGGGCGCGCGGGGCGAGGTCATTGGCCTTGCCATCACGAATCCCGGCGAAGGCTATTGCACCGATCCAGATCTTAGCGTCTGTGGGGCGACCGTGACGATCAACGGTGCCGGCTACGCGGTGCCACGGCGACCGCCACCGTCACCCGTTCCGATGCCGGTCGTGCCATTGATGTCACGGCAGGTGGCGGTGGCTATAAGGCGCCGCTAGGTCACCATCACGGCGGCGGTGGTACCATCCCGCCAGACCGGCGACCGCCACCGCCTTTGGTGGCGTTGATACCATCCCGGTCACCAGTGGTGGCAGTGGCTACACCTTCCCCTCGGTGTATGTCGATTTTCCCGATGGCGCCGACGGGCTCGCGGCCCAGGCTCATGCCATCTGCGATAACGATCCGAACGCCGCCTGCGGTACCGCCGGACCTGGCACCATCACCGCGCATCGTCGTCGACCAGGTGGGTTCGGGCTATTCCTTTGCGCCGAACATCAACATCATGGATGGTACCCTCTTCGATCCGATTCGTAACAATCCCGGTACCGGGGCGGCGGCTACCTCCACCCTGACGATTCAAACCGTCGCCATGGATATTTTTGGCGAGGGATACGATTCCGTACCCACCGTGACCATCACCGATTCCGCTGGCGGCACCGGCACGGGCGCCACCGCCACGGCCGACATCGACAAGGGTGGCGTGACGGGTATCGCCCTCGACTACCCCGGGCTCCGGCTACATCACCGCGGGCGGCATCAAGAAGTTCCAGGACACCTTGCCGAAGCTCTGCAATCCCGCCGTTGCAGGTAGCTGCGCCGCGGCCGCGAACAATCTTGGCCAGTTTCTCCCGCTGGGGGTACCCGACACCACGACCTTCGGGCCAACAGTCTCACTCGAAGGCACCCCGATTCCCGCCTCCGATTACTATGTCATCGCGCTGGTGGAATACCGCAAGCAGTTGAGTTCCTCCCTGCCCGCCACCGGCACCTTGATCCGTGGCTATGTCCAGCTCAAGACCCCCGCCCAAAGCGCCATTACGGGTGTACCCCTCGTGGGTCCGGACGGTCCCATCATGATGCCGGATGGTACCCAGGCGGTCGGTGTCACCGAGCCCCAATGGCTGGGCCCAGTGATTGCCGCGACCAAGGACAAGCCGGTTCGCATCACCTTCTACAACCTCCTGCCCACCGGCAGTGGGGGCGACCTCTTCCTACCCACCGACTCCACCCTGTATGGATCCGGAGTCATTGACGCCTGGGAACCCTCAGAACCGAGGCACCGTCCTGGACGAGGTGCGCAACCCCTTCTGCACCCAGGAACCCAAGGACGACAACATCTGCTTTAAGGACAACCGCGCCACCCTGCACCTGCACGGCGGCCTCAGCCCCTGGATCAGTGACGGTACCCCGGATCAGTGGATCACCCCAGCCGCCGAACCCACCACCTACCCCGAGGGGGCCAGCGTTGCCGACGTGCCGGACATGGTGCCCCCCTCGCTCCCCTGGCGTCCCCGATTGCTCGGGTGACCGGGATGGTTGCATGAGCTTCTACTACACCAACCAGCAGTCCGCCCGGTTGATGTTCTACCATGACCATGCCTGGGGCATCACCCGCCTCAATGTCTATGCGGGCGAGGCCGCCGGCTACCTGATCTCCGACCCGGTAGAGCAGGCCCTGGTCAGCAACGGGACCATTCCCGCCGATCAGATCCCCCTCGTCATTCAGGACCGCACCTTTGTCCCCCAAGCCGTCCAGCTCTCCGAGCAGGACCCGACCTGGGACTACACCCGCTGGGGTAGCTATGGCGACTTCTGGTATCACCACGTCTATATGCCCGCCCAGAATCCCGGCGATGCCGGTGGTATGAGCGGCTTTGGTCGCTGGATGTACGGGCCCTGGTTCTGGCCGCCCGCGGATCCACCCTTTGGACCCATCGCCAATCCCTACTTCAACAAGGACCCCGCCACCGGCTTTACGACGGACCTGGCGGCTCCCTGTAATGTCGACGAGCCGTCCACCTGGCAATACCAGGTTGATCCCTTCTGCGAGCCGGTCTTGATCCCGGGCACGCCGAACATCGCCGCCGGCATGGAGCAGTTCAACGACACCCCCATGGTCAACGGTACCCTCTACCCCACCGTCACGCTGGAGCCGAAGTCCTATCGCCTGCGCATCCTCAACGCGGCCAATGACCGCTTCTGGAACCTGCAGTGGTACATAGCCGATCCCACCACCGCCAGCACGGATCTCAACTTGCCAATCGGCGTGAGGAGATTGGTGGCACCGAGGTGGCTCTCAATCCCCTTGAGCTCGCCGCTGCCCAGCTTGACCCCGTGGTCTTCCCGACGCCCGTCCAAGGCGCCGCCACGGCGGGCCCCGACTGGATCGCCATCGGTAACGAGGGTGGCTTCCTGCCGGCCCCGGCGGTCGTGGATGGCCAGCAGTTCACCACCTGGATCACGGACCCGACCCGCTTCGATGTCGGCCTCGTGGACCTGCACTCCCTGCTGCTGGCCCCGGCCGAACGCGCCGATGTGATCGTGGACTTCTCGCAATTCGCGGGCCAGACCCTGATCCTCTACAACGACGCCCCCGCCGCCTTCCCGGCCCGTGTCCCCAGCTATGACTACTACACCGGTGCCCCGGACCTCTCCCCGGTCGGTGTTCCGCCCATCCTGCCCGGTTACGGACCCAACACCCGCACCATCATGCAGGTCAAGATCGCAGGCACCGCCCCAACCCGCCTTTGACTTGAATAAGCTGAAAAACGCCTTCTCCCACAAGGCGGATGGCAGCGGTGCCTTCGAGTCGGCCCAGCACCCGATCATCGTCGGGCAACAGTGTCTATAACTCGGCCTACGGCACCAACTTCTACGGCTCCGGCGACTGCAACGTTCCTGGCAACACCAGCGTCGTGTGTGACGGATTATCGCGGATCGACGAACCAGGGTGGGACCAAGTTCGGGTTCAACGCGCTTACCAGCACGGTGAATCCGACGACGGCAGGCCCACGTCCAAGCTGGAGGTCATGATCGAGCCCAAGGCCATCCATGATGAGATGAACTCGGCGGCCTTCGACGAGTTTGGTCGCATGTCCGCCAACATGGGCCTGGAGGTCGTCCCGGCTTCTCCGGCCTTGCAGAACATCGTCCTCTACCCCTACGTCAACCCGCAGACCGAGCTGCATCAACGGCACTAACCTGCCCTCCAGTCATGGACGTGACGCCCATCTCCGTGGCCAGCGACGGCACCCAGATCTGGAAGATCACCCACAACGGTGTCGATACCCACCCCCTGCACTTCCACCTTTACGATGTGCAGTTGCTCAACCGGGTCGCCTGGGACAACATCATTACCCCCAACGATCCCACCGAGTTGGGCTGGAAGGAAACCGTGCGGGTCAGCCCGCTCCAGGACACCATCGTCGCCCTGCGGCCGGTGCTCCCGGAGTTGCCCTTCGAGTTGCCGAACAGCATCCGCCTGCTCAACCCCATGACCCCGCCGGGCAGCCCCTATGGCTTCAACAGCGTAGACGCCCAAGGCAATCCGACGGCTCCTATTACCAACAAGCTCGTCAACTTCGGTTGGGAATACGTCTGGCACTGCCACATCCTGAGCCATGAAGAGATGGACATGATGCGGCCCCAGTCCGCCGTCATCCCGCCGATTGCCCCGTCCACCTTGGCCTATCACCATCGAAGGCCAAGGCGGTGCCAGCCCGGGTGAGACTGACCTGGAATGACAACTCCATCACCGAGACGTCCTTTACGGTGCAGCGCTCGACGGATGGCACCACCTGGACCGACGTCGGTACGTCGCAATCACCCCTTGATCAACCCAACACCAAGGGGACACGAGCGCTCACCGACACCAATACCTACAACGCTGCGGTACCCGTAAAGTACCGAGTCGTAGCCAAGAACTTGGTGGGCTATGGTGGGCAGTTCATGAGCATGACGGCTCAGTCGATGTCAGAAACGATCAGTGTGGGCGGAACAATGCCCAGCGCACCGACCAATCTGGCTGCGACTGTGATGCAGACGGGACCAAGGTCAACCTGACCTTCACGGATAACGCCACCAATGAGACCGGCTTTGTCATTGAAAGGTCTCACGGCCGGCGGCCCCTTCAGCCAGATCGCCACGCTAGCCGCCAAGTCCGTCGCGGCAGGTGACCTACGTCGATACCACCGTCAAGGGTGGTACCACCTACACCTATCGAGTAGCGGCGGTGAATGTTGCGGGTAAGTCGGCCTATGCGACCTCGGCACCCTGTAACCATCCCGGCATTCCCGACGGCGCCCGCCAATGTGTCGGTCTATCGAACGAGTTGCACACGGCCAGTCTTGGTATGGACGGATGCCTCGACCAACGAGACGAGCTTCCAGAGGCAGATCTCGACCAATGGTGGTACTACCTGGACCAACTTGGGAGCGGCGATTGCGCGCAATGCCACACAGTCGGCGGCAACGGGGCAGGTTATATCGTACCAGCATCGCCGTGAGCGCCACTACTAATGCCTTGTATCGGGTGTTGGCAATAAATGCGGTGGGCTCCACCGCCTCCGCGACCGTGAGTCTCAACAACACGGTGGCGCCGGCTGCCCCCACGAATGTCGCGGTTAACTGCGCCAGGGTTCCGGCGACTGAAAATGCAACCTGTACGGTGACTTGGACCGATGTGGCGAACAACAACATCGGATTTCAAGTCCAGAGGGCGACCAATGGTGGGTTCACTACGAATCTAGCAACCCCCAGTGCTGGGGCTAACGCCGTGACCTACACGACTGGAACATATCGCGCAATACAACCTGGTATTTCAGGGTTCGGGCCAACAATGATTCGGCTACTCCGAATTCGGCCTGGGTGAATGCGACGCCGTTCCCGGTGCCAGCGCCAATACATAGTAGATAAATGGCTCGGGTTGCGGCAGCCGCAACCCGAAATCCTGAGAAGTTCTTTGCCTCGCCCACTGGGCGAGGCATTTTTTTCGCCAGCGGACTTGCAAGCATGGAGCGTCCACGAGAACAAAAATGAGGTAAAATGAAAACCCATCAAGCTCGAAGCCGTACTGATCCCGGTGTTAAGCCGATGACAAGTGAATGAAACAAAAAACCATAGCGCCAAGAATGAACGGGGTCTGAGAGAGAGGCTGCGAACATCGAAACTTGGTAGGACTCGCTTCATGCGGCTCGCGAAGGAGGTGGTCTGGGTCATATTCGGTCAGGTGGCCACCGTGACCGGCTCGCTAGTCCTTGTAAGGACACTCACCGAGTATCTTCCCCCGGCTGAATACGGAGAGATCGCCCTGTCGGCATCACCGTGGCGGGTCTTATGAACCAAGTAATATTTGGGGGGATTGGCTCTGGAATTGGTCGTTACTATGCGATAGCCGCCGAGGCACGGGACCTTCATGGGTATTTGGCCGATGCGTGGCAGCTATTGATATACGGGACATTAGCTGCATTGAGCATCAGATTGGTGCTGATAGTCGGGTTGGTGTGGCTCGACTATGCGCAGTGGCTGGGTTTGGTCCTCGCGACCCTCCTGTTTTCTCTGCTGAGTAGTTACAACAGTGCCGTAAGCGGCATTCAAGGCGCGGCTCGGCAGCGGGCAATAGTCGCGCTACATGGCGGTCTCAATGCCTGGCTGAAAATTCTGTTGGCCCTGGCGATGATGTTGTGGCTGGTGCTACCGGCACGTCTGCTGTAATCGGATATGCATGCTCATCGCTGATGATTATCTTGTCGCAACTCGTGTTCCTGCGCCGGACGGATACCGTACCCCTCATCAGCGGAATAGTTGTGGGTGTTGTTACAGTTCTCATTGACCAGCAAGGTACTTCACGGCTAAACGAGCTGCTAAAGTATCTTCTATAACAGCAGTATCAGGTAATTCACAAAATACAAAAAATATGACTTATGGTGTGAATACACGTTTTTCAAAATTGAAATTGCCCTTGGTATTCATCATGCAGTATCGGCAAAGAAAAACTTAATACTTATGACAAGCTCGTTTGCACTTAGTATTATACTTTTTTTGAGTTTTTCTGTTTTAATAGAATTCGTTGGTTGTCTTATGCCTCAGCTATCGAATGCTTCTGAAATCAACATTCTAAGTAATTCAAATTCCATAAACAGTGAACTACTTTATAAGATTAGTAACATGGAAGGTGTAGAACATGTTTTTGGTCGTAGGAACTATCTTGATGTTCCAGCAGAATTAAAGCTAATACGTCGTCAAATACGATTGATATTATATCCTATGATGAATTTGATTTAGATTGCCTTACGAAGGATAAGCAGCTTAAAAAAGGTAGCGATATTTCAAAGGTATATGGTGACAGCAAATATGTACTTGCAACGTGGGATAAAGAAAATACATTAGAAATTGGTGATAAACTACAGAGTAGGCAATAAGGAACTAGAAATTGCAGGTTTATTAAAATTTGACCCATTCAGCAGTGATGGCAATACAAATGGAAAAATAACTATCATTACTTCTGGAGAAACCTTTAGGAATCTGACTGGTGTAAATGATTATTCACTTGTTATGATACAAACTACAAAAAATGTGACGGATAAGAATGTCGAAGCAATTCATAATGTAGTTGGTGGAGAGTATAAATTTAGTGACCAACGTGACCAGCAGACTACTAGCACATATACGGCATTTTTATTCTTTGTATACGGATTTTTAGCAATTATTGCTTTAGTTACGGTATTAAATATTATGAATAGTATTTCTATGAGTGTGTCTGCAAGAATAAATCAGTATGGAGCAATGCGTGCTATTGGTATGGACGAACATCAAATAACGAAAATGATAGCTGCTGAAGCATTTACCT
>CAWJBI010000001.1:0-50671 GCA_963841065.1 uncultured Gammaproteobacteria bacterium | reverse complement strand
ACAACGTCGCCGAGCAGAACCCGGAGGTCGTCCGCGACCTGGATGCTCGCTTGATCGCCTACGCCAAGCAGCAGAAGCCGAGCGAATGGATGAAGGCGCAGCCCGACTACCTGGGCGCGCAGGGCCAGACCCTGTTCGACCCGGACTTCGACATCGACGACGGCGGAATGCCGCACCTGAAGCCGGATCTGCCAACCCACTAGGAAGGCGGGAAACCCGTCCAGGGACACGGAACGGGGGACCATCGGCACAACCCCGCGCCGGCTGTTTGGCCGGCCTTGCACCCACTGGAGAAACGCGATGAAAACGATTGCACTCACCACCCTGACGCTCGCCGCTGGCGCTGTGTGCCAATCTGGCCCTCGCCGGAGCGCTCGACCCGGACTGCACCGCCGAGAAGGCGGCCGAAGGGCACGGCCACCAAGGCGACCGTCGGCGTCGGCGGACGCTGTTCGCCGGCCGAGGCAGCAAGGATTCGGCCAAGCGAGCGGCTGGCATCGAGGGCAAGGGACGGCTCGATCAGCCTCGTCATGAGGAGACCGGCGTGGTGAAGAAAGTCGTGAAATGACGCCATCCCGCCCGGCGAACCACTCCGGTGCTTCGCTTGCTCCAATGAATGGACGTGGGGTGAGAAACTAACGTCAACCCCGTCCGGTTATGCTCCCATCACCTCAAACAGGAAATATTTCATGCCCCTAATGACTCGCGCGCTGGCCGAAATGATCGGCACCTTCTGGTTGGTTCTCGGCGGATGTGGCGCCGCCGTCTATGCCGCCGGTGTCCCAGATGTCGGCATCGGTTACCTGGGCGTCGCCTTCGCCTTCGGCTTGACCGTGCTGACCATGGCCTATGCCATCGGCCACATCTCCGGCTGCCACCTGAACCCGGCGGTTTCGCTGGGACTGGCGGTGGGCGGACGCTTCCCCTTCGCCGATCTGCCCGTTTACATCATCGCCCAGGTGCTGGGCGCCATCGCCGCCGCCTTCCTGATCTGGTTCGTCGCTGCCGACATGGGGCTTCACAAGGAGGGTCAGGCGACCTTCACCCTCGCCGCCAACAGTCTGGCGGTCAACGGCTATGACCAGCTTTCGCCCCAGGGTTATGGCCTGGTCTCCGCCCTGGTCACCGAGATCGTCATGACCGCCATGTTCCTCTTCATCATCCTGGGTGCCACCGACAAACGTGGCATCGGCTCCCATGCCGGTCTGGCCATCGGTCTGGCCCTGACCCTGATCCACCTGATCTCGATCCCGGTCACCAACACCTCGGTCAATCCGGCCCGCAGCACCGGCCCGGCGCTGGCCCTGCTGAGCGGTGGTCAGGGTCTGGCCACCGCCCAGCTCTGGCTGTTCTGGGTCGGCCCCATGGTCGGCGCCACCCTCGCCGGACTTGTCTATCGCCTCTTCGAGACCAAGAACCCCGCCTGATTGTCCACGCAACCGAAACCGCGGGCGCCGCGGTTTCGATCATTGATGCAAAAACGAGGACTTATATAAGATGACACTGCACCCAAAACGCCGGACCGCACTGCTGCTGGCCGGCCTCGCCCTGGCGGGCGTCGTGCTGGCGGAAGACCAGGGGACTGCTCCGGTCGCGCCGACGACGGAGACGTCCGCCATTGACCCCGCTGCGATGCAGGCGCTCGATCGCATGGGCGCCTACCTGCGCGGCCTCACGTCATTCAGCCTGCGGGCGGATGACGCGGTGGACGAAGTCCTGGACACCGGACAGAAGCTTCAGATCACCAAGACCGTCGAGTTTCAGGTGCGCAAACCCGACCGTCTGCATGCCGAAATCACGACCGACCGCAAGGCGCGCGAAATTTTCTTCGACGGCAAGCACTTCACACTCCTGGCTCCCGAGGCCCGGTATTTCACAACGGTCGCGGCGCCACCCACCATCCGCGAGATGCTGACGGCGCTCGAAACCAAGTACGACATTGAGCTTCCGCTCAGAGACCTCTTCCTGTGGGGATGATACGGACGCGGCAGCAGACATCCAGGAGGCCATGCGGGTCGGTACGAGCAACATTGCCGGTCAGTTGGCGGACCACTACGCTTTTCGCCAGGACGAGATCGATTGGCAGATCTGGATTGCCCAAGGGGAGGCACCCCTGCCGCTGCGCTATGTCATCACCACCAAGAATGAGCCGGGCGAGCCGCAATACATGGCCAACCTGACCTGGGACACGCAGGCCAAGCCCGCTGACGCGGTCTTCACCTTTACGCCAAGTAAGGATGACCACCCCATCGCCATCGTCGTCCAGGACGAAACCCCGGCCACGCAAGAGGGCAACCCGCAATGAAACGTCTGTCAAAACACTCCGCCCTGTTGGCCACTCTGGCCGTTTTATTCGTGAGCGTTGTCCTCATCCCTCTGGATGCCTCGGCGGGTCGGGGAGGTGGTGGCCATGCCAAAACCTCGGTGCACCGGGGGCGGCGCCAATACCCACCGCGGCGCCAACGTCAACCGCAATGCCAATGGACCGCAATGCCAATGTGAACCGGAACGCGAACATCAACCGCAGCGCCAACGTGAACCGTAATGCAAACGTCAACGTCAACCGCGATGCCAACGTGAATGTCAACCGCCATGTCGATGTCGATGTCAATCGCGGCTGGAATCATCCCGTCGGCACGGCGGTGGCGATTGGCGCAACGGCGGCGGTGGTCGGTTCGATCATCTATTCACTCCCTCCCTCCTGCTCCATGGTTCAGGTCGGCGGAGCCACCTACCAGCAGTGCGGCTCGACCTGGTACCAGCCGCGCTATGCCGGCAGCAGTGTTCAGTATGTCGTGGTGAATTCCCCTTACTGATCGTACGACGAGGCGTTCGTCTGGCTCCCGTGCTTCCGCATGGGAGCCAGCCCGGATCCTGTCGTGTCACATAGCCGTTCGAGCCTGGAGCGTGGCCAAGACAGCATCTCCAGGCTGCACATGGAAACGCGATCCCAATAACACCAGGAGATCATTAAGATGCAATGGCGTGACATCACAACCCTGGCAATCATTTGCTGCCTGGGCCTACAGCAGGGGATCGCCGTCGCGGCTGACCCGGCGACAATCCCCAACGACGGCTCAATGCTCCCTTTCCCGCCAACCCTATCGGCCAGTATCGCCGGCCCGACCCTGCAAGAGTCGACACACCAGCGGCGGGCGGAAGACAGCCATCTGCCGGCGGATGCCCCCAACATCCTCATCATCCTGCTCCGACGATGTCGGCTTCGGTCTCCCCGACACCTACGGCGGTCCCATCCATACGCCGACCCTTTCGCGCATCGCCAACGACGGCATCAGCTACAACGCCTTTCACACCACGGCCATCTGCTCGCCGACCCGTGCCGCGCTGCTCACCGGGCGCAATCACCAGCGCGTGGGCTCGGGCACCATCGCCGAGCGCGCGGTGGACTGGGACGGCTACACCGGGGTGATTCCGCGCACCGCCGCGACCCTGCCCAAGGTGCTGGGCGCCTACGGTTACAAGACCGCCGCCTTTGGCAAGTGGCACAACACGCCCGCGACCCAGACCACGGCGATGGGTCCCTTCACCCTCTGGCCGACCGGCGAGGGGATCGGGTTCGATTATTTCTACGGCTTCCTGGCCGGCGAGACCTCCCAATGGGAGCCGCGTCTGGTCGAGAACCTCAATCCGGTCGAGCCGCCCCATGACGCGACCTACCATCTGAGCGAGGATCCGGCGGACCAGGCCGTCGGCTGGCTGCGCAAGCACCGCGCCTATGCGCCGGACAAGCCCTTCTTCCTCTACTGGGCGCCCGGCGCCGGACACGGACCACACCACATCTTCAAGGCGTGGGCGGACAAGTATAAAGGCCGGTTCGACGACGGCTGGGACGCCCTGCGCGAGCGCACCTTCGCCCGCCAGAAGGCGCTCGGCTGGATTCCGGCCGACACCCAGTTGACGCCGCGCGCCGCGTCCATGGCCGCCTGGGATAGCATCCCCGAGGCCGAGCGGCCCTTCCAGCGACGGCTGATGGAGGTCTTCGCCGGCTTCGTCGAGCACGCGGACACGCAGGCCGGCCGGGTGATCGACGAGCTGGATCGTCTCGGCATTCGCGACAACACGCTGGTCTTCTACGTCTTCGGCGATAACGGCGCGAGCGCCGAGGGTCAGAGCGGGACCATCAGCGAGCTGCTGGCACAGAACGGTATCCCCAACACCCTCGATCAGCACCTCAAGGCGCTCGACGAACTCGGCGGACTGGATGCGCTGGGCGGCCCCCAGATGGACAATATGTACCACGCCGGCTGGGCCTGGGCGGGCGATACGCCCTTCCAGCACACTAAGCTGATCGCCTCCCACTTCGGCGGCACCCGCAATCCGCTGGCCATCTCCTGGCCGAAGGGCATCCAGCCGGACAAGACCCCTCGGTCCCAGTTCCACCATGTCAACGACATCGCCCCGACCATCTACGAGATCCTCGGGATCGCGCCGCCCAAGGTGGTGGATGGCTTCGCGCAGGATCCCATCGACGGGACCAGCCTGGCCTACAGCTTCGCGGACGCCAAGGCGCCCGGACGCAAGCACACCCAGTACTTCGACAACAACGGCAGTCGCGGCCTCTTTCAGGACGGCTGGTTCGCCAGCACCTTCGGGCCGCTCACGCCCTGGCTGATAGTCAGTCCGGGATTGGCGACCTGGGATTCCCGTCAGGATGTCTGGGAACTGTATGACCTGAGGTCCGATTTTTCCCAGGCCGTGAATCTGGCCGACCGGGAGCCCCAGCGGGTCGAAGTGATGAAGGCGGCGTTCCTCAAGGTGGCGGAGGAGAACCAGGCATTCCCCATCGGCGCTGGCATCTGGCTGCGGCTGCATCCCGAGGATCGCATCAAGACCCCCTACCAGCACTGGGAGTTCGATGCCTCGACCACGCGCATGCCCGAGTTCACCGCGCCGGGCCTGGGTCGCGAAAGCAATCATGTGACCATCGATGCCGAGCTGGGCGAGCAGGCTTCAGGGGTGCTCTATGCCTTGGGCGGCGCCTCCGGCGGCTTGACGCTCTACCTGGATCGGGGCCACCTCGTCTACGAGTACAACATGATGATCATCGAGCGCTACGGGGTCGCCTCGGCCAAGCCCCTCGGCCCCGGCCAGCATCGGATCGAGGTGGACACGGCCATCAAGAAGCCCGGCGCCCCGGCCGAGGTGATCCTGTCCGTCGACGGCGCCGAAGTGGCGCGCACCACCGTCGAGCGCACCGTGCCGGCAGCCTTCACCGCCAGCGAGACCTTCGATGTCGGGGTCGATCTCGGCTCGCCGGTCTCGCGCGACTACTTCGACCGCCGGCCGTTCCGCTTCGACGGTTCGATCAAACAGGTCCGGGTCGATGTTCGGTGACGTCTGACTGAGCGAGTTCCGTATCTGGAGGGGCAAGCCGGTATGTGACAAGTAAAGTTGACCCGAAAACCGGACAGTAATTTAAGTTGGTGCCGAACCAAGTGGGGCCGGTCAGCATGTCAAGCCCCGTGAGATTGTATACCTTCTTTATGAACAGCGCCGGGCGTTTCTCCTGCCAATCTTGCAGGGCCTGAGCGGGCGCGATGTGCCCTAACGCGCGCTGCGGTATGTGATGATTATACAGCCGTACATAGCGGCCCAGGGTGTCCTCCAGGCGCTGGGCCGCATCGAAGCGGGTGGTGGCCAGGACCTCGCTGATACGGCCATTGAAGCGTCCGACCATGCCGTTGGTCTGGGGATGGCGGGGCTTGACAGGCTTGTTTGTCCCGCTTGTCAGTGTCCGAGCGTAGACCCGATCTAAAGGGGATTAAGACGCCAGGCCATTTTGCCTAAGCTCGACGTTAAGTTCTGGCGACGTGGCGCCTATTCGTCGGTGCAGAGGGCGGGGCGACGCGCCGCCCGCCGTGATTCCATCCTATCCATGCCCTATACTCTGGTTCCCGTAACAATAACCGGAGAGCCAGCATGCCCCAGGGCCCCGCGCCGCCGGCCATCCGCCCCTACGCCCTGATCGACGCCAACCACTTCTACGTCAGTTGCGAGCGGGTCTTCGACTACCACCTGCGCGACCGCCCCGTCGTGGTCCTCTCCAACAACGACGGCTGTTGCGTGGCGCGCAGCGCCGAGGCCAAGGCCCTGGGCATCCGCATGGGCCAGCCCTTCTTTGAGGTCCGGGACCTGCTGGCCCAGCACCAGGGCCGCGCCCTCTCCTCCAACTACGCCCTCTATGGCGACATGAGCAGCCGCCTCATGCAGGTGATCGGCCAGTTCAGCCCGGAGCAGGAGGTCTATTCCATCGACGAGTCCTTTCTGCGCTTCACCCCGGGGGAGGCCGCGGGCCTGACCGCCTTGGGTCTGGCCCTGCGGGCGCGGGTGCTGCAATGGACCGGCCTGCCGGTGGGGGTGGGCATCGGCCCGACCAAGACCCTGGCCAAGCTGGCCAATCACCTGGCCAAGCGCCACCCGGACTTTGCGGCGGCGGGGGTGTGCAACTGGCTGGAGCTGCCGGCGGCGGCGCGGGCGGCCTATGCGGCGGACCTGGGGGTGGCGGCGGTGTGGGGCATCGGCGGGCGCTGGGCGGCGCGGCTGGGCCAGGCGGGGATTGTGACGGTGGCGGACCTGCGGCGCGCCGACCCGGAGGGGCTGCGGCGGCGGTTTAATGTGGTGCTGGCGCGTACCGCCCTGGAGTTGCGGGGGACGCCCTGTCTGGCCCTGGAGGAGACGCCGCCCCCGCGCCAGCAGATCATCGCCTCGCGCAGCTTCGGCCAGCCGGTGACGACCCGGGCCGAGTTGGGGGAGGCGCTGGCCAGCCATACGGCGCGGGCGGCGGCGCGGCTGCGGGCGGCGGGGCTGGTGACGGGGCTGCTGCAGGTGAGCATCGCCACCAGTCCCTTTCGGGAGGACGAGCCCCAGTATCACCCCACCTGGGGCCTGGCGCTGCCGATGCCGACCGCCGACACGGTGCCGCTGCTGCGGGCGGCGCGGGCGGCCCTGGGGCTGATCTTTCGGGCCGGCTATCGCTATCAGCGGGCGGGGGTGGTGTTGCTGGACCTGAGCCCGGCGGGGGCGCTGACGGGGGACCTGTTCGCGCCGGTGGCGCCGGCGGGGGCGGCGCGGCGGGCGCGCCTGCTAGAAGTGTTGGATGGGGTCAATGGCCGCTGGGGGCGGGGGACCCTGCGCTATCTGGCGGAGGGTGGGGCCGGGGGGCAGACGTGGCGGATGCGGCGGGAGCGGTTGTCGCCGGGGTATACGACGGATTGGGCGGGGTTGCCGGGGGTGGGGTGAGGGGGCATGGTGTGCGCTGGCTTGGGTTGGGCAGCGGGAGCGGGATACGGCTGGGACCTATTAGGGGGCGTGGGCGATGCTTTGGAGAGGCACGCACCCGACCGCACAGGCGATATCACTGATGGCGTGGATGCGACCCGACATCGGATCGCACCCACTGCCCGCCTGCCCGCTACTCCGCGATCGGCTTGCCTATTTCCGCCTTGAAGGGATTGGACGCGTTCAACTCGGCCTTCCTGGCCTGGGTGCCCGGCATGATCTCGAAGCGCGGGTCGAAGTCCACCATGATCGCGGCGATCTTCTTCAAGATCCCCGCGTCGCCGGTCGCCTTGGCGGTGCCCTCGGCGATCTGTTGCTCGAAGGTCTTCAGCCCCATCATCGTCTGCTCCAAATCGGAACGATTGATGGTGAGGGTCAGGTCGGCCTTGTCGGATTGGAAGCCCTCGATGTTGGTGAGGGTCGCGTTCTCCAGCTCGACCAGGTATTTCTCGCCATTGTCCGGCGTGATCAGGTTGATGGTGTAGCGCATGCCCTCGGCCTTGCGGCTGTCCATGCGGATGCCGAGGAAGTCGAGCCAGAGACCGGTGGACATGGCCCGGATGGTGTCAGGACCGGCGGTCTGGGCGATCTCGCCCTGCGGGATGCCGTTGCGCAGCTCATAGGCGCCGGCCAGGAAGCTGTTGCGCAGGCCGGGGTTCTCCTGCTGGTAGCCGATCTGTTCGAAGGTGTCCGCGAGCAGGTTCTTGGCGGCCTGGTTCCGGGGTTCGGCCTGTACCAGCTTGTTCAGGATCTCCTGGGCGTAGAGATAGGCCCCCTCGTCATTGAGCTGCCGACCGCGGGCCAGGATCTTCTCCGCACCGCCCATCATCTCGACATAGAGCGGGGCCGAGTCGCCGGGGGACAGCGGAATCAGGGTCGCCGGATTGGCATCCCAGAAGCCGAGGAAGCGTTGAATGACGCCCCGGCTGTTGTGCTCGGGCGAACCATGGTAGCCCCGCGCATACCACTTGTCCTGCAGGCTCTTGGGAAGCTCATAGACGTTGTGGACCTCGTTGATGGTCACGCCCTGATTGGCGAGATGCAGCACCTGGTTGTTCAGGTTGGCGTAGAGATCGCGCTGGGCCCGCAGCACCTCCTGAATCCGCTCGTTGCCCCAACGCGGCCAATGGTGGGCCGCGAACATGACCTCGGCCTGGGTGCCGAACAGGTGGAGCGACTGGTTCAGGTACTTGGACCAGTTCAGCGGATTACGCACCGGCGCGCCGCGCAGGGTATAGATGTTGTGCAGGCCGGCCATCACATTCTCGGCCATCCACAGCACCTTGGTGTCGGGAAGCCAGGTGTTCATCTCCGTCGGCGCCTCGGTATTCGGCGTGAGCTGGAACACCATCCGGATGCCATCGACATCAATCTCCTCGATGGGCTTGGTGATGAAGCGGGTCGGGGCGATCAGGCCCACCGCGCCGGCCGAGACGCCCTGGCCGAGACCTTGGCTGACGTAACCATAGGGGCTGCGCGGCAGCAGGGTGCCGTATTGATAGAAAAGCCGCCGGTTCATGGCATTGCCGGCGAAGACGTTCTCCGAGACCAGGGCCTCCATGAAGCCATCCGGGGCGATGATTTCGACCTTGCCGGCTCGCACGTCCGCCTCGTCGACGATGCCGCGCACCCCGCCCCAATGGTCGGCATGGTCATGGGAATAGATGACGGCGGTGACTGGCAGGCCCTCGCCAATATGCTCCTGCAACAGCTTCAGACCCGCGCGGGCCGTTTCCGCGCTCACCAGTGGGTCGAGCACGATCCAGCCCGTCTTGCCGCGGACGAAGGAGATCTGGGCGAGGTCGAGGCCGCGCACCTGATAGATGCCCGGGACCACCTCGTAGAGTCCATAGTTGTTGTTCAGTTTGGCGATGCGATGCAGGGACGGGTGAATGCTGTCGAATTCCTCCTGTTGGTCGATGAACTGGTATTGCTCCATGTCCCAGGCGACATGGCCGGCATCCGCCATGATCTGGAGATCCTTCATCGGCGCGATCAAGCCCTTGTTGTTTTCATCGAAATCCCGGGTATCGGCGAAGGGCAGGGATGCCCGTGCCTGCTTGAGCACTTCGATCGTGTAGGTTGACGGGGCCTTGCCCTTGGGGTCGAAGTGACCCGGATGGAAGGCGGCAGGGGTGGTTGCGGTAGCCGTCGCCGCCGCTTCACCTTGAGCCTGCTGCCCCTGGAGGCTGGCTTGCGCATACTCCGCGGGCATCTGGTAGGGAACCCCGGCCCAGAGACGAATGGCCGAGTCGAGATTCACGGCCGCCGGGTCCTGCCAGACATAGCCGAAGGTGTCATCGAACCATTGGCGGTTTGCGAAGAGGATTTGCTTGACGCAATCGGGAGTCGAGATATCGACGCCAGCCTGCCGGATATTGGCACATAGGCTGGAGAGGTTTTCCCCCCGCTGCAAGGTGAAGGTGTGTTGTTGAGCGGTTGTAGCGGGTGTTGCCGCTGCTACCGCAAGACTCGCTGCCGATGTGGCAGCCAGGCAGGCGATGATGATGGGCAATCGAGTAGTCATCGGTTTCTCCTCGGTGGTGGTTAGACAGGCCTGGATTAAGGAAATCCGGCACACATTACGGCAACAAAACGGGCTCGGAGCGGAAGGATGCGCTGAGGTTACGGCAGTGCGCGGATTCAGAACCGCGCCGTGAAGCCAAGCAAGGGACCACTGAAATCGGTCTCGACGACGCGCCCTTCGATCTCCTTTTTGATCGAGACGTAGCGCCAGCCGCCCTGGACCGACCAGCGGTCGTTAAATTGATAGCCGAGGCTCGCGAAGGCCTGCCAGGTGAGATCCGAGGCGACGCTGAACCCGCCGACGTCCGCGATGGCCGTCGCAAACCACTTGTCGGTGATCGCCAAGCGTGCGCGGCCGCCGATCAAGGGGTCGATCCAGGTCCCGCTCACGCCGATGCGCTGGCCCGCGAGTAGCCCGGGCGCAAGGGACAGGTCGAGATCGACCGAGTTGACCCGGAAGCCGGCCATCAGATCGAGGGTGACCCGCTCGTTCTCCTCGACCCGGTAGGCGGCGTAGCCGCTCAGCGCCTTCGCTACCGTTTCGATCCGCCCCTGAGCGAACAACAGGCCGAGTGGGGTCGTGCGGCTGTGGGAGATGTCGGCGTAGAACAGGTCGGCGATCAGACCCCAGCGGCCATGACGCGCCTCGAACGTGCCCATGAAGGCGACATTGAGCTTGGAGACCACCTCGCGGCTGCTCTTGTTGACTTCAACCGTCCCCCATTCGGTGGCCACCGAGGCCCCGATGCCCGGCATCCAGACGTATGGCGAGAGGGCAAAGGTCCACCCAGAGGTCTGCGCTACCGCCGGTCCAGTGAGCATCACGCATAGGCAGGTACAGGCTAGCTTCACCGACAATCGCCTCTGGGCTGGTGGGATACGACTCCTGAGGGATAGTCCAGCAATGGCAGTCACTTGTCCAATGCGATATTACGCCCATTTTGATACCCTACCTGCATCATGATCAAACTGCAGCAGCTTGCGCATGCCTTGGCCCTGAGCCGCACCGGTAATTTTCACCGGGCGGCCGAGTCGCAACACCTCTCCCAACCCGCGCTGTCACGGAGTATCCGCAGTCTGGAGGACGCGTTGGGGGTACCGCTCTTCGACCGGCTGGGCTCGGTGGTCAGGCCAACGCTCTACGGCGAGGCCCTGCTGCGTCGTGCCGGGGTCATCCTCGACCAGACCCAGGAGCTGGAGCGCGAGATTGCCTTGTTACAAGGGCTTGACGCGGGGTACTTTGCCGTTGCCTTGGGGGCCTACCCGGCGGATCTGTCCGCCGGCCGGGCCGTGGGTGAGTTGATACAACGACACCCCAATCTGCGGTGCAAGGTCGAGCTGTGCAATTGGCGGCGGGTCGTCGACCTGGTCCGCGGGCGATCCGTCGACCTTGGGGTGGCTGAGATCAGCACCCTGGATCCCACTCTGGACTTGCAAGTCGAGGCCCTCGGCGCGCACGCCCTGGTCTTCTATTGCCGCCGCGGCCACCCGTTGCTCGCAGCCGCGACGGTGTCGAAGGCGGACCTCGATGCCTTCCCCTTGGTCTCCATCCGGATTCCGCCCCGCGGGGCCAACCTGGTACCCGGCAAGGGCGAACTGGATGAGGCCACCGGCGACTTGATCCCCCATCTCGAAGTGGACGAGATGACGACCGCACGCTCGCTGATTCTGGGGAGCGATGCCATCGGTTTCGCCGCCCCGGTACAGATCGAGCCCTGGCTGCGCGGTGGGGATTTGGCGGTCCTGCCCTACCGGCCGCCCTGGCTCAAGCTGGGCTACGGCTTCATCTCTCTGAGAAACCGGCTGCCGTCACCGGCCGCGGTGCGGTTCATGGCGCTGGTCCGGGGAATCGAGGCAGACCTGAGCATCCGCAATCGCCGCCTGCTGGACGAGCTAGTGCCGCAAGCTGCCGATGCCGGCCTCGGTTCCTGAGCTCGCTGTCGACCTCGACCCGTAGGCCGGGAACACGGCAGGCATTTGCCGGCCGGCACCCCTGCGGGCATGGGCCTAGCCCAACAGCGAGTGCAGGGCCCAGACATAGAGGGCCCCGATCGACAACTGCACCACCGCGATCGGCAGGCCAATGCGCAGGAACTGCATGAAGGTCACCCGCCTGCCGTTGGCGGCACAGATGCCGACGGCGACGACATTGGCCGAGGCGCCGATCAGGGTGGCATTGCCGCCCAGGGTGCCGCCGAACATCATGGCGACGAACACCGGCAGCGTGGCGTCGGGCCAGTCGGTGAAACCGGGGCCAACGCGATCTCGGGGACCGCTTCGGCCGCGACCAGGTAGCCGATGACCGTCACCAGGGCGGCGGCGACCACCGGGATGTTGGCCAGCAGGCTCGACAGGATCCCGATGCCGGCCAGCGACAGGAAAGCCACCGACAGCACATCGGCCCCGAACCAATCGTAGAGCTGGATGGAGAGGCCTTGCAGCAGTTCGGTCTTGATGAAGGCCTGGACCAGGGTAAAGATGGCGCCGAGAAACACGATGGTCTTCCAGTCCACGTCGCGGATCACCTCGCCCACCGGCTCGACGCGCACGCCATAGACCACGAGTAGCGCCAGCGCGGCAGCGATGATCGCCACCTGGGGCGGGACTATGTGGATCGGCAGAGACTCCCCGAACAGGAACAAGGCCACCATGATCACGAGCACCAGCAGCGACAGCACCAGGAAGGCCGGGCGCTCGATGGCGACCTGCGGACGCGCGGCCGGCAGGGTCACCCGCGTCGCCCAGATCTTCGGCAGCAGGAGCGGCAGCAGAGGCACGACGGCCAATACCGCCAGCACGCCACCCAGGCTCACCATCCGCAGATAATCGACGAAGGACAGCCCGATCGCGCTGCCGACCAGAAAGGTGGCGGGGTCGCCCACCAGGGTGAGCATGCCGGCGGCGTTGCTGACGATGGCCGTGATGATCATGGGCCCGACGAAATCGATCTTGAGGGCCTTGCAGACGCCGATGATGACCGGCGCCACCAGGATGACGGCGGTGGCGTTCGGCAGCACGGCGCACACCGGAGCCACCAGCCCGACGATGAGCAGCAGGAGTCGCTTGCCGCTGCCGCCGGTGGCACGCAGAAAGGCATCCCCGAGCCAGTCGAAGATTCCCGTCTTACCGATCACCCGCGCCACCACCATGCCGCCAAAGAGCAGGGCGAGCGGACCTCCAGCGGTATGCACGATCGGCATCAGATCGCTGCCGTCGAGGATGCCGGACAGCGAACAGGACGCTGACCCCGAGCAGGGCGGCGACCGCCATGTCGATCAGATCGAACATGATCAAGAGGATCACGGCGGCGAAGACGCCGATGGTGAGATAGATCTGCAGATCGGTCATCGTAGCCTTACTCAGTCAATCGGTGGAGCATAGTGGAGTCCGCCGTCGGTCCAGAGCCGGTTGAGACCGCGCTCGATCTTGAGTGGACTGTCGTGCCCGACATTGCGCTCATAGACTTCGCCATAGTTGCCCACGGCCCTCAGGACCCGTCTGGCCCAGCCGAGCGGGATACCCATCGATTGCGCGAGCAGCTCCCGATCATCGTCGCTCACCCACAACAAGGGGTTGGTCTGATCGGCGATGACGGCATCGAGGTTTTCGGCGCGTGACACCGTGTCGCTCCGCGAGGATCAGGACGTTCAGGACCCAGCGGACCACCGTGGTCCACTCCGGATCGCCGCCCCAGACGGCGGGGCTGAGGGGTTCCCGGGAGATGAGTTCGGGGAGGATCGCGAAGGCTTGCGGACCCCCGGGCGCACGCAGCCGCATGGCCGCCAATTGGGCGGCATCCGAGGTATAGGCACGACAGCGACCGGCGAAGAAGGCTGCCGCGGCCTTGGGGGCCGAGTCGATGATCAGTGGCTCGACGGACCAGCCGTTTACCTTGAAATACGCCGCCAGGGTGCGCTGTGTGGGTCGTTCCCTTCTCCACGCAGACCGTCGCACCATCGAGGTCTGCGAGCGTCTTAATGTTGGCGGCGGTCGGCACCATGAAGCCCTGACCGTCGTAAAACAGGATAGCCGGGAAACTGGACCTTCAATACCGCTTCGCGGGTGAGGGTCCAGGTGGTATTGCCCAGCAACAGGTCGATCCTGCGCGTCTGCAACGCGGGAAAGCGTGCGGAGGCCCGCAGCGGCACGAACTCGACCTTCTCCGGGTCGCTCAAGACCGCCGCCGCCACGGCGCGACAGAAATCCGCGTCCAACCCGCGCCAGCGTCCGTCGGCGTCGCGTTCGGAAAAGCCTGGGATGTCCTCGCTCACCCCGCAGCGGAGTTTGCCGCGGGCCTTGACACTATCCAGGACCTCACCGGCCTCGACCTGAGGCAAGACCGCAAACATCAGGACCAGCGTGGCTAGACAAAATGCACTCCAGTCGATTTTCATCCGGTGCCTCCGAGACGGGTGAGCGGTGGCAATTCTAGCCCGAATTGCCGGGCTATCGCATCACCTTTGGCAGCGCTGATCTAAATGAGCTTTTTGTTTCTTGTTCCGGGAATGGATCACTGAACCGGTCCGAGAAGTGCTGTTCATTCGGCGCCTTGTTGACCGCATTCCGCGGCGTTCCGATCAACGCCAAGCGGCCCAACCCCCCAAACAACGCGCTGACCGGGGCGAATACACCGACCTTGGCCCGGCCCCACCGCTGACCCTGCCCCCCTCACGCACTCTCCCGCTCATAATGCTGATTCCTGCCCCAGCCACTCCACCAGGGCCTCATGGGGTATCCGATGATGACACCCCACCAGAAAGGACCCCAGACCGCGCGGATTGGGGTGGCCGACGGCCGGATGTTCGCGCAGGGCGCACAGTTGCAGGAGGGTGGTCCGGGAAATGCGCAGCAGGCGGCACACCTCCCCCGGGCGATAGACCCCCTGAGCGCGGGATGCCGGTCGCCCGCAGGAGGTCCGCGAGTTGGCCCTCGGCCTGGGTGCGGAGGGCGGGGTGCGGGTCGGGGGTGCCGACGCTCGCGCAGGGGGCCTCCCCAGCCCGCCAGCGGCCTCATCGCCCTCCCCCGCTACCCATGCCGCCCCCCGGTCCTCGGGGCCGGCAGAGGGGCGCTGAGAGGCTCCCGACCCCCTCGCCCCCGGCGACCGGGGCCGCGGGGAGCGGGTAGGTCCCGACCCAGGAGCCGCGTCCGCCGGGGAAGTGATCGAGGCCGGCCTGGACCTCGGGGAGGCCGCGGGCCAGGAGGGCCAGACCGCCGGCGACGCGATGATCCCAGGCCAGGTACACCAGGATGGAGCCCTGGAGGTCGTGCTCCCGGGGGCGCCAGGGGGGTGAGGCGGTAGGGTCTCATGAGCCGGTCTCCGGAGTGGAGCGCGGGGCCGCGGCGGCGGGGTGGTGGCGATGCGGGCCTTGAGGGCGGCGAGGTGGGCCTGGGCGGCGGGTCCGGGCGGGGGCGGCGGCAGGGCCGGGGGCTGGGGGCGCGGCGGCAGGTAGTCGAGCAGGTCGGCGGGGGCGGGCCAGCGGCGGGCAGCGCCGGCCAGGGCCAGGAAGGCCGGCCTCCAGGCGCGGGGCGTCGCGCTCGGCGTCCCAGGCGCGCCGGGCCCAGAGGGCGGCGATCCAGACGGCGGCGGCGAGGCGTGAGATCGCCGTCCAGGGGGGTGCTGGGCAGGCGCATGGCGGCCAGCCGTTGCAGGCCGGAGACGATTACGCTGGTAAACCAGGGCGCAGGCGTGGTGCCCATTTGAGGTCCTCCAGGGCCAGGATGCCCCGCATGGTGGGTGAATCGCTGCGCTGGGGCGGGGCCTGGGTGAGTTCGTCTTCCCAGCGGGCGCCGCGCAGGTAGGTTTGGGGCATGGGGGTGTAGCCGCGCAGCCAGAAGTCGTCGTGGTCCCGGCGGCGCTCGACGTCGGCGACGATGGCGGCGGCCTGGTCCTCCAGGTGCAGGGTCTGCCAGGCGGCCAGGGCCATCTTGCGGCCGCGTTTGCGCTGGCCATCGGGCCAGGCGGCCCAGAAGCGGGCGAAGCCGTCTGGCTCCGTGTAGTGCACTGCGCTGCACTTCCGCCCCCAGCGTGCGCGCAGCGCACATACTGTCTTTTCTTTCTTCCTGACGTTCTTTACTAACGTTCAGGCGGAAGTCCTGACTTGCCGGTTGCCCCCCCCAGACTTCCGGTTGCCCCCCCCAAAAGCACTGTTTTCGCGGTGCGCTGCATTGCCGGTTGCCCGGCGCTACACTTCCGGTTGCCCTGCGCTGCACTTCCGGTTGCCCCCCCTGCGCACCCGGCGCCACACTTCCGGTTGCCTCCGGCCACGCGGTTTCTGGCTGCGCCACACTTCCGGTTGCCTCTGGGTGCTTCGTCCAGGCAACCGGCAGTCTGCTTCCGGTTGCCGCGCTCACGGCGAGCACCTCCAGCCGCAATTGATAGGCGTTGGATTTGCGGCCCGCGCCATCGCCGGGGCGGTGGAAGACCTCCATGAGGCCCAATTTGGCCAGGGCGGCGAGATTCGTAGCGGATCTGGCGCTCGCTGCATTGCACGAGTCCGGCGATGCGCTCCTGCCCGGGATAGCCGAAGCCATCGGCGTTGCAGGCGTCGGCCACGGCCAGGAGGGTCAATTTCAGGTGGGTGGGCAGGCCCCGCACGGCCCAGGCCCAGGCGGAGGCTTGTACGCTCATGGGCGGCCCTCTCAGCCGGCGGGCGCTTTCTGGCGGGGACGCCGGGCAACGAGCGTCCCGGCCTGGCTGGCCGGTGGCGGGCTGGCGACCTGGGCGGCCCGGGGGCCGGTCCGCCGCTTGGGGGCCGGGGCGTGTACGCACCCCGCCAGCAGGTCGGCGGCGGTGGCCCCGAGGGCATCGGCCAGGATCAGGAGTTGATCGACGGTGGGGGACGACTTGCCGGTCTCCCACTTGGTGATGGCGCCCTGGCCGATGCCGATCTGGCGCCCCAGGGCCGTTTGGTTGAGCTTGAGGCGGGCGCGGGCGGCCCGGAGGTTGTCAGCGAAGCGGATGGGCGGCATGTGGGATACCCTCGGTGGCGGCGAGACCCCGTGTCTCTGCCATATGCGCTAGTGTAGCGCATTATGCGCTAATTGGTGTTAGGGCGCCAGCGGGGTATCTTCAGCGCGTAAAGTGTTAAACTAATGCTAATCAAACACAAGAAAGCGTTAGGCCATGGCCAAAATAGCGACGAAGACTGGCCTGCGGGTGGCCAAGATCCGCAAGGCCGCAGGGTTGACGCAAGCGGAATTGGGTGAGCGCAGCGGCTTGAGCCAACGGCTGATTTCGAATATCGAATGCGGCCAACGCGAGGGTACGATCGATACCTTGATGAGGATCGCCAAGGCGCTGGATGTGACGGTCACCCACCTGACGGGCGAGAAGGACCTGGAAGGGAAGCAAGACAGCGGTAGGAACGAGTCCCTCAGGGACCCCGTTGCCCCGGTCGGCCTCAAGGCCCTGGCCCGCAATGACGAATTATGCGCTGTGCTCGGCATTACCGAAGAGGAATGGGCGGTTTTGAGGGCCATCACGCCCTCGTATCCCCTGCCCCGTGATGCCTATGTGGCCATCCTGCATGTGCTGCGAATTTCGCGGCCCTCGGCGTAATGTTTGAGGGTTATCCCGTGCCCTTCCTTGCGCTGTGTCTGTGCGAAGAGGTCGCGTTCCGGGTCTGACAGGCCCGGGGGCGATTAGACCCTTGCGGCTCGCCACCGCTCAAGTCCGGCTATCTCCCTTTTGCCCTCCGTATCCGCCACGTTGCTGCAGCGTGATAGTCGCGTGAAAGCAGGGGCGCGCCTGCTGTCCTTTTGTGTCCTCAACAGTCACCGTGAAACCTGGGGTGGCGGTGTAAGTGATTGTTATAGAAGACTCTGGTACAAACTCCTTGCCCATTCACGGCATCCGGTTAAAGTGTTTGATGGATGAGGACGGGGATGGGCGCCTACTTGACAAGCCCCTTGAAGAAGTCCAAATAGGCCCGCGATGCCGCCTCGCGGCCAAAGGGCCGGGTCACCCGACCCAATGCCTCGGGGTCGGGCCGGCTATCAAGAGCCACCTGGAGTGCCCGGGCGAGGGCCTCATCATCCCCTACCGGCACCAGCCCACCCAACTCGCCGCCACGGAGCAGGTCACGGATCCCCTCGGTGCACTCCGTCGCGACCACCGGCGTCCCCAGGGCCATGGCCTCCACCAGCACATTGCCCAGCCCCTCCCGCACCGAGGAGAGGGCGAGCACCCGGCAGCGAGCCATGAAGGGGAAGGGGTTCGCGACGAAACCCGGGAGATCGACCCGATCCGCGATCCCCAGGCGCACGGCCAGATGCCCGAGGCGCCCCCGTTCCTTGCCCTCGCCGAGGATGAGCAACCGGGCGTCACGCCCCTTAGCCAGTCTGGCGAAGGCCCGCAGCAGGGTCGGGAAGTCCTTGACCTTGCGTAACCCCCCCACCGCCATCACCACCGGTGGCTGGCCCGGTGCCAGCCAGGGATGATCGCAAGGCGCCGCCGCCAGGGTCGCGAGGTCCGGCGGAATGATGGGGTTGTTCAGGACAGCGATCGGCACGCCGCAAATGTGGAAATAGTCACGCAGATCCCGCGCCACATGTTCCGTCAAGGCGGTGATGCCATCGAGTTGCCCGTAGGCCTGACGGATGTGCCGCGTCTCCCGCAGGGTCTTGATGAAATTCCAGCGATGGGCCACAAAGCGTCCGGACAGGAGGGTGCCCACGGCGGCGACCAGGCGGGTCTCTAGCCCCAGGAGGCGCTTGACCGCCAGGCCCGCGAAATCGTCGGAGAGTTTGCCCGTCAGGAGGATCGGCGGTTGCTGCTGGGGCAGATAGATCCGAAGCAGTTGGGTGGGATCGCCCACCACCGGGATGATGCGCACGCCCTGGCCCAACTCCTTGAGGTAGGGATGATCCGGATTGCCAACCATGAAATGGACCTCGACGCCCAGGTCGGCCAGACCCCCGGCCAGGCTGGTGAAATTGCGCTCGACCCCCCCGTCCTCGAAGTCGCTCACCAGCAGGGCGATTTTGGCGATCATCATGGTCCTGTAGCTGCCGGGTGGCCCGGTTTGGCGGGAAGCGCAAACCGAAAGCTGTACAAAATTCCGAAGAAAAGGACAAAGAAAAAGCCGAAGTCCATGCGGATCAGACGAAAGTCATACAGGCAAAAGAGCAAGGTCATGATGCCACCGAGGAGCAGAAACCGAAACAGGGGTGGATCCTGTACGCTACGCCGCATCACCCCATAGCTCTGGACCATGAGGGCGAGGAAGAGGCAACCAAAGACCAGGCCGAGCAGCCCGAATCGCACCCAGATTTCGATGGGCACGCTGTGCAGATGGGCCCACTCCGGGGCATGGGCGCGGTCGTGGGCCGACCAGTCCAGCACCCCGGCGGGGACCAGATCCAGGGGGCCCCTGGTGCCCGGCCCCCAGCCCAGCAGGGGGCGTTCCCGGATCAGGTCGACACCGATCCGATAGAGATTGAGCCGGGTTCCGGAGGAGGAGCCATAGTCGTAATGACCCTGGCCGTCGGGCTGGGTCAGGGCCGCGACGTCCCCCGCGATCCGGTCGCCGCTGGTCCAAAGGACGGCACTGGCCAGGGACAGAATCAGCAAGGCACCGAGGAGGAACAAGCCCAGTCGCCGCCGCGTCCAGCCCCGCTGGGCCACGTCGGTACTGGCGCGCGCCAAGAGGAAGACCAGGATGACTAGGGCCAGGGCCAGCACCGCCCCCCGCGTCTGCAAGACCAACAGGATGGCGAGTAGGATGGCCACGCCCGTGGTCCAGAGACCCCAGCCCACCAGCGGCCTGGGCTGGCCCCGGAGACGCGGTCCCGTGATCTCGCGCCAGAAGCTGAAGAAACCCAGCAGGGCGATGGAGACCAGAAAGCCAAGGCCGAGGGCGGTAAAGCCGAAGTCCCCACGGGCGTCGAAGCCGACCTGCCCCCGCAGCAAGGCGATGATAGCCGCTACATCGTCCCCGTCCGATCGCTGCAGCACCCCGACCAGCAGCCCCAGGAGGGCCGCCACCAGCACCCAACGAATCCGGACGGGATCACCGCGCAGCCACCAGGCCGGGACGACGAAGAGGAGGGGCCGAATCCAGCCCGGAATGGCGGACCACTGCTGATGGGCGAGGTCGGGAAAGAGCAGCGCCGCCCGCCAGGCCAGGAGGGTCGTCAGCAGAATCCCGGCCAGCAGGAGCCAGAGGGCCGGATCCCGCCGCCAGCGCCCCCCGGCGCCGCTCCCATCCAGGAGCGACAGCAGGACAAGCAGGGCCAGGGCCACATTGGCGATCGCCGTCATACTCCAGGCGGAGAAGGCAAAGAGGACCAGGAACACCAGGGCCAGGCGGTCGCGCAGGCCGGGGCCCGGCGGCAAGAATTTCAAGGTATTGATAATCATTAGGTTATATTGCGCGAGGAGGTCTGGGGATGAGGCGCTGGGCGTCCATGACGAGCAGGCCCTGGTGCCAATCCAGATGGTGCAGGGCGCGCCAGCCGCCACTCGCCGCGCCGGTCGTCCGCCAGACCCGCCGTTCACGAAAGTGCTCGGGGGTGAGTGCCTGCACCTGATTCAGGACCAGGCCATGGCCGTAGCGTGGCACCGAGTTCTGGGCCGGGCGCAAGAGGCGGCCCTGCTCATCGACAAAGACCCGACCGCCGGGCCGACCACCCCCATAGTCCCGCACCAGGGGGTTGTGGGCATGGGGGAGCCAGCGATCGCTCAGGGGCGAGTCCGCATGGAAGGCCAGGAGGGAGTTATTGAGCCGCGCCTTGCCCTGCCGGGCGCTGCAGAAGAGCCACCAGCGCCCCTCATGCTCGAAGAGAGTCGCATCCGCCGCCTGGAGCCCCTCGATCAGGGTCCCGACGCGGGTCCAACGGTCGGGGAAGGACTGGCAGCGATAAAGGTCCACCCGGCGCGAGGCCGCCGACTCGGGGACCATGTAGAGTCTCATCCTCAAAACGGAATAGAAAAGGGTAGGACAGATGCCGGTCCTCGTCCAGAACGGCCAGGGCCGGTCCCAGGGGCATCAGGTCCGCGCCCAGCTCCAGGACGCTGATCCGGCCGCGCTGGGTGTGGAAGGGATATTCCTCCAGAAAGATAAAGCGCCGCCCGCCCCGTGACCAGGCGAAGGGGTCCGCCCAGAAGGTGTCCGCCGGGGGCCAGAGGGGGGTCAGCCCCGCAGGGTCCGGATGACTCCAGGCCTCCCGCTCCCGCAAGCCCGCGAGCAGGAACCACTGGGGCCACTGGCTACGCTCATCCTGGGCATCGCGGCGTTTCTGGCGGGCGCGGACCAGACGGGCGTGAAGGCCTAGCAAGGGCTGCATGGGGTTAGGCTCGCTCCGACCTCAACCGCCGTCTCCATCGCCCTGAGTAACGTAGATCCCCGCGGCGGCCGCCGGCAGACCTCGGACCATCAGGGGGTGGGGTTGACCGGCCTTGCCCAGGGGCGGGGTAAAACCCATGGAGCCGAGGATGGCGGCGACGCCCTCCCCGCAGGCGAAGGTCTCGACCTTTTCCGCCCGCCAGTCGCGCAGCCAGCGCAGGGCGCCGCTCAAGAGGGAGCGGATCGCCTCGGTATCCTCGGGGGCGGTCAGCAGGTCCACTAGCTTAGCCCGGCGGCGGCCCCGGGTTTGGTAGGTGAGCAGCACCAGGTAACCACGCAGCTCTTGCCCAGCCCCGGTCGTGAGGACCCGGTAGTCACCTTCCGGGTGCTGTCGATACCGCCAGTCCAGCGTCCGGGCATCGCGCTGGCATAGGGCGGCGTATCGGCCCCGGACCTGCTCCCACAGGCGGTCGAAACGGGAGTCGAACCCCCCCGCCAGGACCTCGATCGGCAGCCGGGGCCGGGGGCCGAGGGGCAGGCCCAGATCCGCCACCGCCCCCATCAGCCCCCCCACAGGCCGGCCCAGGCCGCGCGCCAGGGTATGGCGCAGCGAGACCCGGCGCTTTAGGGAACAGGTGCCCGGCAGGGCGGTGAAACCGATGCGGTGCAGAATGACCATCATGGGATCGGCGATGTGCTTGGCGAGCTGAATCGGCCCCGCAGCGGGATGGTCGAGGAGGGCGGCGGCGATGCCATGGGTGAAGTTGGGTCCCGCGCTGGCCTGGCGCCGCTGGTCGCGGAGGGCCTGGCGCATTAGGCCCCAGTGGGTGAGCATCTCCACGCACCAGTGGGCCGTGACCGGCTCTCCGCCAAGTTGCAGCCCGGCGGGTATGGTGGCCAGATTGCCAATAATCTGGCCACGCCAATCGGCGACGACCCCCCGATAGCCGGGGGTTGGCAGACGCGGGTCCTGGTGCCACTGCCAGTCCCAGAGGCGTTCCGCCCGCGACGCGGGCCCGGGACCGAAGACCTCCGCCATGCGGGCCAGGATCTGGGGCCGATCCGCGTCCGTCCCGGGTCTGATCTCGATCATGGGCGACTCCGCCTGCTGTCCGGACGCGGCGCTAGCGATTCATACCGCCAACGGGGCTGGCCGAGTTGTTGAGGAGCGGAGTCAGGTCCTTGCCGTTGACCACAACCTCGCCCCGGCTGTTAGCTTCCAGGGCGAAAGTCAGTAGCTGGCCGCCCTCCGCGTCGGGACGCTCGATGCCCACCAACCGCAGGAAGGCCACCAGGGCGGCCAGGTTCTCGCGCTCGGCGGGGTCCGCCGCCTCGTCCATGAGGCGGGCCAGGGCATCGAGGTTGCGCAGCTCGATGTTCGCGGTCAGGCTCCCCTCCGGCAAGGCCTGGGGCGTGGCCGGAACCTGGGTCAGGGCCTGGCCGCGCAGCCGTAGCCCGCCGGCGGGCAGATCCACCTTGATGTCCTTGATGTCGAGCCGGATCGGCTGGGTGCCCAGCAGCGCGAGGGCGGCCAGGGGATCGGGCGCCTCCTCCAGGGAGATGGCCAGCAGCTCGGCCAGGGGCAGGCCACTTAGGGCCAGATCGAGATCGACCGTCCGGGGCGCCCAGGGGGGCAGCACCGGCTCCAGACCCGAGACGCCCTCCTGGGCATAGGCCAAGGCCAGGAGGGGCACCGGGGAGTCCAGACCCTTGAGGGCCAGATGGAGCTTGAGGCCCTCGATGGCCAGGGGGGCCTCCTCGGGCAAGGTGGCCCGGAAGCCGGTGGTCGCGAGGGTGACTTCGAGGCCACCCAGGATGCGGGGCAGCCACTCCGGTAGGGCCGCGGGGCCCGCGGCGGGATTCTGGAGCGCGAACAGAACCGCCTCGACCAGGTTGGCGAGCGCCAAGCGCTCAATGCCGACCTCGACACGCGCCTCCCCTAGCGCGACCTGGCTCGCCTCCGCCACCAGGTCCAGCCCCTTGAGGAGGTATTGCAGCCGCAGATCCCGCGCCAGGGGCTGGCCCAAGGGCGGCGCGACGGAGCCCGCCAGACTGAGCTCGCTCAGACGCAGGTAGTCGCCCACGCCATCGAGAGGCATGGCCAGATCAGTCAGGAGCCATTCGCCCCGCGCCTGGCCACTGGCCCGCAGATAGGCCTCCACCAGGGCGCCGACCTCCTCCAGCAAGGCGACGGGTTCCTGAAGCTTCAGGGTCTCCAGCCGCCCCGAGAGGGCGTCCAGCGTGTCGAGATCCATGTCGGCATAGTCGGCATCCAGCCGCCAGCCGCCCAGATGACCCAGTTCCTGGCCTTGCCCATCCCGCCCCGCCAGGTCAGCGAGCCTGAGTCGGAAACTCCCACCCCAACGGCCCGCGGCATCGGGCGTCAGCTTGACCGCCAGGGTGAATTCGCCAAGACCCAGGCTGGCCAGGGCGCTGGCCTCCGCGCCGGCCGGAGGCGTCGCGGAGCCGATCCCCAAGCCTTGGTAAATACCCGCCAGCCGTGCCGGGGGATCCAGGCGCAACTCGACCCCTGCCAACTGGAGATCGATCGCCGTCGTCAGACCGGAGTCCGGTTCCAGTTCCAGGGCAAAGTCGCGCCGCGCCAGGGTCAGCCGGGCGGCATCCCCCCCGGCATTCCCGGGAATCCAGAGGGTGGCCGGACCATCGACCCGGAAGCGCCAGGGACCCGGCCCGGTTTCCGGGGGGCTGGCCTGAAGCGCGAGGGTACCCAGATCCAGCTCTTGCCCCTCGGCATCCGCCGAGGTGTCCTTCAGACGGGTAAAGGGGAGCCAGAGCCGCAGGGTGCCATCGGCCACCTCCCGGACCTCGACCTCGCCGCCGGCGGCGAGGCCGGATTCAGGCCCCAGCCCCTGCTCGACAAGGGCCAGGATCTTGGCCGCCCGGTCGGACAAGGGCGGTGACATCCAGGGGTTACCTTGGGCATCGAGCGTGGCCAGCCAGAGGCCTGAGGCGCCTGGCCCCTGGCCAGGGGCACTCAGGCCCGCGGCCAGCACCCCGCCCGGGCGTGACAGCAGGGCGGTGAAGCGATCCGCGCCATCGCCACCATAGTGGCGCACCCAGAGGGTCTCGCCGGCGGGGTTGAGGCGCGCCAGCCAGGCATCGCCGCCCCGGGTCTCCCCCCCAAGCCAAATACCGCCATCCTCGACTAGGGCTAGGCCGAGCAGGGAGCGGACGGGTGGCAGGCTATCGCCGCCCAGTCGCGGCTGCTGTTCGGAGAGGATTTCCCCCCGACCATCGACCCGGCGCAGCCAGACCTCGCCACCCTCGGCCGGGTGCCCCGCCAGGAGGACGGCGCCATCCGCCAGACGCACCAAGGCCGTGACCGCACCGCCGCCCGCCGGGCCATAGGTGCGCTGCCAGTCGATCCGACCCGTCGCATCGACCCGGGCCAGCCAGGCGGCCTGGGCAGGCTCCGCGCTGGCGCCGGCCACCAGCCAGCCATCGCCATCCCGGATCAGGGCCCGGACGGACCTGGCCTCGGTCGCCGCCAGCCGCCATCCAGGGGAACCATCCGCCGGAACGGCGGCGAGGAGGCCGACCTCGGTCCCATCCGCGCGTTGGGTCTGCCCCACGGCAAGCCCCAGGCCGGTGGTACCCGTGGCCAGTCCCAGCAAGTGGTCGGTGGCGGCCTCATCCACGGTCGTGGTCCGTGACCAGAGGGTCTCACCCGCCGCGTCCAGGGCCATCAGGAAACCCGGCCGGGCCGGGCCTAAATTTCCCGCCAGCAAGAGGCCATCATTCGGCAGAGAACCCAGCGCCTGAACCTGGAGGTCAAAGGGCCCGGCCAGGACTTGCGTCCAGACTGGCAAACCCTGGGGGTCATGACGGGCGATCCAGGCCTGGCGACCTCCAGGCCCCGGCAGGCTACCCGCCAGGGCATAGCCCCCATCGGCCATGGCCGTCAGAACCGAGGGTCCCGCCTCATCCCGATAGAGGGTGTCTTGCAGGCCCCCGCCAAATAACCGCATCCCCGGCGAGCCGGACCAGGTCCTGGGCGGCGGGCTGGTCTGGACCCCGGGCCCCGCTTGCGCCTCGGCGACGAGGGGTGCCAGGGCCATGAGGGCGAGGCCAATCAGCCAGCCTCCGAGAGTGGCACGGATGCGGTACATGGTGTCTCCTGAGCGCGGTAGGGCGTGATACGCGACCATATTGCCCCAAGGCCCCGGGATTTTCATCCGCCCGAGGCTAATATTTGGCTATCTTGCCCAACGCGGAAACCCAGGCAGCGACCGCAAGCCGGGGTATGGCCTGTTCAGACCCCTCTGGGGCATACCGCCCGGCATTTTCCCGCCTCGGCCCCTCGACCTCGCGACGCCAATCTGTCAACCTAATCGCCATGAATGCAAGGCACCCCTTTCGCGCCCCGGGCGGCGCGGCGACACCGGATTCAGGCAGACGGATTCCGGACCTCACCCATATCAATCTCGCCACCCTGGACCAGGCGGTGGACCTGGTGCGCGTCAATAAACTCGCCGATGGCTCCCGGGAGGCCGCCTTTCTGCGGGCCTATCCGGCCCTGCTGGCGGCGATCCAAGCGACCGACCGCGCCGCCGACGCCTTTCTGCTCGCGGCGACCTTCGCCCATGGGTCCCTGCCAAGCAGTCTGCGCATCGAGCAGGGCTGGTTGACCGCGGCGGTGCAGGCCTTCAGCCGGTCGCGGGGCGAGCTGGCGGCCTTTGCCGAGGAGGACGTGAACGCGGTCGCTGGCTGTCTCCAGTCCCTGGTTGCCGCCTCCCGGGTGCTGCATTTCGCTAACCCCGCCCTCTACCCAACCTGGGATGCCCACGTCGAGGGCTTTCGGCGGGGCCTGGCGTCGACACCCTATCACATGGCCCAAACCACCAACTATGCCGCCTATGTCAAGGACATCCAGGGCGTCAAGCGCGAGGAGGGCTTTCTGGGCTTCCACTTCGATTATTGCGTTAATTACCAGGAACGCCTGCGCCAACTCGCCATCCCGCCCTACCCTCTGACGGACATGAGGGTGGTGGAATCGGCGGTGCGTGAGATCATTCTCGCCCAGGGCGGGCAGTTATGAAGCCGTGACGAGTTCCCTGATGCGGTTAGAGAGGCATCCCCGCCCCGATCCTTCACCCCCGGCCAATCAACCCAGGCCCTTCGGAGAAACCCATGCCACGCCCCCTCGCTGCGTCCCCGGCGGAGCAAACCCAGCCCACCCTCGGGGAGGAAAGCCTGCGGCTCATCCTCCAGGAGTTGCAAAGCGCCCGCGCCGAGACCCGTCACCAGTCAAGCCGTCTGCGCCTCATGGCCCTGGGACTGGGGTTGATGGCGATCCTGGCGGGCTGGTCCGGCTACCAGGCCATCTCCAGCGCCGAGCCCCAGGCACCCGTTACCGCACCAGCGACCGCGATGAGCCCGGAGGCCCGTGCCGCCCAACGCCGGGAACTCCTGGCCATGCTGCCGGAGGCAACACGGGTGGAACTGGAGAAATTCGCTCAACAGGCGGAATGGCTGGACCAGTACATGCATACCTGGAAGCCCGATCAGGCCGGCGCCCTGGTGGCCCTGATGCTCTTCCGCATGACCAAGACCATGGATACCCTGCCGGAGATGGAGCAGAACATGCGCGTCATGAGCGGTCAAATGGCGGCCCTGCCCGCCATCGTCGGCGAACTCAATCAAATCAACGCCAAGATGAGCGTTATCACCAGCAACCTGGACTCCACCATGGGCCGCGCCGGCCGCATGATGCCCTGGATGCCCTTCGCACCCTGATATATACCCAACAACACCTGAGTTTTGGTTTCCCGGGCCGGGTAGTGTCTGGCGGGGAACGCCGCGAATAGGTCCCTCTAGGTTTGGCGACAGCATCCCTGCTGTCGACACCCCCGCCAGCCCCCACCCGGCCCTGCTGTTCCGTGCCGAAGAGGGACGAGCTCTGGGTAATCAGCCCTCCCGCCGACGAATCACCCCCCTGCCCTGGCCGCCTGAGAACGCTGGCGGCTTATCCCCACTTTTTCCAGGCCCCCGGCCGCTATTGGGATGAATCTCCCGGTCCCGCCCTTTGCCCGACCCTCGGCACCTTCAGGTGCAGCGCCGCCTTAGCCAGCAAGTGGGCGGAGACGGGGGCAGTGATGAAGAGAAAGAGGGTGACCAAGATCTCGTGCAGGCTGACGCCAGGGCCCTGGGTACTGAAATAAATTGCGGAGGCGATCAGCAGGCTCCCCACCCCCAGGGTCGTGGCCTTGGTGGGGGCATGGAGACGGGTGTAAAAATCGGGCAGGCGCGCCAGCCCCAGGGCGCCGATGAAGGTAAAAATGGCCCCCGCCAGGATCAGTAAGGACAGCAGCAGTTCCAGCATCTTTAGAGACTCCCGGGGCCGGGCTAGTCGATAATATCCCCGCGCAAGAGATACTTGCACAGGGCCACGGTGCTGACGAAGCCAATAAGGGCAATCAGCAAGGCGGCCTCGAAATAGAGGCCGGAACCCAAGCGGATGCCCAGCAGGATCAAGAGGGCGATGGCATTGATGGCAAGGGTGTCCAGGGCCAGGATGCGGTCCGGGGCACTGGGACCCACCAGGAGACGCCAAAAGCCGAGGGCGATCGCCACGGCCACCAGGGCAAAGGCTATGTTCAGGACGATGGCGAGCATGGTTCGAACACCTTTTTCAGGGGGGCCTCGTAGCGCTCCTTGATTTCCTGGACCAGGGCATCCGGGTCTGGGGCATCCAGGGCATGTACCTGCAGGCTAGAGTGATCCGAACTGAGTTCCAGGGACACGGTGCCCGGCGTCAGGCTGATGGTGTTGGCCAGCAGGCTGATACCGATCTCGCCCTTGAGGTCCAAGGGCACCTCGAAGAAGGCCGGCCTGAGTTGCCCCGGTTTGCCCAGGATGAGCCGGGCCACGGTCAGGTTGGCCACCAGGATGTCCCACAGGACCACCCCGACGAAGCGCAGCAGGGTCAGGGGCGCGTGAAACTGGAGGATCTCTGGCCAAAAGCGCCGGGTAAAGAGGGGGATCAGCCAGCCCAACAGCAGCCCGAGCAGGATATGCCCCGGCCCCAGACTGTTGTTGAGCAGGAGCCACACCAGGACGAGGACCAGGGTCAGCCGAGGCTGGGGCAGCCAGCGCGGGAACGGGGTCATCGAGATTCTCATCAACCTCTCAAGGCTTGATATAGGCCGCGCCCTCGTGCTGAAGTTTGGCCAGCCGCACCACGCCGGAGGGGGTGTACACCACCTCGCCGATGAACTGCTCCGGCTTCAGATTACGGTTTTTGAGGGTGATCTGGCATACCTCAAAGGTCACGCCCCGTTGGACGAGCGGCTTTATGAGGTTTTCGTAGGGATTGCCCTTGGGATCCTTGGCATCGGTCATGAGGAAATCCACGCCATTGGCATGTGATACCACGGAGATCTTGGCGAGGGGATCAACATCCAGATGATTTTGGACATTGCGCAAGGCCTTGGGCGCCACCGTCGCATCATCTATGTGATAAACGACGAGGTCCTCAGCCAGGACTACCGTAGACATCATAACCAGGGCTAGTCCCAATAATAGGTTGCGTATTTTCAGCATGGTGTTTCCTCTCTGGGGGTTAAGGTCATCTTTTTTGGGGCCATCGGCATTCTCCAGAATGCCTCGGCTCATTATTCATACTCGAGGCGGACAGGTCTTCGGCCTTTCCGGGCTCCGGCACCGACAGGAGGCGCTTGCCTTGAAGTTGCGGTCCTGCGGATCAAAGGGCTTTTCCCGGTACCGGCCTTCGCAAGCCCCATCCCCATCCTTCCTCGGCATCGGAGGCAAAGTATAGGGGGTTGACCAAACCCGCGCGAACTGGGATGAGGAGCCGCTTGCCGATCGGTGCAGCTACTACCATGACCAGCCCGCAGGATCCCCGCCTCGCCATACGGTCGCCCCTGCCCGACTCTCGCTCAGCACCTCCGGGAGTTACCTGCACCTGGCCGGCGGAAAGCTATCACCAGCGCCACTCATTCTTCGGCCTGTAGCGGGAGGGCCGGGTGGTGGCGGGTGGCGGGCGGGGGTGTCGACAGCAGGGATGCTGTCGCCAAGCCTACAGGGATGTATTCACGGCGTCCCCCGCCCGCCATCCGCCGCCACCCGGCCCGGGCAAACGATAACCCAGGTGTTTTGGGCATAGCCATCGGCCCTCGGGCAGCCCCATCGTTGCCGGCGACTCGAAGCGCCAGGAGGCCGCCACGACGCCCTGCTGAGGGTGGGCCTTGGGCTGCTGGAGGATAGGTCCAACCCCCGGATCACCCCTCTGCCAAGACAGCCTGGATATAGAGCCCCGGCTCCAGCAACTGATCCGCGATTGCGGTCGTTACCTCCAGCCAGGTTCCAGCCCCAAAGGTCAGAAGCAAAGTTAGCATGAGGAGGCCGATGGCGGGGCCCAGGGTCACGGGCCGGTTGCTCACCACCACCGTCCCCGGGACAGCCGCCGAGCGGAAGAAGAGCAGGCTCCCGGAGCGGGCCAGGGCCAGGATGCCCAGCAGGCCGCTCGTCAGAACGATCCCCAGGACCCAGGGCCAGGCCGGATGGGCCAGGGCCGCCCGCAGCAACAGGAACTTGCCGATAAAGCCCGAGAGGGGCGGCAGACCCGCCAGCAGCACGGCGCACAGGAAAAAGAGGGCACCGACCAGGGGGGCCGCGGGGATATCCGGGGCGGGCTCGAAACGATCGCCAATCGCCCCCCGTCCCTGGGCGATGCGGTCCGACAGGAGAAAGAGGGCGGCGGCGGCAAAGGTCGAGTGGGGCAGGTAATAGAGACCGGCGGCGATGGCGTCGCGACCGCCGAGACCGAAGGCGATGAGCAGGGTCCCCACCGAGGCGATCACCAGATAGGCGGCTTGATCCGTCAGGCGCCGGGCGCCCAGGGCCCCCACCATGCCGGCGACCAGGGTCGCCAGGGCCAGGGGCAGGAGCCAGTCCTGGTAGAGGCCCGCGAAGCTCGGGGCGGCGTCGCCGAGCATCAGGGTGGCGACGCGCAGGATGGCGTAGGCGCCCGACCTTGGTCATGATGGCGAAGAGGGCCGCCACCGGGGCGCTGGCGCGGCCATAGGTGGCCGGCAGCCAGAGATGCAGGGGCAGGAGCGCCGCCTTGAGGGCGAAGACGCCAAACAGCAGCAGAACCGCCGTGCGCGCCGGACCCAGATTGGCCTCCGGTGTCTGAGCCATGAGCAGGGCCAGATGGGCCAGGTTCAGGGTGCCGAAGAGGCCATAGAAGAGGCCGGCGGCGATCAGGAAGAGCGCGGAACCGGCCAGGTTGATCACTACATAGTGCAGGCCCGCCAGGGTCCGGGCGGGGCCACCGCCATGCAGGACCAGGCCGTAGGAGGCCAGCAGCAGGACCTCGAAGAAGACGAAGAGGTTGAACAGATCGCCGGTGAGGAAGGCGCCGTTGAGGCCGAACAACTGCAACTGGAACAGGACATGAAAGTGCCGGCCCTGGACATCCAGGCCCTGGCAGGCGTGCCAGAGGGCGAACAGGGCCAGCAGGGCCGTGATCACCAGCATCCAGGCCGCCAGCCGATCCGCCACCAGGACGATGCCGTAGGGCGCGGGCCAGTTGCCCAGGGCATGGATCAGGATGGCACCGTCCAGGGTGGCATCCAGCAAGGCCAGGGCCAGCACGACCTGCACCGCCACCGACAGGAGGCCCAGGCCCCGCCGCCAGCGTAGGGGTCCTTCCCGCAACAAGAGCAGCAGCACCCCCGCCACCAGGGGGACCAGGACCGGGGCTATGGCCAGATCACTCATGGCCCGCCTCCCCATCCACCTGGTCGGTCCCCAGTTCCGCCCGGGCCTTGAGCGCCAGCAGGATGACAAAGGCCGTCATGGCGAAGCCGATGACGATGGCCGTGAGCACCAGGGCCTGGGGCAAGGGGTCGGCGTACCCGGAGGGGCCGAGGCCAATCACCGGCGGCCGGCCGACCACCAGCCGCCCGGAGGCAAAGAGAAAGAGATTGACGGCGTAGGACAGGAGCGTGAGCCCCAGCACCACCGAGAAAGTCTGGGCCCGCAGCAGCAGATAGACGCCACAGGTGGTCAGCACGCCGACCAAGAGGGCGATCAGGGCCTCCATTCAGCCTCCCCTCCCCGCGGCCATCGCCTCCGGCGCCCCGCCAGGCCCGGTCTCCCGGGTGGCATCGTGCATCAAGCCCAGGTGGATGAGGATCAAGCAGGGTCGCCCCCACCACCACCAGCCACACCCCCAGGTCGAAGATCATGGCGGAGGCCAGTTCGAATTCACCCACCAGGGGCCAGTCGAAATGGCCAAAGGTCGTCGTCAGGAAGGGATAGCCAAGGAGGAAGCTCGCCAGGCCCATGAGGGTGGCGATGAGCAGGCCAGCGCCGATCACGGGGCTGCATCCGGCCCGGCAAGCGCTGCTGGGTCCAGGCCACCCCATTGGCCAGATACTGCAGGATGAGGGCAATGGCCGTGACGAGGCCCGCGATAAAGCCGCCGCCCGGCAGGTTATGGCCCCGCAGCAGAATAAAGACGGCCACCAGCAAGGTCAGGGGCAAAACCAGGCGCGCCAGCGAAGACAGGATGATGGGATGCGCGTCCCGGTTCCAGGGCCGGCCCAGGTCATCGCCGGCTGGCCCGCCAGCCGGAGATGCTCCAGCATGGCGTGGATCGCCAGACCCGCCAGGGCCAGGACCGTGATCTCGCCCAGGGTGTCGAAGCCACGAAAATCCACCAGGATGACATTGACCACGTTGCGGCCACCGCCGCCGGGAATGCTGTTCTCCAGGAAATAGCCGGCGATGCTCTCGTAAGGCCGGGTCAGGAGGGCCCAGGTCAGGGCGCTCATGCCAAGACCCGCGAACAACGCCACCACCAGATCCCGGATGCGCCGGAGGCGCTGGGTCTCCGGACGCGAGGTCTGGGGGAGGAAAAAGAGGGCCAGCAGCAGCAGGATGACGGTCACCACCTCGACGGACAATTGGGTCAAGGCCAGGTCGGGGGCGGAGAAGATGACGAAAATCAGGGCGACCATGAGGCCGACGGCACCCAGGAGGATGAGGGCGAGGAGGCGCTGGCAATACCAGATCAGGGTCGCGAGGGCGGCCCCGACCATGATGATACTGGCCACCAGGCTGACGACGTCGAGGGGCAAGCAGGGGCAAGGGCCCCGTCAAGGAGGAGCCCGAGCCCAGCCAACCCGCGGTCCCCAGTACCAGGGCCGAAAGGAGGAAGGTCAGCAGCAGCCGTTGCAGGGAGGCCTTGCCCAGCCAGGCCGTGAGGCCCTGGGCCAGACCGATAAGACCGTTCAGGACCCGGTCGTAGCCGCGCCGGGCATCGAGCCGATCCCCCACCCGCTCCCAGCCGGCATAGAGGGGCTGGCGCACGGCATAGATGAGGACGCCGCCGGTCATGGCGATGAGGCTCATGAAGACGGCGGGGGTGAAGCCATGCCAGAGGGCCAGGTCATGGGCCGGTGGCGGCCCCTGGAGGACGGCGCTGACGGCCAGATTCAGGATGGGCTCCACCGTCAGGGCCGGGGCCATGCCCACCAGGAGGCAGAGGACGACCAGCACCTCCACGGGTACCCGCATCCAGCGCGGCGGTTCGTGAGGTTGCCGGGGCAAGTCCACCGGCTCCCCATTGAAAAAGACATCGTGCACAAATCGCAGGGAATAGGCGACCGCGAAGGCCCCCGCGAGGGTGGCCGCAACCGGCACCAGCCAACCGAGCCAGAGGGAACCGGCGACGGCGGCGGCCTCGCCAAAGAACATCTCCTTGGACAGAAAGCCATTGAAGAGGGGCACGCCGGCCATGGCCGAGGCCGCCACCATGGCCAGGGTGCCCGTGTAGGGCATAGAGCGCCAGAGCCCGTTGATGCGCCGCATGTCTCGGGTGCCGGTCTCGTGGTCGATGATGCCGGCGGCCATGAAGAGGCCCGCCTTGAAGGTGGCGTGGTTGATGATGTGAAAGACCCCGGCCACCGCCGCCAGGGGGGTGCCGATGCCGAAAAGGACCGTGATCAGGCCCAGGTGACTGATGGTGGAATAGGCCAGCAGGCCCTTGATATCGTGCTGGAAGAGGGCGATGACGGCCCCGGTCAGCAGGGTCATCAGGCCAAGGCCCGTCACGAAATAGTTCCATTCCCAGGTCCCCGACAGGGCCGGAAAGAGGCGCGCCAGCAGGAAGACCCCGGCCTTGACCATGGTCGCCGAATGCAGATAGCTCGAGACCGGCGTGGGGGCCGCCATGGCGTGGGGTAGCCAGAAGTGGAACGGGAACTGGGCGGATTTGGTGAAGATCCCGAGCAGGATCAGGAGCAGGGTCGGCCCATAGAGGGGGTGGGCGCGGATGAGATCCCCGGAGGCCAGGACGACGCTCAGATCGTAGCTGCCCGTCATCTGGCCCAGGAGCAGAATGCCGCCGAAGAGGGCCAGGCCACCGGCGCCGGTCATCGCCAGGGCCATGCGGGCGCCCTGGCGGGCATCCTCGCGCTGGCGCCAGTAGCCGATGAGCAAGAAGGAACTCAGGCTGGTCAGCTCCCAGAACATCAGCATCTGGATCAGATTTTCCGACAGCACCACCCCCAGCATGGCGCCCATGAACAAGAGCAGATAGGCGTAGAGGCGCCCCAGGTTGTCCTGTTCGGACAGGTAATAGCGGGCATAGAGGACGACCAGGCCGCCAATGCCGAGGATGAGACCGGCAAAGAGGAGGCCCAGGCCATCCAGGCGAAAGGCGATATCCAGCCCCACCGCTGGCAGCCAGGTAAAGCGCTCGATGCGCGTCTCCCCCGCCACCAGGGGATCCAGGAGGGAGAGGATCAGGATCACCGGGGCCAGAACGACCAGGAGGGTGAGGAGAATGGCGGTGGCTCGGCCCAGCTTGCTGGCCCAGGCCACCCCCATGGCGCCCAGGAAGGGCAAGAGGACGACTAGCAAGAGGGTCATGAGGCGCGCCACCTCGCGTCGCCGTCCTGGCGGGATATCGGGGCGATGACGCTGGCCCCGTCACCAACCCCGGGGTCAAATACCGAGCAGGCGGGGATCACCATTATGACCGGGGTGGAGCGGGAGGCGCCGGGGGTTGGGGCATGGCAGGGGCCACGGCGGGCCCGGGCGGAGGACCCGGATAAACATAGCCCCGAAAGTCCGGATTTCGCCAATCCGCCGTGCCGAGACGCTCCGCCGGAGGACGCAAGCGCGAGGTATAGTCCAACACCGCCATTTCCTCGCGCGGCGCGAAGCTCTTGATTTGCTCCACCATCTTGGGGTCCGAGTTCCGGCGCCTGCCGTCCCGGATCGCATCGAACTGGCGCACCAAGTAATTGAAATGCTGGCCCGCGATGGCCGGCGTATGCTCCTGCTCATCCCCCTGGCCCCGGTCGCCATGACACTTGACGCAATTATCCCGGTAAAGCTGGGCACCCAGCTCCAGGTCGGTGCCCGGCCCCACCCCGTTTTGGGGATTCATCGGGAGTTGGGCCAGATAGGCCGCCACGTCGGCAATATTCTGGGGACCGCCCAGGACCCGCGGCACCGAAAAGGGATACATGAGGGGGTTATCGCGATTGCGCGCCCGGATGTCGGCCAACTGCTTGATGATGACGGTCCTGAGTTGCCCGGCAATCTGCGGATAGGTCCCATCAAGGGTTCCCCAGCCCTCGGGCCGGTGACAAACGGCGCAGGTGATGTAGGCCTTGTGGCCGTTGGCGGGATTCGGTGTCAGTGCCATGACCTCGTCGTACTCGGCCAGGGCAATCTCCGCCGGGCTGGCTGCCGCAACCGGACCAGCAACCAAGGTTAACGCCAGACTCGCCAGGGCCAGCCAGAAGCACCCATGGACAATCCGCGTCTTCATATCTGCCTCCTAAAGATCCGGATAAAGAGCCACGACGGGCTCGTGCCAAGTGCAATCGCGGTTTCGGAAACTTGGCCGGCAAGCCGCATGCCAGCCAGGGGCCAGGCGCGGAACCGGGGTCAAGACCCGGCTATTTGGACTTCAGGGTGCCCGCCACGTTGGCGTGGAAGATGGCCTTGTGGACATCACCCAAGCTCAAAACACCCACCAGGCGGCCATTCTCGGCCACCGGGATGCGGCGAAATTTGTTGCGAACCATGATGGTCGTGGCCCGCAGCACATGCATATCCGGAGTCACCGCGATGGGATTGCGGGTCATGAGATTGGACACATAGAGGTCGAGCACTTCCGAGTACCGGCCCATTTCCATGTCGAGATCCACGTTGCCCAGGCCCTCCTCCATCAGGCGCTCGAAGGTAGGGAAAAGATGGTGGAGCAGGTCTTTCTCGGCGATGAAACCGACGAGGGTGCCATCCTCCTCGGTGACCGGCAAACCGTGATAGCGGTAGAGGCACATCAGGGAGGCGACTTCCATCACCTTGGTGTCGGGACGCACCGAGCGCACCGATGTATTCATTACGTCTCTGACTTGCATGGAATCAGTTCTCCGTTGGATTTTTATGGATATCAGCCGATCTGGCGGTCCCCCTCTCGGGATTCGCCGTCCTCCCCCAGCGATCGTCGCGGGATTATACCCGCCATGGCCACGTTTTGTGTTTCCTCGCGTGGTCATTTTTGGGTCCCGGTTCCCCCTCCCCGCCCCGAGGGATCGAGGGTTGATTTATCCACAAGCACCGCTGCTCCCAAGTGGCGCCAGCGCCGGGAAAAGGGGGCGTCGGGGGACCCGAGGAACTCGGAAATTATCCACAGGTCATCCACAGCCTATTTACCGCCATAAGCGCCCTTTACCACAATATCTAGTGGTTGACGATGATTGCCAACCCTGGATATTGTGCCATCCCACATTATCGACCCCGCTATCCACAGCCTCCGGTTAACCCGGAAGTGGTCGGTAAAGTCCCGACAAGATCCCTGCCACAACCGACTGCCACATCATTGAGGAGAGCCATGGCCGCCACCCCGACCGCCGTCGCACCGAATCCCGCCACCGCCATGGCGGCCGAGACCCACGCCAGCCAGACCGAGAGTGACTCCCCCGGCTCCGGCAAGTTCCAGGTGATCCGCCGCAACGGCCAGGTCACCCACTTCGATGCCACCAAGATCATGGTGGCCATGACCAAGGCCTTCCTCGCCGTCGAGGGTGGCAAGGCCGCCGTCTCCAGCCGCGTTCACGATCGGGTGCGCGAACTTACGGATCAGGTCGTCATGGCCCTCACCCGCCGGCTGCCCGGCGGGGGCACGGTCCACATCGAGGACATCCAGGATCAGGTGGAACTGGCCCTGATGCGCGCGGGCGAGCACAAAATCGCCCGTGACTATGTCCTCTACCGCGAGGAGCGCGCTCGGGAACGCGCCGCCCGCGCCGCGGCCATCGCGGCCGAGGCCCCCCCGGCCCCCGGCCCAGGCCTGCAGGTCACCCTCCCCGACGGCAGCCGCCGTCCCCTGGATCTGGCCAGGATGCGCCGCCTCCTGGACGAGGCCTGCCGCGGTGGCGAGGCCGTCGATGGCGAGGCCATCCTCACCGACACCTGCCGCAACCTCTTTGACGGTGTCCGCGAGGCCGACGTCGCCCAGGCCCTGGTCATGAGCGCCCGCGCCCTGATCGAAAAGGACCCGGACTACAGCCAGGTCGCCGCCCGCCTGCTCCTCGACATCCTGCGCCGCGAGGCCCTCGGCTTCCTGGGGCTGGGCCTGGGCGCCGAAACCCAGGCGGATCTGGCCGATCGCTATTCCGACTACTTCGCCGCCTACATCAAGCAGGCCGGTGACCTGGAGCTGGTCGACCGCCGCCTCGGCCAGTTCGACCTGGCCCGCCTGGGCGCTGCCCTCCAGCCCGAGCGTGACCTCCAGTTCACCTACCTCGGCCTCCAGACCCTCTACGACCGCTACTTCATCCATACCGCCGGGGGCCTGCGCTTCGAACTACCCCAGGCCTTCTTCATGCGCGTCGCCATGGGCCTGGCCATCAACGAAATCGACCGCGAGGAGCGGGCCATCGAGTTCTATGACCTCCTGTCCCGCTTCGATTTCATGAGTTCCACCCCTACCCTTTTCAACTCCGGCACCCTGAGGCCCCAGCTCTCCTCCTGCTACCTCACCACGGTCCCGGATGACCTCGACGGCATCTACGGCGCCATCAAGGACAATGCCCTGCTCTCCAAATTCGCCGGCGGCCTGGGCAATGACTGGTCCCGGGTGCGCGGCATGGGCGCCCACATCAAGGGTACCAATGGCCGCAGCCAGGGCGTGGTGCCCTTTCTCAAGGTGGCTAACGACACCGCCGTGGCGGTCAATCAGGGGGGCAAGCGCAAGGGCGCCGTCTGTGCCTATCTGGAGACCTGGCACGTGGACATCGAGGAGTTCCTGGATCTGCGCAAGAATACCGGCGACGATCGCCGCCGCACCCACGACATGAATACCGCTAACTGGGTGCCGGATCTCTTCATGAAGCGAGTGGCGGAGGACGGCGACTGGACCCTCTTCTCCCCGGACGAGACGCCCGATCTGCATGACCTCACCGGCCAGGCCTTCGAGACCGCCTACGCCGCCTACGAGGATCGCGCCGCCCGCGGCGAGATGAAGGTCAGCAAGCGGCTGAAGGCCGTGGACCTCTGGCGCAAGATGCTGGCCATGCTGTTCGAGACCGGCCATCCCTGGGTCGCCTTCAAGGACCCCTGCAACCTGCGCTATACCAATCAGCACGTCGGCCGGGTCCACAGCTCCAATCTCTGCACCGAGATCACCCTGCACACCAACGACCAGGAGATCGCCGTCTGCAACCTGGGCTCGGTGAACCTGGCCGCCCACGTCGGTCCCGCGGGCCTGGACACCGCCAAGCTCCAGCGCACGGTCACGACCGCCATGCGCATGCTCGACAACGTCATCGATTACAACTTCTACAATGTCCCCCAGGCGCGGCGCTCCAACCTGCGCCACCGGCCCGTGGGGCTGGGCCTCATGGGCTTCCAGGATGCCCTCTATAAGTTGCGCATCCCCTACGCCACCCAGGAGGCGGTCCAGTTCGCCGACGAGAGCATGGAGGCCATCGCCTACTATGCCATCCGCGCCTCCACCGATCTCGCCGAGGAACGGGGCCGCTACTCCAGTTTCGAGGGCAGCCTCTGGAGCCAGGGCATCCTCCCCCTGGACTCCATCGAGCTGCTGGAAGCCGGGCGGGGCGGCTTCCTGCAAATGGATCGCGGCGCGACCCGGGACTGGGCGGCCCTGCGCGCGCGGGTGCTGCAGGTCGGCATGCGCAACTCCAACTGCATGGCCATTGCCCCCACGGCGACCATCTCCAACATCGCCGGCGTCAGTCAGTCCATCGAGCCCACTTACCAGAACCTCTTCGTCAAGTCGAATCTCTCCGGCGAGTTCACCGTCGTCAACCCCTACCTGGTCCAGGACCTCAAGGAACTTGGCCTCTGGGATGCGGTGATGGTCAATGATCTCAAGTACTTTGATGGCTCGGTCCAGGCCATCGACCGCATTCCCGCGGCACTCAAGGAACTCTACGCCACCGCCTTCGAGATCGATGCCCGCTGGCTGGTGGAGGCCGGCAGCCGCCGCCAGAAATGGCTTGACCAGGCCCAGAGCCTCAACCTCTACATGAGCGAGCCCAACGGCAAGAAGCTCGACAACCTCTACAAACTGGCCTGGGTGCGCGGCCTCAAGACCACCTACTATCTGCGTTCCATGGGCGCCACCCATGTCGAGAAATCCACCATGACGGACACCGGCAGGGCCAGCCGCCCCAGCGCCGTCGGCGGCAATTACCTGGCCACCAAGACCGCCAGCAAGGCCGAGGCCCCCAAGGCCTGCTCCATCCTCGACCCCGAGTGCGAGGCCTGTCAGTAGCCAGGCACGGGGCCAAACTTTCTGCCCCCTCGGCCGGGTCGCCAAAGAAGGCTTGATCCTAGGCCCGCAGGCCGCAGATACTTTGAATCCACCAGAAAGTTCAAGGAACCCCAAGCCAGCCCCATGATCGACCTGCACTGCCATATGCTACCCGGCATCGACGATGGTCCGACGGACCTCGAGACTGCCTTGGAGATGGCCCGCATCGCCGTCGCGGATGGCATTACCCTGACCGCATGCACCCCACACATCTACCCTGGTCTTTTCGAGAACGATGCCAGCTCTATCTCGGCCGCGGCCGACGCCTTTCGCGGTCATCTGCGGGAGGCCGGCATCCCCTTGGAGATCACCACCGGCGCCGATATTCAAATCGTCCCGGAACTCCTGGATGGCCTGAAATCCGGGCGCTTTCCCTGCCTGCACGGCTCACGTTACTTTCTCTTCGAGCCGCCCCATCACACGGTGCCGCCTCGCTTTCTGGATACGATCTTCGATGCCCTGTCCGCAGGCTTTGTACCGGTCATTACGCACCCGGAGCGCCTGACCTGGCTGGATGACAAGCATTACGGCTGGTTCGTGGAGGCGGCGCGCCAGGGGGCCTGGATTCAAGTGACCGCCGGGGCGGTTACCGGGCGTTTTCGCGATCAGCCCCAATACTGGGCGGAACGCTTCCTGGATGACGGCTTGGTGCACCTCCTAGCCACGGACGCCCATCACTATAGTCGCCGTCCACCTTTGCTTGCGGAGGGACGGGAGGCGGCGGCCAAATGGGTGGGCCCGGAGGAGGCGGAGCGGCTGGTGACGGATCGCCCCAAGGCAATCGTGGAAAACCTGGACCCAGCGGGAATTATCCCCCCCCATGGTCTCGGGGGCCCCGCCTGGCGGAGGACCAGTATGCGCTCACATGAAAGGGGCGGATGGATTTCTCGCTTGTTCGGGGTGAAATCCGCCGGCTAGGGCATAACCGATGCGAGGGGCAATGCGATCAGCCCACAAACAAAAACAAGCCAAGCCCCGGTGAAGGCTTGGCTTGCTCTAAGATGCAGAAAGCTAGTTGCTGATGGATGGCAGGGGGAGGTTATTAGTATCGTTTGACTCACTTGCAACGACAGCTACGGTGCCTACAGCTACAGCGGCAACGCCGGCGGTAACGAGACCACCTGCCGCCAGACCACCTGCCCCCAAACCACCTGCCGTACCCGCGCCTGCCACTGCAGCACCACCACCAATCGCGGCAACCGGCGGACAGTCATCATCCTTGTCGGAGTTATTGCGACGCTCCTCGCAATCGCAATCGTCATTGGGATTGGCATTCTTGGCCGCGGCATCGCACTGGGCCTTACTGCGAGCCTTCTTGCCATTACCCCCAATAGCCGCCAACTTGGGCTTGGGAACAGCGCCGTCGGCAACGGCGGTCTTTGGATCAACCTTGTAAACACCAACGCCATTAGCGGCACAGGTGCTGATGCCCTGAACCGCCAGCATGGCCATCTGACCAAGTTCGTACTGGCAACCATCGGCAAAAGTCAGAATGGCGCTCCCACCTTCCAAAACCATCAGGCGATCGCCCTCCTTCAGGTTCATGCCTTGGCGGGCGGGCACATAGCGGGCATCCTGGCTGACAACCGCCGTACCGTCAACACGAACCACTGTGGCGACTGGCGACTGATCGGCCGCCACGGCCAGCCCCACGCCACCAAAACCTGACAACATGGCCAAGCCAACCTGGGCGGGTATCTTCATCTTTTTTCTCCATCTAAATGAAATCTGGTTATTGACCAGGTAAAGAGCAGGGCCACTGGTTTTATAAAATTCTCTATGAGAGTAATCCTAGGGAACCTGGGGATCCGTGTCAACAGATTATTGTCTATCTTTCACCTGGTGTCAGTGCTTCTCCGATAACGGCCAACCGTGCAAACCGCTAGACGGGCGGCCAGTCACCCTCACTGCCCAGCCACACCAGATTCGGAATCTTTCCCGACCAGGGGAGAAGCCATGGCATTGGGTTCGCCGACCTGATCCGGGGCCCGAGCATCCGGGCTTGTCCGCTCGGTTTCTGCCTCCCGGTCGAGGAGACTGTCCTCTGGTTCGGGGTCAGCCGCCCCGGCCTCGCGGCCCCTCGCCGCCTCGTCGGCTCGCGCGGCGGCCGTCAGGCCCGTAGTCCGGCGGATAGCCAGGTCGTCAAACCAAATTTCGCCACTGACCCTCTTCTCCGGGCCCTGCCTGCCCGCGGATTCCAGGCGGATTTCCTGGAGTTGGCAGTCCTCGGGGACCTCGAAATCCATCTTGAAGCCACGCCACTTTTCCGAACCCAGGAAGCGCTCGCTCTCCCCCAGGACCGCCTGACGTGGGTGGAGACAGCGCAAGGTCCAGCGCAAACCACCCTGGCTGGCAAGGCTGTCGAGCTGGACCTTGCCAGAGAGGCGATAGGTTCCGGGGTCGAGAAAGAGGGCTTGATGGAGATGATGAAAACGGCCTTCCTGACCGCGGAAGACCAGTTGGAGGGCCCGCTCGCCAGCAACACCAAGGGTGGGGGCGGTTCGGGCCACTACCTGACGGTGCTGGCGCCACTGCCAGTCAAAGGCCTCCTCCTTGCCCAAGGCCATCTCAAAACCGCCGTTGTGAAGCAGACCCATTTGCTTGCGATCGGCGGGAGCAAGGCCGTTGACCCAGGTCAGGTAGGCCTCGGTGATCAGACCCTCCTTGAGCAGACGCTGTATGTAGGCCTGGCGCTCCTCGGGTGCCACCGGGATCCGGGAGGCGAGGGTGCGCAAGCCATAAGCGAAGCGTACCGCATCGACATTCAAGGCTCGCTGCGCCAAACGCTGGAAGAAGGCGGGCCACCATGGGGGGGGATTTTGGGCCAGAGGTTTGAGGGCGATTCGGGCCTCGGGGTCCTCGGCGAAGCGCAGGAAAATATCCAGCAGGTCCTGATTGGTAGCGGGGCGCGCCTCCAGGGCCAGGGAGAGGTGTTGTAACCCCCGTTCCACCTGCCCACGCCTGAGCCAGAATCCGGCGGCCCCCCGTTGGATCGCACTATTGGCGGGCTCGAGTTTGACGGCCGCCTCCACTAAGGCATCGGCGCGCTCCAACTCACCTCGGGCGAGGGCCAGATCGGCCAGGGCGATGAGAGGACGGGCGCGGGCCGTGTTCTGCGCGTAGGCCTGGGCCAGCTGGACCTCGGCGGCGGCGCCATCGGTGGGAAGCAGATCCATTGCCTCCTGGTAGAGTGCATCCGGCTGCCCTGGCAAAAGGTTGAGTACACGCCGGGCCGCCGCCGTTTCCCCCTCCTGAAGCTGCTCCAGGGCATGCCCCGCCAGCCCGAACACAATGATCAGCCAGGCTAGAAATCCGGCAACCAGGATCAGCATGGCCCGCCAGGCGAGGACCCCGGCGCCAGCCCGAGAGATTTCAGTCCCTTGGATGTTCATCGCATCATGTGCTCCATCCCGGAAATTTTGTAGCCGCCCTCGACGGGCACCAACTCGAAGCGAATGCTACCGCTGGCACTCTGCCAGTCTTCCTTGGCGCTTTGCCGGGTCTTCAGCGCCAGGCTCCCCGTGCCAATCAACCGCCCATCCTGGCCTGCCCGCCATTTCATACCGTTAATCCGGAGTTGGCGATAGGGAGACTGGGCGAAGAAGTCGCGATAATCGCCACGAATAAAGGCCTGGCCCCGGCCGCCGGAAACCTGGGCATCGGTCGTGAAGAGGTTCACGAGGCCTTCCAGATCTCCCGAACCATAAACGTGGGTCAGGCGAGCGACAACATCATTGGGATCCGCAGCCGGATTGGGTGCCTTGGATTCCGCCTCGTGGCGCCGGGTCTCTTCCGCCTCCCGCCGGGACTGCTCCTCGGCCTGTTGCCGCTCCAAGGACAGACGTTCCACCTTCAGGGCCTCGGCCTCGGCAGCCGCCTGTTGCTGGCGTTTTGCCACCGCCAGGGCCGCCTGGCGTTCAGCCTCCCGACTCTTCGCCTCGGTCTTTTCCCGCTGGGCCTGTTCAGCCTTGAGTCGCTCCAGGGCCTGGCGCTCCGCCTTGAGACGGATCTCGGCCTCGGCGGCCTCCTGTTGCATGCGTTTCGCCTCCGCCAGGGCCGCCTGGTGTTCCGCCTCCCGACTCTTGGCCGCATCCTGTTCGCGCCGGGCCTGCTCGGCCTTTTGCCGCTCCAGGACCTCGCGCTCCGCCTTGAGGCGGGCCTCCGCCTCGGCGGCCTGAAGAAGCTTGCGCTCGGCTTCCAACAGCGCCGCCTGTTGTTCGGCCTTAGCGGCATTAGTCCCGGTATGCTCTTGCCGGGACAGGTCACCGCGCTGCTGCTCCAAGGCCTTACGCTCGACCTGGAGCCGGGCCTCGGCCTCCGCCACCTGGCGCTGCTGACGCTCCGCCTCCGCCAGGGTCTTCTGGCGAAGCACCTCGAGGCGCTGGGTCTCCGCTTGCCTTAGCTGGGCCTGTTCATCCTGCTGACGCGCCAGGTTTTCCCGATCCTGCTCAATCCGGGCCATTTCCTCCGCGATTTCATGCTGTCGCTGTTCCAGGGCCGCCAGGCGATCGCGCTCCGACTCCACCACGTCCAGGGATGAGGACTGATGGTCGGGGGGTGCCAGGGGACTGGCGGGGCTTGCGGGTAAGGAGGCTACCTTCGACTCGGGTACCTTAGCCAATTGCGGCTTCACCTCGGGAGGGGTGGTGGCCGTACTCTTGATGTAGGAGGGTTGCCGCTCGGCCAGGGTCACCTTAGCAGGTAGATTTGCCGACATTTGCAAATGCATGGTGGTGGGCCACATCACACTCGCCAGAATAAATCCCGCGACCCCCACAATTAACAGGAGAGCGGCGGCCAGGAGTGTCCGCCGTGTCATCCGTAGCCAATTCCCGCGTTTGGACCTGGACACCTGACGCGGGGTTATGGGTTGCTGGGGGTGAAAAAATCGCCTGAGTTCATCGCTGGCAACGACGGCTGCCTGAGATTCCTCGTCCTCGCCATCGGCCCCCTCCTCGCCCTCGACGACCGTCGCGTCGCCCCGCAGGCCCTGGTAGGCGCTGTTGAGGCGAGCCGCATACTCCGTGTCCAGATCACTCTGACGGACCTGGCGATCGGGGTGAAAGAGGCGGATCAGGAGTTGATAGTGCTGGCGGATACGGGCCGGGGTGGCCTCCGCCTCGAAACCGAGCATACGCAGATGGGAGGCCCCCGGCGCCAGCAGGACTTGCCGGACCAGGAACCGCGCTGCCTCGAGTATCTCCTCGGGACTCACGGCTAAGGCCGCCGCCGTGGCCGCGATATGGCGTGGGGCCAGGGCGGCGCCAAAGGCCGGCACCAGGCTGCCAAAACCCGCTGGCAGGGGATGGCGAGGATCGGTGAGGCGGGGGTAGCGCAGGGGCTCGCGATAATAGGCCAGCGCCAGTTCAACCAATACCGCGTCCATGGCGGTCTGCTTCAAGCCCCAGCCCGCTCTGGCAGGGCCTGGGGATCCGACTTGTTGCCGTAGGCATAGGTATAGTGATAATCATAGCTATAGCCGTAGCCGTAGCCGTAGCCGCCGCCGGGCCGGCCCGCCATGGTCAGGATGCCACCGATGACATGGGCATTGGCGCCCCGCAGGCGCTTGACCGCCCCTTCCATGGCGCCGGCCCGGGTCTCGCCGGTATGGACGGCGAAGATGGTGGCGCTCGCCAGATTGGCCAGGACCAGGGCATCCGCCAGCCCGATGACCGGCGGCCCGTCGATAATGACATAATCGAAGCGTTCGACGGCCAAGTGGAGCAGATCCAGCATCTTCGGGCTCGACAGGAGTTCCACCGGGTTAGGCGGCAAGGGTCCGCTGGTGATGGTGAAGAGACGGGCCACCTCGGTGGCCTTGGCGATCTTGGCGGGCTCGATATCACCGGCCAGGAAGTTGGTCAGGCCCTCACTGTTAGCCAGGCCAAAGGTGCGATGCAGGGAGGGGTTACGCAGGTCGGCATCGATGAGCAGGACCTTGCCGCCGGCCTGGGCAAAGACGATGGCCATGACCACCGCCGAGGTGGTCTTACCTTCCGTCGGCGAGGCGCTGGTGAAGTGGCAGATGCGCGGGGCGCCCTCGGAGGTGGAAAAGAGCAAGGAGGTGCGCAGAGAGCGAGCCGCCTCGGCCAGGGGGCTCTTGGGGTCGCGATGGACCAGCAAGGCGAGATTCTCACCCTCCAGGCCGAACTCCTCGCCGGCGGCCATGGGGATGAGGCCGAGCACGGGCACGCCCAGACGCCGTTCCGCATCCTCGCTGGTCTTGATGCTGTCGTCCAGGGTCTCGAGCAGATAGGCCAGGCCGACGCCCAGCAGCAGGCCGAGTACCAGGGCGATAGCCAGATTCTTGCGACAGGCTGGGCTTATAGGGTCGGATCGGGACCTCGGCGGGGTCCACCACCGAGACGTTGTTGGTGCCGATGCCGGCGGTCACCCCGACCTCCTTCAAGCGCTGCAAGAGACCCTCGTAAAGCTCGCGATTGGTATCGACCTCGCGCTTGAGGGTCTGGTGGTCGGTACTGCGGTCCTGGAGGGTCAGGATCTCCTCCTTGATCTCGGCAATGCGTTGGTTGAGCTTGGCCTCCTCCCGTTGCCGGGTCTCAAACTTCAGGCGGATGCTGCCGGCGATGGCGGCCACCTCCTTGGCGATGGTCTTGTCGATGTCCGCGATTTGTCGCTGGATTTGCTGCATCTTGGGGTAGCCGGGCTTATAGACCTCCAGATTCTGCTCGTACTCGGCCTGCAGTTCGGCGCGGCGCCCCTTCAACTTCTCGATGGCGGCGCTGTCGAGCAGTCCGGCGACCCCGGGGTTGTCGGCATCGGTCAGGCCGAGATAGGCCGCCTCGGCCTCGATGCGCGCGGCCTCGGCCTTGACCAGGGAACTGGTCATCTCGGTGAGCCTGGCCATGAGGGTCGAGAGGCGGTTCTCGGAGTCAATGATCTCGCGCTCGCGGGCATATTGCACCAGGCGCCTCTCGGAATCCTCCAGGGTAGCCTTGGCCTGCTGCAACTGTTCCTGAAGAAACCGGGTGGCATAGGAGGATGCCTCGAAGCGACGCTCCAGATTCATATTGATAAAATTGTTGGCGATGGCATTGGGAACCGCCGCCGCCTCGGCGGGGCGCGGGCTGTCGTAGGAAATTTTCACCAACCGGGAGTTACGGACCGGGTCGATCATTAGACTGCCGAGAAGTGCGTTCTCCTGGGCCGCCGGGGGTGGCAACTCCGGTTCGTTCTGACCTGGGTCAGCAGTCGTCTTGGTTTCGGCCCCCAGGATGCCGGCCAGCCAAACCTGGAGGGAGCTGGCAAGATTACCCAGGAAGGATTGGGCCTCTCCGTCGGTTTTCTTCTGGGTCTGCGGCTCCAGGCCAAGCTGGTCGATAACCCGCCGCGCCAGGTTGCGACTCTTCAAGAGTTCGTATTGGGTTTGGTAGAAATCCTGGGCATCCCAGCCCCCCCCCTCATCCGGCGTGACATCCTGATACTTCACGACCTGCCCCTCCTGGCGGTCAATTTGCAGGAGCAGGGTGCCTCGGTAGATGGGCGTAGCGGTGAAGGTATAGATGAGACCGATCAGCACCACCAGGGCCGCGGCCAGCAAGACGGTGCCCTTACGCCGCAGGAGAATGCCCCAGAGGTGACGCAGATCGATGAAGTCTTCTTCGTCCGGGGCGGCGGTCGCCACCGCCGGGACCTGGGGATAAGGACGGGGCACCAAGGCGCGTTGGCCCGGACGAACCAGAGGGCCACCCGGCGGCAGGGCCTCGGCGGGAACAGGGGGCTGATTGATGCTACTCATGCTAGAAGGCCACCGGCGCCAGAGCGAGCTTGCCAAAGATTTTATCGAAAAAGACCATGGTCCCGGACTGCACGACATGGACCGTGTCACCGCCAATCAAGGGGGGATTGCCGAGAGAACCCTCTTCAATTTGGCCTATGTCAATGATGTAAGCCTTAATTCCCGCAGGCTCCGTTTTACGGAAGAGCACCACCTCGTCCTTGGCCGTACCCTTCACGCCACGCGCGAGGGCAATGGCCTCCAGCAGGGTCATCTGGCCCTTGAGGGGGAAGACGCCGGGGGCGCCGACATCCCCGACCACCGTGACCTTGAGGCTGGCGGATTCCTCGACGAAGAGGTTAACCTGAGGATTTTGAAGGTAGTTTTCCGATAGCTTGCGGGTGATAAGCTGCTCCGCCTCTTCTTGGGTTAGCCCGGCGACCTTGACGGCACCGATGAGAGGGAGAAAAATCTCGCCACTCGCCATCACCCGCTCCTTGGTTGACATCTCCGGGGCCTGAAAGACTTGGAGTTGCAACAGGTCGCCCTCGCTGATTCGGGGAATGGCGGCGGGACCCGGGTCCGGGGGCAGGCCCTGGGTGGTAGGCACGACCTTGGCACTGGCGGTAGCGGCGCCTGGTGATGCATCATCACCGATACTGGTCACCCCGCCAGAGGATTTACAGCCTTGAACGACAAGGAGGATAACCGCACACGCGAGAGTACGGACCAACATAATCTTCATGGCATCTATTCCGGTGGGTTGGGGTTCTGTCCAAAGTTTAAGGCCCCGAAGAGTCTTACCAGCTTGTAGAGCATAACAATCATTCTGATGTTTCGTAAAGCCTCAACACCGTGTGATGGAAAAAAACCCAGGGACAAAGATCGTAACCGACTGAAAGATAATGGACAAAAACCCGAAAACGTCGTATTTGGTCGTAAATGACGCCTTTCCAGGCTCCGTGAACTAGAGTAGTCTATGGAAAATGCTTGGTGGTATGGAATCCAAGCCTTGGATGCTGCGGCGGGCGCGAGGTCTTCCCGATTGTGGCCTTTGCCACCCTAGGTCACTTAGGTCATTGACTCTATTCACATTAAAATTTCGGCTTCCTGGCGCGAATACCTTCTCTATGACCGCCCCCAGATTCAGGCACACCCGACCTATGTCAGCACCCTCTCCGTCTCAAGCCTCCCCGCGCGCACGGGCGCTGTTCGGTCTCCTCTTCATGACCCTCCTTTTCGCGCCCCTCTTCCGCGCTGGCCTGACTCCCCTCCCCCTGCTAACGCTTGAACTCCTGGCCATCTCCTTGCTGGGAGTGGCCCTATGGAACCCCGGCAGAATTATGGTCAAGACCATTGAAATCATAGCCTTGGGATTGATTTTACTGCTACCGCTGCTGTATTTGGTTTATCTGCCCGCCGGGATTCTCGACGGCGTACCCGGGCAAGGCGCCTATCGGGCCAACCTGGCACTGGTATCCGGAGAGGGTCAGGACGGCACCCTGACACTGGTCGCCCTCCAGACCCAGGCGAGTTGGCTGGTACTCTTGATCCCCGTCGCCGTCTTCCTGGCCACTCGCTCCCTGGGCGAACAGAGTCAACTCCGCCTGGTTACCCTGCTGCTGGCCGTCGCGGCCTTTCAGGCCACCCTCGCCCTGGTGCAGTTCGGCGCCGGCCAAGGGGGATTGCTGTTGTTGGGCTTCGACCCCTCGGGCAGCGGCGCGGCCGGGACCTATCCCAACCGCAACCATCTCGCCGGACTCCTGGAGATGACGTTGCCGATCGCCCTGGCATTACTGCTTTATTACCTCGGCCGTGATCGTGGCGACCGCAAGAGCGGCTGGCGCCGGAAGGTATCTTTCTTCGCCTCCCTGCGCGGCCACACGGCCCTGGTCTACGGTGCGCTAGCGGTCTTACTGGTGCTCGGCATCATCTTCACCCGTTCCCGCACCGGCATCGCCCTCGCCATGATCGGCATCCTGCTGACCAGCTTCCTCTACTCGCGGCGCATTGGCGGCGATAATGTGTACGGACCCACCGGTACCCTGGTGGTCATCGTCATTGGCATTGGGGTCAGCATCGGCCTGGCACCGGTGCTCGACCGCTTTTCCTTCGGGGGCGCCCTCGAGGACGCCCGCTGGACCATTTCCGCCGCCGCGGTCGAGGGGCTCGCGACCTTTTTGCCCTTCGGCAGCGGGCCGGGAACCTTCCCCGCGGTCTTTCCGGCCTTTCAACCCATCGCCTTGGGACCCTGGTTCATCAATCGCGCCCACAACGATTACATCGAATGGGTCTTTGGTGGCGGCATTCCGGCCGCGCTACTGATCCTCTTTTTGCTGGGCCTGTACCTGTTCCAGTGGACGCGGGTCTATAGTCGCGATAGCTGGTCCAGGTACCGCTTCGTCCAGGTAGCCGCGGGTATCGGCTTGCTCCTGCTGCTGATCCATGAATTTTTCGACTATAACCTGCACACCCCGGCCAACATGGTTGTCTTCGCCCTGCTGGCGGGTGTCTTCTTTTCGGACTCGGATCAGGCTGACAGCGCCCCCCGCCGGCGCCGGCATAAACGCCGGACGCCGCACCTGTCCGGGGCAACGGCCGGGGCACCGGCCGGGCAACCCAGCGGTGCCGCCCCGCCCGTGGAACAGATAACCAACCCCTTCCTGGACGCCCCCTCATGACCCCAGTGCCCCTTTCCCCCCTAGGACGGAGGACGTCTCATGCCTGAAGGATTAGGAATTGCTGCCGCCACGGCCTTCGGCGTCACGGTGTTGTTGCTTTGGGTCCTAGGCCCCATCGCCACCCGTATCAACCTGGTGGACCACCCTGGCGGACGTAAACATCACGCCCAACCCACCCCCTTGATCGGCGGCATCGCCATCGTCACGGGCTTTTCTCTTGCCGCCCTGGCCTCGGGCCTGCCATTATCGCCTTTTCGCGCCCTTTTTGGCGGGGCTCTCATTCTGGTGATAGTGGGGGTTCTCGATGACTTGCGGGAACTCTCGCCCAGATCCCGCTTACTGGCACAACTGGGAGCCGGTTTCCTGATGGCGGTTGGGGCCGGCGTGGTACTCAGGGACCTGGGCTATCTCCTCGATCCTGATTGGCTCATGGTTCTGGGGTTTCTGGCGATTCCCTTCACCCTATTCGCCGCGACCGGGTTGATGAATGCCATCAATATGAGCGACGGGGTCGATGGCCTCTCGGCATCCCTGGTGCTGATAGCCCTGTTCTCCATGGTGCTGGTGGCAAGTACGAGCGGACAAAGCGATAAAGCCAGCCTGCTGGTCCCGCTGCTCGCCGCCCTGCTCGCCTTTCTGCTCTTCAATCTGCGCCCCCGGGGACATGCCTTGGTCTTTATGGGCGATGCTGGCAGCCTATTCCTGGGGTTCGCGCTTTGTTGGTTCCTTATCCGTTTCTCCCAGGGGCCGGACCGGCTCATGGCGCCCGTGACGGCCCTGTGGCTCATCGCCCTACCCCTGATTGATACCTTGGTCATCATGGGACGGCGGATCACCAAGGGACAATCGCCCTTCCGCGCCGATCGCCAGCACTGCCATCACATTCTGCTCGCCGCCGGCTTCTCGCCCAAGCAGGCCTTGGGGATAATGCTGCTGCTGGCCCTGGCTGCCGCCGGCATTGGCTTGGCGGGTCATTTTCTTGGCACCCCCGAGCACATCATGTTCTGGGGCTTTATGGCCCTCCTTGGCCTTCATGCCTGGATGATCACCCGTGCCTGGCACCTCAAACGATTTTTGGGTCGGGCCCTAATCCATCAGGCCGCAAAAGCGGTATCCTGACCCGCGTAATCCGCAGACAAGGTACCGGCCAGGTACCGCGATCCTCGGTATAGGCACCCACAAGCAGGCCCCAGAAGCGGCAAGATTAGGGCCAAATGCGGGATGGCATATGCACACTTTCCGGCACACCAAAAAGGAAAAGGCTGCCGAAGCAGCCTAATCTTTTTTATGG